>NZ_SDSD01000003.1 GCF_004798965.1 Onishia niordana
CTCCATGCGAGAGTAGGTCATCGTCAGGCACTTACACTGAAAGAACCCCGGCCCTCACAGGCCGGGGTTTTTTTATGTCGACAAATAAATCTCTAACTCGCGTATAATGCGACTAAAGTCTAAATCCTTGTGCATCGCCTGTGGCCAAGGAAAGAATTTGGTAAGAATCGCATTTGGAGAGTACCTTGACGTTGACCACTCCGGCCTTACTGTTCCCCGCTATATCCCTGTTGTTGCTCGCGTATACGAATCGTTTCCTGAGCCTGGCCCAGCTGATTCGCAAGCTGGCAGAACAGGAACGGAATTCGCATCATGAGGTGGCAGCGCGCCAAATTCTGTTGTTGCGCCAACGCATCACCCTGACCAAGCGCATGCAGATGGCAGGGGTGTTCAGCTTCTTGCTGTGTACGCTTTCGATGTTTGCGCTCTTCTTGTCTCTTGAGTTGTTCGGCATGGTGCTGTTTGGCATCAGTCTGATCAGTTTGTCGGTATCGTTAGTCTTCTCGCTCTGGGAAGTAATGATTTCAACCAACGCTCTCAACGTGCAGTTGCAGGACATTGAAGCCCTGGAGCGTCACAAATCGCCTCTGAGCGACAAGGTATCGAGCGCTGATGATCGTTGATGTGCGGGAGTTCATGTCGGGGGATCGGCTTGTGGCCTTGGCAGGCGACGGCTAGACTAGCGCCCCTTAATAGGAGGCTACATGATTTCCCAGCAGTTGCTGCTCTATTGCCGTCCGGGATTCGAGAATGACCTCAGCGCAGAGGTTGCCCACAAGACGGCTCACCTAGGCTGGTCAGGTTACCCTCAGGCAACGCCAAACGGCGGGTTCGTGCGCTTTATTCTTACTGGTGACGAACCCGCTAATGCGTTGCATCGCGAGATGCCTCTTGAGTCCCTGGTGTTTGCTCGACAGAGCTTGATAGCCCTTACACCCCTTGAGGACCTGTCCCGGGATGACCGTCTGACGCCCATCATCGAGCAGGTGGCAGCCAGTGGCTGGAGCTTCGAAAGCCTGTGGCAGGAAACCCCGGACACCAATGATGGCAAGGCTTTGAGCGGCCTGATCAAGGCGCTCACGCGTCCGCTCGAATCTACCTTGAAAAAGCGGGGTGCTCTCCGGCGAAAGGCCGGTGGACGGCGCCTGCATCTCTATTGGACAGCGGGCGATAGCGTGCAGATAGGTATGAGTTTTCCGGGCAATCGCAGCGAGCGGCTGGGGGGCATCTTGCGACTGCGCTCTCCCAAGGATGCGCCTAGCCGCTCGACCCTCAAGCTTGAAGAGGCTTGGCATGTCTTTGTGCCGCGTGAGGAGTGGCAAATCAGACTAGGGGAGGGCATGCAGGCCGCCGATCTCGGCGCAGCGCCGGGCGGCTGGACTTGGCAGCTGGTGCAGCAAGGCATGTATGTCTACGCGATTGATAACGGACCAATGGACAAGGGGCTAATGGCGACCGGTCAGGTCGATCATCTCCGAGAAGACGGCTTTACCTGGGCACCTCCCAATCGCCTCGACTGGCTGGTTTGCGATATCGTCGACAAGCCGATTCGTGTAGTACAGATGGTAGAGCGCTGGCTAATTAAACGTTGGTGTCGCGAGGCAGTGTTCAATCTCAAGCTCCCGATGAAACAACGCTGGGCTGAAGTTTCACGGTGTCTGTCACGACTGGATGAGCAGCTCAAGCAGGCCGGTGTAGCAGCCGATATCCGCTGTCGTCATTTATATCATGACCGGGAAGAGGTTACCGTCCATGTGCGCCTGAAGCACTAAGCGGGCGTACGATGATGGTAATGGGCTCCAAGGTGTACAGAGCCCATTCTTGGCATGGTGACCTAGAGTCGTAATACTCAGCAGTGCTCGTAGAGGCTGACCTCCTCGTCTTCGACGAGCAGGGGCAAGACGTATTGCATGACCTGTTCGCGTTCGGTGCTTCGGTACCAGGTTTTCCAGGCGGCGAGATCACGCCATTGGGTAATCAGAAGGCGTCGCTCGGGATAATGTCGTTCGCACAGGCTTTCGCCGGCAATGAATCCGTTGGCGTTGATCGAAGCTCGCATGGCACTGCGCGCCGCCAGGTCGTATTCTTCCTCGAGTCCAGGCATGATGCGGCGCCTGATGAGTACTTTTATCATGGTACTGATCCATCTCCTTCAACGTAATCTTTCACCTGGCCCCCAAGTGAGAAGCCAATGCCCGATTACCCTGACAACCTGCCTGATCACACCGTCGAAATGGACACCAGTGGTCTTTACTGCCCAGAGCCCATCATGATGATGCACAACAAGGTGCGTGACATGAGTCAGGGCGAGATTCTCAAGGTGGTCGCTACCGACCCGGCAACGACCCGGGACATCCCGAAGTTCTGCAGTTTTCTGGGCCACGAACTTATTTATCAGCACGAGAGCGAACAGACGTATCTTTATCTAATTCGCCTCGGCTAACCGCCAAGTGTAACTCGTCGCTATCTGCCTCATTGGCGATCAATGACTGACCATCAATGCCAGTGCCTCCAACGTCGCTGGATCTTCTTGCTTGATCCGGTTGGCGATAACCCGCTGGAAAAAGTACACCACTTGGTGGCGGCTATGGCCGGCATACAGGCAGGCGTCTCCTGCCACCACTGGGGTCGACTCTATGAGATGTTCGTCTACTAGTAATGCTTCGATTTCGCCACTGTTGTAGAGCCGCCAGCCGAATACCTGCTTGAGTTGCCAGGGTTCATTTTCGTCATCCATGCACAGGGCGTGAGTGCCCAAGGTGTCCGGAAGCTGCTGGATCAAGGTCGATTCAAATGTTTCTTCGTAGTCGAAATAGGCGGCGGCATGCTCTAGTTCGTAAACCTTGTGGTCAGGGGCGCTTTGGAAGACCTCGTCGGTTTCTGGGTCTCGGTACCCAACGAAATTACCGCATTGGGGATCATCCAACTGGTGGCAGGGCGTCAGGGCCTCCATCCATGGCACCAGGCCTACGACTTCCCCGTCTTCGCGCATGCCCCAAGCGAGAAGCGGCATGCTGTAAAACGTATCCGGGTCAGAAGCCAGTTGGTAGAGCATTTCCAGCCCATCCAGTTCCGGAGATAACCGGACTAGCCGTTTTTTGGCGCGTTGCCGCTTTCGCATGGTATCCAGGTCGATGACCTGAGCGGGGCGGGACATCGGAATTCCCATCACAACCCTCCTTAAGCGCGTCATCACGGCATTTAACTGGCCTAGCTTTACTATTAGCACAATCGGTGTATGAAAGTTAAGCCTTCCTTATGTCGCCTTGTCATTGCTGCAGAGGCGTAATAGGCGTAACCAGTGCCTGCGATGGGTATCCCGGGCGTTGAGATAGCGTTGCCAGGGAGCTGTGGGATTGTTCAATGACAGCCACCGATGGCGATATTCAGTGATCGCTTCGCGGTCCACCTGCTGTGCGTTGAGTAGGGCCTCGACGGCACCTAGCCAGGTGCCGGCCAGCCGGCTCAGCCCACCAAGGTAGGAGTGGAGTTCATTTTCGACATAGTCTTTGACGGTATCCAGGCGGCTGACATCTACTAGTGGGCAAGAGGTTGTTGTCTCAGCGGCAGCATACAGGCGATTCGCTTCTTCGAGTCGCAGGCTTGCCAGCTGCAGGCTGCGTAATACCTGAGCAGTCAGAGGAGCCTCGCGCAATGTCTTTAGGTGTTGCTCAAGCGTGGCGGAATCGGGTTGCCAGTCAGTATCAAGTTGCCGGGTGGTCATGGTGCGCAGGTAGTGCAGTGCCGCTAGTGCTTCAGTGGGGATGGCAAGTGCATCCGGAGGCAGTGGGCCACTCGCTCGGGAAAAGCTGCCGACCCACTCCTCAGACGAGAAGAGGGCATTCCAGCTTGCCATCGGCATACGCTCGGCCTTGGTGCGGGTCAGTCGTTCCAAGCGCTGGCGATCTTCGTCATCCAACTGCTGTGCCACGTCCGAATTAGTGCAGGCCTCGAGGCGACGCCATAGCTTGAGCTCATATAGCCAGCGCTGGCTGGGGGCGGCTACCTTGCCGAGCTGGTTGTTACGGTTGGCGACCAGCACGCCTATTCGGCACTCACGAAGGGCATACATATCGAGCATGCCCTCTCTGATGTCCGGAAGCTCGAACAGACGGTCATCAGCATCGGGAAAGGCTGGAATGTTGGTGGGCGAGGCCGGCGTCGGGGGGCTAGCGTCCAAAGCAGTCGCGAGGCGTTGCTGGTATGTTGTGAAGAGCGCATCAGCCTCCTTGCCACGCTCGCAGCCGGTGAGCGAAAGCCCCAAGGCAATCAATAGTCCGAGCCATATGAAAAGGCAGGTTATAGGCTTCTTGCTGAAGCGCCAGGGTTCACGTCTTTCTATGTGATCACTAGTTTGACTGAATCGTGCGCTCTCCATTGCTCACCGCCTTGCTGATTGTCTGGAGTCTCAAGCCCAGTAGCACGGCCGCCACCGTCAGGCCAGCCACCAGGCCGATCCAGTAGCCATGAACGCCGAGCGGGGCTTCAAGACCGGGCAGTGCGCCAATACCCAGCAAGTGTCCCCCACCAAGTCCGACCAGCCAATAGGCGATCAGCGTGATGATCATGATGATGCGCGTGTCCTTGTAGCCGCGCAGTGCGCCGGCCATGTTCACCTGCAAGGAGTCGGAAATCTGATAGATCATGGCCAGGCCGATAAGTGAGAGCGCGACCTCTTGTACCTCTGTGTTGTGGGTATAAAGCGCCAGCACGGGCTCTGCGGCGAGCCACAGAATCACGTTGTTGAGTAGCGCGATCAAGAGGCTGAGGGCAATGCCATGCCAGGCAACGAAGCGAGCCATGCTCAGATAGCCGGCCCCTAGTGTGTTGCCAACGCGAACTGTCAGTGCCATGCCAAGTGACAGCGGCAGCATGAACAGGAGCGAGGTGACGTTTAGGGCAACCTGGTGTGCCGAGACGACCACCTCACCGAGGCTGGCGATAAACAGCGCGATCAAGGTGAACAGGGTGACCTCGACAAAGATCGATACGCCAATCGGTACGCCGACAAAAAGCAGTTCACGGATATGGCCAACGTGTGGCCTTGTCAGCGACTGCCACAGCGCCACCGATCCATAGGCACGACTTTGGCGCGTATATAGCAGCATGGCCAATGCCATGGCCCACATCGAGATCGCCGTGGCGATGCCGCAACCAAGAGCGCCTAGGGCAGGCAGAGTCTTGATGGTGGCTGGTAACTGCTCGCCGAAAAGCTCGACCAGGCCGGGACCGCCGTGAATGAGCAAATAGTTGAAGGGAATGTTAACGGCGAGCCCCAGAAGGCTGATCCAAAGTGCCGGGCGGGTATGATTCATGCCATCGGAGAAGGCCCGCAGCGCCATGAAGAGTGCCGAGCCGGGCATGCCGAAGGCCACGGCAGCCAGGTAGGCCGAGGAGCGTTCGGCGACAGCCGGCGGCACACTCATCCAGGTGAAAATCGGCATCACCGCCTGATGCAGTAATACGGCAACGATCAGTCCCATCGCCAGTGCGATCCATAGCCCTTGGTGGACACGGGAACGGATGGTCTCGGTGCGTTCTGCACCAAGTAGCTGAGCAACGATGGGCGTCAGCCCCATCAGCGTACCGGCCATGAACAGCATCAGCGGTAGCCAGAGGCTAGAGCCCACCGAGACGGCGGCCAGGTCGGTCGCACTGAGCCGACCTGTCATGATGACATCGACGGTGCTCATGCCAGCCTGGGCGAGTTGCGCACCACAGATGGGCAAGGCCAGCCCCATCAGCAAGCGGGTCTGTGTATACCACCGGGACAGCGAGGTGGGAGAGGACAACGACAACTCCTTTTCAATCATGGCTGTTAGCCCCTTCCTGGGGCGGAACCGTAGTCTAGCAATCGGCAGTGGTTTTCGCTTGGCCACCAGGCCCTTATACTGCGCTTCGTCGTTTCGCCACCCGGAGTTGCTGTGCCCCATCGCCTAGAGGACGTCATCGCCCTGTTCGATGGCCTCTTTTACCCCAGCTACCAGACCCGCCTAGTGCGTGGCGGCGATGAGCCGCTTTACCTGCCTGCGGATGCCGACTGCGAGCATCATCGCGTGATATTCGCGCGAGGCTTCTTTGCAAGCGTGCTTCACGAGGTTAGCCACTGGTGCATTGCGGGTGCACAGCGCCGCAAGCTTGAGGACTATGGCTACTGGTACTTGCCGGACGGCCGCGATTCCATGCAACAGCAAGCCTTTGAGGCAGTGGAAGTGGCCCCTCAGGCATTGGAACTGTTGTTCTCACGGGCCTGTGGACTGCCTTTCAACGTGAGCGTCGACAATCTGGGGGACGTGACGGTTGACCGGGAGGGATTCCGAACTCGGGTGGAGGCGCGGGCGACCCGAGTCGATGCCCAAGGGCTGCCTGAGCGCGCTCGGGCGTTTCGTGACGCTCTGCAAGCCTTCTATCTGGAAGGCCAGTCACTGCCCGCGGCGATCACCCTTGGACGCCGCAGGCTCGCGAAGCTGTGTGAGCACGACACGGCCTGAATGCCCCCTCGGCCTATTGCTGTTTGGGGTTGTTGGCTATTCAGGCTCTTGTGCCTCCGGCTAATCTTCCAGGTCGATGTCGTGACTGCCGTCATGGCCGAATTCAGTGTCTTCACCCAGTACAAGCCGGCGATGCAGCATCAACATGACTTCGACTTCCTGCTCAGGCCTCATTGGCTCCAGGCCCAGTTGGGCGAATAGCTCTCCACGGGTACGTGACCATTCGCCGGGCGAAAGGTCTGGGTAGAGCGACTCGGCGGGTGCCATTTCGACGAAGGGATCTAGGCCGAAGGTCTCGAATAACCGCGACAGCGCCGCTTCGTCATCGCTGACACCTGCTGTATAGAGCGTGGCATTGAAATGATCGGTTTCAAGCTCGCGGATCACATCAAGTGCACTGACCCCCAGGCTCTCAAGCTCTTCCTGGCTATAGTCGCCAAGCGCGACCATGTCGTCATCAAGCCAGTCGCTATCGGGCTGGATCAGGGTGTGTTTGATACGTCCGTCGCTCAGTGACCACGCGATCGCCAGCGGCAGACCGCCTTCTTCGCCGGTCTCGACGGCAATAAAGCCCGGAACATCGGCCATGTCAGGAATCCTTGTCAGCAGGTAGTCGGAAGAAGGTGCGGGCCGTGGCGGTCGTTGCCTCGGCCAGTGTTTGTTCATCGATGCCGCGCCAGTGGGCAATCTCGCGCACAATCCACGGCAGCAGGGCCGGCTCGTGACGACGCCCCTTGAGCTTGGCCGGTAGATTGCGCGGCACGAGATAGGGGCAGTCGGTCTCGACCATCAGTCGATCGAGCGGAATCTCGCGTACCAAATCGCGCAGGTGATGGCCACGCCGCTCATCGCATAGCCAGCCCGTGAGGCCGATGTGAAGATCCAGGTCGCGATAGCCATAGAGTGTCTCGCGCTCGCCGGTGAAGCAGTGCACCACTATTTGGCTGAGATCATCGCGCCAGGCATGAAGTATCTCCTGCATGCGCCGGCCGGCATCGCGCTCGTGGACGAAAAGCGGCAAGCCGGATTGGGCAGCGAGCCCCAGTTGCGCCTCGAAGGCGCGCTCCTGATCAGCAGGAGTGGAGAAGTTGCGGTTGAAGTCGAGGCCGCATTCGCCGACCGCGACCACCTCTGGCTCTTGGTGCAGCGCTGCCATGGCGCGCGCAAGCTCGGGACTCCAGCTACTGGCATCGTGCGGATGGATGCCGGCGGTGGCATAGAGTCCCGGATACTGGCGGGCAAGTGCCACGGCTTGCTCGGCATGCTCGCGGTCAGTGCCGGTGAGAATCAGGGTGTCGACATGGGCGGCTCGCGCGCGATGAATCACCGCGTCGAGGTCGCGACCGAAGCTTTCATGAGTGAGGTTGGCGCCGATGTCCACTAGCGGGGCCGGGGAGCGAAAGCGCAGTGCCTCGGGCAATACGTCGTCGAAGGTGGCGGTGGAGTCGGCCAAGGGGTATTTCCTATCGAAAAATGGGCAAGCATTGTACCCGCCCGGTGCCAACATGGTCACGTATGACACGCGATGCCGGTGAGTCTCATGGCAGGGGCGATGCAAGGGGCGATGCAAGGGCCGACGAATGGGTACCGTCCGCGGTACACTAGGGATACTAGTGCGTGCTTACGCGGCATGCCGAATGACGAACACCAAGAGGTAAGTGCGTGACCCTGCTACGTCTAGAACAGCTGCAACTGGCCTACGGGCCTCAGGTCCTTCTCAATGGCGCCGATCTGGTGCTGGAGCGCGGTGAGCGTCTGGCGTTGGTGGGCCGTAACGGCACCGGCAAGTCGACGCTGCTCAAGCTGATCTCGGGCGAGGTATTGGCCGACGGCGGCAGCCTTTGGCGAGCGCCGGGACTGAAGATCGGCGTGCTTGAGCAGGACCTGCCGAATGCGTCGGGCGAGACCATCTTCGATGTCGTCGCCCAGGGCCTGCCAGAAGCCGGCTCGCTGCTCGCCGAGTATCATCACCTGATCATGGATGCGGACCCCGATATGACGCGCATGGAGCGTCTGCAGACCCAGATTGAGTCGATCGACGGCTGGTCCTTCCATCAGCGGATCGATACCGTGCTGACTCGCTTGGGTCTGCCGGCCGACGACGCCATGGAGGCACTCTCCGGCGGCTGGCGGCGGCGTGTCGCCCTGGCCCGGGCACTGGTTGCCGAGCCAGATCTCTTGCTGCTCGACGAGCCCACCAACCACCTGGACCTGGACACCATCGCCTGGCTTGAGGAGCAGCTCGCTTCCTTCAACGGCGCCGTGCTGTTCATTACCCATGACCGCGCCTTCCTGTCGCGCCTGGCCACCAATATTCTCGAGCTGGATCGTGGGCGCCTGGGGCGTTACCCGGGAGACTACGCCAAGTATCAGGAACAGAAGACGCATGAGCTGGAAGTCGAAGCTCGCGAAAACGCCGAATTCGACAAGAAGCTTGCCCAGGAAGAGTCCTGGATCCGCCAGGGCATCAAGGCACGTCGTACGCGCAACGAGGGGCGTGTCAGAGCGCTTGAACAGATGCGTCGCGAACGCGGCCAGCGCCGCGAGCGTCAGGGCAAGGCGAATCTCTCGGTCGACACCGGCGAGCGCAGTGGTAAGCAGGTGGTGGAGCTCAAGGGCGTTAGTCAGGCCTTCGGCAGTGACTACGTGGTTCGCGACCTGAGCCTCGAGATCCAGCGCGGCGACCGGATTGGCTTGATTGGTCGTAACGGTGCAGGCAAGACCACGCTGCTCAAGATTTTGCTGGGTGAGCTTGAGCCCCAGGAAGGCAAGGTCAAGTTGGGCACCAAGATGCAGGTGGCCTACTTTGACCAGTTGCGTGCCGGTCTCGAGCTGGAAAAGACCGTCTACGACAACGTGGCTCAGGGCAGCGATAGGGTCTCTGTAGGTGGCAAGGATCGTCACGTGATCAGCTATCTCCAGGACTTCCTATTTACCCCGGAGCGTGCCCGCCAGCCGGTCAAGGCCCTATCGGGCGGCGAATCGAACCGCCTGTTGCTTGCCAAGCTGTTCACTCAGCCTGCTAACGTACTGGTACTCGATGAGCCGACCAACGACCTGGATGTCGAGACCCTGGAGCTGCTCGAAGAATTATTGCTCGACTTCGATGGCACCCTGTTGCTCGTGTCTCACGACAGGGCCTTCATGGATAACGTCGTCACCGGCGTGTTGGCGTTCGAAGGTGACGGCATCGTGCGCGAGTACGTTGGCGGCTACAGCGACTGGGTACGCCAGGGCGGTAAACTTCCCCCCGCGCCATGGGACTTTGATGCGGCCAATGCAGCAGGCCGGGCGAAGGTCGAATCGCCCAGCGAGGCCAAGGCAGCGCGTGGCGAGCCGGCACCTTCTGCCAATGAGGCGAACACTAAACCCGCCGATACCAAGCGGGTCAAGCTCTCCTATAAGTTGCAGCGAGAGCTGGATCAACTGCCGGCATTGATCGAACGCCTGGAGAGTGAGGTCGCGGAATTCGAAGCCAGAACCGGCGATCCGAGCTTCTATCAGCAGGACGCGGCGCAGGTCACCACGACACTGGACGCGCTTTCCACCAAGCAGCGTGAGCTTGATGAGGCCATGGAGCGCTGGATGGAACTCGAGGCGATGGCGGCTGGCGAGGCCTGAGCATAGGCCGACGCAATAGCGGCGCCTAATTAGGCGCCGCTATTGCGTTTGGATCTAAGGAATGTGAGCTGTCAGTCACGCGGCACTGAAGCGTTATTCCTTGCTGTCATCTTCGCCAACGCGCACTGCCAGCACATCACATTTTGCACCGTGCAGAACGCCAGTGGACGTTGAGCCCAGCAGAAGCGCGAAGCCATGTCGACCGTGTGAGCCTACAACGATCAGGTCGACATCATGCTCCTCGGCAAAGCGATGAATTTCAGTGTCGGGCATGCCGACCACCACGTGCTGGTCCTCCTTGGCGACCTCTTTCGGATCGGCAATTTCGGCCAGGCGCTGTTTGGCGTGTTCGTCTAGCTGGTCCTGAATACTGGTCAGGTCCATCGGAATATCACCGCCGTAAGCGAAGCCCAGCGGCTCTAGGGTATGCATGATAGACAGCTTGGCCTTGTTGCGATCAGCAATTGGCAGCGCTCGTTCCAGTACCTTGTGAGAATCTTTGGTCAGATCAACGGCGACCAGGATATGACGATACTCGTTGCTCATGTGAGCCTCCCGGTGGAAAGTAGATGGGCCTACCCCAACTCTAGGCGTGGCTCTGGCTCGATACAACGATTTATATCAATCTTTTAGCACATTTAAGTGAATCAATTTGGGTCGATCGAGATGCTCCTTTGGTGGTTATTTCATCTCATCGCTCGGCGTTTCGTCGTTCGGGCTTGGTCGCTTCCTGCATAGATAGAGGTAGACATGGTGTGGTTGATTATTGCCCTGGTGATAGGGCTGATGCTGTCACCAATGATGTGGTTGCGACCTAGTTCCCAGCAGAAACGCATGGGCCGCTTGCGGCAGGCGGTGACCAACGCCGGGGTCAAGGTGAAGCTGGGCGATTCGCCGCTGCACGAGGGTGGGCGGATGGCGAGCTATCGCTGGATGTATCCCGGCGAGTACCCTGGGCCACGCTTCGTGCTGGTGCGTGAAGCGGTGGCAAGCGATGCCCTCAAGCCTTTCATGCATGGCTGGCGCTGGCGCATCGAGCCGCTTCGGCCTCTGCCTGGTGAAGCCTTGGCAATGCTTGAGCTAGCCCTTGGCGAATTGCCGGTGGATGCTCAAGTCGTGGAGTCGAGCCGCGATGCGCTGACCTTGTGGTGGGGGGAGTCGCTCGGTGCAGATGCCTTCGAGCACCACCGCGAAAATCTGTCGAGCCTTCAACAGCACCTTGCCGGGCGACCGGATGAACCGGCGCCCCGCAAGCTTGGCGTTCGTGAAATGCGAGATCAGGCGCGTCGATGACGCTATCATTCAGAGGGCAGATCTGGCTTAGGCCGTGACTTCATCCCGAGACTGAATCCTCAGCCCGTTATCTTCGATGCGCGACAGTAGGGCATCGAATTGTTCGATGTCCTCATGACTCAACCCGTCAAGCATCTCGACCCGTGCCTTTTCCACGACGCTGTCGATCTCCTCGAGGAGAGGGGCGGCATCTTTCGTCAGGAAAATACGTTTGGCGCGGCGATCATGATCACAGGGGCAGCGCTCAATCAGGCCTTGTTGGGCAAGCTGATCCAGGGTGCGCACCAACGAGGGGGCTTCTACGCCAATTGCCCGTGCGAGGTCGCATTGCGGCTGTCCATCGCCCAGCCGCCAAAGGTGATAAAGAGTGACCCAGCGGGTCTGTGTTAGCCCAAGTGGCGCCAGTCGCTGGTCGAGTATGGCTCGCCAGAGTCTTGGTAGGCGTGCCAGCTTGAATCCAATATTTTTTTCCATTGTAGCCCTATGTTCGCCAGCTAATAGTTTCATTGTCCGAGCTTGTTCTGGGCAATGCAACCCCTTGGCTGGTGAAAAATTGATCACTTGTCTTCGAGCAGGGAGCCATCAGTCTCGCTTTTCTGGTCGGGGATCAGTTGGCGCCAGTCGAGGCCGGGCAACCCTCGCGGTATGTGAATAGTACCATCGACTACCTGCACATCATCAGGTGCTTCGCCCACAGTGAAACGCACGATACCAATCCGTTGACCGGATGGCGTCATGACATCTACCCGCCAGTGGCCTGCGGGATTTTCTGGAAAATTCTGTTTATGTGTCCAGGCTCGATACCCCTGGGCACGTCCGCCTCGTATCTCCAGCGGAATTCGGTCGATCAGCTCGCCGTCATGTCGCCATTCGTGATAGACCGTCTCACTCAGGCCGCGTGGCGCGCGAATGGCGGTATAGGCGTAGAGCCCGCGTGATGTCACTGCCTCGTTGGTCAAGGCCATCTCGCCGCTGGGGCTCCGGCTTGATACCACGAACCCGGGTGAAAGGGCGTAGCCGCTCAACCAGAGGTTGGCCGGGGGAATCCAGCCCCGCACGGCCCAGCCGGCACCCGCCAGCAGCATCGCTAGGCCGATCATCGCCATCCAGCTGCTGACTCGCTTCGGGCGTAATAGATTCACCAGGCTCGGCACAGCGAATATCACCATCACGGCCAGTGCGATAGCCAGGCTCTCGCCGGTCGTCAGGTGCAGCATTATCGGCAAGGTGACCAACATCACCACGAACACACACAGTGCGTGGAAGGCGAAATATAACCAGCGGTGCCGTTCCGCGAGACGGAAGTAAAGTGGGTCAAGCACCGATAGCAGGGCAAGCGCCATGAAGAGCACCGTGAATACGGCCTGTCCGCTGGACCAGACGGTTGTCGCCAACAGGAATGGCAGGCTAAAGAACAGCGTCTCCTGGTGAATCATCTGAGCGATGAAGGTAGTCACGCCCCGCGGAAGATGAGGATAACCGTGGTTGGCCAATCGTCTCTGTATCAGGCTTTCCGAAAGCAGCAGTAGCCAGGCCATCAGCATCGCCAGCGCCAATGCAGCGCCTAGCCATTGCTGGCGGTCCACCAGGAAGAAACTGGCGACACCGGCACTGAACGCAATGGGCGGCCAGAGCCAGACATAGGGCCTCAGGCGTTGGCTGAGGGCCGTGATACGCGCTTGACCGTCAACCAGCCGTGAGCTTGCCGTGTGCTGTTGGGCTGGCGCGTGGGCCTCGGCATGCGGTATTTGCGCTGATGGTTCTGCTGTATTCGGCTCGGAAGAAGCCTCAGTAGCAGGCTTCTCCATTGAGGGCCGTTCGGAGCTCATAAAGGGACCGGTTCAGTTGGAGCAAGGCTCAATCCTACCAGCCACAACCGTGTGCCGGGAGTCGCAATCAAGCGACAGGCCGGAGCGGAGGATCTGATGGCTCCCGTTTCCCGTCAGGGCATGGCCCCTATCAGGTTGCGCGCCAGGGTGACGCTCAACATGCCTAGCCAGGCGAAAATCAGCGAGCCACCGAGATGAAGGGCGATGCCAGCCAGTGCCAGGCCCTGACGACCCGCCTGAAGGTTGGCCAGTATTTCTGCGGTAAAGGAAGAAAAGGTGGTCAGGGCTCCGAACAGGCCGGTGACGAGAAAGAGTCGCCACTCCGGTGAAAGCTGGGGATGTTCGCTGAATAACGCCACGAAGAGGCCAATCAGGTAGCCGCCGAGCGTGTTGGCCGCCAGGGTGCCCAGCGGAAGGGCCGGGTAATAATGATTAAGCCATAATCCCAGCAGCCAGCGGGCGTTGGCGCCCAGTACCGCTCCGCCGCTAACGGCGAGAATCGAGAGCCACATGGTAATCCTTGTGCACTGTTTTAAGAGGCTCGGTTGAGTTGCATCGCTGTGACGCCAGGCCTGCGTTATTCGTGCGTGTGTGGGTCCGCATGGCAACGGGCTGGCTGTTGATGCGCCGATGTTTCCGCTTCCCCGCAGCCGTCATTACCCTGCGCGTCCAGGCAGTGGTCTGGTGCCTCAAGTTGTATGGTGGCATGGCTGATACCGAAGTGCTCATGCAGCCGCGCCTTGATGGCAATCAGGGCCGTTTGTCTATCCATGCCGTCAACCAGGGTGGCGTGCAGCGAGACCATCGGTCTGGCCGGGGTGAGCGACCAGGCATGTACATGGTGTACCTCGGAGATCGCCATGACCTGATGCGGGATATCCTGCTCGAGCTGATCCACGTCTAGGCCTTCCGGCGTGCCTTCGAGCAGTATATGAGCGGATTCTCGCGTTAGTGTCCAGGCGCTGCGAAGTATCAGTGCCGCAATCAACACAGACAGCAGGGGATCTATCGGCATCCATCCGGTGGCCATGATCACGGCGCCGGCGATGATGGCGGCCACGGAGCCGAGCAGATCCCCTAGCACATGTAGGGCCGCCCCACGGACATTGAGATTGTCGCGATCACCAAGATGGAGGATGGCGAATACCACCAAATTGACCGCCAAGCCGAGGGCTGCGACCACCATCATGGTATTGGCCTGAATATCCATCGGGTTGACTAGTCGGCCGACAGCCTCAACCCCGATCCAGATCACTAGACCAATCAGCGCCAGGCCGTTGACGAAGGCAGCAAGCACCTGCACGCGATGGTAGCCAAAGGTGCGGCGTCTGTCAGAGGGACGTTTGCTCAATCGGGAGGCAAACCATGCCAGCCCCAAAGCGGCACTGTCGGTCAGCATATGGGCAGCATCCGCCAACAGTGCCAGCGAACCCGAGAGTACTCCGCCGATCACTTCGGCGATCATGAAAGTGCCGGTCAACACTAGCGCCCATAGGAGCCTGGATTCGCTATCGCTATCGCTGTGATGATGACCATGGTGATGGCCATGAGCATGATCGTGTGCCATGAAGCGCCTTGTGTGGTGTGGCCTTTCCGGCTCGGGGCCGGAATGTGTCAATGTCCATTAGGCTATCACGGTCTATCAGGCTATGAACCCCTTCAGTGTTGGCGCTTTACAGCTCATGACCGAGCATGACGCGACAGATATCGGCGAAACTATGCGGTTCTCTGAGCAGTTGTCCCAGTTCGATGCCTAAGGCACGTCCAGCGTCTGAGGCCGAGATCAGGCCGCGCAGGCGGGGTTGCTGCTGTTCGTCATGGTCGACGATCAGCAAGTGCTGGTCGCCATGAGCCTGCAATGCCTGGACTAGCTTGCCGATAGTCAAATGTGACAGGCGTGACAGCGGCAGCGCATGAAGCGTCGAGCAGGAAGACTGCACCATGCCCACGGTTACGTCGGCGCGGGCAATCTGGTGAGTCTGCATGGCCTGGGTCGTCCGGCGTCCGCCGAGCAGTTCCTTGGCAGTGACGATCCCTTGGCAGCGTCCATCGGCATCGGCCACTAGCAGTAGGCGCACGCCGCTAGCCTGCATGATCAGGCGGGCCTCTTCGGCGGGTGTCTCCGTGCCGATCGTGCGTGCCCGAACTTGGGTGAAGTCGGTGAGCAGTGAGCTGGCTGGACTATCTATTGTCAGGTGCGACAGTGGCACCGCGGGATCGGCAATCGGTAGGTCACCGGCGAGAGACTCAAGCGACAGTGTTGGGTGCGACATATCCGGCATGAGGGCGCTCCTTTCTTTGAAATCGGTGCTCAAGGCAATGAGCAACGGGGCTATTAAGTTAGCTAGCTTACAATAACTATCTTAAGGCTTTCTTAAGCCCCGCTGTCAATCTTGACTCTCGGCGGAGTTGGACGTCCCGGCCTTGTGCTCTGCCCGTTGGACGACGGCCGTCACGCTTCAAGGCTTCTTTAGCAAGAAAGCCCTGAGTCAAAAGATGGGCATGAGCCGGTGATGCCGGAAGGCAAGGCGTGTCGACGAGGGGATGCTGAAGGCGGCCTGGCGGGACGAGACTGTGAAATTGTCCCGCCGGTGGGGTGGGCTGGTTTACGTCGTACTCACGGTGAGTCCGGTTAAAGGGTCATAAACGGCGTAGCCTGCCCGTCAGTGAATTGATACACCTCATAGGGTGCACGCTGCGGCCCCGGCATGCCCGGTGTGCCCTGGGGCATGCCGGCAAGCCCTATGCCGTCGATATCGGGACGTTGCTCGAAGAGCCTCTCGAGTGCCGCGACGGGAACATGCCCTTCGATGACGTAACCTTCGATCATGACGGTATGACAGGATCCCTGGCCGTAGGGAATGCCAGCTGCATGCTTGATCTCACCCATGGGCTCGTCGTCGATGATCTCGACATCGATGCCGCTTGCCTCTAGATGACGGGCGTAGGCTTCACAGCAACCACAGGACGGGTTCTTGAAGAGTCGGGCGCTATCCGGCAGGGCGGCGTGCGCTGTGCTAGCGCCCAGCAGAAGGCTGCCGGCGAGATAAAGTACTTTCACTTGAGCTTGCATGGCGACATGGCCTCTCGGGGTGATGGGGCGGTTGTTCATAACCAGGGCGATAGCCCTTCTCGCTGATTCACTTGGTTAGTCCTAATAGCGTAATGCCGATGTCTTACCCAAGGGTCAAGTTAAATAATATGGCTGGGGGCCACATCGCCGTTCTGTCAGTCATGATCAACTCATCTGACATGACGTTGTTGCGTTATGGTTTATTCCCGATCGTACCGTTGCCCTGGGCGATCCATGCCAGCGACTCCCACGCCACCTGCCGACAGCTGCAGAGGAAATCGTCCTGTGGCCCATGTCTCCTGCCCCGTATGTCGTTGACCTTGATGACGGAAGGCTAGATGCGATCGGAGAAACTGGCTTTGATCCAGCGCAAGAAGAGAGGGGGAATTTACTGGCTCGGCCTGAAATGGCATGCGAATACCCGGGATTGTCGGCGAAACTGGGGCAGGGCAAGTGACATTCAGGGCCCGGCGCGAATAAAACATGGCGCCGCGGCCCTGCGTAACCATCGATTCCAACTGGAGAGGGTAGATGTCGTTCAGCCGTGCCATTATCCGTGCCTCACGGCCTAACTTCCTGGTACTAGCCCCCTTGTGCGTCCTGCTGGGCATTGCCATGGCTTGGCAGCAACAAGGGGGAGTGCAGCGTCATGAGGTTGGCCTAGTGGTGCTCGGGGGCCTGCTGGCTCATGCAGGGGTAAACTTGCTCAACGAATTCGACGATTTCCGCTCAGGCCTCGACCTGATCACCACCCGCACGCCGTTCTCGGGTGGTAGCGGGGCGCTGCCGGCTGAGCCCGGTGCGGCGCCTCTGGTGGCTTGGTGGGCCATGGTCGCCTTGTTCGGGATGGTGATGATCGGGACCTACTTCCTGTGGCAAAGGGGCTGGCCGATCCTGGTCATCGGTGTGGCCGGGCTGTCGCTGGTGATCGGCTATACCCGCTGGATTACTCGTTTTCCCTGGTGGTGCCTGCTGGCACCGGGGCTCGGTTTTGGGCCGCTGATGGTGCTGGGGTCCTTGCTGGCGCTGGGCGGCGTCGTGGATGCGACGGCGCTGGTGGCGGCGACCATTGTCTTGCTGCTGGTCAGTGAACTGCTTTTGATTAACCAGTTGCCCGATGTGGAGGCGGACCGCCGGGTCGGGCGCCGCCATCTGCCTATCGCGCTGGGGCTTGCCGCGGCGGCCCAGTGGGTGGCTGGGTTGCTGGTAGGCGCCTATATGCTGCTGGCACTGGGCGTCCTGATGAGCTGGTTGCCTGGTAGCGCCTGGCTGGCGATGCTGCCGTTGCCTGCCGCCTTATGGGTGGCGAGGCGATTGCCTGCAGCCCTTGGTGACTCAGCGACTCTTTCCAGGGTGCTGGGCGTCAATGTGGCGGCCCTGCTTTGCACGCTGGCATTGCTTGGGGTGGCGCTGGGCCTGAAGTGAGACGTGCGCTTCCCTCACCGCCTGTTGTCACCGCTCATGAGGCGGGAGGGCACATGGCGCGATAGTTCGACGCCAGGGCCGGGACGGCCAGCCCATGCCGTCGAGCAGCCTCGATCAACGGCCCGAGGATGGCATCAATCTCGGTGGGTCGCCCTGCGAGCACGTCTTGCAACATCGAGGCGCGATTGTTGGCAGTGTTTTCCACCACGTCCCATACCCGATCCGACCAGCCGCCGGCGGGCGAGGGGATGTTCTCGGCGGCCATGATCGCGGCAAGCTCCGCCACCAGCGCCTCGACCATCGGTTGGAAGGGACGATCCCTGAGCTGGCCGTTGCGGATCCGAAAGCGTGCTACCAGCGGATTGATGGCGGCATTGACCGCAAGCTTGTGCCACAGCCTGACGCGGATGTCCTCGACCGCCTCGCAGGGCAGTTCCGCCGCACTCAGAATGCCGGCCAGCGTCGTGGCAAGCGCCGGGTAGGCGCCTTCGAGGTGACCGATAACGGTACGGCCGTGGCCGGCGTGGATGATGCCCTGATCCCTATCACCAACCCTATCTCCAGCCCTATCGCCAGCATCTGCCGGCGTATCGTCCACGAAGGCGCCCTCGGTGGTGCTGGCACAGAGCACCGGCCCAGGCCAGGTTCGAGTCAGGGCCTCCTGAACGCTGAAGCCGTTTTGCCACAGCACCAGTGGCGTCTCGGCCGGCAGCCGGTCGGCCAGTGCTGCGATGGCCGCCTCGACGCCGTATGCCTTGGTGGTCAGGTGGAGCATCGTGGGCGGTGTCGGTGGCAGGCTCTCGAGGGTGGCGCCCGGCAGCTCCCGGGTCTCGCGTTCGCCTTCGGGGGTGGTCAGGGTCAGACGAACCGGCGGCGGGCGTCGCCCGATCAGGGTCACCGGCACCGAATCTGCCAGTCGCATGGCCAAGAGTCGACCCACGGCACCCGGGCCGAGGATCCAGTGACCGTGCGCTGGCCGTCCTGGCGCGTGGGCGAGGCGCTGGTGAGAGGGGTTTTGCGTTATCGGGCTCATGCGTCGTCCGTCTTCTTGCCGCGTCGCGTCGAGCGGCTGGTCTTGCTCGCGGCGCCAGTGCTGCCGGTCGGCTTGCTGGAGGCGCTTCTGGTTGATGCGCCCTTGGCCGATGTGCGCTTGGCCGAGGCGCGCTTGGTGGTGGAGCCTTTGCTCGCGCCTTGCCCGCGTGGCTTGCGCCGCGACGTGGTCGCGCTCGGTGCGGCGGGGGCCACGCCGCGTGAGTCACTCAGGGCCTGGCGCATACGCCCGGCATCGGCCGCACCGAGCAGCCCGCGCAGGTCTTCGACCAGACCGGCGAGAAACGGTGATGGATCGCTTCCGGCCTCGGCGATATCGGTCAGACGCTGTTCCCAGAGGGCAGTTCGCTCAGCGCGGCTGACCGCTTCGGGCAGCGCGTTGATCAAAGCATGCCCCGTCTGGGTGGCGCGCAAGGCCTGTTGCTTTCGCACCAGATAGCCACGATCGAGCAGGGTCTCGATAATGCCGGCGCGCGTCGCCTCGGTGCCCAGGCCATCGGAGTCGCGCAGGGTGCGCTTGACCGCCGGGTCCTCGACGTAGCGGGCGATGTTCATCATCGCCTTGATCAGGCTGGCATCGTTGAAGGGCTCGGGTGGGCGAGTCTCACGATCCTCGACGCCGACCTCCTGTACCCGGGCTGACTCGCCTTCCCGCAAGGGCGGCAGCGGCGGTGCCTCGTCGCGAGTGGTGAACAGCGGCTTCCAGCCCGGGGCGAGGATCTCCCGGCCCTGGGCGCGAAAGCGCTCCTCGAGGATGGTGAACTCGGCCTTGACCTCACGGGTTTCGAGCGGCGGATAGAACTGCGCCAGCACGTTGCGGGCGATCAGCCGAAAGACGTTGGCTTCGGTCGCGGATA
The DNA here is from genome assembly GCF_004798965.1 of Onishia niordana. Classification (GTDB taxonomy): domain Bacteria; phylum Pseudomonadota; class Gammaproteobacteria; order Pseudomonadales; family Halomonadaceae; genus Onishia; species Onishia niordana. Next base: position 19,640 of record NZ_SDSD01000003.1, read on the forward strand.
GCCGCGAGAAGTCGGGGCGGGTGCCGGTGGGTGCCAGGGCGTGATGGGCGCTGACCTTGGCGTCGTTGTAGGCCTTGGAGCGCAGGGAAAAATCGGCGCCGGCGAGCCAGGGCCCCAGGGTGGCATCGCCCTGACAGGCGCTGGTCAGCGACTGTCGCGATGGGCCATGGTGCGCGGCGGGCAGGTAGCGGCAGTCCGAGCGCGGGTAGGTGATCAGCTTATGGCGCTCGTATAGGCTCTGGCAGGTATCGAGCACCGCCTTGGCCGAGAGCTTGTAGCGACGCGCCGCGTCGACCTGCAGCGCCGACAGGGAGTAGGGCAGCGGGGCGGCCTGGCGGCTCTTCTTGGCCGTCAGCGAGGTGAGCGTGCCCTGGCTGTCGGGCAGACGCGCCGCCAGTGCCTCGGCGGGGGGGCGCTCGAGCAGGCGTCCCTGATCATCCAGCGGGTGATGCTCGCCTGGTTGCCACCAGGCCCGCAGATTGCCGTGCTCGACGGCTAGGTCGACCCACAGCACATGGAAAGGCCGCGGTGTGAAAGCGGCGATCTCGGCGTCGCGGCGAACCACCAGCCCCAGCACCGGCGTTTGTACCCGCCCCACCGACAGCACGCCATCGTGGCCCGCCTGGCGCCCGGTCAGGGTCCAGGCGCGGGTCAGGTTGATACCGTAAAGCCAGTCGGCTCGCGAACGGGTCTCGGCGGCCCTGTAGAGGGCCTGGAAGTCGGCGTTGTCGGCGAGTTGTTCGAGTGCTTTGACCACCGCCGGGCGGTTGAGGTCGTTGACCAAGAGCCGTGATACCGGTCCCCGCCATTTCAAATAGTCGAGTACCTCCTGGACCAACAGCTGTCCTTCGCGGTCCGGGTCGCCCGCATGCACCACGCTATCGGCCTCCTTGAGCAGCCGGCGAACCACCGCGAGTTGGCCACGCGCCTTGGGGCGGGGCATCAGACGCCAGGGGTCGGGAAGGATGGGCAGGTGATCGAGTCGCCATTGCTTGAGGGCCGGGTCATAGGCATCCGGTGGCGCCTGCTCGAGCAGGTGCCCCAGACACCAGGTCACCGTGGTATCACCGACCGTCAGGGCGCCATCGCTGCGCCGAGCCGAGCCGGGCAGGGCCTCGGCGATGGCGCGGGCTAGGCTGGGTTTCTCCGCGATGATCAGGCGCATAGGGGTCTCGTGAGCGTGGCGAATGGAGGTAATGGCACCGTGTCGCACTGCCAAAGTAATGGACATTCTTCCAGTATCCAGTCTCGCCCGCTAGGTGTAACCTGACACGAAATTCGTACAAGGTTTGTATCATTATGCGTGAGCGTGGCAGAACACGACGTCTTCTTGGCCTCGGCGCTCGAACCGGGGGCGCGATGCTCAAGACGCGTCTAGGTGGTGAAACCGACTGGCGCTCGCTCGGCGAAGCGCTCTTTGAAGGCCTTTCCGAGCTCAAGGGGCCGGCGATGAAGCTTGCTCAGGTTGTGTCTCAGTGGGACGACCTGCTTCCTGCGGATCTGGCCGATGAACTGGCTCGGCTGCAGCGCCAGGCCGAGCCGATGCCCTGGGAGAAGATCCGCACCACGCTTGAAGACGAATATGGTGATCTTAAGGCGACGTTTTCACAGATCGAGGAACGCCCCTTCGCCAGTGCCTCGATGGGCCAGGTGCATCGGGCGACCACGCATGACGGCAATACCGTCGTACTCAAGATCCAGTATCCGGGCCTCGCCGATGTGCTGGAAAGTGACCTGGCCCAGGTACGCAGACTGATGCGGCTGGGCCGCTGGTTCAAGGTGCCCCAGGCGCGCCTGGATGCGCTCTTCGAGGAACTGGCCGAGAGTCTGCGAGGCGAGCTCGACTACCGAGCCGAGGCGGCGTCCCTGGCGCGCTACCGCAAGCGCTATGCGGATGACGATGGCATTGTCATTCCGGCACCGATCGAGGCCCTATGCACCTCCCGAGTGTTGGCCATGGACTACGTGCCGGGCACGCCATTACGCGAAATGGATCAGGCGGAGGATGCCCGGCGCCAGGCATTGGCGGTGCGTTTAGCCGATTGGATCACCGAAGAGCTCTTCACCTTCGGCGAGTTGCATGCCGACCCTCACGCCGGCAATTTCGCTGCAGACGACGAGGGTCGTTTGATCATCTATGACCTGGGGGCGGTGATCCCTGTGCCTGAGGCGCGGCAGCGGCAGATGCTCAAGCTGCTCGAGGCCACTCTGGAGGAGGATCCGATGGCCATGGATGCGGCACTACTGGCGATGGGAGGCCGCCAGGGCGAAGGGGCCCCGCTGAGCCTGTATCGCGATAGCGCCGCGGCCGTGGCCCCCTTGTTTGCACCAGGCGAACAGGACCTGGGCGACGTGCGGGTGCACCGGCGCCTGCGCGAGCTGAGTCCGCGGGTGTGGGCGGCGATGGATCGCCTGCAGCCGCCGGCGGATACGTTGTTGCTGTCGCGCACCCTTAACGGCCATTACTGGAATCTGGTGCGGCTCCAGGCTCGGCTGAATATGGCCGAGCGAGCTCGCCCGCTGCTTAAGTGGGCGCGCCACGGCTGACCTATGTCGTGGCATAGGGGTCTTAGAGCAGGGGGCTAGACTAGGGGCGAAGAACAGAGGCTTGGTATAGAAAGACGCTTACCTCAGCGTCGTTCACCGCCTTTCATGCCCAGCGCTCGGCGTGCTTTCACCAGGGCGCGGTACCAATCCCGGTCGGGCTTGCCGACGATGGGCGGGCGCTGGCTCAGGTAGCTGACATTCGGCGTATCCGTGCCGCCGTGATTGGCATGGTAGTTGGACAGCATGTTCAGTGTGGCCTCCCGAGCCCCATATTGCTCGACCAGAAAGGTGATGGCCTCGGGCTCAAGTTCGACGTGATAGTGGCGCACCAATGCCAGCGCCAGTTGCTCGGCGGGACGTGACAGATCGACTTCTATCTCCTTGACCATGGCCGCGCCCATCGCGGCCTTGGATGCCGCCGAGAAATTGGGTTCAAGCTGGCCGAAATCCGCCGCATTGGTGCTGTTGATGGCGCGCTGAACCGCCGGGCGCGACAAATGGATATGCGGCTCCAGGGCGAGTGCGATCTCGACTGCCAGGCGCTTAGAAACCTCGACACCGACGGACAAGCGCCGCTCTCGTTCGATACCGTGGGGCGCACGCCGATGCTGGTCGAATTCGTTGCTGCCCAGGTGCTTGACGAGCCGCTTGCAGACCTTGGCCTTGGCTTCGTCATCGAGTTCGATGACATGCTCACGGATGCGCAGGCCACGCCGCCCCGGGCCCAGTTGCAGGCGTGCCCCAGCGCTGTCCTTGGCATGGCTGATCTGCTCCCAGCGGTCGACCATCTTGAGTAACTGAGCATGCTGGCGTCCGACCTGCTCATAGGCTTCCGATACCCGTTTGAGTAGGCGTATGGCATTGGCCAGCATCTCGGCCTTATGATCCAGGACGCGACGGTGCTGGCTCTGACCGCTGCGTACCGCCTTGGCCAAGTGCTGAACCTCCCCGGCGAGCGCATCCATTGCGTGGCGCGAGCGTTCGACCAGCACCTCGGCGCGTAACCCGGACGCCGAATCTTCGACTAGCGTGCCCGACTGCTCGGCGAGATAGGCGGACAGTGCCTTGAGGCGCGAATGGCCAGTGGCCTGGGCGATGCGGTAGCGAGCGCGGGCCTGCTCCAAGGCATCAAAGGCCTGGGCCAGTCTCCAGCGCCCCTTGTACTCGAAGGTCAGCATGGGAATCTGGCGACCGCTGATCAGCTCGAAGGCCAGGATCAGCATCTCCTCGACATCCTGCAGCGTCATCAAGAGCTCATCGTCCTGCTCAATGGCTGCCAGCACGCGTTCAATAAAATTCTCATCGCGTGAGACCCCGTACTTCAGCGCTGGCGCCTGGCCGGTGAAGCGGTCGCGTAACAGGTCGGTGGCCTCGGGGGCCAGCGAGGCAAGTTCCTGGAACTGCGGTTCCAGCGTTTCACCATATAGCGCCACCATGTCGCGTATTCGCGCATGCATGCCGACCCGGCGATAGATGTCGATCTGGCTGATGATGCGGGCACTATCGCGATCATCCAGCAGCTCCAGGGCCGCCAATTCGACTCCCTCCGGCGAAAGGTCCTGCTTGCGCAGCAACATGGCGGCGGCCTCGCGACGCCGGGCATCGCCTTCGAGACGTTCGACAATCAGGTCGCGGGTAGTCAACAGCAGATCCGGCAAGGCCTTGATGACGCGTTCGATCTTGGCCGTCGTCTTTTCGGCACGCCGCGCCCCGGTGAATTGATGTACCAGGTTGGCGATGATGCCGGTTGCGCCGGTGATCACCGTGTAGCTGATGAAGAAAATATAGTTATCGGCGGTAGGCGCTCGCCCGTAGCCGAGCAGATAGCCGCCCCAGGCGCCGAGCAGCGTGACCGGGCCCGCAGTCCACAGGATCTGCAACAGGCTGACCGACCAGGGAACCTTCTCCACGGCACGTGTGATGCGCTCGATATCGTCTCGGCCCTCGCGCTCGAGGCGGACCTGAGAGGTCTCGTGCGAGGTGTCCTTGCGACGTCGGCGAAAGGGGATGGGTACGAACACGGCAGCCCTCGTGGGCATCAAACGAGAAGGTCGGGGGGAGTCAGCGGACGACACAGTAGCACTCCGCATTCAAGCGCAACAGTCCTGCTATGAGCGTGTTAGCATCTTCCCCCATTTATCGCTGGTTGGTGCGTCGCCAGGCTCAGGATTGTCGCCTCGATAGTGCGGTAAAGGCTGCTGAGACCTGTCGCCGAGGATGGCGGCGCGAGGTGATACGAATAGAGCTGCGAGTCAGGAGTCAATGTATGTCATCGATCGTGTTGCTGGACGGCGGCATGGGCCAGGAACTCGTACGTCGTGCCGGCGAGCCGCCCACCCCGCTTTGGTCCACCCATATACTCAGCGAGTTCCCCGATGTGGTGCAGGGCTTGCACGAGGATTTTATCCGCGCGGGTTCTCGGGTGATTACGCTTGCAACGTATACCGCAACGCCGGAACGCCTGACCCGTGACGGTCAGCCATCGTCGCTTGAGATGCTGCACCGGCGGGCTCTCGAACTCGCCCAACAGGCCGTGACGGTCTGCGGTGAAGATGTCGCGATTGCCGGTTGTTTGCCGCCGCTGGTGGCCAGCTACCGTCCCGATCAGTCCCCGACAGGCGAGGCGGCACTGGCAAGCTATCGCCGCATCGTGGCGGCGGGTGAGGGCGTCGATCTGTGGCTCTGCGAGGCGATGGCCTCATTGGATGAGATGCGCACGGCGGCCACGGCCGCCTCGGAGACGGGGCTGCCGGTGTGGGTCGCTGTAACACTCGACGATGCGCAGCCTGACCGGTTGCGTAGCCAGGAGCCGCTGTCAGAAGCGGTAGCGCTTGCAGAGACGCTCGGCGTGCAGGCACTGCTGATCAACTGCAGCAAACCCGAGACCATCGAAGCCAGTCTCGATGTCCTCACGGGGTTCTCCGGGATGACTGGTGCCTATCCCAATGGTTTCACCTCCATCGAAGGGCTGGCCCCCGGGGGGACCGTCAGCTCTCTCGAGGCACGCCGCGACCTCGATCCACATGCCTTTACCGTCACAGCGACTCGCTGGGTCGACGCTGGCATCGACATCATCGGCGGCTGCTGTGAGGTGGGGCCTTCGCATATCGCGCGTCTCGCCGATGCCCTTGTCGAGCGTGGGCATACGCTGACACGGCTCTGAACCAAACACACAACATGGGCCGTGAGCGACGGTTGGGTGGCGCCAGGAAAGGCGCGCCGGATCGACAATGATGAGGGGCCAGGGACGGCGTGATAGCATGCTGGCTCTCAGCGCGGGTCTATCCTGCGCAAAGCCTCGGTGAAGGGAGAAGACATGCTGGCGGTATGGGTGGAACAATTGCTGGGCTTCGCTTCCGGCGCACTGACGGCGATTCGCAACAACGAACATTACCCGTCCTTCATGGCCTGGGTGCGCGAAGATGGTCCGGCCCTGGTCGGCGGCAAACTCTCCCTGGCCCAGGCGCTAGGCCCTGAACTGTGGTCGCAGACCCCGCTGGAGCGGCTGGATTTTGCCTGTGAACCCTTGGCGCGTCCGGGGCGCAATGAACCCTGCTGGTGCGACTCTGGGCTCAAGACCAAGCAGTGCTGTGGGGCCGTGAGCTTTCCCGGGCCGGTGCCGAATCACCTGATGTGGATGTTGTCGCTTCGCGAATGGAAGGGCGACACCCTGAAGGCGGCGCTGGACGGAGGTCGTGCGCCGGCCCAGGCATTGCTTGAGGCCGGATTGATTGCCGCCGAGGGTGGTCAGCGAGGGCGTGCGCAGCAGATTCTCGAGGCACTGTTCAAGACGGCCGATTGGGAACGGCTGCCTGAGCAAGCCGAACCGGCATTTGAATTACTGATCGATCTCTATCAGGAGCGGGGTTTCCACCGCAAGCGCACGGCGCTCTTGGATGACGTGCTCGACCGAGGCCCGCTCTTTCTTCGCGGCGTGGCGCTTGAGCGATTATGCCTGATGTATCTCGATGATGATGACCTGGCAAGCGCTCGGGAAGCCTTCGTGCGGGCTCAGCAGGCGCTTCCTGATTCGCCGACCCTGGCCTATATCGAAGCCATGCTGCTGCTTCATGAAGGTAATGTGGAGGAAGCCGCCGAACGGGCGCGTTTCTGGTTCCGCCGTCTGTCGCGTCGAGGCGATCTGGATGTCGAACAGCTCGAGTTCCTTGGGGATCTGGCGGACAATCCTGGCGCTACCCTTGCCGAGCAGATGGTCAATTCCGAGGAAGACCTGGCTGACCCGCTGGCATCTCTTCAGGCGTTGCTGGAGTCGCTGCCGACAGCCCCGCTCCTCGAGTTCAAGCGGACCAACGAGAACGGCCTCGAGTTTCATACAACGGCTCGTCAAGACACGCTGTTCGCTGCCTGGCAGCAGTACTTCCAAGTGTTGGTCGATGAAGAGGCTGCACTGGGATTCGTGGATGACCCCTGGCCCTATGCCAGTGAATGGCTTGGTGAGTTGTGCGCGCACCCCGAGTGGCTAGATTCCCCGCAGGTCGTGCAGTCGCTGACCCTGGCGCTGACCAGCCGCTTTGGCAGCCTGCCCTGGATGGCGCCGAGTCTCTTCGAGCCATTGGCGGTTCGTCTCGAGCGCTGGTTGACCCAGCTCGAGAGCGAAGGAGAGGGCGACTTCGAATGGGACGCCGCCGATAATGCGGTGCTGTTGCGTACCGGTCTCGCCCTGGTGGTAGGGATGGAGCGCGGTGCCCGTGAGCGGTCCCGTGAGCTCGCTGAGCGGCTACTAACGCTTGACGCCCAGGATTCTCTGGGATTGCGTGAGCTCGTGCTTGATCAGCTGCTACGCGAGAACCGCAACAAACGGGCCCTGGAGGTCAGCCTGCAGGCAAACGAGACGCCGCCTTTGCTGGGTGTGCTGATGGGCCGGGTGCTGGCGCTTTACCGTCTCGAGCGCTTTGATGAGGCAAGTGAGGCGTTGAAGGAAGTGCGCGAGCTCAATTCCCACGTGCTGGCGATGCTCTGTGATCCTCAAGGTCGCGAAGTGCGCGGACGCCAGGCAGATGCTCCCGAGCCGGGTAGTCGCGCCGAGGCCTGGCAATATCGCACCCTGATGCGCGACCAATGGTCAAACACACAAGGGGCGCTGGAATGGCTCGAGGCACAGTGGCAGGAGGGCAAGTCATGAGGCCAGCGTCTTTTGGCTGGCCCTTGGTCGCCTGACCCTTTGGGCCACAGCGCCCTTGTCTGCAAGACAGGTCTTTAGCCATATTTGATCCTGCATCGGGCCGCGATTCCTATCGCGGCCCGATGCGCATCAGTGACCGCTGGGTATCGGCTGCGTGAACAGTGATGACCGACGGTAGATCCACAGGGCCAGCAGGATCGCCGGAAGGCCCAGGATCGATGCCACCACGAAGAAGGTCGGATAGCCCTCGGTGGCGACTACCATGCCGCCGAAGCCGCTTAGAAACTTGCCGGGCAGGGTCATCAGCGACGAGAAAAGCGCGTATTGGGTGGCGGTGTAGGCCCGTGAGGTCAGGCTCGACAGGAAGGCGATGAAGACGGCGCTGGCCAGGCCATTGGCCAGGTTGTCGGCGGTGATGGTGGCCACCAGCATCGCCAGGCTGTCACCGGCCAGGGCCAGCGAGGCGAACAGCAGATTGGTCACGGCCGCCGCTACGGCGCCCAGCACCAGGATCGGCCCGATGCCGTAGCGTACCACCAGGAGCCCACCGAGAATCCCGCCGCCGATGCTCATCGCAATGCCGAAAACGTTGGTGACGTTGGCAATGGTGGCCAGAGAGAAGCCCAGATCGATGTAGAGCGGATTGGCCATCGAGGCCATGGCCAGATCGCTGATCCGAAAGACCCCGACGAACACCAGCAGCCACAGGGCCTGACGCCCATGGCGGGAGAAGAAGTCGGTGAAGGGGCAGACCACCGCACCGATAACCCAGGCACCCAGCCGGCGCAGGATACGGGGACGACCGCGGGTCACCCTCAGAAAAGCCCGTACCCGCGGCTCGTGGATCAGTTGAACGGAAAGTGACGACCGTTCTGGCTCCGGGCGAACCAGCACGGTCAGCATGCCGACACCGACCAGTGCGGCCATGGCGAGGTAGGCCATCTGCCAGGACATGAGCGAAGCGACGTAAAGGGCGCCTGCACCCGCGGCAATCAGCCCGCCCCGATAGCCGATGATATAGGTCGAGGCCATGGCGGCCTGCACGTCCTCGGGGGCGGATTCGATGCGAAAGGCGTCGATGGCGATGTCCTGGGTGGCCGAGCCAAACGCCACCAGCAGGGCGAAGGCCGCCACCAGGACCAGATCCTCCTGCGGGGCCAGGCTTGAAAGGCCCACCAGCCCCGCGGCGATCATCGCCTGGGCCAGCAGCATCCAGCCGCGTCGCTGGCCGAGCCAACGGGTCAGGCCCGGCAGCGCCAGACGATCGACCACCGGCGCCCAGAAGAACTTGATCGAATAGAGGATGCCGATCCAGGCGAAAAAGCCGATGGCCGCCACCTCGACGCCGTCGCTGCGCATCCAGGCCGACAGTGTAGAAAACACCAGTAGGAATGGCAGGCCGGCGGAAAACCCCAGGAACAGCATGGTGATGACCGGCGCGCGCAGGTAAACCGTCAAGGCGTCGCGCCAGCTACGGCGTGGGGATAACGTGGGCATCGAAACACTCCGAATCAGGGGGGGCCGTACACGCGGTCGGAGGTCGATGCTAGAATGAGCTCGAACCACGTCGTATGACACTATGGAAAATCAAATACTTATCGTTGTCTATGGACGGCGATATCATGCCATTGGGTACGATATCTCGGTCCATCAGACTCAGGATGCCAGTGTGACGAGAGCGATGAGCCAGGCAAGTGTGACAAGTGCGACAGTCGCTGCCAAGGATGCGTGCAAGGAGAAGGGAGGCTTATGAGTGATGCCATTGAAGAGCAGGGGCCTGAAGCCGATGCCATTGCTCGCTGGTATGTGATCCAGTGCAAGGGAGGGGAGTCATTCCGTGCTGCCGAACATCTCGCCAACCAGGCGTTTGATGTCTTTCATCCCGTGCTCGAGGTGCAGAAGAAACGCCGCGGCAAGCTTACCTGGGTCGCCGAACCGCTATTTCCCTATTACCTGTTCATTCGTCTGGACCGCATCGCCAGCAACTGGCGGCCGATCCGCTCGACCCGGGGGGTGCTGAAGCTGCTGACGTTCGGTGACGAGCCGGTGGCGGTGGCCGATAGCCTGATCGACATCCTGCGGCAGAATGCCAGTGTGTCGTCCGAGGAGGGAACGGCCAATGTCTACTTTCGCGGCGGCGATAACGTAGAAATCATCGAAGGACCCTTTCAGGATCTCAAGGCCGTCTTTGAATCTCAGAAAGGCGAGGAGCGAGCCATCGTGCTGCTCAACATGTTGCACAAGCAGCAGCGCCTGGAAATCCCCATTTCCCAGCTGCGTCGCCCCCAATAAGCTTGGGCGGCGCATCTCGTTCAAGGAGTATTCCCATGCAAATCGCCCCTCTCCGGGTCATTAGCCTCCACTATCGTCTTTTGGATGCCGCTGGCACGGTTCTCGATGACTCCCGTGCCCGTGAAACGCCTCTCGACTACCTGCACGGCCATGTCAATATCGTGCCCGGCTTAGAGCAAGCCCTAGCGGGTTATGCTGCTGGCGATACGCTGACGGTGACCCTTGGCCCGGATGAGGCCTATGGCCAGCGCGACGAGGCCAAGGTTCAACAGGTTGGCCGCGGTTCCTTCCCGGTAGCCGAGCTGGCCCCTGGGATGCGCTTTCAGACCCCGGGCGAGGATGGACCTCAGGTGGTTAGCGTACTCGAGGTTGGCGCTACCCAGGTGACCGTCGATACCAACCACCCGCTGGCCGGTGAGACCCTCACCTATGAGCTGGAGGTGCTGTCGGTGCGTGATGCGACGCGAGCGGAACTCGCCAAGGGGCATCCTCTGCCAGAAGGTACCGATCATACCAAGGTCGAGGATCGCAAAGTGCTTTGACGCCTGGCTCTGCTCAACGTGCATCAGTATTCGAGGGGCCGGCTGGTGCTCTTGAGCACGCGATATCTGATGTAGATCAATCCTTGATGACGCGACATAAGAGCGCCGGGCGAAAGTTGATCTACGTCAACCCCCTGTCTGTCCTGGCTCGCTAGAGTGACACCATCACGTCGCGGCAGGAGAAGGGCCATGTACTGGGATGAAACAGTCGTTTTCGGACTGGGGACCGTTGGGCTGATGATCGTCTTCATGATCGGCTGGGTCGGTTTTGTGATTCGCGATCATCGGCGCAAGAACAAGCATCGGCACTGAAGCAAGGATTCCGGTAAGGGAATCCGGGCGCCGCGACATGAGTCGTCAGGGGAAGGAGGTATTGCCTCCAGTAGCCGGCCTTTGGGCCGGCTTTTTTGTGCCTGGACTTGATACATGCAGCTGATAAATGCACGGGAGCAAGCACGCGTGCCTGCTCGTTTTTCGTCTTACGGCTGGCGCAGCATGACCGCATCATGCAGGCGGGCGAGACGACCGAGCAATTGGTTGCGCGGACCGGCCGACACGCCCTTTTCTATCAGGGCGGCGCGCAGGTGTTCGACGATGGCATTGAAATGCACCTCGGTGAGTCCCATATGCTGATGCGCGCGAGCCATGGAAGGGCCCTGGTAGTCACAGGGGCCGTTGCTGATATCGCACAGCTGGGTGGCAAAAGTGACTTGGAAGTGATCGATGTCCGTATTGACGAAGAAGTGACGGATACGTTCGTCATCAGCAATCCGGTAGAGAAAGTCATTGACCACGTCGTCGATAACGGGCTTTCCGCCCAGGGCCGTATAAAGTGTTGTGTCAGCGCGGCGTATTTCAGTCTCAGCCTCCGCCGTGATAGCGCGCTCTTGCCCTGCATCCCCCTCGGGGGGAGGGGGAGTGTGGGCACAACCGCCTAACACTGAAAACCCGAGGGCAAGGGCGATGTACAAGGCGAGCGATTTGCTCGTCACGGGATAAGAGGTGCCGCGCAAGACAGCGTGGCGTAAGGCGGCGCAACGAGAAGCGCCAAGTGCAATGAGAGAAGATGTGGTCATAACGCCACCTGCAGGGAGAGATAGCCGCCTTGCTGGTCGGCAAGGCCAGCAATGTCGCCAAGATCAAGCCAGGCTCCGGTCAGTGAGACGTGCTTGTTGAAGAAATGCGCGACATAGACATCACGCCAGTGGCTTTCGGCGGCGACACCCAGATTATCCGGCTTCTGACGATACTCGACCCCGACGACCCAGCTGGGGGCGAGCATCAATCCCAGCGATCCCTCCACGACCAGCGAGCGGGCTGATTTTTCATCGCCGCCGAACCCTAATAGTCCTCCTTGATTAGCGCGAGTCGAACGAAGGGTCAGGTTAGTCAGCAGGTTGCGACCACCCATCGCCGCGAACCAGAGTTTGCTGGTGGCAAGATAGATGTCGGTGCCTTGCGTATCCCTGGCGCCAAGGGCGTTGGCCAGGTCACCGTCGACCATACGCTTGCGCTGAACCCCAAGGCTCCAGCTGCCCCAGGTGTTATATAGCGGGTCACCGTAGAGGCGAAGCTTGGCCCCGAAGATGTCCTGCTCAAGCCGACCGCCAAGGGTGTCCAGATCAAAGCGCTGACGGGCTAGCGACACCTCCAGGCGATTATAAAAGTTGCCCGCAACGCCGGCCATTCCCAAGGAATAGTCATCGACCTGTGCCTGGGTGATGCTGGCAGTCGTTGAGATTTCGCCATCACTTGCGGTACCGGCAAGCACCGCCCAGGGGGAGAGTCCGCCACCGGCGGCCCCTTCAATTTGTGTGACACCGCCAGTGGCGAGCAGGCGACTGCCGGCTTGAGCCGCGGGGGCACTAAGCAATGCTGCAAGGACCAAAACCGTAAGGCTCGCCGGAATACAAGACAGCGTTAAATGTCTGTGCTTTGCCCGCGGCCGCTGGTTAGCTGGCAAGCGTCGCGAGCGTGCTTGAGTGCGGGCTCGTCTCATCCTTGAGCTCCTTGTGTCTGTGTTTGCTGAATACGGTAGCGTTCGACCCAGGCCAGAACCTCGGCCGCTGGCAGAGGCCGAGCGATCAGGTAGCCCTGGAGGTAGTGGCAGCCGAAGCCTTGCAACATGGCGCGGCTTTCCTCGGTCTCGACGCCCTCGGCGACGACTTTTAGGCCAAGGTTCTTACCAAGTTCAATGGTCGAGCGCACGATAACTTCGTCATCAGGAGACGTGTCCAGCCGCAGAATGAAGGACTTATCGATCTTTAGCTCCTGAACAGGCAGCCGCTTGAGCTGAGCCAGTGATGAATAGCCGGTACCGAAGTCGTCGATGGCCAGCGTCAATCCGGCAACGCGCAGTTCTTCCAGGTGCCGCGTGGCGAGCTCCGGGTCCTTGATGATCGCGCTTTCGGTGACTTCAAGCCCCAGTTGGTCGGGGTCCAGATCATGTTTTACCAGACTCGTTTTCAGTCGGGTCGCCAGAGTTTCGTCCATGACGTCGTCAGCAGACAGGTTGATGGCAACACGCATGTCCTGCCCCTTAGACTGCCACTCCTGCAGTTGGGCACAGACGGTGTCGATCATCCAGGCACTGAGCAGGCGGATATTACCGGATCGTTCGGCCAGTGCGATGAACTCGTCGGGTGGAATGAAACCGAGCGTGGGATGCTGCCAGCGCATCAGCGCCTCGAACTGGACGATGGCGCCGTCCTGGGCCATGACCTTGGGCTGATAGACCATCGCTAGTTGGTCTTGCTCGACCGCGTTATGCAGGTCGCGAATTAGCGTCAGCTGGCGAAGATGTCGCTCGTCCTGACCCGCGATATAGTGCTGATGGGTATGATGATGGCGGCGGGCAATGTCCAGCGCCACATCAGCACGGCGAAGCAGCAGATGCGAGGTGTCGCCATCTTCAGGATAACGAACCTCGCCAAACGACAACCGTACGATGATCGGTGAACCATCCAGATCAATCGGTTCCAATAGCGCCTGCTGAATGGTGTCGAGCCAGTCGATGGGGCAGGCGGGGGCATTCAGGCGCATCATGAATTCGTCGCCCCCCATGCGATAGACCTGGGCGGCCGGCGCGGGTAACTGCAACAGCCGTCGTGAAAGCGTGACTAACACTTGATCGCCAAGGGCATAGCCGAAGGTGTCATTGATGCGTCGGAAGTCAGCGATCGCCAGGCGCAGTAGTGTGAATTCGCGAGCCTCGGCAATATCGCGCTGCACATCGTGCTGTGCGGAGGTGCGGTTGGGCAGGTCAGTCAAGGGGTCATGGCGGGATTGATGCAGGAGGACCTCCTCGCGCTGCGCGATATCCTCTTGCATGGTCACCAGCGTATCCGCCAGCACGCGCATTTCACCGCCTTGATGGATGTCTAGATCCGGGATGCGCTCGCCCTGGCCGATGCGTCTGGCGGCTTTGGCGAGTCGGTGAAGCGGTCTGCTGATGCTTCTCGCACTCAAGGCCGCGACTAGGGCCGTCAGGGTTAGCGTAGCGGCGAACAGAATCAGCAGTTGCCACTGAATATCACGATAAGGCGCCAGCAAGCTCTTGCGGGAAGCTTGAATAAGAGCGAAGGCTTCATCTTCACTGGTGCGACGCAGCAAGCGAGCGCGCGTCAAGTGGTCGGCACTGGCATCTAGGTCTTTGACATTGCCCATACTGCCGAGGGTCGATAGGAGTTGCGTGACCTCACCTGATGGCAGGTCAGTACGAGAGGTGGCGACATAGCCGGCATTGGCTTGGTCCCGTGGGTGGCCAATGAAGGTGACAGGCAGCTGGGTGAGGTTGTCGATTTCTTGGGCAAGCTGGTCATCCAGGCGAAAGCCCATGCCTGCCCAGCCGATCAGGTTGGGAGCCCGCACCGGTAGCAGGACGAATTGATAGGGCACGCTGTCCTGAAGCACGACCTCCACGCTGCCCTGGTTGTTCTGAGCATCGTGCCACAACCCTTTGAACGGCAGTTGGCTGCCGGTTTCATGGTGGCTGCTGGCCAGCAGGCGTCCAGTGGGGTCGGCAAGCAGCACCATATCCGCCTCGGCGCGGCTGCCATGGTTGATCAGCACCGATTCCAGTGTGGCGGTGTCCTGGGTCGCCACGGCGCTCTTGAAGCCAAAGTCGTCGGTCAGAATTTCGACAGTATCTCGCAGCCGCTGCCCGCGGGCATCAAGTACCTCGTGAAGCACACTCAGGCCGACATCCAGATCACGCTCGCCTGAGGCCATGATATCGGAGCGGATCGCACTCAGGGTCGCCACGGCCGTGACTACCTGGGCGAGAATCACCACCGACAGCATGGTGATCAATAGTCGGGAACGAAAGCTCATGCTTTCCTCACTCGCTCATGGCGCGATTGAAACGCTGCTGCAACGATGACGGTTGGGAAGCGGGCTTTGGGGGAACTGTTAGTGTCAGAGAGACCGTTCTTTGATCGTCGGCGCTGATCGGGTCAGGGACGTCCCACCACCGCTGATGTGAGGCTTCCAGGCGGGGATGCCATACCCTCAAGCGGTGCTCGCCAGGCGGTAGTTGTTCAAGGTTAACCTTACCGTTCTTGTCGGTGACGCCCCGGTACTCTGCGTTACTGATGACAATGAAGGCTTGCATGTCGTCGTGGATATTACATCCAATCACTGCCACGCCGGCTTTGTTGAAGTGTACGGGTGGGGGGGTGTCTTGTCGGTACAGGTTTAGATCGAAGACACCGGTGGACGAGAAGGAATAGACATGGTGACGGGAGGTGTCGCGATTGGGAAACGTGACGCTGGTGCCTACCGGTACGGCGCTGACATGGGGGTGGAAGGCTGCATTGCGTTGAAATACCTCGACCGATGAAGGGGTGTCGGGCTGCGCGCCGTCAGCGACGTTGACCTCGACGACAGCATCAGCCAATGGAGCGCCGGTTGCCGCATTGGTAACGGTAACGAGCGCGGCCTGAGCAACATGACTGTTCAAGAGAGCAGAAGCCACTACTAGCGAAGATAACAAAACATTAGAAAGGCGGGGCACTAGAGATCCTTATTTCGCAGGCTTCACGCGCTAGTCAGAACATTGCATTACATGAACCATCGGCAATGAGCGAATTAGCTTGAGTGGCAATACGTTTAGTAGCTAGTAGCGCTCCTGCATTAATACTGAGAACGACGGGGCATATCAAGGGGCTATCCACCAACGCTGTCGCCAGGTGCGCATGACCCGCTCGGGGTACCATGTCTCGCCGCGACTGCCATTGTAGCGGGCTAGAGCGCGGGTCAGGTCGCCATCCTCTACCGCCAGGTAGTGAGCAAGAATGGTACACCCGTAGCGGAGGTTGAGAAGGGGATCAAATAAATCATCATCGGGTCGGCCAAGGGCCTCGACCCAGAAAGGCATCACCTGCATCAGGCCCCGAGCGCCGGCGCTGGAGACGGCATGGGTCTGAAAGGCGCTTTCGACCTGGATGACAGCCATCACGATGCCTGGGGCAAGCCCTGCCAGTCGTGCCTCCTGTTGGATGGTGTCCAGCAGCAGGGCGCGACGTTCGGGGTCATCTACGAAGCGGGATAGTGGAGCTGCCATGGCAGATCGCCACTGGCGATCTGTCCAGAAATCGATGGCAGCTCTTGGCGTATCGAGCACGCCTTCAAGGGTTTGGTGAAGGGGGGCTGAATAGCCCGAACCAAGCGAGGTTCGGGCCATGGTGGCAGTGGGCAGCAGCATCGCGCCAACGAGCATTATGCTCGGCAGTACTGCCCATCGCCTGATGCGTTGGCGGCGTGGCTTAGCCGATGCGGGCACGCAGGAAATCGATAATGGTGTCGGCAGGAACCATGGTGGCCTCGTCATCGCGGCGTCCCTTGTACTCAAGCTCGCCCTTGTCGAGGCTGCGATCACCGATCACCAGGCGATGCGGGATGCCGATCAACTCCTGGTCGGCGAACTTGACGCCCGGACGGATATCCCGGTCATCGAGCAGCACGTCGATGCCTTGAGCCTTGAGCTCATGGTAGAGGCGTTCGGCCGTTTCGCGGACGCGCTCGGACTTGTGCGCATTCATCGGCACCATGGTGACCTCGAAGGGCGCCAGAGCATCCGGCCAGGTGATACCGGCATCGTCATGATTCTGCTCGATAGCAGCGGCTACCACGCGCGTTACGCCGATGCCGTAGCAGCCCATCCAGGGATTGACAGCGCGGCCATCATCACCCAGCACGGTGGCATTCATGGCCTCGGAGTACTTGGTGCCCAGCTGGAACACATGACCGACTTCAATGCCACGCTTGATGGCCAGTTCTCCCTGACCGTCCGGCGAGGGGTCGCCATCGACCACGTTGCGGATGTCGGCAACCTTGGGCAGCGCCAGATCACGTTCCCAGTTGATGCCGAAGTAGTGCTTGTCGTCGGTGTTGGCGCCGGCGCCGAAGTCGCTCATCAGGGCCACGCTGCGATCAATGATCACCGGCATGTCGAGATTGAGCGGGCCGAGCGAACCGGGACCTGCACCGACAACGGCGCGGATCTCATCTTCGGTTGCCATGGTAAGCGGTGTCTTGACCTCGGCCAGGTTCTCGGCCTTCACCTCGTTGAGCTCGTGATCGCCCCGTACCAGCAAGGCGATCAGGCCACCGGCCTCTGCCTGAACCATCAGTGTCTTGATGGTCTTCTCGATGGCAAGCCCGTGTTTCTGGACCAGGGCTGCAATGGTCTTGGTCTCCGGGGTGTCTACCAAGCGTAGTTCTTCACTCGGCGCAGGAGCTTTGGCCTCACTGCCAAGCGGCGCTGCCAGGGCCTCGGCCTTCTCGATGTTGGCCGCATAATCCGAGCCGGTGGAGAAAACGATGTCGTCTTCGCCGGAGTCGGCCAGCACGTGGAACTCGTGAGAACCGGTGCCGCCAATGGAGCCGTTATCGGCGATGACCGGGCGGAAATCCAGGCCCAGACGGGTAAAGATGCGCACATAGGCGTCATACATTGCCTGGTAGGTTTCCTTGAGGGAGTCCTCATCGATATGGAAGGAGTACGCATCCTTCATGATGAACTCCCGCGAGCGCATTACACCGAAGCGCGGGCGGATCTCGTCGCGAAACTTGGTCTGGATCTGGTAGAAGTTGGCGGGCAGCTGCTTGTAGCTTGCGATCTCCTTGCGTACCAGATCGGTAATCACTTCTTCATGGGTTGGCCCCACACAGTAATCACGTTCGTGGCGATCCTTGATGCGCAGCAGTTCCGGGCCGTACTGATCCCAGCGTCCGGACTCCTGCCACAGTTCAGCAGGCTGTACTGCCGGCATCAGCACTTCCTGGGCAGCGGAACGATCCATCTCTTCGCGGACCACTCGCTCGACCTTGCGCAGCGTGCGCAGGCCGATCGGCAGCCAGGTGTAGAGTCCCGAGGTCAGGCGGCGAATCATGCCCGCGCGCAGCATCAACTGATGGCTGATGACATCGGCGTCGGCGGGTGTTTCCTTGAGCGTGGAGAGCAACAGTTGGCTGGCGCGCATGGGTCCGGCGTATCCTTCGAGTCTTGAACGTCTGGGCACCGGCCGGCGTTGAGCCGGCGGGCAGGTATAGCCGCATTGTACGGTGAAGCCCGGGTGGCGGCAAAAGGCAGTCGCCCTTGTCGCTTAGCCTAGCGTGACGGTTTCAATAGCGGCAGCGGGTGGGCAGGACTGTAGGGCCCAGTCAGCATGGTTATTGACCTGGCCGGATTCGCGCAGGGCGTTGATGCGTGCAATATCAAGCCGAGCGAACTGCCAGCCTGGCGTGGCGTCGTTGGCCTTTGTCAGCACGCCATCGGCGGGGAATCCATGATCACAAGGCGTATAGACAGCGGCGCGCCCGATATTGATGTCCACGGCGGGTGACCATAGGGCCTCACCTATGGTCGGGGCATGCAATACCGCGACCTGCTGTTCGATGGCACGGGCCTGGGAGGAAAGCTGAACCCGGTGATATCCCGCCTGAGTGTCGGTGCAGCTGGGCACCAGCAGCAACTCGGCACCGGCCTCGACCAGCCTGCGGGCGAGTAGCGGGAACTCGCTGTCATAACAAATCAGCACCCCCAGGCGACCGGCTGGTGTGTCGAATACCTTGAGTCCTTCTCCCGGCGACACGCCCCACTGGTCATTCTCGAACCGGGTCATGATCATCTTGTCCTGATAACTCATGGTGCCGTCAGGACCGATCAGCCAGGCACGATTGACGAATCGCCCATCGTCGCACTGCCAGGGCATGGAAGGTGCAAGCAGGGTCACACCGTGACTCTGTGCCAGCCCCTGCCAGGTGCTCAGTGCCGCCTCACGCAGAGGTTGCAAACCATGCAGCTGGCTATCCAGGTCATCTCGCATCGCTTCGGGTAGCAGCGAGGTCAGTTCCATGCCGCCATATTCAGGAAACACCATCAGCTCTGCCCCACGGCTCGCCGCGTCATGTACCCAGCGCCCAGCCTTGGCGCGGAATTCAGCCAAATCATGAAACGCATCAATGGGATACTGAGCGCTGGCGACGTTTACCGTGGCGGAACCCGCGCTCATGCCGCTAGTTCCTTCACCCAGAACACCAGGGTCTTGTGGGTTTCTTCGGCCGCGTCGATATCTTTCCAGGCGAAGGTGGTGGCAAGCGAGGGTATCCGCTGGTAGCCCCGGCCCTGCCAGAACTCATGCAGTGGACGATAGTCGGCGGGCCGAAGCGGATGGTTGGCCTCGCGCTCGACAGCGCAGAAGGCGACCGTGGTGAATCCCTGGCGCAAGGCGTGATCTTCGCGAGCCTCCATGAAGGCCTTGCCGATCCCCATCCCACGGTAGTCGGCAAGCAGCACCGATTCGCCATAGTAGAAGATGCTGTCGAGTGGATAGTCAGATTCAATAAATGGCGCGCGGAATTCATCCATCTCGGCCGAGAGCGGCATGGCGGTGGCGGCCCCGACGAGTGCTTCACCGTCGAAGGCCAGGACGAACAGGCTCTGCGGACACTCGGCATAGCGCGACAGGTACTCGGCTTCGTACGTGAAGTCGCCATCATAAAGATACGGGAAGTCACGGAAGACCCGTATGCGCAGTCGGGCCAAATCTTCAAGGTAGGGCGCGATGCTTTGCCCCTGGCAAGTAGTCAGGGTGATATCGTTCATGGAAGACGTCGTCTCGTCGGCCGAAGAGGTAGATGCGACCCTAGCAGGCCCGTCACGCTTCGCCAAACGCAGTGTTGCATTTGGGTGACGACGTGATGACGTTTTCAGACGATATCAAGGGCCAGCGCTCGGGGCGATATTCCTCAAGCAGAGCCCACAGACGGGCCGCAGTTTCAGTGTCCGGCACGCCCGGATAGTGGGAAGGGCGATAGCGCATCTGAAAAGCGCGAAGTGCACTCCGAGTGGTCTCATCGATGATATCGCTCGATGTGGTGGCAAATCCCCAGGCGGCGAGTGCTTTTTTCAGATGCGCTCTCGACGGTGGGGATGTCTCGAATCGCTGGCGGTAGCAGGCCACGCGATCGACGTCCGGCCAGGGACCGATACCTGCCCGGTGAAGGCGCTGCCAGGGAAAGACCGGCCCTGGATCGATCTTGCGGGTCGGAGCGATCTCGGCATGACTGACCACGGCGGTAGGGGCGATGTCGTGGCGGGATACGATGTCCTTGATCAGGGCGATCAAGGTGGTGATCTGGTCGCTGGGAAAGGGTGCCCATGCGAGATGTTTACCAGCCTGAAGGTCGGCAAAGCGGCCATTCGGACCCGTATTGACGATTTCGATACCAATGGAGGTGTCATTGATATTCTCTCGTCCGTTCCAACTGCTGGCGCCCGCATGCCAGGCGCGTCGTGACTCACTGACGAGCTGATAGACCGGCGGTAGGCCGCCGGCCTCTGGTTGGGGAATCAGGTAATGGCTGCTGACCCTTGGGCCGGTTAAGGCCCTGAGCGATTCGGCCTCACCGGCATCGGTGTAATGAATAACCAGATGACGCACCCGGCTTGAATGGGATGTCGCGGTGTGGCGATGATCGACGCTATAGCCGTCTCGCCGTTCCAGTGCTTGACCCGCGCAGGCGCCAAGGCTCAGCGCTAGTATCAGGATGACGACGAGTCTGCCCATGAGGAATTGGCCCAGCTCAGCGGAGGGAAGTATTGCCTGCGATTATGAGATGCTCAGCGTCTTTCGTCACGACTGCACGCGAGGAAGGCCAGCAGGGTGGCAATCGATGCTGCGCCATCATGATAGCCTGAAGTGGACAAGACGCACTGCGGCAACGTTTATCCCGATATGTGTGGTCAGGCGATTGCACTGTTCTTAAGCGTATCGGTCCGGCTGACGGCACGGCTGAGGACTTGGTTACGGCCCGCTTCCTTGCAGGCGTAAAGGCCGGCATCGGCGGTGGCAATGATGTCGTCGAGGCTGACCGGTACGCCCGACGGCGTGATGGCGACGCCGATGCTGACGGTAACCACATCGGCGGTGCCCGAGGCCTGGTGCTCAATGCCTACCGCCTGCAGCATTCCGCGCATGGCCTCGGCGAGGCGCATGGCCTCATCTTCGCCGGTATCGAGCAGTACCACCAGGAACTCCTCACCGCCCAGACGCACCACGATATCGGTGTCGCGTCGAAAGGTATCCCGCAGCACGTTAGCAATTTCGACCAGACAGTCGTCGCCTGCCTGGTGACCGTAAAGGTCGTTGTAGTCCTTGAAGTGATCAACGTCGATCATCAAAGCCGAAACGGCATGCATCCAGCGGCGGCTCAGAGGTAGGGCAATGTCGAGGCGCTGTTCGAGTAGACGCCGATTGCCAAGGCCGGTAAGCGGATCCTTGATCGCTTGTTCCTGTAGCTGTTGGTTGGTGTCGTTAAGAAGATCGATTCGCTCGGCCAGGCGCTCCGTCAGTCTTCCCTTGATGATCTGGCTATCCGCCGTGCGCTCGCCTTGACCCGATATGGAGAGGTCATCCAGATGTGAGATCAACCGCTTAAGTGGACGACGATAGATTCGCTCAACCCACCACCAGGTGATGACCGAAATGAGACCGGCCACCAAGGGCAGGAATAGCAGGGTAGGCATGAGTGTCGGCTTGTCCTTGACCGGAAATGGGGACGACGTCGATGAGGGGGAAGCCCCGACATGAATAAATGATCGGCATCGATACTCATACCTTTAGCCATGCTTTCGCATAAGGTGTGGTGGTTTTGATGAACGAGGGGCAGATTAAGTGACATCCGGCGTGAACTGCAGACTCGCCAACTGACGATAGAGCGCGCTTTCTTTCAGCAAGTCGGCATGACGGCCTGATGCCACCACTTTCCCCTGGTCGAAGACCAGCAGCCGGTCGGCGGCGATGACGGTGGCTAGGCGGTGAGCGATGACCAGGCTCGTCCGGCCGCGCATCAGGCGATCCAGTGCTTCCTGAACCACGCGTTCACTTTCTGCATCCAGTGCACTGGTGGCTTCATCGAGCAATAGCACGCGCGGGTCACGCAGCAGGGCGCGAGCGATCGCCAGGCGCTGACGCTGGCCGCCTGAGAGTTGTACACCGCCGGGCCCCAGAGGCGTATCGAACCCTTGGGGCAGGGCCTCGATGAAGGGAAGGGCGTTGGCATCCCTGGCGGCTTCACGCACCTCATCAAGGCTTGCCTCTGGGTTGCCGTAGCGAATGTTGTCGGCGGCGGAGCCGGAGAACAGCACCGGCTCCTGAGAGACCAGGCCGAGCTGAGCGCGCAGTGCCCGCGGATCGAGTTCGCGCAGGTCGATGCCATCCAGCGTCAGGCGGCCTGCCTGAGGATCGTAGAAACGCAGCAGCAGGTGCAGCAACGTGCTCTTGCCGGCACCGGAGGGGCCGACCAGTGCTATTCGCTCGCCAGGGCGGATGTGCAGATCGATACCGTCGAGCGCCGGCACGTCGGGGCGGTTCGGGTAAGCAAAACAGACGCCTTCGATACCGATGGCCCCTTTGAGCTCAGGGGGCAGGGCGCGCGGGGTTGCCGGTGCGGTAATGGCGGGGCGAGCATCGAGCAGTTCCAATAGTCGTTCAGCGGCACCAGCAGCTCGCTGCACGTCGCCCGCGACCTCGGCCAGTGCGGCCACGCCACCGGCGGCCAGCACCGCATAGAAGACAAATGCCGACAGCTCACCGGCGCTCATATCGCCGGCCAGTACGGCATGACCCCCTTGCCAAAGCATGAACCCCACGGCGGTGAACACCACCAGCATGGCAATACCTGTCAGCCAGGCTCGCTGCCGGGTACGGTCGATGGCAGTGTCGAAGGCGCCTTCGACGCGAATGCCATAGTTGCACCGGTCGATGGGCTCGTGACCGAATGCCTGCAGGGTGCGGATGCCGTTTAGCGACTCGCCGGCATAGCGGCCAAGCTCGGCGACCCGATCCTGGCTTGAGCGCGACAGGCGCCGCACGCGGCGGCCATACCAGAGGATCGGCAATAGCGTTGCGGGGATTCCCAGCAGCACCAGTGCTGACAACCAGGGCTGGGTCGCCACCATCATCACGATCGCCCCGATCAGCATCAGCAGGTTGCGCAATGCAACCGATAGCGATGAGCCGAACAGGCTCTGCAGCACGCTGGTGTCAGCCGTCAGCCGCGACTGGATCTCGCCTGCACCACCATGCTCGTCCCCCCCGGCCGTGACTGACCCCTGCTCAAAAAAGGCGGGTTCCAGGGTCAGTAGATGATCAAAGACTTGACGGCGAAGGTCTCCCGCTAGTCGCTCGCCGATCCAGGTGACCAAGTAATAGCGAAGCGCCGATGCCCCGGCAAGCAGTGCCACGATGACCAGCAACCCCAGCAGGGCCTGATTGAGGCGCGCGGCATCCTCGGCGATAAACCCCTGATCGATCACCATCCTGAGTCCCTGCCCCATCATCAGCACGCTACCCGAGGCCACCAGTAGCGAGGCTGCCGCCAGGAGCAAGCGGGTGCGGTAAGGGCGCAGCAACGATAGCAGGCGCAGCAGAATGCGGGGGTTGGGGCGCGATGTCATGGGCAAGCGTCAGTACCTTTGCACAACAGTGGGCGGGACAACGGGCAGGCAGCTAGCTCTTCTTGAGCTGGTCGCGAAGCCCCGTTGGTACCTTCTTGATGATCAAGCGGTCCTGCTCGGCGTCGTACTCGACGCTTGAGCCCAGCAGGTGCGAGTCGAAACTTATTGATACCCCGCCAGCGCGCCCCGTGAAGCGGCGAAACTGATTGAGGGCGCGTTTGTCTGGCGGGATCTCCGGTGACAGGCCGTAGTCCTGCTGACGGATGTGTTCATAGAAGGCCTTGGGTTGCTGTTCGTCGACCAGTTCTGAGAGCTCATCCAGGGTAATGGGCTCGCCACGGCTCGCCTGGTCGCTGGCATAGTCGATGACGGCATCCGTCTTCTCGCGACTCTGTTCCTCGGAAAGGTCTTCCTGCTCGACATAGTCGCTGAATGCCTTGAGGAGAGTGCGCGTCTCGCTTGAGGCGTCGACCCCTTCCTGTGCCCCGAGCAGGGCTGCGAAGTCGTCGGCCAGCTTCTTGCCGCCGCGATCACGCAGGAAGGAAAGGTATTGGCGCGACGGTGAGTCCTCCTGCCATTGGGTCAGGTTAATGCGTGCGGCAAGCGAGGGCTGAGTCAGGTTGAGTTGATTGACGGTTACGACGTTCTGGTCGTCATCGAGGCCAAAGCCCTGGCGCTGATGCAAAAGTGCAAGCGAGAGATATTCAGTGTCGCCCTGGCGTTCATGGGCGATGAGCAAATGTCCCCCCAGCGGCAGGTGGTCATCAACCAGCGCCTTGACGCGCTCGGCGAGCTCTCGGGAGAACGTCACGAAGTCCTGATCACCTACCATCAAGGACGAAAGGCGCGGGGCGAAGTCGCCGGCATCATCGCCCTCGGTGAAGCGGCCCCACGTCTTGGCCTTGCCGTGGAAGGCCTTGTTGAGGCCGGCCAGCAACTCGCTCATGGTGGGTGAGTCACTCATGGCTTCGGTGGTCGGCGTGAGGGTCGCCGGGGTGTCGCTGCCGGCCTTGTCGATGGTGTGGACGATGCTTTGAAGAATCGGCATGGAGGACCCTTGGCTCGTGCATGGGGCGCCGATGATACCGCATGATTGCCCTTGGCTGGTCCTTTCAGTGGTGGTCGGTTGTCGAGAGGGGCGTTTAGGCCAGGAGTCCCTTGCCGATCAGGTTGAGGCTCGCCAGCAGCAAAATGCCATAGGCGGCGCGACGCAAATTCTGATCGCTTAACGGGGGTGGCAAACGTCTGGCGAGTTCAGTGCTGGCGGCCACGACACAGGCTCCCACGGTACCCAGAACCATCAGCTCTGAGAGATGCTCGCCGGCGCGTCCGGGTGAGAGCAGTGCCAACCCCATGCGAGCCAGCCCCATGACAAGGAAGGCACCCAGAAGGGTGCAGCGAATCGCGAGCAGCGTCATTGGCTGGCGGTAGAGCATCATCACCAATGGCGGGCCATTGGTGGAGAAAAGCCCACCCATCAACCCCGAGAAAAGCCCAGCGAGGTGAAACTGCCAGACAGGTGATGGTGACTGACGAGGCGAGGGGGAGCGCATTAGCGCAATGCAGGCGATCAAGATGACGATTCCCAGCAGCATGCCCAGTAAGGGCGCTTGAGATTCGCCCAGCCACATTGCCAGATAGTAACCCACCGGCAGCGCGGCCAGGCCAAGCAGCAGTAGGCGTCGCATCATGGTGCTGTCGATCTCTTGCCAGCGCCCCCTGAGTGCCATGGCGTTGTTGAACAGGCTCAGCAGGGTGCATAAGAGTGCGGCACTCTCGATGGGCAAGACCTCGATGGCGGCGAGTAACCCCATGACGATCAGGCCGAAGGCAAAGCCGGTGAGCGTCTGTACATAACTGGCGAGAGCCAGCGTTGAGAAAATGGCGATGTATTGCCAAGTGTCCATGGCGAGATTCCAGGGTGTGCTTGAATCGATAGACGGTATTGTCCATGTGTGCGCTCAGGTTGGGTAGGAGCAAGACGCAGCCCCAGGATGGCAACGGCGAGATCCTGCAGTCAGAACGAGCATGACCAGGGAGTGCGACGGCTCTCTCGGTCTTGAATTCAGGGGTTAAGGCATCTGCCCAAGGGTGAAACAGCTCAATCAGAAACTGAAAATACCGAATGGGCATGTGTGTGCCATTTTTTCTTCTAGCATTTCTATGCGTGTCATCACCGCGACCCACTATACTGTTAAGGCCAACGTATTGTCCGCTCAGGCGGCTATAAGACTAACCCGATAAAGTAAGACTCTCCTGTTAGGCGGTCTCATCTTTTTTATGTTTCTCTTACTCTTTAAGGCTTGAGTGAACATGGTGATTGGTAGGTTTTACCCATGAGGTGGTCAAGGAGAGGCGAGTTATTTATGGGAGGTGTTTTTCTTCAATGATATTGAGGTGTGCCATGAAACTCATGATTATTGAGACGTCGTTGGTGCTTTGTATACTGGGCTCATCTTTGGCGCTGGCCGCAGATCGGGCAAAACCAGCCGGTGATGCCGGCGTCCAGCCAGTTCAAGAGGCTGGTATGCTGCTGGCGTCAGATTCCCGTTACCTGAATGAGCGTTCTGCGTTACTCCATAAAAAGGTCATCAGTAAGAAAGTGATGCGCAGCAGTCCGACGCGACAAGTCAGAGAAGCCAGTCCTTGGTGGCGTTAAGCGTGGCGTCGGCGTGAAGGCCGCCTTTGATGATGAGAGGGGGCTTTTTAGTCAACTTGATAGGAAGGCCCAGAAGCAAGGAGGGGTAGGGCAGGTTTAATCGATAATAAATACAGTGTGGGTGTGTATGTTATCAAGATTTAATGATTAAAGGCCGAGGCTTATTGCCTTGGCCTTTTTGCTTTTGCTGCGTTTCTTATGTCTATGTCGCTCTTCTTCCTTGACTTAGGTATGTTAGGTGGCATTGCGCTGCACTCTTCCAGTGCAGTCCGATGGTTCAAGGGAGGAAGGCATGTCGTCATCGCTACTGTCATCATCACAGAAAGGGATTCTGTGGATGTGTCTCGGCGTGTTCTGTCTCTCGGTGGGCGACGCGATTTCCAAATGGCTCGGTGAGGTGCATTCGCCGATCCAGATCATTTTCTTTCGTACACTGATATCGCTACCGCTGATTGCGTTGATCGCGCACTTCAATGGTGGACTGCGCAAGCTTTCGACCAGGCGACCCGGCGTGCACCTGGTACGCGGCCTGCTGGCGACCGGCACGATGCTGTGTTTCGTGTTTGGACTGACAGTACTGCCGCTGGCAGAAACCACGGCGATTGCCTTCGCCGCCCCCATGTTTGTGACCCTCCTCTCGGTGCCATTACTGGGCGAGCGCGTAGAAAGATTGCCGCTGATCGCCGCCGTGGTCGGTTTCCTGGGGGTGCTGGTGGTCGTGCGTCCGGGGACGGCAGGATTCCAGCTTGGCGCTTTGGTGGTAGTGGGTGCCGCGCTTTTCTACGCACTGGTGATGATCACGGCACGGCGTTACGGGGTACGTGAATACCTGTGGGCGATGGTCTTCTATGTCACGCTGGTGCCGCTGTTGGTTACCGGCGCCATGCTGCCCTGGGTTTGGCAGACACCTTGGCCGCTGCACTGGTTAGGGTTTATGGGGGCGGGTGTTTTCGGTATCGGTGCGATGGCCTGTATTACCCTGGCCTTTCGCCATGCCCCGGCGGCGCTGGTCGCCCCCTTCGACTACACCGGCATGGTCTGGGCGGTTCTACTCGGCTGGTGGTTGTGGGGTGAGATGCCCGATCTATGGGTCTATGTCGGCACCATGATCATCATCGCCAGCGGCTTGGCGATCGCTTATCACGAGCGGCGTATCAGCCTTAAGCGCCGGCCGGCATCATGATATTGAGAATGACGGCGAGTCTATCCCTCATGAATCATGTGCATCGAAAATCCGCTGACTGCGGCCCTCGGCTTTTGGGGCTTTGCTACCTGGGGATACGAGCCATCAAGAGCGCCGTTTGCTGCTGGCCAGCGCCGAGCCGGTGATTTTTTGTCACCCTTCAA
Organism: Onishia niordana; assembly: GCF_004798965.1. Classification (GTDB taxonomy): domain Bacteria; phylum Pseudomonadota; class Gammaproteobacteria; order Pseudomonadales; family Halomonadaceae; genus Onishia; species Onishia niordana. The sequence continues at coordinate 47,134 of NZ_SDSD01000003.1, forward strand.
TGACGCTCGGCGGTAAAAGCTGGATAATGGCCGGTTTTCTGCCTTTGCTTCGCTGAAGCAACCACGTCCGGTGCCCGTTCCATGGAAATCAAGGTCAACTATCTCGATAACCTCCGGCTGGAGGCCAAGTTCGACGACTTTACCGTCATCTCGGACCAGCCCATTCGCTACAAGGGCGATGGCTCGGCGCCAGGCCCGTTCGATTACTTCCTGGCATCCTCGGCCATGTGCGCGGCGTATTTCGTCAAGGTGTACTGCAATGCGCGCAATATCCCCACCGAGAATATTCGCCTCTCGCAGAACAACATCGTCGACCCGGAAGATCGCTACAACCATATCTTCAAGATTCAGGTGGAGTTACCGGACGATCTCTCCGACAAGGATCGTCAGGGGATCCTGCGCTCCATTGATCGCTGCACGGTAAAGAAAGTGGTCCAGAACGGCCCCGAGTTCCAGATCGAGACGGTCGAGAATCTGGACGAGGATGCCCAGGCGCTGTTGATGGCAGAGCCAAAAGAGGGTGTCAGCACCTGGATCGAGGGCAAGGACCTGCCACTTGAGCAGACCATCGCCAACATGACCCGCCTCTTCGAAAACCTCGGCATGAAGGTCGAGATCGCGTCATGGCGCAATATCGTACCGCATGTCTGGTCGCTGCATATTCGTGATGCAGCATCCCCGGCGTGCTTCACCAACGGCAAGGGAGCCACCAAGGAGAGCGCGCTGGCCTCGGCGCTTGGTGAGTTCATCGAGCGCTTGAGCTGCAACTTCTTCTATAACGATCAGTTCTTCGGTGAAGAGATCGCCAACAGCGAATTTGTGCATTATCCGAATGAGAAGTGGTTCCAGCCGGGGCCCAATGACGAACTACCCGACGGCATCCTCGACGAGCACTGCCTCGAAATCTATAACCCGGATGACGAGCTGTGCGGTTCCAACCTGATCGATACCAACTCGGGCAAGGTGGAACGCGGCATCGTCTCGCTGCCCTTTGTGCGCCAGTCGGATGGCGAGACGATCTACTTCCCCTCGAATCTGATCGAGAATCTCTTTCTCAGCAATGGCATGAGTGCCGGCAATACGCTGCAGGAAGCCGAAGTGCAGTGCCTGTCGGAAATCTTCGAGCGGGCAGTGAAGCGCGAGATCATTGAACAGGAGATCACGCTGCCGGACGTACCGATGGAGGTGCTGAAGAAATACCCGGATATCCTGGAGGGGGTCGAGGCGCTGGAGGCTCAGGGCTTCCCGGTGCTGGTCAAGGATGCTTCGCTGGGCGGTCGCTTCCCCGTGGCCTGTGTGACGCTGATGAACCCCAAAACCGGTGGTGTCTTCGCTTCCTTCGGCGCGCATCCGAGCTTCCAGGTGGCGCTTGAACGCAGCCTGACCGAGCTGATGCAGGGCCGCAGCTTCGAAGGCCTGAACGATTTCATGCCACCGACGTTCAACTCGCTGGCCGTTACCGAGCCGAATAACTTCGTCGAGCACTTCATCGACTCGTCGGGGCTGCTTTCCTGGCGCTTCTTCAGCTCCAAGGCCGATCTCGATTTCTGTGAGTGGGATTTCTCGGGCACAACCGAGGAAGAGGCTGCCTGCCTGTTCGGCATGCTCGAGGAAATGGGCAAAGAGGTTTACGTGGCCGTCCATCAAGACCTGGGCGCACCGGTGTGCCGAATCCTGGTGCCGGGGTATTCCGAGGTCTATCCGGTCGAGGATCTGGTATGGGACAACACCAACAAGGCGCTGTTGTTCCGTGAAGATATCCTCAACATTCACAGCCTGGATGACGATCAACTGGCTGACCTGCTCGAGCGTCTGGAAGAGACCCAGATCGATGATCAGGAGGACATCATTACCCTGATCGGTGTCGAGTTTGATGAGAATACGGTCTGGGGCCAGCTCACCATCCTCGAGCTCAAGCTGTTGATCAATCTGGCACTTGGGCAGCTCGAAGATGCTCAGGACCGGATCCAGATGTTCCTTCAGTTCAACGACAACACCGTCGAGCGTGGGCTGTTCTTCCAGGCGCTGAATGCCGTACTCGACATTGCGCTCGACGATGAGCTTGAGCTTGAGGACTACCTCTATAACTTCACGCGCATGTTTGGAGAGACCACGATGGAGGCGGTGGTCGACTCGGTGAATGGCGATGTCCGGTTCTACGGTCTGACGCCGACCAGCATGCAGCTCGAGGGGCTGGAAAAACATCACCGACTGATCGAGAGTTACAAGAAGCTGCACGCGCATCGTGCGGCCCTGGCCGGTCAGCAGTGAGCCGTTAGCCCCTTTTTTATAACACACGCTGGAAAGCCCCCTTGCCGGCTAAATGAACCGTCCAACTATTGGGGGTCAGTTCATTACCTGGCGAGGGGGCTTTTTCATTTAAGAAAAACGGCAGTTGCCCTTGCCAAGACCTTAAGGCAGGTCTTGCAGCGGGCGGGGAAATGATGGACAACGTTCATTTATCTTACATATCCTTACATTCTTTGGTGCGGTTGACGCACTCAAGTGCGAGCGGGCTCAGGCCTGAACACAGAATTTGAGATGCAATATCTGATCTTTTAGGTTATGTATTGTATTCATGTCACATTCCTATCAGCATCGAAAGCACGGCCACGATCCACGCCAAGGGCAACGTTTCTGCCGTCGGACCCCATGTGGAACTCACAAGTGGCTATTGGATCTTGACAAAGATCCAAAGCGTTAGCGCGACTTCAGCGTGGATAGTCAAGTCTTCTCTCAACCAGATGCTTCTTGGAGCACGCAAAAGGATGACCTAAGTCCAGTGGAGTGAAATGGCTAGGCTGCAAGCTCACCCAATAAATAGGCGGAATCATCTACTTGTGCCTTCATGGTCTGTAGCAGAGGGATGTCAACAAAAATATCAAGAAGGTCCATCATCTATCGATTGACGCTGTTCCACTCATAGCCTGGATCCGCCAGCGCAGGGGGATCTTAAAGCTTTAAGGCTATCGGTCGATGATCATAAGAGCCTTTGAGTCGTATGCCACTCAACCCAGGGAGGGAGCAGAGGATGCCATTTCAGGAGGCAGGCGCTCGACACATTGGCGTAGCGAAGTATGTGCAGAGAAGTTACACCGCTATGGCCAATCAGATCGGCTGGGTGGTGATCGTGAGCGGCGCTCTGGTTTTGCTGTCTTGGCTCTTTGATTTTGAGTCAGGAAAGCGTGTACTGCCTAACTTCGAGTCGATGAAGCTCAACACTGCCCTGTGCTTTATTGCCTGTGGCCTTATGTTGAAGTGTAAATCGCCGTTCGTGACGGCGCCGGTTAGCCTTGCTATCTCAGGGGGGCTCGCGTGCTTTGTTCTCGTGGTATCGGGGCTAACCCTTGTCGAGTACGCCTTTGGATGGCGACTCGGTATCGATAATCTTGTGGTGAGAGACGAGACTACGCTAGCGAGTCATTGGCCAGGGCGAATGTCGGTTGGTACCGCATTGTGCTTCATCATGCTCGGCGCCGGCTGGCTGGCGAGCTTGTTATCTTGGCGTCTCTCAATCCTGGCCACGCAACTCCTCGCCCTTGCCGTGATCATGATCAGCTGCGTGGCATTAATCGGTTATGTCTTCGGTATCCAGCATTTCAGTCTGTTTATTTTTTCTACCATGGCGCTACATACGGCGGCTCTGTTCGTGCTGTGTGGGGCGGGAATGCTGTTGGTGCACCCTGAAGATGGGCTGATGCGCTCAGCCACGAGTCCGTATGTGGGTGGCCGTACCTTGAGACGCTGGCTACCGTTCATCTGTATCACGCCAGTTGTCACAGGGTGGCTGAGCCTGCAGGGCGTAACAGCTGGCCTCTATACAGAGGCCTTTGGTTTCGTATTGAGTAGCCTCTCCAGCATTTTGGTATTGGGTTTTGTCGGTTGGGTAGGAGCCGATGCGCTTAACCGTGAAGAAGAACGTTTTCGCTCGACCATAGACTCCAGCCCTGTGGCGACGATCATGGTCGATGAGGATGGCATCATCCGTATGGCCAATCGTCTCGCGAACACGGTATTTCGTTACCCGGATGGTCACTTGGTGGGGCTGCCGGTGGAGCGCCTGATACCCAGCAGATTCCGCTCACATCATGCGGGCTATCGGAATGAGTACATGTTCCACCCTGAGCAGAGGATCATGGGGGCAGGGCGAGAGCTCTTTGCCATGCGACATGATGGCACCGAATTCCGGGCTGAAATTGCCTTGAATCCGGTGAGAACGGCCGATACGAACTATGTCATGGCGGCGATCGTGGATATCACCGAGCGGGTAGAGTCAGAGCAAAAAATTATGCGCCTCAGCCGCATTCATAAAGTGTTGAGTGGTATCAATACGCTGATCGTGCGAGCCCAAACAAGTGAGTTGCTGTGCGATGAGGCCACGCGTATTACGGTCGAAGAAGGCGAGCTACCCGCTGCGTTAGTCGTGCAGTACGACAGCGAGTCGGGTCGTTACGAGACGCTGCATGCTTACTCAATGGATAGCCGGCTTGATACTCGGCACTTGTCTGACGTTGAAATAGACGCCCTCAGACAATGCCTGGAGCGAAAAAGCGCGGTAGTTCGCAACGATCTTGCAGACCAAAAAGCCAATGACGATTCGCTGAATCTGGCCGAGGTGGGAATAGGGGCTTTGGCAGCCTTTCCTCTGGCCTCGCTTGATCACCGTCTGGAAGCCGCTTTTTTGATTTATCGGCGCGAGCCGTTTTCCTTCGATCAGTCCGAAATGACACTGCTACAGGAAGTGGCTGGCGACATCTCGTTCGCGATCGAGAACTTGGCCAGGAGTCAGCAGCTCGAGTATCTGACGCACTTTGATAACGTCACAGCGTTGCCGAATCGTCTGTTGCTGACCGACCGGCTTCAACAGGCGATATTACAGGCAGACAGTTACCAAAGCATGGTCAGCATTCTGTACCTGGACATCGACCGGTTCAAACAGGTCAATGATAGTCTCGGTCACACTGGCGGTGACGATGTACTCCGTCAGGTAGCACAGCGGATCAGGTCCTGTGTGACCAAGGCCGACACGGTATCCCGCTGGGGGGGGGATGAATTCATCGTCCTGCTCCCCGAACACAGTATCGCTGATGCCGCCGAGGTCGCTAATACCATCACTTCCGCACTACATTCGCTTATGGTTCTTGACGATGGTCGGGAATTGTTCGTCTCGTGCAGCATCGGCATTGCTGAGCACTCGCCTGATGGCGGAGACACTGATTCACTGATCAATAATGCCAGAGACGCGATGACCGGCATTAAGGAATATGGAGGCAACGACTATCGGCATTTTGTGCCCGATAGTAGAGGGCTGCCTTATGACGGTCTCGCGTTTGAAACCTCATTGCGGCATGCCTTAAGCCAGGAACAGTTTCAGCTTTACTACCAGCCTCAGATCGATATCGCCTCTCGCGAGGTAGTGGGTCTGGAAGCTCTTCTGCGCTGGCATCATCCGACACATGGCATGGTGTCTCCAGATCACTTCATACCCCTGGCTGAGAGGACAGGGCTGATTGTGCCCATAGGCGAATGGGTACTGCGTGAGGCATGCCGAAAAGGTGCCGCCTCGCCTGGGCTTAAAATGGCAGTGAACCTTTCAGCCCGGCAGTTCCACCAAGAAAACCTTGTCGCCGTGATCCACCAGATCCTGGAGGAAACCGGCTTGCTGCCGGCTAACCTGGAACTGGAGATCACGGAAAGCACACTGATCTACGATGTGGAATCGGCCATCGCCACGATGACGCAGTTGATCAATCTCGGAGTGAACATTTCCCTGGATGACTTCGGTACCGGCTATTCAAGCTTGAGCTACCTGAAGCGCTTTCCGATTCATACCCTCAAGATCGACAAGGCCTTTGTCGCCGAAGTTAACACAGATTCGGACAGTGAGGTGATCGTCAACACCATTATTGTGATGGCGCATAGTCTGGGGTTGAACGTTATTGCCGAAGGTGTGGAAACCGACGAACAATTAGAGAAGCTCAGGGAGCGCGGGTGCGATCAGGCCCAAGGGTATCTGTTTTCTCGGCCATTGCCTTATCAGGAAGTGATTGACGCAATGCGCATCTGATTGGATGGCCTTGTCGGCGGCCAAATGACCCCGGTCGTCAATCGTCCAAACATTAGCGGGTCGTATGGGTACTGTTGAGTCGCTTGATGGGTTTGAAATTCCGGCGCTGGGACGAGCCACTCTTGCGCTGCATCATCTTTTTGCATCCATAGTCACTAATGGATATGTTGGTTACACAAGGATGCTTGCGGCCCATGGATAACTACACTTCAGGAGCTCAGAGACTACCGCATGGATGGCAGGATGCCATTACCGGCAGGGGCGGTAGCGTGGGTGCCGCCGAGTGAGAGCCTATCGTTCGTGTTCTGGACGCAGAGGTGCCGCTTGCGGTGTGGCCCGCTCTGACGGAGCAAAAGGACAGTGTATCGAGTCGACATAGGTTTTATCGGTCTGAGGACTTTGATGTATCACCCGCAGGTCCTCTGCGCGGGCCCAGTCGTGCTTGGCGAGTAATATTTAGTGAAAGGTTTTTTGTCGTTAAGCATGATGATCTATAAATAGAATGCCTGAAATGAAGTTCTGTAAAAATAATTTAACACCCGAATGAAAAAAGGCTGACCAGCATGTATATTATACCTACAGAAGCTATTGGGAGCATTCCTAGAACTGAGAAGTTGATGCTGGCTCAGCAGCAATTTGATAGCGGTGAGCTTGATTCAGTAACCATGTCTGCCTGTTACGACGAGGCAGTTCAAGAAACTATCCGAGAACTTGAGGCGACAGGGTCGCCGATCATTAGCGATGGTGAACAGCGAAAAACGCATAGCTTTGCGACTTACTCGGTGGAGGGGGGCGAAAATTTTGCCCCTGATGGTCTTGAGATTCCTTTTCAGGATGGGCATGTAAGGCGCTTGCCGCGCTTAACTTCTGGGCCTTTTCGCTTCACTTCGTACGGATATGAGACCTTGCCGATAGCCAAGGCCTTCACGAACATGCCAATAAAGCAGGCAATTATATCAGTGTCGGCCTTGAGTCTCTTTTATCCCCTGGAGAATCTGCCCGGTTATAGTCGAGAAGAGTTTTTAAATGACTTGGTGGATGAGCAGGAAAAAGAAATTCGAGGTTGCTTCGCTGCCGGCGCGGAGAGGGTGCAAATTGATTTCACTGAAGGGCGGCTGGCCATAAAGCTTGACCCAAGCGGCAGTTTATTGAATTCTTTTATTGATTTAAATAATAGGGTTTTTTCTCGCTTCAGCGTGGTTGAGCAGCAGAATATAGGCATCCATACTTGTCCAGGAGCTGATCACGATTCTACCCACAGCGCTGATGTTGATTATGCTGAGCTACTACCTAGCCTGTTTGAGTTAAAAGTAAGTAACTTTTATATTGCGATGGCTGCTGAGAAAAACCCTGATCGTGCATTAAGAATTGTCGCCCGATACCTGAAGCCAGAGCAGCGTGCTTTTATCGGGGTGATTGATGTCAATGCTCCTGAAATTGAAACGGCCGAGGAGGTTTGCTCCCGGGTGCTCGCTGCAGCACAGCATATTCCAATAGAACAATTGGGCACCACCGATGACTGCGGCTTCTCACCATTTTGCGATGATATGTCGACGTCGCGTGAAACGGCTTTTGCAAAAATTCGCGCCCGGGTGCAGGGCACAGCAATGGCGGCAAAACAACTGAATATTGACCGTGGGGGCCATGATGGGTGAGCAGCCTCTTTTCAGTCAGAGTTTTGCGGTTTTTGATGCAGACCAATACCTGGTGGACTGGACGCCAGGTTTTGCTGAAGAATTTGCCGATGCCGCACCGCTCTTGGTGCAGGGCATTAGCGCGCAGGATATTTTTGCCGCCTGCCTGCTACCCGAGCGAGCGCTGGATCTGTCATGGGCAGCCAGTGGCTCAAAGCCCCATGCGTTTGAATACATCAACAGCCGTCAGACGGTGTCAGTCACGCAAGAGCTGAGTGTCAGCGGTTGCATTTTACGATTCGCACAAAGCACCAAGACGGTGCCACAACTTCATCCATCCATGCTTGATGACAGTACCGAGCTATTGCGTTCCACTGCGCTACAGATTTCGGCTTCAGTTCGCAAACAGCGTGAAGCGGAAACGGCTCGGTTGAATGAACTGGCGCTTACCGATGGGCTCACCGGCGTTGCAAACCGACGTTATTTTGACGAGGTGCTCAACAAAGAGTGGCAGCGCTGTAAACGCAGCCGTTTGCCGTTATCGGTGATTTTTGTCGATATCGATTTTTTCAAGCGTTACAATGATTATTATGGTCATAATTACGGTGATGTTTGTTTAAAATCGATAGCTGCCGCGCTTAAAGGATGTGTTAATCGTCCCGGCGACCTGCTCGCGCGTATTGGGGGAGAAGAGTTCGTTTGTTTGTTGCCAGAAACCGACTTGGCCGGCAGTGAAGATAAGGCTAAAAAGCTGGAGTGGGCAGTAAGATCGCTGGCTATTCCACATGCTAAATCAGGTCTGGTGCCAGTCGTGACGATCAGCGTTGGGGTTGCCACTGTAGAGCTGATCAATGGAGATGATGCTTATGCATTGGTCAATGCTGCCGATCAGCAGCTCTATGCAGCCAAAGCCGATGGCAGGGGGTGTGTGCGCTCGATAGTGTTTCGTGAAGCTTGACTTTCTTTGGGTGATTAACCCTGTTGAATTTAAATTAAAATAATATTTTCTCTTTTTGTTTATGCTTTCTAGTTTTTTTAGGTCTTGTTGGAAGGCACTTGTTCTCGTGGGCTGACTCGCGCTCAGTCATCGTTATATAACAGAAAGTGATAGCCATTGCTTGGTGCGTAAAGGCAATATACCGTTTACTTTTGTTCTTGTTTTTAAATGGCCACTGATCTTGTGAAGAGAGCTCTCTATTGCTCTTTCCAGGTCATGATTCATGTTTTTTCTGATCTCTCTCAAGCGGGCAGTAGGTTGTATCTATTAGATGATCATCTCGTGCAGGATGTTGTAAATACTTGCACTTGGCAAGCGGGTACCCTGTTAGCGATTACTCAGGTCTTTGTGTCACCAAGCTTTAACCTGAGCCAGGCATCAAATCCCTGGGAAAATACATGTTCATTAATATAAAGCCCTGAGCCAATAAAACTGGCTCGGGGGCTTTTCGTTTGCAGCGGCGCCATCACCTCTCACCGTATGCCACACCCGATATGGAAGAGTTGCGACGCTCGCGGACCCAAGACCCTATACGCCAGGGCGAGCGACGACCGTGATTAATCGACGGGTGGGATCTATAAGTACGTTCGCATACGCTTGACTGCTCAAGATTGCCTAGACGATCAGGCGGAATACCAACATCGCCGGAACACCGAGACTACTGCATGGATGGCAGGACGCCATCGCCACATGCCCAGGTAGGGGCGGTAGCGTGGCCGGTTACTTTACTGCTTCTCCCCCTCTTGTGAAGAGTTACTACCGCCATGAAGAAGCAATACCTGTTGTTCATCTTGATGTCAGTGCTCGTCTCCGGTTGCACCAATGTGGCCAGTGATATCACCAGAAACATTGAACAAATACCTCCTCCGCCCTTGGAGCCTAGTGCCCTGTTCTCCACCGCAAGCGAATTTTTTGCCAAGGCGGGATATCAGTGCAGAATAGACGATGAATACCCCATCCTTGGCTGTACCAAAGAGCTTCGTGACCTCTACGTCCATCAAACCACTGGCGTAGTGGAAATCTTTCCGGGCGATGAAAAGGAGGCGGATTATATTCTGGTAACGGAGCGTTGGGACGAGGGGCTGATTCCAGGTGAGTTTATTTCTGGCCGTTTCAGCAATGTAGATGTCGAGCGTTTTTGCGATTATCTACGGGAAGAAGGGCTGGCGGTATGCCGCGCCAGTTCATAAGGGCTTCAGCGGCGGTGAATTATCGATGTACAAGGACACCTGGCGCAGATGGGGTAAGGATTGATGCGAGGACGCATTGCGGTTTGGAAAGATGACAGAGGGTTTGGCTTCATCAACCCCGACTCGGGTGGTGAAAGGCTATTCTTTCATGTCAGCGGCATGGTGCGTGGTGCATCTCGACCCTCAGTCGGTGATAACGTCTCCTATGACGTAACCACGGCGTCAGATGGTAAGGCACGCGCCGTCAATGTGCGCCCCGCTGGTCTTGATGCCGTCTCTGGGGTGTTGATATCGAAGCGAGTGCTCCTTTCAGTCGTCGCGCTCTCAGCCATTCCGGTTTTGTGGTGGTTCGTTGCAGCGGGCGAGTTCCCGGCATTCCTATTGTGGGTTTTTGCTGGAATGAGCGCGGTAACGTTCGTCTTGTATGGCCTTGATAAATGGGCCGCGAAACGCGAGGCTCAGCGAACGTCTGAAAATACACTTCATTTCTGTGCATTGTTAGGTGGCTGGCCTGGTGCGCTACTGGCGCAACAGGTGTTTCGGCATAAATCAAGCAAGCGGCCTTTCCAACTTAATTTCTGGTTTACGGTGGTACTCAACTGCGGTGTTCTTGGGGTGGCGGGGTCAACCACCGGCGCGGCATTCATTGGGAAGATTCTTGAAATATTGTGAATAAGGGCAGGGTTCTTGATGATAGGTTGCGCCATGGGGGCTGCAAAAGGTGTCACTAATCACGCGGGACTCGACACGTAGGGACTACTGCATGGATGGCCGGATGCCATCGACCACATGCTCGGGTAGGAGCGGTAGCGTACCTAGCTCCTCGCTGTAAAGAGTCTGCCACCCCGGGGATACGTGCACCGGTGAATATCCCGCCTCGGCTGCCGGGCTATTTTTCGAGTTGCTCATTCCTAACGTATCTCGCCAAGGGCGGCGACGTATCGCAAGCGTGAGTGCTAACCCGTAAGGCAGTTCAATCACCGTCAGGAAAGTGGAAATGACGCCTGAGTTCCGACAAGCGAAAAACAAGGAATTTGTTGAACGGCTGACTCGCCAGAATATGGAGCCGTACTATCAAAAGATGGGGATTAATTGGGATCAGGAGCTATTTGATCAGAACTGGGAAGAGTTCGATAGCTACGAGATCATCTTGGGTGACAGCGCGGTGGGTGTCTTGCGGTTGAGTCACGATGATATGGCTTATTACATTCGTGATCTACAGATAAGGCCGGATTGGCAGGGCAGGGGATTAGGCTCCCAGGCTATCAGTTTTGCCAACGGCATTGCCCAGAAAGCAGGAGTTAGTCTACTTCGGCTTTGCGTGTTCAGCATGAATCCCGCCGTGGCGCTTTACGAACGGTTAGGTTTACGAGTATGTAAGACGGAAGGTGCTGTTCACTATATGGAGCTAGAACTTTCCTGATGGGGTCAGACTGCTGTCGGCAAGGTGTTCCAGGAAAGCCTTCACTTCAGGGGCACCCATGCTGGCGGGGTGACGTACGCCATGGAAACGAATGTAGTAGCGTATCCAGTAGCAGTAGGTCTTCTCGGTACGCGGGCTGTAGCGTTTTACCCGCATGGTGGCCTTCACACGATCCATCAGCTTGGGTGGTCTGCTCTGCGCGTCCATACGTTGCTACCCGAGTACATGGATGTTCATACAGTATTATTGGATCTGGCAAATCGCGCAAGCGCGCGAATTCTGCATAGGTAGCCGAGCGATGCGTAGGAGTGTTTGATATCAATGGGTTAGTAGAAGATGGCGCGCTCGTTTATTGACTTGAACGTGCCGGCGCGTTCAAGTCAATAAACGAGCGCGCAGTCTAATCACTGTTAACCATATCGAAGGAGACTTAGATGCCATGGAAAGGTCAAAAACTATTGCTCATAGGAATTGCAATAGTTCTGCTTTGCGCTATGGCCTTTCTTTTTGGCGTAGCCTTCGGTGCCTCAAGCGATCTAAATGCATTTAAAGATACGATACTTCCAGTCCTTTCAACGGTAGGGACATGGGTTTCCGGGATAGGGGCTCTTGGTGCAGTGTTGGTTGCATTGTGGCTTGCAGAAAAGCAGCGTCAAAGAGACAAAGAATCGCTAAATATAGATTTTGATTTCGTTATTTTCCCTTGGGTAATGAACCCCGTGCTGGCCATTTCTGCGGTTTCTGTCGGGAACAGGCCCTCAAACATCCACTCAATCTCAATCTACAGTGAAAATGCAGAAGCGAGAATGGCGCTTGTAAGGTTTATGGAGGGCAGTGCTGCCCTGCCGACGATGATCGGTTACGGAGAAAAAGTAGCGTACTTTTGCGAGACTGGATTCGATCGTCATATTGCGGCGTACTTGAAACGCCATGCGGATGGCAGCGCAAAGGGGCTTTCTCTGACCGTGAGCACGACCACTGAAAATTTCAATTTTGTTCCCTCTAATGCGCTAAAAAAGCATTTTGAACAGCTGGTTCCGGAGGTTGACGCAGCTCCTTCCCGGGAAGATGAAAATGGTTAACAAGTGGGTGAAGCCGACCGGTACTACGCTGCGCTCCATCCCGGCGGCTTACCCAAGGCGTTAGCCGTCCAAGTGCTATTAAACCAAGTGAGGGAAAAATGGATATAGTGAATCTGCTGACTTTCGTTTTTGTGGCTACCTTGCTAGTGATTTCACCAGGCCCCAATGGTGTGTTGGTAGCTAAAACCGTACCCATATCTGGGCGTAAAGCGGGATTTTCTAATGTATGGGGGGTTGTTGCAGCATTTTATGTCCATGGAACCTTGTCCATATTTGGGATATCGGTTCTTCTCGTGCAGTCCGCTCAAGCTTTTTTTATCTTCAAACTGTTGGGGGCAGGATACCTTTTCTGGATAGGTGTTAAATCTCTTTTGGCTGTTTGGAGTAACGAGCAAAAAACAGAGTTACTATCTTCTAAAAAGAAGCAAAATATCATATCCACTCGAGGTGCCTTCGTTGAAGGCTTTCTCACTAATGCGCTAAACCCGAAGGTATCCATGTTTTATCTGGCGGCGTTTCCGCAGTTCTTGTCTATAGGTGAGAGCGCTTACCAAGCATATTTCCTTGTTTCGGCACATGCCTTCATTAATTTAGTTTGGTTTTCTGCTATGGGCTTGTTGCTAGCTCGGTTGAAGGATCTTGCAAGCAGTGCCAGCTTTACTAAATGGTTAAAGTCGGTCACTGGCATCGTCTTTATTGGTTTTGGTGCAAAATTGGCATTCTTGAAGCCGTAGAATAATGGCTAACAAGTTACTGCACCGGAAGAATGACTCGCTACCGCTCGCTATTTTCCGGTGAGTAAAGCGTTATGCTTCTGAGCGGTAAGCTTCTATTTCCGTTTAACTAGACTAAATATTTGAGTAGATAAATGATGCAAGGAACCGGAGGCGGAGCAGCCACAAATAGTGGAATAGATTTCCAGCAACGAGTCGCAGCCTTTTTCGTCTTATCAATGGGGTTGGAGTTAGACTGCTCCAGTATCCTTGAGCGGGAACATGAAGAGAAAATCTGTAAAGTTTCATTTGAAACAGAGGATGCTGTAGATGATATTGTTATTACTCATGAAAACTCGAGAACGTATCTACAGGTAAAAAGGAAGCTTGCGCTCTCAGACAAGGTTGATTCGGAATTTTTTAAAACGATAGATCAGTTTGTTAGGCAATATATAGTCTCTCAGAATAAGTGTGAATGTTATGTAATATTAACTTCGAATCACTCATCAAGAAAAATTCTTTCTGATCTCAAAAAAATAACAACATCAGCAAGACTTAATGGAGCTTCACCTCAAGACAACCCTATGTCCAAGTCGGAGCGGATTACATATCAGAGCTTTTTAAACACTCTAACTAGATCGTTAGAGAGAAATGGATTTGCTGATTATGACACTGAGTCCCTTCACAACCTCATACGTCGGATATATGTTATTTCTTTAGATATAGAAAGTAACGGAAGTTATGAAAAGGCATTTCTAGCATCAATTTCAACTCAGCTGTCTACTAATCCAAAATTACTATGGGGCTATTTAATATCAAAAACACTGGATTGGTCTAAGGGACGCCAATCAGTTGATCTTAATGGGATTGGTTCTTTTATTGAGAAGTTCATAAAAGATGAAAAACCTGAGAGCGCAGTTAATCAAGATCATAGCACTGTTTTCCAGATGCAGTTTGACCCAGAGAAGTATGATATTTGCTCGGGAAGAGAAGTCGTAATAATTGATTCTTTTCTATCTGATTTTGATATTGCCTTGTTAGAGTTGTATAGATTTGATGAAAATGGTGAGTTCAGAGTCAAGTTTCATGACTCTGAAATCGAAATGGGTGATGGCTCTAGGCATAAACTTTATGGACGGTTTTCAACATTTTCAGGGGCAGAAAGATTTATAGCAGAGCAAGATTGGCTTCAAGACAAGAAGATCATGATTGGACCGATCAATGGTGATGATGACTTTGACGCCAGCCCGATTGCTGTTGCATATTCAGAAAAAGTAAGAGAGAAAGTTCTTGAAAGCAAAGAGATTTCAAAGTGTATGCATTGTCAAGAAGGGCTTTCTAATGCTTCGGTCCTAATTGAAATTAACGAAGAAAACTTGCCTTTTGATGTCGGAATAATTCATCAAAGATGTCTACGGAAATCGGATAGGGTTTTAGGTATTGCAAGCAATCCCGGTATGGATGAACACCCTGAGTTGCAAGATTTCGATTATCAAAGATGGTTTTTAAGTCTTGACCATGGGCAGGCCTTATGGGCTGGATTTTCGGAAATTAGTCAACAAATAAAACACGTTTTGTGGAATTCTAAATCCGCTTTTTATAAAGGTGGCCATCTTTGTATTAAAGCCGTCTTGGGTGACGGAGGTGTACGGTATGTTCAGGAGCGCGGACGCGTCCAACGTTATGACGCAGAAAAAGCCGAATTAGTTTGCAACCAACTAAATAATTGGATTGTAGATTCAAAGGAGAAAGGCAACCCTCTTTGTTACTCGTCAGATGGTAATATCCAAGGGATGCATGATGATATACAAAGCCATTCAAGCCAACCTGTTGATTTGATTGAGTGTTCAAGATTTGAAATTACCCAATATACTCGGGGAATATCGCTACTTCATGATAAGGTAAAAAATTACTATGCTCCGTTGATCTCATTTGTTGACAGTGGAAGCAACCAACCATTACATGTGAACAACTCTGCTTTCCTTATTACATCCCCGATGGACCTAAAAGTTTATCTTAAAAATTGGTCCAGTATTGGTTTCAGTTATAAATCGTATAAGCTTAATATTATCGAAAATGATGAAGATTTTGATAGATTTATGAACTGGGCTATCGAGCGAGGGGTTAATGTTCTTGTTGATCCGTTTTTCGATAAATCTGGAGAGCTTTTAAAGGGTGCTATTGTTGAAGATATGGAATCTCTTAATAGTGAGGATGACTCCAGAGATGCACCTTCAATTCTATTTATTATTGAAAATGAAAATGGCACGTTTACGCATCTGTTCAGAGACTTCGATAACGACTTAACGTTGCTGCTTTATGATGAATGTACGGCCGACACCTGTAACTGCATGGGGTGCCAAATGTATACCATCAGAGCCCAAACTTATGGTCAAGAGAATCTAGATATTAGGAGGACTAGTGATACTGCTGTTGCCCTAAATTTAGGTGATGGCGATACAGTCTGGGACGAAAGCTTTATTGAGAGCAATAAGGTCTGTTGGAGCGATTGGGAAAATGTGGTTTTTTAACAAGAAGCATAACAAGCCACTGCACTCGGAAATTTTACTCGCTTCGCTCCCAAAATTCCGGTGAGTGGGGCGTTAGATGCGAGAGGGAGATACCGTGCAAGAGCTATGTATTATATGCCGAAAAGAGTCTGATGAATTTTCAGATGAGCATGTAATTCCAGATTCACTAGGTGGTTATTACCACATCTATAGTGTTTGTAAAACTTGTAATTCAAATATGGGGTCTTATGTTGATTCGAAGCTTGTCAACCATAGCTTCTCAGAATTTCAACGTTTTTTGCTTGGTTGGAAGGGAAAGTCAAGCAAGCTTCCGAACCCTTTTTCAGGAACCCATAGTCTTTCGGAAGATGCAGAGAAAAAAATTCAAGTCAGGCTAGATAAAGATAACAATTTATTGCCCTATTCGGTTACAAGTGTCGCGTATGAAGAAGTCGAGGACGGCCTTACTAAAGTAAATATCTGTGTGGATGCGTCAGATGAGAAAAAGCTTGATGACATCCTAAAAAAGATATCAAAAAAAATGAGAGTTCCACTTGAGGGGCTTGAAAAAATAGATCGAAAAGTCGAAACTCTTGAGCGCCCCAGTATAAAGTGCTCTATGTCTATAGATCTCGATGATTTCAAAGTCGGGCTATTGAAAATAGCATATGAATTTGCTGTTGATACTGTAGGGGAATATTTTCTTGATCCAGAAGCAGTTGAGATTTCTAAAGTATTAAAGTCCGCAGATTACAGTTCAGTAGAGAAATATGTGGCTCTTGGTAATGGGTTTGACCATAGTCTTTTTGATTCGCTACGTGAATATATTGATCTAGAGTGTCGAAAACACTATCTAATATTGCTTGGAACTGAAAGCCACGGACTGCTTTGCCTAATCCATCTTCACGGAATGTTTTCGGTTGGCGTAACGCTTTCAAATTCATCCTATTCAGAAACGATGGCCGTAATAGGAGTTAATGACATCGATGGAAAGTCGTTTCGAAAGGTATCGATGCTTGATCTCATGACTGAAATATTTTCTCCCCCCGAGCTTCGTTTTCAATATTATTTTGAAACCGAGAATGATATGCGAGAATTTGTAGAGCTACAGTCGCAGGATGATTTTTGTTTCTTTAGGGAAGGTGATCGCATACCAACCTTTGATAGAGGTGGGGTAGCAATGCCGTCAGATATCTACGAGATAATGAAAAATTCCGAGCATCTTGTAAACACTGAGGGAACGGATGAGGGAGGTATCGTGAATTCATTTCCATTGCCGGATGAGATTTTTGTAAAAATACTCCCCTCAGGAAAGCTTGTGCAAGTAGTTTCGGTTCGCGAAGAGATTCGGAAAATCTCAAAGCTATGAGAGACCCGAATCTAACTCGGCCAGTCACGGCGACGCCTACTTCATTGCGGCTTCGCCTCCATTCCGTAGCCGCGCATGCTGGCTGGCGTTAGAAGGTAAGAAAATGAGCAAATCTCCAAAAATAGCCCAAGCTATTGGTTTCATATTTGGTATTGGGTTAATCGTTGGTGCTGGCTATCTTATCCTGGATAATACTGGCTAGGTTGCTGACGTTCTTAGAAAGTGCAAGTCCATCCGTTTCAGCGGCAGTTGTCGGGGCAATGGCCACGGTTCTAGTTGGTGTTGGAGGTGCTCTCTATACTCAAGCACAGATTAAAAAACGGGAAATTGAAGAGGCTCATCGGGAAAGAAAGGTAGATCTGTATAAAGGCTTCTTGGATATGGTGGCAAGGATGATGTCTGAGCAGAACGAAAACGTTTCTCTTGAGCCGCCATCACAACAATAACTCTTTGATTTCATGGTGGAATTTAAAACGAATGTCGTTTTATGGGGCTCCCCAAAAGTCATAAACGCCCAGCTGGATTTTCAAAAAGTATCTGAATCTGGCGGTAATGTACTTTTTTCTGTTGATGAACTGTACAAAGCAATTCGTGAAGACATAGGTCTTAGCAACAAAGGCCTTGATAAGCGTCAGTTGGTCAAAATGTATTTGCGTGATCCAGGCGAGCTGGATGCGATGAGCGCTTCTAATCAAGCATTGCAGCGGACAAGCCGCTGAATGCGGCGTCATACATGAGAAGGAACTCCGATGAGCCTGAAGTATCACTTTGAATTATTGGCCATCTACAATCAACGGATGAACTCAAAGGTCTATGAGGCTGCGGGTCATCTCTCTGCCAACGATTTGATTACGGGTCGTCGGGCATTTTTCGGCTCTATTCTGGGTACTTTGAACCATATCGTCGTTGGCGACACAATCTGGCTTAAGCGATTTGCTACACACCCATCGTGCTTGAGCTCGCTACGTGGAGTCGCTGATCTTCCGAGGCCAACCAGCTTGGACCAGATTGTTTTCGATGATTTAGGCTGTCTGACTGAGCACCGGGCCTGGTTGGATCAGACAATAGTCAATTGGGTAGCTGAATTATCCGAAAGTGATTTGGATTTTGTGCTTGCCTATCGCAATAGCAAAGGGGTTCCTGCCAACAAACGCTTTTCGAGTCTGGTTCTTCACTTTTTCAATCATCAAACCCACCATCGTGGTCAGGCTAGTACTTTGCTGTCACAGGCTGGTGAAGATATCGGGGTTACTGACCTATTGGTTCAAATTCCGGAGGAGGCTCATGTATAACAAGGCGCATCAATTCGCGGCCTACGGCCGCCGGACGCCCTTTATGTTGCGGCTTCGCCTTCACTACAAAGCCGCGCGTGCTGGCGGCGTTAGGTGACCATGAATCAACCACTCACGGGATTTCACAAAGATGAGTTCGACGATTGGGTTGCGGAATTGTCATGCGGGCATTTTCAGCATGTGAGGCATAATCCGCCCTGGCAGAATCGACCTTGGGTGGAAAAGTTAGAAACACGGAATGAAATGCTCGGACATCTTCTCAACTGTAAAAAGTGTGAGGAAGGCGCTCCGCCAGATGGGAAGGTCTAAATTAGGCTGCAGCGCGTCATGTTAGCCTACCAGGTGCAGGCACGGCGACGCCTGCTACATTGCGCCTTCGACTCCATTTCGTGGGCGCGCATATTGCAAGCGTTAACTTTCAGATAAGAGAAATAAGCGTGACAAGAAAAGCCCCGAGCCGGTGTTCCGGCTCGGGGCTTTTCATTTCTGCGCTTCTGTTACTTTGCAGCGAGCGCCACGCCCACCTTGGAGCGGTTGGGGCGCCCGATGGTTTGGGTGATCCAGCTACCGGTTTCCGCCAGCGCATCGAGATCGATGCCGCTCTCGATACCGAGGCCATTGAGCAGGTAGATCACGTCTTCGCTTGCCACGTTGCCCGAGGCGCCCTTGGCATAGGGGCAGCCGCCGAGGCCGGCCACGGAGCTGTCGATCACCCCCACGCCTTCCTCGAGCACCGCATAGAGGTTGGCGATTGCCTGGCCGTAGGTGTCGTGGAAGTGGGCGGCGAGCTTGTCCATGGGGATGTCGCGGGCCACGGCCTCCAGCATGCGCTTGGCCTTGAGCGGGGTGCCGGTGCCGATGGTGTCGCCGAGCGACACCTCGTAGCAGCCCATCTCAAAAAGGGCCTTTGCCACCTCGGCCACCTTGGCGGGGGCGATCTCGCCCTCGTAGGGGCAGCCCAATACGCAGGATACGTAGCCGCGCACGCGCACCTTCGCCGCTTTGGCGCGCTCGAGCACCGGGGCGAAGCGCTCGAGCGACTCACTCACCGAGCAGTTGATGTTCTTCTGCGAGAAGGCCTCGGAGGCGGCGCCGAACACCGCGACCTCGTCCACGCCGCACTCGAGCGCGGCCTCGAGGCCCTTGAGGTTGGGAGTCAGCGCCGAGTAGACGACGCCCTCGCGGCGCCTGAGCCCGGCCATCACCTCGCGGTGATCGGCCATCTGCGGCACCCACTTGGGCGAGACGAAGCTTGCCGCCTCGATATGGCGCACGCCGGCGCCGCCCAGGCGGTCGATCAGTTCCAGCTTGGTCGCGGTGGCGATCGCTTCGGGCTCGTTCTGCAGGCCGTCGCGGGGGCCGACCTCGACCAGGCGAACGGATTGGGGAAATGCCATCTCTTCTCTCCTGTCGTGGTCGCGGCGGATCCAGCGACAGGTCTAGGTGGAGGCGCTGTGAACCCTTCCCTGGGCGTTACCTCTGCCATCCCTGGCAGAGGACCTCCACTTCGACCTGTCGCCGGCACCGCTCACCATGGCGCTGGACGTCATTCCTCGGCGGCAAATTCCAGCAGCACGTCGCCCTGACCCACGGTGTCGCCGGCGGCGAAGTGGAAGCTCTCCACGTGGCCGTCGGCGGGGGCGGTCATGGTGTGCTCCATCTTCATCGCCTCCATGACCATCAGTGGTATGCCTTTCTCCACCTTGGCGCCGGCTTCCACCAGCAGCGCCACCACGGTGCCGTGCATGGGCGCGGTGAGGGTGGACTCGGCCTCGTGATGGCCGTGGTCGATGGCGTCAATGCGCCGCCAGAACAGCCGAGTCTCGCGCTGCGGGTCGACCATCACCAGCACGTTGCCGTCGCGCCGCGCTTGAAGCCGGCGGCGGTGGCCGTCGAGCGTCACCGCCACGGCGTCGCCTTCGAGTGGCTCCAGGGTGGCGGCATACGTGGTGGAAAAGCTCTGGCCCTTGATGGAAAGCCGCCAGGGCGCGGACTCTTGCTCGCGCCGGCCCTCGACCACCGTGACGGCCTTGGCGTCGTCCTCGTCCGCGGCATGCTCGGGTGCGCAGAGGGCGATGCGGATGGTGTGCGGGGCATTGAGGCGGAAGCCGTCGTGGCGGTCCCAGGGGGAGTCGCTCTCGCACTCCCGGGCCAGCTGGTGCAGGCCGATCAGCGCCGCCCCAGCGTATTCCTCGGGGGCGATTTCGCGCGCGGCGAACAGGGTGTCCTCGTGGCGCTCGATGAAGCGGGTGTCCAGCTCCGCGTTGCGGAAGGCCGGGTGGGTGGCCAGGCGCTGCAGGAAGCCACGGTTGGTGACCACGCCCTGTACGTCCAGGGCGGCCAGGGCCCGGTTGAGGGTGGCCAGGGCCTGGGTGCGGTCGTCGCCGTGCACGATCAGCTTGGCGAGCATCGGGTCGTAGTGCATGGAGACGGCATCGCCGGTGGCCACGCCGCTGTCCAGGCGCACGCGTGACGGCTCGAGGCCGGCGCCGTCTAGATCCATGGCGAAGCGCGAGAGGGTGCCGGTGGCGGGCAGGAAGTCCTGATCGGGGGCCTCGGCGTAGAGGCGCGCCTCGAAGCTGTGGCCGGTGATGGTCAACTCGTCCTGGGCCAGCGGCAGCGGCTCGCCCATGGCGACCTTGAGCTGCCAGGCCACCAGGTCCTGGCCGGTGATCATCTCGGTGACCGGGTGCTCCACCTGCAGGCGGGTGTTCATCTCCATGAAATAGAAAGCGCCGTCCTGCCCTTGTGAAGAGTCGAGCAGGAACTCGACCGTGCCCGCGCCGACGTAGCCGATCTCCTTGGCGGCGCGCACCGCGGCCTCGCCCATCTCGCGGCGCAGCGAAGCGGTCATGCCCGGAGCTGGGGCCTCCTCAAGGACCTTCTGGTGGCGGCGCTGCACGCTGCAGTCGCGCTCGAAGAGGTAGACGCCGTTGCCGTGGGTGTCGCAGAACACCTGGACCTCCACGTGGCGCGGCTGGGTCAGGTACTTCTCGATCAGCATACGCTGGTCGCCGAAGGCGGCCTGGGACTCGCGGCGGCAACCCTCCAGGGCGGCCTGGAAGGCCTCACCGGATTCCACCACGCGCATGCCCTTGCCGCCGCCGCCGGCGCTGGCCTTGAGCAGCACCGGGTAGCCGATGCGATCGGCCTCATCTCGCAGCAGGGCGTCGTCCTGGTCGTGGCCGTGGTAGCCGGGCACCAGGGGCACGCCGGCGTCATGCATGCGTGCCTTGGCGGCGGACTTGTCGCCCATGGCGGCGATGGCTGAGGCGGGCGGGCCGACGAAGGTGATGCCGGCGGCGTCCAGGGCCTCGACGAAGGGGCCGTTCTCGGAGAGGAAGCCGTAGCCGGGGTGGATGGCGCCGGCGCCGGTGCGTTGGGCGGCCTCGATCACCGCCTCGACCTTGAGGTAGCTCTCGCGGGCCGCGGCCGGGCCCAGGCGCACGGCCTCGTCGGCCTCGCGCACGTGGCGGGCGTTGGCGTCGGCGTCGGAGTAGACGGCGACGGTGCGCAGGCCCAGGGCACGGGCGGTGCGCATCACGCGGCAGGCGATCTCGCCGCGGTTGGCCACCAGCAGGGTGTCGAAGCGCTGGGCGGGGGTAGCGGACGTCCGGGTCATGTGCGGCGCTCCGTGTTCGATGAATCGTCGGGGGGCCCAGGCGGGACGGCGCTTCTCGAGGAAGCTGGCCAGGCCCTCCTGGCCTTCATGGCTGACCCGCAGCTCGCCGATGATGCGGCAGGTGTGATCGCGGGTGGCATTGCTGTCGGGCTCGCGGGCCACTTCGGCGAGCAGCGCCTTGGTGGCGCGGCTGGCCTGGGGCGAGGTGCCGAGCAGGGTTTCGACCATGGCCTCGACGGCGGCGTCGAGTGTATCCGGCTCGACCACGCGATGGATCAGGCCCAGGGCCTCGGCGGTGGCGGCGTCCATGACCTCGGCGGTCAGGGCATAGCGGCGCATCTGCCGCTCACCCAGGGCGCGCTGCACGTAGGGGCTGATCACCGCCGGCGACAGGCCGATCCGCACCTCAGAGAGGCAGAACTTGGCCTTGTCTGCGGCGATCACGATGTCGCAGCAGGCGGCCAGGCCCACGGCGCCGCCGAAGGTGGCGCCCTGCACGCGGCACACGGTGGGGCAGGGCAGGGTGTCCAGGCCGTGCATCAGCGCCGAGAGCTCGCGGGAATCCGCGAGGTTGTCCTCGAAGTCGTAGTCGACCATGCGCTTCATCCAGTTCAGGTCGGCGCCGGCGGAGAAGCTCTTGCCCTCGGAGCTGAGTACCAGCGCACGAACCTCGCCGCGCTGGGCGAGCTCGCCTACCCGGTGCAGGTGATCGTTGAGCTCGGCGATCAGGTGGTCGTCGAAGGCGTTGTGCACCTCGGGACGGGTCAGGGTCAACCGGGCCACGCCGCGGTTGTCGATCTCGAGGCGGCACATCGAGGGACGGGAAACGTTGTCTGTGCTCATGGCAACCTCACATCCGGAAGACGCCGAAGCGGGTCTCTTCCACCTCGGCATTCATGGCGGCGGCCAGGGAGAGCCCCAGCACGTCGCGGGTCTGGGCGGGATCGATCACGCCGTCGTCCCATAGGCGCGCGCTTGCATAGTTGGGGTGGCCCTGGTGCTCGTACTGGTCGCGGGTCGGTTGCTTGAAGGCCGCCTCTTCCTCGGCGGACCACTCGCGGCCCTCGCGCTCGATCTGCTCGCGCTTGACCTGGGCCAGCACCCCGGCGGCCTGTTCGCCGCCCATCACGGAAATCCTGGCATTCGGCCACATGAACAGCAGGTTGGGCTCGAAGGCGCGGCCGCACATGCCGTAGTTGCCGGCGCCGAAGCTGCCGCCGATCAGCACGGTGAACTTGGGCACCTTGGCGCAGGCCACGGCGGTGACCAGCTTGGCGCCGTGCTTGGCGATGCCCTCGTGCTCGTACTTGGAGCCGACCATGAAGCCGGTGATGTTCTGCAGGAACACCAGCGGGATCTTGCGCTGGGCGCACAGCTCGATGAAGTGCGCGCCTTTCACCGCACTTTCCGAGAACAGCACGCCGTTGTTGGCGACGATGCCCACCGGGTGGCCGTGGATATGCGCGAAGCCAGTGACCAGGGTGTCGCCGTAATAGCGCTTGAATTCGTCGAAGGCTGAGTCATCGACGATGCGGCCGATCACCTCGCGGACGTCGTAGGGCTTCTTGAGGTCGGTGCCGACGATGCCGTAGAGCTCCTCGGGGTCGAGGCGCGGTGGCTTGGGCTCGGCCATGGCGAGCTGGCCGTGCTTCTGCCAGTTGAGCCGCGCCACGCAGCGCCGGGCGAGCTGCAGGGCGTGGGCGTCGTTCTCGGCGTAGTGGTCGGCCACGCCGCTGATCCTGGCATGGACGTCGGCACCGCCCAGGGCCTCGGCGCTGATCGACTCGCCGGTGGCGGCCTTCACCAGGGGCGGGCCGCCGAGGAAGATGGTGCCCTGTTCCTTGACGATGATCGACTCGTCGGCCATGGCCGGCACGTAGGCGCCGCCGGCGGTGCAGGAGCCCATCACCACGGCGATCTGCGGGATGCCCTCGGCGGACAGCGTCGCCTGGTTGTAGAAGATGCGCCCGAAGTGGTCGCGGTCGGGGAAGACCTCGTCCTGACGGGGCAGGAAGGCACCGCCGGAGTCCACTAGGTAGAGGCAGGGCAGGCGATGCTTGCGGGCGATTTCCTGGGCGCGCAGGTGCTTCTTCACGGTCAGCGGGAAGTAGGTGCCGCCCTTGACCGTGGCGTCGTTGGCGACGATCACGCACTCCACGCCGGACACTCGGCCGATGCCGGTGACCACGCCGGCGGCGGGCACCGGGCTGTCGTAGACCTCATGGGCGGCCAGCGCCGAGAACTCGAGGAAGGGCGAGCCCTCGTCGAGCAGGTGGTCGATGCGGTCGCGCACGTAAAGCTTGCCGCGGGATTCGTGGCGGGCGCGGGCTTTCTCGCCGCCGCCCTGGGCGATGGCGGCGGTCAGCTCGCGCAGCTTGCCGACCTCGGCGCGCATCGCCGCGTCGTTGGCCTGGAAGCCGTCGCTGCGCGGATTGATCTGGGTCGTTAAGTTTGCCATGGAGCTCTTCAATCCTTAGTTGGCGAAAATCGGCGAGCGATACTCAGACCAGGCAAAAATTGACGAAGACGGACCGGGCTCGCGTTCGAGTTTACTGTTGTAAATGAGCATCTTGAGTCAATTTTTAACGCCGTATGAGTGAGCGCAGCCATTTTCATTTTGATTCGTTGAAGATCTCGCGGCCGATCAACATCCGCCGTATCTCGCTGGTGCCGGCGCCGATCTCGTAGAGCTTGGCGTCGCGCAGCAGGCGCCCGGTGGGGTACTCGTTGATGTAGCCGTTGCCGCCGAGCAGCTGGATGGCATCCAGCGCCACCTGGGTGGCCTTCTCGGCGCAGTAGAGGATCACCCCGGCGGCATCCTTGCGAGAGTTCTGGCCGCGATCGCAGCCGGCGGCCACCGCATATAGATAGGCCCGGCAGGCGTTCAAGGTGGTGTACATGTCGGCGATCTTGCCCTGCACCAGCTGGAACTCGCCGATCGCCTGATCGAACTGCTTGCGCTCGTGAACGTAGGGCACCACCACGTCCATGGCGGCCTGCATGATGCCGATGGGGCCAGCGGCGAGCACGGTACGCTCGTAGTCCAGCCCGCTCATCAGCACCTTGGCGCCGCGGCCTTCCTCGCCCAGCACGTTCTCGACCGGTACGCGGCAATCCTGGAACACCAGCTCGCAGGTGTTGGAGCCGCGCATGCCGAGCTTGTCGAGCTTCTGGGCGGTGGAGAAACCGGGCATGTCCTTTTCGATGATGAAGGCGGTGATGCCCTTCGAGCCGGCCGCCGGGTCGGTCTTGGCGTAGACGATCAGGACATGGGCGTCGGGGCCGTTGGTGATCCACATCTTGTTGCCGTTGAGGATGTAGTGATCGCCGTCCTTCTTGGCGCGCAGCTTCATCGACACCACGTCGGAGCCTGCGCCGGGTTCGGACATGGCGAGGGCACCGACGTGTTCGCCGCTGATCAGCTTGGGCAGGTACTTGGCCTTCTGCTCGGCACTGCCGTTGAGCTTTAACTGGTTGACGCACAGGTTGGAGTGGGCGCCATACGAGAGCGCCACCGAGGCGCTGGCCCGGGAGATCTCCTCCATGGCGATGCAGTGGGCGAGATAGCCCATGCCGCTGCCGCCGTCCTCGTCGGGCACGGTGATGCCGAGCAGGCCCATGTCGCCGAACTTCTGCCACAGATCGTTGGGGAATTCGTTCTGCTCGTCGATCTCGGCGGCACGCGGGGCGATTTCGTCGCGGGCGAAGGCGTTTACCTGATCGCGCAGCATGACCATGGTCTCATCGAGGCCGAAGTCGAGGGGCTGGTAGGGGGTATGCATGGCGTGGCTCCCGGGCGAGTCGTTGGCGGACGGCGTCGAGGAAGACCCGACAGGCCGTCGTGCGCCGCGTTGCTGGATGTCTAATCTCGGTTGATAGCACTAGCCTAGGCTTGGTTTACGTTAACGTAAAGTGAGGGTCGCCAAGGGTAGACCAAGGTTGCAGCCCGATGCCCACTGCAACGACATCGGGCGCCTGTTAGGCGCCCGATAATGAGTGTTTCAAATATTGTCGTGTCAGGCCTCGAGCCGGACCTTTAACCAGCCTTTACCCGTTTGCCATGTAAAGGCGTTAGCCATCAGGAATCGTCGGCATTGGGGAAGAAGAGCTGTTGGCCATCGAGACTGTAATCAGCGATTGCCTCCTGGCCCTCGTCGGAGGTCAGCCAGTTATGCCATTGCTCGGCCAGGTCATGTTTGAGGTCTGGGAAGCGCTCTTCACTGATCAGGATGCTGCCGTACTGATTGAAAAGTGCCTCGTCGCCTTCGAAGACGATGTCCAGGTTCTGCGGGTTCTGGAAGGCGACCCAGGTGGCGCGGTCGGACATCACATAGGCGTCCATGCCGGCCGCGGTGTTGAGGGTGGGGCCCATGCCGCTACCCAGCTCACGGTACCATTCGCCGCTCGGTTCGATATCGGCGGCGTCCCACAGGCGAAGCTCGGCACGGTTGGTACCGCTGTCATCGCCGCGTGAGGCGAAGGGTTCCTCGGCTTCGGCGATGCGCGTCAGGGCTTGTTCGATGTCTTTTGAACCGCGCACGCCAGCAGGGTCGCTGTCCGGCCCAAGGATCACGAAGTCGTTGTACATGACGTTTTGACGTTCGCTGCCATAGCCTTCGTCAACGAAACGCTTCTCGCCATTAGTGTCATGCACCAGCAGGCTGTCGGCGTCGCCGCGACGGGCGATTTCGAAGGCCTGACCGGTACCCACCGCGACGACACGCACGTCGATGCCGCTGTCTTCCTTGAATTTGGGCAGAATCGATTCGAACAGGCCCGACTGCTCGGTGGACGTGGTCGACGCCAGAGTGATGAAGGGGGCATCGTCCTGAGCGAGGGCAGCGGTAGTCAGGGTACTGCCGATAAGGCCCAGGGCGGCGAGGCTAAGTATCCGATAGCGCATACGAGCTTTCCTTGTAGTAGTGACAACGAGTAAAGGCAACTGGTGAGAGCGTCGCAGAACGCGTTACCAGACCAGTTCTCCTTTCACGAAGGCTTGCGCCTCCGCGGTACATGGTGCCGAGAAGAATGTCTCGGCCTTGCTGTGCTCGACCAGTCGGCCGCTGCACAGAAAAATCACCTCATCGGCCAGGCGGCGTGCCTGGTGGAGGTCGTGGCTGGTCATGACGATGCGGGTGCCGCGGCGGTGGAAATCCTCGATTGCATCCTCGACCGCCTTGATGGCGGCGGGGTCCAGCGCCGCGGTGGGCTCATCCAGAAAGAGCACCTCGGGGCCGATGAGCCAGGCGCGAGCCAGTGCCAGTCGCTGCTGTTCGCCACCCGACAGCACTCTTGCCGGTCGTTTTGCCAGGGCAGCAAGACCAAAGCGTTGCAATGCTTCCATGGCCTTCGCGCGTCGCTTGGCGCGAGGTTCCCCGTTGATCTTCAATGTGTAGGTCAGGTTGGCCAGTGCCGAGCGGCGCAGCAGCACTGGGCGCTGGAAGACCATGGCTTGACGCGGCTGGCCATTCGGCCAACGGATCTGCCCTCGGCTGGGTTGCAGCAGGCCGTGGGCCAAGCGCATCAAGAGGCTTTTGCCGGCGCCGTTGGGGCCCATGATTAGAGTCTTGCCGGCGCCCGAAAGCGTGAGCGTCACGTCATGCAGCAGGGCCTGGCCGCGATGGTCGAAACTCACCGACTCCATCGCGAGACCGGCGGGAGGCGCTTCGATACCAATCGCCATGCTCATGTCGCTCATCCCAGTCGTCTCCTGGCGGTTTCGCCGATGATATAGGCGGCGCCGTTGATCAGTGCCACCAGGCTCAACAGCACGATCCCGAGTCCTAGCGCCAACGGCAAATTGCCCTTGCTGGTCTCAAGTGCGATGGCGGTGGTCATGACACGGGTCACGCCATCGATGTTGCCACCGACGATCAATACCGCGCCGACCTCGGCGCTGGCGCGGCCAAAACCGGCCAGCACCACGGTAATCAGGCCGAAACGCGCATCCCACAGCAAGGTGGGAATCGCGCGGGCGCGGCTCAGCCCGAAAGAAGAAAGCTGCTCCCGATACTCGCCCCACAGCTCCTCGACCAGTTGGCGCGCCAGGGCGGCGATAATCGGTAGCACCAGTACCACTTGGGCGATGATCATGGCACTCGGCGTAAACAGTAGCCCTAGCTCACCCAGCGGGCCGGCCCGCGACAGCAGCAGATAAACGCCAAGCCCGGCTACCACGGGTGGCAGGCCCATGAGGGCGTTGAGCGCCACGATGACCACCCCGCGGCCTGGCAGGCGCCAAAGCGCTAGGGCGGCGCCCAGTGGCAGGCCGATCAGTGCTGCGGCCAGCACGGCGCTCAACGACACGCGCAGCGACAAGGTGACGATGTCCACCAGTGCCGGATCCATGTCGATGACCAGTGCAAGGGCCGTGTGCAAGGCACTGTCGTTGTGCAGGGCGCTATCTGTTATCCCGCTGGTCGACATGGCATTCTCCTGATAAGGCTTGCAGCATGTGGTTTATAGATCCGGAATGCATCCTATGCTGAAAAATATGCAGTCAAATACTATAAAACGACATGTGAACACGATGGATTCAACTCATGCTCAGAGATGACGCCTCCCAAGTGCCTCGCCATCCTTATCTAACCACCGCCGAGGTGGCCGATTACCTGAGACTCAAGGAGCGCAAGGTGTACGATCTGGTTC
The DNA here is from genome assembly GCF_004798965.1 of Onishia niordana. Taxonomy (GTDB): domain Bacteria; phylum Pseudomonadota; class Gammaproteobacteria; order Pseudomonadales; family Halomonadaceae; genus Onishia; species Onishia niordana. The sequence goes on from NZ_SDSD01000003.1 coordinate 75,681, forward strand.
GCCAGGGCGAGATCCCTTGCACCAAGGTAACCGGCAAATTGCTGTTTCCCCGCCAAAGCATTGATCTGTGGTTGATGAGTCACCTGGAGGGCGATCAGCCCGGACAAAGGCCGGTGCCGAGGGTGCTGGCGGGTAGCCAGGACCCGCTGCTCGAGTGGACGTTGCGTGAGAGTGGTTCAGAGTTAGCCATGCTTTGCCATGGCAGCGGCGATGGCGCTCGCCGATTGCTTGAGGGGGACGCCTTGCTTGCAGGCGTGCATGTCGTGGATGACGCCGATGGTGGCTACAACCGCCCGGATTTGCTGGGTTTGGGCGGGGTACGCGACCTGGTGATGATCCGCTGGGCGCGGCGCCGCCAGGGGTTGATGCTGCCGCGGGGCAACCCACGAGGCATTCGCTCGCTGGACGCGCTCATCAACGTGAACGCAGCGGCAGGCAACAGGGAGGGGGAAAACCTCGCACGAACAAGGAAGCGCGAGGAGGATGCACCGGTAGTAGCAAGGCGCCAGCCTGGCGCTGGTGCCGATCGATTACTACGTTATCTGCTGAAACGGGCGGGTATTGCGCTTGAGGAGGTACGGTTTGCGCGCCATCCCATGCTCAGCGAGGATGACCTTGCCCTGGCAGTACATCAGGGACAGGCCGATGTCGGGCTTGGCGTCGAAGCCGCGGCGCATCGACATGGGCTCGATTTTGTGCCCCTGCACCAGGAATGCTTCGATCTGGCCATGCGGCGCCGCAGCTACTTCGAGCCCCCGGTGCAGCATCTGTTGGCCTTTGCGAGAGAGCCACGTTTTGCAGAGCGAGCCTCCCTGATGCAGGGCTATGATCTCGCCGGGCTTGGCGAGGTCGTCTACAACGCCTGAGAGGCTCGCTTATTCGCCGTCCTGATATTGTGGTGAAACGATCCCGAGGCGCTTCATGCGCCGATAGATGGTGGGGCGCGACAGCCCGAGCTCTCGGGCCACCGCACTGATGTTCCAGCGATGCTGGCTAAGCGCTTCACGCAGTGGGTCCTTACCGCGGGCCATTGACGAGTAGCCGGCGAGCGGTTCGGCGGGACGTGCCGCCGGATGGGCGAGATGACCGCTGGTGCATTCTTCGGGCAAGTCGCCAACCACCACTTCGCCGCCCTCGCAAGTGGCCAGGGCATAGCGCAGCGCATTGTGCAGCTCGCGGATGTTGCCCGGCCAGGGATAGGCGAGCAGAGCACTCATCGCATCGCCGCGAAGCCTCGCCCGAGTCCCCCCGCGCTCGGCCTGCAATTCGTCGAACAGTCGACGGATCAGGAAGTCCTGGTCGGCCCGCTCACGGAGCGGCGGCAGGCGCAGACTGGCCCCGTTGAGGCGATAGAAGAGGTCCTCGCGAAAACGGCCGAGGTCGATCAGCCCGCGCAGGTCGCGGTGGGTGGCTGCTACCACCCGCAGGTCAACCTTGATCGGCCGGTTGGCGCCGATGGGCAGCACCTCCTCCTCTGCCAGCACCCGCAGCAGCCGGGTCTGCAATTGCAATGGCATGTCGCCGATCTCATCGAGGAAGAGGGTGCCGCCGTCAGCCTGCGCGATCAGCCCCTTCATGCCCTTGCTGTTCGCGCCAGTGAAACTGCCAGGCTCGTAGCCGAACAGCTCGCTCTCGATCAGCGATTCAGGCATGGCGGCGCAGTTGATGGCCACGAAGGGCTGCTCGCGGCGCCGGCTGGAATCGTGCAGGGCCCGGGCCATGCGCTCCTTGCCGGTCCCCGTTTCGCCGATCACCAATATATTGATCGGTTCGTTGCGAAGCCTTGCGGCCCGGGTCAGGGTATCGCGCATCGCCGGGTCATCGTCGGCCAGCGCTTCCAGCGGTGCCAAGCTCGAGTCCTTGCGACGCGGTTCACCACTGGGCGCTTGACGGCGCTGGGGCTCGATCAGGGTGGCGAAGTGCAGCTCGCGGTGGCGGTGGGTAAGGAAGGCGCGTACCCGGTCATCGCCGTAGCGCTGAATATTGAGCACGTCGTCAGTCTCGGCATTCAGCAGGTCCTGAATGTGCCAGGCTCGAAACGGACGCGTCTCGCCGGGCCCCGCCAGTGGCAATTCGTGAAAACGTAGCAGCTTGCGCCCGGCGGTGTTGGCGGCCAGCAGGGTGCCATCCTCCTCGATGGCAATCAGGTAGCGTCGATTGATCTGCACGAATTCCCGTGATCGATCCAGGCAGATGATGTGGCTGCCGCTGTAGCGCTGCAGGAAGTAGGCGTCCTCGATCATCCGCGCATAGTGTTTGACGACTTGTAGCGCGAAGGTCTGCGAGGTCTTCGATTCCGGCGAGCGATAGGCGGAGATATCGAGCACCGCCAGTAGCTGGCCGTCCGGGTCGAAGATTGGCGCCGCCGTGCAGGTCAGCTGGATGTGGTGGGCGCTGAAGTGATCACTATGGTGACAGGTCAGAGGCACCTGTTCCTGGATGCAGGTGCCTACTGCGCAGGTGCCGGCATGTTCTTCGCTCCAGTCGGCGCCCAGGTAGAGGCCGGTACGCTGGTGCTCACGCTGGTCGCTTTTTGAGCCCAGGAACTGCACGGCAATGCCCCGAGCATCGGTGAGCAGTACCACATAACCAAGCTCGATCACCTGACGATAGAGCTGCTCGACGCCAGCTCGAGCTACCTGAATCAAGGCGTCTGCCTGATCCTGGTGCTCGCGCAGAGTGCCGTCTGGGACATAGCGGGGGAGGCTTGGTGCCGTGGGATCGAGGCCATAGCGGTCGATGCAGCGGCGCCAGGATCGCTCGATCACCGCCTCCTCGCCACCGTCGGGCTGGTCGAGGGTACGCAGAATGGTGGCGACATGGGCTCGTTGTGCGTGTGCGTGCTGTGTGGTGTTCATGGTGGTGGCCTTGAGCCGGCCAAGCCGGCACGTCATCGAGCGGTTGTGATCCTGACTTTCAAGGTACGCCCTGGAAAGGTCATCGGTGATACGACCTTGGTCGCCTGCGTTACAGCTGTAACGCTTCCTGTAAATGCCGCTGTCACACCGACTGTAACGTACGGTCTTAGGGCCGAGGGCATGGCGCCGGTTTTTGCCGGTTAATGTTTGAATTATCTCTTTTAAAACAATCGATTGGTTCCTGTTTGGTGGTTCCTGGCACGAAAGCTGCCAGGGGAGGGGTGCGGCCGAGATGGTCGCTCTGGCTGACCACAGGCGCGACGACCGCGCTGAACAACAACAGGAGCCACGCCATGACCACCTCTTCCAGAACGATGCCGCTGAGCCGGCGTCGCTTCCTCACCCTCTCCGGCCAAGGGGCCTTGGTCGCCGGCGGGCTGGCGCTCAGCGCCGGCAGCCTCTGGCCGCGCTGGGCTCTGGCCGATCCAGACCTGGCCGCCGGCCTGCTGCGCATGGGGCGTGACATCTACCCCCACGACGCCATCGCCGACACCTATTACCTCACTCCTCTCGAACCGCTGCTGAACAGCCATCGGGCTCTGATCGCCGAAGGCCTTGCCGACCTCAATCGCCGGGCCCGTGACACCTATGGGAAAGACTACGGCGATGTCACCGAAGAAACGGATCGGGCGATGCTGCTGCGCGAGATCGAGGATGGCGACTTCTTCCAGACGGTGCGAGGCACCTTGGTAGTGGGCCTCTACGACAACCCTGAGCTATGGGAGCCGTACTTCGGCTACCAGGGGTCGTCGTGGCAACGGGGGGGCTATCTGTACCGGGGGTTCGATGACCTGGTGATCGACTGGCTGTGACGCCCGACTCACCGAGATTGAGGCCACAACACAACAAGAACAGCACAATGAGGAAGCACGCCATGGCAACCCGTTTCGACTATGACGACGACAGTGTGGTGGTGATCATCGGCTCCGGTGCCGGTGGTGGCACCCTGGCCCATGCTCTTGCCAAGAAGGGCATCAACAGCGTGGTGCTGGAAGCCGGTAAGCGTTACCAGATGAACGACATCGAAAACGACGAGTGGGAGATGTTCAAGAAGATCTCCTGGCTCGATGAACGCATCACCGCCGGGCCTCGCCAGTTGACCGATACCTTCCCCGGCCTGCCGGCCTGGATCGTTAAAGCAGTGGGGGGGAGCACCATCCACTGGGCCGGTGTGTCGCTGCGCTTTCAGCCTCATGAATTTCGCTCGCACAGCGAGCTTGGCGACATCGCAGGGGCCAACCTTCTCGACTGGCCGATCTCCTATGAGGATCTCGAGCCCTATTACGTGAAGGCCGAGCGCCATATGGGTGTGACAGGCGACTCCACCGGCATGCCTTACCACCAGTGGAACAATAACTTCAAGGTACTGGCCGCTGGCGCTGAGCGGATCGGCTACACGCAGTTGCGTTCCGGGCCGATGGCCATCAATACCGAGCAATACGACGAGCGCGGACGCTGCATGCAGGCCGGTTTCTGCATGCAGGGCTGCCGCTTCGGCGCCAAGTGGTCGACCATGTACACCGACATCCCCCGCGCCGAGGCCAGCGGCTACTGCGAGGTGCGACCGCGCTCGATGGCGCTCACGATCGAGCATGATGACAAGGGCCGGGCTACAGCAGTGGTCTATGCCGATGGCGACGGCAATCGGCATCGCCAGCGCGCCCGTGCAGTTTGCGTCGCCGGCAATTCCATCGAATCGCCTCGTCTGCTGCTCAACTCTCACTCCTCGCTGTTTCCCGACGGTCTGGCCAACTCCTCCGGTCAGGTGGGACGCAATTACATGACTCATGCCACCAGCTGCATCTTCGGTGTGATGCCCAAACCCGTGCACATGCATCGTGGCACCACCTTCGCCGGCATCATCTCCGACGAGGCGCGCCTGGATCGCTCGCGGGGCTTCGCCGGTGGCTACACGCTGGAAGTCATGTCGCTGGGCGTGCCTTTCTTCGCCAAGTTCATGGACCCCTCCAATGCCGGCTGGGGGCGCGACATCACCACGGCGCTGGATAAGTACGACCACCTCTCCGGGGTCTGGATCTGCGGCGAGGACTTAGCCGTGGAGAAGAACGGCGTCACCTTGCATGACACCAAGAAGGATCAGCACGGCCTGCCGGTGCCCATCGTCTACAAGGGGGACCACCCCAACGACGTGGCGCTGCGTCGCCATGGCGAGCAGCAGGCCACCAAATGCTACGAGGCGGCCGGGGCCGAGCGCGTCTTCCAGGTGCCGGATTTCCCCACCAGCCACAACGTGGGCACTAATCGCATGAGTGCTCGCCCCGCGGATGGGGTCGTCAATCAGTGGGGCCAAACCCACGACATCGACAACCTCTTCATCTCCGACGGCAGCCAGTTCACCTCGAGCGGGGCCGAGAACCCGACACTGACCATCGTCGCCCTGGCACTTCGCCAGGCCGATCACATCGCCGAGCGCATGCAGCGCCAAGAAATCTGAGCGGAGGGATACCCATGCAACCGACTAACGACCAGCGGCTGTGGATGTATCGCCAGATGGTGACCAGCCGCCATCTCGAGGAGCGCATCGAGACGCTCTATATGGAAGGCAAGACCCCGGTGTTCAACATGGCCAAGGGACCGATCCCCGGTGAGATGCATCTCTCCAATGGCCAGGAGCCCTGTGCGGTGGGCGTCTGTGCCCATCTCAACGCCGACGACGTGGTCGTTGCCACCCATCGTCCACACCATATCGCCGTCGCCAAGGGCGTCGATCTCAACGCCATGGTCGCCGAGATCTTCGGCAAGGCCACGGGGCTCTCCGGGGGACGCGGTGGCCATATGCACCTCTTCGATGCCGCGGTGAACTTCTCCTGCTCAGGCATCATCGGCGAGAGCCTCGGGCCGGCGGCGGGTGCCGCGCTCTCCAGGAAGATGCAGGGCAAGCCTGGCGTGGCGGTGGCTTTCCTGGGGGAGGGCGCGGCCAATCAGGGCGCCTTCCACGAGGTGCTGAACCTGGCCGCCGTCTGGCAACTGCCGGTGGTGTTCATCATCGAGGACAACGCCTGGGGCATCTCGGTGGCCAAGCAGGCTTCCACCGCCGTGCTGCGCAACGACATGCGCGCCGAGGCCTATGGCATGCCAGGGACACACGTTGCCGATAACGACGTGGAGGGCGTGTTCGCTGCCGCCGGCGAGGCCATTGCCCGCGCCCGGGATGGACAGGGGCCGACACTGATCGAGATCGAGACCTCGCGGCTGGCCGGACACTTCATGGGTGACAGCGAAGACTATCGCCCCGAGGGCGAAAAGGCCGGCCTTAAGGGCCGGGACCCGATCCCGCGGTATCGCGCGGCGCTGCTTGAGGCCGGGCTGATCGACGCGGCAAGCGACGCCGACCTGGTCGATAAGGCCCATGAGCGCGTCGAGGCGGCGATCCGCTTCGCTCAGGATAGCGACTTCTTGCCCCCGGAAGCGGCGCTCGAAACCGTCTTCGTCTGATTGCCCAGGAGAGTTTCCATGACTACAACCAGCACTACTTCCAGCTCTCGCAAGCTGACCATCGCCCGGGCCATGGCCGAGGCCACGGCCCATGAAATGCGCAAGGACCCGTCGGTCTTCGTCATGGGCGAGGACGTGGGCCCATTGGGCGGCGTCTTCGGCAACACTCGCGGACTGCATGACGAGTTCGGCAGTGAACGCGTAAGGGATACCCCCATCTCGGAAACGGCCTTCATCGGTGCCGCGGTAGGCGCGGCGTCTGATGGCATGCGGCCTATCGTCGAGCTGATGTTCGTCGACTTCTTCGGCGTCTGCATGGACGCCATCTACAACATGATGGCCAAGAACACCTACTTCGCCGGGGGCAATGTCAAGGTGCCGATGGTACTGATGACCTCTACCGGCGGTGGCTATTCCGATGGTGGCCAGCACTCCCAGTGCCTCTACGCGACCTTCGCTCATCTACCAGGCATGAAGGTAGTGGTGCCGAGCAATGCCTATGACGCCAAGGGGTTGATGACCGCGGCGATCCGTGACGACAACCCGGTGGTGTTCATGTACCACAAGTCGCTACAGGGCATGGGCTGGCTGGGCACCGAGAAGGGCGCCACCGTCGCCACGCCCGAAGAGAGCTACACCGTCGAGATCGGCAAGGCCGCGGTGGCCAGGCAAGGTCGCGACCTGACCCTGGTCAGCCTGGGTGCCGGGGTGCACCACTGCCTGCGTGCCGCCAAGACGCTGGGTGAGGAGGGCGTCGACGTCGAGGTGGTCGACCTGAGAAGCCTGGTGCCGCTGGATCGGGAGACAGTGCGTGCTTCCGTTGCCAAGACCGGCCGGTTGATCGTGGTCGACGAGGACTACCACAGCTATGGCGTCAGCGGCGAGATCATCGCCAGCGTGGTCGAGCATGACACCACCTGCCTCAAGGCCGCACCGCGGCGCGTCGCCTATCCGGACATCCCGATCCCCTTCGCCCCGACCATGGAGCAGTGGGCCCTGCCCAATGCCGACAAGATCGTTGATGCCTTCCACCAGATGATGAGTAACTAACAGGAGACACCGTTTATGAGCACTGCAATTACCGTACCCGAGGACCTCTGGGAAGGTGACAACGAGGGTGTGATCACCGCCTGGCTGGTCGAAGAGGGCAGCCAGGTCAACCAGGGCGACCTGGTGGCGGAGGTGATGGTCGAGAAGGCCCAGTATGAGATAGAGGCACCGGCTGCCGGAACACTGACTATTACCAAGCAGGAAGACGAGGTGGTTGCCAAGGGCACTACGATCGCCAGCCTGGACGCCTGAGGAGGCCAGCCATGCCACTCGATACCCCATCAAACGCCGCCGAGGAGGCGGCGCATCGACCCGCGCCTCGCGAGTATCCCCTGCGTGGGATGCGCGGCATGATCGCCACCAAGATGCGCGAGAGCCTGCAGTCCAGTGCCCAACTGACCCACCATGCCGGTGCCGACGTGGGTGCCATGCAGGCACTGCGTGACCATTGCCGAGCCGTCGGTTTGCCGGTGCCCTCGGTGCAGGACCTGCTGCTGCGCCTGGTGGTGCAGACGCTTGGCGAGTTTCCGGCGCTGAACGCGACCCTGGAGGACAATCGCATCACCGAGCATGCGGCGGTGCACCTGGGGCTCGCCGTGCCGTTGCCTGATGACCTGCTGCTGGCGCCGGCGCTGTTTGATGCCCAGGCAATCTCCCTCGGGGCACTGCCGGGAGCGCGTCGCACACTGGTAGAGAAAGCCAGCGCTGGCAAGCTCGGTGTCCGTGAACTGACCGGGGCTACCTTCACCGTCTCCAACCTGGGTCGCTCCCGGGTGCATCATTTCACGCCGATCCTTAACCTGCCCCAGGTGGCGATCCTGGGTATCGGCGGCACCCAGTGGCGCGCCGTGCCGGACGACGATGGCAGCGTGCGCCTCGCCGAGGTGATCGGGCTGTCGCTGACCTTCGATCATCGCGCGGTGAACGGCGCGCCGGCGGCGGCCTTCCTGGATACGTTGTGTGAGCGTATTGAAGCGCTGGTACCGGACGCCTTCGATGCCGAACTCGCCGACCGAAAGAAGGAGCCGAGCGAACCATGAATGTGCCACTTACCACGACCGAAACGACCTTTCCAAGTCTACGCCGAATGAGCGTGGAGGAAGGCCTGCGCGCTGAGCAGTCGTTGCTTGAAGAGGTCTGCGAAGGGGAGAGCGACAAGCGGATACTGGCTTGGCAGCCAAGCGATCGCGCCTTGGTGATGCCACGCCGCCATGCGCGGCTGGCGGGCTTCCCCGACGCCCGGGAACGTCTCGAGGAGGCGGGCTGGCCGATCCAGTTCCGCGGTTCAGGGGGTACCCCGGTGCCCCAGAGTCCGGGTGTGGTCAACCTGGCGCTGGCCGTGCGCTGCCGGGTTGGCAGCTCGGCGGCGCACCTGGAATGGGGCTATCACCGCCTCGGTGATCCCTGGTGCGGCTGGCTTGCCGAGCTCGGCGTGGCCTCGGCCGATCTAGGCCCGGCGCCCGGTGCCTATTGCGACGGGCGCTTCAACGTGCGCATTGGTGGTCGCAAGCTGGTCGGTACCGCCCAGCGCTGGCGGCGGGTGCAGGGCTGTCGCGACATGGCGCTACTGGTCCACGGCGCCATGCAGGTCGAGGGCAATCCCGCGGAACTGGTCGCCGTGGTCAACGATTTCCAGGCCGCCATCGATGACCCCCAGCGCTTCCAGGCGGCGAGCCATATCGCCCTGTGCGATGTGCTGCCCGACCTGGATCTCGAGGGCACGATCCCCGGGCTGCTGAAGCGACTGATGACAAGCAAGGATGTCGCGCCGGCCTGAGGCGTCACCGTCATGCTCCCCGGAGTCGTTGGAATGGTCGAGGCCGAGTACCTGGACCCGGCGGAGTGCTCATGAATCGGGCGTGACACTCTCGCTGCTGGCAGGTGGCCGGAAGGTGTCGTCGAACACTGCGTCCAGGTCGAAGGTGGAGTGCTGGCCGATGGCCTCGAAGTGGTCGGCTAGCCAACGGTCGGCCCAGCGGCGGCCCTGCTCGTGCAGCCGCGAGACGAAGGACCATTCGGCGTTCATCTTGCTGGAGGCGCTAAGCTCCTCGATGTCGTGCTCGGCGTGGATCAGGTGCAGGCGCATGGCCCGAAAGCGTTCGAGCTCCAGGTCTTCGGCCTCGATCAGCCGTTGCAGCAGCTGGATGCTGCGCAGTTCCTTGATCAGACTCGAGTTGAAGGTGATCTCGTTGATGCGGTTGAGGATTTCCCGGGCGGAGTCGGGTAGCTGGCGGCGCACCAGGGGATTGACCTGGACGACCACCAGGTCGCTGCAGCCGCGGTCGTCGACCAGCGGGTAGAGCGCCGGGTTGCCGCTGTAGCCGCCGTCCCAGTAGGCCTCGCCATCGATCTCCACGGCGGGATAGAGGTTGGGCAGGCAGGCCGAGGCCATGAGGGTGTCGACGGTCAGCGCGGGCTGGCGGAAGATCGTTGCCCGGCCGGTGCGCACGTTGGTGGCGGTGACGAAGACCTTGACCTTGTCGCAGGCGTTGACGCAGTCGAAATCGATGCGCTTCTCGATGAGGTCGCGCAGCGGGTTGATGCCCAGGGGGTTGAGCTGGACCGGAGTGACCAGCCGGGTGAGGCTCTCGAAGAACAGGTAGCCCGGGGAGTGATCCAGGCTGTCGTCGCCCATCAGGCGGTCCCAGAAGGTACGCTGCAGTGGCGAGAAGCGGGCCATCTCGCTCACCGAATGCCAGAAGGCGCGCAGGGCCTCCCGCGCGCCGTCGCGGCCGCCCTTGTAGAGTCCGTCGGCCAGGATCACTGCGTTCATGGCGCCGGCGCTGGTGCCGCTGATGGCGTCGATCTCCAGCCGATCGTCTTCCAGCAGGCGATCCAGTACGCCCCAGGTCAGGGCGCCGTGGGAGCCGCCGCCTTGTAGCGCCAGGTCGATTCGCTTCCTTTCCGTCATGCCTGTCCCCCTTGCCTGGTGGGCTGCCGTGTTGGCCGCCCTGTTGCAGTGCAGTGTAGATGAGCAGCGCCCCGTGTCCCGGGAGCCCGACGGTGGGCTCGAGTCGGGGTAGCGATGGGCCTAGCGATCCGCGAAGCTCACTTCCCCACGAGCTCTCGCTTCCTGGGGCAGCAGGGCGGCATAGAGGGCGGCATTGATCGGGGTCGCGACGCCGGCCGCATGGCCCAATCGAACCACCGCGCCGTTCTGCGACTCGAGCTCTGAAGGCCGGCCTTCCATGATGTCGCGCTGCATCGAGGCGGTGCTGGTTTCAGGCAGGGTATCGATAAACGTAAGCGCCCGCGCGACGGCGTCGTCGGGCAGGGCTACGCCCCTTGCTCGGCCGACGGCGGTGATCTCTTCCATGACCTGCTCGAGTAACTGGCGGCTCTCCGGTAGCTGGCGGCTGATGCCCATGGGCGCGCGGGTCACGGCGCCGACGCCGCTCATGGCGCAGATGAACAGGAACTTGCTCCAGACGGAGACCTGGATGTCATCGGGAATCTCGGCGGTGATCCCAGTGGCCCGATCGAAGGCTGCCTTCACACGCTGAGTGCGCTCACTTTTGCGATTATCGGGCTCGCCGAAACGCACGAATGGTTCGACGCCTGCATGGCGAATTATCCCCGGCGCCTCGCGGTAGGCGATGATGCCACATAGCCCGCGCAGCACCTTGTCGTGCCCGACGACCTCGCCGAGCACCTCGGTGGCTTCCACGCCATTCTCCAGTGGCAGTACCAGAGTTTCGGGGCCGATGAGCGGCGCCATTGTCTGGGCGATTTCCTCGACCTGCCAGGCTTTTACCGCCACGATCACCACATCCACCACGCCGATGGCTGCCGGGTCGTCGCTGGCCTGTGCCTTGGCAAGGTGGATGTCGCCGTTGATGCTTCTGACGGTCAATCCGTCGCGCTTTATCGCCGCCAGATGGTCACCGCGTGCAAGAAAAGTGACGTCCTCGCCGGCTTCCGCGAGTCGTGCACCGAAATAGCCGCCTACACCGCCGCTTCCGTAAATGGCAAATCGCATACTGATCTGATCCTTATAAGGGGGGAGAGTGGAATACTTATCTGGACAATTCGGCCTGCCAAGCGGTAGCTGCATGGCCATTATTTTTTGCAAGTAGAGCAAGAGGCTATCATCTTTGCCTGTCTCGCTTCCGCGACATTTGGGCTAGGTGGCACGGGACTTATACACTGCCCATAGTCGTTCGTTTACATCATTTTCCTGAGCTATCGGGAAGGAGTCTTGCATGAAATTGACCATTCTCGCACTGACCGTCGTCGCTGCCACCCTGACACTCGCCGGTTGCAGCTATCAGCCTGCCCGTATCGATCCGGAACCCATTATCGAGATCGGCGACGGCGAGCATCACGGTGGACATGGTGGTGGTGGCTTCTGTCCTCCGGGTCAGGCCAAGAAGGGTCGCTGCTGACTTTATAAGGCCGCTGTCGCTTTTTTGAGTCAGCCTCTTCCTCATTCGTTGCGGGAAGCCCTGCGTCGATGGCAGTAGACTGACGAATTATAGAACGCCGTTTGGTTTCGTCGGGGGGCATGCCGCTGATTCGAGCGAAGGCTCGAACCTGGACCCGAGAAGCCCGCCGACTACCGAATTCACCATGGGACGTGTCTCGTCCTCGGGCTTCTTAGAGGTTCCTGTCATGAAATGCATTGTCGCTTGCTTGGTGGTCGGCACGCTGGTGCTCAGTGGCTGCAGCTACAAACCCGCGCGATTCGAGACCCGACCTTTGATAGAGGTCGGGGGAGGACACGGGCACCGTGACCATGATCATCGTGAGGATCGCCGTTACCAGCAGAATCGCCACCATGATGGTCGCCACTACGATGGCCGTTACCATGACGAGCATCGGCGCCATGATCGCGACCGTTACCGGAATAATGGCCATCGGGGTGGCTTCTGTCCGCCAGGACAGGCGATGAAAGGGCGATGCTGACGCCATACTTGGTGTCGCGGTCATGCTGGCGTAGGCTTATAACGATACGTTGATCTTGGAAGACTGCCTGCGCCATGTCTTTTCTCAGCCTGAAAACCTGCACGTTGATAGAGCAACCGGTTGCCCACGAGCACGGCTTCCATCAGCTGATTCTGGCCACCTCGGGCGTCACTGAGCTGAGCATTGAAGGCCTTGGCGAGCGGGTCACCCGCGAGCGTGGTTGCCTGATCCCTTCCTCCTACCATCACGAGTATCTGGGCGATGGTTGCAATCGGACGCTGGTTCTCGACGTTCCCCTTGAACTCTTGCCAAGATTAAGCTGTGGCGATGAGGTACAACGGCTATTCGAGTTGCCTCGCTTCTTTTTCGTACCCCCTCGGTTGCAGGCATTGGCTCAGACCCTGATGGACCAGCTCGAGGCCTCGCCGACACTGCAGAGCGACATCGCCACCCTGATTCTGAGAGCGCTTTATCTGAGTCTGCATGAGCGTGCACTGCTTGACGTGCCGGTATCGGTGGAACACGCATCCACTCGCGCACGCCTGGATCTGTCTCGTATCGCGTCCTACGTCGACCGCCATCTGAGTGATGAGATCCACGTCGATGACCTGGCGAGTCTTTGCGCCATGAGCCCTGGTCATTTTCATGCCTGTTTTCGCGACGCCACCGGTGAGTCACCCTTTCAGTATGTGCAGCGTCGCCGCTTGGAAGTGGCACGGTCGTTTCTCCTGGACAGTGACTTAAGCCTCGGACAGATCGCTGAACGCATCGGTTTTCGCGATCAGGGCAGCTTTTCTCGTGCCTACCGTCGCTGTTTCCAGCATACGCCTAGCGCGCATCGCCGTGCTGCCCGCTAGTCCTTCAGATAGTCCCTTCAGATAGCCCCTTCAGATAGCCCCCTTCAACAACCCCTTCATCAGTGACTCCACTATTCCCACCGTGTGAACAGCGCGTGTTGCAACATCGTAGTACCGGGCAAATCCAGGTGACGATTGGGCAAGCGAGATGTTCATTTCCGACATAGGCTTAGATCAGGAGTCGCGCGGCGGTTCTCAAGCCCTCGTTGTTCAATCACAAGCCGAGCGATTCACTTTCCTCAACAACCACAACACATGGAAAGAGATGTCCTATGCCCACTTTACGCTTGCCAAAATCGCTTGCCCTTGCTGCGCTGCCCCTGGCGATGGCGGCCACTCAGGCTCAGGCCCAGTCATACGAGATGGCAATCGCCACTCAAATTCCTGAGAACATGAGTAATAACGCCATCTATCCGGCGCTGGTGCATTTCAAGAACCTCGTCGAGACCCGCACCGACGGTGACCTTGAGGTATCGATCTTTGGTGGTGGCCAGCTTGGCTCGGAGGTCGAGAACGGGTCCGAGGTGCAGGCAGGCGGTCGTACTTTGCAGTCGACCATCATGTCCTCCGGTGCCATGTCATCGTTCTACGGTGATTACCAGTTGGTCACCGCGCCCTTTCTATTTTCCAACTGGCGCCAGGCCTGGGCCTTTTTCGATGGCGCCTGGTTCGCTGACTTCATGGCAGGCACCGTCGAGGCGGCCGATATGCGCTACCTAGGGACCTTCGATGACGGCGGCGGCTTCGTGGCCTTTACTAACAATAAGCGTTTGATCGAGACCGTCGAGGACCTGGATGGTCTGAATATCCGCACCGAGGAAAATCCTGCCCACGTCGCGATCATGCAGTCGCTGGGCGCGTCGGCCACACCGCTACCCTGGGGTGAGTTGATTACGGCACTCGAGACCGGTCTTGCCGATGGGCAGTTTAACGCCCCTGTACTCAACACGACGTTCAACTTCGATGCGGTCACCGACTACACCACCTTGACCGGCCATGTGTATAACAGCGCGCCTTGGGTGGTGAGCGAGAGCTGGTTCCAAGAGCTACCGGAAGACCACCAGCACGCCATCGTGACCTCGGCTCGCGAGGCCATCACCTTGAGCCACGGCATGTCGGGGGCACTGGCCACGGCTAGCTGGCAGGAGTCCTGTGAGCGCTTCGAGGAATGCTACATCATGCCCACCGACGAGCGTGAGCGTATGGCCGAGATCGCGCGGCCGGCGTGGAAGGAGTGGATCGTCAACGATTACGAGATGGACGAGGCCTTGGTCGACGAGATGCTTGGTGAGGTCGAACGCGTCGGCGACGAGGTCGCCGAGCAGGACATCACCCGCTACGCCCAGTAGCGCTTGCCTGATCGTTGCAGACAGGCAGCCCGACGGCTGCCTGTCCGCCTATCGTCTTGAACTTGTGCGGGAGCAATTGCGATGGCGATTCTCAAGCCCCTGCGTCGTCTCAGTGAAGCCGTCAATCGGCTGGCCATCCTGCTCTGTGTGGCCTGTATCCTGTTGATGCTGGGCATCTCCTTCACGGCCTTTCTTTACAAGCTGGCGACCGGCTCGACTCTGAGTTGGACCTATTCTCTCGCCCGCTTGTTCTTGCCCTGGATCGGCTTCCTGTCGATGACCATTTCGCTGCGCTACGGCGAGCATGTGGCCATGACACTGCTGGTGCGGAGCCTACCGCGAGCCTTGCTGAAAGCCGCCGCCGTGACCTGCCTGGCGGTCATCGCGCTGTTCGCACTGATGCTGGTCTGGTACGGCTGGGGCTTCTTCCTCAATGCCACCCAGATGTACATGGTCTCCGATGACATCCAGATATCGAATCGCTTCACGGCGATCGTAGTGCCGCTATCCGGATTGATCATCCTCTTGCACCTGGTTCACGGCTTCGATCTGTTGGAGCACTTCATCGACGATCAATCGCTCATCGACGAGCTGATCGCGACTAACGATACCGATTCGTCTGCCCCCCACCGTGATGCGGAGACACCCTCATGACACCTGCCATCCTCGTGTTCCTGGTGCTGTTGCTCATCGGCGCTCCGGTGGCGGTGGTAATGGCCATGTCGGGCCTCGCCGGCGGTTTCGCCCTCGGCGGTGAACGTATGCTGGGCATCATTGCCGACCGGATGTTTTCGGGCGTCTCCGGGTTTCTGCTGATTGCCGTGCCTTATTTTATCTTTACCGCCGAACTGATGAACCAGGGTGGTCTGACCCACAAGCTGATTGCCTTCAACAACGCTATATTTGGGCGTGTCCGCGGGGCGCTTTCGCATGTCAATGTCACCGTATCGGTGTTCTTCGCCGGCCTGACCGGGGCGGCAATTACCGACACCGTGGCGATTGGCAAGATCATGATTCCCGAGATGAAGGCGCAGGGCTATGACGCCGAGTATGCCGCGGCGATTACCGCCTGCTCGTCGATCATCGGCCCGATCATTCCGCCAAGCGTGGTAATGGTGGTCTACGCCACATTACTGCGTGATATCTCGGTGATCGATCTGTTCGCCGGCGGTATCATCCCGGGCATTCTGCTGGCCGGCGCCTTGCTGGTGACCAGCATGATTCTTGCCTGGAAGCGCGGTTATCCGAAGCAGGCACCGACGCCCTTCAAGGCGGCGATTTTTGCCTTTCTGGCCGCACTTCCGGCCATGGTGGTCCCACTGATCATTCTCGGTGGGATCCTCTCTGGGCTGACGACCATCACCGAGGCCTCGGGGTTCGCGGCGGTCTACGCGATCCTGATCGGCGTGCTGGTCTATCGCAGCCTGACACTCGCGAAGATCTGGCATTCGCTGGTGGTCACGGTGCGCTTCTCCGGCGTGGTGTTCTTTCTGCTGGCGACCTCGGCGGTGCTCGGTTGGTTCGTGACCCGATCGGGGGTCGCCCGGGAGGCGGCCACGATCATCACGACCTTCAGTGATGTCGCCTTCGTGCAGTTGATGATGGTGTGTCTGCTGCTGATCATCATCGGTACGGTGATGGACGTGCTACCGGCATTGGTGGTGGTGGCCCCGGTGATCGTCCCGGCGATGATTCAGCTTGGCTTCGATCCGCTGCATTTCGCGATCCTGATGATTGTGGTGCTGAATATCTCCAACGTGACGCCGCCGGTGGGGATGACGCTGATGACAGCGGCGCGCATCGCCCAGGTGCCCTATGAACGGGCGATCATCGCCTCCTTGCCATTTTATTTTTCGTTCCTGGCCGTCATCGTGCTGCTGGCTGCCTTTCCGGCGCTGTCGACTTGGATTCCAAGTCTCCTTGATTAAGCTTTCTTGATTAAGCCTTCTCGATTAAGCCTTCTCGATTAAGCCTTCTCGATTAAGCCTTCTCGATTAAGCCTTCTCGATTAAGCCTTCTGGACTGAGCCTGATGAAACTCTTCTATTCCATCGACCAGAATCGCCACGCCCCGGAGACGTTCCTGCTACGGGGCCAACCGGCTCCGTCGCCGGAGCGTCCCGAACGAGCCGTGCGCCTCGCTGAAGCCATCACCGAGCTGGGCTTGACCCTCGAAGTGCCCGCGGCGGTGGATTCGCCGCATCTGCGCGAGCGCCTCGCACGCATCCATACCCCGCGCTATCTCGAGTTCCTGGAAACCATCCATGCCCGTTGGCAGGCGATGCCGGGGGCATCTGCCCTGGTGGCCCCCAATGTTCACCCCTGTGGTGGTGGGTATCAGTATCCGAGTCATCCCGTTGGCCAGGCGGGCTGGCATCTGCATGACATGGCCTGCCCGATCGGCGCCGACAGTTTCGCCGGCATGCTGGCCAGTGCCGCCAGCGCTGAGGCCGCGGCGCTGAGCGTGTGCGAGGGCGAGATGAGCGCCTATGCACTGTGTCGGCCGCCAGGCCATCATGCCGGGCCGGAAAGGGCGGGTGGCTTCTGCTTCCTCAATAATTCGGCGCTGGCGGCAACGATTCTTCGCGAACGCTATGATCGGGTGGCCATCGTCGATGTTGATCTGCACCACGGTAATGGCACCCAGGATATCTTCTATGCCCGTGGCGATGTCTGGACCGGGTCGGTGCATGCCGATACTGATGCGTTTTATCCGTTTTACTGGGGCGGTGCCGATGAAACCGGCAGCGGCGAAGGGCAGGGGGCGAACGTCAATCTGCCACTACCACTGGGTAGTGATGGGAATACATTCATGGCTGCGCTTGATGCGTTGCTCCTCCGCCTTGATGACTTCGCTCCCGAGGCCATAGTGGTCGCGCTTGGTCTCGATGCGCACAAGGATGATCCGCTAGCCGGACTTTCGCTCGAGACCGAGGATTTTCGCCGGGTCGGTGCACGGTTGGGCCAGCTTTCCGTGCCGGTAGTGCTGATTCAGGAAGGTGGCTACCCGACCGAGGCCCTGGGCGCCAATCTGGCCGCCTTTCTCGCGGGCTTTCGCAAGGGCATCAGCGCCGATTGACGCCGCGGCCCCTATTTTTACGCTGACTGATCGAAACTCGATGGCCGAACCGGGCCATCCATTCACGAAAGGACATTGCCATGACCGTCACCTATCAAGACAGCAACGCCCGCATGAGCCAAGTCGCTGTGCACAACCAGACCGTCTATCTGGCCGGACAGGTGCCAAGTGATGCCAGCGCCGATATGAAGGGCCAGACCGAGCAGGTGCTGGCGCGCATCGATAGCCTGCTTGAGCAGGCCGGGACCTCCAAGCATCAGTTGATCTCGGCCCAGATCTGGGTGACCAGCATGGACGAGTTCGCGGCGATGAATGAGGCCTGGGACGCCTGGGTGGTGCCGGGCCGTCCGCCGGTGCGCGCGGCGGTGGAGGCCAAGCTGGCCAAGCCCGAGTGGAAGGTCGAAATCATGGTCGTGGCGGCACTGCCGGGAGCCTGATATGCGCATGATCACCAGCGAGGAGGTGGCAAGCGGCCTGCCCTGGGAATCGCTGATTCAACGCCTGGGCGCGGTCTTTCGCGAGGGTGTCGAGGCACCGCCACGCCATCATCACGCCATGCATCGCCCGGATGGCGAAGCCACCATGCTGCTGATGCCGGCCTGGGAGCCTGCCGGTTATATCGGGGTGAAGATGGTCAATGTCTTTCCGCAAAACGCCGATCAGGGGCTGCCGGCGATTGCTGGCGTCTATTTTCTCAGCGAGGGCCGACATGGCCGGCCACTTGCGTGCATGGAGGGCAGTGAGCTGACGCGTCGTCGTACCGCCGCAGCCTCGGCATTGGCGGCAGGCGAACTGGCCCGTGAAGATGCCGAGACGTTGTTGATCGTCGGTACCGGCAAGCTGGCGCCGATGCTGATCGAAGCCCATGCCTCGGTGCGTCCGATCAAGCGAGTCAGGGTCTGGGGGCGTCACGTCGAGAAGGCCGAGACTCTTGCCCGTGCCTATGCAGACCGCTTCGATATTGAGGCGGTCGAGGACCTGGAAGTGGCAGCAGGGCAAGCCGATATTGTCAGCTGTGCAACGCTTTCCACCCAGGCGCTGGTGAAAGGGGCCTGGCTCAAGCTCGGCGCGCACCTGGATCTGGTCGGCGCCTTCCGCCACAGCATGCGCGAGAGCGACGGCGAGTGCTTCCATCGCGGTGAGGTGTTCGTCGATACCTATGCCGGTGCTCAGGGCGAAGCTGGCGATATCCATCAGGCGATCGAGGAGGGGGCTTTCGCCTTCGAGCAGATTCGTGCCGATCTCGCCGAGTTGCTGCGCGGCGAACGCAGTGGGCGATCGAGCGAGGAAGCTATCACCGTCTTCAAGTCGGTCGGCGCGTCACTCGAGGACCTGGCTGCCGCCATCGAGGTCTGGGAACAACTCGAGGGGGCGCCATGAGCGGCCAGCAACCGGCCTCATCCGGGGAGCAGACCGGCTTCTTCTGGCATGAGCGCTGCTTCTGGCATGACCCGGGTGCGATCGGCGTCTTCTCCTCCCCCGGGGCGTTCCTGCAGCCCCAGCCGGCGTCTGAAAGCGCGGAGAGCAAGCGCCGGCTAAAGAACCTGCTGGAGGTGTCGGGACTGATCGACGAGCTTGTGGTCGAGAAGCCCGCACCGGCGAGCCGGGTCGACCTTGAGCGCTTTCATACCGCGGCTTATCTGGATGCCCTGACGGCGGGAGAGCAGGCCGGCGGCGGTGATGCTGGTGATTGTGCCCCCTTTGGCCCGGGCAGCGAGGCAGCGGCCTATCAGTCCGCGGGTCTCGCGGTGGCGGCCGTCGATGCAGTGGCGTGCGGGCGCTTGCGCAACGCCTATGCGCTGTGCCGGCCGCCAGGTCATCACGCCGAATCGGGGCGTGGTCGCGGCTTCTGTCTGCTCGGTAACATCCCCGTGGCGGTGAAGCGGGCGCGCGCCCTGGGGAAGATCGGGCGGGTGGCGATCCTCGATTGGGATGTGCATCACGGCAACGGCCAGCAGGATGCCTTCTATGACGATCCCGAGGTGTTCACGGTCTCGATTCATCAGGCCGGCAATTTTCCGCTGGATAGCGGCTTCGTCGAGGAGCGTGGGCGCGGCGAGGGGCATGGCACCAATCTTAACTTGCCGTTGCCGCCCGGTGCCGGCATTGAGGCCTATCGATATGCTTTCGAGCGGCTTATCGTACCGGCTCTCGAGGCCTTTGCCCCTCAGATGATCGTGATCGCCTGTGGCTATGACGCCTGCGCCAAGGACCCTTTGGGCAAGATGTTGCTCAACAGCAGTGCCTTCGCCGACATGACCGCGCAAATCAAGGCGTTGTCAGAGCGTGTCTGCGAAGGGCGCCTGGTAATGATTCACGAGGGTGGTTACAGCGAGGGCTATGTGCCGCTTTGCGGCCATGCAGTGCTCGCGGCCCTGGCCGCCAGCGAGATCAAGGTACCCGACCCTCAGGACGCGGAGATCGCCGCCTGGGCCTATCAGGACCTTCAGCCTCATCAGCGCGAGCTGATCGATGGTTGGGTGCGCGATTGGCGCGAGACGTGAAGGCATAGCCGCATATTCGGTCGCGGGCACACCGTCCTCGACCCATTTCGACAACTAGTGCTGAGAGGAAGGCCATGACGCCATTGTATGATCGTGACGGTTTCATCTGGCATAACGGTGAATGGCTGGCGTGGCGCGACGCCACCACCCATCTGCTAACCCACACTCTGCATTACGGCATGGGATGCTTCGAGGGCGTGCGGGCCTATGCCGGACCGAATGGCACGCATCTCTTCCGGGTGGCCGAGCATACGCGTCGGCTGTGCGATAGCGCTCACTCCCTGGATATACCGTTACCTTTCAGTGCCGGTCAGCTGATAGATGCGCAACGAGAGTGCCTGGCACGTAATGGCCTGACCAACGCCTACCTGAAGCCCACCGTCTATTTTGGCGCCGAGGGGTTGGGGTTACGGGCCAAGGGACTGACCACCAATGTGATGGTGGCCGCCTGGGATTTGGGGAACTATGTCTCGGCGGCGGCGTCCCGGGAAGGGCTGCGCGCCCTGACCTCTTCCTGGGCGCGCCACCACGTCAACATCAGCCTGTGCCGGGCCAAGACCAACGGACATTACGTCAATTCGATGCTGGCGCTGAATACGGCGATCAAGGCGGGATTCGACGAGACCCTAATGCTCGACCCGGAAGGCTATGTGGCCGAGGCCTCGGCGGCCAATGTCTTCCTGCTGCGTGACGGGGTGCTGCATACCCCGGAGGTCACCTCCTGCCTGCAGGGCATCACCCGTGACAGCGTGATCCGCCTGGCCCGTGAGGTGCTGGGGCTCGAGGTGCAGGAGCGGCGTATTACCCGTGATGAGCTCTATACCGCCGACGAGGCCTTCTTGACCGGCACTGCGGCCGAGCTACTGCCATTGCGTGAGCTGGATGGCCGTCGCATCGGGGCGGCCGGGCGCGAGATCGCCCCTGACTCTGTGACCGCTCAGCTTCAGGGGCTCTATCGTCGCGTTACTCGAGGTGATTTGGGCGAAGATCTTGCGGCCTATCAGGAATGGCTGACGCCTGCTTGATCCTGCAACAAAAACGCCATGGAGCGATGTCGCTCCATGGCGGTATGCTGACCTCCCTGGACACCCTCCGGGTGTCACGGCGTCCTGCTTATCCCTTTGGCACACCCTGTGCCGTCGCGTCCGTGGCGTCTTGTCGACAGTGTCCCTTGTCTTGCTGGCCCGGGATATCGACGGCCTGTCGAACTCCCTTACCAATCACTATAGAGTATGAACACGTTTTGTGACAATTTATTAACCATGTGGTGACATTACGATGACGACTTTGCCAGTCTGAATCCTGATGATCCACTCCGCATCATGCGCTTTTCTGCTAGAATCGCCGCCTTTCGCGTCCTGATACATATCATTCGATGGAAGATAAGGCATGAATGCGGTAATTCTGGCAGTACTCGTCATGGTGGGCCTGTCCCTGGCCCGGGTATCGGTGGTCTTCGCGCTGGTGGTAGGCGCGCTGGTTGGTGGGTTGGTAGGCGGGTTGTCCCTCGACGCCACTTTGGCGGCTTTTAACAATGGGGTAGGTGGTGGCGCCAAGGTGGCACTTGCCTATGCCACGCTGGGGGCGTTTGCAGTGGCAATCTCCCGGTCGGGTCTACCGGATCTGCTGGCGCAGAAGTTGATTCGCTTGCTGGGCCAAGACGCCACCCAGCGTCGTCAGCAGGCAGTCAAGTACATGCTGCTGGGGTCGGTGCTTCTGGTGGCGGTGTCGTCGCAGAACCTGATTCCGGTGCATATCGCCTTTATTCCGATTTTGATTCCACCGCTACTGAAGGTCATGAACCAGCTGCGTCTGGACCGCCGCGCAGTAGCCTGTGCGTTGACCTTTGGCCTCACTGCTCCCTATATGCTGTTGCCGGTCGGGTTCGGGGCCATATTTCTCAATGACATCCTGCTTGCCAATATCAACAGTGCCGGCGAAGCGCTGGGCCTCGAGGTCTCCCGCGGCATGGTGCCATTGGCCATGGGCGTGCCGGTGGCTGGCATGGCACTGGGTCTGGTTGTGGCTATCGCCTTCAGTTATCGCAAGCCTAGGGATTATGCCGACAGTGAGCCGGTCACCAGCCAGCAGCCGCATTACCCACCCCAGGGCGACGGCAGTGCACCCGCGGCCAGCACCACGGGACTTCTGATGTCGGTGGTGGCGATTCTCTCGGCCCTGGCGATTCAGCTCTATAGTGGCTCGATGGTGTTGGGCGGCCTGGTGGGTTTTGCACTGCTCTCTGTGGGCGGCATCTTTAAATGGCGTGAGGCCGATGACCTGTTCACCAGTGGCATGCGTATGATGGCACTGATCGGCTTCATCATGATCTCTGCCTCGGGTTTCGCCGCCGTGATGGAGGCAACCGGTGAGGTTGATAGCCTGGTGCAGAGCTCTTTCGACATGATAGGTGATAATAAAGGGCTGGCTGCGCTGTTGATGCTGGTGGTAGGACTCTTTATTACCCTGGGAATCGGCTCTTCTTTCTCCACGATTCCGATTATCGCCACCATCTTTGTACCGCTGGCCGTGCAATTCGGCTTTTCCGACCTGGCTACCGTTGCGCTCGTCGGTACTGCTGCCGCGTTGGGTGATGCTGGCTCGCCAGCATCAGATTCGACCCTCGGACCCACCTCGGGCCTCAATGTTGACCGCCAGCACGACCACATCTGGGACAGCGTGGTACCGACCTTCCTGCACTACAACATTCCGCTGATTGCCTTCGGCTGGCTGGCGGCGATGAGTCTCTGACGCGATGTTTTGCTTGCGGCTGAGAGGGCGAGAGGCCCGGCCTTTGGCACCGGCAGTATACGTGAATCAGATCAGAACGGCGGCCCACGGGCCGCCGTTATTGGTTTCATCTTCACCGGGTAGCGGGCTTAGCCGGAAATAGCGAGCCCGCCTGCGGCCATAAGGATCACCACGGCCCAGGCGGGGAAACGCCAGACGCTGAGCAGCAGAAAGCCTGTCAGTGCCAGCAGGAATTCAGACGAGCCGTGCACGGCGCTGGTCCAGACCGGTTGATAGAGCGCAATGCCAAGCAGGCCGACCACGGCCGCGTTGGCCCCCCGCATCAGCGCTTGAGCACTGTTCCAACGGCGGAAGCGGTTCCAGTGGGGCAGCACGGCCACCAGTAGCAGCATACCGGGCAAGAAGATCATCGCCAGCGCAAGCGCCGCGCCGAGGAGTGCGCTGCCGCCGGGAGCCATCAGCGCCCCGAGATAGCCCGCGAAGGTGAAGAGCGGGCCGGGGATGGCCTGGGCGGCACCATAGCCGGTCAGGAAGGCATCGGCGCCGATCCATCCCGGCTCCACGACTTCGGCCTCGAGCAGTGGCAACACCACGTGGCCACCACCGAAGACGAGGGCACCTGATCGGTAGAAGGCATCCAGCAACGACAGGATCGGCGAGCTGTTCATCCAGGCCAGCAGGGGCAGTCCGGCCAGCAGAATGATAAAGCTCAATGCCGCGAGCTGGCCGGCACGCGGCGATACGGGCAGCACCAGGTCTTGTGCGTCGGCTTCTGCGTCGGGGCGACATAGCAGGAGGCCGGCGAGGGCGCCGATCAGGATGGCGGTTACCTGTCCTATGGCGCCACCCACCAGCACCACACAGAAGACCGCGCTCAGGGCGATGCCGGTGCGTCGTCGATCCGGGCACAGGCGCCGAGCCATGCCCCATACGGCATGGGCGACGATGGCCACTGCCGTGATCTTGAGACCGTGGATGATCCCTTGGCTGACGGGCCCATCGAGAACCCCGGCCCCCAGTGCGAACAGGGTAAGCACCATGGCCGAGGGAAGCGTGAAGGCTGTCCAGGCGCAGGCCGCGCCCGGCAGGCCCCCACGCATCAGGCCCAGGGCGAAGCCAACCTGACTGCTGGCCGGGCCGGGCAGAAATTGGCACAGCGCTACCAGGTCGGCATAGGCGTGATCAGATAGCCAGCGTCGGCGTTCGACAAACTCGGTGCGAAAGTAGGCCAGGTGGGCCACGGGGCCGCCGAAGGAGGTCAGGCCTAACAACAGGAAAGCGCCAAAGATTTCCTTGGGGCGACCGGCGGCATGGGGTTTGTCGCTCATGTTCAGGGATTCCATCCATCAGAGTGAGCAGCAGGCAGGCATCCCGAGGATGCCTGCCTGCTATATGGGGCAACGCCATGATGCCTCATGGCGTTGACACTCGTGTGTCGGATGCTGCCTTCTTCGATGGCTTGGGGTCAGTCCTGCTCGGTGCCTGGCTCGAGGGCACTCAGTAGGCCGCGCAACAGCGATAGTTCGCGACGGGTGGGCTGGGCGCGAGCGAACAGCGCCTGAAGCTGTGCCTCGGTGCGGGCATGGGGTTGCGTCAGGAAGCCACTGGCCTTCATGACGCGGCCGAGATGCTCGTGGAAGTGGTCGAGCTGATCGCGGCTAGGCAGTTTTTCACCAGACGGCCTTGTGGGGTGGTAGCCGCTTTCCGGCCGGCGTCGCCAGGTGCGATTGACTTCGTAGGCCAGTACCTGCACTGCCTGGGCGAGATTGAGAATACCATAGTCGGGGTTGGCCGGAATGCTGACCTGATGAGTGCAGTGGCCAATTTCGTCATTGGTCAGCCCCGATCGCTCGCGACCGAAAACCAGTGCAACGGGGGCATCGACAGCATGCTCGGTGAGCTCCTTGGCCATCTCGTCCGGCTCATCGAAATGGGGTAGCGGCAGGCTACGCAGTCGGGCGCTTGCGCCTACCACTTGGACGCAGTCGCCGACGGCCTCCTTGAGACTTCCAACAACTCGGGCCGAATCAACCAGATCCTCGGCTCCAGCGGCGAGACGGGTGGCTTCCGGGTCGGGAAAACAGCGCGGGTTGACTAGCACGAGGTCGGTTAGCCCCATGGTTTTCATGGCGCGGGCCGCCTGCCCGATATTGCCGGGGTGGAAGGTCTGGACGAGGATGATTCGAACGTTGGAAAGCATCGCGGTTCTGGTGTTGGGAAAATGGGGCCCCAGTTTACGCGAGCCGGCGGGCTGATGCCTGCCTAGCGCTATTGAGCGGACGCAGGTGTTGGCCGAGACCTGCCAGAGTGAAAAGCCGGCCGCTATAAAAAAGCCCCATCGGCATTAGCCGATGGGGCTTGTACTTAAGGGCTCGGGTATCAGGCCTTGCGCGAGGCAGGGCCTGATCTGAGCACAGGGGCTGGCTTACATCATGCCGCCCATGCCACCCATACCGCCCATGCCACCCATATCGGAGGCACCGCCGGACTCTTGCTCTTCCGGGTCGTCGGCAATCATGCACTCGGTGGTGATCATGAGACCGGCAATGGAACCGGCAGACTGCAGCGCGCTGCGCGTCACCTTGGCCGGATCCAGCACGCCCATTTCGAACAGATCGCCGAATTCACCGGTCTGAGCGTTGTAGCCGAAGTTGCCTTCGCCTTCCTTGACACGGTTCAGGATCACGGACGCTTCCTGACCTGCGTTGGTGACGATCTGACGCAGCGGTGCTTCCATGGCACGCAGGGCGATCTTGATGCCGTGCGTCTGGTCTTCGTTGTCACCCTTGAGTTCCTGCATCATGGTCAGGACACGGACCAGCGCGGTACCGCCACCCGGCACTACGCCTTCTTCAACGGCAGCACGAGTGGAGTGCAAGGCGTCTTCGACGCGAGCTTTCTTCTCTTTCATCTCCACTTCAGTCGCGGCACCGACGCGGATCACGGCGACACCGCCGGCCAGCTTGGCGACACGTTCTTGAAGCTTCTCGCGATCGTAGTCAGAAGAGGATTCCTCAATCTGGGCACGGATCTGACCCACGCGCGCCTCGATGTCGGCCTCTTGTCCGGAGCCATCGATGATGGTGGTGCTTTCCTTGGACATGGTGATGCGCTTGGCGCTACCCAGGTGGTCCAGGTTGGCTTGCTCGAGGCTCATACCGACTTCTTCGGAGATCACGGTGGCGTTAGTCAGGATCGCGATGTCCTGCAGCATAGCCTTGCGACGGTCACCGAAGCCGGGCGCCTTGGCGGCGGCGACCTTGACGATGCCGCGCATGGTGTTGACCACCAGCGTTGCCAGCGCTTCGCCTTCGATGTCTTCGGCGATGATTGCCAGCGGCTTGCCGGCCTTGGCGACGGCCTCGAGAGTCGGCAGAAGCTCACGGATATTGGAGATCTTCTTGTCGACCAGCAGCAGGAACGGGTCTTCCAGTTCCACTGCCATGGCTTCTTGGTTGGTCACGAAGTACGGAGAGAGGTAGCCGCGATCGAACTGCATGCCTTCGACCACTTCCAGCTCGTCTTCCAGGCCACGACCTTCATCAACGGTGATGACACCTTCTTTGCCAACTTTCTGCATGGCATCAGCGATGATTTCGCCGATGTTGGCGTCGCCATTGGCAGAGATAGTGCCGACCTGCGCGATGGACTTCGGCTCGGTGCAGGGCACGGACAGCTCACGTACCTGCTTGACGGCTTCTGTCACGGCCTGGTCGATGCCGCGCTTCAGGTCCATCGGGTTCATGCCGGCGGTTACGCCTTTCATGCCTTCGGTGACGATGGACTGAGCCAACACGGTAGCAGTAGTGGTGCCATCGCCGGCAACGTCAGAGGTCTTGGAAGCCACTTCCTTGACCATCTGTGCGCCCATGTTTTCGAACCGGTCTTTCAGTTCGATTTCCTTGGCGACGGAGACGCCGTCCTTGGTGACGGTCGGCGCACCGTAAGACTTCTCGAGTACGACATTGCGGCCTTTCGGGCCCAGTGTCGCCTTGACGGCGTTGGCGAGTGTGTCAACGCCACGAGACATTTTCTTGCGGGCGTCGTCGGAGAACTTAACCTGTTTCGCTGCCATTGTCGGATATTCCTACTTGATGTTCGTGAAACTTGAGCAAGTACTTACGAGGAAGTGTCTGCGCGCAGAACTTAGCTTTCTACCACAGCGAGGATGTCGCTCTCGCTCATGATCAGGACTTCTTCACCGTCGACCTTCTCTTTCTCGACGCCGAAGCCATCCTTGAAGATAACGGTGTCGCCAATCTTGACGTCCAGTGCGCGGACTTCGCCATTGTCGAGAATCCGGCCATTACCGACGGCAATGATTTCACCGCGCGTTGGCTTTTCCTGGGCGCTGCCCGGAAGCACGATACCGCCAGCAGTTTTCTGTTCTTCTTCCACGCGACGGACGATGACGCGATCGTGCAAGGGACGGATGTTCATTGCTCACGTTCTCCTGAAGTTTACGGTACCAGAGGCGTGCTCTGGTGGGTCGATATCACCTTCGAACCAAGGTTCGAAGCGAAGGCTTGCACCTTCTGTGTCGATGGCGGCCGGGCCTTGGCTCGGCCGCCGAAAAAGGGTGCTGCTCATACCTCTCAGCACTACGCCATGAGTGGGGGCTGGCGGTGGCCTTTCAAGGGCTCATGGATAAAAAAATTCTACTCAGGCCAATGATGTGGCTTAGCGTCTAGGTTCTTCCCGGGAGATGAACTCCCCCTCCAGAGGCGCCTGCTTGTCTGCGTCATGGGAGGCGCTCTCATTATGTGGTGTTTCGCGACGTGTGCCGCTGGCTTCCTCCCAGTCATCGGGCGGTGCGCCTCGTGAGTTGCTGCTCCATGTCCCGCCCATGACCTTGCCTTTGAGGCCAATGTGGGCCAGCAACTTGCCGAGCAAACGCCTGGCATTGGGTATCAGACACATCATGCCGAGGCCATCGGATAAGAAGCCAGGGGCCATCAGCAAGGCTCCGCCGAAGATAAGGGCGGCGCCGGTCATGAGTTCACTGGAGGGAATCTCGCCCTGAGCAAAGCGCTGCTGGGCGCGAGCCAGTGTGGCGGTGCCTTCACGACGTATCAGGTGTAGGCCGATGAAGCCGGTGGCGAGCACCAGCAGCAGGGTGGTCAGCAAGCCGACCTCACTGCCAACAGCGAACAGGATGACGAAATCGAGAAGGGCAAAAAGACTGAAAAACAAAAGAAGTGGCATGATGACTCCGTAATCGGTAACGGATAAATAATGGCGGCGGCATGATCTTTTTCAAGGCTTGCTTCGCGAGCACCCCATTGTACTGGGCCATTAGCGGGTGAGGGTGCGGTGAGAGCGGATTGAGCGCAGAGGGGAAAAGCATGCTAGGTTGGTGATATTGCGCTGCACAATAGCGATGCATCAACTTGGGTCACGCAAGGGGAGTCGATATGCAGATGAAAGGCGCGGTAATTGCTGTTACCGGTGGGGCTCGTGGTTTGGGATTGGCCATGGCGAAACATCTTGGCCAACAGGGCGCACGCTTGGCACTTCTTGATCTGGAGCGGGGCACTCTGGACCATGCTGTCAATATGTTGCTGGATCAGGGCATCGAAGCCCGTGCCTATGAGGTTGACGTGGCAGATGAGGCATCAGTCAGAGAGGCTTTTTCGGCTATCGTCGATGATATGGGGCCGCTCAAGGGGCTGGTTAACAATGCCGGTGTCACGAGGGACGGCTTACTGATCAAGGTTAAGGATGGCAAGGTCGAGAAGGGGTTGAGTCTGAAACAGTGGCAGCAGGTCATCGATGTCAATCTGACCGGTGTCTTTCTCTGTGGTCAGGAAGCCTCTTTGCGGATGGTCGAGGCCGGCGAAAGTGGGGTGATCGTCAATATCTCCAGTATTTCGCGGTCCGGCAACATGGGGCAAAGCAACTATTCGGCTGCCAAGGCGGGCGTGGCCTCGCTGACGGTAACCTGGGCCAAGGAGCTGGCTCGTCATGGCATTCGCGTGGGGGCGGTGGCACCGGGTTTCATCGAAACCGAAATGACCGCCTCTATCCGTCCGGATGTTCTCGAAAAGATCACCAAGGGCATTCCGCTGGGTAAGCTGGGGCTGCCCGAGGATATCGCCCACAGCGTGGCCTATATATTTGCCAATGACTACTTCAGCGGGCGGGTCATCGAGTGTGACGGAGGTTTGCGTGTCTAGCATCGACGAGGTGAAGTCAAAGGCGACAGGATTAACCTTGCATGCAGGCTAACAGAACGCCGGGCTAATGCCCGGCGTTCTGCCGATGATGGCAAGAGATTGATGGGCAGTGCTGTTGAAGCTCTACTGGCCCTGTGTTCTTCAAAAAAGGCTTGTTCTGGAGCGTGAATGAAGGTGTTAGAAGGTCAGGCGATCACGCATGCCGTTGACTGTGGCTTCTCCGATACCGCTTACGCGGATGAGCTCATCGGCACTGCTGTAGTCGCCGTTAGCTTCACGGTCGGCGACGATATCGTCAGCGCGTGCAGAGCCGATGCCGGGAAGTGTTTCTAGTTGCTCGGCGCTAGCCGTATTGATGTTAATGGGGGATTGAGTCGAGGTGTCCTGAGCGAGGACCGGCAGAGTGGCGATGAGCAAGCAGGAAAGGACAATGATCTGGCTGAGACGTTGCATGGGCGATTTCTCCGCTGTCTGTGTTGATCGACACTCCATGTGTCCCAATCAAGCCTAGTCATTCCCCTGGATGGGAGCTGTCAGTGATTGCCGACCCTATAGGTGAGAGACTTCTGATATTTTTGCCTATGGTGCCAAACGCCTAAACCTTGACGGCCGTCTAAGTGAAAGGCCCTGCAGACAATGTCTGGCTGGTATACTGCGCGCGAATTCTTGCTGCCCGGAGTGCCCGTCCAATGTCATCCATGTCCCCGCTGATCATTGCCCTCGATTACCCTTCTCTGGATGCCGCCCTGTGCATGGCCGATCAGCTCGATCCGGCTAGGTGCCGCGTCAAGGTCGGCAAGGAGCTTTTCACCCGCAGTGGGCCGGATGTTATCGAAGCCCTGCACGGTCGCGGCTTTGAGGTGTTCCTGGATCTCAAGTTCCATGATATTCCCCATACCGTTGCCGGTGCGGTGCAGGCGGCAGCAGAGCAGGGCGTGTGGATGGTCAACGTCCACGCTAGTGGTGGGCGACGCATGATGGAGGCAGCTCGAGAGCGCCTGGATCGCCAATCACTGTCGACACATTTGATTGCGGTGACCGTACTCACCAGTATGAGCGAGGGCGACTTAGCCGATGTCGGTCTCTCGGGGTCACCGGCCGAACAGGTCTCTCGGTTGGCGAGTCTCGCCAAAGACAGCGGCATGGACGGTGTCGTGTGCTCGGCGCAGGAAGCTAGGGGGCTTCGCGATCTGTGCGGTGAGGATTTCTTGAAAGTGACGCCGGGCATTCGCCCAGCTTCTGCGCTGGCGGATGACCAGCGCCGGGTGCTGACACCTGGCGATGCCATGTCTGCTGGCAGTACCCATCTGGTCGTGGGTCGGCCAGTGACTCAGGCGGCTGACCCCATGGCGGCGCTTGCGTCTATCGAGAGCGAACTCTCAGGCTAGCCTAATCGCTTTTTCGGCCCATCACTGGCCGGGTAGTGCCCCACTGTCGGCAGCTGGGGCATTGCCAATGCAATTCGGTTCCTGAGAATCCACACTGCCCACAGCGAAAACGGGGGCGTGCGTCGAGCAAGGTGCGAGTATGCTCATTGAGCGGTGCGAGAACGCGTTGCTCTTCAGAGCTCGCATTCTGTCGATAGAGGTGAATCAGGTAATCGAGCCCACGCAAACTGGGTGTGCGTGCCATCTCTTCTTGAAGTAGGTCAGCGGCTTCAAGGTGACCTGCTCGACGTTGCACGGACTCGGCGAGCATGATGACAGTGGCTGTCATCGGCACCTTCTCATTCATCTCCTTGAGTGCCTTTTCTAAGCCTTCCTCGTCGTTCAGTAGTCGGTATGCATCGCGTAGCGGCTCAAGAATGAGAGCAGCACTGCCAGGATCCTGGCCGGGGATGCGTTTTAGCAGTTTGAGTTCGGCCTTGTAGTGGCCAGTGTCGTGTTCCATGCGGGCCAGTAAGAGGGTGGCTCTAATGCAGTGATGGTCTATGTTGAGTGCCTGGCGCAGCTTCTTGCGGGCGAGAGACGGGCTGGCTGAGTCGAGATCTCGTTCGGCGAGCTCGCAAAGCCAGTGCGCGGCAGCCCGCTTAATATTGTCGTATTGCCGTATCAATCCGGGCTGAGAAACGTCCAGGGCAGCCTGCCATTCTTTCTCGCGTTCCAGAAGGTCGACCAGCAGAAGCTTAGCCTGCTGGCGCTGGCTATCGTCACTGCTCTCGTGGATCAGGTTTTCGAGGAGTTTCTCGGCTCGGTCGAGCAGCCCAAGGTTGAGGAAGTCGCGAGCAAGCTCGATCTGCACCAGGCTGCCCTGAGCAGGCGTGAGCGCGGGGCGAGCCAGAAGGTTTTGATGAACCTTGACGGCGCGGTCTGCTTCCCCACGTGAGCGAAAGAGGTTGCCAAGGGCAATATGGGTCTCAATGGTATCGCTATTAACCTCGAGTGCCGCCACGAAGGTTTCGATGGCTCGGTCGGGCTGCTCATTGAGCAGGTAGTTGAGCCCCACGAAGTAATCCCGGGACAGCATATGCTGGCCCGGTTGGTCGTCAGTGGCCTGACGCTCACGTCGGCCTAGCCACCAGCCAATGGCAACTGCTGCCAACAGCAAGGCCAGTAGCAGGAGGTCATACATTTAGGCGACTTCCTTGATCTCCTGGATCCGCAGGCGATCGAGCTCCTTGCGTTGCTGCTGGTTGTGGCGCTGGGCGCGGGTCAGCAGGGTGCGAAGTCGCAGATAGACCCCGGTCATGGCGAGCATGCCCAGCAGTACACCAGCCGCCAGGGAACCCAGTAACCATAGCGACAAGGACGCGGGCGGAAGCTCCGTCCAGATAAGGTTCAGGGGCACGCTCTGCTGATTGTTGACGGCAAACAGGATGCCGACCAGCAACACCAGCAGCAGAATTATTGCCAGGAAAACGCCTTTTAGCCAACGCATGGTAGTGTCCTTTGTGAAGCCAACAAGTGGCGGATGTGCGAGCCGCTATCTTAATAGCCAAGCGCTCGGCTGGCATTGACCTGTTCGCGAAGCTCCTTGCCCGGCTTGAAATGAGGCACGAACTTTCCCTCGAGCTCGACGGGATCGCCGGTCTTGGGATTGCGACCTGTTCTGGGCTCACGATAGTGCAACGAGAAGCTGCCAAAGCCGCGTATCTCCACGCGACCGCCCTCTGACAAGGCATCGGTGACATCGTCGAGGATGATGCGGACAGCAGCTTCCACATCTTTCACTGACAGCTCGGGCTGTCGCATGGCTATCTGTTCTATCAGCTCGGATTTGGTCATCGACTTACTCCGTACAGTGGTGCCAGCAGATTGGCAACATCTCGGCAGTGTTGTTTAATTCAGCATACTGTGCAAACCGAGATAAAACAACGAACTAGCATGATGCTTACTTGTTGCAAACGGTCCAAGTCTCGGACCCCATGGCGCCGAGCGGTGCCAGGCGTATACTGTTCCCACATTCCAACAGAGTTTCGAGGCTGACCTTGAACGAACAGCAAACTGTCGACGATATCGACCGCAAGCGGCTCTACTGGCATTCCCGGCGTGGTATGTGGGAGCTTGATTTACTGTTGATCCCTTTCCTGGAGCATCGCTTCGATGCGCTGGATGATGCTGACAAGCAAACCTATCGTGATTTGATTGATGAGGAAGATCAGGATCTTTTTGCCTGGCTGATGCGCCGAGAGTGGCCGCTTGAGCCTCAGCGCCGCCGTGTGGTGCAGATGATTGTGGATTATGCCGAAACCACCGGTAACGATCAGTATCGTACCCTCTAGTCTGGCCTTTGGGTTCCATTTGGGCGTAGCCCTTGGAGTCCTACTGGTCAGTATGGCCTATGCGCTGCCGTGGCTTTCTGCCACGGCAGCGCTGTGTCTGGGGCTTGTCGTATGGCGATATGCGCGCCGTCGAAATGAGCGTTGGCGGCTACGTTTTGTCGAGCAAGGCGAGACGGGTGGCGAGTGGCAGGTTCAACGGCGCGCTGACACCGAGTGGCGGCCATGCTCGCTTGGTTGTGAGTATCTCGGTCCTTGGCTTGTGGGGCTACGCCTCGCCAAGGAGCCGCTCTGGCTTTGGCCGGACAGCCTGAGCAAAGAGGAGGGGCGCGCCCTGCGCAGGCTGCTGTTGGCGGGCAAAGCGAGTACCCCGTAGCGCTTGATATAAATATTCAAGCGGTATCGGTCTCCCCTTCATCGCGCCCTGGTCTGCGTATATGGCTTGCGCTTCTTTATATGGTGCCTCTTCTATAGTGACATTAGCCTTTCCAGTGATCCGGCAAATGCACCTTTGAAGGACGTGCTGGTCCCTGATTGTGTTGTTTGTGATCGCGGTTGAAATGCAGGCCGCGAGACTCTTCACGCTCTCGAGCCGCCTTCACGGTCACGCCAGCTATCCTGACGGCATGCCATAGGCTTGCCAGGTGTCTGCACGGTGCATGGGTTTGCCAGAGTTTGCCGCTTTCCTCGGTGAGTCGGGAGATGTCTGTTGCGGCATGCTCGAGTCCAGCATTGTCACGCACGATGCCGACTCGGCGGCTCATTACCTCACGCAAGGTCCGGAATAACGAGGCAATGTGGTCTTGAGACGCCTGTGGGCGGGCATCAGGATGCAAGCAGGCGGTATTCGAGCACGCGGTTGTCGAGGGCTTTCTAAGCACGTCAGCGGCGGCTCGTGCAAAGACCAGGCACTCGAGCAGTGAGTTGCTGGCCATGCGGTTGGCGCCATGCAGGCCGGTACATGCTACCTCGCCGATAGCGAAAAGCCCCGCGACGTTAGTGCGTCCTGAAAGGTCAGTGGCAACGCCGCCACAGCTGTAGTGGGCAGCAGGCACCACTGGAATCGGCTGTCGGGTGATGTCGATTCCCCGCCGCAAGCAGTGGGCATGAATGGTCGGAAAGTGTGCTTGGATCGCGGCCGACGGCAGGTGGCTGATATCCAGCAGGACATGGCTGGCCCCCGTGGCCTGCATCCGGGCATCGATAGCGCGTGCCACGATGTCCCTTGGGGCCAGTTCGGCGCGTGGGTCGATATCCGGCATGAAGCGGTGACCATCAAGAGTTGTAAGGATGCCACCCTCACCGCGTACCGCTTCACTGATGAGAAAGGGCGTGCCCTCAGGGTCGTACAGGCAGGTGGGATGGAACTGCTGGAACTCCAGGTTCATCAGCTCTGCGCCGAGTTCAGCTGCCATGGCCATGCCTTCACCGCAGGCCGGTAGTGGGCTCGTGGTGTGGCGCCAGAGGCCACTGGCGCCACCGGTGGCGAGCACTGTCTCCGCGGCTAGGATGTCCTCGAGATGCTCCGCTCGATCGAGACAGCGTGCGCCGCAACAGGCGCCGTTGCCATCATTAAGCAGGCTTATAGCGCTAAGGTCATCGCGCAGTGTAATGGCGGGGTGGCGGCGGGCATGCTCAAGCAGTGTATCGATCAGTGCCTGGCCTGTAGCGTCGGCGGCATGGATGATGCGCCTGGCGCCGTGTCCGCCTTCCCGGGTCAGGTGATAGGGATAAGGCGCGTCTTCTGTGGCATCCGGCGTAAAGGGCACGCCGAGCGACAGAAGCCATTCGATAGCGCTTCGGCCATGCTCAACGGTAAAGCGCACCGCGTCCTCGTCACATAGATTGTCGCCGGCGACCAAGGTGTCCTGGATGTGGTCATTGACGTTGTCCTGAGGAGAAAGCACGGCAGCGATGCCGCCCTGGGCCCAGCGGCTTGCACCGTGGTCATCGCTTGCCGGGCGCAGCAGCGTGACCGGACGACTGTCGGCCAGTTCCAATGCCAGCGCCAAGCCGGCTGCGCCGCCGCCTAGAATAAGCACGTCCTGTCGGTGCGAATCACGCCTCATGAGTTCGGGTCTCGCTGGTTATGGTCGTCTGGGAAGGGAGAGTGTGTGCTCAGCACGTGGTGCTGTGCGCGCTTGCGCAGCCGTTGACTGGGCAAGCGTTGTAGGTCGCTGAGGGTGTCGACCAACTCCTGGGTAAGCCGAGCCAGCTCGCGATTAAGCCATAGATAGCCGGCTGGACTGAACAGAGCCCGGCCGCTTGAGGCCGTTGCCTGTCGAGCGCTGGTCGAATAGCGTGCAAGGTCGAAGGGTGTTAGTTCGACGTCGATAGGCTGGCCTGTACGAACCTGGAAGGCTATGGTGCCTAGGTCGCGAGCCAGGCAATGTTGTCGGTCGCGCAGTCCCTCCATGGCGGCAATATGGTCGTGGCCGTCACGTGTGGTCCAGTGAGTCTCGAGCAATAGCTCGATGGTCGAGAGCATTCGGCGTTCGAGTGAGATGATGGTATCGAGTTCATCTCGTGTAAGGCGCCTCTCGCGGTGAATGGCATCCACCAGCCCACGTTGTTTGATCATCAGACTGCTCGATGCTTTCAGCAGTGGCTGGGTGTCGAGATCGGGAGAGCCGGTGGAGCTCGTGTGGGCATGGTATAGCCTGGCGAGCTTATCCAGGGTCTCGGCGAGTACGAAGCGCTGCACATCGGTCGCTTTCTGGGGCATAACAAAGGCGGTGACCAGGATCCCGATCAAGGTGCCAACCAGTACATTGAACGAACGCCATAGCGCGGTACCCAGCTCTTGGGTGCCATCGCCTACTACCAACAGGAGACTGATCGCGAACATCAACCCGCTGTAGCCATGACGGCCCTTGAAGGTAACAAAGGTTGCAGCGGCAATGCCGGCCAGCGTCCATACCGGTACTACTAGCGGTGGCGTATTGGGAACCAGCGTAATGATAATGCCCCAGGTAGCGCCTAGCAGAGTGCCGATCAATCGCTGGCGGCCCTTGTCGAGCACACCGCCGATGTGAGGCAAGTTGCCCATCACCATCACGGTGCTGACCAGTGCCCAGCTGGCGTGAGGAATCGTGAACACCTCAATCAGCCCGAAGGTGATGGCCAATGCCAGCGTGACCCGCATCACATGTAGCAGATGACGGTTACGATAGTTGATGTACGGATCGCGTAGGCGCGGAAAAAGCATAGGGGTGTACTTGCTGGTGGGGCCGATTCCAAGGCGAAACTGGGGGTGTTGGGGCGTGCGCGACACTCTCTATCCAAAGCAGTATCGATCGCCCATCACCAATAGGATGTCAGGGTATCATGGGGCCTGGTGGCATGGCAGGCGCTATTGATTGGGCGGCATCTGTGCAAGCGGTCAAGTGACTAGGGCAATCGTTCTGAGGTCGGTGACCAATATTAAGGGCTTGGTCAGTGCTGATTAGAGTCACGGGGGCAAGCGGCAGGGAGGTTGCTGAGGATCCACGATCAAAAGGCGATCATGCATTGAGGCAACAAGCGGTCAGTTTATGTAACTGATTGGTTTACTTGGTGCCCGGAGCCGGGCTCGAACCGGCACGGTGTTACCACCGAGAGATTTTAAGTCTCTTGCGTCTACCAATTTCGCCATCCGGGCGGGAGGTTCGAGCGGAGCAAATAGGAGTGGAGGCTGGAGTCGGAATCGAACCGGCGTTAACGGAGTTGCAGTCCGCTGCATCACCACTCTGCCATCCAGCCTCACTGAGTCAGTCGACCATCACGATGATGGAGCGGGAAACGAGATTCGAACTCGCGACCCTCGCCTTGGCAAGGCGATGCTCTACCACTGAGCTATTCCCGCCTGACTCGAGGACGAATTATACGTATAAATGCGTAAGTGTCAACTGCTTATGTGCTGCCATCATCAAATTCTAAGATCACATTGAGTCAGAGAGGTGTGGCCATGCGGCTCGCAGGTATTGCAGCATCGACCAGAGTGTTAGCGCGGCTGCCAGATACAAGGTGACGATACCCGCTTGTGCGATCAGGCTGCTCTGGGGGAAGCCAAGCAGCAGTAGCAAGGCAACCATCTGCAATGTGGTCTTTATCTTGCCGATGGATGACACGGCCACGGTGCCTCGTTTACCCATTTCAGCCATCCATTCACGCAGTGCGGAAATGACAATTTCCCGTCCGATGATGATCAGCGCGGGTAGGGTAAGCCACGCCGCATCGTAGCGCTCAATCAGCAAGGCAAGGGCGACGGCGACCATTAACTTGTCCGCTACCGGGTCCAGGAAAGCACCGAAGGGGGTGCTCTGATTCCAGCGCCTGGCCAGGTATCCGTCAAGCCAGTCGGTAATGGCGGCAAGCCCGAACAGTGCCGCCGACACCAACATGCTCCAGCCATAGGGCAGGTAGAAGATGACCACCAACAGCGGGATGAAAGCGATTCTGGCCAGTGTGAGAATGTTGGGGATGTTCATCGGAGCGCCGCTTGTCCTTGCCTGATGTCTGAGGGCGACCATTCTATATGTCCGCCGGACGATCATCCATGCAGCGCTTGATGAATCGTCTTCGCCATGTTGTCGCTGATGCCTGGCACCCGGGCGAGTTCTTCACGGCTAGCCTGGCGAACTCCCTGCAGTCCACCAAAGAAGCGCAAGAGTTCCCGTCGGCGCTTGGGGCCAACGCCGGGAATGTCCTGAAGTGTCGAGGTCCGCCTGACCTTGTCTCGTCGTGCCCGGTGACCTGCGATGGCGAATCGGTGGGATTCATCACGGATATGTTGGACCAGATGTAGGGCGGGCGAACTGCCTTCAAGGCTTAAACTCTGGTCAATCGTCTCGACGAAGAGTGTCTCTAGACCGGGCTTGCGGGTGGTGCCCTTTGCCACACCGATCAGTCCCACGCCCGTTACACCGAGCTCGTTGAAGACGTCGCGGGCCATGTTGAGCTGCCCTTTGCCGCCATCGACAAACAGAAGATCCGGCCGTTTTCCTTCGCCTTCGGCGAGGCGCTTGAAACGTCGGGTGAGTGCCTGCTGCATGGCGGCGTAGTCGTCACCCGCGGCAACGCCTTCGATATTGAAGCGCCGATAATCCGATTTCACCGGGCCGTCATGATCGAATACGACACAGGAAGCCACGGTGGCCTCGCCATGGCTGTGGCTGATGTCAAAGCACTCCAGGCGCTTGGGGACTTCGTCCAGGCGCAGTGCATCGCGTAACGCTTCAAAGCGTTTGGCCAGCTGGGTTTGATTGGCCAGCTGGCTGGCCAGGTGCTGCTCGGCGTTGGTCTGAGCCAGCTGCTGCCACTGAGCGCGATGACCACGCACGCGGTGAGTCAGCCGGATTTGACGTCCGGCCTGCTCGGCAAGCACGCCCTGCAGTAGTTCGGCGTCCGCCAACGGGTGTGAGGTGATGATCTCGGCGACGGGCTCATGAACTTGCCCCAGGTAGTATTGGCTGATGAACTCGGTAAGAAGCGCTTCGGGCCCTAAGTCGAGACCGTTGTCCGGTGTGTGGTGGCGTGCGCCAAGCATGCGGCCTTCGCGAACAGTCAGGACCGAAACGCACAGTGCGCCTGGGCGCTGGGCAAGCGCGAAGACGTCGGCGTCTCCGCCATCAGTGTCGACATACTGCTGATGTTGCAAGCGGCGCAGCTGCTGGATCTGATCGCGAAGCCGGGCCGCTTCCTCAAACTCAAGGGATTGGCTGGCAGCTTCCATTTTCAGGTTCAACTGCTCGGTGACTTCTTCGCTCTTGCCCTGCAGGCACATCACCGCATGTTCAAGGTCACGCCGGTAGCCGTCCTCGCTGATATACCCTACACAGGGGGCGCTACAGCGTTGGATCTGATATTGCAGGCAAGGGCGTGTACGGTTGGCGAAAACGCTGTCCTCACAGTTGCGAATGCGGAAAATCTTCTGCATCAGCGATAGCGTTTCACGCACTGCGACACTGCTCGGATAGGGACCCAGATAGCGCCCATCATCACGTCGATTGCGGGCCCGTTTGTATTCCAAAGCGGGGTAGGGGTGACGGTCGCTGACGAACACGAAAGGGTAAGATTTATCGTCGCGCAGCAAGATGTTGTAAGGCGGACGCAGTTCCTTGATCAGCGTCTGCTCGAGTAGCAGTGCCTCTGTCTCGCTGTGGGTGACGGTTACCTGAATATCGGCGATCCGGGCCACGAGTGCCTGGGTCTTGGTGTTCAGGGCGCCACGGAAATAACTGGCCAGGCGAGCGTTCAACCTTTTGGCCTTGCCGATGTACAGCGTGTCGCCCTTGTCATCGAACATGCGGTAGACGCCGGGCGATTGGCTGATGTTTTTCAGAAAGTGCTTGGCGTCGAAAGTCATGGGTTATTGTGCTTCACGAGTGAAACATCAGCATACCAGAACCCGTAAAGGTGGCGGTTTATGCGTCGTTCTGGTAACCGTCGACTAGCCCGTGACGTAACCCTAGGTGAGTCAGTTCGACGTCCGAGTTCACACCGAGTTTCTCGAAAATACGATAGCGGTAGGTGTTGACGGTCTTCGGGCTCAGGAAGAGGCTATCCGAAATGTCGCTGACTTTCTGGCAGTTGACGATCATCACCGCGACTTGGAGTTCGCGTTGTGACAGGTCGTCGAAAGGGTTGACCGGGGCGTCGAGCTTGGAAAGCACCAAGCGCTGGGCGATGGCGGGGCTGACGTAGCGCTTACCGGCGAACACCGTGCGGATGGCCTGGATCATCTCTGGTGTTTCGGCGCCCTTACCGATAAAGCCACAGGCACCCACATCCAGTAGACGTTGGGCGAAGGTTTCCTCGAGGAAGGCCGTCAGCACGAGGACGCGACAGTCCTCCATGGACTTGGCAATCTTACGTGTCGCCTCAAGACCTCCGATACCTGGCATGCGGATATCCATCAGCACGACATCGGGGTGTAGCTGACGCGCTTTGGCAACCGCATCTTCGCCATCGGCGGCCTCACCCACTACTGTGATGCCATCTTCTGCGTCGAGCAGGTGGGCAATGCTGGTTCTAACCAAATGATGGTCATCGGCGATGAGAACCTTGATCAAAATGCCTCCCAGGTGTCCGTGGGCGAAAGGTGGTCACAATCGGTGGAAAATGCGCGGTGCCAGAATAAGATCATTAGATTACATTAATTTACTCAATTCGGCGATGAGCGCGATCAACATGTGCTATCAACCGGTTTTAGGTTGGCCGTCTTTTTATGTGGTCATTGCTAATGCTGGGGCGAAAAACAGTTGACGATACCTAACCCCTTGTATAATATACGTCTCGTCTTCAGGGGAATCCGCTGAAGATCTTGCTGATGATGCCAGTTTGCAAGCCAGCGCTTGTTGATTGTGGGCAACATCATAGTACAGCAAATTGGGGCCTTAGCTCAGCTGGGAGAGCGCAACACTGGCAGTGTTGAGGTCAGCGGTTCGATCCCGCTAGGCTCCACCATAAGAATTGCTAAAAACGCCGAGAACCCTGTTCTCGGCGTTTTTTTGTCTCTATTTTTACGTATTCATGTCGATGGCGTGGTTGGCAAGGGTGGCCGGCAACACCGTAAGGCTGCCACCGGCCTTCACTAGTCTCAGTTCTCGACGCGACCCAGTAGCATAAATTCCAACAGCGCCTTTTGGGCATGCAGGCGATTGCCGGCTTCTTGCCAGACTACTGCGCGCGAATCATCAAGCAGGGTGGTGCTGATCTCTTCGCCACGATGTGCCGGCAAGCAGTGCAGGAAAAGTACGTCCTGGGCGGCCAGGTCGAGCATCGCTTCGGTGACCTGGAAACCGGCAAAATCGGCCTCGCGCTTCGCTTGTTCCTCTTCCTGGCCCATGGAAGCCCAGACGTCGGTGGTCACCAGGTCGGCGTCTTTCACCGCGGCCATCGGCTCGCGGTGGATGGTCACTCGATCGCCGGCGGCATTGAGGATGTCCTGGCGCGGCTCGTAGCCCTCGGGGCAGACCACCCGCAGGTTGAAGTCGAACTGCCGTGCAGCATTGATCCAGGAGTGGCACATGTTGTTGCCGTCACCGATCCACACGGCTGTCTTGCCGCTGATATTGCCGCGCAGCTCGCTCCAGGTCATGACATCGGCCAGCAGCTGGCAGGGGTGGTAGTCATCACTCAAGGCATTGATGACCGGCACGCTGCTTGCCGCGGCAAATTCTTCGAGGCCCGAATGGGCAAACGTGCGGATCATTACCGCATCGACCATCTCCGAAAGCACGCGAGCGGTGTCGCCGATCGGCTCGCCGCGGCCGAGCTGGGTGTCGCGCGGCGACAGGAAGAGGGCGTGACCGCCGAACTGCGCCATGGCCGTCTCGAAAGACACTCGGGTGCGGGTCGAGGATTTCTCGAAGATCATCGCCAAGGTGCGGTTGGCGAACGGCGTGTAGGTGGGGCCGTGCGTCTTGAGGCCATTCTTGATGGAAATGGCGCGACGCACCAGATGCGTCAGCTCCTCGGGAGAGAGGTCTAGCAGGGTCAGGAAATGGCGTGTCGCCATGAGGTTACTCCGCGCGCAAAACAGCCATCCTAGCCAGCCGCTTTGCATCACGCAACGCGCAAGGGTGGGTGAGTCGTTGTCAGGACTATATTCGTCCAGCCACCATCAGTAGAATGATGACGACACCTAGCATAGATCCAGAAGGAATTCTTCATGAGCACGACAGTCGAGAACATCCAGCAGCAGATCAGCGAAAACCCGATCCTGATTTACATGAAGGGAACCCCCCAGCTGCCGCAGTGTGGTTTCTCTGCACAGACCGTTCAGGCCCTGATGTCCTGCGGTGAGCGCTTTGCCTTCGTCAACGTGCTCGACAACCCGGATATCCGTGCCGAGCTTCCCAAGGTCGCCAGCTGGCCGACCTTCCCGCAACTGTGGGTCGAAGGCGAGCTGGTCGGTGGCTGCGACATCGTGGTGGAAATGCACCAGAACGGCGAGCTCGAGACACTCGTCAAGGCCGCTGGTGAGCGTGCCAAGGCCAATGAAGAAGGTGGTAGCCAGTAAGGGCCCTTACTTGAGTCGTTCGCGGCACTAGCGTCTCGGCACAACGTAAGTCGGTACAAGGAAAGCCCCGTCAGCTTAGCTGGCGGGGCTTTTCAATGCGTGACACCTTTTCTGCGACTATTCCTATAGAGCTGGTCCAGCCGATGGCCTATGCGCCAGCCATATCATGGACGACTGCAGAGCTAGAGCTCGTCCATACCCTGTTCACGCTGGGCCAGGTTCCAGCCGCCGAGATCCTTGAATCGGTTGACGATCGAGCAGAACAATTCAGCGGTGCGCTCGGTATCGTAGCGCGCCGAATGGGCCTCGGTGTTGTCGAACTCAATGCCGGCGGCGCGGCAGGCGCGAGCCAAGACGGTCTGCCCGTAGACCAGGCCCGACAGGCTTGCGGTGTCGAAACTCGAGAACGGATGAAAGGGATTGCGCTTGATATTGCAACGGCTGACGGCCGCATTGACGAAGCCGTGATCGAAGGCTGCATTGTGACCCACGAGTATTGCGCGGGTGCAATTATGCGCTTTGATGGCCTTGCGCACGGGCCGGAATATC
The DNA here is from genome assembly GCF_004798965.1 of Onishia niordana. Taxonomy (GTDB): domain Bacteria; phylum Pseudomonadota; class Gammaproteobacteria; order Pseudomonadales; family Halomonadaceae; genus Onishia; species Onishia niordana. The sequence goes on from NZ_SDSD01000003.1 coordinate 117,996, forward strand.
TCGTTCATGGCCTCCGACTCGCTCAGCGCAACCCGCTTGCGAAGCGAATCATTGAGATTGATACCAGTGAAATCAAGCGCCGACTGTTCGACGTTGGCGCCTTCGAAGGGAGTGACGTGGAAGGCATAGGTTGCGTCCGGAATCAGATTGCCGTCCGGGTCCATGCTCAGCGTTACGGCAGCGATCTCGAGGATCGCATCACCCTTGGCATCGAAGCCTCCTGTTTCCAGGTCCACCACTACCGGCAGAAAGCTGCGAAATCGCTGAGCCATCAGACCTTGGGCGCTCGCCTCGCTCATGCACCTCTCCCTTACCAAAAATGAAAATCTGCGTCGGCATCGGCTGACGAATGCGCGAGAGTCTACCATCTTTGTCGGCCATGCGCCCCGCCCGGGCGGTATTCTCGGACGCTCATCAGCGCTATACTTGGTGCCTACCTCACGATGTTAATGGTCACGACGCCCCGGTGTCGTGCCTCAGCACACAACAAGCGAAGGAGCCCAGAATGTCCGATGTCAAAAAGGTCGTTCTCGCCTATTCCGGCGGCCTGGACACGTCCGTTATCGTCAAATGGTTGCAGGAGACCTACGACTGTGAGGTGGTGACCTTCACGGCCGACATCGGCCAGGGCGAGGAAGTCGAGCCGGCGCGCGCCAAGGCAGAGGCGCTTGGCGTCAAGGAAATCTATATCGAGGACCTGCGCGAAGAGTACGTGCGCGATTACGTCTATCCGATGTTTCGTGCCAACACCATCTACGAAGGTGAGTACCTGCTGGGTACCTCGATTGCTCGCCCGCTGATCGCCAAGCGCCTGATCGATATTGCCAACCGGACCGGTGCCGACGCTATTTCCCATGGTGCGACCGGCAAGGGCAATGACCAGGTGCGCTTCGAGCTCGGCGCCTACGCGCTGAAGCCGGGCGTCAAGGTTATCGCGCCGTGGCGCGAGTGGGACCTCAACTCTCGCGAGAAGCTGATGGCGTATTGCGAGCAGCACCAGATTCCGGTCGATTTCTCTACCAGCAAGAAGAAGTCGCCGTACTCCATGGACGCCAACCTGCTGCATATCTCCTACGAAGGCGGCAACCTCGAGGATCCGTGGGAAGAAGCAGAAGAAGACATGTGGCGCTGGAGCGTTTCCCCAGAGGCCGCGCCGGATACTCCTACCTACATTGAGTTGACCTATGAGCAGGGCGATATCGTCGCCATCGATGGCGAGACTCTGAAGCCCCACGAGGTCCTGTCCAAGCTCAACCAGCTGGGCGGCGACAACGGTATCGGCCGTCTCGACATCGTCGAGAACCGCTACGTGGGCATGAAGTCTCGTGGCTGCTATGAAACACCGGGCGGCACCATCATGCTGCGCGCGCATCGCGCCATCGAGTCCCTGACCCTGGACCGCGAAGCGGCCCACCTCAAGGACGAGCTGATGCCCAAGTACGCCGAGGTCATCTACAACGGCTACTGGTGGAGCCCGGAGCGCAAGATGCTGCAGGCCGCCATCGATGAGACCCAGAAGGACGTTTCCGGCGTGGTGCGCATCAAGCTCTACAAGGGCAGCGCTACCGTCGTCGGTCGCAAGTCCGACCAGTCACTGTTCGATGAGTCCATCGCGACCTTCGAGGATGACGCCGGTGCCTACGATCAAAAAGATGCAGAAGGCTTCATCAAGCTCAATGCCCTGCGTCTTCGCATCGCTGCCGGCAAGGGCCGCGACCAGAGCTGAGATTCACCGTCAGGGCGCTTGACCGGCCCTGATTCTGTGGAGCGCGGTGCAGTGAAAAGGAGACAGCATGCTTAAGAAACTCTTCCCCGGGCTATTTGGCGCAGGAGAAGCCGCCAAATCTCGTGAGGCCGAGCCAGTCGAGTATCGGGGCTATCTGATCGTCTCAGATCCCCGCGACACCGGTGGTCAATATCGAGTGAGCGGTTATATTCGCAAGCCGGTGACCGGTGGCGAGACCCTTGAGCACCGCTTCGAGCGCTCTGACGTGGTATCGGGTCGCGAAGCCTGCGATGAGCTGATGGTGCGCAAGGCTGAGCGGTTTATCGATGATGTCGGTGACGACATGTTTACGTCGCGCTGACGCCCCACTGCAACCGTTTAACGGTGATCGCTACGATGCCGCTGCCTATTGGCAGCGGCATCGTCGTTTCTGGAGGAGCCACGGGGCGTTGCCATCCACGTCATTGCACCAAGAGAGAGGGCAAACCTGACCTACACTTGATAAGCAGAGCCGCTGCAGCGGAGCCCCTATGCGTCTCCTATATCGACACTCGCCATGGCGTACGCTTTTTACCGGCGATGCTCTCCCGGATCCTGCCAGTTTGTCGCCCTTATTGGCACCGCTGGCTGATGCCTTGAGTCGGTTGGGTCCTACACCTAGCCTAGCGGCGGCCAGAGCCTGGCAGTGTGAACTGGTAGATGCGCTTAAGCGCCTGGATCTGCCGGCCTGGCGCATCAGTCAGATGATCAGCGATCACGATCAGGGGCTCTATCGGCAAGCCATCGCCATGTCGCTCGACGAGATGCAGGCGTCTGGTTGGGGCCCGCCGCCCCGACCGTTCTGCGTGCTGGTGCTTGGTTCCGTGGCCCGCCATGAGAGCCTATTAGCCCCGGATCAGGACAATGCCATGATCATTGCCGATTACCCGGATGCCCTGCATACCCAGGTTGACGGCTATTTCCAGGCCCTTGGCGAGCGCTTTACCGACCACCTGGCCAGTGCCGGTCTGCCCCTTTGCCAGGGCCACGTCATGGCGCGCTTTCCAATGTGGCGCAAGCGCCTCTGTGAGTGGGACGCTCAACTGGCGATCTGGAGTGCTGAGCGCCGGGTCAAGCGGGTCCAGCAGACCAATATCTTGCTGGACTTCGCACCGGTGTACGGCGATGAGGCCCTGGCCATTGCGCTGCGAGACCGTGCCTTGAGCCGGTTGAAGCAAGCTGGCGGTTTTCTCGACGAAATGGCGAGTCTGCTTGCTGAGACGCCGGTGGCCCTGGATCGGCTCGGACGGTTGCATGGTGATGACAAGGAAGCCCCCCAGCATGGTGCCCTGAATCTCAAGCGCCAGGGGCTGATGCCGCTTGTGAGTGCTGTTCGGCTGCTGAGCGTGTTGCATGGTTGTCGCAGTGTCGACACGCGCCTGCGCCTTACCGAACTGGTCAGTGCTGGGGTGCTTCAGTGCGAAGAGGCGCTGACCTTGCATGCGGCCATGAGTCGATTGCAGTCATTGTTGCTAACGACCCAGCATCGCCGCCTCGGCGCGGGCGGCCTTGCTGACAACTGGATTGTGCTTGGCGAGCTCGATGAGACCGAGCGGACGTTGTTACGTCTCGATCTGAAGGCTATTCGTCGCCTGATGGGGCAAGCCAGGGCCGGGACTGGTGGCTCGTTGCACTAGACCATGTTACTAGGCCATATCTCGCTGTTGTTTCCACGCCTGTTGGTTCTCAACTTTCTAGCTAGTCGGGGGGTAGAGGTGTCTCGGTGGCCAGCATGGTCTTATCCTGAGGTGCCTCGGGCAGTTCCATGATCAGGCTGGCACCACTCAGGGTGGTGGCGTCCTCGACCCACAGCCGTCCGCCTGATTGCACCACGATGCCGCGGCTAATCGGCAGTCCAAGGCCGCTCCCTCTCGGGCGTCCACGGCTTTGCCCACTGGCGGTACTGTGTTGCTCAAGTTGGTGAAACTTCTCGAAGACGCGTTCGCGATCCGCCGGAGCAATACCGCGACCATTGTCTTCGATGCTCAGCCGAACGTGCCCCTGATGGCGCGCCAGTCTCAATAACACGACGGGCGACGTGTCGGCGGCAAACTTTGCGGCATTGTCGATCAGATTGATGATCACCTGCTCGAGACGGTCTGAATCACCTATCACCCACGCCTCATCGAGATCGATGGTCACCTTAAGCTTAACGCCACGCTCCTCGATCGGATGCTGCACGGCAGCCAGGCCCTGGCGGGTCAGGGCGACCATTTCCAGAGGATGTGGCTGCAGCGTCAGGCGTCCGGATTCTAGTCGTGCCAGGTCCAGCATCTCCTCGATGAGTCGCGACAGGCGCTGGCTTTCGAGTACTACGACCTCGAGGAATTGAGTGCGCTTGGCTTCAGGCATGTCCCGGCTATCGCGCAAAATTTCGGCGAAGGCTCGGATCGATGTCAATGGGGTGCGCAGTTCGTGGCTGACCATGGCAACGAACTCGTCCTTGAGCCGGTCGAGTTCACGAAGACGTTCATTGGCGCCGCGCAGCTCCTCACCGATGCGCGCGAGTTCTCGGGATTTTTGCTCCAGGCGGCGATTGTACTCGAGTGTCTGAGACGTGGTGTCGAGGATGCTTAACACGGCCTCCATATCCAGCGCCTCGCCGCGCACTACCGATGTGATCAAGAGCCTGGCTGAAGCGCTGCCAAGTGCGCCTGCCAGAGCTTGTTCGGCCCGAGCGATAAGTTGCGGCGAGGCCGATTCCTCCATGCCGTTCTCTGGCGAGCCGATACCAGCGGCGGTGCTTATCTCAATGCGGCCGCGATCATGGGGGGCATCCACTGTGGCCAGCACCCGCGCGGTAGAGGCCGTGCCCAGATAGCGTCTGAGCAAGTCATGCAGTGCGCCGCGAGTGGTTTGGCCTTGCCATAGAGGAGGGGTATCTACGCCTTCCGTCCGCGCATCAGCGAAGAGCGCCGCCTGCGTCTGCTCAAGATGGTTTTGACGGGTGAACAACGAGAGGCCAACCAGCACGCCAATGTTGGCCATGAGACTCCACAGCAGCGAGTGGCTGTAGATGTCCAGGCCGTCGAGACCAAATAGCGCATAGGGGCGAAGCCAGGCCAGTCCGAAGAGGCCTTCTTCGAGAAAACTGAGGGGCAACCAGCCCGACTGGGCGAAGCCGGGCAGCAGCAGGGTGTAGCTCCAGACCGCCATGCCGGCAAGCATGCCGAGCCCGGCGCCAAGGCCGCAGGCGCCTCGCCAGTAGAGTCCAAGCAGCAGGGCGGGAGCAAACTGGCTGACGGCCGCGAAGGAGACCAGCCCGATGGTCACCAGGCTGTAGGAGTCGCCAATCAGGGCATGGTAGAGATAGCCCATCATCAGAATCAGGGCGATAGCGCCACGGCGGATGCCAAGCAACCAGACAGAGAGGTCGCTGTGCAGGCCCTGGTAACGCTTCGTTGTCCGCAGCAACAGCGGCATGACAAGCTGATTGCTGACCATGGTTGAGAGTGCAATGGTCTCGACGATGACCATGCCGGTGGCGGCCGACAGCCCGCCGATGAAGACAAATAGCGATAGGCCCTCGCGGCCGGCGGACAGCGGCAGGGTCAAGACGAAGCTGTCCGGGTCGCCGTCGCTTCCCATCAAAAGTAGGCCGGCCAGGGCAATCGGAATCACCATCACGTTGATGACCAAGAGGTAGAGGGGGAACAGCCAACTGGCTCTTGTCAGGTGGCGCTCGTCGACGTTTTCGACCACCAGAACCTGAAACTGGCGAGGCAGGGTGAAGAAGGCCAGAAAGGCGAGCAACAGGGTGCTGACCCAACCGAGCGCCCCTCCCGGTACCGCTGAGAGGCTCAGTGCATTCTGCAACGGTGGATGTGAGGCGGCTCGGGTGAATAGGTCGACCGGCCCCTCGAAGAGAACGAAAACGGTGAAAAGCCCCACCGTCAGGAAGGCGATCAACTTGACCAGTGACTCCACGGCGATCGCCGCCACCATGCCTTCATGACGTTCGCTGGCATCCAGATGCCGAGTCCCGAAGAGCATGATGAAAACGGCTAGCACCAAGGCGACCCAGAAAGACTTGTCACTCAGGAAGCCTGCCGTCGATGCCGGTCCGCCAGGGGCGACGGGATAGTCCATCAGCACTGCATGGCTCAGGGTGATTGCCTTGAGCTGAAGCGCAATGTAGGGGGTGATGCCGATCAGAGCGATCAGTGCCACCAGCGCACCCAGCCGACTGCTCTTTCCGTAGCGCGCGCTGATGAAGTCGGCGATCGAGGTGATGCGCTGGGCCCGGGCAATGCGGATCATCTTGCGAATGACCAGTGGGCCGGACAGCATGGCAAGCGTCGGTCCCAGATAGATCAGCAGGAAGCTGGGACCGGCCTCGGCGGCGCGACCGACACTGCCGTAGAAGGTCCAGGCGGTACAATAGACAGCGATCGACAGGGTATAGACGAGAGGCGAAGCGATTACCGAGCGGCCCTGCTCGGCGCGGCGGTCGCCCCAGGCAGCGATCACGAACAGCAGCGCCAGGTAACCGAACGCCGCCACGAATACGCCCACTTCAGCGCCCATATCGAAGGCCTCCATGTATGACGCTCATTCTTCTGGTCTTCTCTCCAGAAGCCAGGCGGCCAGCCCGATGACGAACGCCCAGGACACGAACAGGTAGGCAGCGAGCCAGGAAAAACTGCCGTCGACTGACTGATCGGCGAGCAGGATCAGGGGGGGCGTGAATAACAAGGCGGCCAGTATGACAAGCGCCAACAGGCGTTGGACGCGACGCGACTTCAACATGCGCTGGCGTCCTCCCGGTCAAGGGCGCTTGACTGCAACGCCAGGGCATCGGTGAGCGTATGAATACCGCGTGCTGCCAAGCGTGTCCTCATGGCAAGCCACAATTCGGCGGTGACCCTGGCATCACCAAGCGCGGTATGACGAGTGCCTTCGGCGAAACTCAAGGCGTAGCGGCTGGCCAGACTGTCGAGATCATGGCCATCGATAGAAGGGTCCAGGGCCCGCGAGAGCAGCAGGGTATCGAGGACCGGCATGTCGAGTGTGACTGCGGCCCCCGGGGGCTGCAATGCCAGCAGGTCGAAGGCGGCATTGTGGGCCAGTATCACCGCATCACCCAGGTAGTCGCGAAAGCGTGGCAATGCCTGGCTCAGGGGGGGCGTGCCCCGCACGTCAGCATCGGTCAGACCGTGAATGGCAGTGCTTGACGGCGGAATCGGTCGGCCCGGATCGACGCGTACGTCGAAGGTATCATCAGCCAGCAGGCGGCCGTTGACGATCCGACATGCCCCGATGCTGATGACCTTATCGCCCTGTCGCAGGGCAAGCCCAGTGGTTTCGGTATCGAAGGCGACGATTTCGAGCGTAGCCAGCGGGCAGGCGGCCACCTCGGCACCGGGAGGCGGCAGGTCGGCAATGCCGAAGTCATGGAACTCTGGACGTGGGGGCAAGCGGGTAAGTGGCGCACCGACCCGGTCGACGGCCGGCAGAGGCAGGCGCAACCTGGCATGGCGGCCATCCTTGTCCTGAAGGCTCCAGATGTCGCTGGCATGCTGATGGAGCAGGTTCTCGATGCTGGGTGACAGCGGTAGGGCCTGGAGGCGCAGGGCTTTCCAACGTGAAAGCTGTTGCTGGCTCAGAGGCTTGCCCAACCAGATCAGGTCCAGGTAGACACGCTTGTTGCCCAGGCACACCTCGGTGTCCAGCTGGTGCGCTTCGGTCAGGTCGGCAAGACGCGTTGCCAGCACTTCAAGCATCACCAGCAGGGCGGGGGCATCGGCCTTGAACCAGGCCGGCATACCGATAGGCGTCAACACCAGCGACGTGCTGTTCAGGTGGTCATTGAGCGCCTGCCACAGATCGTTCGACCAGAGAGGCGCCAGTCGTTCGCCCTGGCGTTGGAGCGCCTCGAGCGCCTCGCCGAGACAGTCGATTTCCTTACCGAGCGCCTGGCTTTCTTCGGCGATGATACCCTCGAGACGCTTGCTGAGGGCTGGACCTAGTTCCACGGTGGCGCTTGATGCCTCGTATGTCGGTTTTAGCTGGCTCAGGGCCTCGGCGGCACTGGACAGGCTCGCGCCATGGCGGCGCACGGTCGTCAGGCACTCTGTGAGGCGTGCTCGGTTATCCATCTCGCAGTGCCAGGCAGCGGTGCTGTCGGTCAGGGTGATCAGGGTCTCGTGATCACTGTTGGGTACACGCCGCAGGTTGCCATGAAGCCAGCGGTCATCCAGCGGGATCAGCAGTTCTCGAGGTGCGCCGTCGGCGGGTAGACGGTCGATGGCCTCCGACAGGCTGGCAAGGTCGAACAGGCCATCCAGTCGCTTACCAAGCCCAAGGCCCGGGTGATCGGCAAACAGCGCCTCGGCGGCATGATTGAACAGCAGAAGGCGGCGATGACGATCGCAGAGCAGCAGAGGGGTCTCAAGCACCTGCAATAACGCCTCGAGTTCCTGACGAATGCGGGCTGCGCCGCGCGCACCTTCGGCATGGGCATCGGCGAGCTGCGAGCGGTCCTGACGCCAATGTTCGCGAAGCCTAAGGAGATCCGGTCCCAGGCCGCTTAGCCAGCCTTCGGGGCGATAGTCATCGCGGGCATCGGGGTTGGCCACCATTCGTGCCACCTGCACCTGAAGGTGGCGAAGGGGGGCAAAAAGCTGACGCTCAAGGATCAGGCCCAGCACAGACACCAGGCTGGCCGCCGCCAGGCATCCCCCCCAAAGAGCAATGCGCTCAATGCCTAATGGGTCCAGTCGGCTCTGAAGCCACAGCGCCAGAAAAGCGCCACCGAACAGGCTCAGGCCACTGATCAGCAACCATGCGCCGATCAGGCGCTGGCGCCTGGGTGGCCCCGCCTTGGCCGTCATGGTGTGGCCTCATCGAGCAGGACCTTGACCTTATCGACCAGCGCTTGGGTCGAAAAGGGCTTGGTAATGTAGTCATCGGCACCGAGAGCCAGTCCCTTCTCACGCTCCACCTCCCGACCGTGAGCGGTGAGCATGATAATCGGCAGGCGTGATGTGGCCGTGTCGGCACGCAGCCGCTCAAGGACATCGAAGCCGCTGATGCCGGGCAGGCTGATGTCGAGCAGCACGAGATCCGGCGGTATCTCGGCGATATGGGAAAGGGCGCTCTCGCCATCCTCGACAGTGATCACCTCGAATCCGGCCTGCTGCATCAGAAACTCCAGCGACAGGAGAATGTTCGGCTCGTCATCCACTACTAGCACCTTGGCCATTGAAAAGCCTCCCTGTGATCAACGTTGTGCTCGAAACGCTGTGCTCGAGGGGCGTCGTTCAAAGCGCCGCGCCTTTCATGAGTCTAGTTGGCGAACAAGAGACTGAAAGACGACCTTGGCAGGAGCTGATAGGCTGCTGGAACGCTTGTTTGACGCGCCAGGTTCGAAATCGCGCCTATCTGCAATGACGCCTATTTGCCTGTCAGGAGACAACGATGATCGAAGTGCACCATCTGGAGAACTCTCGCTCCCAGCGAGTGATCTGGCTGCTCGAGGAGCTTTCCGTCGACTACAAGGTGATTACCTATCGGCGCGATCCCAAGACCATGCTGGCGCCGGCATCGCTAAAGCAGGTTCATCCGCTGGGCAAGTCGCCGGTGATCGTCGATACCGAAAGTGACGACGTGGTAGCCGAATCCGGCGCGATCATCGAGTACCTGCTCGAGCGATTCGACGACGGCCAGTTGCTGCCTGCTGCCGGTACCGAAGAGCGTCGGCGCTACCGCTTCTGGTTGCACCATGCCGAGGGCTCGGCGATGCCCCCGTTGGTGATGTCTCTGGTGTTTTCGCGCCTCGACAAGCCGCCGGTGCCGGCCTTGATTCGCCCCATCGCGCGGCTGTTGGCCAGTGGGGTGAAGAGCAAGTTTCTCGACCCGCAGATCCAAGACCTGCTTTCTTTCTGGGAAAACGCCTGCGGTGAACATGCCTGGCTGGCGGGTGAGGCTTTCAGCGGTGCCGATATCCAGATGAGTTTTCCGTTGCTGGCCCTAGAAGGGCAGGGACGGCTCGCGGACCACCCCCGGCTGACTGACTTGCTGGCGCGTATGCGCAATCGCCCGGCGTATCAGCGGGCAGTGGAGCAGGGCGGTGAGTTTTCGATGGCAGAGTAGTGCCGCGTTATTGGTCTGTCGGGATCATGAAAAAGGCCGCCGAGCATGCTCGGCGGCCTTTCCTGTTGCGGGTGCCCCATCCTGAATGGCGTGACATGACACCGTCAGTGATGCTGTGTCCTTAGCTGACCGGCCTCATTGAATTCAAGGCGACGACTTCGCCCGGCGAACAGGGTGAAAATCACCGCGAGCATCAGGATGGCGCCCAGCATCAGGCAGACCTGAGGCAGGGTGGCGCCGCGATCCAGCATGATGCCGATACCCAAGGGGCCCATCGCTGCCAGGCAGTAGCCAATGCCCTGAGCCATGCCGGACAGTTTACCGGCAAGACGCGAGTTGCCGCTTCGCAGCACCACTAGCGTCAGTGCGATGCTGAAACAGCCGCCCTGGCCCAGACCCAGCAACACGACGCCGGGCCACCGGTACTCGAGCGGGCCCAGCAACAGCACCATCATGCCGGCGCCATTGAGCAGAAGCATCAGTAGCAGGGCGGGACGCTGGTCGCGGCCAAGGCGGGCTAGCCAGGGGGCGGCGAGGGCCGAGACGAGTTGAAACATCACTGACATGGCCAGCAACCAGCCAGCCTCCTCTTCACCAAGCCCCCTGCGCTGCAGCAACACGGGTAGCCAGCCGAAGACGATATAGGCAAGCGATGACATCGACCCCATCAGCAGCGTGACCTGCCAGGCCAAAGGGCTTTTCAGCAGCCGGGCCTTGGGCATGGGTGTGGCGACGGCGTTGTCTGCCGGCCAGGGGTGTGGCATGCGCCATCGCCAGCCAATCAGTGCCAAGAGGGCTATCAGCGCCCAGCTGCCCAGCGCCAGACGCCAGCTGCCCAGGGCATTGGCGAGTGGAACACTGACACCGGCCCCAAGCCCGCCACCCAGGCATAGCGCCATGGTATAGACGCCCGTCATCAGGTCCGCGCCCTTGGGCAACTCACGCTTGACCAAGGCGGGTAACAGGCTTCCGGCGATACCGATGGCACCACCTGCCAGCAAGGTGCCGAGAAACAACAGCCAGATAGCGTCAAAGGCTCTCAGTGCGAGCGCTATCGCAAGCATCAGCAATGCCAGAGACAGGGCGCGCTCGGGGCCGACACGCTTGGCAAGCCATGGCGCTAATGGAGCAAAAAGTCCCAGGCAGATGACGGGCAGGGTGGTCAGGGCTCCGATGCTGGTAGGCGAAAGACCGGTGTCCGCCTGGATACGGGCAAGCACAGGCGAAAGCGAAGACAGTGCCGGGCGCAAGTTAATGCCGACCAGCATCATCAGTAACAGAAAACCCAGTAGCGATGCGCGGTTATGGGGCGTGTTGGACATGATGATTAGGCTTTATCAATATTTGAAATCTCTTGATGCTAATGCGCCAATTTCGATCAAGGATGTGGTGCCCAAGAATGGCGCAGGCAGTCATCTCAATGAGGCGGCCCTTTTCATTTATCGGCCCTTGCCGTGTTTGGCCATGTCTCACCGTCTGTTCAGATATGGCCTGCGCGAGTAAGCGTTCTGTGTTTTTGAGACGTTGCGGTGAGTCGATGCAAATCTGGGGGCGAGGTGTAATCGAAGCGGCGCTGCTCGTCGCCAAGGGCAGCAAGGTCCCACCAACGGCTTGAGGGTACGGGGGAGGCCGGGGCGCTGGCTTTCTCGCGGATGGCGCTGACATCTTCGGTACTGGTGAAATGCTTGCCAGGGCCCATCGACGCCTCAAGGATCAGAGGGCCTTGATACGTCCAGCAGCGTTCTGGAACCCAAGCAACACACCACCGACGGTCCTGCCAGCGAACATAGCACTCATCGAGCCATACCAGATCGTCGATGAGAACCAGGGCCTCGAACAGGCTGGCATGAAGGTCCATGCCGGAATATTCGAGGCGAATGGTCCCCTGGTAGCGGTTCTCGGCGAGTTCTTTTCGACGCTTTCTGGCGCTGTCCGGTCCAGCAGCTTCGCCGCGACCGCACAAGTGTATAACGTTGGCATCAATCTGCTTGATGGCCCAAACCGAAGGGGATCGACGCTCCATCCAGTTAAACATGAGGTTCCTTCTCATTGTTGATGCTACGACGCATCCTTGCGTCGTCTTGTCGAAGCGGTGCCGCCAGTGGCGGCACCGGGGTTGCCCTTAAGGAATCACCTCGCACGACACGCTGTCGGGCTCCAGCGCCCTCAGCGATCAGGCCTGTTGGGGGCGCCGAGCGCGACGGCGAGGGGCGCGAGCATCGTCGCCCTGGCGACGCTGGCCGTTGTCTCCACGGCCGTTGCTGCTCGAATTCGCACCACCATTGCGACCACTACCGCCGCGGCCGTTGCCACCGCGACCGCCGCTTTTGCCGCGCCCGTTTTCGATCGGTTCCGGCTTGGCATTGGGATCTGGCTCGAAGCCGGATTCAATGCGCTTCTCGAGATCACGCTTGATCAGCCGCTCTATGCCCTTGAGCAGACCGTGCTCGTCGACGCAGACCAACGACACGGCTTGGCCCTCGCTTCCGGCTCGGCCCGTGCGGCCGATGCGGTGGACATAATCTTCGGCCACGTTGGGCAGCTCGAAGTTGACGACATGCGGCAGCTCGTTGATGTCCAGGCCGCGGGCGGCGATGTCGGTGGCCACCAGCACTTGCAGGTCGCCCGACTTGAAGGCCGCCAACGCCTTGGTGCGCGCGGACTGACTCTTGTTGCCGTGGATCGCCATGGACGGAATATTCTGCTTGGACAGCTGTTCGGCCAGGCGATTGGCACCATGTTTCGTGCGGGTAAAGACCAGCACCTGGTACCACTGATGCTCGGTAATCAGATGAGCCAGCAGGTCACGCTTCTTCTCGCGGTCAACCTTGTAGATCACCTGATCGACGGTCTCGGCGGTGGTGTTACGGCGAGCCACCTCGATCATGGTCGGCTTGTCGAGCAGCTGATTGGCCAGCGTCTGGATCTCGTTGGAGAAGGTCGCCGAGAACAGCAGGTTCTGCCGCTTCGCCGGCATCAGCCGCAGCAGTTTCTTGATGTCGTGGATAAAGCCCATGTCGAGCATGCGGTCGGCTTCATCGAGCACCAGGGTCTCGATCTGGGACAGGTCGATGTGGCGCTGCTGATGCAGGTCCAGCAGGCGACCCGGTGTGGCAACCAGGATATCGAGGCCCGGACGGATGGCATCCACCTGGGGCTGTTGGCCGACGCCGCCGAAGATGACCTTGGAGGTCAGCTTCAGGTGGCGGCCATAGCCGGTGACGTTTTCACCGATCTGGGCGGCGAGCTCACGGGTGGGCGTGAGTACCAGCGCACGAATCTGGCGCGCCTTGGGGCGCGGACCATCGGCGAGACGCTGTAGCAACGGCAGCGTGAAACCAGCGGTCTTGCCGGTGCCGGTCTGGGCACTGGCAAGGAGATCCTCCCCCTTGAGTACGGCCGGAATGGCCTGACGCTGGATGGGGGTAGGAACGGTATAGCCTTGTTCTTCGACGGCGCGCAGCAGTTCGCTACGCAGGCCAAGGTCGGAAAAGCTCATGCAAACTCCGGATAACACGCCACCGCCGCTCGCCGAAGAGGTGGCGCGAGTCCCGGGCGGTGACATGAGGAAAAATCGGTGACAGACGCGGCAGGAGGGACCATAAAGTGCCGCGGAGGCGCATGATGACAGAAAAATCAGCTGGGCGCAGCTTTATGGCCCCCTGGGGGTCAGCGCAACGTGCGGATGCGCTTGGCCAGACGGCTGGCCAACTCGTCCCAACTCTGACCAAGCGCTCGCACCAAAGCCGGATAGCCATCGGTGTCCAGCGGTGTTTCGACGTCAAAGCTATCAAGCGTCAATAGTGTGCCTTCGGCGTCGCGCAGCTGCCACTGGCCAGCGGCCACCGCCTGTCCATCATAGCGTCCCTGGAAGCTCGTGAGTTCTAGCCTCAGGGTCATTGCCCTGGGTGGGGCAGCGGGATTATTTTCTGAAATGACGCGGGTCTGGGGGAGCCGGTGAGAAAGACGGCGACGTAGACCACGCTCGAGCATCGGGCCGAGTTCTTCAGCCCAGAGGTGATCGCGAGCCGGGTTCAAGGTGATGTCGTCGAGCTGCAGCATGATGCCTGGCTGTTCGAGAAAGCTTGCCAGATCAAGGGGGCGAATCACCAGAAAGCGTTCGCCGTCAGGGGGGGAAGACTCGCTGATGTCGGTTTCACTGGCCGCCACCTGATCGGCTGGGAGGCCGTAGTGGCGGGCTGGTGCGGCGTTGGTGGCGCAGCCGGCAAGAACGCTCAGCAGCATCAACAGGGCCAGGGGGCGGATCACGTTCATCGGGCTCTCCTTGCCGTTCATCGCGGCGCTCGCGGTTGAGGATCTTCACCGCGAGGGCGATCAAAGATCAGGGCATTCGGTTGCTCGCTCAGGGTCTTGGCAACGGGGCCCAGGTCTCGCATCAGCGCATCAAAGCGCTCGAGGGTGTCGGTTAGATCATCGTAGGCCGTAGAGCCAGGCGACAGCCCTTCCAGGGTCACCCTGAGCTCTTCCAGTGTCGAGGTCAGTGTGCCCGGCAGGTTCTGGGTGTCGGGGTTATCCGTCAAAGTCTTCACGCTCGCGGTCAGCTCCTGGACTTCTTCTAGCGTGGCCCGTGAGGCGGCCAGGTTGCGGTTCAGGCCGTCGAGTACGGGCTCGACGTCGAGACCGTTGAGCTTGTCGAGCAGGCTCGAGACCTTTTGCTCGATCTGGGCAAGCCCCGCTGCGGTGGTGGGAAACACCGGGCGGTTTTGATAACTGTCAGCCAGATACGGAGAGCTGGCCTGTTGCTGGAAGTTAAGGTCGACATAGAGCGCGCCGGTGAGCAGGTTGCCGGCCTTGAGCGAGGCCCGTAGGCCGTTTTCGAACCAGCCTTCGAAGCGCGTTCGCCAGGCCTCGATATCCATATCCTCAAGGTTTTCGCCCAGGCGCTGCGGTTCGATGCGGATCAACACTGGAATGGCGAAGCCAGCACGGCGCGAGCGCTGGTCGATACTGAACTCCCAGGGGACACTGGCTACGGTGCCAACCCGTACGCCGCGGAATTCCACTGGGGCGCCTTTTGAAAGACCGCGGACGGTGTCATCGACCAGCAGGACATATTCCAGGTAGCGGTTGAAGGTCCCTTGGCGGGCACTTTCCGCATCTTCGTAAAGCGTAAAGGTGGTGTCTTCGTTCACGGGTTGCCCAAGCGGTACATCCTCGGGAACGCCAAAGGTCACGCCACCGCCGAGCAGGGCTTCTAGCGACTCTACATTGACGCTCACCCCTTCGGAATCGAGCTTCAGGTCGATTCCGCTGGCTGGCCAGAAGCGGGTGCTGTCGGTGACCAGCACATCGTAGGGCTTTTCGATAAAGGCGCGATGGCGCATGCGTCGTGTCTCGGCGTCGAAACGAGCCTCTTCGACGCGACCGACAGTGAAACCGTGATAGGTCACGGGGTCGCCGACGCTCAGTGAATTGCCGAGCTGGCCCACCAGGTTGACACGGATGCCCTTGGCATCGGCGGGCGCTACCGGTGGCTGCTCGAGTACCTCGAAGCTATCGCTCGTCTCCTCGCTATTGCCGGGTTGCAGCTGAATGTAGGCCCCGGATAGCACGGTGTTGAGTCCGCTGATGCCTTCCCGGCCGATACGCGGTTTGACGACCCAGAAACGGGTGTCTTCGACCAGCATGGGCTCCACGTCAGGGCTCATTCTCGCGATCACGCGGATATGGCTCAGATCGTCGGAAAGGCGAACTTCCTCGACGCGGCCGATCTCGACGTTACGCGTCTTTATGAGGGTGCTACCGGCTTCGATGCCTTCGGCGTTGCTCATGATCAGTGTGATTTGCGGACCGCGGCTTGCGTAATCGTCATAGAATAGCCAAAGGCCGATTAGCATCGCGACGATCGGCACGATCCAGATCGGTGAAAGCCGCGTGTGGCGACTGATGCTGGCACGGGTGGTCGGCGTGTCCTGGCCATGAGACTCAGCGGTCATGGGCAACGTCCTTATGATCAGAATAGGGGGGCGGCGCATCGTTTGGGCGGCCAGAGCGGGGCAGGGGGGGATCCCAGATCAGCCGCGGGTCGAAGGCCATGGCCGCCAGCATGGTCAGCACCACGACCGCGCCAAAGGCCAAAGCCGCTGCGCCTGGCGCAATGGACATCAGGTTGTCGGCGCGAATCAGGGCTACCAGGATCGCCACCACGAACACATCGACCATCGACCAGCGTCCCACGAACTCGGTAACACGATACAGGCGGGTGCGGGCGACGCCATGCAGATCACCGCTGCGAGGCACCTGCAGGCACAGCCAGGCCATCGCGATCAGCTTGCTCACGGGGACCACGACACTGGCAATGAAAATAATGCCGGCAATCGGGTAGGAGCCATGCTGCCATAGCGTGATGACACCACCGATGATGGTCGAGGGTTCGGTATCACCGAAGGAGGTGGTGATCATGATGGGATAGATATTGGCAGGTAGGTAGAGCACCGTCGCCGCCAACAGAAGAGCCCAGGTACGCTGAAGACTGTGCGGCAAGCGATCGTGTAGCCGCTCGTTGCAGCGCCGGCACCGGCCACTGCCGGCGGCGTTCAGGCGATTGATCAGCCCACAAGTAGGACAGCCGGTCAAACCTTGGGGGGAGGCCCTGGCGCCGGTGACAGTGCCTTCGGGGGCAGCGGGCTCGCCTGCCAGCGAGAACCACATCCAGTCGGCGTCCAGCGATTGGGTGGTCAGCAGCAACAGCAAGGCAAAGCAGCAGAACGCCCAGAAAGCGAGGCCAAGAGACACCTCGGCCAGGCCGGCCACCTTGATCAGGCTAACGAGGGCGCCAATGATGAAAACGTCCGCCATCATCCAGGGGTGAAGATGGGACAAGGCCCTCGCAATGCCGCGGCTGGCCGGGAGCAGGGTGCGCCTGAGCAGTCCTGCCTGCAGCCAGATCACACTGAGCAGATAGATCATCGGTAGCACGATCGTCGTCAAGACGACCCCAGTCGCCACCAGGGGCTGATGCATGCCTATCAGGGTGGTGGCCGTCTCAGTCAGCGCGATGCGGTTGCCAATCCCGCTGATCTGGAAACTCACGAAGGGTAGGGATATGGCCATGACCAGGGCGAGGAGAGAGGCAATGGCGAGTGCCAGGCTACGCTCTGCTGGCCGGTAATGGCGTGTTGAAAGTGTGTGCCCGCAACGCGGACAGTCGGCGCTCTGGCCGTGATGAAGAGGGGGCAGGCGAACCAGCCAGTCGCACTCATGACAGGCGCGCAGGCGTCGCCGAGACCCAGGAGTTTCCGATGAAGCCTCCTGTTCCGGTTGTCGCTTGTCTGGGGTGCGCGTATTGATCAAGGCCAAGTTCCTTCTTTGCCCCATTATGACGGCTGGGATAAGACATACAATCCTGTTGGTTGACGATGCTACAGTTCGCCACTGGGTTGCGGCGACCATCGCGCGCCCTAATTAACTCAACGCGCAATTGGAGACACAGTATATGGGCTTGCCTATCTTGGCGGTCATAGCAGGGTTGGTGCTGCTGGTTTGGAGCGCGGAGCGCTTTGTTGACGGGGCGGCGGCGACCTCTCGCTATCTGGGGCTCTCGCCTCTGCTGATCGGCATGCTGGTGATCGGCTTTGGCACCTCGGCGCCGGAATTGATGGTATCGGCGCTGGCGGCCTCCCAAGGCAACCCTGGATTGGCATTAGGTAATGCTTATGGCTCCAATATCACCAACATCGGGCTGATACTCGGCCTGGTGGCACTGGTTGCGCCATTGGCCGTGCAATCCGGCGTACTGCGTCGTGAGTTGCCCATTCTCTGTGGTGCGACACTCCTGGCGGCCTGGCAGCTTCGCGATGGCACGATCAACACCCTTGAGGCGTTTATTCTTCTCGTGGCGCTGGCGGCTTTCATCGGTGCCAGTATCTGGCAGGGGCGCCAGAGCGAGGCCCGTCAGGACACGCTCGCCAGTGAGACCGACCACAGTCTCGACAGCCATCCGATGTCATTGAAGGTCAGCGTCATTTGGACGCTGGTGGGATTAGTGTTGCTGGTGGCAAGCTCACGCCTGCTCGTTTGGGGAGCGGTGGACATCGCCGAGGCGTTCGGGGTCAGCGATCTGATTATCGGCCTGACGGTTGTCGCGATAGGCACCTCGCTGCCTGAACTCGCCTCGTCGCTCAGCGCATTGCGGCGGGGCGAACACGATCTGGTGCTTGGCAACGTAGTGGGCTCGAACCTCTTCAATACCCTTGGCGTGGTGGGACTTGCCGGTATCATCACACCGATTCAGGTCGGCGGTGAGGTCATGGTGCGTGACTGGCCGGTCATGGCGGTGATGACCCTGGCGATGACCGTCTTTGCCATTGGCATCAAGGGCCGAGGGGGGCGAATCAACCGTCTGGAAGGCGGACTGCTGCTGGCCTTGTTCGTTGGCTATACCGTCTATCTGATACGCCTGGTCATGCTGGGTGGCGCCTGAGCTGTATGGTCGTGTAGATAAAAGCCGATGGGTCGTCTCTTTGTCAGTTCTCTTGGTGAAGATGAGCGAGGTGTGCGGCAAAAAACCACATGCTTTGCAGGGAGAAGTGCGGCATCGCGACACACCTAGCATGACGTTTTAAAGGCAATCTTGTCTTAGCATTGGCGGTGTTATTCGTAACCGCAATGCATGGCAGTGAACACACTAGCGGTATTGCCATTATCCAAGGTCTAGGAGGCTCTTATGGAGCTTGATCCACTCATCTTGTCGCGCATTCAGTTCGCGTTTGTGGTGTGTTTTCACGCCATCTTTCCGGTTTTCACGATCGGTCTGGCGTCTTACATCGCGCTATTGAACGGTCTTTTCTTTGCCAACGGCAATCCTGCCTGGGAGCGTTTGGCCTCCTTCTGGACGAAGGTGTTTGCAGTGGTGTTCGGCATGGGCGTGGTGTCCGGTATCGTGATGTCCTTCCAGTTCGGTACTAACTGGAGCAACTTCTCCCAGGCTTCGGCCAATTTTTTGGGTCCGGTACTCAGCTATGAGGTGGTAACGGCTTTCTTCCTTGAGGCAGGTTTCCTCGGCGTACTGCTGTTTGGCCGTGGCAAGGTACCCCAGGGGGTCCACCTGTTTGCGGCGCTGATGGTGGCTGTCGGCACCTTCATTTCTTCATTCTGGATCCTCGCTGCCAACAGCTGGATGCAGACCCCGGCAGGCGTTGAGCTGATCGACGGAAGCTTTCATGTCACTTCCTGGTCTGAGGCCCTGTTCAACCCCTCCTTCGGCTATCGCTTTGTGCACATGGGCATGGCGTCCTTTCTGACCGGTGGGTTTGTGGTAGCAGGCGTTAGCGCCTGGTTCCTGCTGCGCGGTCGCGATGTACCCGCCAATAAGAAGGCGTTGTCGATGTGCCTGTGGCTACTGCTGGTACTAGCGCCAGCGCAGGCGGTGGTCGGCGACTTTCATGGTCTCAATACCCTTGAGCATCAGCCGACCAAGGTGGCGGCCATGGAAGGCAACTGGGAGACACAGTCGCATGCGCCGTTGCTGCTGTTCGCGATTCCCGACAAGGATGCGCAAGAGAACCTGTTCGAGGTCGGCATCCCTAGCCTCGCCAGCCTGATTCTGACACACCAGGCTGATGGGGTAGTGCCGGGGCTCAAGGACGTTCCGGTAGATGAGCAACCTGTGGTGGCACTGGTATTCTGGTCGTTCCGGGTGATGGTCGCGCTGGGCCTTGCCATGATCGCCGTGGCCGTGACCGGTCTGGTGCTGCGTCGGGGAGGTCGAGTCTATTCCCACGAGCGCTATCTCAAGGTTCTGGTCGGCATGTCGGTCACCCCCTTCATCGCTGTACTCGCGGGCTGGATCGTCACCGAGTCCGGGCGCTCGCCTTGGCTTGTGTATGGCCTGATGACGCAGGCCGAGGGGTTGACGCCCTCGCTGACCGGCGGCATGGCGCTATTTACACTGGTGGGATATATCGCGGTCTACGCCGTGGTCTTCTGGGCCGGTATTTACTACCTGCTGCGCGTCATTCGCCAGGGCATGCTGCCCCACGATCAGGAAGTGGTGGTCGATGATATCGAGCGTGCCAAGCGCCCGCTGTCCGCCACTCACATTCCCTTCGACGATGACGCCGGTCATCCGGTCAGGAGCTAAGCCATGCAAACCTTCGACTTGTCATTGATCTGGGCCGCGATCATCGGTTTCGGGGTCATCATGTATGTGCTGATGGACGGCTTCGATCTGGGCCTCGGCATTCTCTTTCCCTTCGCCCCGGATGAAGACGCGCGGGACGTGATGATGAACTCCGTGGCGCCGATCTGGGACGGCAACGAGACCTGGCTGGTGCTGGGTGGGGCGGGCCTGCTGGGGGCTTTTCCGCTGGTCTATTCGGTGTTTCTGCCGGCGCTCTATATCGGCGTCTTCCTGATGTTGGCCGGGCTGATCTTCCGTGGCGTGGCCTTCGAGTTCCGCTTCAAGTCCAAGCGCAACCGCCATTGGTGGAACCGTGCCTTCTGCTGGGGCTCGGCGGTCGCCACCTTCGCTCAGGGCGCGGTGGTCGGTACCTATATCCAGGGCTTCGAGACCGAAGGCTTCGTCTACGTTGGCGGCGCGCTGGACTGGCTGACCCCGTTCACCGTGCTTACGGGCCTGGGCATGATGGCCGGCTATTCCCTGCTGGGTGCCACCTGGTTGATCTTGAAGTCGGAAGGTCACGTGCAGGAGTGGGCCTATCGCATCACGCCGAAGCTTCTGGCCGCAGTGCTGGTGGTGTTTGCCATCATCAGCGCCTGGACGCCTTTCGTCGACGGTGGCGTACGTGAGCGCTGGTTCAGCGAAGTCTCCTTTATCTGGCTGCTGCCTTTGCTGGCGATGGTCTGTGCCTACGGCATCTATCGCTGGGTGAGTCACCGCCGTGAAGGCATGCCCTTCCTGGCGACGCTCGGCATGTTCATCTTCACCTATCTGGGGCTGGTGGCGAGCAAGTGGCCGGTGATCGTACCGCCGGATCACACCATCTGGGACGCCGCCTCGGCGCCGGAATCCCAGCTCTTCCTGCTGCTTGGCATGCTGTTCGTGATCCCGATCGTGCTGACCTACACCGCCTGGACCTACTGGGTGTTCCGCGGCAAGGTGCGCACCGGTGAAGGCTATCACTGACACTATGGCGTCCGGTGATGCGCAGAACCAGGCACCTCTCACCTCCAAGCGCTGGCTCAAGGATCTTGCCGACGGCGAGCGCCGCCGGCTGACCCTGGCGACCCTGGCCGGCCTTGGGGTAGGGCTCTGCACCATCGTCCAGATGCTGCTGCTGGCCCTCATCATTGACCGACTGCTGACCGGCGCCCCCGAGGCGCCGGTTGGCGTTTTCTTTTTGGCCCTGGTAGGCGTGTTGGTGCTTCGCGCCCTGGCGCAATGGTGTCAGGAAACCACTGCCCAGGCGGCAAGCCTGGCGATTCGTTCTCGTGCACGAGCAGTGTTGCTCGACCACTTGGCGGCGCTGGGCCCGGTGAGGCTGGCGTCTCGCCATTCTGCGGGTCTCGGCAGCCAGTTGGTTGAGCAGGTCGAGGCGCTGGATGGTTATTTCGCCCGTTTCCTTCCGCAGTTGCGTTTGGCCACGGCACTGCCGTTGGTAATCCTTGCCATTGTGCTGGGGCTCGACTGGCTAGCGGCGGTGTTCCTGCTATTAGCCGCACCGCTGATTCCGTTGTTCATGGCCCTGGTCGGTATGGGCGCTCAGCGTCTCAATCAGGCGCAGTTTAGCGCCGTGACCCGCCTCTCTGGTCACTTTCTCGATCGGGTACGCGGGATCACTACGCTTCAGTTGTTCGGCAGAACCGCCAGTGCCGTCGAGGACGTGTTCGCCGCCGCTGATGACTATCGGGCACGTAGCATGAGAACGCTGCGTATCGCCTTCCTGTCTTCCGCAGTGCTTGAGTTCTTCGCCTCGGTGGCGATTGCGGTGATCGCCATCTATGTGGGCTTTGGCTTACTGGGCTACATCGAGTACGGCCCCTCGCCATCGCTTACGCTTTTCAGTGGTCTGACGATCCTGTTGCTGGCGCCGGAGTTCTTCCAGCCGCTGCGCAGCCTGTCACAGCATTATCATGATCGTGCCGCTGCTCTCGGCGCCGCCGAGGCGCTGGTGGGGATTCTCAATGAAGCGCCACCCGGGTCGGTCGAGACGCAGCCTGAAGGTGGCGATTCGGTGGACACCTCGGTGCGGCTGACTGAGGTCTGCGTCGAGCATGTCGGCCGGGGGCAGGTGCTGGGACCTTTGTCGCTCGAGGTATCACGGGGTGAAGTGGTCGCCCTGGCGGGATCCTCCGGTGCCGGCAAGTCGACCCTGTTGCAGCTGATCGCCGGATTTGTCGCGCCGGATCAAGGCCGCGTCGAGGTCATGGGAGACGTACGGCCGGCCTGGATGGATCAGCGAGCGCTGGTGATCAAGGGCACGATAGCCGACAACCTGCGTCTCGCCGATACCCATGCAAGCGATTACGCCATGCAAAAGGCGCTCAGTCGAGCCGGGTTGGCCGAGCTGTTCGCGCGCTTGCCAAAGGGACTCGAAACGCTAGTGGGCGAGCGCGGGGCTGGACTGTCCGGTGGCCAGGCGCAGCGACTGGCGCTGGCGCGAATCTTCTTGAGTGATGCGCCGCTGGTGCTGCTCGATGAACCCACCGCAAGCCTGGATGAAGGCAGCGAGACCGAAGTAGCCGCGTCGCTTGCACAGCTCGTCGAGGAGGGGCGCACGCTACTGATCGCGACTCACCACCCGGCCCTGATGGCGATAGCTGATCGGGTGATCAGAATCGAAGCGGGCCAAGTGGTCGAGGAGGTCAGCGCATGAGGCGCTCGCAACAGGCTATTGCACGAGGACGTCTACATGGGTAACCCGACATGAGCTCCTTGCTAAGTGAACTGCGCCCCTGGCTCAAGCTATTGGCACGGCGGCGGTCACGTATGTTGCTGGGGGCGCTGCTCCTTGCGCTGACGGTAGGGGCGGCGATCGGTCTGCTGGCGCTTTCCGGTTGGTTTATCACCGCCACCGCCCTGACCGGCGCACTGCTGGCTGCCGGTGTGGCAGCCAGCCTCGATGTCTACGCCCCTGGCGGGGGCATCCGCTTCTTCGCCGTGCTGCGTACCGTCGCGCGCTATCTGGAGCGGGTCTATAACCATGACAGTGTCCTGCGCCTGCTCGCCGAGCTGCGCAGTGGCATGTTCGCGGTGCTGGCCCGGCTGGATGCTCGGGCGCTGGGCAGCCGGCGGGCCAGTGAATGGCTCAATCGCCTGACCGCCGACATCGATACCCTGGACAGCCTGTATCTGCGCTTGCTCGCGCCACCCCTGGTGGCGCTACTGGCGATCGTGCTGGTCAGTGGCCTGCTGGGACTCTTCCATTTGCCGGCGGGCCTTTCGGTCGGCGGTGTGCTGCTTGCGCTCTGGGCCTGGTTGGTCATTGGCCAGGCGTGCCTGGGCATGGCGGCCAGTACCCGACGCGTAGCAAGCCTCGATCACCTGCGCGGACGCATCCTCGAGACGCTGCAGGGCCTCGCCGAGCTCAAGAGCTATGCCACCCTTGCGCATCATCGTGGCCGCATCAATGAGGATCAGGCCGCACTCTATGCCGATCAGTGGCAGTTGGGGCGGGTTGCGGCGCTGGGTAATGTCCTGGTCGGCCTGGGGATTAGCCTTACGGCCGTGCTGGCCCTGTGGCTCGCGGCTGAGGCCTACCGTTCCGGGACGCTGTCCGGCCCCTTGATGGTGATGATGCCGCTCGCCGTCTTGGCCATGGGTGAGGCGCTGGGCGCATTGCCGGCCTCGTTCACGGCGCTGGGAGCGACCCGTGCGGCAGCGCGACGCCTCAATGCTCTGGGTCACTCGCAAAGCGTGCTCAGCGAGCCTGAGGAACCGGTCGTGCTGGATAAGCGGGCACCGACGCTGCGGCTTCGCCACGTTACCCTGCAGTACCCCGGGGCCCTGACGCCTGCCCTGGACGAGCTCGATCTTACCTTGAAAGCCGGCGAGCGCCTGGCGTTGCTGGGTGCCTCTGGCGCCGGCAAGTCCAGCGTGGCCGCGCTCCTGGTGCGTCTGCTCGACCCCGATCAGGGGGAAGTCCATCGGGATGGCATCGCACTCACCGGCATTGCGTTGAGTGATCTGCGTAGCCGCACGGCCTATCTCACCCAGCATAGTGAGATCTTTGATGACAGCCTGGCCGCCAACCTGCGCTTGGCCGATCCAAACGCCGATGACACGGCACTATGGCGTGTGCTCGAGCTCGTGGAGCTGGCCGAGTGGGCCGGTGCACTGACCCAGGGGCTAGAGACGCCGGTCGGTGAGGGTGGCCGGCAGCTCTCCGGCGGCCAGGCGCGTCGTCTGGTGCTGGCGCGAGTGCTGTTGCTGGACGCGCCCATGGTGATTCTCGATGAGCCTTTTTCAGGGCTTGATCGGGCGATGGCCGCACGCATTGCCAGTCGCCTGGATACCTGGCTTGCGGGTCGCACGGTGCTCTATCTGGTGCATCAGCTTCGCCATGATGGCAGCGATCCCCCGGGTATCGAACGTTCGCTGACCCTGCGTGATGGGTATCTTTCCTAGCGCATGGCGACGAGGTTATCGTGGGGAATGACGCAACGTGCCCTGTGTCATCTGGCTTGTACAAAGGGTGCTTGCAGCGCTCTCTTGTAAAGCCTTTGCGCGGACGCCCGACTTGTCTCACGATAGGCAGATATTCATTGGAGAGCGCCATGCAAGACTTCCTGACCCGCCTGCCAAAGGCCGAGCTTCACCTGCATATTGAAGGCTCCCTGGAGCCCGAGCTGATGTTTGCCCTGGCCCAGCGCAATGGGGTGGCGTTGCCCTATGCCTCGGTCGATGAGGTGCGGGCCGCCTACGAGTTCGATGATCTGCCCTCATTTCTGACCCTCTATTACCAGGGGATGGCGGTACTGCGCGCTGCCGAAGACTTCTTCGACCTGGCCATGGACTATTTTCGCCGTGCCCACGGCGAAGGTGTGGTGCATGTCGAGCTCTCCTTCGACCCTCAGGCACACCTGAGTCGTGGCATCGGGCTCGATGTTCAAGTGGAAGGCCTGACCCGTGCCATGCGCCAGGCCGAGCGCGAGCTGGACCTGTCCACGGCGCTGATCATGAGCTTCCTGCGCGACCGCTCCGCCGAGGAAGCCATGGAGGTCCTCGAGCTGGCCGCACCCTACTGGGAGCTGATCGACGCGGTGGGGCTCGACAGCGCCGAAATCGGCCATCCGCCATCCAAGTTCGCCGCGGTGTTTGAGCGCGCCAAGGCGCTGGGGCTGCCGCGGATCGCTCACGCGGGCGAGGAGGGCCCGGCCAGCTACATTTGCGAGGCACTCGAGGTGCTCGACGTCTGCCGTATCGATCATGGCGTGCGTTGTCTCGAGGACCCGGTGCTGGTGGCGAAGCTAGCCGAGCGTCGAATACCGCTGACCGTGTGTCCGCTTTCCAATGTACGTCTCAAGGTTGTCGAGACGCTGGATGAGCATCCGTTACCAGCACTTCTAGAGGCGGGACTGACACTGACGCTGAACTCGGATGATCCGGCCTACTTCGGCGGCGGTATGCTCGACAACTTTCTTGCCTGTCAGCGTGCGTTTGGCTGGTCGCAGCAAACCTTCGTGGAGCTTTCCCGCAACGCTATTGCGGCCGCCTTCATGAGCGAGGAGCGTCGCGATAGGCTCTTGACGCGCCTGGCCGCCGAAACGAGCTGAAGCTGCCATGACATCCGCTTCCCGCCTTGTCGCGTCTTCATCGCGTCGTACACTGGCAAGCCTTGGTCTTGTGATGCTGGCGCTGCTCGCCTGGCTACCGCTGCCAGAAGCGCTGGCGGCGAGTACTGTTGATGCATCCCTGGCCAGTGCCTTCCAGAGCTTCGCCCTGGCCAAGGCATTGAATGCGGTGATATCGGTGCTGCAGTCGGTGACCGGCGATGCGCTGGTGGTGCAGGTCCAGTTCGGTGAGGTGCTGGACCCGGCCAATGACATGGTCGAGCGGTTCTCCTGGGTGATGTTTGCCTCCACCGTGTCGCTGGCCTTTCAGAAGCTGTTATTGGGTATCGCCGGCAGCGTGCCGGTCAAGGCGGCGCTGTCGCTTGGCTGCCTGGGAATGGTGGCGGTTCTGCATGTCGGCACCTCGCGCTGGCGGAATATCGCCGGCCGGTTGGTGATTATTGCTGCCTTCCTGCGCTTTGCGGTCATTGCGGTGGCCCTGGCCAGTGCCGCCGTCGAAGCCCTTTATCTGTCAGATACCCGGCAGGCGCTCTATGCCGAACTCGAGCAAGACCAAGCGGTGCTTGAGAGGATCGCCGACGAGGCGGCCCCGGTCGATGCCGCGAGCGGACCTGATGGCGAAAATACCGCCGAGCAGGGCTGGTGGCAGGGACTCAAGGAGCGGCTGGGTGACGGCGTGAAGGGCCGTGTGCAAGCCGCTATGGAACGTTTTGATGCCATGACGCACAACCTCGTCGAGCTGACCATGCTGTTTCTCGTCCAGACCATGCTGCTGCCGCTAGGCTTTCTCTATCTCAGTTATCGCGGCGCACGCTCTCTCGCGGTCGGCATCACTCCTCGCCCCCGGGCGCCATCGACGTCGGCTTGATGGCAGGCCGAATGAACTCGACCCGCCATAAGATCCCAGCCATAGGGAGTCAGACTGGGGCTTGGCCAGGCGGTGAGGTGAGGGGCGATGAGGTCGCCTGTCTGAGCTGTTACCCTTGTCTTTTCGTGGCATGGCGCTCGAACAATGCGACAAGGAGGTCGGCACAACATGATGCAGTGGCTCAACCAGAATTCCGGCGCCCTCAGTGCCGTTACCGGTATCTTGACCCTACTGATCTGGCTCATCTATTTGCAAATGCTTTACAACGGCTATGTCCGTCAACGTCGCCCTCGCATTCTCATTAACCGGGGCAGCGGCAAGGATCTTGATTCGTTGTGCCTGATCAGCAATATGAGTGCCGAGGCGATCTTCGTTCAGCATATTTTTGCTGTGCTCGAGAGTGAAGAGGGTGAGCAGCGACTCGATGTCGCTGACCAACAGCAATCCTGGGACTACGAACGGCAATATCAAAGTCATCAGGGCCCCCTCGAGTCGGGGGACTTCCTGCACGTGGGCAGCTTCAAAGATATCCTGGCGCATTTCGCCGAGCACTCCGCTCCCAATGCTGAGGGTCAGGATGTGCTATCCGATAGATCGTTTCGAGCGCTGGAAATTCGGGTTGTCGCTATCTATGGTTCCGAGGACAGCCCCATCGGCGCTCGGCGTCGTTTCCAGCTCAAGCCAGGAGATGATGCCTGTGGTATTACGCCTGATGGCTTGGATACCCAACGGCTCACCAGCCGTGGCCAGCGCCACCTGATCAAACAGTGGATGCAGGAACACTAGCCGACTCACCTTCAGGCGTTGTGCGTCATGCTGCTGTCCCGTTGATGCACGCAGTCGCCACCGGCCCAGGTGGCGAAGACGCAGCGGTCATCGCCGAGCATCATCAACGCGAACAGCCGTTCGCCGAGCGTGGCCTGATCGGCGTGCTCATCCTTGCCATTGCCATCATCTTTGCTGATGCGTGCCGTGCGCCGAGCCAGCAGCGGGGTTGCGCCTGGGTCGAGCACCACGATGTCGGCTTCCTGGCCAGCCTCAAGAGACCCGATGTGGTGATCGAGACGCAAGGCCCGGGCATTGCCCAATGTCAGGCGGTAAAAGCCCTGCCAGGCGGTTAGCGGCTGGCCGAGTAGCTGACCGACCTGATAGGCGGCTTTCAGAGTGGCGAAGCCGGAGAGATCGGTTCCCGCACCCACGTCGCTTGCCAGGCTGGTGGCGAGTCCCGCTTCGCGGCAGGCGTGCCGATCGAGTAGCCCACTGCCGAGGAAGAGGTTGGACGTGGGGCAGAAGGCGATATTGGCCCCGGCCCCGGCGAGTCGCTCGCGCATCGCCTGATCCAGATGAACCCCGTGGGCGAAGGTGCTTGTGGGTCCCACCAGTCCGAAGCGTTCGTAGACCGCCAGGTAGTCCTTGGCATTGGGGAAAAGCTCAGCGACCCAGGCAATTTCGCCGGGATTTTCGGCCAGGTGTGTCTGCAGGTGCAGGTCGGGGGCCGTGCGTAGGATAGCGCCCGTCGCGTCGAGCTGGGCCGGACTGGAGGTCGGTGCGAAGCGCGGAGTCAGCGAATAGCCGAGCCGATCTTTGCCATGCCAATCCGCAATCAACCGTTCGCTGTCGGCCACGCCACTGGCCACGCTGTCGGTAAGCGCGGCAGGGGCATTGCGATCCATCAGCACCTTGCCGGCCAGCATGCGCAGCCCCCTGCGCCGTGCGGCAGCGAAGAAGGCGTCTACCGATTGGGGGTGCGAGCTGCAGAACACCTGGGCGGTGGTCGTGCCGACCCGCAGCTGCTCGTCCAGAAACGCCTCGGCGACGGCCTCACTGTGGGCGCGTTCGGCGAAGCGGCATTCCTCGGGGAAGGTGTAGTCGTTGAGCCAGTCGAGCAGCTGGCGGCCATAGGAGGCCAGAATATCGAGCTGAACGTAGTGCACATGACTGTCGATGAAGCCTGGCATCATCAACTTGCCGGTGTAGTCCACCACCTCTATTCCATCGGGCAGATGGGGCGCGAGCTCGTGATAGTGGCCCACTGCACGAATCCTGCCATTCTCGAGCCATAGGGCACCGTCGCGAAGATAGGACAGGCTGCCCGGCGCAGGCCGGTCGTCTTCACCCGGATCATCGAGAAAGCGCACCAGGGGGCCTCGCAGCACGCGCATGGTGGGGCGGGGGTCGGTCATGAAAGATCATCTCCAGCGGTTGTCAGGGCCTTGGCTAGTGGTCCTTGCCAAAGACATCGCGCAGCGCCTCGGGCGCAATGCCACGGCGGTCAGTCTCGGCGGATAGATCGGGGCCGAGTGTCATCAGTTCGGCCACCACGGCGAGCGCGATCTCATAGGGGCGCTTGCCGTTGGCGCCGTCAATCCCGATAGGGCAGCGCACGCTTTCGATAGCGTTTGGTTCATGACCGGCCTCGGCGAGACGGCGTTTGAAGCTCGCCCACTTGCTTGATGAACCGATCAAGCCGATCGAAGCCAGGTCGTTGCGCCCCAGCAGGGCATCGATCAGTGCCAGGTCCTCGCCATGATCATGGGTCATCACCAGGGCATCGGCGCCCGCGGGTAGCCCGGCCACAGCGGCCGCCGTGGCCGGCTCACCGTCTGTCTGATGGAGTCGCAACCGAGGTGATGCCGATGCGTCGGCGGCCCAGGCCGGGAAGGCGTCCTGGCGGCTATCGAACCAGTCGAGGTGCCAAGGCAGCGGTGCCATCAGTCCCACCAGTGCCTGGCCGACGTGGCCGGCGCCGAACAGGGCGATATGACGCTCGGCACCGCTGAAAGGCTCAATCAATACATGCAGGTAACCGCCGCAACACTGCCCTGAGCGACCGCCAAGCGGGAAGGCCTCGAGCGCAGGTGCCTTGTCGCCGCGTGCCAGGGCTTCCCGAGCGGCGGCGATCACCTGGTACTCGAAGGTGCCACCCCCCAGGGTATCGAAAATGGCCTTCGACGTGATCACCATCTTGGTGCCGGGCTCTCGTGGCGTCGAGCCGGCCGCGCCGACGAGGGTGGCCAGCACGTGGGGCTCGGCGTTCTCCTGCAAACGATGCAGGGCAGCGTGCCATGACGACTCAGGAGCTGGCACCGAGCGGTCATCAGGCGTTGGCATGCTGATCGTCCTCTCGTGGTGTGCTTGCGGTGTGATCATCGGTCTGACGGCGCAGGGCCTCGATGGCCATCAGCACGCGCTCGGGCGTGGCGGGGGTATCCAGTCGGGGACAGTCGCCAGTGGGGTCAAGACTCGCGATCGCATCGCGCAGCGCCGACCAGACCGAGATCGCCAGCATGAAGGGAGGCTCGCCGACGGCCTTGGAGCGATAGATGCTCGCCTGGGAGTTGGGGTGTCCCTCGAGCAGGGCGACATTGAAGGTTGCCGGCAGGTCGCCGAAAGCCGGGATCTTGTAGGTGGCGGGGCCATCGCTGATCAGCTGTCCGGCCTCGTTCCACTTGAGCTCCTCGCTGGTCAGCCAGCCCATGCCCTGAATGAAGCCGCCCTCGATCTGGCCGATGTCGATGGCCGGGTTCAGCGAGTCGCCGACGTCGTGCAGGATATCGACCCGGGTCACCTGGTACTCGCCGGTCAGGGTGTCGACGGCGACTTCACTGACCGCCGCGCCATAGGCGAAGTAGTAAAAGGGGCGCCCCTTGGCGGCCTCGCGATCATAGTAAATCAGCGGTGTTGAATAGAAGCCCTTGGCCGACAGCGAGACGCGTTCGACGTAGGCCGCCTGAACCAGCTCGCCCCAGGGCATCGTGAACTCCCCATCGCCCGCCACCAGCATGCCATTCTCCAGGCGCAGGTCGTCGTGTCCGAGGCCGGCGTCCGGCCACAGGGTTTCGAGGGCGAAGGCGAAGAGTCGCTCGCGCAGCGTGCTTGCCGCATCGCGAGCCGCCTGGCCGTTGAGGTCGGCGCCACTGGAGGCCGCGGTGGGGGAGGTGTTGGGCACCTTGTCGGTGCGGGTGGCGCTGATGCGCACGGCCGAGAGCGCGAGCCCCAGCTCGCGCGCCACCACCTGGCAGACCTTGGTGTGCAGGCCCTGACCCATCTCGGTGCCGCCGTGATTGATCATCACACTGCCGTCGGTATAGACGTGCAGCAGAGCGCCGGCCTGATTGAGGTGCTTGGCGGTGAAGGAAATGCCGAACTTCACCGGCGTCAGTGCCAGGCCGCGGCGAATGATCGGGCTCGTTGCGTTGAAGGCGCGAATCTCGTCGCGGCGTGCCCAGTAGTCGCTGCTGGCTTCGAGCTGGCCCATCAGCTCGTGGAGGAGGTCGAGCTGCTCGACGTCCTGGCCGTAGTGTGTCGTGGCGCGTCCCGGCCGGTAGAGGTTGCGCTTACGAATGGTCAGCGGGTCTTCGTTCAGTTGGTGAGCGATATCATCCATCGCCTGCTCAATGAGCATCATGCCCTGGGGGCCGCCGAAACCGCGGAAGGCGGTATTCGAGGCAGTATGGGTGCGCGCGCGATGGCCGGTGACCCGCGCCGCGCCCAGGGAATAGGCGTTGTCGGCATGGAACATCGCCCGGTCTACGATCGCCTCAGACAGATCCGGCGAGAAACCGCAGTCGCCGATCAGGGTCATGTCGCCGCCCTGCAGTACGCCGTCATCATCCATCGCCAGTCGATAGCGGTTGTGAAAGGGGTGGCGCTTACCGGTGATGCGCATGTCATCGCCGCGAGAAAGCCGCAGGCGTGCCGGACGCTGAGTGCGTCGAGCAATCAGCGCCGCAATGCAGACCCAGGGGGATGCCTGGGTCTCCTTGCCGCCGAATCCACCGCCCATCCGGCGCACCTCAACGGTCACCGCATGGAAGGGAATGCCCAGCACCTCGGCGACGAGCTTCTGTGTCTCGCTGGGGTGCTGGTTGGAGGTATGCACCACCACCCCCTCGTCCTCGCTAGGGAGTACCAGGCAGGCCTGGCCTTCCAGATAGAAGTGCTCCTGGCCGCCGATAAATTGCTCGCCCTCGATGACATTCAGGCCACTATCGAGAGTCCGCTGCCAGTCGCCGTATGTCTGGACATGTGTGGGCCGCACCACGTCACCCTGCTCGGCGGCCGCCACCGGGTCGAGGCTTGCCGCAAGCTCGTCAATCTCGATGATCGCGGCCTTGGCGGCACGCCGGGCGGCGTCGTGGCTATCGGCCGCCACCGCGAATAGGCACTGGCCAGCGTAGCTGATCGTTTCATCGACAAAGATCGGGTCACCCGGAAAAACCGGCCCGATGTCGGTGTGCCCGGGCACGTCGTTGACGGTGATCACATCGACCACGCCTGGCATGGCACGAACCGGGTCGAGGTCGAGGCGTGTCAGGCGTCCATGAGCTACCGGCGAGAGGCCAAGGGCAATATGCAGCGCATTGGCCGGCGCCGGCAGGTCGTCGATGTAGGCGGCACGGCCGGTTGCGTGCTTGATGGCGCTCTCGTGCTGTTGGGCTGCCTTGGCCTCAAGAGTAGTGGAGCCGCCAGGCTTAGCGAGTGTGGTAGCGGAGGTCGAAGACAGCCTAGTTAGCGTACGCATCGAGAGTCACCTGGGCAGCGGGCGCAGAGGGGGCGTCTGCGGTGGGTGAAGGAGCGGTAATCGTCAGCCGCAGGCGTTCGAGAAGATTGGCGGCGGCGATTCGGCGATAGTCGCTTGACCCCCGCACATCGCTCATCGGCTGGAAATCCTCAGCGAGCGCCTGCTTGGCGGCAGCGAAGGCGGCTTCTGTCGGTGGTTGACCCTCGAGGGCGGCCTCGGCCTTGCGAGCACGGGCGGGAATCGCCGCCATGCCGCCAAAGGCCAGGCGGATGTCGGTAATCAGGCCATCCTCCAGTTGCCAGCAGAAGGCGCCGAGTACCGCCGAGATATCGTCCTCCCGGCGCTTGGAGAGCTTCCATACCTTGAGCTGGCGTCCTGCAGGCAGCCAGGGGAGGCGAATCTCGCGCAGTACCTCTTGTGGTGCCATGGCGGTCTGACGGTAATCCAGAAAGAAGTCGTCTGCCTCAAGTGATCTTTCGCCGCCAGACCCCGATAGCGTCAGGGTGGCGCCCAGGGCCAGCAGCACCGGCGGGCCGTCGCCAATCGGCGAGGCGTTGGCGACATTGCCGCCAAGGGTCGCCCGATGGCGGATCTGCGAGGAGGCGAAGCGGTGCAGCAGCCGAGCGAAGGCTGGAAAGTGGCTGTCCAGAGATGGTTCGAGACGGGCATAAGTGACGGCGGCGCCGATGTGTAGGCCGTCATCGCCGGCATCCAGCACCTGGAGCTCGCTGATGCCACGCAGGTCGATCAATGCCGGGAGCGCCTTGAGCTGCTGGGTACGCTCCAACCATAAATCGGTGGCGCCGGCGACAAGTCGCGCCTCTGGGTGGCGCTTTCGCAGGGTGGCCAGGGCCGAAAGGCTGGTCGGGCGATGATAGCCCTCGCTTAAGGCAGTGTACGGCGACGGTGCGTCCGCGGCCTCTTGGCTAGCCTGAGCACTGGCCGCCACCCGAGCGGCCAGGCTTTCGTCTTCTGTCCAGGCGGGAGATGGTTCTTTGGCAGGGTAGCTAAGCATGCCTTGGGCGGCGTCACGGATCGGGCGATAGCCGGTGCAGCGACACAGGTTGCCGCCCAGCGCGGCCTCCAGTTGTGATTGTGACAACGGCGTTAGCGAAGGTTGCGCCTGCTCGGCTTCATAGAGCGTAAACAATGACATCACGATGCCCGGGGTGCAGAAGCCGCATTGGCTGGCATGGCAATCGACCATGGCGGCCTGGGCCGGATGCAGGGCATTGCCTCGGGAGAGGCCTTCGACGGTGACCAGATGACAGCCCTTGAGCTGATGGGCCGGCAGGATGCAGGCATTGGCATTGTGATAGCGCAATATACCTTGTGCATCGGGCTCGCCGATGGCCACGGTGCAGGCGCCACAGTCGCCGGAAGCGCAGCCTTCCTTGGTGCCAGTCGCCTCAAGGCGTGTCCTCAGCAACGTAAGAACGCTGATATCCGCGGGAAGGCCGGCGAGGGATTGGGGCTCGCCGTTGAAATAGAAGTCGATCATCGCGGTCCCTGATTGTTATTGTAAGCATGTGGCATGCCTTGACCGATTGGTCAGCTTTGTAAAGATTGGCGCAAAGCCTACCGCAGTGCAAGCGTCGCCGGCGGCATTGTATCGTCATAGCGGCTGGCGCAAGCGCCCCCGAGGCCTGGCTGAGACGGGCACCATTCGGTATTTCCTTGACCCTACGCGAGATCTGCGATGACGGTGACTTCCGATGTTGACCATTCGCTGACAGCAGCGGATTCTCTTGCACGAACCGATAGTGTCGACACCGCCCCCACGACCATGCGGGAGCCGCAGGGCCAGGGTGACGGCGAGGCCACAGCGAGGCGTCAACGCAAAGAGCAAGCGATTCTCGAAGCTGCCGAAGGAGTCTTCGCTCGATACGGCTACCGTGGGGGGAGTGTTCAGGCCATTGCTGAGGCAGCGGGCCTGCCCAAGTCCAGCGTGCTGTATTACGTGGGCAGCAAGCGTCGGCTTTATGTGGTGCTGCTCGAGCGCATGATGACGCGCTGGAACGCCATGCTGGACGATATCAGTGTCGATGATGATCCGGCCGAGGTCCTGGAGGCCTTCATCCGCAGCAAGATGGCCCTGACCCGCGCTCATCCCCAAGGCTCACGACTGTTTGCCGCCGAGGTGCTCGGCGGTGCGCCGTTTCTGCAGGAGTATCTGCGTGGCGAGCTGCGCGACTGGGTGCAGGCGCGGGCTCGGGTCTTCGAGCAGTGGGCCGAGCGGGGATTGATGGATGCGGTGGATCCTGTCTGGCTGATCTTCCTGATCTGGTCGGCGACCCAGCACTATGCCGATTTCGAGCCTCAGGTACTGGGGATCACGGGGCGTAATGCGCTCAGTGATCAGGACCACCAGGACATTAGCGATTTTCTTTGTCGCTTGATCCTCAAGGGCTGCGGCATCCGCCACTGAGTTGGTCCGCGACGTGTGCAGCTGACCCGAGATACCGCGCCGGTTTACAATGGTGAACCTTCGCGGCGGCCGCCCTGGCCGCTCCGCGGTGTTCTTTCACAAGTGGCGCCCCTTTCCAGTGGCGCGCCCCAGCCGAGCGGTGAACATGAACGGCAGTTGGCAGCATGAGCGGCATGGCAGCCGTACGCCGGCGGATGGTCGCGTCAGTGACGAGCAGATCGTCGAACAGGTCCGCCGGGCGGTGCTGATGCAGCGCCTGCCCCCAGGCACAAGACTGCCCGAGGTGGCATTGGGCGAGGCCTTCGGTGTCAGTCGCTCGGTGGTACGCAAGGCGCTGACCCGCCTGGTCGCCAATCATGTGGCCGTTCAGCGGCCCAATCAGGTAGCGCGGGTGGCATCACCCGACGTCGACGAGACCCGTGAGATCTTCGCGGCACGCCGCCTGGTCGAGGGCGAGGTGGTGGCATTGTTGACCGGGACCTTGTCGGTGACCGTTCAGGAGCGGCTCGCGTCCCGGGTCGAGGCCGAGCGAACCGCTTTTGTGCGGGGTGACGAAGAGCAGCGCATCGAGGAGTCGCTGGCTTTTCACCACTGCCTGGCAGAGCATTCTCCCAATCGCATTCTCGGCGCCATGCTCAGCGACCTGATCCTGCGCACCTCCATCGTGATCGCCCTCTACAAACCGGCGGATCTGGAGTCCTGCTATCTGGAAGGCGATCACCAGGGATTGCTTGAGACGTTGGTCGCGGGAGCGCCTGACGCTGCTCGAGGCAGAATTGACGCGCACCTGAACGCGCTGGAGGCACTGTTGGATCTTCATGCCCCGGTGGGAGCCATCGACCTCGGCGCCTTGTTCGCTGGCAACGCCTAGATCATCGATCTGGCGCGTCTTGGCACAGAGCTATTCCCTGGAGCGATTCTTCGGCGCTATTCCTAGAAACTATGCCTAGTAGCTATGCCCAGTAGCTATGCCTAAGAGCTGGTCTCCAGGGCTACCAACCGGACTCGCCGTGGTGGGAGTCGGAGCGAAGGACGTGGTGAGCATGGCTTCTGGGGCGGTGTTCTCAGTCGTGAAAGAGCCGCGCTCGCAGTGCATAGACGCTGCGACCCAGCCACTCATGCAGGGCCTGCGTGCTGTGGCGCAGGTGATACGCCCGGGGCAACCAGGCCCGCCAGCCGGCCGGTGGCGGACTGGCGAACTCGGTAGGAGCGGGCACGACGCTGAGCCCGGCGCGCTCGAAGGCCGGCACTGCCCGTGGCAGATGCCAGGCCTGGGATACCAGGGCCACTCGCGTGATGCCCTCGGATTCCAGTATTGCCGCGCTGTAGCGCGCATTTTCTGCGGTATTGCGGCTCTGCGTTTCCTGCCACCTGGCCGTCAGGCCAAAGCTCTCCCTAAGGGCCAGGGCCATCAAGGTGGCTTCGGCTTTCGCTTCGCCATGCACCCGGCCACCGGTGACCAGCAGCGGCAGCCCACTTTGGCGGTGCAGGTGGGCGGCATAGCCCAGGCGGCGCCAAGTGGTGTTATTGGGCGCATCTCCCCAGCCAAACTCCGGGCTTTGATAATCACGCCCACCGCCCAGCACGACGATGGCCTTTGCGGTCTCGAGCTTGTCTGTTGTCAGCGTCGGGTAGGGCTCCAGGCCGCTGCGTAGCCAGTGGCTGGCGGTCGGGGTGGCGAGCCACAAGAGGCCTCCCACGCCAACCACCAGCATGATGGCTCCCAGCCAGGGCATGCGGCGCCATAGCAGTAACCCCAACACGCCCAGGACCACATTGATGGTGGGGGGGAGCAGCAGGTACTTGAGCCAGCTCATGGGCGCCTCCTGTGTCGTTGGGGGGTGCCGGCGCCGCCGAGGGCAGGACGGTTCAGTCGAGATCCACTTTATCGGCAAACTCGCATAGATCCTCGATCACGCAGCTGCCGCAGCGTGGCTTGCGGGCCACACAGGTATAGCGGCCGTGCAGGATCAGCCAGTGATGAGCGTCCTGGCGGAATTCTCGCGGCACATGGCGCATCAGTTTCTTCTCGACCTCGAGCACGTCCTTGCCGGGGGCGATGCCAGTGCGATTCGAGACCCGAAAGATATGGGTATCGACGGCGATGGTTGGCTGACCGAAAGCGGTATTGAGAATCACATTAGCGGTCTTTCGACCCACCCCAGGCAGTGCTTCCAGGGCCTTGCGCGTGTTGGGTACCTCGCCGTTATGGCGCTCCACCAGTATTTGGCAAGTCTTCATCAGGTTCTCGGCCTTGGTGTTGTAAAGGCCGATGGTCTTGATGTGCTCCTTCAGGCCGTCGAGGCCCAGTGCCAGGATCGCCTCGGGGGTGTTGGCCACCGGGAAGAGGCGTGCGGTGGCCTTGTTGACGCCCACGTCGGTGGCCTGAGCGGATAGCAACACCGCGGCGAGCAGTTCGAAGGGTGACGCCCAGTTGAGCTCGGTGGTGGGCGCGGGCATGTGCTCGCGCAGGCGCGTGAAGATCTCGTGGCGTTTCTGGGCGTTCATGGTGTATCCGTTGTGGTGTCTTGGCGGTTCGGTGGCCGTCGCCGCGGCGTCTGTCGTTGTGATGTCGGGCGAGTGCTCAGCGGATGGTGCCGGTGACCCTGACGCGCCGGCTCTCGGCGGGCGCGTCTGTCCGGGTCGCGGCGCGGCGACGCGCCTGACGATCATCGATCAGGTTCTTCAGGGCGATCAGCAGCCCCGTGGCGAAGAAGGCGCCGGGCGGCAGTACCAGGAACAGGAAGTCGTAGTCGGGAAAGACGGTGATGCCCCAGCCTGCGGCGATGGGGCCAAGCAGCAGGTCCATGCCGGTGAAAAGCGTGCCCTGACCGAAGAGCTCGCGGACGGCCCCCAGCACCACCAGTACTGCGGCGAAGCCGAGCCCCATCATCAGGCCGTCGGTGGCCGCCGGCAGTACCGGGTTCTTGGCGGCGAAACCGTCGGCCCGGCCGAGGATCGCGCAGTTGGTGACGATCAGCGGGATGAAGATGCCCAGAATCTGATGCAGCTCATAGGTGTAGGCCTGCATCAGCAGGTCGGCGCAGGTGACGAAGGCGGCGATGATCATCACGAAGGCGGGCAGGCGCACCGTATCGGGCACATGGTGACGGATCAGCGACACCGCAACATTGGAACCGACCAGCACCAGCAGCGTCGCGAGACCCAGGCCCAGGGCATTGACCACGCTGCCGCTCACGGCAAGCAGTGGACACAAGCCCAGCAGCTGCACCAGCGCCGGGTTGTTGGCCCACAGGCCGTTGCGGGCGAGCTCGTTGAATTGGCTCATGGCGCCTCTCCCTCCGGGTGTGTGGCTTCACTGGGGCGATCGACGGCTGCTTCGCCGAAGAGGCGCGCCTGATGATCGCGCACATAGCCAAGGGTGCGTTTCACGGCAGCAACCACGGCGCGGGGCGTGATGGTGGCACCCGTAAAGGCGTCGAACTCGCCGCCATCCTTGCCCACCGCCCAGCCGGCGGGGCCCGGGTCGCTCAACGAGTGCCCTGAGAAGTCCTTAATCCAGTCGCTCTTGCGCGCCTCGATGGCGTCGCCGAGCCCCGGCGTTTCTTGATGGTGGGTCACGCGCACGCCACTGATAGTACCGACTTTTGTGACGCCGACCAGCAGCTCGATGTCCCCGCTGTAGCCGTCTGGAGCGATCACCGGCAGCACCACGGCGACCGCGGTGTCTCGCTGTGCCCGCCAGGCGGTGAAGGGCGCGTCCTGGCCAAGGGCCGTGCTTGCCGGCAGGGTGATTTCACTGTCGAGCAGGCGTTCGACCCCGAGGTCGGAAAGGGGCGCCGGCAGCACCTCGAGCAGTTGACGGTGCTGACTCGCCAGACGATTGGTCTCGATACGCTCGGCGGTCAATGCTCGGGTACCGGCGACGATGCCGGCCGTCAGCATGGCGAAGAGGCCTAGGCCAACCGCACCGCGCAGGACGGCGCGGCGCATTGGCGCGCTTGTCGACTGATCCGAGGGGGCGCTCATGAGGCCTCCTCGTCATCGAGTTGTACTACCTTGATGCCTCGGTTGGGCCGTGCGTGTCCCTGGGTACGCGGCTGGGTATAGTAATCGATGAAGGGCACGGCGAAGTTCATTAATAGCACGGCGAAGGCCACGGCATCCGGGTAGGCGCCGACATCGCGGATCAGCACCACCAGTAAGCCGATGCCCGCCCCATAGTAGAGTTTGCCCTTGCGGCTGGTCGCGGCGCTGACCGGGTCGGTGGCGATGAAGAAGGCGCCAAACACCGCGGCTCCGTTCAGCCAATGAAAGGCCGGCGAACCATGGTGGCTTGGGTCGGCGGCATACAAGAGCGTTGCCAGTAGGCCCATGGCGGCGAGCATGGATACGGGGATCTGCCAGCCGATCAGGCGCTTGTAGAGAAGCAGCGTCCCCCCGGCAAGCCAGGCCAGGGCAACATTGCGCCAGGCTGTCTGAGTGCCCTCGGGCAAGGGGGTGGTTGCCCAGAACTCGCTTGCGAGCATGGCCTCTGGCTTGTGCTTGAAGGCATCCAGTGGCGTGGCACCGCTCCAGGCATCGGGGCCGAGGCTTCCGTCGAGTTCGCTGTTGAAGCCAATGATGCGGACCAAGAGGTCGCCAAATGAAAGCCCGTCGGGGCCGACGATCCCATGCGGCGCGCTCCACTGGGTCATGGCCGCCGGGAAGCTGATCAGCAGCAATGCATAGCCGACCATTGCTGGGTTGAAGGGATTCTGGCCCAGGCCGCCATAGAGCTGCTTGGCGACGACGATGGCGGCCACCATGCCGACCAGAATCAGCCACAGGCTGGTTCCCGGCGGCAGTGAGGCGCCGAGCAAGACGCCGCTGACCAGGGCGCTGTTGTCGGCAACAACCGGACGCACCCGTCGGCGGCGCAGGCGCAGCACCAGCGCCTCGAGGCCCATACCCAGGCCGGCGGCAAGCAGGACGTTGGTCAGTACGCCGAGGCCGAAGTGCCAGGTCAGGACGGTGATGCCGGGTAGAGTGGCCAGCAGCAACCAGCTCATGACGCGGCCAGTGTCCGCAGGCTGAGGGCTTACCTGGCTCTGGTGCATCAGGCTCATTCAGCGCGCTCCCGGTCAGTGTCCATTGAGGAATCAGAGGTGGCTTCTGCGGCTGCCTCTTTGGCGGCGGCCATTCTCGCTTCGATGGCGGCGAGGTTTTCGCGGGCGGTGGCAAGTTGAACCTCGAGATCCTGAATCTCGTCGGCGTTCTGAGCTTGTCCCTGGCCGCCGCCGGACTGGCTAACCCGGGTCAGTACCTTCTCGGCCTTGCGCACGGCAGCCTTGGCCGCTGCATGGGCAATGCGTAGCGACTTGAGGTCAGCGTCGTTGGCGCTTGGTGAAGAAGCCGCCGATGAGGTCTGGGAGGTCGTGGG
This sequence comes from Onishia niordana, assembly GCF_004798965.1. Lineage (GTDB taxonomy): Bacteria > Pseudomonadota > Gammaproteobacteria > Pseudomonadales > Halomonadaceae > Onishia > Onishia niordana. The sequence goes on from NZ_SDSD01000003.1 coordinate 157,772, forward strand.
CGGTTCCTTGCTCGCCGCCTTGGCGGATTCCGCTTTAGGTCGCCGGCTGGCCTGAGTGCGCGCCTGTCGCCGTGCGTCTTTTTCGGCGGCCTCGCGCGCCAGGCGAGCCTGGCGGAACTCGAAACGATGTTTGGCATGCTCGGCCTTTTGCGCCTCAAAGGCGCGGGCGCGAATATCGCTCTTGGCGGCACGGTAATAATCGACCAGCGGAATGTGGCTCGGGCAGACGAAGCTGCAGGCACCACATTCGATGCAGTCGAAGAGATTGAACAATTCGGCCTTGTCATGCTCTTGAGACTTGGCGAACCAGTAGAGCTGCTGCGGTAACAGGCTGGCGGGACAGGCCTCCTCACAGGCGCCGCAGCGGATACAGGGTTGTTCCACCGGCGGTGCTGGTAGCTCAATGGTGCTGGCGGCGATCAGGCAGTTGCTCGACTTGACCAGCGGCAGGTCGAGATGGGCGAGTTCCATGCCCATCATCGGGCCACCCATCACCAGTCGGGCGAGGCTTGCCTCGTCAAGGCCGGCGGCGTCGAGTAATTCCGTCATGGGCGTCCCCAGGCGAGCCTCGACGTTACCCGGGCGGGCGAGGGCTTCCCCCGTCAGGGTGACGATGCGCGAGACCATCGGGCGGCCGTCGCGCACCGCCTGGAGAGCGGCGCGCAGGGTGCCGGGGTTGTGACAGAGCACGCCAACGTCTGCCGGCAGTCCTCGGCTGGGTACCTCGCGATTGAGCAGACGTTTGATCAGCTGCTTCTCGCCACCGCTTGGGTAGCGGGCGGGGAAGGCCTTTAGGGTGATCTCAAGAGAATCCCTGTTGCCGGCCTTGATGGCCGCTTTCAGCGCGGCGGCAGCGTCGGGTTTGTCGTCCTCGATGCCGATGATGATCCGCTCGGCGCCGCTTAAGTGCGCCATCAGGCGGGCACCCTCCAGAACATCTGCAGCATGCTCGCGCAGGGTCATGTCATCGGCGCTGATGTAGGGCTCGCACTCGGCGGCGTTGATTACCAGCGTGTCGATGGCGTGGCGCTCGCGCACCCGGGCCTTGACCTGGGTGGGGAACCCCGCACCGCCGAGACCCACGACCCCTGACGCCGTAAGGCGAGCATGCAGGGTGGCGTCATCGGTATGGCGCCAGTCAAGGGCGGGTAGCCGTTCCCAGTCGTCGCGTATGCCATCACCTTCGATGACGATGCAAGTCTCACTGAGGCCGCCGGGATGCGGCACGCGGCGTGATTCGATGGCGATGATCTCACCGCTGATACTGGCATGGACATCGGCGCTAATCAGGCCTTGGGCTCGAGCGATCAGCGTACCGGTGGCCACCCGGTCGCCGACTGCCACGCAGGGCTCGGCAGGCTGGCCGATGTGTTGGCCAAGCGGCAGCACCACCCGCTTCGGCAGCGCGGCCGTCGCAATCGGGTGGCGGGTGGAACGGGTCTTGCGGGCCGGAGGATGAATGCCGCCAGGGAAATCGAACGCCTTAGCCATGTGTGGCCTCCCGAGGCGTATGCGCCCGGTCGCTTACAATCAGCTGCGCTGCGGGGCGATGGCCCGGGCCGGCGGGAAGGGGCGGTTGCCAGGCGTCGATGGCGTCATCGCGGGCAATCATGTCGATACAGTCGACGGGGCATGGGTCGAGGCACAGGTCACAGCCGGTGCATTCGTCGGCGATCACGGTGTGCATGTGCTTGGCGGCACCGAGAATCGCATCGACCGGGCAAGCCTGAATGCACTTGGTGCAGCCGATACATTCGTCCTCGCGGATGTAAGCGACGCGGGGTGCATCCTGCGCCTCGCCGTCCAGCGGCGACGCCTCACGGCCAAGCAGGTCCGCCAGGGCGGCGATAGTGGCATCGCCGCCGGGCGGGCACTTGTTGATGGCATCGCCTCCACTGATGGCCTCGGCGTAGGGCTTGCAGCCGGGGTAGCCACACTGGCCGCACTGGGTCTGCGGCAACAGGGCATCGATGCGCTCGACCAGTGGGTCACCTTCAACCCGAAATCGCTCGCCGGCATACCCGAGCAGCGCGCCGAAGGCCACCGACAGCCCGGCGAGGGCGAAGATGGCGGCAAGCATGCCGTGGTCGTTGATCCACTCGATCATATGTTACCCCTGACCGACTTGGACGAGGCCGGAGAAGCCCATGAAGGCCAGTGACATCAGACTGGCGGTGATCATGGCGATGGCGGCGCCCTGGAAGGGGCGGGGCACATCGGCGACGGCCAGACGTTCGCGCATGGCGGCAAATAGCACCAGCACCAGCGAGAAGCCCAGAGCGGCGCCGAAGCCATAGAGGGCGGCTTCCATGAAGCTTGATTGACGATTGAGCGACAGCAAGGCCACCCCCAGCACCGCGCAGTTGGTGGTAATCAGCGGCAAAAAGATACCGAGTACCTGATGAAGCACCGGGCTCACCTTTTTCACCATCAGTTCGGTGAACTGCACGATTACCGCGATCACCATAATGAAGGCAATCGTGCGCAGGTATTCAAGCCCTAACGGGGCCAGCAGGTAATGAAAGGTCAGGTAACTGGCCACCGACGATAGGGTCAGTACGAAGGTGGTGGCCAGCGACATGCCCATCGCGGATTCCAGCTTGTTGGACACGCCCATGAAAGGGCAGAGCCCGAGAAACTGCACCAGCACGAAGTTGTTGACCAGCGCCGTGCTGACCAGAATCAGGAAGTAGTGGGTCATGGCCCGCCCATGCCGCGAAAATGAAACATCATGAGGGAGACACCGCTATGTGTCAGCGATGGCAAAGCGGGAATTATAGCGCGGGGGAGGTTTGCATCATACCGGGCGGCGACGCCAGTCCTCAGACATAGTCCGGTTCACTGGCCGCCATGACGCGGTTGCGTCCGGCTTCCTTGGCCGCATAAAGCGCCCGGTCGGCTGCCTCGATCAACGCTGCCGCATCCAGGGGGTGCTCGAATACACTGCAGGCAACCCCGGCGCTGATGGTCACCACCTGGTCAGTATGCGGAACTGCCAAGGCCTCAATGGCCTCGCGTAGCCGGTCGGCACACGCTAAGGCGGCTTGTTGCGAGGTGCCTGGCAGGATGGCCGTGAACTCTTCTCCGCCGGTGCGCGCTACCAGCTGATCGGCCCGGTCGAAATGTTCGCTCATCACCCCTGCCAGCGTCTGAAGGCAGGTATCACCGGTTGGATGGCCGAAGCGATCATTGAAGGCCTTGAAATGATCAATATCCATCATGATGAGTGCAGTAGGTTGCTGTAGATGGCTATCGGTTGCCAGCGATATCGACAGGTGTTCATCGAAGCGCCGCCGATTGGCAAGCCCCGTGAGGGGGTCATGTTCGGAGAGCTGGACCAGGTCGGCTGTCTGCTTTCGCTGAAACTCGATGAGCTGCTGGAAGTGGCGTGCCAGGGCACCGATTTCGTCCTTTCGTTTCTGAAGTGACGCTGGCACATCGGTGCGGTCAGCTTGCTTCGCGCGATGGGTGAACGCAGCAAAGAGGCGAAGCGGATTGAGAACGATGCGCTCAAGCAACCACAGCACGACCAGAACGACCAAGGCGATAAGGCAAACGGTCCAGGCCAGCCCCATTTCAAACGCCTCGACGCTCATGTTCAGGTGCTGGCGTGGCAAGTCGATTGCAAGCGTCAGTTCCTCACCCGCTGGCGTAGCTGGGATAAGACGGCTAGCGCGCATGATGTCCTCGTTTATGCGCTGAAGGCTGGGGGGGGGCACCGTGCCAGTAGCGTTGTGCACAGTGGCAGCCAAGCCGGTGCTGTTGCGAAGCTTCTGAAGCCAATCTTCACTCATGGGTCGGGCCATGGCTAACCAGCCAGCGATAGGGCCACTGCCGTCACTACGAACTATTGGCTGGATGCTGACCAACGCCATCTGGGGCTTGGTCTGGAGCCAGGTCATGCCAGTGTCTTGTGTGCTTTGCTCGATGCGCTTCTGCACGGTCTCAAGGAAGGTTCGAGTCCACTGACAGGACGCTCTTCGCTCGTTACAGTTTCGGTATTGGCCCATCGTCGGGTCTAATCCGCCCAACCAGAAGGGCATGCCGGAGGGCGTAAAAAAGGCGATCAGGTTCAAGTTGGCATCGGTGAAGATGGCCGCGCCATTGATATTGGATGCCAGGAACTGCAGATTACCGTCTTGCATGAAACGATAGCTGTCGTCCCAGGCAGCCCAGTCCTTGCTGAGCACTTCCAAGTGACGTAATTCATTATCGATGGCGCGCTGGGCCCGCTCTAGAGATTCCTTACCTTGCATGTCTTCAATACGCAGCAGCTCCGGCATTAGTGAATAGCGTGTAAAGGCAGCTAGCGCGATGAGTGCCACAACCAAGAGTCCCAGCAAGGTGAGGACAAATCGGTAACGCAAGGAATGTAGAGCTGAGCGCATGGGCATTCCGCCGGATGATAGTAAAGGCAGTGGTCACCAGTGACCGAAAGTGCCGGTAACAGATACATGTATCGACCCCAGTCGCACCAGCTTGAATAATCGGCAGACCCTTTACAAAAAAACGCGGCCTTGGCCGCGTTTTTTGCGTTGTACAAGACAGTATAGTGACTTAGGTCACTCGTTGGCCGGGTTCCGCGCCGGCATGCGGCTCGAGCAGATAAATACCGGCGTCGTTGCTCGACGCCAGCACCATGCCCTCGGAAACCCCGAAGCGCATCTTGCGCGGTGCCAGGTTTGCCACCATCACGGTCAAGTGACCCTCCAGGGCTTCAGGCGCGTAGGCACTACGGATGCCTGAGAAGACGGTGCGAATTTCGCCACCCAGGTCGAGGGTCAACTTGAGTAGCTTGTCGGCACCCTCGACGTAGTCGGCCTTGGCGATACGGGCGATACGCAAATCAACCTTGCTGAAGTCCTCGAAGCTGATCTCGTCGGCGATAGGGTCGTCGGTCATGGGGCCCTTGGCGCTCTCCTTCATCTTCTTCTCCTCGGCAAGATCTTCCTTGGAAGCGTCGATCATGGCATCGATCTTGTCACGATCGATACGGGTCATCAGCGGCTTGAACTTGGCGATGTCGTGATTCAGCAGTACCTCGTGACGGCTTTCCCAATCCAGCGATTCAAGCTGCAGGAAGGCCTGCGCATCACTGGCCATCGTTGGCACGACCGGGGCCAGGTAGACCATCAACTGACGGAACAGGTTGATGCCCACCGAGCAGATGTCGAGTACCTCTTGCTCGCGGCCGTCCTGCTTGGCCAGTACCCAGGGTTCGGCCTCGGCAATGTAGGTATTGGCATCGTCAGCCAGCTCCATGATGCGACGCATGGCGCGACCGAATTCCCGGGCCTCGTAGTCCTCGGCGATGGCATCGCCGGCAGCGATGACGCGCGCCAGCAGTTCTGGCTCTGCGCAATGGGCGGAGAGCTTGCCGCCGCCGAGTTTCTTGACGAAGCCGGCGCAGCGGCTGGCAATGTTGACCACCTTGCCGACCAGGTCGGCGTTGACCCTTGCCGAGAAATCCTCAAGGTTGAGGTCCAAATCGTCGACTCCGGCGGTCAGCTTGGCGGCGAAGTAGTAACGCAGGTATTCCGGGTTCAGGTACTCAGCGTAGGTGGCGGCCTTGATGAAGGTGCCACGGGATTTGGACATCTTGGCGCCATTGACGGTCACAAAGCCATGGCAGTTGACCGCAGTGGGGGTGCGGAACTCGGCACCGTGCAGCATGGCCGGCCAGAACAGGGCATGGAAGTAGACAATGTCCTTGCCGATGAAGTGATAGATCTCGGCATCCGATTCCGGCTGCCAGTAGCTGTCGAAATCCAGCCCCTCGCGCTCGCAGAGGTTCTGGAAGCTGGCCAGATAGCCGATCGGCGCATCCAGCCAGACATAGAAGTACTTGCCCGGGGCGTCGGGGATCTCGAAGCCGAAGTAGGGCGCATCGCGAGAGATGTCCCACTCGTTAAAGCCTGACTCGAACCACTCCAGTAGCTTGTTGCGGATCTGCGGTTGCACGTGACCGTCGTTGATCCAGCCCTGCATGAAATCGGCGAAGTCCGGCAGCTTGAAGAAGTAGTGGGTGGAACTTCTCACTTCTGGCGTGGCGCCTGAGATCGCCGAGACCGGATCAATCAGCTCGGCCGGCGTGTAGGTGGCGCCGCAAGCTTCGCAGTTGTCGCCGTACTGATCATCGGCCTTGCACTTCGGGCAGATGCCCTTGATGAAGCGGTCAGCCAGGAACAAGCCCTTCACCGGGTCGTACATCTGCTCGATATCGCGGGTGGCGATGTGGCCCTTGTCGCGCAGCCGGGTGTAGATCAGTTCGCTGAACTGCCGATTTTCCTCAGAATGCGTGGAATGGTAATTGTCGAATCCCACGCCGAAGCGTGCAAAGTCGGTCTGATGGTCGCGTGAGACGCGCTCAATCAGGGCTTCGGAGGTGATGCCTTCCTGCTCGGCCCGCAGCATGATGGCGGTGCCATGAGCGTCGTCGGCGCAGACATAGTGGCACTGATGGCCGCGGCTCTTCTGGAAGCGCACCCAGATATCGGTCTGGATATACTCCAGCAGGTGGCCCAGGTGGATGGCGCCATTGGCGTAGGGCAGGGCGCTGGTAACCAGGATCTTGCGCGGCTGGCTGGCGGAGTGCGACGCGGAATTCGACATAGTGGCTGCGGGGTTCCCGTAACGTAGTGCGTGAGGGACGAAGTGTCGTCCGGGCAGCGACCGCCGCTGCCGGGTATCGCCCCTGACGTGATGACCATGAAATCAGGCCCGGATTGTAGCATTTTCGCCGCCGCCTGCATCTGCCGGCCGTGTCGGTGATGGGCGACGCTTGGCCCCTTTCGTGCAAGCAGGTAGAGTCGTCAGCCGTTGCCTTCGGTGGCGCCCATGGATCCTGGTCGCCCCTGGCAGACTCATCGCCCGAACGTCACGCATGGCTCATTGACCCTTCATACGAGGTAAAGAAGCATGCGTATTACTCCTATCCTGGCTGTGCTGTCCCTGGCCGCCCTGGTTGCCGGCTGTGCCGGTAGTGCCATCGCCCCCAACTACACCAGCCAGAACCCCGACATCATGCGCATCAGCAATGAGCGTCCGGCGGACCCGCAGGTCACGACCGAGAATCTGGGCTCCTACTGCGTCAAGGTCACCGAGACTTGGAGCGAGCAGGGCGAGACCCCGGATGGCCAGATGCTGTGGGCGCTGGACACCCAGCGTACCGTCGTGCCCTGCAACTGAGGGCCGGTTCCGCTCCCTCGCGCCATACCCGGCCCAGTGCAGCGCCTGCACTGGGTTGGAGAGGGTGCGGATGACCTGCTGTCACGCGTGTCACATCCCCACGTCTCGTGATTTCATGAGGTCTCGCTCCGGCTAGCCCGCCATTCTCGCAGCACATCGGCCGGCGTGCGGTGGCTTAGTCCCCTCTGGGGAAGACAGTGGTTATAGTGCCGAGTCAAGTTTTCCAGGAGGCTTGTTATTGCCTCGGCCTCTTTCTCTGACTGTTCCGCTTCCGGCAGGTGTAACACCTCATCTAGCCTTTCTATACGCCCCGAGTCCGTATGACCATGTCGATAGTGTGCCGCTTTTTCCAGCCCATGGTGGATGCCCTCATGAGCACAAGCCTGGTCGAACGGATGTTGATCGGCGGCGTCGTTCGCGGATGAGCTTCCCTTGGTTTGAGCTGTAAATGTCTCGCTGACGCACGTCATCACCCTGTTGATAGTGAACGGTGCTTGGTCGACCACGTTTTGCAGGAAGCGGCTGGCATCCCTTGCCGAACTGCTTGGCAGAGTCTCCAAGTACACCCAGCGGCTAGCACGGTCGATGGCTAGATATAAACAGCGTTCTTCCGGCTGAGTAACTGGCTCGGGCAATACCTCGACAGCTATGTGTACCATGCCTGGCGCGTTCATCTTGGGAGGTTTCTGCATGTTACGGCCTTTTCTAGATAGATTCTCTAGGTAGGGTGCGTTTTGTCGCTTTATCAAGCGTTGTAGGCTGGAGCGCGAGAGATGTGGGGCCAGAAATGCCTGGGCTACCTTCAGCAGGTCGTCCAGCCCCAGGTGTAGGTAGTCGCGAGCCACCATAAGTAACATCTCTTGTGCCGGGGACAGGCTGGTGCGCAGGTTGTGGCGAGTATGTGAACGGTCATGAACTTCCTCGCGGAATCGCCAGCGCCGGATTGTCGAGATGCTTACGCCAAAGCGCTCGGCAAGCTCCCGGTGAGTGACGCTGTCAGGCGCTGCCTGTATCGCGGCGCGAATGCCGGGAGTGGTCGTTGCCTTCTTGTGCAGTTTGATGTCCATGGCTGTCACCTGTGTCCTTTCGATGAGCCTGTGTAGTGCTGGCTTGGCGCCTCCCGAGTGCCGGCGCCGGCTGTCGGCAAGGCCGACCAACCGGCACTGGTGCATGATATGTTGTTATAAGTGAAATGGTTTCTCGGGTTATCGGGTTGTGCGTTTTCTTGTTTAATCATCCGAAACGGGTTTATTTGCAACTTAAATTGAGCTCTTTATATAGATTTTTAATATATTGTCAATTCTGATTTAATCATCCGGGACTTTATATAATTTATAGTGTTTTGCGTTTTCGAGGCTGTGATTCCTCTCCGTGTTTTTTTATTTAATCATCCGGCACATATCCTTTTTGTCCCGGTAGGTGTTGCGGTAAAAATTGGGACTGATAATTCCAAGTTGTTGATTAATAACGATTTAATTGTTTTAAAAATCATGTTTGCTGCTGTGCGGCATCGTGTCTATAGTTGTGTGTCAGTCGCTGGACTGTCAAATCGTTATGGCACCATTGTCATGATTAAGCATTAGTCTTCAATTGGTTTGCGTCTTCGGATTTTGTAGGAAATCTCGGTAATCGAATCGAGGCTTATCGGTGACCCGGTCATGAACTTGGGTTGGCAAGCGGTAATGGTCTGTCTCAGGGAAAGGGAGTAATCAGCAACATGAATATCACCATCTTCGGCTCCGGTTATGTGGGGCTCGTCACTGGCACCTGCCTGGCCGACGTCGGCCACCAGGTCACCTGCGTCGATGTCGATGCTGACAAGGTCGCCCGCCTGCAAGTCGGCGAAGTGCCAATTTACGAACCCGGGCTGGACGCCCTAATCCGCGACAATGTCGGCGCCGGCCGCCTGCACTTCACCACCGACGCCGCGGCGGCGGTGGCCTTCGGCACCCTGCAGTTCATCGCCGTGGGCACGCCGCCCGACGAGGACGGCAGCGCCGACCTCAAGTACGTGCTCGAGGTGGCGCGCACCATCGGCCGTCACATGGAAAGCTACAAGGTCATCGTCGACAAATCGACGGTGCCGGTGGGCACTGCCGACCGGGTGCGGGCGGTGGTCGCCGAGACCCTCGCCGCCCGCGGCACGGCGCTAGACTTCGACGTCTGTGCCAACCCGGAATTTCTTAAGGAGGGCGCTGCCCTTGAGGATTTCAGCCGCGGCGCGCGGATCGTGGTGGGCACTGACGCCGAGCGGGTGCGCGCGCTGATGCGTGAGTGCTACGGGCCCTACAGCCGCCACAAGGACAAGCTGATATTCATGGACATTCGCAGCGCAGAGCTGACCAAGTACGCCGCCAATGCCATGCTCGCCACCAAGATCAGCTTCATCAACGAGGTCGCCGGCCTTGCCGAACGTCTCGGTGCCGACATCGAACAGGTGCGCCACGGCATCGGCTCGGACCCGCGCATCGGCTATCACTTCATCTACCCCGGCTGTGGCTACGGCGGCTCCTGCTTCCCCAAGGATGTCCAAGCCCTGGAGCGTACCGCCCACGAGGTCGGCCACCCAGCGGCGCTGCTCGAGGCGGTGGAATGGATCAACCAGGCACAGAAGAGCCGGTTGTTCGCCAAGTTGCACCAAGCCTTCGACGGTGCCCTGTCCGGCAAGACCATCGCGTTGTGGGGTCTGGCCTTCAAGCCCAATACCGACGACATGCGCGAAGCGCCGAGCCGCGCGCTGATGGAAGCGCTGTGGGATGCCAGCGCCCGCGTTCAGGCCTTCGATCCCGAGGCCACCGACGAATGCCGGCGGCTGTACGGCGAGCGCGACGACTTGGTGCTCGCCGATGCCCGCGACGACACCCTGGAGGGCGCTGACGCCCTGGTTATCTGCACCGAGTGGAAGTCCTTTCGCACCGTCGACTTCGCGCGCCTGCGCGAGACGCTGGCCTCGCCGGTGCTGGTCGATGGTCGTAACCTCTTCGACCCGGCCAGCGTCAATGCCGCCGGCCTCGCCTACTACGCCATTGGTCGCGGAGACTCGCTTCGGCCCGCTCTGGCGTGAGGCAGCGAGTGGCATCGCGAGCGTGGACCGCCTTACGGACGAAGCCTGGCTTAAGGAGCCCTGATGTCGAAACTGCCTGAGCACATCTCCGTCGCCAGTCGAGCGACGGAGCTTACCACCTTGCTGCTGCTGCTGGCGCTGCTGGTGGTACTGATCAGCGAGCTGCCGGCGGACGTCTTCTCGCCGGCATCGAAGAGCTTCTTCTTCGCCATCGGCGCGGTCGGCGCCTGGCGCTATTCCTGGTGGGCGGTCCAGGCGTTGCGCTCGGTGTGGTACAACCGCCGCGTTTTCCCACGGCTGCGTGCCGCGGCCGACGCCGCCGGGGCCGTGGCGCGACCGGATGAACTCTACGTGCTGTGCACCTCGTACCGCATCGACGCCGAGGTCAGCTTCCGCATCTACGAGGCGCTGGTGAGCGAGGCCGCCGACTACGGCGTGCCCACCACCATCTTCGCCGCCGTCTCCGACCAGACCGATGTCGACGTCATTACCCACGTGATGGAAGCCAGCGGCCGGCCAGCCAATGTCGAGATTCGCTACATGTTCCAGAAGGGCGATGGCAAGCGTTCGGCGATGGCCGAGGTGCTGCGTGCCATCTCGCGACGCATGCCGTCCTCGAACGCCCTGTTGGTGTCAATGGATGGTGACATCTTGCTTGAGCCGGGGACCCTGGAGCGCTCGCTGTCGTTCTTCCTGAGTCGCGATGACCTGGGTGCCCTGACGACCAACAACAGCGGCATCGTCATCGGCAATGACGCCACCCGGGAGTGGTACGATCTGCGCTATGCCCAGCGCCACCTGATGATGAGCTCGATGTCGGTGTCGCAGCGGCTGCTGGTGCTCACCGGCCGCTACAGCGCCTTCCGCGCGGACCTGGCGACTCATCCCGAGTTCATTGCCCTTGTGGAGCACGACCAGGTCGACCACTGGCGCTTCGGTCGCTTCAAGTTCCTGTCTGGCGACGACAAGTCCACCTGGTTCTGGCTACTCAAGCACGGCTGGAAGATGCTCTATCTGCCCGACGTCTTCGTCTCCGGCTTCGAGGAGCTGCCCGACCGCCGGCGCTTCTTCGCTTCGACCATCGACCTGATGCGTCGCTGGTACGGCAATATGCTACGCACCAGCGGTCGTGCCATCGCCCTGGGCCCGCGGCCCATGGGGCTTTTCACCTGGTGGAGCCTGATCGACCAGCGGCTATCGATGTGGACCACTCTGATCGGTCCGTCGGTGGCGATCCTGGTGAGCCTGTTCTGGCGGCCCTCGTTTCTGTTCGCCTACCTGCTGTGGATTTTCTTCACCCGCGGCATCGCCAGTCTGGTGCTGGCCTGGCAACGCGGTCGTTTCAGCCTGTTGTGGATCCCGCTGCTCTACTACAACCAGGTGTTCGGCGCCCTGCTCAAGACCTATGTCAGCTTCCGCTTCAACCGCCAGGCCTGGTCGCGTCAGGGCATCTCGGCCGGCGAGCCGAGCGACCCGGTCGCTGCGCGTCGCCAGCGACGAATGGGCCATGTGCTTCATGCCTTCTTCGTCGGCGTGATGCTCTATGTGCTAACGGTGGCCGCCGGTGTGCTGCAGCCCCCCGACCCGACCGCCCTGCAGATCCTTAGCGAGGAGTACCAGCAGGCGCCGTCGACTGATCGAGAATTCACTGAAGCCGAACTCCCGATAAAGGCAGTAGGGAACAGTAGCAAGCATGAAAGGACGCAACCATGAACGATCATCATGACAAACCCGTCGACGGGCGTCGCGAACCGACCTTGGCGAGGGGAGATGCCCAAGAAAAGGCTACCACGGACGACCGGCCTTGCCCCCACTCAGCAGCGGGGGAGAGCGTCCAGCATGAACGTCGTGACGAGCGCCGCTTCATCCGCATGTTGCCACCGTTCGAGGTGCGCCTCGGTGATGGCCAGGTCCTCGCGGGCGCCGACCTCTCGCTAGGTGGCTTCGCGGTAGACAGCAAGCAACCCTTTGTCATTGGGGAGCGGATCGAGGCCTCGCTACGCATCATGGCCGGCGGTAGCGAACTGATCGTGCCGGCAGCCGCTGAATGCCGCCACAGCACCGAGACAGGCGACGGCCGCCATCAGGCGGGCTTCGAGATCACCGACATCGAACCGGCACACCGCGAGCTGTTGCGACGCATCGTGCGTTCCTGCCTGAGTGGGCGACAGGTCAGTGTCGAAGGGCTGCTCGGGGGCGAAGACCCTCAGACCCCGCGCAAGCGAGGTCGCACCGCGGCCGCCACATCCGCTCAGTCGGCGTCGCATCGGCCGCGGCCCTTCGCGCGCTACGCACTGCTGTTTCTGGCCTTCGGCGTGCTGCTCTTGGTAGTCGCGGCCACGGCCTACCGTAACTTTATGCTGATCGAGCCTAGCTTTGCCGCGGTTACTGCACCACGCATCGAGATTCGTGCCCCGGGACCGGGCATCGTCCAGGAACACGGCTTCGAGGCCGGCGACCGGGTCGAGCGCGACCAGCGGCTGACCAAAGTCATGAACCACGACCTGCAGTCCAACCTTATCCTGGCCGAGGCGGCACAGCGCTACAACAGCCAGCTGATCGGTAACTTGAAGGAAAACCTCCAGGCGGCGGGTAGCGGGCCGGTGAGCTTGGCCAATTCCGCCAAGCCGGTCAGCGGCGAGTCGGTGAGTTACGACACAGTGTCGCCGGAGGTAGCGCGCGCGAGGATCGAACAGTTCGTGACCGCCCGCGACTTCCAGCGCTCGCGGATCGCCGCCCTGGAGTCGCGCGAGGCCAAGAACACCATCTACAGCTCCTGCAACTGCCTGGTGGCCTGGGCGTTGAGCAGTGCCGACGGTACTTATATCAATGAGAGCGAGCGCATCATGACGCTGATCCGTACCGGCGATGACGACATCCTGGTCGAGGCGCTGGTGCACATGAGCGACATCGACCGCATCGAGCCCAGCCAGCGAGCCTTCATCGCCCTTCCCGATGCCTCGGAGCCGATACATGCCCGGGTGCGCAGCGTGGCCCTAGACATTGAACGCCAGCCGCGTGCCGGCTTCCCCAGCTGGGTTCGTCAGCAGCAGAACGTCGCCAGCGTACTGCTGGTACCCGAAAATCCGTTGCCGGCAGATAGGGTTGGTACCCCGGTGGACGTGCGTTTCACCGAGGATCCGATGCTCGCCGCCACGGCGGAATGGATCTGGCAGGGCAGCCGGTCGGCTATACAGTTCCTGCAGGACACTTATCACTCGGCGCGGACGACCCTCGAGGGGGCCAGTTGAGCGGCCTTTATACCCTAGACGCCAGCCCTCGCTCAGGGCTGGCGATGGAGAACGATATGCTGAACATGGCTTTGCCCAGGTCTCGTCAGTGCTCGGCCCGGGGCCTGGCGCTCACCCTATTGCTTGCAGTCTCATCGGCCGCTTCGGCGACGACGGTAGCGGACGACCGCCTGAGTCTGCCCCAGACGGGACCCTGCTCCCAGCGCTACGACTTGGTCGCCGCCCTGGGCCCCCTGGCGGTTGCCGCGGATGTTGAGACGGTGGTGCGCGAGGAGATAGGTGCCCACCGCGCCTGGGGACTGGACAACGTCGAGATGCTCACCTCGACGGCAGACGGGCGCGAGATGCCGGCCCTGCGCGTGGCCTATCCCGCCGGTACCTCGTCGCCGAGCGACGCTGGACGAGGCGGGGCGGGGTTCTATGTGGCACCCCAGGCGCTCGCCGGTGCCGAGCGGGCCTGCCTGCGCTACCGGGTGCGCTTCTCGCCGGGTTTCGACTTCGTCAAGGGTGGCAAGCTGCCCGGCCTGTATGGCGGCGAGGCGCCCAGCGGTGGCGTCCAAGCCGATGGCGAGAACGGTTTTACCATGCGCTTCATGTGGCGCCGGGATGGCCAGGGCGAGCTCTATGAGTACGTTGTCAACCAGGACAGCGACTACGGCGTCTCGGTGGGCCGTGGGCGCTGGTCCTTCCCCAGCGGGCAGTGGGTCACCGTCGAACAGGAACTCGTGCTCAACGACCCGCAGCAGGAAAACGGCCTGGCACGAGTGTGGATTGACGGTCGCCCGGTGCTTGAGCAACGCGGCATCCTCTATCGCACCACCGACGCCCTGACCATCGACGGGCTGATGTTCTCCACCTTCTTCGGCGGTCATGGCGCGGACTGGCGCACGCCTCGCGACCAACATGCTGACTTCGCCGGTTTCCGACTCTACACGCCGTTGCCGTGACTGGTGATGGCTCCTGCCGTTCACAGGAGTTTCGCGTCTCATGCCGACCACCCGCCTCACCAACCTACACGATGCCTGCCGGCGGCACTTGGTGCGCCTTGGCGCGACACTGGCGTGCCTTTTGGCCGGCATCTCCACGACGACGGCTTTGACTCTGGAGGAGCGAGCATCACTCGACCTGTCCGACTACGAGGTCACCGCACCCGAGGCCTCCTACTTCGACGTCGCCGCCCGCATGGCGCGGCTCGAAGAGGTCGACAACGCCATTTTGCTGCAGGAGCGTGCCAGGCTGAGCGAGGGGCCCAGCTGCCGACAGTTACTGGCCCTTTCGCCGATCACCACGCGCATGCGCATTCCCGGGTTCTATCCCGACCCCGAGGGATGGGCACAGGCCACAGCGCCGTTATTCGAGTTCGAAGACAGCGTCGCGATGCTGGCCGGCTCCTTCGTCGCCACCGGCGACGACTACTATGCCAGGTGCCTGGTGCGCTTCCTTGACAAGTGGGCCAAGCAGGACGCCCTGTCCGACTACTACTACGAACCCGAAGAGCCCCAGGCCTGGTTCGCCACCGAGTCGATGATCTTCGCCGCCGCGCTGGCCTACTCGACGGTACGACCCTTCGTCGACGACCTACCCGAAGCCCGCACGCGGGTCGAGCGCTGGCTCAACGACCTTGCCCATCAGCATGCCGACATCCCCGGAGATGCCGGCAATAGCTGCTGCAATAACCATTTCTACCGGCGAGCGCTGTACGCCAGCATAGTCGGGGTGCTCACAGAAGACGACGAGCTGTTCCGCTTCGGGGTCAGCGCCATCTATTCCGCCTTGCACGATATGACCGAGGAGGGCGCCTTTCCTATGGAAATGAAACGTGGACGGCGTGCGACCCACTACCAGAATTACGCCCTGCTGTATCTGATCACCAACATGCAGGTCATCGCTCGTCAGGGCTACGACATCTTTGAGCTGACGGTCGACGGCCTCGATATCCATCAGGCCGTCGACTTCGCCGTCAGCGCCTTTGAGGACCCCGCCGTATTGGGCGATATGGCACCCCACGAGCAGTACAGAGGGTTCCTCCAGGACAAGCAGTACTTCGCCTGGATGGAGATCTATCAGGCGCGTTTCCATCATCCGCTCATCGCCGACTTCCTGCGCGACGTTCGTCCCGTTTACAACCGCAGCGCCGGGGGATACGTGACGCTGTACTTCATGGACCCTGACGCCCAGCAACATATGGTCCTGAACGAGGAGGAACGCGAATCCAGGGCCTTCAAGGGACTCGGTGACGACTGATGGCGGTTCGACTGAACGGGCAGCGGCGCCGATCCCCACCCCACTCACTAGCGAGGCGAGCAGACACCATGAGCAACACAGTGATCGATACCGCAACCCGGGTCCCAGTCGGGCGCCTGGCCTCGTCGGTTATCCTTGTGGCCGCCCTGGGCGGCTGCGCTGGCCAGATCCAGGACCTGGGGCCACACGCCACTGCGCAGGTGCCGGCCGAGTACCGGGACTGGTTCGACGGTGGGCGACCGCTCAACCTGGAATGGCGACACAAGTACGTCATCGAGCAGGCCGACGAGGCCTTGGCCGCCGGTAATGTTAGCCGCGCCGTCGAGCGGCTGGAGACGTTGACGACACAGGGCCTTCCCCAAGGCTATTACGAACTGGGCAAGCTCTACGATCATGGCCGGGGCGTGCCTCGCGATCCAGCCCGGGCCGCCCGGCTGTATGGTCAGGCGGTGAGCACGCCCTCCTGGATCCTCGGCCATGCTTCGCTCAACCTGGCCAGGCTGTATCGCGATGGTGAAGGCGTCGAGCAGGACGACCTGCTGGCCTACTATCTGCTGCAACAGGCCATTGACGAGGAGGTGGGACGCGATGCCCGGGTTCGGCTGGCCGAACTACTGGTCACCGGTGGCAAGGGGGTCACCGCCGATCCAAAGCGGGCCGAGACCCTCTATCGTCAGGCGGCACGCCAGGGGCAGCCCAAGGCCCTGCTGGCCTTGGCCAAGGCGCATCGTCCTGGTGGCTGGCTGGCCACTTCCCCCGGGCAAGCGCGGGACTATGTCGAGCGTTACGTGCACGTTCTCGAGGACGCGGCTCAGGGCGGCGAGCGGCAGGCCATGACCACCCTGGCCGGCCTGTATGAAGAAGGCGGACTACTCTCTCACCAGCCGCAGCGCCGACAGCAGTGGCTGGAACGGGCCGCCGAGGCTGGCGATGTCGACGCCACCGTCGCCCTGGGACGCGCCCTGGCGGAAGGGGACGGTCTGCCCGCCGAGCCCGAACGTGGCATTCAACTGCTTGAGCAGGCCGCCGAAGAGGGAAGTGCCCTGGCCATGGCGGTCCTGGGCGATCTCTATCTGAGTGGCGAGGCCGTGTCCACCCAGCCACACCTCGGCCTCAATTACCTGCGCGAGGGCCATCGCCTGGGCCATCCCTGGGCCACGCAACAGCTCGGTGCCCTCTACTTGGCAGGCAAGCACGTGCCGGCGGATGCCGACAAGGCCGAGTCCCTACTGCGCAAGGCAGCCGAAGGTGGCCAGACCACGGCGCTGCGTCTGCTCGGCGAGGAATTTCTGGCCGGCGAGGTGCTGCCGTCGCGCCCGGCTAAGGGGCAGGCCCTGCTTGAACGGGCGGTCGAGGCCGGAGATGTCAGCGCCATGACGGCGCTGGGGAAAGCCTATCTGGATGGCCGCTTGGCGGGGGAGCCGTCGCGAGGGCGGGCGCTTCTGGAAGACGCGGCCGGGCAAGGCGATGACTACGCCATGCTGGTGCTGGGCCGTGCCTACCGCAATGGCGACAGCCTGCCGCGGGACCTGGACGCCTCCACCCGCTGGCTGAAACGGGCTCGGGAGGCCGGGCATCCCTCCGCCGACGAGGCTTTGGCGCGGACGCGGGTCGCGCGTGGCGAGGCGGGCGACATTCGCGCCCTGGTCACCGCCGCCGAGGGGGGGCATGTCAAAGCCATGACCGAGCTTGGACGCGCCTTCCTCGAAGGGCACGGGGTCGAGCGTAACATCGGGAATGCCCAGACCTGGCTGAGGCGTGCCGCCGACCATGGAGATGCCGAGGCCGCTACCACGCTGGGGGAAATGTACCTGGAGGGCAAGGGTGTCTCGCCCGACCCGGGCAAAGCCTCCGCCTACCTGGAGCGTGCCGTGGCCGCCGGTGATGCCGTGGCCATGGCGGACCTTGGCGAGTTGCTGCTCAGCGGCCGGGGTATCGACGCCGAGCCGCAGCGTGGCATCGCTCTGCTCGAGCGCGCCGCCGCCGGTGGTCAGAGCATCGCCCTCGTGAGGCTGGGCCAGGCCTACCTCGCGGGTGAGCATGTCTCTAGGGATGCACAGAGTGGTGTCGAAATGCTGCGCCGGGCCGCACGGGCGGGAAATGACTATGCCGCTCAGCTGCTGGGTGAGGCCTATCTGGAGGGGAGTGGCCTCGCAGCCGACCCTCGCAGGGCCAAACGCTGGCTCACCCACGCGGTCGATGCCGGCAACCTCTCGGCTAAGAAGCAGCTCGGCACTGCGCTGGTGCGCGGCAACACTATTCTCGACCAGAATCCCTCACGCGGCAAACGCTTGCTCGTCGATGCCGCCGAGAGCGGTCACGCTGGCGCCCAGGCGACCCTCGGCCGCGAGTATCTGCGTGGCGATAGCCTGGATCAGGACCGTGACAAGGGGATCGAGTATCTGGTGGAGGCGGCTCGCCAGCAGCATTCTTCGGCACGCCTGACGCTGGCCAAGGCGTACTTGGCGTCTCACGGGCTGGAAGATGCCAATCAACAAGCCGCACTGCTGTGGCTTGATGATGTCATTGAGGGCGACAGTCGAGTGGCGCTCAAGACGCTCCAGGAACTGCTAGAGGATGACAAGGCCTTGGCCGCGGCAGGTTCTTGAAGACATCTAGCTGCATGGGCGGCTTGGACCCAGCTCTGCAGGAAACGCGCGAATGTGGGCCGCTGAAGTAGTGGGTAAAGCAGCACTCCTCGTAGGCCCAGAAGACGTCGGTGATCAGGATCTTGCGCGGGGCGGTATTCGACATGGTGGCTCTGCGTTTCCCTTAAGCGTGGAGCTCCGCCACGCGCCTCCGCGATGGTGCCGTGGGCCTGGTTCAGACCAGTGAAAGCAGTGCGCAGGCCAGCAGGTCATTATCGTAGTAGGGCGCACTCGATTCGCTGATCAACCGGGTATCGATCATCGTGACACCGCGTTCGGTCCATCGGTGAGCCAGCTCTTCGATGGAGTCGTCTGAGGTGTAATCGCCGCGCTGACTGTCGAGGAGCACGACGTTGAGCAGTTCATCGGTGGGAGTGGTTTCGCCGGTGTCGCGGCGTAGCTGTGCCAGCAGGGTGTCGATCAGTGTCTCCAGGGTCTTGCCGGCTTGCTCGGGGTCGATCCCGGTGTTGGGGATGAACACCTTGGGATTGGGGTTGTCCCGGATCGCCTGTCCCACGCCCGCCGGAAGCAGGTTGGCGATCAGGCTCGAGTAGAAGCTACCCGGCGGGTAGCAGATCAACTCTGCCGAGTGGATCAGTTGCCGGTTGATATCACGCAGTTGGGCGGTAACCGGGACGTGGATATCCCGTTGTTCCGATAGTCCCAGGCGGACGATCGGTGAGGATGTTGGTGGCTCTTCCTTGCCGGTCATGCGGTGTTGACCCAACACGGTTTCGCCGTTTTCCAGTTCGGCTGCCAGGTGGTAGTCCCGGTTGACGATCGCTCTTACAGTGCCGCGTACATGCACCAACTTGGAGAACAGGAAAATGATCGGGTCGAGGTTGTGGTGGTTGTTGAGATAACCGCCGGCAAGGATCAGGTTGCCGATGCTTGCTCCGCGAAGATCGAAGTCCTTTGGCTTGGCGGCACAAAAATAGCCCAGCTGGTGGCGAATCAGCTTGCGCATCGGGTTGGGAATATCCGCCATGCGCGAGTCTGTGCCATCGGCCAACGACGCGAGCATCGCCTGCAGGGCCTCGGGTGAGTCATCCTTCGGCAGGCGATACTGAAACAGCCTGTAGACTTCGGGATGTCCCAGCACAGAGTCGTCGGCGAGCGCCATCAGCCGGCTGCGCAGGTCACCGATCGCCGGCATGTCGAAGGCCTCGCGCAGCTTGGCCGAGCTACCGCCAGAGTCGAAGGGCGTGACCAAGTGAATGGAGTTGTGAGTATAGTGCTGGAGGGTTCGTGACAGCCCGTTGAGCGCAGAGCCACCGCTGAAGAAGAGCAGGCGGGGGCCGAGTTCAGGCGTCTTCTGGCAGCGCCGGATGCGCAGGGGGTCGGGCACCTGAGCGCTGCGTGTGACCCTTACATTAATCATCGTGGCGTCCTGAGGGGGATTTCGTCCGTGAAGGTCAACGATCATCCACGTGAGATGATGCAAGTCAATGATTGCTGCTCGGTCGTCATGTCTATAGCGAGTGGCGGGGTTTTACCAACGCATAAACCAGCCGACGTTAGCTTCATGGTTCCAATATTTCTAATGAAGCGCAGGTGTCATGAGGGGCTGTTTAGCCGCCATGATTAACCGGGCAGGATCGGAACGACAGGTTTGGGGTTCCTCCAACGCTAGGTAGGGCTCCAGCAGCGGCTGCATGCTCTTGAGCACCTGGACAGGCAGCGAGGAGGTGAAGCGGAAGTCCTCGGCTTCGGCACCCAGCACATAGGCCGTCAGGGTGCCGAAGTGGCGATCGCCGAGGAAGAACGCGAAGGTGGCGGTGCGGTTGCGTGCACGGGAGTCGGTGACCTCTCCGGTGCGGGTGACGGTTTCGATACGGTTGTCGCCGGTGCCCGTCTTGCCACCTACGACCATGGAGCTGCCATCCTGATGTCGGAAGGTGCCCGCGAGGCGGCCGGCGGTGCCCGCCTCGACCACACTGATAACGCCGTCGCGCAGGACTGCCGCTACCTCTGGTGCCATTACCCTTATACCGCGTCTCGTGCGTGAAAAACGTGTCTCATAGGGGGTGTCGGTGGCGAAGTGCAGGCTGTCGATACGCATCGTGGGTTGGCGGATGCCATCGTTGAGGATAATGCCCATCAACTCGGCCAGCGCCGCCGGTCGATCACCCGAGCTGCCAAGCGCCGTCGCCAGTGATGGCACCAGCTTTGAGAAAGGATAGCCGAGCAGTGCCCAGCGCCTGTGCAAATCATCGAAGGCTTCGACTTCCAGCATGCGCCGTATCCGGCTGTCTCGGGCTTGCCGATGTCGGGTACGTGAAAGCCAAATATAGCTTTCCTGGCGCTCTTCGATGCTTGCGAGCATCACATCCTCTCGGCTGGCATCAGGGTGAGTGCCTAGATAGCCCACCAACCACAGCTCCAGCGGATGGACGCGGCTTAAGTAGGCGCGGTCGTTCAGTGAGTAGCGCTCTGCGGCGAACTGCCGGTATAGGCCATCCAGTGTCTGATCATCCAGGCCCGGAGCCTCCTTTCCATCGTCCGCTAGCTTTTCACGCATCCATTGGCCAAAGGCATCACGAGATTGGTTGGGCATCAGGTAGCGTTGCAAGGTGGCAAGCCGCACAGGTGTGGCATTGTGATTGCCCAAGAGGCGCGCCATGCGAGCCTCTTGGGATAGCGCCCGATGCCGTACCCAGAAACGATCCAGGAAGATGCGCCCTTCCTGGTCGGCAAAACGCGAGATATAGAGGTCGCGGCGTGGGTCGTTATCATCTTCCAATAGGCGGCGGTTATCCGGGTTGGCGTAGACGTGGTGGCGAACCAGGTCGCGCAGCAGCCGCACAAAGGGCAGATTGATGGACTGGCGCAGGGCATCTTCGAGAGTGGGTCGGCGGGCGTTGTCCTCGCGGCGGAAGTTCGTGAAGGTATGGATCCCGCCGCCGGTGATAAAACGCTCATGGGGGCTCGCTGAATAGCGTCGCTGCATGGCCGCGTCGAGTATCGCTTTCAGTGACATGTCGGGATCACGGGTCAGTCGATCCATCACCCAGCGCATCAGGGCATCGTTTCGATTGACGTCGACGCGACGCAGTGCCTCCCGAGGTTTTCCGGCATGGCGCTGATGCAACTCAGCGATGATTTCCAGGTAGCTTGCCAACACTCTCAGCTTGGCCGTGGAGCCCAGTTCCAGCTTGCTGTCCTGATTGATGTCGAAGGCGGTGCCATTGGTATCGGTCTGCACGCGCACTCGGAATCCGTCATCCCCGCGCTCGAAGAGTGTGAAACTGTAACGCACCCCAGTGGCCGCGTCGGGATGGCTGAGTAGATGTCGGCCGAACAGACCCGCAGTGGCTGCGACCGACGGGGACTCAAGCTGCTTGAGATAGTCGCTGATTTGATGCTGGAGGGCGGCGTTGAGGGTCGTAGTGGCGCTGAGGTCGAACCGGTCGAGCTCGTAGAGCGACACGCCGAGCAGCGAGGCCAGGCGACTCCGGGCCAGGCGTAACCCCTTGTCGCTTTCGACGGTTAGAGAGACGGGATCTGTAGCGAAGTCACGAAAGGCGAGTGGCTGTTCAAGCGCCGCATCGCGAAGTGCGGGATCGATAAGCCCTTGTTGCGTCATGAGACGCAGATAGGACGCGCTCAGTTGAGCAAGATCATCATGGCCGCTGCGCAGATAATGAGAAGGGCGCCGCTGGGCGATCATCAAGGCGATCACTTGGCGTAGCGCTCGACCACGGGCCGCAAGCGGCGCACTCTCTGGGGCATCCGAGGCAAGTACCGAGCGGAGCTCATCAAGCTCGACACCAAACCAAATCCATAGACCATCCCCCAGGCCGAGCACTTCTCCATAGCCCGGTGCGGCGGAGAGCGGTACAGAATTGAGATAATCCAGTGCCACATCCTGGCGGGCGGTCAGGGTTTCGGGTCCCTGACGGTAGGCCCGCACACTGGCGGACACCATCTGTCGCAGCTTCTCCTGTGCCGAAACGGTCAGGCCGCCAGGGGAGTGGCGGTATTTCTCGAGCTGCGTGGCGAGCGTGCTGCCACCGGAGGATTGACCGGGCAAGTTGATCACGTCGCCAACCTGAGAGACCGCCGCGCGCACGAAGCGCGGCCAGTCCACCGCCGGGTTGGCGTAGCGATTCTCGGTGTCGAGAAGGTCTCTGTTCTCGATGAACAGGAGACTCTTGAGTACTAATTCGGGCACGTCCTCGAAATGGGTGAAATGACGCTGCGGGTTGGCAAAGCGATGCAGGGTTTTGCCACGACACTCCGTGAGCGTGAGGCCTGCCTGGGTCTTCTCTGCGTAGGGAACGAAGAAACCGCGGCTCGCATAGTCGAGCATCGCCGGCGACATGCGCACCTGCTCCCGCACGTCGAAGCCACGCTCTTCCAGACGCTGCTGAAAGCCTGGTAGTCGGGTATAGCCCAAGCGCTCGTCGAATGGACCGTGACGGGGAAAAATCAGGCGGTCGCTAGGGCCGTCCGCAAGCGTGAACCGCAGGCGCTGCGCGTAATGGGAAATCTCCTTGGCCTGCCAGCGAGATGAACGTGCCTCGTTGACCAGCATCAGGGTCATGAGGGTCAGCGCGATGAATGTGGTCAGGAGCCACAGCCACCGGAACCAATGAACACGAGGCCGCTTGGGCATTGGCAACGGGATCAGTGACGCCTCGTGAAGAAAAACATCACGATGGGTACGAGGCGCTTTACGGTCTCCCATTGGCCAACCTCCTGGCGAGGCGACGTCCCTGTCTTGCTGCGTGATCTTTTCAGGTAGCTACCGAGCCTATGACTAAAAGCGTAGTTGGTGCCTGGCGAGTAGGCTACATTTTGATACGAAATTGTCGTTATTTAGTAACATGAGGGCAGGCTTGGTCGATGTGGTAGTGGGGTGAAGAAGGGGCGTGGCCCACTATTGCCGGCTGACAGTAGTTGAACATGACGGCGCTGAGCTCAATGGGAGCGGGCGAGATGTCAGCTTGTCTTTCAGGGAGGCGCCCGTGGCGGAGCATGGTGGTATCCTTGCCGCGGCACCATCCGGTGTACATCACCAATGACAGGGAGAAATAGCATGGCAAAGGCCACAGCGCGGCATATCCTGGTGGACAGTGAAGCCAAGTGCGAAGCATTGAAAGCCGAGATCGAAGGCGGGCGCGATTTCGCTGAGGTCGCCAAGGAAAACTCCACCTGCCCCTCTAGCCGCCAGGGCGGTGATCTGGGTTCCTTCGGCCCCGGTCAGATGGTCCCGGAGTTTGACAAGGTGGTATTCAGCGGTGAGCTGAATAAAGTGCACGGCCCGGTACAGACCCAGTTTGGTTACCATCTGCTGGAAGTCACCAGCCGCAGCTAATGACGCTGTGTAAGTGATCAGAGGCCGTGGTGGAGTGAGTTCCACCACGGCCTCTTGCGCTCAGGCGCTCCCAGCGGCGGGCGCATGACATCGGGGCCAGGGAGGTGCCATGAAGAAGCGGGGATGGGCGAGCATGAGATGGATCGTCACGGTTGTCGTGCTGATGTATGTAGGGATGGCCCTCTGGCAGGCGTACAAGCCCCTGCCCGAAGGGATGGGGGTAAGTGCCATCCCCAAGCCAGTCAGGAATGTCGCTTTCCTGTCAGACGAAACGTGGGTCAGTGGCGATCGTCAGCGGCGTAGTGACCAGGCGATCTTCGACGAAGTGTTGCGTCTGATCGCTCAGGCCGAGCGACTAGTGGTGCTGGACATGTTCCTCTTCAATGACTTTGGCACCGATATGGATAATGACTTTCGGCCCATCTCACACCAGCTCACCGAGGCGCTGATTCGTCGCAAGACGGATCGACCGGACATGACGGCAGTCGTCATAACCGACCCGATCAATACGTTTTATGGAGGGCGATCACCTGAGCATCTGGTGGCATTACGCGAGGCGGGCATTAACGTGATCATGACCGACCTGACCCGGCTGCGAGCCTCTAATCCCATTTGGAGCGGTATCTGGACCCTCTGTTGTCGCGCGTTCGGCAATACAAATGAAGGCGGCTGGTTACCCAATGTACTGGGGCCTGGCCAGGTAACCCTGCGAAGCTACCTGCAGTTGCTCAACTTCAAGGCCAACCACCGCAAGACGCTAATCGTTGACGAGGGTGAGGAGTGGACGGGGCTGGTCACCTCTGCCAATCCTCATGATGCCAGCAGTCATCACGATAATGTGGCCTTACGCTTCTCCGGCCCTGCGGTCCTCGACCTGCTCGATAGCGAGCGCATGGTGGCGAGCGTATCCGGCGCGCCTGATGCGATTCCTCCTCCCACCGCCCCGATATTTCGTGCCTCGACGCCTGACCCTGCTGCAGAAGCGACAGCATCAACCCCAACCGCTCCACAGGTTCAATTACTCACGGAGTCAGGCATTCGCGACGCCTTGCTTGCGGCCGTACAGAACAGTGCCCCCGGCGATCGACTGGATATCGCGGTCTTCTATCTGGCGCACCGTGAATTGATCGAGGCCTTCAAGGCTGCTCAGGCCCGGGGAGTCAAGATCAGGGTCCTGCTTGATCCCAACCGCGATGCGTTTGGTGTCAAGAAGAACGGGATTCCCAATCGTCCCGTAGGGCATGAACTGCATACGGCGGGGGTGCCGGTGCGCTGGTGCGATACGCACGGTGAGCAATGCCACAGCAAGTTCCTGCTGCGCCGGCCGCAGCAAGGGTCGGCTGAGCTGATCGTCGGCTCAGCCAATTACACGCGGCGCAACCTCGACGACCTGAATCTGGAGACCAGCGTACGGCTGGTGGCTTCGGGCGATCTATCAGCCATTTCGGAAGCCAAGGCGTTCTTCGAACGCCAGTGGGGCAACTCAGACGGGCGCGGTTATAGCCTGCCCTATGCGGCTTACGCCGATCCTTCCTGGCGGCGCTACTGGCAATACCGGTTTATGGAGGCGACGGGGCTTTCGACTTTCTAGGCTGGCCGTCTCAAGACGCGACACGCTGTGTATGAGCACTGACATCTTGTCCCCCTATTGGCAGCAGGGTGTTTGGCAGGAGAGTGTGACATGCCCGCGCGTGCTATAACGGCAATAGTGTTATTGGTCTAGCAGGATCAAGCTAAAACCATGCAATATGGCCAGTAGCATGGATAACGTATTCAACGGATCAATAGCGGGCGCTCAGCGTCTTGTGATCCCTCACTCAGGGTGCACATCATGAATGAAGAAACGTTCAACCTCAGTCTTCGCAAGTTTCTCAAGCAGGTCGGTGTCAATTCCCAGCGCGAGATCGAACAGGCCGTGGATCAAGCCATTGAAGAGGGGCGTATTCAGGGTAATGAGTCCTTTGACGCCAAGGCGACGATCGAGATCGCAGGGCTTGAGCTCAAGGTCAATGTGGATGGCAAGATCACCCTGGCGTGATGCATTAGCGGTATCCAACAAGACCCGTCGTCGCGAGGCATCATGTTCCGTTTCTTTGAGTCGCTGATCGACCCGTATCCCGGCGCCGTGCCGGAGACACCTCCTCGGCGACTCCTGGCGTTTCTCTTTCACTATTCGCGACCGCTATTGCCACTGCTGCTGGCGATGACATTTTTCGCTGCCATGGTGTCGGTCGTCGAGGTGATGTTCTTTGCTTTTATGGGCGAGTTGGTCGATTGGCTTGCCGAGGCGAAGCGGGAGCGTTTTTTTGCCGATCACGGTGGTCGGTTGCTGGGTATGGCTGCCCTGGCACTGGTGGCTTTTCCGCTGCTGGTGCTATGCAAGTCGCTGGTCACGCATCAGAGCCTTTTCGGTAATTATCCGATGCGAGTGCGCTGGCTGGCGCATCGCTACCTGCTCGAGCAAAGTTTGCCGTTCTTTCAGGATGAATTTGCCGGGCGGGTCTCGCAGAAGGTCATGCAAACGGCGCTTGCCATCCGAGAGACGGTGGTCAAGCTGATGGATGTCTTCGTCTACGTCGTAGTCTATTTCACCGGTGCCTTGGTGCTGGTGGGCCGGAGCGAACCGTGGTTGATGGCGCCATTGCTTGTCTGGCTGCTCGGTTATCTGGTGTTGATGCGGGTCTTCGTTCCACGTCTCAAGCTCATTTCGATGGCTCAGGCTGACGCACGTGCCCATATGACCGGGCGCATTGTCGACAGCTACACCAATATTCAGACACTCAAACTGTTTGCCCATACCCAGGCGGAGCAGGCCTACGCTCGAGGCGCCATGGATGGGTTCATGGAGACGGTTCACCGCCAGATGCGGCTGGTCACACAGTTGACGGTCAGTCTGCAGACCCTGAACTCGCTGTTGTTGGTGACCATGGCAGGGTTCGCCATTCTCTCCTGGCACCAGTCATTGATCTCGCTCGGCGCCATTGCCGTGGCGATTGGTCTGGTGATGCGCCTGCGCATGATGTCGGACTGGATTCTCTGGGAGGTCGCCGGGCTTTTCGAAAACCTTGGCACCTTACAGGATGGCATCAATACCATCGCCCAGGCCCAGGCCGTCAGTGACAGCCCCAAGGCGCAGGAGCTGAGCGTCCCACAGGGGGAGATCCGCTTCGATAAAGTGACGTTTTCCTACGAGGCTGGGCCTCGGGGCATGGATGACGGCAACCATGCCGCCCGGCAAGCGAACGTCTTCGATAACCTGTCGCTGACACTGCGCCCCGGTGAACGAGTAGGGCTAGTCGGGGCGTCCGGTGCGGGCAAGTCGACCCTGGTAAATTTGTTGCTGCGTTTCTTCGATATCGGTGACGGCCGTATTCTGATCGATGGCCAGGATATCGCCACGGTGACCCAGGCCTCCTTGCGTCGTCATATCGGCATGGTGACCCAGGATACCTCGCTGCTGCATCGCTCGATTCGCGACAACATCCGTTATGGCCGCCCGGAGGCCAGCGAGGAAGAAATCATCGAGGCGGCCCGTCGCGCTCATGCCGATACCTTCATTCGTCAGGCCTCTGATCCCCAAGGCCGGACCGGTTACGATGCCCATGTCGGCGAGCGCGGGGTCAAATTGTCTGGCGGCCAGCGCCAACGCATCGCCATCGCCCGCGTGCTGCTCAAGGATGCCCCGATTCTGGTGCTCGACGAGGCCACCTCGGCCCTGGATTCGGAGGTCGAGGCGGCGATCCAGGAGCAGTTCTACGCGCTGATGGAGGGCAAGACCGTGATCGCCATTGCCCACCGGCTTTCGACTATCGCCATGCTGGATCGGTTGGTGGTCATGGACCAGGGGCGCATCATCGAGTCCGGCACGCATCAGGAACTGCTCGAGCTTGGCGGCACGTACGCGGGGCTTTGGCAACGCCAGTCCGGTGGCTTTCTGGGGCTCGAGGCCGCAGCCGACGCAGCGCCGATCGGCGCTGCGGAGGGTCAAACAAGGGGAGAGGGCGAAGCGTCAGTGCCTGACCGGCAACGTCAGTAGACAGTTCGATGGGTCGTGACTGAGCGGCCCCAACCCTCGCTCCAGGACTCAACCAGCCGCAAAGGAGAGCCGCATCCATTGAATTCATCTCTATCTTCATCTCCGGCATTCCATAACGCGTCGGAACAGACAGGTGGCATGCCCCCGGCGATCAGCGTGACCGATCTTTCCAAGACCTATGCGTCAGGGTTTCAGGCGCTGAGCGGTGTGAATCTCGAGGTGCAGGCCGGCGAAATCTTTGCCTTGCTGGGGCCCAATGGCGCCGGCAAGACGACATTGATCAGCGTCATCTGCGGCCTGGTCAATCCTAGCTCAGGCCAGGTGTTGGTCGATGGTCATGACAATATCCGTGACTATCGCGCGGCGCGAGCGCGGATTGGATTAGTGCCTCAGGAGCTCACCAATGAGGCTTTCGAGACGGTGTGGAATTCGGTCAGCTTCAGCCGCGGCCTCTTCGGCAAGGCGGCGGACCCTGATCATATCGAGCGTGTGCTGCGCTCGCTGGCGCTGTGGGAGAAGCGCAATAACCGCTTGATCACCCTGTCCGGCGGCATGAAACGCCGGGTGCTGATTGCCAAGGCGTTATCGCATGAACCGACCATTTTGTTCCTCGACGAACCGACCGCCGGCGTCGATGTCGAGCTTCGGCGCGAGATGTGGGAGGTGGTGCGTGGCCTACGCGAGAACGGCGTGACGATCATCCTCACCACTCACTATATCGAGGAAGCCGAGGAAATGGCCGATCGTATTGGGGTGATCCAGCGCGGTGAGATCATCCTGGTCGAGGACAAGCGAACCCTGATGCAAAGCCTGGGGCGCAAACAGCTGACCCTTGAGTTGCTCGATCCCTTGGTGGCGCTGCCCAATGCCTTGGCCGACTATCCGCTGACGCTGTCAGAGGATGGCCGTCAGCTGACCTATCGCTACGACACCCGGCAGGAGCATACGGGTATCGCGGGCATGCTCGAGGAGCTCAGGAAGGCCGGCATCCACTTCCAGGATCTGCATACCGAGCAGAGCTCACTTGAAGATATTTTTGTCAGCCTGG
Organism: Onishia niordana; assembly: GCF_004798965.1. GTDB lineage: Bacteria > Pseudomonadota > Gammaproteobacteria > Pseudomonadales > Halomonadaceae > Onishia > Onishia niordana. The sequence goes on from NZ_SDSD01000003.1 coordinate 186,571, forward strand.
TAAGGGAGAACCCATGAATCTTCGCGGCATGATGGCCATTTACCGCTCCGAAATGGCGCGTACTCGGCGTACGCTGCTGCAGAGCATCGTCTCACCGGTACTCTCGACCTCGCTTTACTTTGTGGTCTTCGGCTCGGCGATCGGTTCACGCATCACAGAGGTGGGCGGTATCAGCTACGGTGCCTTCATCGTGCCCGGGTTGATCATGCTGATGCTGCTCACGCAGAGCGTGTCCAATGCGTCGTTCGGCATCTTCTTTCCGCGTTTCTCCGGCAGTATCTACGAGCTGCTTTCGGCGCCGGTGTCCTACATGGAAATCGTCATGGGCTATGTGGGCGCGGCGGCGAGCAAGTCGATTGTGCTGGGCCTGATTATTCTGGCGACGGCAGGGCTTTTTGTCCCCCTCGAGATCGCTCACCCGTTCTGGATGCTGTTTTTCCTGGTGTTGACGGCGTTCACCTTTAGTCTGCTCGGCTTCATCATTGGCATCTGGGCCGAAGGGTTCGACCGTCTGCAGCTGGTGCCGCTCTTGGTCATCACGCCCCTGACCTTTCTTGGCGGGACTTTTTACTCCATCGATATGCTGCCGCCATTCTGGCAGGGCGTGACGCTTTTCAACCCGGTGGTCTATCTGGTCAGTGGTTTCCGCTGGAGCTTCTATGGGGTGGGCGATGTCAGTCTGGAAGCGAGCCTTGCCATGGTGATGGCGTTTCTGGTGGTGAGTCTTGCGGTGGTGAGCTGGATTTTTCGCAGCGGCTACCGGCTCAAGCCCTAGGCGGCTAACCGACTCACCGGCCCGCATCTGAACTTCTTCCCTGCCAAGCCGGTCGCAGTCGGTGTTAGCGTCATGACGCTATATCACACCCAAGAGGTCATACCCATGCTTGAAGCCATTCAGCAGTTCTTTCAGCGCACCCTGGTCACTTCGGAACAGGACAATGATGGGCCGACCCTGGAGCTGGCGACGGCTGCGCTCTTGTGCGAAGTGGTACGCGCCGATTACCACCACGACAGTCGAGAACTCGATGCGCTGCGTGAGATGCTCTTGCGTCACTTCACACTCGGTGAGTCCGCCGTCGATGAGTTGATGGTGTTGGCGCGTCAGGAAGTCGAGGATGCCGTGGATCACTACCAGTTCGTGAGCCTGATCAAGGAGCGCTACGGCTATGAACAGCGGATGGAGCTGATCCGCCTGATGTGGCAGCTGGCCTATGCGGATGGCGAGTTGAGTCCTTTAGAAGAGCATCGCATTCGGCGTTTGGCCGATCTTCTCTATGTCAGGCACAGTGATTTTATTCGCGCCAAATTGAGCGTGCAGGAGACGCTCAGCGGCTCGAGTTGATGGCACGCTTTCGCGGGTCCACATACCAAGGCAGCCCAGACCGGTCGTTGTGCTCCAGTTCAGCGATGACCTGAGCCCCCAACAGCAGGATGATGGCGCCGACCTCAAGGGTCAGCAATACGATGATGATGGTCGCAAGCGAGCCATAGACCACATTCACCAGTGACAGGCTGGCGAAATACACGACCAGTAGCTGTCGTACCCCTTCCCAGAGCAGTGCCGCCACAAAGCCGCCAACCAGTGCCCGTCGCAGGGCGATATGCACCACGGGGAGCACCTTGTAGATGGCGCTGAACATGGCAAACATACCCAGGAAGCTGATCAGGTTAAGGGCTGGCTCGGATAGGCTCGCAAGTGGCAGATTAGTGCCGAAAATGGCCAGCATAGCGTCATTGAGTGCGTCGATCGTGGATACCAGCAGCGTGAGGGCAAGCAGGCCAGTGCCGAGGACCAGAATGAAGGCATAGGGCAGCAATACGGAAACCCAGACGCTGCGTTTTGCTGCGTGATCCGGATGATGAAAAATGATCGCCATGCAGTCCTCGAGCATGCGAAAGGCGAAAGAGCTGAAGATCAGCAGTACCGGAAGGCCGATCAGGCCGATGGCATCCCGCGATTCAAGCAGAGTCTGCACGGCATCCAGTAGGATGCTGGCATGCGTCGGTGTCAGATGGTTCGCCTGTAGCGATAGAACATCCAGCAGATGCTGTTCGTTGGCGACATGAGTAAGCAGCACGCAAAGCAGCGCAAAGAGCGGTACGATCGACAGCAGCACGTTGTAGCCCACTCCGCCAGCAAGCAGGATGCCCCTGTTGCGCAGAAAGGCCTTTAGCACTCGCCAGACGAAGCGCGCCAGGCGGGGAATAAGGCGGGGCAGGGCGGAGAAGTAATGCGTCATGCACAACGTCCTTGTGGGGCCGGCGATTTGCACAGTGGCTACCATCATAAGCGCAGGAGGACATCGGCGGCCATCTAGATGGTCAGTCGAGGTATGACAGGAGGATAGCGTGGCATCCGAAACGGATAACTTGCTGGTCTACGATGGTCAGTGCCCATTTTGTCGCCGCTACGTGCGTTGGTTGCAGCTGCAAGATGCCGCGGGAGAGCTCCATCTGATTGATGCACGCGGTGACGACCCGGTGATTGATGACGTGCGAGCACTCGGCTTCGATCTCGACAAGGGGATGGTACTGAAGCTCGATGCGCAGTGGTACCACGGGGCTGACGCTTTGCGTGTCCTTGCCCTGCTCAGTAGTCCGGTAGGCGTCTTCAATCGGCTGAATCGACGCCTCTTCGGTGGCCACAAGCGCGCCAATAGCGGGTATCCGCTGCTGCGTGGATTACGTGGTCTTGTGCTTAGGGTGTTGCGGCGCCCGTCACTGCAATATTCATCGCGCCAGCGAAACCCTCGCTCTTGCAGGGGGGAAGAGGACGACAGTTGAGGGCCCGGCGTCGCCTTTGTGTGCCATTTTTGGCAATAATGGTGCTGATGAGACCACGTCCCCGCCAGGAGTCAGCCGATGATCGTCAACTGTGTCGCGTATGAGCACGGGCATCGCCAACGGGACATCCGCGTCGAGGATATCGCCGAGGCCATGCAGAATCCCGACTGCTTTGTGTGGGTCGCCTTACATGATCCAGATCCCGAGGAATTCAAGCGATTCGAGGAGGTGTTTGATTTCCATGAGCTGGCGGTAGAAGACGCACTTCACGGCCAGCAGCGTCCCAAGATTGAAGAATATGGCCAGTCCCTTTTTGCCATCATGCGTCCGATCACCTTGGTGGATGGCGAATTCGACCAAGGCGAAGTCGCCGTGTTTCTCGGAGAGCGTTATGTGCTGTCGGTTCGCCAGCATGCCAGCCAAGGGTTTCTTGGCGTGCGCGCACGTTGCGAGCGCGAGCCACAGTTGCTTCAGCAAGGCCCGGCTTTCGTACTCTATGCCCTGTTGGATGCGGTGGTAGATCGCTACTTCCCGGTGGTCGAGTCGCTGGAGGCTGAGCTTGAGGAGATCGAGGATCAGATCTTCATTCGTGGCACGGCACGCTCCAGTCTCGAGCGCCTCTATCAACTCAAGCGACGCACGATGTTGTTAAAACACGCCGTCACCCCGCTTGCCGAAGCGACGGCACATCTGGTCGGCGGTCGTGTGCCGGCGCTATGCCTCAATACCCGTGAATATTTTCGCGACGTGTATGATCATCTCCATCGCATTGAGGCCGGGGTCGATAACATCCGCGAAACCATCATCACGGCGATTCAGGTCAACCTGTCGATGGTGGCGATCGACGAGAGCGAAGTACACAAGCGGCTTGCCGCCTGGGCGGCCATCTTCGCCATGGCGACCATCCTTGCGGGTATCTGGGGCATGAACTTTGAGCATATGCCCGAACTCGACTGGCGGCTCGGTTACCCTATTGCCTTGTCGGTCATGGGCGTTGCCTGCGGGACGCTATACTGGCGCTTTCGCCGGGCGGGGTGGCTCTAGACCGTGGGATACATCCGTATCGATCAATCCCCATACCATCAGGCTGGCTATTAATGCCGGATATAAGGATTCAGGTAATGTTGGAAGTATCGCGACAGATCGTGATCAACGATGATGAACTTGACTTGCAAGCGGTTCGCGCCCAGGGCGCAGGTGGGCAGAACGTCAACAAGGTCTCCTCGGCGATTCACCTGCGCTTCGATATTCGTGCCTCGCATTTGCCCGAGGGCGTAAAGGAGCAGCTGCTGGCGCTTCGGGACAAGCGCATCAGTCGCGACGGTGTGGTGATCATCAAGGCGCAGGAGCACCGAACTCAGGAACGCAATCGTCAGGAAGCGCTGGCGCGACTCAAATCCCTGATCAAGCAAGTGCTCTATGCACCGAAGAAACGTGTTCCTACCCGTCCCAGCAAGGGCGCCAAAAAGCGGCGCATTGAGCAAAAGAAGCAGCGCGGCAAGCACAAGGCCCTGCGTGGCAAGGTAAGCAAACAGGCCATCGACTGATCCTTGAGCATGGCAGTCAACGCTAATATCCCCTATCTTGAACGCTTGGCCTGGACAGCTAATGTCCGGGACTGCAATGGTTCAATTGCCGCGGTGAGCACGTATCAGCCGGGCTGAACGGGAGACGAAACGATGGCGGATCAGTCGGTAGGTGAACTACTGAAGGACAACCGGGTAAAAGCGCTGGTCGTAGTGCTGGTGCTTGTGGTGCTCTATGCCTTCTATGCCAGTTCCAACGCAAGCAGCGAGCGTGAGCAGCGTGAACAGCTCCAGGACAGAGTGGCAGAGCTTGAAAACGAACGTGAGGCAATGAGTGAGCGTGTCTCTGCCTTCAGTGAAACCTATGAATCCATTGAAGAGGCAGAAGCAGCGCTTGCGGACCTGAATACTCAGGCCGAAGACGCCAAGTCTCGCCTAGCGACCATCGAAGAAAATGTCAGCGAGGCGCAGTCTCGTCAGGATGCCCTGGCGACAACTATCGATGAGCGTCAGGCGACACTGGACGAACTCGATGCCACGGTCGCCTCTCGTGAAGCGAAGAGCGAGGCGTTGTCGGAGCAGGTTGAACAGGCCACTCAGGAACGTGATGAGTCGCAAGCGACGCTCGAAGAGAACCGGAGTGCCATTGCCGATGCGAAAGGCCGTCAGGCTGAGTTGGAGAGCGACATCGCAGCGCTAAACGATACCCGTGATGCGCATAAGCAAGAAGTTGCCAGCTTGGAAGAGCAAGTCGCCTCGCTTGAAGCCAAGGTTGCTGCCGCCGAGCAGTCCTATTCCCACGTCGACGAAAAACTGACGCAGGCACTGGATCAACTTGATGCGACACAGCAAAAGCGTTCCGACCTAGAGGCGCAGCTCGCCGATCTGACCGATAAAACCGATGCGCGTCGCAATCAGCTTGACCGCCTCGAGGCGCAGCTTGCCGAATGGCGAGAAGAGCTCAGCGACGTATCGGTGAGCTCGCAAGCACAGGACTCCGAGACTGACGACGCCTCTGGTTCTTCTGCCATGAACGACGAGATGTCCACAAATGAGGATAGCGCCAAATCCTCAGAGCAGGACGCCAGTCAGGCAAAAGCCGACGAAGCCGAGAGTAATCAGGCGGAAACTCAGAAGGCGGCCGGCCAAGCGGGCAATGCTGAGACAGACAGCAATCAGACGGAGGCCCAGGAGGAAGCGGGTCAGTCGGACGCTTCAGACTCAAAGAGCGACCAGACGGAGATTCAGCGGGATAAAGCAGAGGGGGGCGAGTGACCCAACGTCTCTTCAGACATGAAATTACTTGAAGTAACGACATGCGCAGAGAAATCAGTGGCATGTACGACGGCCCCCTCTTTAGGGGGCCGTTTCGTATCCATCAGCTTGGCTGGGTGTCGTAGGCGAGGCCCTAAATGATCCGCGATGATGGTTCGCCTCATCGCGCCTGGGAGCGGTTAATGGGACGGGAGAGTCCGCTCCAACAGTGCCAGGACCTCTTGGTCACTGGTCTGACTGAAGCGTTGATACCACTGACCCACCGCCATGAAATCCTCAGGTGTATGCAGGCAAATGATCCGGTCGACGGTAGCCTCAATCTCGTTCAGGCTATCGGCAGCCGCCACCGGTATGGCCACAATCAACTCGCCAGGGGCTTGTTCTTTCAAGGCCTCCACGGCGGCCCGCATGGTAGCGCCGGTAGCGAGTCCATCGTCGACAATGATGACGCGGCGCCCAGCAATGCGTGGCCGCGGACGCTGGCCACGATAGGCCTGCTCGCGGCGGTGTAGCTCCCGGGTCTCATGGGCAATAAGGGTGTCGAGCCTCTCCTGAGTGACGCCCAGGCCTGCAATCAGCTCGTGATGAAGGATGCAGACACCGTTGCCGGCGATGGCGCCCATGGCAAATTCTGGATGCCAGGGCACGCCGAGTTTGCGCACCACGAATACATCCAGTTCTCCGCCTAGTGCCTGAGCTACCTCGAAGGCAACTGGCACGCCGCCACGGGGTAGCCCCAGGATCAGGGGTGTGGGGGGGTGTCGATATTCCGTAAGTGCCATGGCGAGGTGGCGCCCGGCATCGTGTCGATCTTTAAAAAGCATGATGTGGCGGCTCTGGAAAGCTTACCTTTAACGTAGCGCATTCTATATTGACGAGTATCGACCGCAGCCTTCGACATGAGGCGATAGTCCCATCGCGCACAGCCTCACTGCTCGAGGAAAGTCTAAGAATAAAAGTTGACTATTCCGCTTGGGATTAGTCGGGGGCTGCAGGTTATAATCGACGCATAGCGGCAAGCGATGCCGACGACCAACGACACAGGAGAAGAGGGTAATGGAGGGTGTAAAGCATATCGTTGCCGTAGCGTCGGGCAAGGGCGGCGTAGGCAAGTCCACTGTGACGGTCAATTTGGCGTTGGCCATGGCAGCCGAGGGCTATCGGGTTGGCCTGCTGGATGCTGACATCTATGGCCCCAGTCAGGCGCAGATGCTGGGCATTGGTGAGGGCGTTCGGCCAAATCAAGTAGGGGAGAACCGTTTTGCTCCTCTCAACGCTCATGGTATTCAGGCCATGTCGATGGCGTTCCTGGTCGATATCACCGAGCCAATGGTATGGCGCGGACCGATGGTGGCCGGTGCTTTCCAGCAGCTGCTTAACCAAACGGTCTGGGATGATGTTGATTATTTGTTCATCGACATGCCGCCGGGTACCGGTGACATCCAGTTGACGCTTGCTCAGAAGGTCGAGGTTGACGGTGCAGTGATCGTGACCACCCCGCAGGACATTGCGTTGCTGGATGCCCGCAAGGGCATCGAGATGTTCCGTAAGGTCAACGTGCCGGTGCTGGGTATTGTCGAAAACATGAGCCTTCATGTTTGCTCGCAGTGCGGTCATCAGGAACCGATCTTCGGCGCTGGCGGTGGTGAACGCATCGCCGCCCAGTATGAGACGGCGCTGCTCGGTCAGCTGCCGCTGAGCCTGGGTATTCGCGAGCAGGCCGATGGCGGTCAGCCTACCGTGGTTGCTGAGCCTGAAGGGGATGTGGCCCAGACCTTCCGCAAGGTGGCGCGCTCCGTGGTCGAGGGCGTTACCTCACAGCAAGCCGAGGGCCCGAGCATCTCCTTCGGCGACTAGGCGCCCATACTGCGGCATGGGCCTGTTCGGGGGCCTGTGCCGGCCACACGTCTTTTGGAATGCCGTCAGGGCCGTTATGATAGCGGCCCTGTTTTTTTTGCCCTTACCTTTACTGACGCACCCCAAGGAATCTCCGATGAGCATCAAGTCCGATAGCTGGATCCGTCGCATGGCCGCCAGTGACGCCATGATTGAACCGTTCATGGAGGACCAGGTGCGTTACGTCAACGAGCAGCGGGTGATCTCCTACGGCACCTCCAGCTATGGCTACGATGTGCGTTGCTCCGATGAATTCAAGGTGTTCACCAATATTCACTCGGCGGTGGTCGACCCCAAGGCCTTCGACGAAAAGAGCTTTGTCGACGTCAAGGGGGATGTCTGCGTGATCCCGCCCAATTCCTTCGCTCTGGCGCGCACGATTGAGTACTTTCGCATCCCGCGCAATGTGCTGACCATCTGTCTTGGCAAGTCGACCTATGCGCGTTGCGGCATCATCGTCAACGTCACGCCCCTGGAGCCTGAATGGGAAGGACACGTGACGCTCGAGTTTTCCAATACCACCAACCTGCCGGCCAAGATCTACGCCAATGAAGGGGTGGCGCAGATGCTGTTTCTGGAATCCGATGAAGTCTGCGAGACCTCTTACAAGGATCGGGGTGGCAAGTACATGGGGCAGCGCGGCGTTACGCTGCCGCGCACCTGATGGCGCACCTGATGATCTAGCATTGGCAACAGCCAAGGTGGCATGGCAAAGCCGGGCGTTGGACGCCCGGCTTTTTGGTGTCTGGAGGATAGCAAATGCGAGTAGGCGCTAGGATTGCGTGCTGTCTGCCGCCGGCAGGCAGACCACGCCGTGGCCTTGCATGGGTTCGAGCGGCCCGCTGAAGTGGCGATTGAGCTCCGGTAGCAGTTCTCGCACGCAGCGCAGGAACAGCTCGGTGACTGGCGAAGGCGGTCGGTCCTTGGGGTAGACCGTGCACCAGGAGCGTTTGAGCGGAAAGCCCGGCAGCTTCGGCGAAGCCAGCAGGCCGGAGGCGATTTCCAACTGCACGGAGAGTCGCGGCAATACCGCGACGCCCAGGTGCGCCATGATGCCCTGCTTGATCGCCTCGTTGGTGCCAAGCTCGATGGTATGCGGCAGCGATACCCGCTCTCTCGCGGCGAATTCTTCGAAGGCGGTACGCGTCCCGGAGCCGGGTTCGCGCATCAGCACATAGTGGCGGGCGAAGTCCTCGAGGCTAGGTTTCTCGGCCGTCAGCAGCGGGTGGCCGGGCCAGACCACCGGAATCATTTCATTATCGAGGATCGGCATGAAGGCCAATTGGGCATCCTGAGGCACCATGCCCATGATGACCAAGTCATCGCGTCGTTCAGCCAGGCGCTCGAGGGCCTGGCTGCGGTTGCACACACGCAAGCGGATGGTGACTTCCGGATAGCGGGCACGAAAGCGCGCCAGAATATGAGGGACGACGTACTGAGCAGTAGAAACGGCCGCCAGGTTGAGCTCGCCACGAATGGTGCCGGCGATCTCGGATAGCTCCATCTGAAGACTTGAGACCTGGCCGAAGATCGACGTTACCGAGGCGGCCAGCGCGTCGGCGGCAGGCAGTACATGGAGGGTCTTGCCGGCATACTTGAACAGCGGCTGCTCCAGTGCCTGCTCGAGCTGTCGGATCTGGGCGCTTACCGCGGGTTGGGTGAGGCCTAGCTGCTCGGCTGCTCGGGAGTACGACTGCTGGCGATGCACGGCCTGAAAGACCTGCAACTGACGAAATGTCAGGCGATTGAGCAGACTGGGTCGAGTCATCAGTATTCCCGCAAAAGACTAGCTATAAGGTATAGCTTATAGGTTGGCAAAAAAATATCAATTTTTCTATTGGTTCAACACCCGGTAGCGTGAAAAACGTCCTGCAGCGGGGTTGGCTGGATACCCGTGAGCCGCTGGATGAGGAAGGATGAATCGTCGACCTTCCGGGGGCTCTCGAGTGTTTCGCAGGCCCGCTCAGGACGCAACCCGTCACCCTGGAGATTCGAACCGTGTTCCAGAAGTTGTTGATTGCCAACCGCGGCGAGATCGCCGTGCGCATCGAGCGAGCCTGCGCTGAACTGGGCATTCGCTCGGTGGCTATCTATACCGAGCCCGACCGCTTTGCCCTGCACGTCAAGCGAGCCGATGAGGCTTACCAGGTCGGCGATGACCCCCTCGAGGGCTATCTTGATCCACGCCGCCTTGTTGATCTTGCGCGTGAAACCGGCTGCGATGCCATTCACCCCGGCTACGGTTTTCTGTCCGAGAATGATGAGTTTGCTCGTATCTGCACGGCCGCCGGTATCGCCTTCGTCGGCCCCAGCGCCGACGTGATCGCCCGCATGGGCGACAAGACAGCGGCCCGACGGGCAATGCGTGACGCGGGGGTGCCGGTCACCCCGGGGTCGGAGGGCAATCTCGATAGCTGTGCCGACGCGCTGGCCGAGGCCGAGCGCATCGGTTATCCGGTCATGCTCAAGGCGACCTCTGGCGGCGGTGGTCGCGGCATCCGTCGCTGCGACAATGCCGACCAGCTCGAACAGGCCTGGGGACGCGTGATATCCGAGGCCACCAAGGCGTTCGGCTCCGCCGATGTCTTTATCGAGAAATGCGTGGTCGACCCTCATCATATCGAGGTTCAGATCCTTGCCGATCAACATGGCAGCGTGATCCATCTCTTCGAGCGTGATTGCTCCATTCAGCGTCGCAATCAGAAGCTGATCGAAATTGCCCCTAGCCCCCAGTTGACGCCTGAACAGCGCGCTTATGTCGGCGAACTCGGCGTGCGCGCGGCCAAGGCAGTGGGCTACGAAAATGCCGGCACCGTGGAGTTCCTGGTCAAGGGTAACGAGATCTACTTCATGGAGATGAACACTCGGGTACAGGTCGAGCACACCATTACCGAGGCGATCACCGGGGTCGATATCGTTCGCGAACAGCTGCGCATCGCCAGCGGCCACAAGTTGTCGTTTCGCCAGGAAGATATTCATCACCACGGCTATGCCGTCCAGTTTCGCATCAACGCCGAAGATCCCAAGAACGATTTTTTGCCGTCTTTCGGGCGTATCACCCGCTACTACGCGCCCGGCGGGCCGGGGGTGCGTACCGATACCGCCATCTATACCGGCTACCAGATCCCCCCGTACTTCGACTCGCTGTGCCTGAAATTGGTGGTCTGGGGGCTGACCTGGGAAGAAACCCTCGACCGTGGCATCCGGGCGCTCAATGACATGCGCCTGCAAGGCGTCAAGACCACCGCCCCCTACTACGAGGAGATCCTGCGCCACGCAGACTTCCGTAACGGTCATTTCGATACCGGCTTCGTGCCGGCGCATCCTGAACTCTTGCAGTACTCGGTCAAGCGCAACCCCGAAGAGGCGGCCTTGGTGATTGCTGCCGCCATTGCTGCCCACGCCGGCCTTTAAGGAGAATTTCATGACAAAGACAACGGCTTCCTCTGCCGCCACCGATGCCGTCAGTATCACCGATGTCGTGTTACGCGACGGTCATCAGTCGCTGATCGCCACCCGCCTGCGCACCGAAGACATGCTGCCGGTATGTCCTGCGCTTGATGCCGTCGGCTTTCATTCTCTGGAAGTCTGGGGTGGGGCAACCTTCGATGCTTGTGTGCGCTTTCTCAAGGAAGACCCCTGGCAGCGACTGGTACAGCTAAAGCAAGCCTTGCCCAATACGCCGCTGCAGATGCTGCTGCGAGGCCAGAACCTGCTCGGCTACCGTCACTATGCCGACGACGTGGTGGAGCGCTTCGTGGCCAAGTCGGCCGACAATGGCATCGACATCTTCCGCGTCTTCGATGCCCTCAATGACCTGCGTAACCTGGAAACGGCCATGCGTGCGGTCAAGGCCAGCGGCAAGCACGCTCAGGGCACGCTCTGCTATACGGTCAGCCCCGTCCACACCCTTGAGCGCTATGTGGCGGATGCTCATCGCCTGGTCGACATGGGCGCCGACTCCATCGCCATCAAGGACATGGCCGGCCTGCTGACGCCTTATGCGACCCAGGAGTTGGTCGGGGCGCTCGTCGAAGCCGTCGAGGTACCGGTGCATCTGCATGCCCACGCCACGTCCGGCCTGGCATCACAGTGTCATCTCAAGGCTGTGGAAGCAGGCTGCCGCCATATCGATACCTGCAACTCGGCTTTTGCCGGGGGTACCAGTCATCCGTCCACCGAGGCCATGGTGGCGGCCTTCAAGGGCACACCCTTTGATACCGGCCTCGATCTGGAATCGATCAAGGCGGTGGGGGATCAGCTGCGTGAGGTGCGCAAGAAGTACGCCGGTTACGAGAGCGAATACACCCGCGAAGATGTGGCGGTGCAGATCAACCAAGTGCCCGGCGGCATGATGTCCAATCTGGCCAATCAGCTCAAGGAGCAGAATGCCCTGTCGAAGATCCGCGAGGTATTCGACGAGATTCCACGGGTGCGTGCCGACCTGGGTTACCCACCGCTGGTCACCCCGACCTCCCAGATCGTGGGCACACAGGCGGTGATGAATATACTCACTGGCAGTCGCTACAAGTCGATCACCAACGAGGTCAAACGTTACTTGCTGGGAGGCTACGGGCAGCCACCAGCGGCGGTCGAGGAGGGGCTCAAGAAACGGGCGATCGGCAACCAGCAGATCGAAGAAGGGCGGCCGGCCGACCAGTTAAGCCCCGAGATGACCCGCCTGACTGCGGACATCGGTGAGCTCGCCGAGGGCGAAGAGGACGTGCTGACCTATGCCATGTTCCCGGATATAGGGCGTGACTATCTCCAGGGGCGTCGTGACGGCAGTCTGGTGCCCGAGCCGCTGCCGTCGCCAGTGGCGAGCGATGCACAGCGCCCGGTCACCGAGGCCACACCGACCGAGTTCGTGATCGACGTGCACGGCGAGTCCTACGAGGTGCAGATCACCGGCGTCGGTAGCGATATGAGTGGCAAGCGCCAAGTCTATCTGACCCTCGACGGCATGCCGGAGTCGGTGGTCTTCGAGGCTCGCGACAGCTATGACGCCGGGTCGGCCAATGCGGGCGGTCGTGCCCGCGCGACCGGCAAGGGGCACGTGACGACGGCCATGCCGGGCAATATCGTCGATGTACTGGTAGCCGTCGGTGATAAGGTCGAGGCCGGTCAGGCGGTACTGATCAGCGAGGCCATGAAGATGGAGACCGAGGTGCATGCCCGCCAGGCCGGCAGCGTGGTAGCTATCCATGTGGCCAAGGGCGATCGCGTCACGCCGGGCGAGGTGTTGATCGAGATCGAGTGACTCGCATTGGCTAGATGATGCCATCGACTGGAGCATCGTCAGGCTGGGCTTTGGTTAAGGCTTATGGGAGTTTGGCGTAAATAGAGGGTAGCGATGAGTGGCAAACGACTAGGGGGTGACGAAGGCAATCGCCCCTCTAGTCGAGTCCTAATAAAAGCATACGGATCGTCAGTCAGTGACAGGGAGCGGCCTTTCGCGATAGGCTATATTGCATCGCAGCATGGTCTTGAACGGCCTGCATCCCACCGACTATCGGGAGAATTGTATGCTTGCTGCCTATAACGCCATGACGAACACGGCTTTATCATTTTTTGATCCGCTGGGGTTCGGGCGAAGTGCCATGGACTATTGGCGCGATACCGTCGAACGTCAGGTGCTGTTCCTGGATGTAATGCGTGAACGAGGCAACCAGTACCTCGAGCATATGGAGCAGACCAAGCCCAATGTGCTTGGCTTCGAATCTGAGTTGATCATGGACGGTCGCGATTTGCCGCGGCCGGTCAACTATGAGCTGATGCGCATCCTTCCGCCGGCAGGCGTCGAGGTCGATCCGGACATGCGGCCCTTCGTGGTCGTCGATCCTCGCGCGGGCCATGGTCCCGGCATCGGCGGCTTCAAGCCGGACAGTGAACTGGGTGTGGCGCTGCGCGCCGGCCATCCCTGCTATTTCATTGGCTTTTTGCCGTTCCCGGTACCAGGCCAGACGGTCGAAGATGTGGTGGACGCCGAGATTGCTTTCCTTTGGGAGGTCATCGCCCGCCATGATCATCTGAACGAAAAGCCCATGGTCGTCGGCAACTGTCAGGCGGGTTGGCAAATCATGATGGCCGCGGCGCTGGAACCCGATTGCTTCGGCCCGATCCTGATTGCCGGTGCACCTTTGTCCTATTGGGCCGGCGAGCGCGGCAAGGCCCCCATGCGCTATGCCGGTGGCATGAACGGCGGCAGTTGGACCACAGCGCTTGCCGGTGATCTTGGCGCCGGGCTTTTCGATGGCGCTCTGCTCGTGCAGAACTTCGAGAAGCTTAATCCGGCCAACACCCTCTGGACCAAGCAGTACCGCCTGTATGCCAATGTCGATAGCGAAGCGGAACGCTACCTGCAGTTTGAGCGCTGGTGGGGCGGGCATGTGGTGCTCGGTGCCGAGGAAATCCAATATATCGTCGACAACCTGTTCGTCGGTAACAAGCTGAGTAATGCGCGACTGACCACCCGGGATGGCCGCCGGATCGATCTGCGCAACGTGCGCTCGCCCATCGTGGTGTTCTGCTCGAAGGGCGATGACATCACGCCGCCCCCGCAGGCGCTTGGCTGGATCAGCGATCTGTATGGCGATGTCGACGATATCGTTGCCAACGAACAAACCATCGTCTACTGCCAGCATGATACGACGGGGCATCTGGGTATCTTTGTGTCGGGCAGCGTGTCGCGTAAGGAGCACGCCGAGTTCACCGCCAACATGGATTATATCGATGTGCTGCCGCCGGGGCTTTACGAGACCACGGTGACGGAAAAGGCCTCTCGTGGCACTGCCGAGGCAGTGCATGTGGATGGTGACTACCTACTGGAGTTTTCTCCGCGAGGCATCGACGACATCAATGCGATCGTCCAGCCCCATGCCGAGGATGAGCGCCGTTTCGCCACCGTCGCACGGGTGTCCGAGATCAATCGGGGTATCTATCAGATGCTCGTTCAGCCCTGGCTGAAAGCCGTCATGACACCCGAGGCGGCGCGCTGGATCCGTCGCATGCACCCGATACGCCTGGGCTACAAGCTGTTCTCTGATCGCAACCCCTTGATGGTGCCGGTCCCGGTGCTGGCTGAGCGCATTCGTGCCGACCGGCATCAAGCCGGACCCGAAAATGCCTTTCGCCAGATGGAGTTCACCCTGTCCGATCAGGTTGAATCCTCTCTTGAAGGCTATCAGCAGGTGCGTGACCAAGCGACAGAACGCCTCTTCCAGGAGCTCTATGGCCAGCGTTGGCTGCAGACCATGGTAGGTCTGGGGGTAGACGGTGAGCCGGTGAGGCGTCGTCCGGGCATCGAGCCCGAGCATCAGCGCTTCGTGGCCAATCGGCGGGCCGAGTTGCATGCGCGTGTTGACCAGGGCGGCCCACATGCTGCCGTGATGCGCTCGCTGATTTTTGTGCTGGGCGGCGCGCCGTCCACCGACGAGCGAAACTTCAAGCGCCTTCGTGCGACCCGCGAAGAGCTCGAGCCGAACCTCAAGATCGAAGATTTCAAGGCCTTGGTACGTGAGCAGTTCTTCATTCTCAAGCTGGATCGGCGCGAGGCACTGAGTGCGCTACCGGTCATGCTTGAGGGGGCCAGTAACCAGGAAATCGACGATCATCTGGCGCATATCGAACATGTGCTCGCCGCCAGTGGTGAGCCGGGCGACCGCGCGGCCAAGCGACTGGAGACGATTCGTCGCTGCTTTGATCAAGCGCGTCCGGCGGCGTCACAGGTAAGCAATGGTACCCCCGAGGCGTCTGAGACCCTCGTTGACGCGCCTAATACGCGTGAGCAACAAGACACGCCGGGAGTGCCGGCTCCACAGTCTGAACAAAAGCCGCCCGAGCAAGAGCCGTCTGAGCAAGAACCGTCTGAGCAAGAGCCCGAGGCAATGCAGGCGGAAGATGCGGTGTCAGACAAGGCGCAACAGGTGGGCGAAGAGAAGGCTGAAACCACGGTGGAAGCGGCTGCCAGTGAACCTCAGGCCGAGCAAGATAAGGCCTCAGAGGCTTCTGCGGGTCCCGCTGCGGCTGATAAGCCGACGGATATCCCAGAACCGCTGCGCAAGGAGTCCAGTGCAGCTGCCAAGGGCGATGCAGCTACCCCATCCGCTGATGCTCCCAAAGAGAGTGCTAATGCCCCCAAGGGCAATAGAGCTCAGCGCCGTCGCGCTGCTCGCAAGTCCAAGGGGAATACACCACCTTCCGGTGATACCTGATTCTCTAGCTGAGACGTTGATCACCCGAGACGTTGATCATCTGACAAGCTGACAAGGCAGACCTCAAAAAAGCGCCGCCCTTAAGGGCGGCGCTTTTGGTTACGCTGACGCTGTCGCGTCTCCTGCGTCGTCGAGTTGCCTTCTGGCGCTAGACCCGCGCAGACACCCAACGCCCCGCATCGGGAATGCCGACCTCAAACTCTTCACCCACATAGGGTGAACTGATCAGGAAGTCGGCACTGGCTGCATTGCAGGCCACAGGGATATTCCACAGCGCTGCCAGGCGTAGCAGCGCCTTGACATCCGGGTCATGGGGCATCGGGGCAAAGGGATCCCAGAAGAAAATCAAGAGATCCAGGCGCTGTTCGGTGATGCGGGCGCCAATCTGCTGATCGCCGCCCAATGGGCCGCTCATCAGCCCCTCAACCTCAAGCCCCAATTCCTTTGAGACCCGCGTGGCGGTGGTGCCAGTACCCACGAGCTGGTGAGCCGCCAAGGTGTCCTGCCAACGCCGTGCCCAGTCGAGTAGCTCACCTTTCTTGCCGTCGTGAGCGATCAAGGCGATGCGTTTACGACCGGGCAGGGTGCGGGTCGTCTGCTGTCCAGGGCGTTGCTCACTCATGAATCATGTTCCTCGCTGGGCTGTGTCTGCGATCGGTTTAGCGTTACTGGACCGACAGGATTTGCATGGTATTGGTACCGCCATGCGCATTCATGTGCTCGCCGCGGGTCAGGATGATGTAATCACCGCTCTCGGCGATGCCGCGATCGGTCAGTTCCTTGATGGTCGCCTCATTCAGCTCGCCAGGATTCATGTTACCGGAGTTGAAGTAGAGGGAAACCACGCCGCGATACAGCGCCATGCGCCGTTGGGCGATGGGGCTATGGGCGAAGCCGATGATCGGCAGCCCCGAGCGGATGCGCGAGGCGATCAGCGGGGTGTAGCCGGTAGCCGTCATACAGGCAATGGCAGCCACACCCTTGAGGTGATTGGCGGCATACATCGCCGACAGCGCAACGGTCTCATCGGTCTGGCTGAAGCCTTCATGGATGCGGTGGCCGGACTCCTGAGCGCTGCGTTCACGCTCTGCCCCCAGGCACAGGCGATTCATCGCTTCAATGGTCTCGACCGGGTAGTCGCCGGCGGCGGTTTCCGCCGAGAGCATGACCGCATCGGTGCCGTCGAGTACGGCATTGGCAACATCGAAGACCTCGGCACGTGTCGGTAGCGGCGATTCGATCATCGACTCCATCATCTGCGTGGCAGTGATGACGGCGCGATTAAGGCTACGTGCGCGTTTGATGATGCGCTTCTGCACGCCGATCAACTGAGCATCGCCGATCTCGACACCCAGGTCGCCACGCGCCACCATCACCGCCTCACTGGCCATGATGATGCCGTCGAGCGTTTCGTCATCGGCGACGGCCTCGGCACGCTCGACCTTCGCCACCAGGCCGATTTCCTTGCCGGCCTCGCCGAGCAGGTCGCGAGCCTCCAGCATGTCGGCGGCCGTGCGCGGAAAGGAAACCGCCAGGTAGTCGACGCCAATATCGATGGCGGTCTTCAGATCCGCTTTGTCCTTGTCGGTCAGTGCCGCCGCGGAAAGCCCGCCGCCCTGTTTATTGATGCCCTTGTTGTTGGAGAGCTTGCCGCCCACTACCACCTTGGTGTGAACCTCGGGGGCGTTGACTTCCTCGACCTCAAGCACCAGGCGGCCGTCATCCAGTAGCAGCATGTCGCCGGCAGACACGTCTTCGGCCAGTGACTTGTAGTCACAGCCCACACGCTTGGCATCGCCGGCGTTGCTGTCCAGGGAAACGTCCAGTACGAAGGACTGGCCTTCTTCCAGGTGGACAGCACCATCGGCAAAGCGGGCGATGCGAATCTTGGGACCCTGCAGGTCGCCAAGCGCCGCCACGCTCCTGCCGAGCCGGTCCGCAATCTCGCGAACGCGACTCAGGCGTTGGCGGTGATCATCCGCTGAACCGTGAGAGAAGTTCAGTCGTACGACGTCGACACCGGCAGCGATCATCTCCTCGAGCACGCCCTCGTGGTCACTGGCGGGGCCTAGCGTGGCAACGATTTTGGTGCGGCGGATCGGGCCGTTAAGGGCATTCGACATGCGTCTCTCCTGACGAGTGAGCTTGGTTTCGGTGCCTGATGGCGACCGAAAAGTAGGGCTGAATACGGGTGGCAAATTGCCATGTAGTGATTTTACTACATCATAGTACACCACGCTCCCGGCTAGCTGAAAAGCCCGATGCCTCTTGAGGTTTCGTGACGCTGTTGGCACAGATATTACGAGCTTAACTCGCCAAGATGACAGTTGAAGTGACCTTAATAAAGGTGGTGGAAGCCTTGCCGAGGCCTAGCGGCGCGGTCTAGGGTCAGATAACGAGTCACGTCGATGACTGGCGCCGCACCAATCGCTGGGGTAGGGTAGGCGAATTTTTCAGCCGCTAATGGATGTTGGCACAACGAGATCGTCTCGGGGCATGCTGCCCGGGCTGACACGATTATTTGGAGTACTATGGGCAAGTCACTGGTCATCGTCGAGTCGCCGGCCAAGGCAAAGACGATCAATAAATATCTCGGCAACGATTACATCGTGAAGTCGAGCGTGGGTCATATTCGCGACCTGCCGACCAGCGGCTCGGGTAAGGCATCCAGCGATCCCAAGGAGCGTGCCCGCCAGGCGGCCGCGACCCGTAAGATGTCTCCGGACGAGAAGGCGGTCTACAAGAAGCGCAAGTCCTGGGATCAGCTGGTTCGGCGGATGGGGATCGACCCCGAGCACGGTTGGGAGGCGGAATACGACATCCTTCCCGGTAAAGAGAAGGTAGTCGCAGACCTCAAGAAGCATGCCGAAAAGGCCGACGCCGTCTATCTCGCGACCGATTTGGACCGTGAGGGTGAGGCCATTGCCTGGCACCTGCAGGAAACCATTGGCGGAGAGCCTGAACGCTACAAGCGTGTGGTCTTCAACGAGATCACCAAGAATGCGATTCAGGAGGCGTTCCAGGATCCGGGGCAGCTCAATATTCCGCGGGTCGAAGCGCAGCAGGCGCGGCGCTTTCTCGACCGCGTCGTGGGGTTCATGCTCTCGCCGCTGCTTTGGAGCAAGGTGGCCAGGGGCCTCTCTGCCGGTCGGGTTCAGTCGGTGGCGGTACGGCTGATTGTCGAGCGTGAGCGTGAGATTCGTGCCTTCGTTCCCGAAGAGTTCTGGGACGTGCACGCGGATCTGACGGTGGGCAACGCGACGGATGACGCCGAGCCGATTCGCTTCGAGCTGGTGCGTCAGGACGGCAAGACGTTTCGCCCGACCAGCGAAGCCGAAACCCTCGAGCGGATTGCGGGTCTGCGCAAGGCCTCACTGGCCGTCACGGCCCGCGAAGACAAGCCGACCCGTTCCAAGCCCAACGCGCCCTTTATTACCTCGACGCTGCAACAGGCCGCCAGTGGCCGGCTGGGTTACTCCGTCAAGAAGACCATGACCATGGCGCAGCG
This sequence comes from Onishia niordana, assembly GCF_004798965.1. Lineage (GTDB taxonomy): Bacteria > Pseudomonadota > Gammaproteobacteria > Pseudomonadales > Halomonadaceae > Onishia > Onishia niordana. The sequence goes on from NZ_SDSD01000003.1 coordinate 205,773, forward strand.
CCTCTACGAGGCGGGTTACATTACCTACATGCGTACCGACTCGACCAATCTGTCGAAGGATGCGATCGAGGCGGTGCGTGGCCATATCGACGAGGAATACGGCAGTCGCTACCTGCCTGACGCCCCCAACCGCTATTCGAGCAAGGAAGGGGCTCAGGAAGCGCACGAAGCCATTCGCCCCTCGAATGTGGCGTTCAAGGCGACCGACCTGGTGGGCATGGAGCGCGATGCCGAGCGTCTCTACGAGCTAATCTGGCGCCAGTTCGTGGCGTGTCAGATGACGCCGGCGGAGTACCTGTCCAGCACACTGACCGTCGAGGTCGACGGCTATGAACTCAGGGCCAAGGGCCGAGTGCTCAAGTTCGACGGTTACACCCGCGTGATGAAGCCCGCCGGCAAGAAGGAAGAGGATCAATCGCTTCCCGATCTTGCCGAGGGCACGCCGATGCAACTTGAGGCGCTCCATCCGCAGCAACACTTCACCAAGCCGTCCGCGCGTTTCACCGAGGCGAGTCTGGTCAAGGAGCTCGAGAAGCGGGGAATTGGCCGGCCCTCGACCTATGCCGCGATCATCTCGACCATTCAGGACCGTGGCTACGTCAAGCTCGAGAGCCGGCGCTTCTACGCCGAGAAGCTCGGTGACATCGTCACCGAGCGACTCAGCGAGTCCTTCCCCGACCTGATGGACTTCTCCTTCACGGCGCGAATGGAGGATAACCTTGATGAGGTGGCTGAGGGCGAGCGTGACTGGCGCGAGTTGCTCGATGCCTTCTACAGCGAGTTCCGCAAGGAACTCGAGGTGGCCGAGAGCGAAGAGGGTATGCGACCCAATCAGCCGGTGCCGACCGATATCGACTGCCCGACCTGTGGGCGCAAGATGCAGATTCGCACCGCCTCGACCGGGGTCTTCCTTGGCTGCTCGGGTTATAACCTGCCGCCCAAGGAGCGTTGCAAGACCACCATCGATCTTATCCCGGGTGAGGAAGCCGTGGCCGCTGACGCCGGTGAAGAGGCAGAGACCGATGCGCTGCGCGCCAAACACCGCTGTGGTCTCTGCGGTACGGCCATGGACAACTACCTGATCGATGAGACCCGCAAGCTGCATATCTGTGGCAACAGCCCTGATTGCGAGGGGTATGAGATCGAGGAAGGGCACTTCAAAATCAAGGGCTATGAAGGTCCGGTCATCGAGTGCGACAAGTGCGGTGCCGAAATGCAGCTGAAGAGCGGTCGCTTCGGCAAGTACTTCGGTTGTACCAGCGAAACCTGCAAGAACACCCGCAAGCTGCTGCGCAGCGGTGAGGTGGCACCGCCCAAGATGGACCCCATTCCGATGCCGGAACTGGCCTGCCAGAAGGTCGAGGATCACTATGTGCTGCGCGATGGTGCCAGTGGGCTCTTCCTGGCGGCCAGTCAGTTCCCCAAGAATCGTGAGACCCGTCCGCCGCTGGTGCGTGAGCTCAAGGCCCACGCCGAGGAGCTACCCGAGAAATATCACTTCCTGCTCAAGGCGCCCAGCGAGGACCCGGATGGTCGCCCGACCCAGATCCGGTTTTCACGCAAGACCAAGACACAGTTCGTGATGACCGACGAGGAAGGCAAGGCCACTGCCTGGAAGGCGACCTTTGATGGCAGTAAGTGGCAGGTGGAGGACAAGCGCAAATGACGCAAAGTGGCCGCACCAATCAATTGCTCTATCAGGCTGAGCTGATGCTGGCGGTGCCGGCAGGCGATGATGAACACGCCGTGGCGCGGCGCATGGCCAGTGAAGAGGGGGCGCTTGCGCTGTTAGAGCTTGCGCTTAACTCGGCTCTGCGTGAGCTGACCGAGCATGCGCGGCTTCCGCGCCATGATTGGCGAGAGCTTCTGGTCCGTGATGCGCCCCCTGTCGCAGAATTGGCGCAGCTGCGTGAGTTGGCGGGGCAGGCAGATAGCTGGCTTGGCTGGTTGCTGGCTCGCCTCAATGGACTGCATGGCGTCGATGGCGTGGCGCGGCGTGACCTGGCAAGCCCGGTGACCATCGCTGTGGCGGGTCAGCGTTCATTGGGCGATGAGCTCGCTGGTTGTCTCAGCGAGTTCAAAACCACGTTGTCGCAGTTACGGGAAACCAGCGTCGAATGGTAGCGACGTCTGAAGCCCCCTCTCTCCGGCATGCAATCTCAGATGACGTCTCGGCCCGTCTGATGGTAATCTAGAGATATCGACAACGACCATGGATGATCGCCGTGGTCGTTTTTTATTGCCCCATCAGCTGGAGGGTTCATCCAGAATGTCAGAAACCGCTGTTCTGGAAATCGTCGAACTCAACGACGGTGAGATCGTGCTGCGCCACGCCGAAGGTGAAGGCGAGCCGCTGTTGCGCATCAATTTCTCCGAGGAAGCCGGCGATCTGTTGCGTCAGAGCCGCTTCGAAGTGGCGCGCGAGATGATTGATCACGCCATTACGCGCAGCAAGCTATGGCAGGAAGAGAGTGAAGAACCGGAAATCCCTTCCACCGTGCACTGAGGGCCTCTAATGGCCGCATCGCCTGGCGACGTTTCCCGCGTCGCCGTCTTTGTCGACGTGCAAAACGTCTATTACACCACTCGCCAGGCCTTTGGCCGCCATTTCGACTATCACGCGCTATGGGCGCGGCTGACTGACATCGGCAGGGTCGTGGTTGCCAACGCCTATGCGGTGGATCGCGGCGATCCACGCCAGCGTCAATTTCAGGCTATTCTGCGTGGCATCGGCTTTGACGTGAAGCTAAAGCCCTTCATTCAGCGCCGTGATGGTTCCGCCAAGGGTGATTGGGATGTAGGCATAGCCCTCGATGCATTCGAGGCGGCTGCCGATGTCGAGCGTGTCGTGCTGGTGTCCGGCGACGGCGATTTTGATCTGCTGGTGAGCCGTATGCGCGAGCGCTATGGGGTGCAGGTGGATGTCTACGGCGTGAAAGCGCTGACGGCAGAAGCGCTCATTCAGGCCGCTTCTACCTACGTGCCTATCGAAAATGGCTTGCTGCTCGGCCATTCAGGCCCAAGCTGATGTGTTCTGCCCGGTCAGGTTTCTTTCCCTTGTAGTCCCCGACTATTCGCCACATCAGGCTGTTTTTCTGTCATGAAGGCACGTTAATGACGCGTCCGTTGACCGCCAAGCCCCGATCGGCGTGCGGCCATGTTCTACTCGCCCTGATCAGGGTGATGAGTCCGCCAGTGCTTCTGCATTTCAAGGAAAGTCAGTGAGGCCGACCAGGTGATCAACATGAAGCCGGTCAGGGCCTCGGTGCCCATCACGAATCGGATAGGGCCGTCGGGTACAATATCGCCATACCCTAGGGTGGTGAAGTTGATTGCCGACAGGTAGACGAAATCCAGGAATCGCGGTGCTGTAATACCGACCACTTCGCCTGTGCCAGGCATGTCCAGTAGCAGGCTCATGGTAGCCGCAAAGGCCCATATCTGAGCAATATGGCTCCCCAGTAGTCCGAAGATAAGCGTCAAGAAGCGTTGGCGCTGTGAGCGGGTGGAGTGCTCCATGCGCCGGCTCAGGATCATCGATACTTCGTAGTGCAGCAACACGCATAGGGCGACGGTCAGCAGTGATGCCAGGACCACCAGCAGGCTGCCAGGATCAAGCAATGCGTCCAGCAAGGTGAGCTCCATTGATGTTCTTTCGGCGATTGATGCGAGACTGACGAGAGCCTACGCCGCAGCCATTTCAGCACGACCGACCCCAGTATTATCGGACATTTCGTGAATGGCTGTCAGATAGCCATGCACGGATAGTGAGTCTTGAGAGGCCCGCGTTGTCATTGGTCCCAGAATCCGGTAGAAACCTGTGAGCCTAACCTACAGCCACCCCGATCACGAGCCTGACCATGCGCCGACTGATTATTCTGCTTGTTGTGTCCTTGTTACCGCTTGGCGTTGCCGTCGGCGCCATGTCGCCCGACACCGATAGAGTGTCGTTGAATCCCGGCCCTCAAGAGCTATGGCTGCTGATTGATCAATCCTCGTCGAGTCTTGAGATCTATCGCGGCGATAAGATGGTCGAGCGTTTCTCCCCGGTGTCGGTAGGGCGGGGTGGTGTAAAGCGTCTTCGCCGTGAGGGCGACAGGTCGACGCCTTCCGGGGTTTTTCACATCAATCGCGTGAAGCTTAATAGTGATTTCCATATTTTCTTGGGGATTGATTTTCCCACCGCTGGCCATGCCCGAGAGGCCTGGGAGGCCGGCATGATGACGGGGCGCGAATATGGTGACTTCATGAGCGATCTTCGTCGAACAGGGCAGCCTCCTCAGGATACGGTGCTGGGTGGCTATATCGGTATCCATGGCCTCGGAGAAGCCGATCCCGAGATTCATCGGCGTTTCGACTGGACTCAGGGCTGTGTGGCAGTCACTAATGCGCAGATTGATTACCTAACGGACCTGGTGACGATTGGCACACGCGTAGTGATCCGCTAATCTGCATCTACGGAAGTTGCTGTTCTTCCATATAGACAACGAGTTGTGTCTATAATGGAGCGGCAATTGACCTAAAGGCTCTGGCTTGCCAGAGTCGACCTGTCGAGGCATTCCCCTGTATCGTATGAAACGAGCAGGGCCTGATAGAAATCGGGTATGCCCGGCTGAACCAAGGAAGACCCTCAAGGAGAACACCATGTCGAAGATCACTAACGCTCTGAAGCTGACCGCTGCCGCTGCATCACTGGCCGTGCTGGCTGGTTGTGCCTCTACCGGTGCTCTGGAAGAAGTGCGCACCACTGCGCAGGAAGCCAAGGCTGACGCCGCTCAGGCCAACAGCACTGCTAACCGTGCACTGAACACTGCAAACCAGGCGCAGCGCGATGCTAATGCTGCTATGCAGATGTCTGAAGAGAACCGTCAGGCAATGGATCGCATGTTCGAACGCTCCATGCGCAAGTAATTCGTATGTAGTCGAAGGCCGGCGACGCGATGGTGTTGCCGGCCTTGATGCGAGGGTCCTGCCGAAACGCAGGGCCTTTTTTTGTGCCTGAATACGGTAAAGACCGCTTAAGGCAGTGAAGGGCCTGACGCTGTTGGTGGCAGACAGCCCAAATAATCCGCGCGTGAATGCATAAAAAAACGCCTCGCATTAACGAGGCGTTTTTTCAGGCTAGGCGCTTCAAGGTGCGCCATAAATTGTCAGGCTCAGCTGGGCTCGACAAGGGCCTTTGCTGCTTCTACATCGACAGTCTTGGGGGTATCAGCAGCGATCAGCTCCAGTTGCTCGTAGAGCGTCTTGGGTGCCCTCTGCTGGTTTGGCGGGGCGGTATACTCGAGTGCAACCGGTAAGCCACCAGGCACCTCGACGACATCACGCAGGCGAGCATAGTCGACAGAGTAGTCGAGGCCTTCCACGGCCTGGTCAACCTGTGCCAAGGCGTTGGTGATGCGGTCGACGGTGGTGCCTTCTTCTTCATCCAGGTAGGGGTAGGCTTGCACGTAGAGAGTGCCTTCCGACCAGCCCAGTTTGAACGGCTCGTTGATCAGGCGCACGGTGGTGCCAACACCGACCTTTGCGAACAGAGACTCCACGTCTTCCGGCAGCATGCGGATGCAGCCATGGGTGACGCGCATGCCAATACCGTCTGGGCGATTGGTGCCATGGATCAGGTACCCCGGGATGTTGAGTCGCATCTTGCGCGAGCCCAGCGGGTTGTCAGGCCCCGCGGGTACGACGCTTGGCAGCTTGCCGCGACCGTCTTCGGCATGCTCCTTGATGATGGACTGCGGCGGATACCAGTTGGGGTTCTTGACCATCTGTGTGATCGACGTGGTGCCCAGTGGTGTTTTCCAGTCCATGCGCCCCACGCTGACCGGATAGGTTTCGACATGGGGCGCTTCGCCGTCCTTGGGTTCCGGGAAGAAGTAGATGCGCATTTCGGCCACGTTCACCACCACGCCTTCCCGCGGACCGGGAGGCAGAATGAAGCGCGACGGAATCACGATCTCGCTACCTTCTCCGGGATACCAGACATTGATGTCGGGATTGGCACGGCGCATCTCCTCATAGCCGATGCCATGGCGGCGGCCGATGTCGAGCAGCGTGTCTGAGCCCTCGGCGATAATGGTGCTCGTCTCGCCGACGATGTCGCCTTCCTCGGGAAGCGGATAGTGGCCTTGGGGCCATTCTGCTTCGCTCGAGGATTCTGCCTTGGCGGTTGGCTCGTCTGCGGCCTGAGCGTCAAGCGCCTGCAGCGACAGCGGCAATGACAGAAGCACGCCGGCAAGGAGCAGTCGCCAATGGGTGAGGCGCCAAGCGGGTGCAGTGCCACGGGGAGGAGTTTTAACCATCGTTTCTTCGCTCATCATGATTTCGGCCGGGCTTTAGTGCCTAGGCCGCCTCGGTCTTTCGGTTGAGTCGGTCGAGCAGGCTTTCCACTTGCTGGAAGCGAGTCTCTTCATTTTCCATGTCGGCTTCGAAGCGCAGGGTGTCGGCGCCGTCGAGGCGGAAATGGACAGGATCTTTCTGGATCAGCGACACCAGTGTCATCGGGTCGACCGCGGTGCCGGTGCCAAATACCACGCGACCGCGCTGTTCGCCGGCTTCCAGGCGCGTGATGCCGAGTTGTTCGGCCCGCTGACGCACGCGAGTCTGTCGCAGCAGGGTCTTCACGGGGGCGGGGAGTAGCCCAAAGCGGTCGATCATTTCTACCTGCAATTCCTTGAGGTCTGCCGCGTTCTCCGCGCTGGCGATGCGTTTGTACATCACCAGGCGCTGTTGCACGTCATGCAGGTAGTCATCGGGTATCAGCGCCGGCAGATTGAGCTTGATTTCCACGCCCTCGTCCAGTGGCGCTTCTATATTGGGCGTTTTACCGGCGCGAATGGCTTTGACGGCACGATCCAGCATCTGCATGTAGAGGCTGTAGCCGATGGTTTCTATCTGGCCACTTTGTTCATCGCCCAGCAGCTCGCCGGCCCCGCGAATCTCCATATCGTGACTGGCGAGGGTAAAGCCTGCCCCCAGGTCCTCGGCTTCGCTGATCGCTTCCAGGCGCTTGATCGCATCCTTGGTCATATTACGCGGTGGCGGCGTCAGCAGATAGGCATAGGCCTGATGGTGGCTGCGCCCGACTCGGCCACGTAGTTGGTGTAACTGCGCCAGACCAAACTTGTCGGCCCGTTCGATGATGATGGTGTTGGCGCTGGGGACGTCGATACCTGTCTCGATGATCGTCGAGCACACCAGCACATTGAAGCGCTTGTGGTAAAAATCCGACATGATCCGCTCAAGGCTGCGTTCGGGCAGTTGGCCATGGGCCACGCCGACCCGCGCCTCGGGTACCAGTTCACGGACGTGCTCGGCGGTGGTTTCGATGGTCTTGACCTCGTTATGCAGGACATAGACCTGGCCGCCGCGCAGGATCTCGCGCAGTATCGCTTCCTTGATCACCGGTTCGTTGCGCTGCTGCACAAAGGTTTTGACCGACAGGCGCTTGGCCGGTGGTGTCGCAATGATCGACAGATCGCGCATGCCACTCATGGCCATGTTGAGCGTGCGCGGTATTGGGGTGGCAGTCAGCGTGAGGATATCGACCTCAGCGCGCAGGTTCTTCAGGCGCTCCTTCTGGGAAACCCCGAAGCGATGTTCCTCGTCGATGATCAAGAGCCCCATGTTGGGCAGCTTCATGCTCTTGGACAGCAACTTGTGCGTTCCGATCACGATATCGGCGCGCCCGTCCTGAATGCGTTCCAGGGTCTTGTCCTGGCTCTTGCCACCGGTGAAGCGGGAGATCAGCTCTATCTGAACGGCCGTATCGGCAAAGCGGTCGCGGAAATTGTCGTAATGCTGCTGAGCCAGCAAGGTGGTGGGCACCAGGACCACGACCTGTCGGCCGGCATTGACGGCCAGGAAGGCGGCGCGCATGGCCACTTCGGTCTTGCCGAAACCGACGTCGCCGCAGACCACCCGGTCCATCGGTCGCGGTGCGGTCATGTCGCCGAGCACGGCGTCGATCGCAGCACGTTGATCCGGCGTCTCCTCGAAGGGGAAGCTTGCCGCAAAGCGGCCATACTCGGATTCCGGCAGATCGCAGGCAAAGCCTTCTCGGGCCTCGCGACGGGCATAGACATCAAGCAGCTCCGCCGCGGTGTCCCGCACCTTCTCGGCGGCTTTCTTCTTGGCCTTGTCCCATTGATCCGACCCGAGTTTATGCAGCGGGGCCAGTTCGTCGCTGGCACCGGCATAGCGGGAGATCAGGTGCAGGCTATCGACCGGCACATAGAGGCGGGCCTCGTTGGCATATTCGAGCGCCACGAATTCGGCCGCCTGACCGCCTGCCTCCAGCGTTTCTAGCCCCAGGTAGCGCCCGACACCATGCGCATGGTGCACGACCGGTGCGCCGGGGCGCAGTTCAGAGAGATGGCGGATAGCCATTTCGCTGTCGTCGGTGGCCTTCTCGCGGCGACGGCTTTGACGTACCACATCGCCGTAGAGCTCTGTCTCGGTAATGATCGCAAGCGCCGGCTCGTCGATGGCAAGGCCTTCATCCAGCGCCCCCTCGGTGATGGCCAGCTGGGAATCGCTATTGAGGAACGCAGCCCAGTCATCGACATGGGGCATGGTGAGCCCCAGAGGCGCCAGGGTCTCTTCCAGTGCTTCACGACGGCCGCGGGATTCGGCGACGAACAGGGCGCGTGTCTCAGGCCCCGCCTCCAGATAGTGTGATAGGGCCGCTAGCGGTTGCTGGTTGCGGGCGTTGATGGCCACCGAAGGGGGCGGCTGTGTCTTGCTGATGCGCGCATGGGGATGATCGTCGGTGACCAGCTCGACACGCGGGGTGCGGTTGATCGCGGCAAAGATTTCTTCAACCGGCAAGAAGGCGCGATGAGGAGGCAGCAGCGGGCGCGTGGGGTCGACGCCCAAGTTCTCATATCGGCTGCGAATCGATGTCCAGTGGTGCTCGGCGGCCTCGAAGACGCCGGGCAGCAGGGCGACGCGTGCACCATCGACCATGTGATCGAAGAGGGTCGCCGTTTCTTCGAAAAACAGCGGCAGGTATTGCTCGAGGCCGGGCGAGGGAATCGCCTTAAGCGCATCGTTATAGAGCGGGCATTGACGCGGGTCGACGTCGAACAGTGTCTCGAAGCCTTCGCGAAAGCAGGCAATCGCTGACCGCGTTAGCGGGTACTCGTGTGCCGGCAGCAGTTCGACCGCTTCAACCTTATCCTCGCTGCGCTGGGTGTCGGGGTCGAAGTGGCGAAGGGTGTCGAGTTCGTTGTCGAACAGGTCCAGGCGAAGCGGTGATTCACTGCCCATCGGGAACAGGTCGATCAGGGCGCCACGCATGGCGTATTCACCGGGCTCATAGACGGTTTCCACCGCCCGATAGCCGGCCCGCGAGAGACTGTCACGAAAACCTTCGCGATCAATCGTCATCCCCACCTTGAGCGTCAATACCTGGCCGGCGATGTACTCGGTGGGCGGCAGGCGCTGCATCAGGGTATTGATGGGCACGATCACGATGCCCTCTTGGGCCTGCTGCAGGCTTCTTAGCGTGCGCAGCCGCGCCGATACGATGTCCTGGTGGGGTGAAAAACTGTCATAGGGTAGTGTCTCCCAGTCGGGGAAGGGCAGAACCGATACCCGGGAAAAGAAGCGCAGACTGTCTTCCAGGCGCTGAGCACTTGCGGTGTCGGCAGTGATGATCATCAAGGGCGCATCATCGGCCAGCCTCGCCAGGGCAAGCGGTGTAGCGCTACCTTGCGGGGCCTGCCAGTAGAGCGTATCGCGCACTCCTTGAGGGCGAGGCGGGTCGAGCGGTGAAAAATGCGGCATGGTGTCGTCTTGATGGCAGCCAGGAAAAGGGATGGATAAGGCTCGCGGAGTGCGAACATAGGCGTCCACTCTAGCGGGCCGGGCGCGACTTCGGAAGGGGAGGCGGCCACCCGCCGATTTCGCGCTTGTAGTCAAATCGCCATTCCTGTAATTGCCTTACAGCGACTGCGACTAACCAGTCATTGCGGCTATCACCCCCGGCTCGGATAATGCCTACCACTTTTGTAGTGGTCTACCCGCCCACTATAGCCAACGACTAGCTGCGACGAGACGCCTGTCACTGATCGGTGATAGTGCGGTTTTGACGCCATGTTCATCGACGTATGATCATCGAAGAGAGAGGCCTTACGTGAGTCAGCAGAAGCTCGAGACCGTGTTTGAGGAATGGCAAGACAACGAAGCCCTGGCCGAGGAGATGATTCCGCTGCTGGGCAAGCTGTATCGCCAGTACAACATCGTCCCCTCGCTGTTCGGGCGCTCCCTGGTCAACCAGTCCGTCATCCGCATTCTCAAGGACCATCGCTTTGTCAAGAAGGTCGAGGGGACCGAGCTCTCCGTGCGAGATACGTTCCCGCTGGTGAAGGCGATGGCCGAGCTGGACCTTGGCCCGGCACACGTGGATATCGGCAAGATGGCCGTGGCCTTCAAGCACAGCGACGCTGACGACGTGACGGCCTTTCTCAAGCAGGAGCTCGCCGACATCGTGGGCAAGCATTGCCAGAAGACGGGCAATGGCGAGCCCAAGGATATCGTGCTGTATGGCTTTGGTCGCATCGGTCGCATCCTGGCGCGCATCCTGGTCGAAAAGGCCGGCGGTGGGAACCTGCTGCGCCTGCGAGCCATCGTGGTGCGCGGACGCGGCGATTTGAGCAAGGATCTGGAAAAGCGCGCCAGTCTGCTGCGTCGTGACTCCGTGCATGGTCCCTTCTCGGGCACCATCAGCGTCGACCACGACAATAGCGCCCTGATCGTTAATGGCAACTACATCAAGGTGATATACGCCAACTCGCCGAGCGAGGTCGATTACACCGCCTATGACATCGATAACGCCCTGGTGGTCGATAACACCGGCATGTGGCGCGACGAGGAAGGCCTCGGTCAGCATCTGGCGTGCAAGGGGGCGGCCAAGGTGCTGCTGACCGCGCCAGGCAAGGGCGATGTCAAGAACGTGGTTTATGGCATCAACCACACCGATATTGCTCTCGGTGATCGCATCGTGTCGGCGGCGTCATGTACCACGAATGCCATCGTGCCGGTCCTCAAGGCGCTCAATGACAAGTTCGGCATCGAGCACGGTCACGTCGAGACGGTCCATTCTTATACCAACGACCAGAACCTCATCGACAACTACCATAACGGGGATCGTCGAGGTCGCAGTGCGCCCTTGAACATGGTGCTGACCGAAACCGGTGCCGCCAAGGCGGTTGCCAAGGCACTACCGGAGCTCACCGGGAAGCTGACCGGCAACGCCATTCGTGTGCCGACGCCTAATGTCTCGATGGCGATTCTCAACCTGAATCTTCATCAAGAAGCCGATGTTGAGGCGCTCAACGACTATCTGCGTCGCATGGCGATCCATTCCCCCATGCAGAAGCAGATTGATTTCGTGGACTCCCCGGAAGTGGTCTCTTCTGACTTCGTGGGTAACCGCCATGCCGGTATCGTCGATGCCAAGGCGACCATTGCCGACGGCAAGAATGCGGTATTGTACGTGTGGTATGACAACGAGTTCGGCTACAGCTGCCAGGTCGTGCGTATCCTGCAGCATATGTCCAACGTGAGTTTCTTGACGTTCCCTGTTGATCGGGATTGAACCAGGCTCTTGGCCGAGCCACACGCAATCTCGTGGGGCGTTGCGACAGAGATGTTGACTGAAGGTTCTACGAGGTCGTAACGCAAGCGCGCGCCCAGGCCCCCAGCGCCTGGGCGTTTAATTCATTATGGGCGCCTTTGACGCCATGCCAGCTGCTCCGAGTGCTGCTTAATCATCTGATTTATTTCGCATTATTCTCCCTCCTCGCGACACCTTAGTCGCTGCCCCGCGCCTGCATGCTACCCTTGGCCATGTGGCCTTTCTTTTCGCATGTCATTATAATGTCCGAGATTTTAGGGGCGGTCCGTGCATGGCGGGCCGAACTGACAACCTTCTGATAAGAAAAGAATTCGAACACCGTGACCGTGACCCTTGGCCCCATTGAAGCTTGGGCAAGCGCGTCTTTCGAACCTCTTTCCTGACACATCAGAGCCGATAACTGGGCGAGTCTATGATCGAAGTCAAACGAGGCCTGGATCTCCCCATCGCGGGGGCGCCCGAGCAGCGCATCGAGGATGCGCGCCCGGTTCGTCACGTGGCCATCCTGGGCACCGACTATGTTGGCATGAAGCCAACCATGGAGGTCCGGGAGGGGGATAGCGTCAAACTAGGCCAGCTGCTCTTCACCGACAAGAAAATCGAAGGCGTGCGCTTTACCGCGCCGGCGGGCGGTGAGGTAGTAGCGATCAATCGCGGAGAGAAGCGCAAGCTGCTGTCGGTGGTGATCAAGGTTGATGAACAGGCGGAAGATGCTGTCGAGTTTACCGCGCATGGTGCCGGCAAGATCGACAGCCTGGACCGTCAGGTGGTGGTCGACCAACTCGTCGAGTCGGGGCTGTGGACGGCGCTGCGTACGCGCCCGTTCTCGCGTACGCCGGCCCTCGATGCCGTGCCGGAGAATATCTTCGTCACGGCCGTCGATACGCATCCACTGAGCCCTGATCCGGTCGATATCATCAATGAAGCACCTGAGGCCTTCGAGCATGGCCTCAAGGTGCTGTCACGTCTCACCGAAGGCAAGGTCTTTCTCTGCCAGGGTCCCGATGCAAAGCTGCCCGGCAGTGGTGTGGACAAAGTGCAGGTCGAGAGCTTTGGCGGACGTCATCCGGCGGGCCTCGTGGGCACGCATATCCATTACCTGTCGCCGGTGGCGCTGAATAAGCAGGTCTGGCACATCGGTTATCAGGATGTGATCGCGTTCGGCAGGATGTTTGCTGAGGGCAAGCTTGACGTCAGTCGTGTGATCGCCATCGGCGGGCCGCGGGCCGAGAACCCCCGTCTGCTGCGCACGCGTATCGGTGCGAGCACCGATGAACTGCTGGCTGGCGAAGTCATCTCTCCTGACGACACGCGGGTGATTTCAGGTTCAGTGTTCTCTGGCTCAACAGCCGAAGGGGGGCTGCGTTATGTCGGCCGCTTCCACAACCAGTTGAGCTTGCTGGAAGAGGGTAACAAGCGTGCCTTCATGGGCTGGCTCTCGACCGGTGCGAATCGCCACTCGGTGATGGGTATCTATCTGTCGAAGATCCTCGGGCTCAGCAAGTATTCGCCCGACACCTCTACCAATGGCTCAGAACGTGCCATGGTGCCGGTTGGCAACTACGAGACCGTCATGCCGCTGGATATCCTGCCCACACAGCTCCTACGCTCGCTTATCGTCGGCGACATTGAAACTGCTATGGATTTGGGGTGTCTGGAGTTGGATGAAGAGGACCTGGCGCTGTGCACCTATGTGTGTCCCGGCAAGTACGAATACGGTCCCATCCTGCGTGACAACCTCTCCACTATCGAGAAAGAGGCCTGATGATGGGTATTCGACAGACTCTCGACAACATCGAGCCGCACTTTCACAAGGGTGGCAAATACGAGCAGTTCTATCCGCTCTTCGAAGCCGTCGACACAATCTTCTATGCGCCGGCAAGCGTCACCAAGACCACGGCTCACGTACGTGATGGTGTCGATCTCAAGCGGATCATGATCACCGTATGGATGTGCACCTTCCCGGCGATGTTCTTCGGCATGTGGAATGCTGGCTGGCAGGCCAATGCGGCCATCGCCGAGGGCTTTGCGTCCATGGGCGGCTGGCGCGAAGCGATCCTGATGTTGCTCGCTGGCGGCCATGATGCCGGCAGCGTCTGGTCCAACTTTGTACTGGGTGCGACCTACTTCCTGCCCATTTACCTGGTGACCTTCGTGGTCGGCGGCTTTTGGGAAGTGCTGTTTGCCATCAAGCGTGGTCACGAGGTTAACGAAGGCTTCTTCGTCTCCTCGGTACTGTTCGCCCTGATTCTGCCGGCGACGATTCCGCTTTGGCAGGTGGCGCTAGGTATCACCTTCGGCATCGTGATCGGCAAGGAAATCTTCGGTGGTACCGGCAAGAACTTCCTGAACCCGGCACTCACCGGTCGTGCTTTCCTGTATTTCGCCTATCCAGCACAGATCTCCGGCGATAGCGTCTGGGTGGCGGCCGATGGCTATACCGGTGCCACGGCGCTTTCCACGGCTTATCAGAGCGGCATGTCAGCACTGTCCAGCCAATTCAGCTGGATGGATGCCTTCCTTGGCTATATCCCGGGCTCCATCGGTGAGACGTCGACGCTGGCGATCCTGATTGGCGCCGCGGTGCTGCTGTGGACCCGAATCGCGTCCTGGCGAATCATGCTTGGCGTGTTCCTCGGCATGGTCGCGACCAGTTCACTGTTCAATGCCATCGGTTCTGACTCCAACGCCATGTTTGCCATGCCGTGGTACTGGCACCTGGTGGTGGGCGGCTTCGCCTTCGGTATGGTGTTCATGGCGACCGACCCGGTGTCCGCTTCCATGACCAACAAGGGGCGTCTGGCCTTCGGCGCGCTGATCGGCGTGATGACCGTGCTGATCCGCGTGGTCAACCCGGCCTTCCCCGAGGGCATCATGCTGGCGATCCTGTTTGCCAACCTGTTCGCCCCGTTGATCGATCATTTCTTTGTGCAGGCCAACATCAAGCGCCGTCAGCAGCGTACCGGTGCCATGGCTGAGGAGAGTGCCTGATGGCGAGTAACGACTCCATCAAGAAGACGCTGACTGTTGCCTTCGCGTTGTGCATCGTCTGCTCGGTAATCGTGTCTACCGCCGCGGTAGCCCTACGTCCGCAGCAGCAGTTCAACCAGGAGGCCGACCGCAAGTCGAATATTCTCCAGGTAGCAGGCCTCTATGAAACGGGTGTGCCGATCACCGAACAGTTCGAGCAGGTGACAGCGCGTGCCGTCGATCTGCGCACGGGTGAGTACACCGATGAGGTGGACCCGGAGACCTACGATCAGTTCTCGGCCTCGCGTGATCCGGCTCAGTCCCGCACCTTGTCAGGTGAAAAGGATATCGCCGGCCTGTCGCGTCAGGAGAACTATTCCGTCGTCTACCTGGTTGGTGACCCGCAAGATCCTGACCAGATCATCGTGCCGGTGCGTGGCCAGGGCCTGTGGGGCCTGATGCGTGGCTATCTCGCCCTGCAGGGCGATGCCAACACCATCGAGGGCATCACCTTCTACTCCCATTCCGAGACACCGGGTCTGGGCGGTGAAGTGGATAACCCGAAGTGGAAGGCTCAGTGGGAAGGAAAGCAGGTCTATCCCGATGGCGAAGTAGGCGAGGGTGGTCCTGAAATCGCCTTGGTCAAGGGCGGTGCCAGCGGTGCTACCGAAGTGGATGCCTTGTCGGGTGCGACGCTTACCAGCAAGGGCGTGACCAACTTGGTGCAGTTCTGGCTGAGCGATGCCGGTTTCGGCAACTACCTCTCCAAGATCCGTGATTCATCGGAAGGAGCCTAAGACATGTCAGCCGCAACTCCTAAAGGCGTGCTGATCACGCCGATCTTCAAGAACAATCCGATCGCATTGCAGATCCTCGGTATCTGCTCGGCGCTGGCAGTGACCAGCAGCATGAGCGTATCGCTGGTCATGTCGCTTGCGGTTATCGCGGTAACGGCGTTCTCCAACCTGTTCGTTTCGTTGATCCGCAAGCACATTCCGTCCTCGATCCGCATCATCGTGCAGATGACCATCATTGCCTCCTTGGTCATCGTGGTCGACCAGGTGCTCAAGGCCTATGCCTATGAGATGTCCAAGCAGTTGTCGGTTTTCGTTGGTCTGATCATCACCAACTGCATCGTGATGGGCCGTGCCGAAGCCTTTGCCATGCAGAATGGCCCGGTGCTTTCGTTCCTCGACGGCGTGGGTAATGGCCTGGGCTATGGCGTCATCCTGATGATCGTCGGCTTCTTCCGTGAACTGCTGGGCTCGGGCAGCGTATTTGGCATGACCGTGCTGACACCGGTTCAAGATGGTGGCTGGTACGTGACCAACGGTCTGATGCTGCTACCGCCGTCCGCGTTCTTCGTCATCGGCCTGTTCATCTGGGTGCTGCGCAGTGTGCAGCCGGAACAGATCGAAGAGAACGAGTTCAAGATGAAGGAAAACACCAAGCCGAAGGAGGCCGTGTAAATGCTCGAACATTATCTCAGCCTGTTTGTCGCGGCGGTTTTCGTCGAGAACATGGCCCTGGCCTTCTTCTTGGGCATGTGTACCTTTCTCGCCGTTTCAAAGAAGGTTTCTTCGGCGATTGGCTTGGGCGTTGCCGTCATCGCGGTACTCGCCATCACCGTGCCGGTCAACAACCTGATCCTCACCTATCTGCTTGAGGAAGGGGCTCTGGCCTGGACCGGCATCAGTGGTGCAGAGAATATCGATCTGTCGTTCCTTGGGCTTCTAAGCTATATCGGCGTCATCGCCGCTCTGGTACAGATTCTCGAGATGTTCCTCGACAAGTTCGTGCCGTCACTCTATAACGCCCTCGGCGTATTCCTGCCGCTGATCACGGTGAACTGCGCGATCCTCGGTGGCACGCTGTTCATGGTCGAGCGTAACTACAACTTCGGTGAATCCGTCGTCTACGGTGCCGGCGCCGGTATGGGCTGGGCACTGGCGATCGCGGCGTTGGCCGGGATTCGTGAGAAGCTCAAGTACAGTGATGTACCGGCGGGCCTGCAGGGTCTGGGCATCACCTTCATCACCGTGGGTCTGATGTCGCTTGGCTTCATGTCCTTCTCCGGCATCCAGCTCTGAGGGCTTGTTTGGCTAAAGGAAAGACCCCTTAGGCAACGGTATCTCAGGCAACGAACACCAATAGGAACCCGACATGGTTGATACAAATGTCATCTTGCTCGGCGTGGTCATGTTCACCGTGGTCGTTATCGGCCTGGTGGCGATCATCCTGGCTGCCCGTAGCCGTCTCGTGAGCAGCGGCGACGTGACCATCGAGATCAACGGCGATCCCGAGTACACCCTTAGCACACAGGCGGGTGGCAAGCTGCTGCAGACCCTGGCGGCTAATGGCATCTTTCTGTCCTCTGCCTGTGGCGGTGGCGGGTCTTGCGCCCAGTGCAAGTGCCGGATTCCAGATGGTGGCGGGGCGATCCTGCCGACCGAGGAATCCGCGTTTACCATGCGCGAGAAGAAAGACGGCTGGCGCCTCTCCTGCCAGGTGCCTGTGAAGCAGGATATGAAGATCGAGGTCCCGGAAGAGGTCTTCGGCGTCAAGCAGTGGGAGTGCGAGGTCACCTCGAACCCCAACGTCGCGACCTTCATCAAGGAGCTCAACCTCAAGCTGCCCGAAGGCGAGGAAGTCGACTTCCGTGCCGGTGGTTATGTGCAGCTGGTGGCGCCGCCCTATGACATCAAGTTCTCTGACTTCGATATCGAAGAAGAGTACCGGGGCGACTGGGAGAAATTCGAGCTGTTCAAGGTCTCCCACAAGAGCGACGAGGAAGTCATTCGGGCTTACTCGATGGCCAATTACCCGGAAGAGTATGGCCTGCTCAAGTTCAACATCCGTATCGCCACACCGCCGCCGGGCACCAATCATCCGCCGGGCCTGATGTCGACCTATGTCTTCAATCTGAAGCCGGGTGACAAGGTTCAGGTGATGGGGCCCTTCGGTGAGTTCTTTGCCAAGGACACCGATGCGGAGATGGTCTTCGTGGGTGGTGGTGCTGGCATGGCGCCCATGCGTAGCCACATCTTTGATCAGCTCAAGCGCTTGAACTCCAACCGCAAGATTTCGTTCTGGTATGGTGCCCGCTCTTGGCGCGAGACCTTCTATAACGAAGAGTTCGATCAGCTGGCCGAAGAGAACGAGAACTTCGAATGGCATCTGGCGCTGTCGGATCCGCTCCCCGAGGACAATTGGGAAGGCGCCACTGGCTTCATCCATAACGTACTCTACGAGGAATATCTCAAGGACCACCCGGCCCCTGAGGATTGTGAGTACTACATGTGTGGGCCGCCCATGATGAACGCCTCGGTGATCAAGATGCTCGTGGATATGGGTGTCGAGCCTGAGAACATCGCCTTGGATGATTTCGGCGGCTAAGGCTTTCCCTACCGGTTGAGTCTTATCACCGAGCGAGGCCAACGCGATACGGGGCTGGCCCACTGGGCCGGCCCCTTTGCCTTGTTTCGTGCTCGTTATTCAGGAGTTACGACAACTCAGTAGGCGTACATGTCCGTGGACGTTCACGGATAACTGTCACCTCGCCTGGCGGCATCGGGAATGATATGCCCCCAGCCGAGGTCACAGTAATAGCGACATTCATTCACTCCCAACCGGCTGCCTTACTTAAGTTTCGAAAATAGTTTCGAAAACTGTTTCGAAAAGAGTTTCGACAATAGTGACGACTATAGGTGGTCAAGGAGACTCC
Source organism: Onishia niordana (assembly GCF_004798965.1). Lineage (GTDB taxonomy): Bacteria > Pseudomonadota > Gammaproteobacteria > Pseudomonadales > Halomonadaceae > Onishia > Onishia niordana. Next base: position 224,108 of record NZ_SDSD01000003.1, read on the forward strand.
CATGACGATTTGGTTCTTGGTATTCGGCTTCATGCTGCTGTTAATGGCCGCGATGGCTATCGGCGTCATTCTCGGACGCAAGCCCATTGCTGGCTCCTGCGGCGGCCTCAATAACCTGGGCCTCAAGAATGGCTGCGATATCTGCGGAGGCGACGACAAGACCTGCGAGGAAGAGAACAAGAAGGCGGCCAGCGCGCGGCGTACCAGTGACGAGAGTCGCGGCGCTGACTTGGGCTACGACGCCACCCGGCGCTGAGCCGGGGATGTTTTCAGTCAGGACATGTAGAGACGGGACCCACAACGCTAGGAGAAATGATGGCAGTTCATAATTACGACGTGGTGGTGATCGGTACCGGTCCCTCGGGCGAAAGCGCCGCCATCAATGCCGCCAAGCATGGCAAGCGGGTCGCCATTATCGAGAAGCAGCAGGCCGTTGGCGGCAACTGCACGCACTGGGGCACCATCCCGTCGAAGGCTCTTCGCCATCAGGTCAAGCAGATCATGTCCTTCAATACCAACCGCATGTTTCGCGATATTGGCGAGCCGCGGTGGTTCTCGTTTCCCAAGGTCCTGCAGCGCTCCCAGGTCACCATCGACCAACAAGTCGAGATGCGTACGAACTTTTATGCGCGTAACCGCATTGATTTGTTCTTTGGTGTGGCCCGGTTCAAGGATGAGCACACACTGCTGATACGCGATAACCAGGAAGGTACCGAGGAGCTGAATGCCCAGAAAATTGTCATCGCCACCGGCTCGCGTCCTTACCGCCCCGCGGATATCGACTTTCGTCACGAGCGGATTTACTGCTCCGATACCATCCTTGGCTTGTCGCATACCCCACGGACGCTGATCATTTTCGGCGCCGGCGTTATCGGTAGTGAATACGCTTCGATCTTCTCCGGGCTAGGCGTTAAGGTCGATTTGATCGACTCAAGGGAGCGCTTGCTATCCTTCCTTGACGACGAGATAAGTGACGCGCTCTCCTATCATCTGCGTCACCACGGCGCCCTGATACGCCATAACGAAGACTATGACCGCGTCGAGGGTGATGAATCGGGTGTTGTCGTGCATCTGAAATCTGGCAAGAAGCTGCGTGCCGATGCCTTCCTGTGGGCCAATGGCCGCACCGGTAATACCGATCAGCTAGGCCTCGAAAACATCGGCCTGGAAGCCAATGGTCGTGGCCAGTTGCAGGTCGACAATCACTACCGCACCGCGATTCCGCATATCTATGCGGTGGGCGATGTGATTGGCTGGCCGAGTCTTGCCAGTGCCGCCTACGATCAGGGGCGCAATGCCAGTGACGACTTGCTCGACGAGGATTTCCGTTTCGTGGATGACGTGCCGACCGGGATCTATACCATTCCCGAGATCAGCTCGGTGGGCAAGAACGAGCGCGAACTCACGGCCGCTAAGGTCCCTTACGAAGTCGCTCAAGCCTTCTTCAAGGATACCGCCCGCGCCCAAATTACCGGCGACACCGTGGGCATGCTGAAGATCCTCTTCCATCGGGACAGCCTCGAAATCCTCGGTATCCACTGCTTTGGTGACCAGGCTTCTGAGATCGTACACATCGGTCAAGCGATCATGCAGCAGGAAGGGGAGGCCAATAGCCTCAAGTACTTCATTAATACCACCTTCAATTATCCGACCATGGCCGAGGCTTATCGGGTGGCGGCGCAAAACGGCTTGAACCGGCTGTTCTGATCCAATACAAGCAGGTTAAGCGGTAGTTAGTACTACTTAGTAGTAGTTAATGGTCAATAATAGTAGTTGATGGTAGTTAATAACCCCGGCTTCCTAGCCGGGGTTATTGTTTCTGACGGTCGGCGGGAGGGTGGGTCTACTCCACCGGGTTAGCAGCGGACGAAGCGGTTAACACCAAAGGCTTGCCCGCTGATTTATTCCCAGAAGTCCTCACGGTTTTCCCAGAACCTGTCGAGCTCGCGATCCTCCGTCATACCGTACAGTGAGTAACGGCGATCCAGGCGAGCACCGCCATCGCGGGTAAGGGGCTGCCAAGCGAGGGAAACACGATCGCGACTGTAGGAGGTGAAAAATGCATCCAGCGGTAGGCTTATGTAAACGCCCTTGTCAAAGCTCCCCTCGCCGAATTTATCACCGGCATCGGTAAATGTTGCCCAGGCACCCATGCGAGCGCCCGATGCAAACTCCCGTGACAGATCGATGGTGGTGCCAATATCCTTGGCGAGATAGCGGCCAACACTGACCTTGGCCAAGACGTCCTCAAAGTCGGTTTGCACATAGGCACTGAGATGCCCTGTCCAGGTAGAGTAATCCCGCAGACCGAATTGCTGGTCGAATTCTCGTTGGTGCACATAGTTAAGATCGGCACCTAGCGCCCAGTCGCTGTTAAAGGGACGGTACAGCACCTCACTGCCGACCCCGGCATACATCATCTCCAGTAAACCGCCATAGCCCATGGCGAACCAGTTATCGCCTAGGCGCTTGGTCCGGGTGTACTGAAGGTTGGTAATACCAAGGCTGCTTTCGGCCAGATAGTCACCGATGTAGGTCCTAACCCGGGGGAGTTCAGAATCGGCGACGTAATCGTACTTGTCGAAGTTGTCGGCCACGGTCCAGCCCAGCGTGCCCGAGAACCAGCCGTTAGGATCGGTCATGTACTCGCCATTAGCTCTCACCAGTAGCTGATAGAGGTAACCATCCGGCCCGCCCAGGTTCTGGTTATATCCAGGGCCAATATTGTATTCGAATCGTTGTTCCTCGGCGTCGGCCAATACCTCGCCGTGGGCGTCACCTTTGGCTGGCGTGGTGTAGATGCCATAGTAATAGTCAGGCTCGGCTTGAACCGATTCAGCCGCCTCCACGAAGGCTTCGCGTGAGTGCACGTCATCACGCAGGTTGAGGCCGCGGGACTGCCAGCGGTAGCGGAAGGTGGTGACAGTATCGGGGGCGTTGTTATGCAGGATCCGGTTGGCACGGCCTTCCGTTCTAGCCAGAGAGCGGTATTTGGTGGGCTCGCCTTCTACCACCAACGTATCCCCTGACACTAGGATGCGGTTGACCCGGATGCCAGCATTGGTGAGTAGTTGATCGGTAGTAGCGCGCCAGTCGGCCTGGCTTCCCGTCGCGCTGTCCGCAACCTCTGACGTAGATGACTGTTGAGGGCGCGAGGTTGACGGCTCGGCGGGGGCGGTCGCTCGGGAGATGGTAATCGGCTCTGGGTCGCGCTTTACCTGGCTGAGGCCGGCTAAATTGGCGCTCAGAGTGATGCCGGTCATCAGGGTATTCCCCCGCTCCCAACCCGCTTGAAGGGCTACGCTGTCATTGAGGTGGTAGCGCGCGCCGATGTTAAGGGGTGAATCCTGTTGAAGGGGCTCACTAGAGGGCTCATTCGTGTAGTCATTGCCCTCATACTCCAGTTGCAGAACAAGCGGGTCCCAGGGGGTTTGGTATTCGATACCGCCGAATATGGCAGCCGGGCCACGAAATATCTGATTCAAGGCGAATTCGCCACCTTGATCACCGCCGCCCTCTGTTGGCCGGGTCTTGAAGCGATCATCGAGTACGCCTAGCGGTGAGACCATGTCGCCGCGAGTGCCAAGGTAACCCCAGCCGAGGCCTAAGCTAAAATCAAGGTCATACCAGCGCTTGCTGGCAACCAGGTATTCGGCGCCGAACAAGGTGGTGCCGCCCGCATCCCTAACGCCAAGGGCGACTTCGGGCAGATAACGACTTTCTTCCCATAGTCGTAGTTTCGCATCGAGCCCTTTATCCAGATAGGACCTGTCCCCGGCAATCGAGGAGCCATATAGGCGGTTGTCAATCTTGGTGTAGCGAAACGTGAACTCAAACCAGTCGGCTGGTTGCAGGCTAATGCTATATCGACGATAGGGTTCAACGTAATTATAGGACAACGAGAACTCGCCGATGGGCGCCATGCGGGCACTGGGTGTTTGCATCAAGCCAACCCCGCCTGAATCCGTCTGGCCACTACCGAGATGGTGTTGGTGAGTGTCGAGGTCCTTAAGATCAGTGCCTGTATCAATGGCCTCAAACATGCCCGCCCAAGCCGGGGAGGCGATCATGACGCAGCAAGCCAAACTGCATAGCTTTGTTACATGAGGGCTTGTCACACGAGGGCTTGTCACATGAGGTCTTGTCACATAAGGGCTTGTCACACGATGCCTTGTAACATCAGGGAGGCTGAGGGAATTGCGGTATATGCTGTCTGCCTGGGCCAAGTGGTGGTAGATCATGAAGGGTCTGCCGTAGTGGGCGAGTCAGTGGTCAAATAATGGCAGTCGTCCCCCGGCAGTCGAGTAGCGAGCAATTTCGGTAACTGCTCGTTTACCCATCGTGCACTTGGGGAATCATGAGTCATGGGCACGACGATGCGGCTACCCGGTGGCAGTGTCAGGGATTGATCATTAAAGGCTTGGATCCCTACGCGGCGAATGTCACCCATCGGCGATATCCATGCCACGTTATCGCCTATCTCGGCGCGTGATGATCCCTTAGCCAGTCCGACGTGGGCTAGGGTGGCATCCAGTGTAAGTCCCGGCTGGTATGCCACCTCTGTCACTCCTGCAGGATGCCATACCTCAACCCAATCCGGGACGCTGCAAAAACCGGCGTTAGCCAGTGATGAGAGCGTCGGGTTCAAGCGCGGGCGCGCGACCAATGTGGCGAGATCGGCACGCCCCAAGCTTCTGGATTGCTTGGATGTGGCGGCAAAAGCCAGGGCGCGCTCATGCCATTGCATTAGCCCGGGCATGGCGTGAGTTGCATCGAGAGCCATCTCCTGGCCTATGGTCTTCAGCTCCGCGGCCAAGCGCTTCAGTTCCTGGTGCCGTCCGGTGCCATCGTCTTTGTAGCGATAAAAGGTATAGGCCGGTGAAGGTGAGGCCGAGTCAAGCGCTAGCCAGGCATCACGTAGCGTTTGAGGCGCTGGCTGCGCGACTGCCTCAGCGGTAATAAGCACCAGGATGCTGCCTGCTAGCCATGTGCTAACTCGTCTTGGGCGCGAGGCGCTGATGGGGTGTGTCCGCATAGTCGGTCATCGTGTGGTGTCCGCAAGTAGCGGAGTAATTCTAATTCTGTGGCCACCAAGGGCGGGCCACCTGCCAGGCAATGCGTTGCGCGTCTGGCCATGGCTGGATATCGCCGGCCCAGATACGCTTGGTCACCGGGTCGCGCCATAGCGTGTTAACGCTGGTTCCAGCTTGTTGCCAGTCTGCGCGCTGATGACAGGCTTCTAGGGTGCGCGTTATCAGTGGCAACTGAACGGGGGCTGCTGGTTCACAATGGGTACTTATGTGAGCATTGGCGACATGCTGCTGGCCAGCGGCATCGCGCCACTGGACGGATAAGGAGGTAGCGGCTAGCGGGCTATTGGTAGAGGAGGGCGTCGCATAGTCGATACCCAGTAACTCATTATCAAAGCCTGCTGAGGCAAAGGGGGTTCCGTTTCGTAGTTCCAGAGTGGCTCTGTCTTTGGCTTGCCATAGCGTGCGTGACTCATTTTCGCCGCCTTGATACGCCATTACCACAAGCGCCTGATTGCCATCCATCGTGAGCGCAAGGGAAGCATAGGGGACTTGTTGCGCGTAATCGGCCATGGCGGAAGATGACGATCCCCACAGCATCGACAAGGTATTTGTCATGGGCGTTGTACCACCCCCTTGCGTGCAAGCCGTCATGGGAAGGGTGAGCGCTGATATGACGCCATAATGTAATGAGGCCGCCCGTAGGCGGCCTCGAAAGCCTGATGGTTGCGCTGGCATTACCGGGTGCCCGTGGTGCCTGTGGTGCCAGTGGTGCCTGTGCCGCTATCGTTGCCCGCAACTGCCTGGGCTGCTACACCGATTGCTACCGCAGAGGCTGCCGCTACACCGGCAATTGCCGCGCCAGATGCAGCCGCAGCGCCTGCGCCGGCAGCACCGCCCGCTGCAGCGCCGCCCGCACCAGCGCCACCTGCACCAGCTCCGCCTGCACTGGCGCCAGCGCTGCTGCTAGCACCACCACTGGCGCTAGCGCTTCCGCCGCTTTCAGTGGTTTGCGCAAGAGCAACCGGTGACGCCATTAGGCTAGCGATAGCAATCAGCGCAAATGTCTTCTTGATCATGAAGGTACTCCTTACCTTTGGGAACAAAATCAATGGTTCGCCAGCCAGCTTAAATTAGCGACCATTCTAAAAGCTGAGTATGCAAGCGTAAGGCGATTACTGCAATCTTAAGGTTGCTGTTAAATCACTTAGAACCCCGTGTAATTAGCTTTAATGATCCAGATTAATTTTCTCCTTACATATTGATAGGGTGCTATCAATATGCGTCCATAATTTTTTTGTAAGAGAATGACTACATCCCGTGCAATCGAGCAAGACTCTCTGGCTGTACGACCCACTGTTATGTACCATGCCTGCCTGAAAAAAAGGAACCGTTTCATCAGGATAAGCCATTATAGCATCCTGTTGCCGATTGCAAGTGCCAAGCTGCGAGTGTTGGTTTACAACCTCGCCTTCGTACCCTAAGCCTTGCCGAGCGGGCTTCTCAAGGCTCTGCAAGACCAGGGCTGTATGAGTATGGCTGGTACTTGGCCCTGATAAAATGACCAGAATCATCAGCTACTCGCTAACTACAGGCCTCAGGGATGCGCCACTGTAACCTTGGGGCGGTAGCGTGTCTGAAACTCGTTTTGAGATCACCATATGATTGATGCACATCGCCTAGGCTGGTTGCCGGCCACTTTGATCGCCGTTCTGCTTTCCGGCTGCGCCTGGGCGCCAGGCAGCCACATAGACTACCAGGCGGAAAGTGCGCCAATTGACGAGCTTGTTGACGTTCAGCCTATTACGCCCGGGCTGGTAGCGACGTATCGTGATGAGGTGCCGTCTTCCCGGCACGGTAAGCCAGAAGATTTACAACAAGCCATTGATAGTTACATCTATCGGATAGGTCCCGGGGATATTCTGGATATCATCGTTTACGACCACCCCGAATTGACGATTCCTTCAGGTGAGCAGCGTAGTGCAGCCGAGGCGGGGAATCTCGTTCGAAACGATGGGTCTATTTTCTATCCCTATATCGGTCAAGTTCAGGTCGAGGGCAAGACACTGGATGAGATACGGTCGCTTCTTACGCGTCGCCTGGCTGAATATATCGCGGAGCCACAAGTAGACGTCAAAGTCGCTGCCTACCGCTCGAAGCACGTCTATGTCAGTGGTGCGGTAAATAAACAAGGAAAACTGCCCCTTACTACCCAGCCTATGACCATTAGTGATGCGCTGAGTGAGGCAGGAGGTGCTGCCGCAAATGCCAATTGGCACCGGGCATTTTTGACGCGCGATGGCGTCGAAATGCCTATTTCCCTCTATGCCCTGCTTCGTCAAGGGGATCAGCGAGAGAATCGGCTGCTTCGAGATGGCGACGTGCTGCATGTGGCGAGCGCAGAAAATGATGGGGTTGCCGTCATGGGTCAAGTCCTGCAGCCGGGTAACATTGCGCTGGGCAACGAGAGGATGACGCTCACCGATGCCATCTCACGTGTTGGCGGGATTGATGAAACGAGAGCTGAGGCATCCGGAATATTTGTGATTCGTCACAAACCTGAAGGCAGCGAGCAATTGGCCACGGTTTATCAGTTGGACGTGCGCAATGCAGCTGCCTTCAGTCTCGGTCAGCGTTTCACGCTTGAGCCCAAAGATGTGGTGTATGTCACCACTGCGCCTGTCGCGCGCTGGAATCGCGTGATTAGCTTGCTCTTGCCTACGGTTAACCTGCCTGGAACGGTAGCGAATACGTCTAGTGACGTTCGGGATATCTAACCATGTTTGAGCGTATTCTGGTGGTATGTGCCGGCAATATCTGTCGCAGCCCTGTCGCTGAAGCGATGTTGAGGCAGCGTTGCCCGCAAAAGACGGTCTCTTCTGCAGGGCTTGGGGCCCTGGTGGGCCAAGGGGTCGAACCTACGGCGCGGCGTCTTGCAGAAGCGGATGGGGTAGATGTTAGCGCGCATGTTGCTCGCCAGCTCAACCAAGAGTTGCTGCAGCAGAATGATTTAATCCTGGTAATGAGCGATGGCCAACGCAGGGCGGTGGGCGAGCTTTCATCCGCAGCCCTGGGGAAAACCATGTTGCTAGGCCACTGGCTTGAACATGGCACCAAGGATATTCCTGACCCCTACCGCAAGAGTGAAGACGCTTTCCAGCATGTTCATGGTCTGCTCAAGCAGTCCGTCGATACGTGGAGCAGCAAGCTCTAGCGCTACTACCCACTTCGCCGCTCATGACTCACGTCTTCGATATTCGAGCTTAATAGTTTTCTCCACTGCTTCATCCTGGTACCAATATGTCACAAACGCCTGCTACACCACCTGCCGACGATGAAATTGATCTGGGGCGACTGTTCGGTCTGTTGATTGATCATAAGTGGTGGATCATCAGCATTACCGCAGTATTTGCTATCGCAGGGATTGCTTATGCGCTGCTGGTTACGCCTGTCTATCGTGCCGATGCGTTGGTACAGGTAGAGGAAAAGGCAGGGATGAGCAATCCCCTCGAGGACGTGAAGTCCATGCTGGGTGAAGAGCCCTCGACGGATACTGAAGTAGGGATATTGCGCTCGAGGATGGTACTGGGAGATGCCGTTGATCAAGAAAACCTTGCGCTGAAGGTTACGCCTCACCGGTTGCCCATCGTTGGAGACTTTTTGGTGCGCCATGGTATGGAGCGCCCCGGTTTTGCCAGTGCCAGCGTGTGGGCTGGTGAATATATCAATGTCAGCCAGTTCCAGGTGTCTCAGGCGTTTATCGGAGAGCCTTTCGAACTAACGGTGCTCGGCAACGGGCGCTACCGCCTGGCCCTTGAAGATAGGAAACTCGGCGAAGGCGAGGTCGGCCAAGATGAAACGTTTCTGAATGGCTCGCTGAAGATCCGCATTGCCGAACTGGGTGCCGGCCGGGGTGCGACCTTTACCATATCCGAGCAGGCTCGCCTGAGTGTGATCAATGATCTGCGCTCGCGCTTTAATGTGAGTCAGCAGGGCAAAGATAGTGGCCTATTGGATCTTTCGCTGACGGATACCGATCCGCAGCGAGCATCACGAGTTCTGGATGCAATCAGTGACGTCTATCTGACACAGAATATTCAGCGCCAAGCTGCTGAAGCCGAGAAGAGTCTCGACTTTCTTGAGCAGCAGACGCCAGAGGTGCGCGATCAACTGCGTGAAGCAGAAGATAAGCTCAATCAATATCGTACAGAGCGCGATAGCGTTGATCTCTCGCTCGAGACACAATCCATTCTCGATCGCATTGTGGGGCTTGAGAAACAGCTAAATGAGCTGTCGTTCAAAGAATCGGAAATTTCTCGCCGTTTCACTAAGAGCCATCCTTCCTATCAGGCGCTTCTCGAGAAGAAGCAGCAGCTGCAGCAAGAGCGTAACCAGCTGGAAGCTAAAGTAGACGACCTGCCTGAAACGCAGCAGCAAGTGCTGCGCATGAGTCGCGACGTCAAGGTTAACCAGGAAGTCTATGTTCAGATGCTCAACAAAATTCAGGAGATGAAGATTGCTCGAGCCAGTACGGTCGGGAATGTTCGCATACTGGATGATGCCGTGGTGCAGCCCGCACCGGTTGAGCCCAAGAAGCCGTTAATTGTGGTGCTGGCAACGCTGCTAGGCGGAATGCTCTCGGTGGGGGTGGTGCTGGTGCGAGGCCTGCTCAATCGTGGTGTGGAATCACCGGAGCAGATTGAAGATGCGGGCATCCCAGTGTATGCCTCGGTGCCATTGTCTGAGGAGCAGGGCAAGCTCTTGAAGCGTGTCAAACGACAAAATGACAATCACGGTCATCACATTAGTACTGGGATTCTCGCTGACCGGGCACCGGCCGATATGGCAGTCGAATCGATTCGCGGTCTGCGTACCAGCCTGCATTTCGCCATGCTGGAGTCAGGTGACAACCTTATTGCGATCACAGGCCCTAGCCCGGGTATAGGTAAGAGCTTTGTCTCCATTAACCTGGCAGCCGTTTGTGCTCAGGCGGGACAGAAGGTATTGGTCGTGGATGCGGATATGCGCAAAGGGCACGTACACCATGCCTTCGGCGGTAAGAGCGAAGGGGGGCTATCTGAGCTTCTGGCCGGAAAGGCAGGGTTAGAGGACGTAGTAAGGTCGGCCAAAATCGATGGGTTGGATTACCTATCGCGCGGCAGTGCGCCGCCCAACCCCTCAGAGCTATTGATGCAGCAGCGATTCAGTCAATTCCTCGCAGATATTCGCGCGCGATATGACCTGGTGATCATCGATACGCCGCCGATCCTTGCTGTGACAGATGCCGCCGTTATCGGTAAGCAGTGCGGGACTACGCTGATGGTGACGCGTTTCCAAATGAATCCTGTCAAGGAGCTGGAAGTTGCCAAGCGACGTCTTGAGACCTCAGGGGTAGTGGTTAAAGGCGCCATCCTGAACGCCATGGAGCGTAAGGCAGCTGCCAGTTACGGCTATGGATACTACAATTATGCGTATAACTGATTGATATTGCTGTTATCTGTTGTCGATTAGCGACCCAAACAGGTACCTTTTCTCATGATTGTCACATAGAGCATCGTGGACAATGGGCATACAATGCGTATGCTGCAGCAGGTCTGCGTAAGCTAGCGTGGAATACAGGGTTAGGGAAAGCGCCCAGGTAATCCCCGGGCGGTAGCGTGCCTGCTTGCTGCGTGAACAAAAAAGCTAATCAATTGGTAACCGATGCAATGTCCGATCAGCGCTCCTATCATGATGACGAAATTTCCCTGGTCGACCTTGCGGCCATTCTGGTCAGGCGTTGGAAAGCGATGGCCACTATCTTTGCGGTGGTGGTGCTAGCCGCCTTTGCTTATGTGTTGACGATGACGCCTAGCTATAGCTACGTCTCAGTCTATGAAGTCGCCGAACAATCGCCAGGAAGGGAGGGCAACACGGAGCGTGCCCTTGAATCAGCAAACACGGTGATCGCCAAGGCGCGGAGCCTATATGTATCACCCGCGACACGAGAGTTGCTTGAGCAAAACGGGCTTGAATCCTTGCCATTTTCTGTAGAGCTCTCGACACCGGAAGACACGCAGTTGATGAAAATCACCTCGCGGGCATCCGAAGAGACAGCGCCTCTCGTTGAAGATATGCATAGTGCGTTGTTGTCGAGTATCGAGAGCGATCAGAAAACCTTGGTAGACCGTCAGCGGTCGTCGCTGGAGAATCGATTGGAGAGCCTACAAGCATTAGTAGCTACTGCTGAACAATCGACATCGCCCGGTGCCGCAGATCTCCTCGCCAATTACACCGAGCAGATAGCGACGACTAAAGATCGTCTTGATTTGCTAAAAGATGGCCGGGTGGCTCAAACCGCTGTTCAAAGTCTAGAGAAAGTAGGAACAAGCCGTACCTTAATTATGGCCTTGGCTCTAGTTCTTGGCGTGATGCTTTCGGTAATGGGTGTTTTCTTGATGCAGTTTGCAGGTTTGGTCTGCAACAGCCTCAAGGAACAAGAGGCCAAAAGTAACTGATAACCGCCCTTATTACTGGTGGTCAATAAAATCAGTGGGTTAAGGATGTCGCCTCACAGAAATGTGGGGCGTTGTTCTGAACAATGTGACGGGCTCGGCGAAACGCAAAAGTTCACAAAAATGTGATGTGAATCAGCTGGTTGCTCATACTTTTTTATTTTATAATCAGTCATTCAGTATTTTTAATCCCTGGATTAAGCAGCAAGTGCAGCAAGTGCAGCATTGGCGGTATCTAGTTGTATGGTCCCAGTGAAGTGCCCCACCCCCTCCATAGCTGCACAGGTTATAGTGCAGTCATTAGGAGGACAGGGTGAGCGACGACAACTGGTCATACCCAGCAATCGTGGACACTGACCTAAGTGATCATACGGGCCACGAAGGCCTCTGGGTTGATTATCCCAATCGCACTGTGCCGGCGCTGCCGGTTGTAGTCTATCTCTATTTACTCGAACACTTGCCGCCGCATGGCATTCCGGATTTCGAAACGCTCACCATGGATTGCCTCAATCTTCAGGCTATAGAAGAAACTCACGGTATACGCGTTGATGCTCCTATATATGTCAAGTCGTGTATTCTGCTAACTTGGGGCCATGTTGGAGGAGCCGGTAAACCCCACGCTTGATGTGGAGTTTGAGGCACCTGACGATATCCCGTTTTGTTTTACCTTCTGCTGTTCTTCGCGCAACATATGGCCTGGTAGGTTCATGGTGTCGCATACTCACAATCGCTACGCGATACATGGCAGCATTGAGCTGCCTGTGGTCGCCTCTGTTAATTCTAGACCGTCCCGACTTATGCCTGAGGAGGCGGGGATGGGACTGAAGCCTGCCAGCTTCGCCAATGCCGCTCCAAACTTGATTCGTTCGGGATAGCCCCCCCACAACAATCAATATCTTTGCTGCAATGTGAGTACTGATTCCGTAGGCTTCCACGAGCTGAGGCACAGCTTTTTTGCACAAGATTGTGAATCATCCTGTCTAGAGATCTAGCTTCCCCATCCAGCAAGAGCCAGCTCAAAGCATATGCCTGATGCTGCCTGTCGTATCCCTCAAGGAGCCGGTTCTTAGCCAAGCGAGCATGCTGACGGGAGTTTTTCCCTCATCACTGGCTCGCAGATCATCCGGCGCGTTGATCAGCACAGAGAAAACGTATGAAAACTGCTCTACGACGGGATTCGTAGCGCTTTACCAGTAGGTGCTAATGCGGTCATCTAACGCGTTTTGCTCATGGATGACTCATGTTAAAACCATCTCTTAGGCACAATTTATCGATTGTTCCCGACTTCCGCCAGGCTTGGAAAGTGCAGCATCAGCTGTTGGATATCCTGTTTATGGACGCCTGTGCGGTGATTTGTGGTGCCGAAGGCTGGATTTTCTTAGCTAGTACGGCGATTTTGGTGCCGGTGTGCTCAGCCATGACAACCTTGGCGTGTGTGATGGCTTTGTTGAGTGCCGAGTAGTTGCAGACTGAGTGGATGAAGGCTTGCACCGATGGCGTAGTGGTAGCCAGTGTTGGCAAGACTGGATGACAACTATCCGACAGACATTTTCGCAGTGTAAATTTTTTCATGCGTTTCGCCTAGGTGGTGCACTGGCCGCTCAGCTCAGCTCAGCTCAGCTCAGCACAGACAGAGCCCTTGCGCGAGGTCGACTTGGTCGTTTAGGGGAGCGGTCATCTTGGATCGTGTTCTGCTAGGAGCATTCTGATTCTACAAGAGGAAACCACTCGCTACCTTCTTTTTCAGGCCACCCTCATGAATAAGCTGGGCTGATGGCGAAATATCAAAAAGGCCCATCATCTATACAATGACACTGTTGTACTCAGAGCCTGCATCCGCCGGCACATGGAAAGTAAAAAATCATCATGAATATATTGGTATTTTGCCGGAAAAACTTAATTTTATATAGAGATATCATTAACCTAGCAGCCAAAACATTGGTAACTAAAGCTATAGGGGCATCTGGTACTTTGCTTTTGGGTTTAGTCTTGGCGAGGTTGTATGGCGCTGAAGGTGTCGGAACTTTTATGCTAGGTTTATCTTTGATTATCGGGGTTGGAGTGCTGCTAAGATTTGGTATCAACGATGGTATTCTAAAGTTTGGAGGCGTTGCATTTTATAACCACGATGGCTCTATGATAAAAGCTATTCTGGCCACTACCTTTTTTAATGTTTTTTTTATTGGGTTTTTGGCTTGCTTGGTGTTGTTAAGTTTTAGGGTTGAGTTATCTCTTCTTGTAATGGATGGTGGCGAGTTGGTCGATATTTTTCCGCCATTGTTGTTTTGTTTACCTTTTTACACCTACCTTTTTGTGCTGGGTAGTCTTTACAGAGCTATAAACGAATCACCAATCGCCCCGGTTTTTGAGACTGGGTTTTCGTCACTTTTCTCGGCATTGAATATATTCATATATGAGAGTGTATTTCCAGGTTCTACCTTGCTAGAAGCTACTTGGATTTTTGCGTTATCAACTTTCATCTTGTTTCTGTTAGGTGTTTTCACTTTCCTTAAGAAGATATCTATTTTAAATAGTTTGGTGAGTTGTGAGGGTGATGCGCTATCAAGTAGGTTTAGGGAGTTTTTAAGACACCTTCCTGATTACTTTTTGATCAGTCTTGCAAATTATTGTTCTCAGTGGGGCATTGTTTTGTTAGGTGGTTTTTTTTTAACCGCGAGTTCAATAGGTGTTTTTAGTACCGTCAATAGAGTGGCCTTCCTTATAAATTTCATTTTGATGATATTTAATGGTGTGTTGGGTCCCCGGTTTGCTGTATTGTGCAGCGCTCGAAAATATGGAGCTGCATCTGATCTTTACGTTTTTTCCAGTTTAGTTATGTTTTTCATCGCGCTACTCCCCGCTGCTGTTTTGATTATTTTTGGTAAAGATATTCTAGTGTTTTTTGGTGAAGAGTTTGTTGAGGGGTATTATATCTTGGTTGCGTTAGTGATTTCTCAGTTAGTGAACGTAGGTACTGGTGCAGTAGGGAGTCTGCTGAATATGTCTGGCCGCCAAAAGGTGATGAGGAATTTGTCTCTATTCACATCATTTTCAAGTATAGCTATTGCAGTGGTATTATTCCAGTTGTTAGGGATCTGGGGGTTGGCTTTTACAACTATTTATTTGCTGGTGGTTCAGAATTTAGCCGCTTTGTTTTTCGCAAATAAAGTGTTTGGGTTTTGTCATAAACACCAAGTATCTCGTAATGTTAGTAGCTGATTTATGAAAAACACATCTTTACGCCTCTCTAAGCCTCAAGAGAAATTGTTGTTTTTTGTTGCCGGACTTTGGGTTGTAGTGCAGGCAGTTGTAATAAGTGACTTGACGGTATCTTTGTTATCATTGGCCTTTATTGTGATCTCAGGGGTGCTTTTATTTAATTCCAGAAGCCTTCTGGATCCCAGGGTTTTATTTACTTCTTTTTTTGCACTTTATTCTACTTGGTATCCTCTTAGAGTTATTTTTTCACCGAGCTTGATCCTCCCTGTTGATCATGGGGATTTGGCTGTGTCCGTCAATCATTCACTCGTTGGGGTTTTTTCTTACCTGGTTGTGTGTAATTTACTTATAAGTAAAGGGGACGAGTTTTTTTCTTGCGCTAGTTATGAGTCAAGGAGAAAGAGTTTTTTGAGTGAGAATATCATTGCATTAATATTTGGTTCGATAGTTCTCATTATGATCACGCTGCTATATAGCTCGGGGGCTAGCTCAAAGCAAGAGTTGGTGAGTGAGGCAAAAGGTATAAATAGCTATACGGTTTTTGCCTTCTTGATAGTTATTAATTATTTTATTTTCAGAGTGGTGAGGAGTGAAAATTTTTTCAGGGGTGATCTGCCAGTTTTTCTTATATTTCTAGTTTCTTTCTTTTATATGATTCTTGCTGGAGAGAGGGACATAGTTTTCCGTGTTATTTTAATTGTCTTGGTTATTCAAACTGATAAAAGAAGGAATGCCAGTTTTTGGTTTGTTTTTTTATTATGTGTTGCTGCAGCGTTTATTGCACCCCTTAGCCAAGTCTTTAAAGCAGTTTTGATATCGGGTGGTTTTGATATCGCTGTGATATATAATGGGTTGGGGTTTTTGTTTAATAATGAGTTTATTTCTGCATCGAGGAATGTCTATTCAGTAATATACTTCGGTGTGGAGCATAGTTTTGGATATCTTTACACAGATGTACTAAGAGCTTTCATTCCTAGTATATTTTTTGATAGTTCTCTTATGAGTACTGGGAAATGGTTTGATGACGTCTACCGACCTGAAAATGGTTTCTCGGGCACTTCAGGCTGGGGATTTGGGTATGTGGCGCAAGGCTATTTGCTGGGTAGTTACTTCGGGGTGATAGTGGTTTTGTCTATTGTGGCTACTGTAAATTCTTGGCTTTTCATCTTAAGGGGAAAGTCTATTTATTGGTTTGTTTTTTATGTGTTAGCACTATTAACCTCTATATATTGTATAAGAGCTGATGTGGCAAATTTGTTCTCTCAAACTTTCAAGGTCGGTGGTTTGTCAGTTATTATGTTTTATCTCTTTCATGTGCTTTTGAATAAAAGGAACTGTTCATGAAGGCTGTTTTTGTACATGATCATGTGTTTTTTAAGTCTATTGATGGTGAGATATATTCGGCATCTGCATTTCCATCAAGTGCTTGGCAACGCTATATAGATCATTTTGATAAAATTTGCGTAATTGGAAGATATGGAGGTGTCAGGGAAGATGCTGAAAGCAATCTTGTCAGATCGGGACGAGATGAAGTAGAGTTTAATTTTGTTAGTGATACTTCTGCGGCTAAAAGGGTGTTGAAACGAAGAAAAGTTTTTGAAGAAATTCGTAGGCATGTTTCGTGCGCGGATTCAGTGATAGTAAGGTTGCCTAGCGAGAATGGGTTGATGGCACTAAAAGTCGCAGAAGAAAATAAAATTCCTTACGCTATAGAAGTTGTTGGTTGTGTTTGGGATGCACTTTGGAACTATGGAAGCATTCTCGCAAAGCTATATGCACCTATCGCCTATTTTAGAATGAGGGCTGCAGTAAGGTCTAGCCCCCAAAATCTGTATGTTACAAATTGGTTTTTACAAAAACGCTATCCTTCTGCACGGCATGCTAACGCTGTCGCAATTTCAAATGTTTCTATAAACCCTTCTAAGGATGCTGGGTTTATTACCCAGCGTCCTAAGACATATGAAAGTGAGATTGTTACCATAGGCTTGATAGGAAATTTTAAAAGTAATTATAAAGGAATAGACACTGCTGTTTGCGCTGTCTCTTTACTTTTAAAAGAAGGTGTGGGATGCGAATTGAAAATACTGGGTAGTGGTGATGCTGAAAGCTATAAAGTTCTATCAGAAAAGATGGGGGTTGTATCGCAAGTAGAGTTTAGCGGTTCCTTGCCTAATGGTGAGCCAGTTTTAAAGTGGATTTCTAGTTTGGATGTATATATACAACCAAGCAGGCAGGAAGGTCTCCCGAGAGCTCTATTAGAAGCAATGTCTTGTGGTAAATTATGTGGTGGATCTACTGCGGGTGGTATACCAGAGTTGCTCCCTAAGGAGTATTTACATAAGCCAGGCGATCACATTGGCTTGAAGAACGTCATACTAAATCTCATTAACTTAGAGTCCCCGGTTAATGCTATGTTGGAAAATTACAATACTTCTTTAGAGTATGCAGCTGATTCTTTGGATAAGAAAAGATATGATTTTTATAGCCAACTTCGTGGTAGGGTTTGTTAATGAAGTCTTATGTGGAGGATCAGTTGAGGTATGTATTACCTGTGTGGTTTCTAATGTTGATAACTGGGTTTCTACCAGATAATCGATATTCTATACGTGTTAGAGGTTGGTTGATTTCCTTTTTTATTCCTGGGCGTCCTAAAGGTTTAACTTTGGGACGAGATGTTACGCTCCTTGGGATCAAAAACTTGTCAGTTGGTGATAATGTTTACCTGGCAAAAGGAGTCTGGGTGAATGCTTTAGGTGGTGTGGAAATTGCTAGTGAAGTCATGGTGGCTCCTTATGCAGTCATAGTCTCTACTAAGCATACATTTAAAGATGGCTCCGTCTATAGAGGGAAAAGTACTTTTTCCGAAGTATCAATTGGTAGTGGAAGTTGGATTGCAGCTGGAGCAACTATCTCATCTGGCGTGAGTGTTGGTAGTGGATGTATTGTTGCCGCTAATAGTTTGATTACTCGCGATTGTGACGATAATATGATTTATATGGGTGTTCCTGCTAAGTTGGTTTGTAAGGTGAATCGTTGTGACAGATAGGAAAATAAAGATTTGTGTTGTTATTACTAACCCGATGAATCTTCAGTCTTTATATAGAGAGCAGTTTTCTTATCTGACAGCTAATGGATTTGAAGTAACGGCTGTGTCCTCTCCAGGTAAAGAGCATGAGATGATAAAGTCTCAAGGTGTTAGCCCTGTTGCCATTAATATTGAAAGAAATCCTAGTCCGCTTAAGGATTTGCTTTCTGTTTTTAGGCTGTGGCTGTTTTTTGTTAGTAATAGATTTGATGTTATTAGTGTTTCAACTCCCAAGGCTTCATTGTTAGGGGTTATAGCTGCAAGATTATCTGGCCAAAAGAATGTTGTCTACATGATAAGAGGTAGAGCATATGAGAATTTGTCTGGAGTTAAGCGAAAGTGTTACGAGTTGTTGGATGGTTTGATTTGCTCACTTTCAAGAAAAGTTCACTCTATATCTTTTGAGTTGGCGAATGAGTATGTTGAATCCGGTCTTTGTAGCGAAGAAAAAATGGTGGTTTTGGGGCAGGGTTCGAGTAATGGCGTTGATCTGAAAAGATTTTCAATGAGCAGATACTCTGGCGAGGATGTTAGGGAAATAAAAAGCATTGTGGGTCTTGAAGAAGGCTTTGTTTTCTTGTATTCAGGTAGATTAAGGCGTGATAAAGGTGTTAATGAGCTTGTGTCCGCTTTTTTGAGTTTGCAAAAAAAAGTTTCTAGTAATGTCTATTTGTTGTTGGTTGGAGAATACGAGAGTTTTGATCTTTTAGAGGATGAAACCTTGATTGCTATTGAGGAGTGTTCTTCAATAGTACGCCTTTCATGGTCAAACTATGTGGAGGATTACTTTGCTATAGCAGATGTTTTTGTTTTCCCCAGTTACCGCGAGGGTTTTGGAAATGTGGCTATTGAAGCTAGTGCTATGAATATTCCGGTAATTGCTTATGACGTTGTCGGCTGTCGAGAGTCAGTAAAAAATGATGTGACTGGTATTTTATGCAATCCTTATTCGGTAGATGAATTGCACGATGCCATGTTGCGGCTGTATGAAGATAGGGAGCTGAGAAACAGGCTCGGCGATTCTGGAAGGGAAAGGGTGCTTGAAAGTTTTTCTAGTGAGGTTGTATGGGATAACTTAATAGAATTTTACACCAAAAATTCTAAGTAGGTCTTGATTGAACGGCTTGGCCGCAGATTCTGGGTGCAAAACCTGACCTTTTAGGTTAGGTGTTGTATCCATGTTATATTTTGATCATGGTGACGTCTGATAAGTGTCTGCGCTCCGCTATCCGGCGTTAAAAATCAGCTAAGAATACTCATTTACGGCCTGTAAACTCCCCACCTCTGCCAAGCTAGTTGGATCCTCAACGGCTGTTAGACTCTGAACCATATGGGCGAAATGAGATTCCGATGAAGTGCTTCGATGAGCGCCAGGAAGCCATCTTCAAGGAGTTGCTCCCGCCGCACAACCGCACGGTGGCGGAAGTCTCCTTGGAAGAAGGCGTCTCCGCGGCGATGCTTTACAACTGGCGCAAGAAGGCTCGGCAAGCGGGCCGTTTGCTACCTGACCAGAGCGATGATCCCGAGGGCTGGGGCTCGCAGTACAAGTTTCACGCCGTTCTGGGTGCGGCGGCCCTGAGCGAGGACAAGTGCGCCGAGGACTGCCGGCAGCGTGGCCTTTATCCCGAGCGGATCCAGCACTGACGGGCGAGCTGCGAAGGCGCCAACGACCGGAGTGATACCGCCTCCAAGTAGCAGTGTGAAGCCCTCAAGGCGTAGCGCTATGAGAGCAAGGAGGTCAAGCGTGAGCTCCGTCGCAAAGAGGCCGCACTCGTGTAAACCGCTGCACTGTTGGCGTTGAGAAAAAAGGGCTCGAGCGATCTAGCGATCTGGGGGAGGAGGACGAATGATCAGCATGTTAGATCGCCAGGACGCCGTTCAGCTGAGCGATGAAGCGCGTGCCGATGGAGCCTGTCTACAGGCCGCATGTGCAGAGCTTGGCATCGGCACCAACACCTACCGTTGTTGAGGTTGGGGCGCTCAGGATTGCCGGCCTCAGGCCGTGCAGGGAAAAGCATGAAAAACTGCTTTACGACGGCTTCTTGGCGATTTACTAGTAGGAGCTAATGTGGTCATATAACAGCTTTTGCTCATGGATTATCCGATGCTGACATCCTCTCTTATGCACCACTTATCGATCGTTCACGACTTCCGCTAGGCTTGGAAAGTGCAGCAAATGCTGTTCTATCTGATATGCTGTTTTTAACCGTCTGCGCGGTGATATGTGGCTCGGAAAGATGGGATGAGATTGAGGATTTTGGCCACGTGAAGCTGGACTTTTTTTGCCAGTACGGCGATTTTAAGGTCGGCACGCCCAGCCATAACACCTTGACCAGGGGCGATGCGTATTAGCTCCAAAGTGCCTTTGCCAAGTAGATGAAGACCTGCCATGACGTAACAGAAGGCACGGTGGTGCCCATCGATGTCAAGACGTTGAGTGGATCGTACTTTGGGGCGAGGGGGCGATCCATATGGTCAGTGCCTTCAGTGCAGCGAATGGGGTGGTGCTGGGTCAGGTCAAGACAGTGGATAAATCCAACGAGATTACTGCGATTCCCGATCTGCTAAGCTTCTCAATCTAAAATGCTGCCTGTTAAAGAGCGATGCGATGGGTTGCCAGAAGAAGATTGCCGAAGCCGCCTGATTCCAGATTCAAACAACCATGACAGGCATCGTTGCCTAATATGGCGTCCATCGTCGGGCTGAGGCGCAATCCTCGTATCTCTGCGCTCTAACGGCGGCTAACAGATAATGGCAAGAGTAAGAAGGCGGCCCTGGGGGCGGCGATGCGGAAGCTGATTCATATCACCTGCATTGTACTCAAGACGCAAACCTAATACCGGCCACAAGCCGCCTAATGAGACGTTTGTGACCGGTCAGGAGCGATGGTGTCTAAGTGTTTAGTCCCATGGTGTAATGGTACCATGGACTATTACACCCTGGGACTAAACACCTAAATAATGGGAAAATAAGGGTTACTCGATATGCAAAGATTGGATAATGTGCACCTGGGTGTGATTGGCTTGGGCTATGTAGGCTTGCCGCTGGCAGTGGAGTTCGGTAAGTTGATGCCTACACTGGGCTTCGATATCAACTCCAAGCGCATCAGCGATCTGCGTGATGGTATCGACCACACTCTGGAGGTTGAGCCGGAACTGCTGACTAGTGCCTCGCAGCTAAGCTTCTCGAGTGACCTTGAGGCGCTGCGCGCGTGCAACGTTTATATCGTCACCGTACCTACCCCGATCGATGCCAGCCGTAGGCCAGACTTGACGCCCTTGATGCGCGCCAGCGAGACCCTTGGACAGGTAATAGGCCAGGGCAACGTAGTGATCTTTGAGTCCACTGTCTACCCGGGAGCTACCGAAACTGATTGCGTGCCAGTGATTGAGCGGGGCTCGGGGTTGAACTTCAATCGCGACTTTTTTGCCGGTTACAGCCCGGAGCGGGTCAATCCGGGTGACAAGGAGCATCGGGTCACCACCATCCAGAAGGTCACATCGGGCTCGACCCCGGAAGTAGCGGAGTTCGTAGATGCGCTCTACCGCCGAGTGATCACCGCCGGAACTCACAAGGCCAGCTCCATTGCCGTGGCCGAGGCGGCCAAGGTGATCGAGAACACCCAGCGCGACATCAACATCGCGCTGATCAACGAACTAGCGGTGATCTTCAATCGTTTGGGGATTGATACCGAGGAGGTGCTGGAAGCCGCCGGTACTAAGTGGAACTTCCTACCGTTCCGTCCCGGACTGGTGGGGGGCCACTGCATCGGCGTGGATCCCTATTACCTGACCCACCGCGCCGAGCAGGTAGGCTACCACCCTGAGATGATTCTGGCCGGGCGGCGCATCAACGACGGAATGGGGAGTTATGTCGCCAGCCAGTTGGTCAAGCAGATGATTAAGCAGCGTATCCATGTGGATGGCGCCCGGGTGCTGGTGATGGGCCTGACCTTCAAGGAGAACTGCCCCGACCTGCGCAACACCCGAGTAGTGGATATCCTCAGCGAGCTGGCAGACTACAATGTGGCCGTGGATGTATACGACCCGCAAGCCGACAAGAACCAGGCCGAGGAGGAGTATGGCGTTCGTCTCATGAAACGCCCCGAGGCCGGCGCCTACGATGCCGTTGTGCTGGCCGTGGCGCACCGAGAATTCCGCGAGTTGGGTGCCGAGGGCATTCGCGCTTGGGGTAAGCCCGAGCATGTGCTCTATGATTTGAAGTACCTGCTGCCCAAGGAGGCGGTGGATCTCAGACTCTGAGCAGTCAAGCGGTCAAGCGAACATTATCCAGGACAATGTAAATGAAGATTCTTGTGACCGGCAATGCCGGCTTTATCGGTTTCCATGTAGCCAAGCGCCTGCTGGTGCGGGGCGACAGTGTGGTCGGCTTTGATGTGGTCAACGATTACTATGACCCAGCCATCAAGGAAGCGCGGCTGAAGATTCTTGAAGAAACCGCGGCGCGGACCGGCAGCGAGTACGTCTTCGTGCGCGAGGATCTCGCTGACCAGCAGGCAGTGAACACTGCGTTCCTTGAGCACCGTCCCGAGCGGGTAATCCACTTGGCCGCCCAGGCGGGGGTGCGCTATTCGCTGGAAAATCCCCACGCTTATGTACAGAGCAATGTGGTGGCCTTCACCAACATCCTGGAGGCGTGTCGGCACCAACAGGTGCAGCACCTTACCTACGCCAGCACCAGCAGCGTTTACGGTGCCAACACCAAGATGCCGTTCTCCGAGCACGAGAGCGTCAACCACCCGCTGCAGCTCTACGCAGCCACCAAGAAGGCCAATGAGCTGATGGCACACAGCTACAGCCATTTGTACCGCCTGCCCACCACAGGGCTGCGTTTTTTTACCGTCTATGGTCCATGGGGGCGTCCCGACATGGCGCTATTCCTATTTACCAAAGCGACTTTGGCGGGCGAGCCGATTTCGGTGTTCAACCATGGCCACCATACCCGCGATTTCACCTACGTTGACGACATCGTTGAAGGAGTGGTGCGTACCAGTGACGATGTGGCTCAGCCCAATCCCGAGTGGAATAGCGCCGCTCCCGATCCGGCGACCAGCAATGCACCGTACCGGATTTTCAACATCGGTAACAACGACCCAGTGAAGCTCTCCGAGTACATTGTGGCCATTGAGGAAGCACTGGGTAAGAAGGCTACCAAAGACCTGCTGCCCTTGCAGCCGGGCGATGTTCCGGACACCTATGCCGACTCCACCGAGCTGGAGAAAGCCGTTGGCTACAAGCCCGCCATGCCAGTGAAGGACGGCGTGGCCAATTTTGTGGCGTGGTATCGCGACTTTTATCAGGTCTGAAGCGGAAGCGCCGCGCGATACACTGCACTGGCAGATGGCCAACCCACAGGAGGAGCGGCCTGGCTGAGCCGGCTGGGTCCTGTTGAAGTCTCGTTGCGCCCGGTCTAAAGACCTGGTGAAGTGTGAAGTGACCCCCTCCATAGCTGCACAGGCTATAGTGCAGCGATCAGGAGGATGAGATGAGCAACGAACCTACCGTCAAACGCTGGACCGCCAAGCGCAAGGCCGCCGTGGTCATGGACATCTTCAAGGGCAAGACCACGCTCGCTGAAGTGGCCCGCCAGCACGACCTCATCGTCTCTGAGGTCGAGAGCTGGGTCGATGACGCTAAGCGCAGCATGGAAAGCGGATTTAAAGCTCGGCCCAAGGACATCCGTGAGCATTACGAGCCCGAGCTCCGTGAGACTAAGGAAGCGCTGGGCGAGGCCCATCTGCAGATCTATGTACTAAAAAAATCAAGCGCCTGCTGGACGAGGACGAGAACTCGTAAATTCGCTGCAGGCGCAACTCGCTGAAGAGGGCCATGTGGTATCGCTCGTTAAGCTCTGCCAGTGGTTGGGGTTCCCACGGCGCAGCCTGTATTACCGCCCCATGTCGCGGCAGCGTGTCATCATTACCGACTTGGCGCGGCGGGTGAAACTGACCCTGGAGCGCTTCACGACCTATGGTTATCGCCGCCTAGCGTGCATCCTGGGGGAAAACCGAAAGCCAATACTGCGCATCCTGCAGCTAAAGGGCTGGCAGGTGCGAAAACGGCCACAAGGCTTCCGACCGCGTGCCAAGAACCTCCCGTTAGTCGCATCACGGCCTGATGAACGCTGGGCAACGGATCTCACGCACGTGTGGTGCGGCAAGAATTGGCGGGCCAGCCTGGCGGTGATAATCGACTGCTATACGCGCGTGATCCTCGGCTGGCGATTTATTGGACAATGGCAGCAGCAAGACCGCTGAGGCCGCGCTGGATGAAGCGTTGATCTATCGGCTTGGGAAGCTGGGTCGCGTTCAGTAACCATTAGCCCTCCGGTCAGATAACGGGCTCGTTTTCAGCAGTCGCCACTATACGGGTACGGTGAGGGCCTATGGCCTCAAGCAGGAATTCACGACGCCGTATACACCGGAGCAGAACGGGCTAATCGAGCGCTTCTTCCGTTCCTTGAAGGAGGAGTGCATCTGGCTTCATTGCCTCGAATCACTAGGTCAAGCAAGGGGCGTAATTGATAGCTGGATCCGGTACTACAACGAAGAGCGGCCACATCAGTCTTTGGGCTATGCGGCGCCCCGCACACATCTCGCATTAACTGGATGAAGTGTGCAGAAACCTGGGGCCATAACACCTATACTCACACTATCTCTTATGCACCATTTATCGATTGTTCCCGACTTCCGCCAGGCTTGGAAAGTGCATCATCAGCTGTCGGATATTCTGTTTCTAACCGTCTTTGCGGTGATCTGTGGTGACGAAGGCTGGGACGAAATCGGGGATTTTGGTCACGCAAAGCTGGATTTTCTTAGCCAGTACGGCGATTTTGGTGCCGGTGTGTCCAGTTACGACGCCATGGCTCGGATGATGGCCCTGGTGAGTGCCGAGCAATTGTAGGCAGCCTTTGCTGAGTAGATTAAGGCTTGCCATGACATCACCGATGGGCAGTGGTGGCCATTGATGGCAAGACACTGCGAGGCTCTTATTGCCGAGGAAAGGGGAAGGGTGCCATCTACATAGTCGGCGCCTTCAGTGCGGCCAATGGGGTAGTTTTGGGGCATGTAAAGACGGCCGAGAAGTCCAACGAGGTTACGGCCATTCTTGAGCTGCTCAAGCTACTGAATCTTCAGGGCTGTCTGGTAACGATTGATGCCATGAGTTGCCAGAAGAAGAATGTCACTCAAGTCCTGCAGAAGGGCTCCGATCACCTGTTATCTGTGAAAGAAAATCAGACGGCCTTGTCTGATGCCTTCGAGGTTGCATTTTTGATAGCCGAGGTGGTCAACTTCGTTGGGGATAGACCTATGTCACAAATGAGAAGAATCGGGGCAGGAAAGAGACACGGCATCACATCGTTAGTGGGATTACTGGAGACTTTCAGGAGTTTAGATACGAGTGGCCTGGATTGAAAACGGTGAGTGTCGTCATGCACTTCCGCTAGGAAGGGGACGACTTACCAGAGGCTCCGATGATCCGCTACTATATCAGCTCCGCCGGGCTCAGCGCCAAAAAGCTGGCCGAAGCGGCCCTCCAGAATTGGTTTGTTGAGAATAAGTTTTACTGGCCTCTGGACGTTGCTCTCCGTGAAGATGCTTGCAAAATTCACCGGAGACAGGCGGTGGAAAATCTTGCCAGGATCTGGCATATCGGGCTGAATTGCCTGAAAGGGGAGAAGCTTTTCAAGGGCGGAGTTGGGCGAAATTGGGCGGAAATAGAAGAAAGCAGCGCCGGATGACACCTACCTGGCAGACATTCTCGCGGTGTAGGTTTTTTCATGCGTTTTCCCTGAGTCGTGAAGCCGTAGGAGCTTGGTGAGTAGAATGGAGCTCCGGCTCTCTGCCATGATAAAAGCGATGGTGTTGGAGCTGTCTTTCACCGCCGGAGCGAGGGTTTAGCATGGCATATTGCCTGCGACATCCTGATAACAAGAGCGTTCGATACGCCACAAGTACATCTTAAGGTAATTAGGAAGAGAGATAGCGTGAAGATCACAATCTTTGGTACAGGGTACGTAGGCCTGGTTACCGGCACCTGCCTGGCCGATGTGGGCCATGACGTCATGTGCATGGACGTGGATGCCGACAAGATCGCGCGCCTCCATCAAGGTGACATTCCGATCTATGAGCCCGGTCTTGAGGCGATGGTATCCACCAACGTGGCATCGGGTCGGCTGCGCTTCACCACGGACGCGGCGACGGCTGTGACGCATGGGGAATTGCAGTTCATTGCCGTTGGCACGCCGCCGGACGAAGATGGCAGCGCCGATCTTAAGTATGTGCTGGCGGTGGCCAAGACCATCGGTGAGCACATGGACGAGTCCAAGATCATCATCGATAAGTCCACCGTGCCGGTGGGAACGGCCGACCGTGTCCGTGAGACCGTTGCCAGTACCTTGGCTGAGCGGGGCCTGGAGATTGACTTCGATGTCTGCTCGAATCCGGAGTTTCTCAAGGAAGGCGCGGCCATCGAGGACTTCAGCGGCGGCGCCCGCATCGTGGTGGGGACCGACGCCGAACACGTCAAGACGCGGATGCGTGAATGCTACGCTCCCTATAACCGCAACCATGAAAAGATGATATTCATGGATGTGCGGGCCGCCGAACTGACCAAGTACGCCGCCAACGCCATGCTGGCGACCAAGATCAGCTTCATGAACGAGATCGCCAATCTGGCCGAGCGGCTGGGCGCCGACGTCGAACAGGTACGCCAGGGCATCGGTAGCGATCCGCGCATCGGTTATCACTTCATCTATCCGGGGTGTGGTTACGGCGGCTCCTGCTTCCCCAAGGATGTCCAGGCGCTGGCGCGTACCGCCAGTGAAGTCGACTACCCCGCGGATCTCCTCAATGCCGTCGAGACCGTCAACCGTCGCCAGAAGAGCACCCTGTTTGCAAAACTCAATCAGGCCTTCGATGGTGACCTGGCCGGCAAGACCATCGCCCTGTGGGGGCTGTCGTTCAAGCCCAACACCGATGATATGCGCGATGCGCCGAGCCGCGACGTCATGGAAGCGCTGTGGGCCGCCGGTGCCAAGGTACAAGCCTACGACCCGGAGGCCATGAAGGAATGTCGGCGTATTTACGGTGATCGCGATGACCTGGTGCTGGTAGCCGACCGAATTCAGGCGGTGAAGGGCGCCGATGCGTTGGTGATTTGCACCGAGTGGAAGGAGTTCCGTGTCCTTGATTTCGATTGGTTAAAGGCGCAGCTCGCCATGCCGGTGGTGGTCGATGGTCGCAACCTGTTTTCACCGAAGGCCGTCAAGGATGCTGGCCTGATGTACTATGCAGTTGGACGCGGAGAGTCAATAAAGGCATGGAAGTGACACAATCGTACGAACGTCGCCACTCGCGGTGGTATGAGCAATTTCTGTTGGGCCTGCCTTTTCAACTGCTGGTGGGGCTGCCGCTGGTGATTGCTCTTCCAGCGCTCGAGCGTTGGGGCTGGGGGTTCTGGCATGTGATGCCTGATTATCGAGCCAATACCATTGTGGCCATTGGTTTGGCCTTTGTGGCCATCATGTTTTGCCTGCGGCGTTTTACTCGTTTTCCTGGTGTCCAGGTTGCGGCCTATATTGCTCCTACTGTTAGCCTGGCGTTTTTGGTCGTGGTGGCCATTCTCTTCTTTACGAGGGAAGGTTACACGCGCCAAGTGTTGTTTACGGGCTATTTAGCCTCGCTAATCTGGTTTTTTGCTGGCTACTTCATCGGAAGACGTTATCGGTGTTTGAAGATCGCAGTGGTACCGGTGGGGCATGCATTAAAGTTGCAGCCTTCACCTCATGTCGAGCTTCGCCAACTGCGCACACCAGAGCCAGATGGTACGCGATATGATGCCATCGTGGCCGACCTGAGAAGTGATAGCCTTGGCGCAGAATGGGAAAAGTTCCTGGCGGAATGCACGCTTTGCCGTATTCCGGTGTACCATGTTCGCCAAATGCAGGAGTCGATTAGTGGTCGCGTCCGCATTGACCATCTATCGGAAAATGAGTTTGGCTCGTTGATGCCGTCTGCCATGTATTCAGGCGTCAAGCGCTGCTTTGATATCTTCGGGGCGCTGTTGCTGCTCCCTATTCTGACACCCATCATGCTTGTGACTGCTTTGGCGATCAGGAAGGACAGCCCCGGGCCTGCGTTGTTTTTGCAGCAACGCATGGGCTATCGCGGCAATCCATTTAAGGTGTTCAAGTTTCGCAGCATGTACATAGACCAGCGTGGCAAAGGCTTCACCGATGGGGATGATGATCCTCGCATCACGCGGGTCGGCAGGGTGATCCGCAAATATCGCTTGGATGAACTGCCTCAGTTGTTCAATGTGCTGAAAGGCGAGATGAGCTTTATCGGACCGCGTCCGGAATCCATGCAGCTTTCGGAATGGTACGAACGTGATGTGCCTTTTTTCCGTTATCGCCATGTGGTGAGGCCTGGTATATCGGGTTGGGCCCAAGTCGAACAGGGTTACGCGGCTGAGGTCGATGGGATGATCACTAAGCTGCAATATGACTTCTATTATATTAAGCACTTCTCACTGTGGCTCGATATTTTGGTGCTGTTCAAGACGATAAAAACGGTGTTTACCGGTCATGGTGCAAGGTGATGTTGCTCATGTGAGATATGGATTGGTAGAAGGGGGGCTTGCTCCCTAGCTTATGCACATTAGTGTAAGGCGTGCACAGAGTGAGCCTTGAGCTCGTGCCATCATTTCAGTAGCCCGGCCTTTGCGCCGGGCTACTGCGTTTTGGGGCCTATCATCCAGTTAACCCCCCCCCCCCGGCACTGCCTTCGAAATCGTCGGCGATGCGGATATAGCGTTCGAAGGTATTTTGACTACGATGCCCGCTGACCCGCCTGATTTGAATATTGCTTTTGCCCCGTAAATGTGAAGTGATGTAATGACCCCCTCCAGGGCTGCACGACCGGGCTGCTGCTTACCGATGTGTTCACCCGCTAGCAGGTGCGTAGCACCGATGACGTGGATCTGATTATCAGCGTCATGACATGCGCGCACCTGCACCGCTTTAGGGAAGCGTTGAAGGCCATGAGATTCCCAGCGATGAAAAGCCTATTTTGCCTTATGCCCTAGAACATCAGTTTCGCCTTTCTTTGATTGCTTGGCGGCTTTCTTTTCCTTTGCGGTTAAAAGCGGTTTCTTTTTACTATCTCTTTTTTTGTCCTGCCCTTTGCTCATTATCTTTACCTACATTCGTAATTGCGTGAGCCTGAAGTTGGTTTGAGCCAACCTGAGGGTTTTTTCCTAGGCATCGACAGCTTCGCTTTCGATGCGTAGAAATGCCAGTATGATCCTGATTACGAACAACTGAAAGCGTTTATTATATTTTGTAAGCGTAGGTTTGTGTTATTTTTTATTTTTCCGTATTGCTATGATCTATATGGAGAAAGTATTTAAGTAGGCCGGCTTAGGCCCCGCTGTCAGGTTAGTTGGAAACTCAGTGGCCGTCAGATTCTGAAGTGGACCCCATTCACTGGACCATCTGACAGGCGAGCTAAGCTTTGACCGGGTTGTTATCGGGCGTCAGGCCGCTTGGATCAGTGGTTGACCGAAGTACACCTCATCGGGTGTTGCAGCGCCCAGGCCCTGATGGGGCCGTCCCTTGTTGAACCACCGATTGAGTTCGTCGACACCCGTTCCCCATAGAATTACTCATCTATGCTGTAGCCAGGCATGTGGCCTAAATCATTTTTTCGCTTCACAGCCATGGAGTTTGCATTGTGGCCGACGAGAACAGCGTGATCGCCTTCTATGACGAGCGGATGCTGGCCCATGAACCGGATATCGAGGTGCCTTTCCTGCCGGGGCGCATGGACGATCGTATCCGTTCACTGTTGGTGGGACTGGGCGTTCCCTGGAAATATCCGGAACATCCCGCCAGGCTCACGGCTATCCGGCACTTTCTGGAACTCGAGCCGGTTCCCGGCGTGACTTTCGAATCGGGCATGGCGGCGACGCAGGAGCAGTTGGGGCGCGTCCACACCAACTCTTACCTGGACAGTATTTACCAACTGCGCGGAGAAAGCGCCTGGCTGGACGACGATACCACGGCCGTCTCCCCCGGCAGCGTCGATGCCGCCGAGGTGGCCGCCGGCACGGCGATCGTCGCCGTCGAGGCGGTGGTAGAGGGGAGGGCCGAGAGCAGCTTCGCGCTGGTAAGACCCCCCGGTCACCACGCCGAACCGGTGCGCGCCCGTGGCTTCTGCCTGTTCAACAACGTGGCGGTGGCGGCCGCCCATGCCCAGGCGGCGCTGGGCTGCCAGCGAATCATGATCGTCGATTGGGATGCCCATCATGGGAACGGTACCCAGGACATCTTCTGGGCCGATCCGGATGTGCTTTTCTTCGATATCCACCGTGCCTCTCCCTTCTATCCCGGCACAGGGAGTCTCGCGGAGGTCGGGGTGGGCCTAGGGGAAGGCACCAATGTCAATGTTCCCTTGCCTGCCGATGCCGACGACGCCGCCTATCTCAAGGCCTTTCGCGAGATCCTGATACCTGCAGCCGAATAGTTCCGTCCCGACCTGATCCTGGTTTCTACAGGCTTCGATCCCCACACCCATGACCTGGCGCTGAATGTTTCCTATGACGGCTTTGCCGCCATGACCGGCATCCTGCAGAGCCTGGCACGCCAGCAATGCGGGGGAAGGCTGGTCTTCGTACTGGAAGGCGGCTACAACCTGATCTCACTGTCACGCGGTGTAAGGACGGTGCTGCAGGTGCTGGCCGGCGATGTGCCGGCGGAACCTGGCCAGCGTGGCATCGCCGAAGTCGAGGCCGCGGCGGACTTCCATCGCGGTGCCTTCGTCACCGAAGCGGATGCTTCAGTTGCTCTACCCCGCACC
The DNA here is from genome assembly GCF_004798965.1 of Onishia niordana. Classification (GTDB taxonomy): domain Bacteria; phylum Pseudomonadota; class Gammaproteobacteria; order Pseudomonadales; family Halomonadaceae; genus Onishia; species Onishia niordana. The sequence continues at coordinate 254,816 of NZ_SDSD01000003.1, forward strand.
GGTCAGGACGGGCCATAATGCACACATGAGCTAAATAGCCTCATCGCTTGCCTTGCCACTCGAGCACGAGCCGGTCATGGACATCGCGTGCCCAGGTACCGAGCGGGCATCCCTTGCGATTCAGTATCCGACACAGCTACCCGGCCCGTGTATGTTGGGTGATCCTGTGTGAGGACGATGTGACCTTGCGGATCGGTAGCCCGTGGCTGGGTGAAATACCCAAAGGGGAGGAGCATGGGATGGGCGTAACACTGAAGAGCATCACCCGCGAGAACTTCGAGGCCGTCATTGCCCTGGAGGTAGCGACATCACAGCGTGACTATGTCGCTGACAACCTGTACTCCATTGCCGAATCGAGCTTCCATCCGACCTATCAGCCTCGCGCCATCTATTGGGGCGGCGAAGTGGTCGGCTTTCTCATGTACGAATCCTTTCACCACAACGAACGGCCGCCGGTCTACAACATCTTCCGTCTCATGGTCGATCGACGCTATCAGGGAAGAGGCATCGGGCACAGCGCCATGCAGTGTGTGCTGGACGAGATCAAGGCACAGGGCCCCTTCGAGAGAATCGCGATCTGCTATGTGTCTACCAACCAGGTCGCCCGGGACTTCTACGCCAGTCTCGGCTTCCAAGAGACAGGAATGAGCGAGGAAACCGATGAGGTCATCGCCGAGATCCGGGGTTGACGAGGGCCGCATCCTGTATGCCCGCTGCGCCCTGGGTTTCGTCACTAGCTCTAGGGTTCTTGTGCAGCATCTTGAATCAGATTCTTGCCGGAATACTCTGGTTTTACGAGAGAACACCATTCGTGATCTTGGTTCCTGGATTGTGTGATTGACAAGCCAGCTCAATTGAACGTTTCCCGAAGCCACTGACGTATAAGTGGTCTATACCTACTAATACGTCAGCCGGCATCTCGCTCGGGGAAGTGTCGGGTCAATCGAAACGGAGACGCACGATGGTCAGACTCGCAACATATCTTTGGATTACGCTTTTTCTCTCATCCCACGCAATGGCGCAAGATCGAAACTTTGTTTACACCGAAAAGTGGGAGCGAGCCAACACGCTCATGCGTATCTGTACCACAGAGCAATTTGAGCAAGATGGGAAGCTTCACTTCAGGGCGATCTCCATGGGTACCGTGAAGATGATGAGAGAAAGGGCGAAGGAGATGGGGTTTTCGAGCGGGAATTGCGGGATTCCAGCTAAACAAAGCTACGATGAGATGGGTGTCATGCTTTTCACTATGGGAATGGCAGTCCTTTATCTCACCGCCGATGAGATTGAAGAGTTTAGGAAAGTTAATGAAGAGACCGGAAGGATCGAAGACTTCGATGTTTCTGAAACCTGGCCACCGAGTGGTTGATCACTTCATAGCCACTGAAGTATGAAGATCACGTGCGGGCACATCGTTCGATAGAGGTTCCCCAACTACTCAGCTATGGCTCTGCTGACGGCCCGATCTTGGGCCTCAGAGCCCTACAGACAGCATCGCTATAGTGACCATCCCTTCCACCGAGAGCACCTAGATACGGACCTCTCTGCCGGTGAAGGGTGATGCTGGCAAGGCGGCTGATGCAGTCTGCACCGGCAATGCTACAAAGTTTGGCTCCGTCGGTAAGGGGCTCTGGCATTTGGCCTTATGAATTCCAGGCCTAGACGAAATACCCCGTCACCTGGTGGCCATTCATTTTTCTTCTAGAGATTAGCTTCTGAATGAATTTGGCTCATCTTTATGGCGGGAATTCTTCATTGGTGGTGGAGGCTAAAGTGCTGACAAAATGCAGCCAGTTGAAGACACATCCCCCCTTGGAGGCATTCATGGCACACGATCTGATTACTCAACGACTCGACCAGGGTCCCCTCATTTGTGCCGAGGGTTTTCTGTTCGAGCTCGAACGGCGCGGCTATCTCTCTGCCGGTGAGTTTGTACCCGAAGTGGCGCTGCTGCGCCCGGATGCATTGGAAGCGCTACATCGCGATTTTCAGCATGCGGGGTCAGATGTTGTTCAGGCCTTCACCTACAACGGCCACCGCGAAAAAATGAGGGTGATCGGCAAGGAAGACCTGCTGGAACCGCTGAACCGGGCTGCCCTGAAGATTGCTCGCAAGGTGGCCGATGAAAAGCCCGGTAACCTGATGGCCGGCAATATTTCCAACAGCAACGTCTGGGATCCTGAAGACCCGGCCTCCCAGGAGAGCGTCCGCGCCATGTTCGACGAGATGGTGCAATGGGCCGTCGAGGAAGGCGCGGACTTCATCATCGCAGAAACCTTCTACTATGCCGGAGAAGCCAAAGCGGCGCTGGAAGCGATCAAGGCCAAAGGATTGCCTGCCGTCGTCACCCTGGCGCCGATGGCTGAGAATCGCATGATCGATGGCCCCGGCATCGTGGAGACCTGTGTCGCGCTTGAGCAGCAGGGAGCCAGCGTGGTCGGTCTAAATTGCTTCAGAGGACCGGATACCATGTTGCCATGGATCCAGCAGGTCCGTGATGCGGTTACCTGCCATGTGGCGGCGCTGCCTGTGACCTATCGCACCACCGAGCAGGAGCCGACCTTCTTCAATCTCTCCGACGATCAGGGGTGCGGCTGCCCATCTCCACACGGACGTCCTTTCCCGACTGCCCTGGATCCGCTGTTCTGCAACCGCTATGAACTCGGTGCCTTTGCTCGTAATGCTTATGCTCAGGGAGTCAACTATCTCGGCGTCTGCTGCGGCGCATCGCCGATGCACGTGCGTGAGGTGGCCATGGCAGTGGGGCGCGAACCGGAAGCCGCCCAATTTGCAGAGCGCATGGAGAACCACTTTATGTACGGCACCCACGATCGCTTGCCGGACCATATTGCCGCTCTGGGTGAAAAAGCCTGACAAGGAGCAGATGGTCCCCGTTGATCTGAGTTACCCACCTGGCCCTCGTTCGCGAGGGCCCATGTGATTGACTTCCCGCTGGGTGAATAGAGAAGGCTTTTTGTTTTGCCATCCAGTAAAGAAATGATGGTTTTTCGGTTGGTTTTGATCTTCTCCCCAGAAACCGGTCTATCGTCAATGTGAGTTTTCCGCTACGTTTACTCTGATAGCAGCAGCACTCGCTGCCTGAATTAGGCTGGTTTTGAGCCACGATCTTGCGAATTCAATGAAAATTGAACACATCGTGTCAATACAACAGAGGAAGTGAGCACCATGCATACATCCAGAGTGAAAAATCCTGCGTTCACTACGTTATCTGCCCTTGTTCTTTTAACGGCAATGCTTGCATCAGGTTCAGCAGGTGCTGATACGACGCTTAGTGGTGAGGCTATTACCTCCGCAGTTAGTGACCACTCATATCAGGGCAGCATGAGTGCCCCTGGTTCTGGCTTCAACGAATATTATGCGCCGGATGGCACTATTCATGGTCAAGGATATAAAGGTAATTGGACCACCCAAGAAGGCGAGATGTGCTTTGATTATGGCGAAGATATTACCTGCTATCAGGTCAGCATTGACGGCCCCTCTATGGTGTTACGCCAAGACGGAACCATTAAAGGCAATGGCATGCTGATTGAAGGTAATACCGTTAAGTAGGCTAGGGGCTTAGCATGCGATGAAGTGGTCCCAGTGACTCTCTCCAGAATCCGGGGCCACTAATTGTCCTAGGCCTCTTAGTTATCTCTAGGCCTTATACTGAAGGCAGTCATGAGGTCTCATCAGAGGTTATAAGCTGCTGTGCAGTTGGTAATCTCTTACCGTGCAATATTTTTCGATATCCTCGTGAAAGTTTTTCTTCACCAGATAAAACTTTGGGTTTGGAAGTTTATGGCGAAAAGCGCACTCGATTCATAGCGGCGCCGAACCAATACGACAGCTTTTCTTGCTCGCATACATATCGAGATCGGCCTTGTTCAGGAGGGTATCCAAATCCTGTGTCTGTGAATCTCCAAAGGAGATGCCGATACTGACACCTGCTTGGACAAAATCGCCGCTTGGGAGCCGGATAGGCTCGCGGATCGCAGCCTCCAGGCGCTTCTTTAGTGCATATGCCTCAGCAGTTCCGCCAATATCCTCACAAATCACCACAAACTCATCCCCGCCAAACCGCGCACAGTGCGTGTTATGACGCACTTGATGACGTAATCGCTCGGCAACGATCTTGAGCACAAAGTCGCCAGCAGAATGTCCAAATTGATCATTGATCGGTTTGAAGTCATCCAGGTCAAGCATCAGCACTGCCAAGGGTAACCCTCTCATCCGGCTTCGCTGAAGGGCCCCGGAAGCTACTTCCGCTAGACCTGTCCGATTTAATAGCCCTGTAAGGGTGTCACGTCTTGCTATAGCCACAAGTTCTGAGGTGCGTTGTGCGACTCGCTCTTCCAGTATTGCTTCCTGCTCTTTGAGTGCGGCCACTACTTGGGCCTGGGCTTTTTCCTTCTGTCGCTTGATCGCATTGAATCGAGCTCCCAGTGCGATTGAGAGCAGAATCATTTCCAAGGCGGATCCAGCTTGTATGCCGTAAACCGTGAGGACGTTTGATGGAATTATTCCCAGGTTTCGCAGAGCGAATATCAATGCGCCTACTAGCAGAAAGGCCCAAGCCAGAACGAATAATCTGGCCCCGGGTACCCTGAGACATGAACAAGAGATGGCGCAGGCCAGCAACATCAAGCAGGTGGCTATGCCTGTCACGTCCATCAGTGGCATAGCAAGCTCTAAAGGAAGCATAGCGGCGGCTATTACGCCGACCAAGCATGCTATCAGTAACCCATTCAAGACCCGGTGCCAGCCAGGAACGTGGCGATGTGTACACAAAAACTGTTGAGCAAAGAGGGTGCCGAAAAATGCAGAGAGCGTAAAACCCAGGGTGATGATACGAGCCGTACTATCACCCAGTCCCTGCCACAAGATGAGTGGTCCTAAGCCATTGGAAGTGATTACCGCTACACAAAAGCTGGTGGCAAAAACGGCATACAGCAGGAATACACGCTCTTTCAGGCCGACATACAGCATGAGGTTGTAAAGCCCTAGTGCTAGCAGAATGCCCACGTAGGCGGACAACCAAAACATCTCAAGGTCATTAGTCCTCTGGAAACCTTCAATACTCAGCATTTCAGTGCCAAGCGAGATGCTCCCAGCACTATCTACTCGAGCCAGCAGGGTCAACGTTTCAGACGGGGGTATATGCAGCAAGAAAGCCGGTAGACGATGGGTGTAGGCTCGTTGGTCCGGCGCTACTGCGAGTCCACTTTGCCGTTCTTGATGTATCACTCCATCGCGTATTTCATAAAGCGATACACGCTCCAGTAGTGGGTATAAGAAGCGTAGGATAGCTTCTTGAGTCTCTTGGTCGGCTGATGTTATTTGAAGACGCAGCCACACCGGATGTCTAACGTAACCTATCTGAAGGTCTGATCGAGCCTTGATCTCGCGAAAATCTTCCTCTCGAATCATCAGGTCTGCAGCCTCAAGCTCTCCACTCTGATCATGAAATATAGCCACGCTGGCCAGGTGAGGAGCCGAACCGGCCGCCGTCGTCTCCTCCGAGAAAATGAGCGTGAGGGTCACCACCAAAGTGAGACTGATGAAAAGCCTCAGTAGACAACGATAAAGGTTGGGAAGTGGTGTCATTCGGAAAGATTCCAGCGAGTGGCCTCAAGCAAGCTTAGTAACGAATCTACACATTTCACAACCTTGGTCGCCATCTCGCTGCCCAGGGTGGCGATTGAATAACATCGCTAGTTGATCGGTGAGTAACTGGGGGTAGCGGTTCTGTGGTTTGCTGATCAGAGGGGGGAGGGAAAATAACCCTTTAATCTCAAGCTTGGTGTAAGCGCCGATGCAAGGTGCGTACCTTTTCGGCGAGCTCCGGTACGGGTCCTTCGACGATGGCTTTCGGTACCACCTCTTGAATGGCGAGTGGACGCACGGGGGGCGGCTCGACACCTAGTTCATTTAGCCACTCCACCAGCTGTTCAGAAGAACTCGCATAGACTATTCGGCCAAGCCCAACCCAGCCATGGGCTGCCGCGCACATCGGGCAGTGTTCACCGGAGGTGTAGACGGTAGCACGCGCTCTTTCTTCAGGCGTCATATGGTCAGCCGACCAACGGGCCAGGAAGAATTCTGGGTGCTGAGTGGCATCACCCCCTGCGACATGGTTGTGATCTTCGGCCAGTACCGTGCCATTTCCACTCACCAACACGGAGCCAAACGGCTCATCTCCGGCTTCCAAGGCTTTCTCCGCCAGCGCAATGCAGCGTTCCAGGTGACGACTGTCGGTTTCATCGATCATCGTGTTTGCCTCTCAGGTTGGTTAGCAATGACCTGTGCCTCTCCAAAGCCGACTGGAGAAGGCCTTTCATTCCTGTACATGAGGTCATTGAGTCAGCCAGTTCTTAAAAAGTCTACCAAGTTGGCGTAGGGGCCCTGAACCTCATGGGGTATGCCGCAAATGACCGCTGTTAGGCCAACCTTTTCGCTGGTGGCGATGATGGCGGGTAGCGTCCCGGTGCACTTGGGCATCATCATTAGGCTATACATTTCCATCGTGCTGACCACACTGCAGATGGCTTGAGATCGTATCGCTGTTGCCCAAGGTCTGGCACGTCTGTGCTGACCGCGTTTGGGGACGTTTAGGTTTTCATCGTATTCCCGTCGCTACCCTTGTGGTTGCCGACGGTTCCGGGATAAAGAAAGATGCCAACAACGAAAGAGCTAGCCGTGCCGATTCCTCATGCGGGGGAGCCTGACTGGGCCAAGGTGAACGGTATTCCAATCATGGAATGTGACGAGCCTTTGATTCCGCTCAGCCTGGCGCCGCTGCCTATCAAGGTATTTCCTGTCTATGCCAAGCAAGGAGTGCCCGGGGCTGTCGGTGAGTGTTATGTCAGGGAGACAACCTATCGGCACCTGCTCGAGGTGGCGCGCGCTCTGCCCTACGGCATGGGGTTGGTGGTGTTGGATGGCTGGCGTCCTTGGCGTGTGCAGCAATACCTGTTTGACACCCTATACGAGTCAATACGTTCCCATCGTAGCGACTTGAACGAGGACGAATTGACTATACAAACGCGCGAGTTCGTGTCCGTTCCCAGTCGCAGTCAGCATGCACCGAGTCCCCACCTTACCGGTGGGGCAGTCGATGTCACACTCTGTGATGCTGATGGGATCTTGCTTGATATGGGCACATCGTTCGACGAGCCGGTGGGGGAGTCACATACCGCCGCGCTGGAAGCGCTGACGGCGCCAACCGACAGGCAGCGTGCGGCCAGAGACAACCGGCGCCTGCTCTTCAATGCAATGGCCGCTCAAGGATTCACCAACCTGCCAAGCGAATGGTGGCATTACGACTGCGGTGATCAGCTCTGGGCCTATCACAGTGGGAGAGAGTCGGCGTGTTACGGGCCCACCGAGGTTGAGACCGTGGTGGATCGCTGGCGCAGGCAGCTATAGACCTGTTGCATTATCGGGGATACTGCGTAAGCCAAGGCTTGTCGGGAAATGCTAACGAGTGAACCCATTGTTCAAGCGGTACGGCGCCAGTCCCTTTGCGGTGAGCAACAAGACCCAGTTATCGATGCAATCACATGGCTGGTGTTGAGGGGCGGACGTGTTGCAGCTAAGCGTATGCATGGGCGCTCGTTAGGCTGAGTTTATGTACACATCCACGCCGTTAGGGCTGGAATAGTGTCAACGCCATTTTGGCTCGTGAAACCTACTACTTGGAGTGATCTGATGGATCAGAATGACGCAATCGCAGCGCTTTTAAAGGCTTTTACGACACTTTCGCCAGATGCCGACAGGCCTGAGCAGGCGGTGACCTTTGGGACATCGGGGCATCGCGGTAAAGCGACGGATGGCTCTTTCAATCGTGAGCACATTCTGGCGATTACCCAAGCAGTGGTAGACGTGCGGCGTGAGGAAGGCATCACAGGCCCATTGCTCCTGGGTCGCGACAGTCATGCGCTTTCGCTCCCGGCGTGGCAGTGTGCATTGCAGGTGCTGATTGCTAATGGGGTCACTGTGCATATCGAGCGTGATCATGAGTTGACCGCGACTCCGCTCATTAGCCGAGCTATTCTGGCTCATAATGCAACGCCTGGTGCGACCAAGGCCGATGGCCTGATTATAACGCCCTCACATAACCCGCCTGAAGACGGTGGGATCAAGTATAACCCGCTGCATGGTGGTCCGGCCGATGGTGGGCTTACCCGCCGCATTGAACAAGCTGCCAATGCTTACCTGCGTGCTGGATTAGATGGCGTACGTGAGATTCCCCTGAGCGAGGCGCTTGGTGCAGCGACACCAGCAGACTTCTTGGGCGCCTATGTTGCGCAACTTGGGCAAGCCGTGGATCTCAGCGCGATTGCTGACGCCGGCCTGGTGATGGCCGCTGATCCGATGGGTGGCACGGCCTTGCCGGTATGGCAGGCTATTGCGGATCAATACAGGCTCCCGATTACGGTGGTCAATACCGAATTGGATCCATCATTCGGTTTCATGCCACCTGATCATGACGGTAAAACTCGCATGGACTGCTCCAGCCCGGCGGCGATGGCCAACCTACTGGCTCAGCGTGAGGGCTACGATCTGGCCTTCGGCAATGACCCGGATGCGGATCGCCATGGCATCGTCGATGCTGATGGCTTGATGAACCCCAACCATTTCCTGGCCGTGGCGGTTGATTATCTGATTAAGCATCGGCCGAATTGGCCAGATCACTTGATGATCGGCAAGACGCTGGTGTCGTCCTCGATGATTGACCGGGTGGTGTCAGCCCAAGAGCGTAAGCTTTATGAGGTGCCGGTGGGCTTCAAGTGGTTCGTTGACGGCCTGCACGAGGGCTGGTTGGCCTTTGGAGGTGAGGAGAGCGCGGGAGCGAGCTTTTTGACACTGGATGGTCGGCCGTGGTCCACAGACAAGGATGGTATTCTGCTGTGCTTGTTGGCTGCTGAAATTTTGGCGGTTACCGGTAAATCTCCCAGTGCTTATTACCGTGACCTGGTCGAGCAATACGGTGAGCCCTTTTATCGGCGTGTCGATACACCTTGCACTTCGGCTCAGCAGTCCGCCTTCAAGGCGCTTTCCGATGCACCGCCTACCATGGATACCCTTGCGGGTGATCCTGTTACCCGGGTACTGACCCACGCGCCTGGCAATCAAGCACCCATCGGTGGGGTGAAGGTGGAAACCGCCCATGGCTGGTTTGCCGCACGACCCAGTGGCACCGAACCCCTTTACAAGGTCTATGCCGAGAGCTTTCGGGGGGCCAAGCATTTGGATGCCTTGATCCAAGATGCCCAGCAGTGGCTCGAGCGCGTGCTGGTGCCTTGATCTTGAAGCTTGCGGTACCGAAGTAAACGAAAAACGCCTGGCGCAGTGTGCCAGGCGTTTTTTTGCGTTAGCCGCTCCATGGTGTCGAGCGGACCATTAACCCAAGCGCCAGGGTGGCCGAAAAACTCAGTAGGGTGCCGAGCAGTACGTACTCGGTGAGTTTGCGGTCGTTACGTTCTCGAAGGTCGCCGAAGCGTAGTACCGACTTGGCTGTCAGCAGGAAGCCCACGGCGGTTAGCTCTCCTAGCAGTACCAGAGTGAGCACCAGGAATCGCTCGAGTATGCCAATGCGGGCTCCTGCTGCCACTAGTGTCCCTGGATCGGAAACCTCACTGCTCCAGGGACGCATGGCCAAGGCAATGGCGATGGCCATTGGACGGGTCACCAGCAGATAGGCGCCCGCTAGTGTCAGCACCGGCGGAGTGGCCATCCAGGTTGCGACCTCAATCAATGGCTGCAGGCTGCCAAGCCAGGTGAGCCAAACCCCGAGCAGCACCAGAAGGTGTAATAGTTGGTCGAGTAAGAACCAGCGAAGCCTCGACGGATCCAGGTGCGCCTTGCCAAGGTCGATCAGCGCATGGCTGATGGCGACGACCAGTACGCTGACGACCAACATGCCAGTCCCGCTGCCGGCGAGGGCAAGCACTAGTGTGGCCAGCAAGCCATGCAGCCCGGCATGCAGGTAGAGTGCCCGTGAGACATGCTTATGCCGCTGCCTAGAATCGACCCATCTCCGCGGCTGAAACAGGAAATCCCCGCATAGGTGGGCCAGCATCAAGCCAAGCAGTATCGCTACTTCAGGGTGGGTCATGAGGCTTTGTCCTCCGCGGCCAGGCGGTGTCTGAAGAAATCCAGGGTGTCGGCCAGCATGGACCAGCGCGCCGTACGCAGTCGTTTGTGCACGCTTGGCTGGCGGATGTTCAGTCGCTCGGCCATGGCCTGCTGGGACTCAGGGTGCCAGAACTTCAGGTAGGCAATTTCCGCAGAGTGGTGCGACCAGTCGTCGATCAGCTCGTCCACATAGCGCACCAGTAGTGTGATGGCGTCGTCGTCAGCGGCGTCGGGCCTGCTTAAGGCAAGGTGTTCGCCTTCTTCCGTCATGGTATCGAGGGTCTTGCCTGAGGCTACGAATACTGGCCCGTCAGCCGATGCCAGAGAGCGGTCAGGCTGCCATTCGTTGTAACCGACGGCCACGGCGATCCTGGCATCCCAGCGCTGCTCCTCGGAGTGCATGACCAACTCGGCGCGCAGTGCCACGGCGGCATCCAGGGCCGCACTGGTGTTGGGTATGGCCAGCTGGAAGCCATCTCCCCGATAGCGCTCAAAGCGGCCTCCATAATGGTCAGCAAGGCGTTCTAGAGAGGTCTCTAGTGCCTGATAGAGCGCTGTCGTATCAGTGATTCGCTGTGACGCGATGATGTCACCCGTAAGCACGGCGATAGGCTGTTTCATGATGATAATCCGAGCAATGTGCTCGGTGAATAATAGCCTATTATGGCTATTATGCAAAAAAATAGCCTTTTTGAGCTATTTTTTGCTGAGCTGGCTTCCAGCCTGTTCTAGGCATGTGGATGGGGGCAGTGCCTCTCCGCGCCCCGAAAAGTCGCAGGGTTTTTTTGGTTGAAGGGAATTAGTATCATGCTTTAGGATTAGCCGAATTTTTTGCATGCTGCTTGCTGCCTCTGTCGACCAATGTGCTGACATGCTAGAAACGTAATTTCGACCCGTATGGCCTGGGGTGTAAAAGTGAATATGTCGGTACTTGATAATGTATAACAGTATGCAGATTGCAGGTGGGCGAGGTGTAAGGTTTTTTCACACCTGTGGTTGGGTTGCATTATCAGTTTATATTTTCTCTTGGTTATTTAGCCTTGATGTGTCGCGCGCGGCCGAAGTGGTATTCGTATTGTGTTTTATTGTTTGCTGGTTTTACGAGCCTGCTAAGAAAATAAAATTTCATTGGATATTTTTAGTTTTTCTGGCATTCGTTGGCTTGCAAGCTTTTGTATACTTATTCGCTGCTGATAGGTTTCCACAATTCGCAGATGGTCAGGTTAAGGCTGCACGGCATGTCGCTAAACTTTTCTTATGCATCGCAGTGGCCTGGTGGGTTAGGGGATCAGTGCGAGCATCTGTCTATTTAGCTTCACTTTTCGTGGCCGGTTTCTTTTTTGCGTTATTAGTTGGTTTTGATGCCAGTGAGTGGCTTAGGGGGCTGCAGGGTAGCCGAGTCGACTTTGGTTTTACCAATGCTCAGCATACATCGGTATACTTCGCGATGGCGCTGGTGCTTTCAGCCTGTTGGTTCTGGCATGGTCTCCACAAAAGATACTCGCTGTTGGCATTGTTGCTGCCAGCAGCGCTTGTGATACTTTCTGTCATCGGTGTGTTTATCACACAGACTCGAGCTGTCTGGTTAGCTTGTTTCCTCACTCTGCTATCTGCTGGAATTTTGGCTGTTCTGTTGAGCCGGAGAAAGGTTTTTACTTTTGTTTTTTCTCCGAAAGGGCGAGTGGCTTCTGTTATCTTTGCAATTGTTGTGATGCTTTTTTCATGGCAGTTTCTGCCATTAATCGAAAAGCGGATGGAAGCTGAAGATGCAGTAATTGAAAGTATTGTTAGTGGAAGTCTTGAGGATGTCCCGTATAGCAGTATTGGTATACGTATCCACACTTGGCATTATGCGATTGAAAAAATTCGGGAGCGGCCATTAACAGGTTGGGGGGCCGAGAGTCGGAAGCCATTGATTGATGAAGGTCCATTTCCTGATCACGTAAGGGAGAGGTTTGGGCATTTTCACAATGGCTACATCGATATCACCTTAGCCTACGGTCTTATTGGATTCGGGCTGTTATCTATATTGACAGTGATAGCACTGAAAGGCGTTTCCCGCCTGTGGGGCGCAGGCCAGCCTATTTTGTTTTTTGGATTGCTCGCTTCTTGGGCGCTATTCTTTATCGTCAATATTTTTGAATCGTATGTAATTTTCAGAACAGGGATGTATATCTATTTAGTACTGGGAGGTATTGGCGTTTCTTTCTATCTTTTCGGAGTGAAGCGCCATGAGTGATTCCAATATCATAGATATTGTCCTAAGTGCCGACGATAGATATGCACCTTACGCGGCTGTTGTGATGGTATCCGCGCTTGAGAATGCTCACGAACCATCGCGCTTTCGATTTCACATGCTGACAACCGGGTTTGGCGAAGATGTGAAAGACGGGCTGCAAGGCGTTGTGGCTCGTTACGGCGCCGAGATTATGTTCAGCATAGTGTCTCCTTGCGAGATCGATAGTCTAGCATCCGGCCGCTTTGGGATTGCTGCGTTACTGCGACTGTATATGCAAGATTATCTGCCACCAGATTGTAAGCGCGTCATCTATCTCGACTGTGATGTGCTCGTGATGGAAGATCTGGCGATATTATGGGGTGAGGCGTTAGGAGATAATATCATTGCAGCTGGCATGGATTTATGCGGTGCATCGATTAGCCGCCGGCGTAAAAACTCTGAGTCGTACTTTAACTCGGGGGTGTTGTTGGTTGACCTTGTTGCATGGCGCGATGAGCGGGTATCTGAAAAATCCGTTGAATATTTGAAAGCGTTTAATGATTCCCAATACCCTGATCAAGATGCTTTAAACCATGTGCTTGAAGGAAGGTGGAAGCGACTCGCGGTTAAATGGAATTTCCAACCTACGGCCTATGCGGCAATGGAAAAGCGCTATTCACATCTAGATGGCTACTTTGAAGAAATGGAGGCGGCGGTTATTTCACCCGCCATCGTGCATTTCATAGGTCGTGTAAAGCCTTGGCACCCTGAGTGTGCGCACCCTCTGGCCGCAGACTTTATTCGTTACTCGCTTGACACCCCTTGGCCGATTAATGCCCATCAGTTAAGGGAAAATCTGCCATGGGAAAAGCGTATCCGATTATGGTTCAAGCGCCCAAAGCAGATAAGAAGAAGAAACCTGACCAAGGATCTTTGACCTCTCTGTTGGTGGGGAAGAGGGCGTTTATTTTAGATACCTAGCCACCATCGTCTCTTCGGAGAAATCCTCAAGCCATGCTGGCTTGATGTCATAGCCGCCTTGAGCAAGGATTTCTTGCATCTTTGTCGCCAGGCCTTGTGCACTATGTTCGGCGATAGCGATTTCAAGCTCACCTTTGAGTATCTCACGAATACCGCCGGGGCAATCAACCGAGACTACTGGTGTGCCGCACGCCAGGGCTTCGCTTAGCACGATACCCATGCCTTCTACGTTCGAGCTAAGGGCGAAAAGGCGCGCTGCTCTCATCCAGGGGTAAGGGTTCTGTTTGGTACCGGCAAAGGTGACGCGCTCTGCGATCCCTAACCTATGTGCCTTGTCCTCTAGTGCCGATTTGAGCCGGCCTTCACCAATGATGACTAGGCGTTCTTCAGGCATTAATTTGGCATAAGCCTCAAGGAGCAGGTCATGATTTTTTTGGGGAACGAGCCGAGCGACATTAAGAATAAAGGGATCGTCTGGTACGTCATTGTCTTCTTTGAGCATCAATGACTGGATGCTGGTTACTGGGCAGGCGTTGATAATGCGCTGTATGGATAGAGGTCTTAGCTTGAAGCGTTGGCAGTATTCTTGGGCAGAGGCCACTACCCCTTGGGAAACACCCACCAAATGACGCTGGTTTAGCAGGCAGCGAGCAAAAAGACGCTGCTGCCAGCGAGGCCCCTTAAGCCTGAAGCCATTCTCGAGCACGAAGCGAGCACGCTCATCCCGAAAACGCCAAATCCCCTCGTAGGTGCCTAAGCCACGAAAGATGATGCGATCGACTTTGCCATGTTTTTTCTCGAACTGTTTCAGCCAGGCGCTGAATACGAAGCCACCCAGCCAGCCGGTCCAGACAAAATGCGAACGTCGAAATATTGGGTTCAAGACTAGCCGTGAGGCAGCTTCTATGAGCAATCCTAGGCCGGTCATACGGATTAGTCGTTGTATCGGGACCACATGGCTGATCACGTCGGGATGGTTGGGGGTGAGTACCTGATCCCGGTCACGCCAGGTGACGAGGTGAGTCTCATGTCCAGCCTCGGCGAGTGCATCGGCAAGCGTGATGGCCATTCGTTCCATGCCGCCCATCTTGAGGCTTCTGACGATGACGAGAGTGCGCATATAACCTCAGGATTGGGAGGGGAGGGGAGGGAGAGGGCACCGGAACAGGTCCGCCCCAACATCATGGGCGAATACGATAAAAGCCTGTCGAATGGCTAGTAATGATACTGGTGTCGGTGGCTGGATTCGAACCAGAGACCCTAGAACCCACTGTGTATTTGACCGATCGAGCCAACAGGAATACTTTTATCGAATAAAATCAATAGCCTGTAAATCTAACACAGTCTCTTCCTTGTTGCCCAGCACACTGCAAATCTTGACCGCTTTTCATGAGCCTGATGACACCCCCCGCAGCCGGGCAATCGGCTCCGGGGGGTGTCGATATGAGATGTCGCTTCTCTGGCAAGCGAGGAGGATCAGGCCAGCTGATTCCTGGTGGCACGAGTCGTGTTGAGGAGCAGGCAGGCGATGGTCATCGGGCCCACGCCACCGGGCACTGGGGTGATGGCCCCTGCTTTATCGGCGACCGAGTCAAATGCCACGTCCCCCACGAGTTTTCGCTTGCCCTCCACCTCGATGGCATGGATGCCGATGTCGATGACGGTGGCGCCGGGCTTGATCCAGTCGGCGTCGATGAGTCCCTTCTGGCCTGCGGCGGCTATCACGATATCGGCGTCGCGGCACAGCGACTCGATGTCCTTGGTGTGTGAGTGTGCAATGGTGACAGTACAGTTCGCCTGGAGCAGCAAGGCCGCCATCGGCTTGCCGACAATATTGGAACGCCCCACTACCACGGCATGCTTGCCGCTGAGCTCGGGGTGTTCCTGGCGCAGCATTATCATGCAGCCCTGGGGTGTGCATGGCACCAGCGATGCGTGCCCGGCGGCGAGCGCCCCGACATTGAGTGGATGAAAGCCATCGACATCCTTGACCGGGTTGATGGCGCAGATCACCTCCTCCTCATTGAGATGAGAGGGTAGCGGCAGCTGCACCAGGATGCCGTGCACCTCAGGATCATGGTTCAGTCGATCGATCAGCTGATTCAGGTCACTCTGGGTGGTTTCGGTGCCAAGATAATGCTCAATGGACCCCATCCCTGCCTCTTTCGCCCGCTTCACCTTGTTCCTCACGTAGACCTGGCTTGCTGGATCCTCACCCACCAGCACTACGGCGAGCGTGGGCACCACGTCGTACTCGGCCCTGAGCCGCTCGACCTCGGCGGCCACGTCCTGGAGCACCTGGTTCGAGAGATGTTTTCCGTCGATGAGTTGCGCCATGCTCGCTATCGCTCCTACTTGAAAATGATGGTCTTGTTGCCCGACAGGAACACCCGGTGCTCGGCATGTAATTTCACGGCGCGTGACAACGCGACCGTTTCGGTGTCCCGGCCCAGGGCAACCAGCTCTTCGGGGTAGTAAGCATGATTCACCGGTTGGACGGACTGCTCGATGATCGGTCCTTCATCCAGGTCTGCGGTCACGTAATGCGCAGTGGCGCCGATCAGCTTGACGCCGCGGTCGAACGCCTGGTGATAGGGTTTGGCACCCTTGAAACCGGGGAGGAAGGAATGATGGATGTTGATGGCACGACCATGTAGCTCCTCGCAGAGATTGTCGGACAATACCTGCATGTAGCGCGCCAGTACCACCAGCTCGGTACCGGTCTCGTTGACGATCTTGAGCAGTTCGGCTTCCTTTTCCGGCTTGGTGTCCTGCGTGACGGGGAGGTGGACGAAGCGAATGCCTTCCCGTTCCGCGATCGGCCGAGCATCCAGATGATTGGATACCACCGCCGTGATTTCGATGTTCAACTCGCCCTTACGGTGGCGATAGAGTAGGTCGACGAGGCAGTGGTCGAACCGCGATACCATGATCAAGACCTTGGTCGGATGGTGGGCATCATGCATGGCCCATTCCAGGTCAAACTTTTCTGCCAGATCGAGGAACCCGGAGCGCAGATCGTCGATGGTGTGGGAAGCATCCGGCAGGATGCTGAACACGCTCCTCATGAAGAACCGGCCGGTGACCTTGTCGTCGAATTGTGCCAGCTCGACGATATTGCAGCCTCGATCCGATAGGTAAGAGGTGATACCGGACACAATGCCAGTGCCGGTTTTGCAGCTGACGGTAAGGACGAATTGGTTGTCCTGTCCTTGTGAGGTGTTCATAAAAGTAAACCTTATACCGTGATGGTTGTTTGCCGCGAACCTAGCGGGCCACCATCGCCCGCTTATCGTTAGAGGGCGTTGGCACCTGGTTCAGAGGGCTGTCGCGTTTGTCCTACGAGAATGAACGCCTGCCTTCATGCGTAGTCTCTCTCGCGAGTGGTGCTATTGGAGGGAGACCATGGCTCCCGTCCCCTCAGCACCCCGGATTTTTCAATGATGCCTGCGACGTATGATTCCTGGCGATGAGCCATGACGTGCACACCACTGACCCCCTCGATTTCTCGCAGTTGCTGGATTAGCTCGATGCAGATGTTGCGGCCTTCCGCCTTCTGATCCTTGGCGCCTTCTAGCCGTTTGATGATGGCGTCCGGAATGTGTACCCCGGGGATATGTCTGCGCATCCACTCTGCCGTGCGTGCCGAGGCCAGCGGTCCCACGCCGGGTAGGATGAAACATTTTTCCAGCAATCCCAGGTCCCGGGAACGGGCCATGAAGGTCTGGAAGCGTGGCAGGTCGAAGCAGTACTGTGTCTGGATGAACTGAGCGCCCGCGGCAATCTTCTTCGCCAACCGATAAGGACGGAAGTCATGTGGCGGCACGAAAGGGTTCGCTGCCGCACCAAGAAACACCCGCGGCGGATCGCTGAGTTTTCTCCCGCTGGTATACACATGCTTGTCGCGCAATCGGGCAACCGTCTCCAGCAACGACATGGAATCGAGATCGAATACCGGTTTGGCTTCGGGATGATCCCCCACCTGTACGCCATCTCCCGTCAGACAGAGCATGTTGCGGATGCCCAGTGCCGCGCCTCCCAGCACATCCCCTTGAATGGCAATCCGGTTCCTGTCCCGGCAGGAGATCTGCAATACCGTTTCGTAACCCTCCCGTGTCAGCAGCGCACACATCGCCATGCTGGACATATGACAATTGGCACCAGAGCCATCGGTGGCGTTCATGCTGTCCACGTAACCGTCGAAGACGCGGGCCCGGGCATAGACATCCTCTGGGTTGGCGGAATCGGGGGGTGCCAATTCAGCGGTGACAGCGAAGTGCCCAGCTCTCAGGACATGTTCCAGCCGCCCGGCTGAGCTAAAACTCTGTGCGTCGGATGCCAGTTGGCCACGACCGGCTCCATCATTAATGCTCACTGCGAAGCCTCCTGTTGCTCTACTGGTTGTTCCGATGCTCCGCGAGCCACGCGCAGCCAGGACGAACTGCCCTGGAGGCGATGATCCACCGGCAGCTGCACCACGTGTATCGCGTCGGCTTCTTTCATCTTCTGACTTCCCTCCCAGGCTTCAACCCAGACGCACCGCATCTCGGGATTTACTTCGCAGTTCCCGTTCTGCATCACACCTCCACAGGGGCCGTTGCGCATGGACTTGGGGCAGTTCATAGGGCAAGACATACCGGTAGAGCTGAGAATGCATTGGCCACACATTTGGCAGTCGAAAAGCATTCCCTTGCTAATCTCTTCTACCTTGGCCATTGGCTTTTCTGCACGCTGGTAGCCTACCGACTTCCAAAGCGGGTGTAGCTTGACGATCACCGGTTCGAATGCCCGGTAGAGGCGCTCAAACCATCTCGCGTGACGTGCGGCCCATAGACGAACGGAATACACAAGCTTCTCCTGCCACGGCAGCACCACCGTGGAGCCAATTGTTGCGAGCCGGATTGGTGACTCGTCTCTTGAAAAGGGGGGCCATCGTCCTCTCAAGGCCTGGATGGCTTCGTCAAGAAGTGGCCGTTTGACGTCGGGCTCCATTGACGGTCATTTTCCTTCCAGGAGCGCTCACGAATCCAGTCATGTTAAGGGAAATCGTCAGAGGGGATCGCTCGCGACCGTGCCTACTACGCCTCGAATGATGCCCCCCTGCCACCTTTCCCTCCGTAGCAGTACTCTCACACGTTAGGTCTTCGTAAAGTGGGTCGTCGCTCAAGCGGATACGGCTCTTGTCTTCTTAGGGTCGAAGAATGGCTTCTCAACGACCATGGCATTCGCCGGACCTGACGACGTTTGCACTCTCAGCTCTGTTCCGAGCTGGGAGTGTTCGACAGATACCATGGCCAGCGCAATATTCTGCTCGAGCCGCGGGGAATAGACGGCAGACGTCACTTTGCCGACGGTCTCACCCTCATGACTCAGCGGCCAGAAGAAAGTGTTCGGCCCCTCAAGGGGCGCCCCCTCGATGCGTAAGCCGACCTGCTTGCGACTCACGCCGTTCTCACGAATACGCCGCATCGCGGCCTTGCCGATAAATTCAGCCTCCATGTCCGGCATTACCAGACGATCCAGACCAAGTTCATAGGGATTGGTATCGATGTCCGCGTCGGCATGATAGGAGAGCATGCCGCCCTCGATGCGGCGGATAGCAGACGTATGACCCGGCTTCAGACCGAACGGAAGGCCTGCCGCCATGATTTTCTCCCACAGCTCGTCACCGCGGGAGCCGTCCTGAAGATACAACTCATAGCCCAGCTCGCTCGACCAGCCGGTACGCGAGACGATCAGTGGGATACCGTCGAGCTCCAACTCGCGAAGCCAGAAGTAGCGCATATCCAGGATGCTGTCTCCGAAGAGCGTTCTCATGATCTCGCCGGACTGAGGGCCCTGCAATTGCAGGGGAGAAACATCGGGTTCGCGAATGGTGACATCGAGCCCGGAGTTGATTGCGACACCCTGTGCCCATAGGAGGATGTCGCTGTCAGCCAGGGAAATCCAGAAATGACTCTCTGCCAGGCGCAGCAGGATGGGGTCATTCAGGATGCCACCGTCGGCATTGGTCATCAGGATGTATTTACACTGGCCAACCGCCATGCCTGACAGGTCGCGCGGGGTCAGATTCTGCATGAATATTGCCGCATCTGGCCCGGTGATTTCCACCTGACGCTCTGCTGCGACATCGCAAAGGATGGCAGTGTTGATGAGGTTCCAGAAGTTTTGTACCGGGTCGCCAAACGCGCGCGGGATATACATGTGGTTGTATACCGAAAATGCCGTCGCCCCCCACCGGACGGTCGCGTCAAAGTATGGAGACTTGCGAATCTGGGTGCCGAAACCAAACTCAGTCTTTTTCCCTATTTGCACTACATTGCTGTGTGAGACGTTTGTCATGCTGACCACCTTCGACGTGATATAAGACTCTTTTCACTGCGCAAAATCACTGATTTGGCACAAATCACTATAGCCCCGCGAGTCATCCAGACGCGGCCTAAAAGCACGGCATAACTAGGATGAAAGGGCCAATTATTGGCGGTGCGAAGGCCATTTGGTCTGGCGCTGAAAAGCAGCTATTTTGACTTCCCGAGCAATAGCACATTGGACGTCGAGGCAGCCTGTCTGCATGGCGGATGTACGACTATGAGCTCACAATCTCACGACAGTGAGCGAGGGGAGAACGATGAGATTAGGCTTAGCGTAGAAACGGGACCGGGGGAGGCAGGTAGGCCCATGCAACCCTGTGTGGAACGGCAATCTAGATCCGTGGCTTTAGGCGATTTGCCTTCGAGTCGAAAGACCGAGAAAGCCTATCAAGAGGGGCGAAACTTGAGTGTCTCTGAGCAGGTGATGGGCGGTGCCTGATTGCCGTGATGTAGCGAGCTCCAACATCAGTATCCTTCAGGCTGAGTGACCAGGGTCAGTCATCAAGTTGGCAAGATTGACTTGAGTGGATTTGATCTCTCGGGTGGCGATGTACGTCATATAACGTTCAATGCCCAGCTCTGCTCCAAGAAGTCTGTCCATTACTTGCTGAAATGCGGAAAGACTGGGTGTCACGACTTTCAGCACGTAATCCATGCCTCCCCCCGTCGCGATGCATTCAACGATCTCATCAACTTGAGCGATATAAGCCTCGAAACGCTCGAAGTTAGCCCTGCGGTGACCCTCTAGCGATACGGTAACCATTACCTTGGTGGCATTGGCGATCTTGTTGAGAGAGATATCCGCATGATACCCACGGATCAGGCCGGCTTCCTTCAAACGAGTGAAGCGAATCCAGCATGGCGTTGGAGACAGGTTGACGAGTTCTGACAACTTGGTCTTACTGAGCTGGCCGTGCTGTTGAAGTGCGCGCAGAATGCGAATGTCCGCCGCATCGATCGCAAGTTTCCTCATTCTTTCTCAGCCTTCATGGTAATCCCTTAAGGTGTGGCCGATTTAGGAGTGAGATGCAATGTTTCTCGGGGCTCTGCTCATGGTGTCCGGCGGTCACGCAACTAGCGATGTCGCGCTGGGCTAATAGCGTCATCTTTACGCCTTGATGGCAGTGTGCCTCTTCTGTGGTCACTCGACTGATTGCTCATAAATTACGCCGATGATGTCAGTGGCACGGCCTCTACTTCTTGCCTCCTGCGCTTTTTCTGGGCATCGATCAACACATCTCTGAGCAACTCCTCGGCACTGGGGTGGTAGATAGGCATCTCCAGCACCTGCTCCGCCGTCATGCCATGTGTGATGGCAAGCACAATCAGGTGTGCCAGGTGTTCAGCCTGGTAGCCCAGCAGCTCGGCGCCCAGAATGACGTCGGTTCGAGCGTCCAGATAGACCTGCATATGCCCTTGGACCTTGTTCCAGACCACATGGCGGGGGCTGCGAAAGGGTAGCTCACCGATGACGATCTCTCGGCCTTCCAGTTGTTGAAAGCTTTGGCCGATGACGGCGATCTGTGGGTCGGTAAAGAACACCATCAATGGCGGTCTACGCGCTGCAGGCGTCGGGTCCGGATAGTTCAGCGCATTGTCGGCGGCGATACGTCCCTCGTCGTAGGCTTCGTGCCACACCGGCAGCTGGTCGGTGGCATCCCCGGCAATGAAGACCGGAAGGTTGGCGCATCGCATCGTATGCGGATCGACGCTCGCCGCGCCTGCATCAGTGCAGTCCACGCCTGCATGCTCCAATCCCAACCGGTCCACGTTGGATACTCGTCCCGTGGCGACCAGGACCTTGTCGAACACCTTGATGACTCGCTGGCCATCCGACTGCTCGTACTCGATCCAGGCGCCTTCGGCATCTTCCCACGTGGCCACCACCTGGCCACTGGAATGGATATCCAGTTCCGCGGCGAGAATATCAAGCGCTTGTCGCTGCATGGCTGGGTGGGTGAGGGCGTTGATCTTGCCGGAGCGACCGTAGAGTGTTGTGTCGACGCCCAGTCGATGGAGTGCTTGGCCCAGTTCCAAGGCAATGACGCCCATGCCGATCACGGCGATCGAGCGGGGCAGGTCTTCCAGTTCGAAGACCGTATCGCTGGTGAGAACGTGGGACATCACCGGCTCGAATACCTCGCTGATCGCGGGACGAGAGCCGCAGGCGAGGATGACCTTCTCCGCCCTGACCTCGACTGATTCGCCCACCATCAGGCGACCCGGTCCGGTGAATCGGGCGCGCCCCTCCAGCTTGTGATGGGCGGGAATCTTGTCGACGTAGCTGAGGTTGCGCGCGACGAAACGATGATCTCGCTCTCGGCGCAAGCGCTCGAGCACCTGGCGACCTTCCACATGCCCTGAGGTGGGTACCCCGAAGAACTCGCTGGTGTGCAAGTGGTGGGCGTAGTCGGCAGCGGTGATCAGCAGCTTGCTGGGCATGCAGCCGACTCGGGCACACGTCGTGCCGTAGGGACCGTCCTGGATCATCACCAGGCTGTCGGTCTGTCGGCTGATCCTTGAGTAGGCCCCCAGTCCGCTGGTGCCGGCGCCAATAATCGCGTATTCAACATTCATGGTCTGCATGCTCTATCACCCCCGTCCGACATGACGTCACGACCCCTGTAGGCTAAGCGGGGGTCTTCAAGGGGGTAAAGTGATGCTTCCTAAGCGTTTGGCTTATTTTTGTTCATCTATCTATTGCTGATCTTCCCAATAAAATATCGACATTCCTCAGCATTTGCGCCCTCAACTGGCGGATGGAGGTCTTGGCGTGACTTTTCACATTAGCTGAGCTAACGCTTCCGGTTAGCAATCCTCGTTTTACGGGTGTGTCTTGGCCCCCTTAGTCTTCAGGCAGGCTCAGGAGGTTTATTTATGTCAGTCCATCAGTCCGTTATTCGTTGGCAGCATGCTCCCCACGAGAGTGAGGAAGGTACTTACTCGCGTAATCATCGAGTGACCTTGAACGGGGATCAGCAGGTTGCTATGTCCGCGTCGGCCGAATTCAAGGGCGATCACCATTGCGCCGACCCGGAGCAAATGTTGATCAGTGCGGTGTCCAGTTGTCATATGCTGTTTTTTCTGGCCATTGCCGAATTTCAGGGTTACCAGGTCGAATCCTATGAGGATGATCCGGTTGGCTATCTTGAGCGTAACGATAAGAAGGGGATGGAGGTAACGCGTATCGAACTCTCACCGCGCATCACCTTCGGTGGCGATAACATGCCGGATCAGAAGTCGATTTCCCGAATGCACGCCGGTGCTCACAAGAATTGTTTCATCCGTAACTCGATCACCGCCGAGGTGACGATCAATCATCTTTAATCCGCGACGTCTATCAGGAGGCATTCATGAGTCTCAGTCACACCACGGGCGAGATCCTGCTCAGGGAAGATAAGGAGGGGGCTGTCTATCTCACCCTGAATCGTCCGGACAAGTTCAACACCCTGTCCGAAGCGATGCTGAGCGTGTTGCAGAGGGAGCTTGAGGCCATCGCTTTAGACCCTGCCGTCCGCTGTGTGGTGATCGGCGCTAATGGTCGGGGCTTCTGCGCCGGCCACGACCTGCGGGAAATGCGAGCCCATCCCGACCAGGCCTATTACCAGCAGCTCTTTCGCCTCTGTAGCCGGGTGATGCAGAGTGTTGTCGCCTTGCCTGTGCCGGTCATTGCCAAGGTCCAGGGCATGGCGACAGCGGCGGGGTGCCAGTTGGTGGCCAGCTGTGATCTTGCCATCGCCGGCCGTTCGGCCAGCTTTGCAGTATCGGGCATCAACGTGGGCTTGTTCTGCTCAACACCGGCGGTGGCACTGTCACGCTGCATCTCGCCGAAGCGGGCATTCGACATGTTGGTGTCGGGTGATTTCATCAGTGCAGACACGGCAGCGGAGTGGGGTCTGCTGAGTGCCGTCACCGATGATGATGATCTGGACACCGCCGTGGCGGACAAGGTGGAGCAGATCCTCAGCAAGAGCCCGGCGGCGGTCCGTTTTGGCAAGTCGATGTTCCAACCTCAGCGCCAGATGGCGTTGGCCGAGGCCTACGACTTCGCCGGCAATGTGATGGCGGAAAACATGATGAGCCCAGACGCGGGGGAGGGGATTGATGCCTTTCTCGGCAAGCGAAAGCCCGTCTGGGAGCAGCCAGGGCACTAGGCGATGTCCGAAAAGTGCCTGCGCTCGGCTATACGTCGTTAAAAATCGGCTCGTGCGCGAGCCCGGTCAAAGTGCTCATTTACTACCTGTAAACTCCGCCTTTTTACCGATTTTTGCCTTGTCTATCCTTCGCTCGTCGACTTTTCATACAAGGCCTAGGCGATGTCTTAACAATGCTTGCGCTTGTCGACCCGTTAAGTGGGTTCTAGGGCGGGGCTAACAACCCTTATTGAAAAGAAACAGGGTTAATCCATGAATGATATTTGCCAATTCAATGAGGCTCTCGAGAAAACAGCGGCGAATCATGTGGCGCTGTCTCCCTTGAGCTTCCTCAAACGGGCAGCCGCTGTGTATCCCGACAAAACAGCGCTGATCTACAACGACAAGCGGTATAGCTGGCAGCAGACCTATGGCCGCTGTTGTCGGTTGGCCTCCCTGTTGAAGTGTTTCGGCATCTCCAAGGGCGATACGGTGGCTGTCATGCTGCCGAATGTCCCTGCCATGTACGAAGCACATTTTGGCATCCCGATGGTTGGCGCGGTGTTGAATGCGATCAACATTCGCCTGGATGCGGATACGGTGGCCTTCATCCTCGATCACAGCTGCTCACGCCTACTATTGGTCGACCCTGAGTACGCGGACGTGGTTGATAAGGCCTTGGCTCGGCTCGAAGGGCCGGCGCCTCGGGTGATCAACGTCTCCGACTCGAGCCAGGGCGCTGAGCGTTTCCTCGGTGACCTGGAATATGAGGCGTTACTTGCTGAACAGCCGGAGTTGGACGACTGGCAGCTACCGGCCGACGAGTGGGATGCGATTTCGCTGGGTTACACCTCGGGCACCACCGGCAATCCGAAGGGGGTCGTCAGCCATCACCGGGGGGCTTACCTGAATGCTGTTAGCAATGTGCTTTCCTGGTCACTTCCCGCCGAGGTGGTCTACCTCTGGACACTGCCGATGTTTCATTGCAACGGCTGGTGCTTCCCGTGGACGTTGGCAGCGATCGGCGGAACCAGCGTCTGCCTGCGCCGGGTCGACCCGCAGGTAATCCTGGATTTGATCCGGCAGCATCGGGTCAGCCACTACTGTGGGGCGCCCGTCGTCCACTCGATGATTGCCGATGCCGCCATGGAGGCCGAGGAACCCATCGATCACCCCGTGGCTGGGTTGATTGCCGGTGCGGCACCCCCGGCGTCGGTGCTGGCGCGGATGGAGACCCTCGGCATCGAGCTCACCCATGTCTACGGCCTGACCGAGACCTACGGCCCGGCGTCGGTGTGTGCCAAACAGGAGAACTGGGAGCAACGTCCCCTGGAAGAGCGGGTTCGGCTCAACGGGCGTCAGGGGGTGGCTTACTCCTTGCAGGAAAGCATGGCGGTGCTGGATCCGGCCACGATGGCCCCCGTTCCTGCCGACGGCGAGACGGTGGGTGAGATCATGTTCCGGGGCAACATCGTGATGAAGGGGTATCTGCGTAACGACGCCGCTACCCAGGAAGCTTTTGCTGGTGGCTGGTTCCACTCCGGAGACCTTGGCGTGGTGGAAGCCGATGGCTACATCAAGATCCGCGATCGGCTCAAGGACGTGATCATCTCGGGCGGGGAGAACATCTCTTCCCAGGAAGTCGAGGAAGTCATTCAGCGCCACGGAGACGTCGAGCTGGCAGCGGTCGTCGCGATGGCGGATGAGAAGTGGGGGGAAGTGCCAGCGGCCTTTGTCCAGTTGCGCCCCGGCAGCGAGCTGAGCGAGGAGGCGTTGATCGGCTTCTGCCGGGAGAACCTCAGTCGCTTCAAGGCTCCCAAGAAGGTGATCTTCACTCGACTGCCCACCACCTCGACCGGCAAGATCCAGAAGTTCCAGTTACGCCAGCAGCTCAAGAGCCATCAGCCGGAGTGAGGCCTTGGGAACCTGTCCTGTGGCGGGTAGTATGGCGCTCGCCCTAGGCAATGTCTGAAAAGTACTGCGCTCGTCCATGCGGCGTTAAAAATCGGCTGGAGCGCCAGTCCGATCAAGATGCTCATTTACACCCCGTAAACTGGTACGCCAGCCCGGTCCGCTCTTTCGCCGATTTTTGCCTTGTCTGGCCTTCGCTCGTTGACTTTTCAGACACAGCCTAGCAACGATTATAGTGACTCCCCCGGGTCACTCGATCGAGCCGGTGGCCACCGCCATTCATGTGAGTATTTGGTAATGTCACGACTCCCTCCCTTGATTGCCCTCTCTTATTTCGAGGTCGCCGCGCGCACCAAGAGCTTCGCCGCGGCGGCCAAGGAGCTCAATGTCACGCCGGCGGCGATCAGCCATCAGGTCAAGGCGCTGGAGGAGTATCTTGGTGTCGACCTGTTCGTCCGCCATCACCGGCGAGTCAGCCTGACTCCGGCCGCGCGTGGGGCGCTTTCAGAGCTGCAGGAAGGTTTTCAGACGCTGGGGCGCGCGGTCGACAAGATCCGCTCCTACGGTGAGGAGCGCCTGGTCGTCACTGTGTGCGCCGAACCTTTGTTTGCCACCAAATGGATCGTGCCACGCCTGCATCGTTTCTATGCCCGCTGTCCGGATGCTGAAGTACGGCTGCAGGCGAGTCTGCATACGGTGGATCGTGGCCGAGAGAGTGCCTTGGGGGTATCCGATCTCAAGCGCGCCGGCATCGATGTTTCTGTGCGCCTGGGCTATGGCAACTATCCGGACCTGGAGCCTCGACGGCTGATGAATCTGGATCTGGTGCCGCTCTGTGCTCCAGAACTGGCCAGCGGCATGGACGGGATCGAGACGCTACGGTTGCTGTGCGACAGCACCCTGACCCGTTTGAACGAACCTTATGGCTGGAAGGAGTGGTTCAAGCAGCAGGGCTATGACATCGGAAGGCTACGCGAGCTGCGATTCGGCAACGGTCTGCTGGCGCTGGAGGCGGCTGTTGCCGGCCAAGGGGCCTTGCTCGGGAGTCGGGACCTTCACCAGGCGGAGCTGTCCGCCGGCAAGCTGGTGGTGTTGGCCGAGCGTCCACTGAACTGTGACCAGGCCTACTACGTGGTCAGCGCGGGCGAGGGGTTGGAACGCCCGATCGCCCGCCAGTTTCGTGACTGGTTATTGGAAGAGGTCGGCATGTCGGTCGAAGAGAGCCGCTAGCCTTCTAAAATAGCAGGCACAAAAAAACGGCCACCGCTCTAAGAGCTAAGTGACCGTTTTTATATGTTTCTGGTCGGAGCGACTGGATTCGAACCAGCGACCTCTGCAACCCCATTCCATTAGCTTCCGAAACACCCAGATACATTCATCTCTCTGGATGTATTTTTAAAAACAACAAAAACATAGGGTTGTGTTATTTTCTTTGTTTCCCTTTGTTTCCCTTTGTTTATTGAAATGCCTCGTCCTATCCTACGTATGGAACCTATTTGGAACCTGGGGTGGCAGCATGGCAAAGAAGACGGAGAAGCTGACGACACGCACCCTTAACCGGTTGGCGCGCGAGCTTCCCGAGGGTGACGAGGCCTGGGATGCTGACCTAGCCGGCTATCACGTGCGCGCCGGCAAGCGTGGGCTGGTGTGTCGCGTCTCCTACTACAACGCTGCAGGCCAGCGCCGCGTGCTGACTTTAGGTCGCTACGGTGCTCCCCTGACGGCGGCTGTGGCTCGCAAGAGGTCGGAGGACGCCCTTTCGATCGTGGCCCAAGGAGGCGATCCCCGTGAGGTGTTGGAGGATGCCAAGGCCGAGGCCAAGCGGCAGCAGCAGCAGACCCTCCGCGCCTACCTGGAAGGTCCCTACACGGCGTTCCAAAGACGCCGCAAGGATGGTGAGGGCACGCTACGTCGCATCCGGCAAGATTTTGCCGACTGGCTCGATAAGCCGATGGGTAGCCTTACTAGAGCCGACGTGGAAAGTTGGCAGGCACAGCAGGAAACCACCAAGAAGTCGCGGAGCCCGAAAGTGTCGTCACCCAAGCTCCGTGCCTTTTCCACGCTGAAGCGCTCCTATGATGCTCTCCAGGCCCTTCTAGCCCATGCAGCCGAGCGTAACGTGATACCGAGCCACCCGCTGAAAGGTGTGAAGCTGCAGAAGCCGGCGTTGACGGATGAGCAGCTTGCCGAGCAAGGCACCGAGCGGCGTTATTTAGAGCCGGAGGAGACCGAAGCGCTCTTCGCCGGCCTGGAGGAGTACCAGGACGAGAAGCGACAGCAGCGACGCAGCAGCCGCGCCCACGGTAAGGCTTACCTGCTCGACCTGGACCACGTCGCCTACGTCGATCACGTCGTGCCGTGGATCCTGGCCATGTATTACACCGGCTTACGCCCGGGCGACCTGTTCGGCCTGCGCTGGGAGCACGTCAACCTGACCTTCGCCACGATCCGGAAAACGATCGAGAAGACCGCCCACAAGCGGCCGGAACCTCAGACCTTCCCTCTGGCGAGGGCAGCCGCTGATGTGCTAAAGACCTGGCACGAGCAGCAGGGTGAGCCGAAGACTGGACTGGTGTTCCCGTCAAATCGTAACGGCAGGCGGATGGCCCCGACGGCGATGCAGCGGCCGTGGGCGGTCGTTCGCAAGCTGGGCGGGCTCCCTGACGACCTGCAGCTCTACACACTGCGCCACAACTTCGCGTCCCAGTTGGTCATGACCGGCGCCGATCTGCTGACCGTGTCCCAGTTGATGGCCCACGCCGACATCCAGACGACCATTGCTCACTATGCCCAACTGGCACCGGACCATAAGCGCGACGCCGTGGAGGCGTTTGCTCGGAGGGCGCCAGGGCAGGGGGCGGAGAAAGCCGCCGTGGAGGCGGCACAAGACCGCCTTGAGGTAGTGAAGCATCCCGAGTCCCCTTGCGGCAATGACTGAGAGGAGATGCCAACATATGACCAATCGCGACATCGAGCGTTATTCAGACCAGGAACACCAGTTTCGTGAACGATTGGCGATAGCGTATGACATTTTGCGGCGCCGGCTTAAGGTCGAGCGGTCGCAATGACAATCAGTCAGATAGTGGCTCGCGTGCAATTCATGAGCCCGCCCCGACCCCTGTGGCTGTCTAGGGCCGTACGCACGAAAGCGTGGCCACTCCACCACGTCCGCTAGCCTCTTTTCATGGAGTGCGCAAGGAGCAGTGCACATGGCCGACGACAAAATGGTCAACCGTGCCCACATCTGGACCGAGCTGGTACCTGTCTGGCTTGACGCCGCCAGTAGCGATACCCGAGCGGCCCCTCTCAAGTTCAGTAACGATAGTGAGCAGGACATACTCGCCGTGATGCTGACCGAGGTTCGCCGACTGATGCGCGATGACGGTGAGTACGAAACCGAGTGGCGGGGCCAGGTGGCCAGAAAATGCGAGGCCTTAATCGAGTTCTTTTTGGCCCAATCAGAACAGCCAGTATCTGACGCAGACCCGCTGAACCTGGCAATCCTGTTTTACAAGTACGGCCAGCTGACCATGGTCAGCGATCAGGCGCACTTGGCCCTGGGAAATACGGCGCGCCACCACGTCGCAACCGAGGGAAAACGCCGGGCCGGGAACAGTGAAGGCGGGGGGAAATCAGGAAAAACCAGACAAGAAGAGGCCGACCAGAGGAAGCGGGTTGCCAAGGAGATCTGGGAGGCCTTCACCAGGGCGGGGCGTCAGGAGCACGGTCTGCCTCAGCTGGTGCAAGATCGCTTGGAAGGGCATGCGATACATGTCTCAGTAGACACCGTCGCGAGGTGGGCGAGAGAAGGAGGATGGAGAAAGAAAAGCAAAAACCGCACGAAGTGAGCACGACTCATAATTACCTCACTAGCATCAGGGGCGTCGCTTTCAGCAACGAAGGACGCAATGATGGCTACCAAGTTACATGATCCTGCCGCCGAGCTGGCTACCGCCCTTGCTAAGCAGCGCGATGGCTTTCCCTCGAATCTGATTGAACTCACCGAGCGTGCTGCATTTCCTGGAGTGATCAGGGTGCAGCCGATAACTGCGCGTAAGGCGCGGTGTACGGGAATCTTGCTGGGCCGCCCGGCGCCTCGCTTCGTACGTCGTGGAAGATCCATTTCCTACCGCCTCTCCGATCTTCTCGAGTGGTTGGCCTATGGGGAGAGTTATGCCAACACCGCCGAAGCGAGCATGGCCGATGAAGATCGCGATGAGTGAAATCGCCAGCTGCTGGAAAGGCGCTAGGCGCTTCGGTGTCCGGCTATTCGTGGTCGAGGAGTGGTGAACCCAAGCGCCCCCCGGGGGCGCCCTCCTCACCAAGCGACTACCAACTGGCTTGCCTGCAATACAGGGGGAGCTGATGCCTAGAGGGCGAAAGGCGGAGGCCCATGTACGGCTCTATAGGCACGAATTAGAGTGCTCCGCATACCGGTCCTTGGACCCGGTAGCAAAAGCCATGCTGGTGGAGCTTAGGGCGTTGTACGATGGCCGCACCAACCGTATCTACATGAGCGTTCGCGAAGCGATGCGCCGGCTTTGTGTCGGTCGAAAACTGGCAGAAAAGGCGCTGGCTGAGCTGTTGGATCGCGGCTTCATCCGTGTCATCGAGAAAGGCACCTTCGACCGGAAAATAAAGCACGCGACCATCTATGCACTTACCAATGAACCGATAGAGGACAGCGACGGAGCCACTGCGCCGAAGGATTATATGAGGTGGCGAGGCACTCGGTAGCTAATCGGAAAATACCACGGTGTACCCCAAGAGCACCGACGGTGTACATCAGGAGCACCGAGGGGGTAAGACAACCCCGGAAATGACTGTCTCAGTGCACCTCAGGAGCACCGAGACGCCCCTTTTCTTCGATCTATCGGTGTACCTGAGGAGCACACAGATAAGTTACCAGAGGGGAGGGGGGGTGACTAAGGTGAGGAAGGGTGTGAAAAATCTGGCGAACGACCTATCAACCGATGCCCGACATGCGTTAAGGACCAACGTGGCCGAGTTGATCCGTAAGCCTGTCATTGGTTGTTCTATACTCTCGGAGCGAGCGGTCGATGGGGCAATTGAGGTTCTCGAAAAAGGGAGCTGCACCCTGGAGCAAGACCCTGTTCGCCATGCTTTTGAGTTGGTGTCGGTATGAAGGGCTGTCCGTGTGGTGGGCACACAGTGCGGGCGAAAGAGTGCATCGGAAGCATGGTGCTGAAGCACGAGCGGTGCGGTGCCTGCGGGCGCTGCGGTGGCTGGCGCCTTTTTTGGCGAGGCGAACTTGTTGCTGTTGGCGTGGTGGCCCGAAGAAAGTACCGACGCCAGGAGGCCACTTAGTAAGAAAAGTCCGCCCTGGTCCGGGGCCTTGGCGAGGAACCGGCCACCCCTCCCCCCTGGATACAGGTTTGAGATGGCCATGTGCGGGATCCTGAGGGCCTAGCCACCTGATCTAGAGATGGACCAGGGAGGAGTGAAACGCAGCCTGGGAGGCGCGCATTGTGGCAAAGGAGCGTCAATGAGGACGCGGGCTTGATCGAGCCGGCTAACGTCTCTAGTGGTGATCGCTGACAGTGCTGTCTTTCCGGCGGCGCTAGGCTGATTCGTATGACGTCTGGCAACTGCGAGCTTCTAGAGAAGCCCGCCGCCAGGATGGCTGGCCGACGCCATCATCTCCCCGCAAGGGGCTCACGGCAGGCCAGGTACGGCCGACTTCAGGCCTTCACCTTCCTCTGTTCCCGCCACTGTGTCGTCCACCGCGGCGTGCGGTGCGCGCAGCGTAGGTGCCAGGCGGCGTTCTGCCGCGGCACGCCCAGGCGCACCTTGCCCATCTTGCCGTTGAGCTCGTCCAGGGCGGCCATCAGCTGGTGGTCGCGATCGCGCTGGGCTTCCCGCTCAGGTGTGTCGAGCAGCGAGAGCTGCTCCAGGTTGGCCTCCACCAGGTCGAGCAGCATGCAGGGCGTGCCCTGGAGTTCGCGCACGTTGCGGTAGAGCATGCGCGCCAAGGCCTCGGTGCTGGCGGCGTCGAAGCCGTCGAAGCGCACGAACATCTTGTCGATGGAGTAGGGCTCGAGGCCCGCGGAGCACTCCTCGAGGACCTCTCGCACCCGGGCGGACATGTCGCCATAGAGCTCGTAGTTGGAGGAGAGCAGGAGGCCATGGTCCAGCGCTAAGTGGAAGACTGGCATGCGGCCGGTCAGGCTGAACCGAGCAAGATCCGCCGTGAGAATGCCAGCTGGCGAGCCGCCAGCCAGAGTTTGAGACAACTGCAACCGCATGAAATTACAAGGCTTAAGGCCATTGTCATGCGGTCATGGGGTGGGATGCTGGGCTATACTAATTTATGACTACCCTTCCATTTGGGAGGAAGCTTGCCACCACTTTCTTTCAACCGCCATCCGTGAGGATCGCCCCATGAGCAAGCATGACTGGGAGGCCTGCCTCCGCGATTACCGCACCGGCCAGCTCTCTGTTCGCCACCTCGCCGCCAAGCACGGCATTCCCGAGTCGACCGTCCGAAGCAAGGCTAAGGCCGAAGGCTGGCAGCGCGACCTCACCGAGTCCGTGCGAGAGGCGACGCGGATCAAGCTCAGCCGCAGCTCCTCGCGCAGTGAAATCGCGCAGGGGGACGATGACGACGTCATTGAGGAAGCCAGCGATACGGCGGTCTCGACCCTGCTCGAGCACCGCCATGCCATCGCCCGGTGGCGGGGCATCTCCGAACGGCTCGCCGATACCCTCGTGGTGATGCCCATCACGGAGGACAACTACGACCGGTTTGGGCGCTGCCTAAACAGCGGCCTCGAGGCCCTGGCCAAGGCCATCCGGCTGGAGCGGCAAGCCTATAACCTGAATGACACCCCCACAGAACAGCTCAAGAGCTTCGCCGAGTTGATGGCAGAGGTCGCCCCAGATTACCCGTAGAAGAAGCGTTCTGTTTAGCGCGAGGTGGGCGGGTTTACTTAATCTGGTGGTCAACATGTTAAGAAACACGCTATTTGACCAATAGAAGCAGAGCTCTATGTTCAAATCACCGTTATCGGTATTTCGATAACGGTGAAAAATCAATTGGTTATTGTCTATTCGCGATGAGAAAGCAGCTTGGGTAGGTAATCGAGAGCGCTTGGGTCTTTGGTCGCAAAGTAGTCGCGCGCTCGCTTTGGCAGCCATGTGTTGTGGAAGTGTTCCCTGAACTCTGCCAAGAGTTCGTTAGGATAAAGGCGCGCATCGACTATGCGGCCATCTAGATAGCGATGCTTGTAAGTGGGGAAGTTTTTTGGCTCAATACCCTTTTCGTCCCTGAGCCATTTTGAAAACATCCTCCCAGTAGAAATGTCCGGTACTAAGTGTTCCGGTAGTGTGTACCCTTCCTCCTCCATGGGCGCAATAAGAGCAAACGTGATTTCATTTAGTATGGAAAAATGCGTCGAAGGAATTTCCGATCTATTTGCCATGTACCTACGAATGTGGACGGGTAGTTCTTCTCTCGGGCTGGTCGCTCCACCGGACATCCAATCATACACCCACTTCGTCACCTTCACCGAAAACTTCGGAGAAAGCCACTGGGCAAGATGGATTGCAACTTGCGGATGAACCCAAGTGCCTTGGAGTCGCCCTCCTTTGACGGCCTGTACAAGGATTTTTTCAGGGATGTTGGTTTCTTGAGAAAGCTCCCGCAAAAACTC
The DNA here is from genome assembly GCF_004798965.1 of Onishia niordana. Taxonomy (GTDB): domain Bacteria; phylum Pseudomonadota; class Gammaproteobacteria; order Pseudomonadales; family Halomonadaceae; genus Onishia; species Onishia niordana. The sequence goes on from NZ_SDSD01000003.1 coordinate 288,243, forward strand.
TCGAGTTCCTACTTTCTCATAGTAGTGTCAAAATAGCTTGTCGGCAGCCTGGCACATTGCTGTTGCGTTAATGTAGCCATCAGACGCCCTTTGATGAATAAGGTTGCCTTCCATCCGGTGTGGAATCATCGGAAGTCCAATCTGTTCAAAACTTTGTTGCATTGAGTTCCCCTCTGCAGCAGACAGTTTGCTAATTCACACTATTAGCATAATAGAGGAAAGTGCAACACGTTGAGGAGATGAGAATTAGTTGCATAACTATCAAGACTGGCTCTGCTTTTTTGCCGCGGTCCTAACCGCCAGAGGTATTCGAAGAATGAGTCTCCCTTGCCCCTCACTCCGCTGCGCTGTGTATGATGGTGGCCATCAGTTTTCACCAGATTCAGTACAGGCGGAGAAACACCTTGAACACGGACAGTCACTCTCAGACGGCGGCCTTCATCTGGTCCGTCGCGGACCTGCTGCGCGGCGATTTCAAGCAGTCCCAGTATGGGCGGGTGATCCTGCCGTTCACCCTGCTGCGGCGCCTGGAATGCGTGCTGGCGCCGACCAAGGCGGCGGTGCTGGCCGGGGCCCAGGAACATCAGCAAAAGCCCGAGACGGTGCGCGAGAAGCTGTTGCTGCGGGCGGCCGAGCAGGATTTCTTTAACGCCTCGCCGCTGACGCTCGGCACCCTGTCGGATACCCAGACCGCCGACGACCTGATGAGCTACGTGCAGGCGTTCAGCCAGGACGCCCGCGAGATCTTCGATCACTTCCACTTCGAGGATTTCGTCCAGCAGCTGGCCGCCAATGACTTGCTCTATCAGGTGGTGCAGCGGGTCGCCAGCATCGACCTGAGCCCGGGCACGATCAGCAACTACGGCATGGGGGTGATCTTCGAGGAGCTGATCCGCAAGTTCGCCGAGAGCTCCAACGAGACCGCCGGGGAGCACTTCACGCCCCGCGACATCGTGCACCTGACCACCTCGCTGGTGCTGACCGGCCAGGACGAGACCCTGCGCCCGCACCGCATCGCCACCGTCTACGACCCCACGGCGGGCACCGGCGGTTTCCTCTCCGAGAGCGACGAGTACATCCAGCAGGTCAGCGACCGGGTCACCGTGTCGCTGCATGGCCAGGAGCTGAACCCCGAGTCCTACGCCATCTGCAAGGCCGACATGCTGATCAAGGGCCAGGACGTGGCCCAGATCAAGCTCGGCAACACCCTCTCCGACGACCAGCTGCCCGCCGAGCGCTTCGACTTCATGCTCGCCAACCCGCCGTTTGGGGTCGAGTGGAAGAAGGTCCAGAAGCAGGTCACCGATGAGCACAAGCAGAAGGGGTATGACGGCCGCTTCGGCCCCGGCCTGCCACGCGTCTCCGACGGCTCGCTGCTGTTCCTGATGCACCTGGTCAGCAAGATGCGCAGCCCTAAAGACGGCGGCTCACGGATCGGTATCATCCTCAACGGCTCGCCGCTGTTCACCGGCGGGGCCGGCAGCGGGGAGTCCGAGATCCGCCGCTACCTGCTGCAGCACGACCTGGTCGAAGCGATCGTCGCCCTGCCCACGGACATGTTCTACAACACCGGCATCGCCACCTACGTGTGGGTGCTCTCCAACCATAAGCCGGCCGAGCGACGCGGTAAGGTGCAGCTGATCAACGCCACCGAGCGCTACACCAAGATGCGCAAGTCGCTGGGCAGCAAACGCCAGTACGTGACCGATCGCGACATCGACGAGATCGTGCGCGGCTATGGCGCCTTCCAGGAGACCGAGGAGAGCAAGATCTTCCCGGTCGAGGCCTTCGGCTACCGGCGCATCACCGTCGAGCGCCCGCTGCGCCTCAACTTCCAGGCGAGCCCCGAGCGGCTGGCCAAGCTCGATGACGAGAAGGCTCTCCAGAAGGTCTCAGAGGCCGACAGGGAAGCGATCAGGGGCGCCTGCGCCACCCTGGATGCCGAGCGCTGCTACACCAACCGGGACGCCTTCACCAAGGACCTGAAGGCCGCGTTGAAGCCTACCGGCCTCATGATCGGTGCCCCGGTCCTCAAGGCCATCCTCAGCGCCCTCTCCGAGCGCGATCCCGAGGCCGACGGCTGCACCGACAAGAAGGGCAACCCCGAGCCCGACAGCGGCCTGCGCGATAACGAAAACGTGCCGCTGGACGAGTCGGTGTTCGACTACTTTGCGCGCGAGGTGAAGCCCCATGTGCCCGACGCCTGGATCGACGAGAACAAGCGCGACGAACTGGACGGCCGCATCGGCATCGTCGGCTTCGAGATCCCCTTCAATCGGCACTTCTACAAATTCGAGCCGCCGCGTCCGCTCGAGGCCATCGACGCCGATCTGACGGCTAGCACCGACCGGATCAAGCAGATGATTGAGGAGCTGTCGGCATGAGCTTTCCGCAATACCCTGAGTACAAGGACTCCGGCGTCGAGTGGCTGGGTGACGTCCCTTCAGATTGGCGACTATCCAAGCTTGGGTACTTTTTTTCGGAGCCGCCATGCTATGGGGTTCTGGTGCCAGACTTTATGCCAAACGGTGTGCCAATGTTGCGCATCACTGACATGGAGCACGAAAACATCGACAAGACAGGTCTTACAACGATAAGCCCTGATCTTTCATCTCAATACGCTCGCACTATAGTTAGAAAAGGTGATGTTGTTTTATCACTGGTAGGAACCATCGGAAAAGCATTCGAGGTCACGTCTCAGCTGGCTGGAGTAAACCTTTCTCGTGCAGTGGCTCGCCTTCAGATAAAAAGCGACACCCTTCCTCGCTATTTATGTTGGATTTTTCAATCTGATGCCTTCAAACACTTCACAGACCTTGTTTGTAAAGGCACTGCTCAGCGCGTGCTCAACATTTCTGATTTGACGGCATTTCGGTTCACTTTCCCACCCTATGCTGACCAAATTGCTATTAGCCACTTCCTCGACCACGAAACCTCCCGCATCGACGCGCTGGTGGAGGAGCAGCAGCGCCTGATCGCGTTGCTCAAGGAGAAGCGCCAGGCCGTGATCTCCCATGCCGTGACCAAGGGCCTCGACCCCGACGTGCCGATGAAGGACTCCGGCGTCGAGTGGCTGGGCGAGGTGCCGGCGCATTGGGAGGTCATGCCACTAGGCCTCTTAGCCCACAAAATCCAGACAGGCCCGTTTGGTAGCCAACTCCATTCCCATGAGTACGTTGAAGGGCAGGTGCCCGTAGTAAACCCGTCCAACATTAAAGGTGGGCGGATAGTTCGTGATAATGAATCTACCGTTCCGGCTGAGACCGCGGAGCGTCTAGCACATCAGAAACTTGAAGCCGGCGAGCTAGTCTTTGGCCGTCGAGGAGAGATGGGCCGCTGCGCCACTGTGACGGAAGCTGAAGGTGGCTGGTTATGTGGAACCGGTTCAATGAAAGTGGCGTTATCCAGCAGGATGAACCCAGAGTTCGTGGCCTTGCACATTAGAACACCGGTCGTTCGTGAATTACTTCAGCTAGAGTCTGTTGGCTCAACTATGGACAACTTGAACCCCGAGATCCTAGCTCGGACAAGAGTTCCCGTCCCTCCCATTCATCAGCAAAACACTATCGTTAGTGCTATTGAAGAGACCTGCGCTAGCCTTGATGCACTTCTAAGAGAAGCCGGCGAAGGTGTCTCATTACTTAAAGAACGCCGCTCCGCCCTGATCTCCGCTGCCGTCACTGGCAAGATCGACGTGCGGGGCTGGGCGCCGCCGTCCGACGTGGCGCCAGCCCACCAGGACGCCCGCATGGAGGCGGTATGAGCCAGGGACGCAGCATCCGACTCTTTCTGGTGGACGGCACGCCCAACGGCCTGCTGACCGCCGAGATCATGAACTGGACCGGGCATGTGCTCACGGGGCCGCGCAGCAAGCTCAGCGAGCTGGTGCAGCGCCCGGAGTGCGGCCGCACCGGGATCTACTTCCTGGTCGGGCCGGACCCCGAGAACAGCCTGCGCCCGCTGGTCTACATCGGCGAGAGCGACGACGTGGCCACGCGCCTGAAACAGCACAACCGCCCCGAGGAGAAGGGCGGCAAGGACTTCTGGGAGAAGGTCTGCCTGGTCACCAGCAAGGACCAGAACCTGACCAAGGCCCACGTGAAGTACCTCGAGAGCCTGCTAATCCAGAACGCCGGCGAGGTCGGCCGCTGCAAGCTGATCAACGGCACCGCCCACGAGTACATCGGTCTGCCCGAGTCGGATCGCGCCGACATGGCCTTCTTCATGGATCAGGTGCGCACCGTGCTGCCGGTGCTGGGGCTCGACTTCCTGCGCGATCGGCCAATGCCTTCCAGCGCCGCCTCCGAACCCGCCGAGCCCGAGCGCCAGCCGTCGCCGCGCTTCGTGGCCGAGGTGCCCCGCTTCGGCATCAAGGCTCTGGGCCAGGAGATCGACGGCGAGTTCTACGTACTGAAGGACTCCCTGGCCAGGGGCAGCTGGACGGGAAAAGATGGCGGCTACCAGGGCCTCTATCAGCAACTGTGCGATGACGGCGTGTTGGTAGAGGCCGAACAGGGCTTGAGGCGTTTCGCCACCGACTACGCCTTCTCGAGCCCCAGTGCCGCTGCAGCCGTCGTCTCCGGCCGCAGTGCCAACGGCCGCGAGCACTGGAAGGTCGAGGGCAACGGCCAGACCTACGCCGCCTGGCAGGATCAGCAGGTCAGTGCCGTGACCGCGACAACGGAATAGGACACAAACGGAATACGACATGGACGTTGACGACATCAAGGCACTACTCGATGGGGTGCGCCGTTTCCAGCCGGCCCCTCGCGAGCGCACGCTTTTCGACATTGGCGGGCGCGGCTATTTTGAAAACCCTACTTCGGACCTGCTTGCGTTCTTCCTGGACCCTGACGCCGAGCATGGGTTTGCGGATGAGGTGCTGGCAGCCGTCCTGGATTGCCTGCCCGAGTCCGCTCAGCCGCCCGAAGAGGCCCGTTATCTCGCCCAGTCGCCGCGCCGCGAATGGGGGACCTCTCATCAGAAGCGTTTGGATCTGGTGCTGGAATCTGATCAATGGGTGCTGGGGCTGGAGAACAAGATACATCACACCCTGGCCAATGACTTCGATCATTACGCCAGCGAACTGGCGGCCCGAATGGCGTCAAATGAGGGAAAACGCTTAATACGGGTTCTGCTATCGCCCGACGGCAATACCCCCGACTCCGGCTGGATTGGCATCACCTATGCTCAACTTCTCAAGCAACTGAACGATAGAGTGGGCCAGCTATTTGCCAGCCAGCCAATGAATAAGTGGCTGATCTTTTTACGCGAGTTCGTGATCCACCTAGAGACGACCACCATGACGACCACTGTCACGGACGATCAGCAAGCATTTGTGCTGGAGAATCTCGGCGAGATTCATGAGCTGAACAAGCTGCAAAAGCATGCTCTGGAAGCAACACGAGAACGTCTTCTTGCCCGGCTGTCAGAACTTACCGAGGGTGAGCACCAGCCCTTCCATTCATGGCAGGAAAACTGGCCGGTGGGGCCAGCTTTATCGTTCCGTCACGAAAGCTGGCAGGAGCCGTCGCGAGTCGTGGTCTTCTTGCCATACGACACAACAAAGAACGCGGCCCGCATTCAGGTCTACGTCGATCGCAAAAACGGCAGTTTCGAAGATCTGGCCCATCGTGGGTTCGCGCCAGAGCGCTTCCACAGCACTAGCGCAGATAACTCCACGCTGGTGTTTTTTCGTGATTTCAGCGAGCTCGACTGGCCCAGAATCGAGCATGAAATGGTCATGAACATGAGCGCGTTGATGGAGCTGGAAGCGTCAAGGCAGCCGATCACTCAGTAAAGGAGCCCGCATGGCGGATAGCAGGGAAGCGCAGTTTCAGCAGGACATCATCGACGCCATGGCCGACGGTGGCTGGCGCGTGGGCCAGGCCAGCGGCTATGACCGGGTCAATGCCGTCTACCCAGAGGACCTGGTCGGCTACTTCCAGGAAGCCTACCCGGAGCGTTGGGACAAGTTTGCTAAGGCCCACCCCAAGGACCCCGAGATGGTGCTGATCAAAGCGGTGGTGAGAGAGCTTGAACGTGAGCGCGGCGGCACCCTTGAGGTGCTGCGCCACGGCTTCAAGGTGCCGGGCAACAAGATCGAGCTGTGCAGCTTCCAGCCCGACCACGGCATGAACCCTGATGCTCAGGCCCGCTACCGGGCGAACCGCCTCAGGGTAGTGCCGGAGGTCTCCTACTCGCCTCACGCCCGCGAGAGCGGCTCAGAGGCCGCGCAAAGCTCCGGTCAAAGCTACAACCCTCGCCTGGACCTGGTGCTGTTCGTCAACGGCCTGCCGGTAGCCACCCTGGAGCTGAAGAGCGCCTTCAAGCAGTCGGTCGAGAACGCCAAGCGCCAGTATCGCTATGACCGGCCGGTGAAGGACCCGGTGACTCGCAAGCCCGAGCCGCTGCTGACCTTCAAGCGCGGCGCCCTGGTGCACTTCGCGGTCAGTCAGGACGAGGTGGCGATGACCACCCGGCTGGCCGGCAAGAGCACCTTCTTCCTGCCCTTCAACCAAGGCAGCGAGGAGGGCGGGGCCGGCAACCCGCCGGCGCCGAATGACGCCACCTACCCCACCGCCTACCTGTGGGACCGGGTCTTCCAGCCCGATGCCTGGCTGAAGATCCTAGGCCGCTTCCTGCACCTGGAGCAGGTCACCAAGGAAGGTTTCGACGGCCGCCGCCAGACCAAGGAGACGTTGATCTTCCCCCGCTTCCACCAGTGGGACGTGGTCAACCGGCTGGTGGAGACCACCCGCCATGAAGGGCCGGGGAGCCGATACCTAGTGCAGCACAGCGCCGGCTCAGGCAAGTCCAACTCGATCGCCTGGGCGGCCCACCAGCTGGCGAACCTCTACGACGAGGACGGCCAGAAGCAGTTCAACTCGGTGATCGTGGTCACCGACCGCACGGTGCTCGACAGCCAGCTTCAGGACACCATCTATCAGTTCGAGCATGCCCATGGGGTGGTGTGCCCAATCACCCGCGATGTCGGCAACCAGAGCAAGTCCGAGCAGCTTGCAGAGGCGCTGGCCAGCAACACCCGCATCATCATCGTCACCATCCAGACCTTCCCGGCGTTGTTCGACGCCCTCGACAAGCGCCCCAGGCTTGCCGAGGGCAGCTATGCGGTGATCGCCGACGAAGCGCACTCCTCGCAGACCGGCTCTTCGGCCAGCAAGCTCAAGGCGCTGCTGGCGGCAGCTGGAGAGGCCACGGAAGACGACGAGGAAGTAAGCGCCGAGGCGCTGATGGACGCCGCCGTGAGTGCGCGTAAGCCCAGCGAGAGAATCAGCTACTACGCCTTCACTGCCACCCCCAAGGCCAAGACACTGGAGTTGTTCGGAAGGGTGCCCGATCCCGAGCTGCCACCCAGCAGTGACAACAAGCCCGCCCCCTTCCACCTGTACTCGATGCGTCAGGCTATCGAGGAAGGCTTCATCCTCGACGTACTCGAGCGCTACACCACCTACAGTACAGCCTGGAAGCTCGCTCACCCGGACGGCGATGATCAGGAGGTGGATTCCAAGAAGGCCTCGAAGACCCTGGCCAAGTGGGTACGGCTGCACCCCCACAACATCGGCCAGAAGGTCGAAGTGATCGTCGAGCACTATCGGGCCAACGTGAAACACCTCCTGGACGGCCAGGCCAAGGCCATGGTGGTTACCGCCAGCCGCCAGGAGGCGGTGCGCTATGCGCTGGCCATGCGCCAGTACGTGAAGGAGAAGGGCTACCAGGACGTGCACCCGCTGGTCGCCTTCTCAGGCAGCGTGCTGCCCGATGGTGTGATCGAGGAGGAGGTCACCGAGACCAGCAGCAAGCTCAACCCGGGGCTCAAGGGGCGCGACCTGGCCGAGGCCTTCGACACCGACGACTACAACGTGATGATCGCGGCCAACAAGTACCAGACCGGCTTCGACCAGCCCAAGCTATGCGCCATGTACGTGGACAAGAAGTTGCAGGGAGTGGACTGCGTGCAGACCCTGTCACGGCTCAACCGCATCTACCCGGGCAAGCAGACCTTCATCCTCGATTTATTCAATGACCCCGAGGAGATTCTCGGCGCCTTCGCCCCCTACTACCGCAAGGCCGAGCTGGCCGACGTCTCCGATGCCAACGTGGTCTATGACCTGCAGCAGTCTCTGGATGCCAGCGGAATCTATCACTGGGAGGAGGTCGAGGCCTTCGCCACCGCCTTCTTCGATCCCAGAGCCCCCTCCAGTAAACTGAGCTATTACTGCCAGCCGGCCAAGGAGCGCTTCGCCACGCGCTACAAGGCAATTATCGACCAGATCCAGACATGGCAGGCGGCGAGGAAGCAGGCCGAGCATAATGGCGATCAGACCGGCGTGCATCGCGCCGATCAGGAGCTGAAGGACGCCGGTACCACCCGCGATGAACTCGACCTGTTCCGCAAGAACCTGACGAGCTTTGTACGCACCTATGAGTTCCTGTCCCAGATCGTGCACTTCGACGACCGCGAGCTGGAGCAGCTGTGTGTGTATGCCCGCCACCTCGCCCCGCTGCTACGCATGGAGCGGCTCGAAGAGGACACCATCGACGTCAGCGAGCTCGAGCTGACGCACTACAGGCTGACCAAGCGCGCCGAGCACCAGCTGCGCCTGGAAGAAGAGCAGGGCGACTACGGCCTGCAGCCGATCAGCGAGGTCGGCTCCGGCAAGCCTCACGATCCCGAAAAGAAACGGCTGGACGAGATCATCGACAAGCTGAACGACCTCTACGGGGCCGAGGTCAGCGACGATGACAAGCTGCACTTCGCCAACGGCATCGCCGACCGCATCGAGCGCGATGAGAATGTGATGGCCCAGATCCGGCACCATGATTCGGACCAAGTGATGCACGGGCTCTTCCCCAAGAAGGTCGAACAAGCGGTCATGGATGCCATTACCGACCACGAGAAGCTCTCAATGCCGCTGCTCAGCGATAATGAGACAGGCCGGGAGTTCGCGTTGCTGATCCTCAAGCTGCTGGCGGGGCGGGAGCGGTCTTCGGCTCAGCAGTAGGGGGGGAGGCGATAATCGCTTTGAGGTCGACCTCCCTCGATAATAATCTTCGAATTTATAGATACGTGACCCACGCAGGGAACGCGCAATATGAATAAGTCATCACTTGAACAAAAACTCGAGCTGGCTCGCCATGAGCTACTCGACATGGGACTTCGCGGAAACCCGCTACTGCATGTACCCAGCAACAAGCGCTTCCTCGACATCGTGGACGAGCGATCGATCGAAGTCGCCAACATCCTGGTCGAAGAGAAGAAAGCCATGCGCTTTCTGCCGATTCCAGAGGCCTATGAGAAGGAGGAGCCTGGTTCGGATGATGAGCAGGATGAAGAGCAGGAGCCCCTTCCGCCCTTGGAAGAGTATCTTGAGCAGGAGCAGGGGGAAGAGCGTTTCAGTGACCTTAACCTCCAAACACGCTTGTCGGCTCGCGAACTGGATACGCGGCTGATCAAGCTGGAAAACGAAGCCCATACCCTGCTTCAGGAACAGGGCATCGAGGTGCTGTATCTGGCGCTGGGTTTTCTGGAGTGGTACGAGGATGAAAACGCGAACACGCCGCGCCTCGCGCCGCTGGTGCTGGTTCCCGTGGGGCTCCAGCGAGAGAATGCGCGCGCCGGTTTCACCCTATCGTTTACCGATGCTGACATGGGGGGCAACCTCGCGCTGGCCGCTCGCTTGAAGCAGGATTTTCGCCTGACGCTGCCCGAGTTCAGTGAAGAGACCTCGCTGGTGGACTATTTCGGCCAGGTCCAGCAGATGATTGCCGATCGACCCCGCTGGAAGGTTCATGTCGATCAGATCCGGCTTGGGCTCTTCTCGTTCGGCAAGTTTCAGATGTACACCGACCTGGATCCCGACCACTGGCCGGATTCCCATGACCTGTTGGCACACCCTCAACTCGAGAAACTGTTTGAGGCCGGCTATCGCGAAGATGCCGAGCGCCTTGAGGCATCGTCCAATCATGAGTTGCTCAAGACGCCCGAGTCACTGCACTTGGTCAAGGATGCGGATTCCAGTCAGCTGGAGGCCATCCTCGCGGTGATGGATGGGGCCAGCCTGGTGGTGCAGGGCCCACCGGGGACGGGCAAGTCGCAGACCATCAGCAACCTGATTGGCGAGGCTCTGGCGCGCGGCCAGAAGGTTCTGTTCGTGGCCCAGAAGATGGCCGCCCTGGAGGTCGTTAAGTCACGGCTGGACGAGTGCCACCTGGGTGATGCCGTGCTCGAGTTGCACAGTCACAAGAGCAACAAGAAGGCGGTGCTCGATTCGCTTCGCCAAGTATTCGATAACGGCCGTCCTAAGGTGCCGGACCGGACGCATGAGTATCAGCGCCTCGGCGAGGTGCGTGAAACCCTGGACGCCTATGTGGATGATCTTCGCAAGACCATCCAAGCGTCCCAGACCGACTACGTGACAGCGCTTGGGCGGATGCTTGAGCTGCAACGCGATGAGCGACTTCAGGCCCTGTCGAGGATCGACTTTCAGCGTCTGCGTGACTGGGATCCTCAGGCCCTAGCCCGGGGGCGTCGTGCCATGGATGCCATGGGTGACTATCTGGCCGAGTATGGACCTCCCTCCGGTAACCCTTTTCGCTATTCTCGCCGAGATGCCTTGTCGCCGGGCGAGGAGCAGGAGCTTCGCAAGCTGGTTCAGCGGGCAGCCGACCAGCTGACGACATTGACCGACAATGCCGTCGCTCTGGCCCAGGCCATGCAGTTGCCGATCCCGCAGGATTTCGATGACATCGCCATCCTTCAGCGAGCCGGCAAGCGCGCGCTCAATGCACCGCACCTGGCCGGTGTGAGGGTCAATACCGAGCAATGGCAGGCCCGGCGTGACGAGGTGCATCAGGCCGTCGCTGCCGGCCAGGCTCTGTCGCGGACACGCGAAACCATGCAGCCACGCTTCATCGAGGCGGTGTATGACGCCGACCTGCTGCCGATTCGCACCGGGCTCGCCGGGCGGGCGGACAAGTGGTGGCGCATCTTTTCCGGCGAGTATCGGCGGGCCGCCGCTGCCCTGAAAGGCTATGCTCGCGGTCAGCTGACAGGCACACCAGTGGATTGGCTGGGATGGGTGGATGAGCTGCTGGAAGCTCAGCAGCACCGCAAGACCCTGGAGCGCCTGTCGCCGACCTGCCAGACCCTGTTCGGGGCTCAGTGGCAGGGCGAGGAAAGCGACTGGTCCGTGCTGGCGCAACTCACCGAGTGGATCGTCGATCTCTATGAGGCGATCGGCAAGGGCGAGCTGCCGGCGGGTCTGGCCGCCTTCCTGGATGGCAACCCGGATCTGCGTGAACACACCGGCCAGGTCGAGGCGCTGCAAACACAGTCAGAGTGCGTCCAGGGGTTGCTCCAAGAGCTCTGTCACCAGATTCAGTGGCAGGAAGAAGAGTCACAAGTAGATCTGGGCACCTGGCATCAGCGGCTCGCCGGCTGGCGCGACACCGCTCAGTTGTATGCGGTGGTGCGCTTCAACCAGCTGAGCGAAGACCTTGAGACGGCAGGGCTCGGGCATCTGACAGTGACCCTGGCCAGCTGGCCCCATGCACCGCGCGCACTGAGCGCGTGGCTTGAACTGAGCTATTTCGGCGGCCTGGTGGATCATGCCTACGTCGAGCGTCCGCGCCTGGCACGCTTCGATCGGTTGACCCACGAACGTCTCATTCAGGAGTTCAATCAACTGGATGAGGCCAGTTTCCGGTATGCCCAGGAGTCACTGGTCGAGCGGCTGCATGCCAACCTCCCGTCCAAGCATGCGCCTGGGGAAATGGAGGTTCTGCGTCGGGAGTTCACCAAGAAACGGCGCCATTTGCCGATTCGCAAGTTGCTGCGTGAGGCGGGGACCGTCATACAACAGGCCAAGCCGGTGTTCATGATGAGCCCGATGTCGGTGGCGGGCTATCTCGCTCAAGGGAATCTGGATTTCGACCTGGTGATCTTCGACGAAGCGAGTCAGATCCCGGCCCCTGAGGCATTGGGTGCCATCCTGCGCGGCCGCCAAGTCGTCGTGGTCGGCGATAGCAAGCAGATGCCCCCCACCAACTTCTTCGGCCAGTCGGTGGAGCTCAGCGATGAGGAGGCCGATGAGAGCGCCACGGCCGACGTGGAGAGCATCCTCGGCATGATGAAAGCCCAGGGCATGCCGGAGCGGATGTTGCGCTGGCACTATCGCAGCCGCCACCATTCCTTGATTGCCGTGTCGAACGATCAGTTCTACGACAACCAGCTGCTGATCTTCCCTAGCCCCGGTGTCCATCCTGAGGCCAGAGGGCTGCGTTTCCGCCACCAGCCCGAGACCCACTACGATCGCGGTGGCTCGCGGACCAACGCGGGCGAGGCGCGTGCCGTCGCCGAGGCGGTGATCGAGCACGCCCGGCAATCTCCCCAGCTGTCGCTCGGGGTGGTGGCCTTCAGTACCGCCCAGCGCGAGGCCATTCTGCTGGAGGTGGAGCGCCTGCGCCGTGAGCATGAGGAACTCGAGCACTTTTTCCGTCATCACGACGGTGGCGACGAGTTCTTCATCAAGAACCTTGAAAATGTTCAAGGCGACGAGCGCGATGTCATCTTCATCAGCGTGGGGTATGGGCGGACGTCGGCGGGCCGCTTAGGGCAGAGTTTTGGTCCGATCAACCAGACCGGCGGAGAGCGCCGCCTCAACGTGCTGATCTCCCGCGCACGCTTGGCCATGGACGTCTTCGCCAACTTCCAGGCCGATGAACTGAAAGTCACCGAGTCATCACCGTTCGGGGTTCGTGCTTTGCAGGCCTTTCTGAAGTATGCCGAGACCGGAGAACTGCCGACTCACGAGATGACGGACAGGGAGCCGGATTCGCCTTTCGAGTGGGAAGTGATGCGTGCCATTCAGGACCTGGGCTACGAGGTCCAGCCTCAGGTCGGTAGTCAGGGCTTCTTCATCGATCTGGCGGTGCGCGACCCCGAAGCACCCGGACGCTTCCTGCTGGCCGTGGAGTGTGACGGCGCCAGCTACCACAGCAGTGCTGTCGCGCGTGATCGGGATCGTCTGCGTCAGTCCGTCCTGGAAGGGCTGGGCTGGCGCTTCCACCGCATCTGGAGCACCGAGTGGTTCCGTAATGCCGCTGCCGAGACCGGGCGGCTGAAGGAGGCTCTGGAGGCCGCTAGCCGGCATCAGAAGGACCTGGAAGCTCAAGCCAGAGCGGCGGCCGAGGACATCACGCCGACGCGGGAGAATCACTCTTCTGTTTCGGAGCCTACTGAAGAGGCCGCTGCCAGCGGCATAGCGCGTGAGGCCGAAACGGAATCTTCTTCCGGCATACCCGCTTATACTCCCGTCGATGCCACACGAATTGGCTTATCCGCGGCAGATAGCCAGTTCGATGAAATTCCCGCGAGTCGCTTGCAGAAGGCCATCCAGGCCGTGGTCGAGGGCGAGGGGCCGATCCATAGGAAAATGCTGCTGGTCAGACTGACCGAGGCTACCGGGTTGCAGCGTGCTGGAGCGCGCATCCAGCGTCGTGTGGAGGCCGAGTGCCGGTCGCTGATCCAGAAGGGCCAGCTACAGCAGGATGAGGACATTCTGGACGTGACAGGGCGAGAAACGCGGGCAATTCGCGACTGGAGCTCGTTGCCTGCGGGGCAGCGCAAGTTCGAGCTGGTGCCGGGGGTTGAGCTCGAGAACGCGATTCTGCAGACACTTCGCGATGGCGTATCCGTCGGGCCCGAGGACACCATGAGTGCGGCTATCAACCTTCTGGGGTTCAAACGCCTGACCGGGCCGATTCGCCAGCGCCTCGAGGCTCTCATCGGCACTCTGATGGACGAGGAGAAGGTACAGGAGCGGAACGGGCGGCTGCAATTGGGCCAAATCACAGCGACTAGCAGCTGAGCATGGCTGCTTGTGAGTGGTGAATCAGTATTAGCCTAGTGCAGCGTTTTGGTCGTGTAGTCCGCTGGCACAGGGGTAGCTTAGGAAAGTTGCTCTACTTTCCTTTGTTCGTTTCAATCTCGAAGGGATGCCCATGGCTGATCGGCAAGAATCGCAACGTGAACTGTCATTCTCACCTACTGACACGCTGGCGGGACTGGGCGGAGCCAAGCGCGAGTTGCTCGCCACATGTTTGGCGTTGTTCGACGATAGCCGATGGCAGAGCCGTTTAGAAAGACTCCACGAGGAAACAACTGACCGGGCGGAGGCATTAGGCAAGCAGCTTGGCCGACGGTTCGAAGAGTGGCGCGGTAACCGTAATGAGGAGGCTATACCACAGTTGACCGCGCCTGAAGCCGAGGCTGGGGCCAGGGAGCTTAGCGAACGTCAGTGTTACTGGCTTGAATCCGACTACAGCGATGATCTTCTCAGACTGCTGCTTTGGGCGCGGCTGAGGAGTGCCCTTGGCCTGCCTGCGCGTCTGACGACCACCTTTCGGGGGTGCGGCTTCCTGGCGGACGACATGGCAGCGCGGCTGATCCATGTGATCGATCCCCCAAGCATGATTAATTCCGGTCGCCGCTGGCTCCATCAGCGAGGCTGGCTGGAGAAGGGGCAACATGCTTCTTCGCTGGATGACGTCGTGCTGCCGGTGTTGGATGAGTTGCTCGAACAGACCCTCAATAACGAGGAGGCACCACCAAGCTCAGAACAACGCCAGGAGATACTGAGAAATGCCGTGGCCTCGCTCGATACGCTGGATGAGAAGAGCCATCAGCAACTGTTGAGCGAGACCCAGGCTAATCGTTACAACGATGCTGCTCTGCGCAACGCGCTGCTTCTGGGCGGTAGTCTCGGCACCCTTGGTGCCGGCGTCAGTGCCGCAGGATTTTCCGCCTACATCCTGGCCGCACAAGCATCCGCCTTCCTCCCTTTGATTAGTGGGTCCGGCCTGGTTTCCTTTATTTCGGTCTTGTCCAATCCGATCACCGTTCTGGGAGTCGCAGGTGGTGGTGGTTGGTGGATTATCAACTCCGCTCGCGACAAGGTAAGGGTGGCGGTCGCGGCGAGAGTGATGGCTTTACTCGCGCTACAGGGTAAGTTGCACGGCAGCTCCGGTCTCGATTACGCCAGGCTTAGCTTCTCTCATGCGCCGAGTTTGCCTAGCAGGGAAGGCATCAGTGAAACCGAGCTTCGGCGCTATCGTGAAGAGTGGCAGCGTGTCGCAGATCTCCCTAGCCGCTCAGCTCCCTTGCCTCCCGACAACATTCTCAAGGCCATGGCGCAGCACATGACCTCGCCGACTGACGATGGCCTAGCGTTTGCAAATCGGCTCACCGGGGAATCGGCTCAATCCGGCGAGCGCCAGGCAGCCGCCGCCATGGCTACGCTTACCGTGGGTGATGTGCTTTACTCTGTCGCCGCGGTCGATCCGACCGTTGTCGCTTCTGCAGACTTTGTCCGTAATGCTGACATCGACAACGCATTCAGCTTCGCCGAAATGGCATCGCAGCTTCTCTCCGGCAGTGACAGGGAAGTACTGGGTGGCGTCAGCCAGCTGAAGGGGTATGTAGCAGAGCAGGCTGTTGCTGCCCAGCTCGTGGCAGCAGGTCATACGGTCAGCCTTCCCCAGGCTGCCAATCAGCCTGGCTGGGATCTTCTCGTGGACGGGCAACCGTTTCAGGTCAAGTTTCATGCCAATCTGGATGGCTTGAGTGAGCACTTTGAGCGCTACGACTATCCAGTCATTGCCAATGCCGAGCTGGCAAGCCAGATACCAGATGAATGGGCAGATAGCGTCTTCTTTGTCGAGGGGGTGAGTAACGAGCTAGTAGATCAGGTCACTCGTAACTCCCTAAATGCTGGGGTGGAGCTGCTTAATCCCAGTGTGATCAGCTTTGCCGGTACGACCAGCGCAGCACGTGGCCTGATTGCCTATCGTCGTGGTCACCTGACCGGGAAACAGGCCGTAGAGCAGGTCCTGCTGGATGGCATGGTGCGCACAGGTCTGGCGGCTAGTGGTGGCGTGGCAGGAGCTGGCATCGGGCTTCTGGTGTTTGGCCCTGCCGGAGCCTTGGTGTTGGGAGCGGGCTCGCCGGTACTGGCACAGATGATGACCACTAAGTTAACCGGTCAGCTTCGTCAGAGAGTTAAAGGAAAGAAGCACCTTGAGTGGGAGTCGAGGGCTCACGGGGAGCTGGAGGCCCTTCAAAGGCGAGTGCGGGATTCCCTGGCACACAAGCAGGCCCAGCTAGAGGAAAAGTTTGATCTGCTTCCCGATAATCAGGTGGGGGATTACCTGCGTTGGCGACTGCAAGACGAACATGACTTCGTCCTCGAGTGCCACAAGCGATTATGTCTTCTCGATGCGCTAGCCCGGCCAAATCCGGAGCAGCGACTAGCTGACACCTTGCGGGTGATGGCAATGTGCGGTGTACATCCAGCGATCTATCAGACAGAGCTAGGCGGCGTGAACGAGAGGCTTCAGTTGCGACCCGGCTTGATCGAGCTACTCGATAAGCAACGTCTGGGAGACGTTGCCTCCCAAGGTCGCGGATTCGTCGAGGGGGCGTGGCAGTCCGCAAGTGAAAAGGCCGAGAAGTATCAATGGAAGGAAAAGGCGGTCGCTCTAAAACGTCGCTGGACAAAGGGAGGGGGAGGGCCTCAATGACAATCCACCCTAGCTTTACTTGGCGGTTTCCTAGTTGCTTCTATCTCACGGAGCCTAACAGTCGACTTATCGACGCATGGAACCTATTTGGAACCTAAGTGCCCAAGAACGAAAAAACGGCCACCGCTCTGATGAGCTAAGTGGCCGTTTTTACTTATGTTTTCTGGTCGGAGCGACTGGATTCGAACCAGCGACCTCTGCAACCCCATTGCAGCGCGCTACCAAGCTGCGCCACGCTCCGACTCTAGTTCTCTACAGTGCCTTGCGGCCCCTGTTGCTTGAGAACGAGGCGTATACTAGCTCGTGATTTTAAAAATGGGAAGCCCCTTAAGCGCTTTTTTTTCAAAAGCTTGGCTGGGTGATGGCGTCATACCTAGACGAAAGGGGTAAACTGCCGTCAGCTATGTTGGGAGGAAAGCAGGCATGTCGTTGATCGTGGGATTTATCATCTTGCTGGGGTGCCAGTTCTTGGGTGAGCTGGTGGTGCGAGGTCTCAGTATTCCTGTTCCCGGACCCGTGATGGGAATGGTGATCTTGTTGGTGGCCTTGCTGGTCAATGGACGAGTGCCGCAAGGGCTGCGTAAGACAGGAGAGGGGCTGCTGAACTACCTTACACTGCTGTTTGTGCCGGCCGGTGTCGGCATGATGGTTCACTTCGAGCTCATTCGAGCCGATTTTTGGACGATCATTGTCACCTTGGTCGTATCGACTGCAGTCACCTTGGCGGTAACGGCCAAGGTCATGGAGCGGGTGAACCAACGCGCTACGGTGGAGAGGGCGGAATGAACGTCGTGGCACTGGACCAATTATGGGTCTATCTCGCAGGCAATCCATTACTCTCGCTGCTGGTGACGCTGATTGCCTTCTATCTGGCGACTCGGGTCAATATCTTGTTGGGGCGCACGCCTCTACTGCACCCGGTGGTGATCTCTATTGTGTTGCTGATCAGCTTTTTGCTGCTCACAGGCATCGATTACCGCACCTACTTTGAAGGTGCCCAGTTCATACACTTTCTGCTCGGCCCGGCGACAGTGGCGTTGGCGATACCACTCTATGATCACCGGATTCGCGTGCAGCGCATGATATGGCCGGTCATGATCGGTTGTATCACCGGCATTGTCACCGCTGTTGGTTCGACCCTTGGCATTGCCCTATTGATGGGAGCGAACAGGGAAACCCTGCTGACCCTTGCGCCCAAGTCCGTGACATCACCGATTGCGATGGGTATCGCCGAACAATTGGGTGGCATTCCATCACTGGCGGCTGGCTTGGTACTGCTGACAGGGTCAATCGGCTGTGCCTTGGGGCCCTGGGTCTTCAGGCTGCTAAAAATCAAGGACCCGACCGTTCAGGGCTTTACGTTGGGGCTTGCGGCGCATGGTTTTGGCACGGCGCAAAGTTTTAGCTCTATTGGGGCATTAGCTGGTGCGTTTGCGGGGCTTGCCATGGGCCTGGCGGGGCTGGTGACAGCCTTCCTGCTACCGTTGATCGTGGCACTTTTAGGTATTTGATATGGCTAGGTATTTGATACGGCCATATAAATGCATGGCATGTCGGGTGGCTTGGAGGAAGTTCTCTCCTTGAGCCACCCAACTGCTTGTTATTACGCGCCGTTTCTTGACTAAATTTCTTCCCACACCCGTTGGCGAAAGTCTACGGCTAGCTCGTTGACCTTATCCATCCGCTGCTTATGAGCATCAATGAACTCTTGCATGATGTCCTGATAGCAGTCGCGCATTACGGTTGGATCCGTGAACGTCTGCTGATCGGATAAGCTCTTTATCATTTGCTGCTGGCTGGTGGCGCAGGCGGTCAGTAGTTCGGCCTCCATCTGCATGGCTTCATAAAGTGTTTCCATCCACGCGACCTGCATCCGGGTAAATGGGCTGGCTGATCCCATCCAATGATTTAGCCACCAGTTGATGATCGGCTCACTGGCTTCCAGAGCCGCTGATGGCAGCTCAGTGGCATTCTTGGGTCTAGTTGCCATCACTCCTCCTGTTACCTCCGTCAGTATGTTGCCCCTCGTTTGGGGACATATTTCGCCTTTGTCGTCCAATCTTAAGTATAGATGAGCCTGTCGCAATGCCGTGCAGAAATGGTTTTCTTCACCCATTCTCTGATGGGCGTCGGCTTTTTTTGCGACAGGCGATGGATGTTAAGCGCAGCAGGAGGCAGCGATGTGGCAGGTACTCAAGTCGGTGTTAGCGGCTTTCTTTGGGGTGCAGAAGGATCAGCAGCGCAAGAAGGATTTTGAAGAGGGTAGGCCGACGGCCTTCATCATCGTCGGCTTGCTGATGGCGCTGGTATTGGTGGTGGGCATTTTTCTGCTGGCAACGACAGCGGCCGAGTAGGGGCAGTTGACTCGCTCAGCGAGGCCGCTAGATAAAGCACTCCCTAATGTGAGCGTTGATAACTGCGTTTAGTCGTTGTGCCTAGTCAGATCATGATGTCTCGTCATCTTTCCTACACTAGATGAGGCCTTTAAGGGTAAAGCCATTAAGGATCGTGGCTGCAGTGAACGTGAGCGGCGCGATTAGCGCGATGATAATGACAAGGAGGGGCCGATGCGCAATTTGGCTGGTGTGGTGGCGGCCATTGGCGGCAGCGTCTGGTTGACCCGTTCGGCCCTGGCCGATGGCTGGAATATGCCGCTTGGTGTGACAGACGTCAGTCGTGATATTCACGGTTTGCACATGACGATCTTCTGGATATGTGTCGTGATCGGCATTGTCGTGTTTGGCGTGATGTTCTATTCCCTCTTCCGCTACCGTCGCTCGAAGGGCGCAAAGTCGGCGCATTTTCATGAGAACACCACCGTTGAAGTGGTCTGGACCGCTATTCCCTTGCTGATTCTGGTTGGCATGGCTCTGCCTGCCACTGCCACCTTAAAAGAAATGTATGACGCTGAAGATGCGGACCTGGATGTGATGGTTACCGGTCAGCAGTGGCGTTGGCATTATGAATATCTTGGTGAAGACGTCAGCTTTATCTCCAATATGTCCACCCCGCGCGATCAGATTGACGGTGCAGCCGCCAAGGGTGAGAACTACCTGCTTGAAGTCGATCAGCCATTGGTACTGCCAGTCGATCGCAAGGTGCGCTTCCTGTTGACCTCCGATGATGTCGTGCATTCCTGGTGGGTGCCTGACCTTGCCGTCAAGCAGGACGCTATCCCGGGTTTCGTCAACGAGAACTGGGTGCGGATCGAAGAGCCCGGGACTTATCGAGGTCAGTGCACAGAGCTTTGTGGCCGTAACCACGGCTTCATGCCGGTGGTTGTCGAGGCCGTACCCCCTGAAGAATTCGATACCTGGCTCGCGGAGCGCAAGCAGGCAGCTGCGCGTGAAGCCAGTGGCGTCGATCGTGAGTGGGGCATGGATGAGTTGATGACACGGGGTCAAAAAGTCTATGAATCCGTGTGTGCGTCTTGCCATCAGGTGGATGGTTCAGGCAATCCGCCGGTTTTCCCCGCTCTTGCCAACAATCCAGCCTTGATGGAGGAGCGCGATCGTCATATTGCCACCGTCATCAATGGCGTGTCGGGTGCTCCCATGCCGGCCTTCAGCAGCACGCTCAGTCCGGTGGAGATTGCAGCGGTTGTGACCTATGAGCGCAATGCCTGGGGCAATGAAACCGGCGATATTGTGCAGCCGTCGGAGATTCAATCGCAGCTCGAGTAGCGAAGCCTGAGGGCTCTCGTTTCGCGACATGCGTGTCGCGATCACCCGGATAACAGGAGATGTTCGATGGCGCCCAAGCTACCTCCACAGCAGCCGCTTCAGACCCCCGCCGAGCAGGGCAATGATGGTGCTGCAACCGCTGGTCATGTTAATGAAGGCTACCACCACGGCCCTAGCGGCCTGATGCGCTGGCTTTTGACCACGAATCATAAAGAGATCGGTACGCTGTATTTGATCTTCTCGCTCAGCATGTTCTTCATTGGCGGGATTTTCGCATTGGTCGTGCGCGCCGAGCTTTTCCAGCCTGGACTGCAACTCGTTCAGCCTGAGTTCTTCAATCAGATGACCACCATGCACGGGTTGATCATGGTGTTTGGTGCGGTGATGCCGGGATTCGTGGGTCTTGCCAACTGGATGATCCCGCTGCAGGTCGGGGCACCGGATATGGCGTTGCCCAGGCTCAACAATTTTAGCTTCTGGTTGTTACCCGTCGCCTTCACGCTGTTGTTATCAACACTATTAATGCCAGGTGGTGGGCCGAACTTTGGCTGGACCTTCTATGCGCCGCTGTCGACGACCTACGCGCCGCCCTCCACGACCTTCTTTATTCTCTCGCTGCACATAGCCGGTATCAGCTCGATTCTCGGCGCCATCAATATCATCGCCACTATCCTCAATATGCGTGCGCCGGGCATGCGCATGATGGACATGCCGCTGTTTGTCTGGACCTGGCTGATCACGGCCTTCCTGTTGATCGCCGTTATGCCCGTGCTGGCGGGTGTCATCACCATGATGTTGATGGACATCAACTTCGGAACCAGTTTCTTCAATGCGGCGGGTGGCGGCGACCCGGTGATGTTCCAGCATATCTTCTGGTTCTTCGGGCATCCCGAGGTCTACATCATGATCCTGCCGGCATTCGGTATCGTCTCGGCTATCATTCCGACCTTTGCCCGTAAGCGATTGTTCGGTTATGCCTCGATGGTGTATGCCACCTCTTCCATTGCCATCCTGTCATTTCTGGTTTGGGCGCATCACATGTTCGCCGTCGGGCTGCCATTGGTCGCCGAGCTGTTCTTCATGTACACCACCATGCTGATTGCGGTGCCTACCGGGGTGAAGGTTTTCAACTGGATCGCTACGCTGTTCCAGGGCTCGATTTCCTTCGAGACGCCGATGCTGTTCGCGCTGGCCTTTGTGGTGCTGTTCACGATCGGTGGCTTCTCCGGTCTGATGCTGGCCATTGCTCCCGCCGATTTTCAGTATCACGACACCTACTTCGTGGTCGCGCACTTCCATTATGTGCTGGTTCCCGGGGCAGTTTTTGCCATCATGGCGGCTGTCTATTACTGGCTACCCAAGTGGACTGGCCATTACCCCAACGAGCGCCTTGGCCGCTGGCATTTCTGGACCTCGGTAATCGGGGTCAACCTGACCTTCTTTCCCATGCACTTTTCCGGGTTGGCTGGCATGCCGCGCCGCATTCCTGACTACGCGCTGCAGTTTGCCGACTTCAACATGGCCTCGAGTATTGGCGCCTTACTATTCGGCACCTCGCAGCTGCTCTTTGTGCTGATGATCATCAAGTGCGTACGGGGTGGCGAGAAGGCGCCGGCCAAGGCTTGGGAGGGTGCTGAAGATCTTGAGTGGACAGTGCCGAGCCCAGCACCGTTGCATACCTTCGATACGCCGCCTCAGTTCCATCATCGAGAAGGGTAATCCGGCGACTGACAAAGACATTATCGGAGCCACTAGGCGGGCGAGGGGCAAGTTGCCTCGGGTATTGGCGAAGGGAGGGAGCTCATGACAGGAGTACAACGCACGGTAACGCGGACAGTCGTGGTCCTGCTGGCCATGTTCGTCTTCGCCTTTGCCTTGGTGCCCTTATATGACGTCTTTTGTCGCATCACAGGCATCAACGGCAAGGTAGAGAACACCGCCCAGGCGATGGTCCGTGACAGTATCGATGAGTCGCGTGTCATCACCGTGCAGTTCGTTACCCGGGCCGGTGCCGGGCTGCCCTGGAAGCTTGAAGTACTTAATCGCCAAGTACGTGTGCACCCAGGCGCTGCGACAGAAGTGCATTTCGCTTTCACCAACCATGGATCAACAGCAGGCTGGGGCAGAGCGGTACCCAGTGTGTCGCCCTCCGAAGCATCCCTTTATATGCGCAAGATCACTTGCTTCTGTTTTCAGGAGCAACGCCTCGCCGCCGGTGAGCGCCTTGAAGCGCCTCTGGTGTTCCAGCTGACCCGCGACCTGCCGGACGACATCAAGACGGTGACGCTGGTCTATACCCTGTATCCGGTAGACGATAAGCCGTTGGCCACCAAGGCCACATCGGTCGTTCCAGGAGGTGAAACATGAGTGGCAGCTACTACGTTCCGCCGCAGAGCAAATGGCCGGTGCTTGGCTCTTTGGCCGTCGGCGCCCTGATGATAAGTCTCGGCATTCAGTTGGTTCACGGCACGGGACTGCTGTTCATGCTTTTGGGCTTGGTCGCCGTGCTTGTGGTGATGTGGCTGTGGTTTCGTGATGTGGTCCTCGAATCTCGTCAGGGGTTATATGATGCCCAGATGGATCGCTCCTTCCGCTGGGGTATGGGGTGGTTCATTTTCTCTGAGGTAATGTTCTTCGCCGCCTTCTTTGGCGCGCTTTTTTATGTGCGGGTATTTGCTGTGCCTTGGTTGGATGGTGAGGGCGCCAAGGGTGTGGCGGCACTACTCTGGCCTGATTTTACGGCCAGCTGGCCGCTGATGAATCCGCCCGGAGCCGATATTAGTGGTCCTGAGGCTGTGCTCAGTCCATGGCAGCTGCCGCTGGTGAATACCATTTTCCTGGTTGTCTCCAGCGTCACACTGACGATTGCTCATGAAGCCTTAAAGGAAGGATTCAGGGAGACTGCCCGCAACTGGTTAATTGGTACCATTTTTCTGGGGGTGTGCTTCCTGATCGTTCAGGGCATCGAGTACTACGAAGCCTTCCATCACTACGGTATCACCCTGCAGGCGGGCATCTATGGCTCGACCTTCTTCCTACTGACTGGCTTTCACGGCCTTCATGTCACCATTGGGGTCATCACTTTGGGTGTCATGCTGATGCGAGTCATGAAAGGGCATTTCGTCCGTGATGATCACTTTGGTTTCGAAGCGGCGGCGTGGTATTGGCACTTCGTTGATGTGGTGTGGATCGGTCTCTTCATTTTTGTCTATGTATTCTGAGGGGGCGGCCATTGACTCACTCCTTCACTGGCCGCCCAGCTCGCCGAAGTAGAAACCATAGGTCAGCAGGGCGAATAGCACGACAGCCAGGCTGACGCGAAGCTTGAGCGATATCAGCAGGCGCCGTGAGCGCCCCTGATCACGCAGCAGGAACCCGGCTCCGGCCGCCAAGCTTGCGACCATGCATACAAACACCAGAGTGATCAGTGCCTTCAACATGAGGAACTCCGTGAATTTCGACTCTTCCAGTTCAAGCAAGCGCGTGCCGACTGTCAAGGTCGTTCTGCTGTGGTGGAGTTTCTGGAGCTTGCTCGTGGTATTGGGTCTCGCCTTGGGTCAGTGGCAGTGGCAGCGCGCCGCAGAGAAAGAGGCCTATTTGGCAGCCCTTGCTGCAGCTCCGACGTTGGAGTCTCCGCAAGCATCGCCTCCCGATGGGGCGACGTTGATTCTCGAAGGACAATACCAAGTCGATGAGACACGCTATCTGGACAATCGGACTCATGAGGGGCAGCTGGGTGTGGCCGTCTTGACCCCTTTTCAGGGCCACGATGGCCGTCGATGGTTGATTGAGCGCGGTTTTTTGCCCACGGGCGTCAGTCGTGAGGCGCCGACGGTCGATACGCCTGAGGGCACGGTTCGGCTAACCGGACAATGGCAGTCAGATGGAGAGCGGGCGCCTTTGTTTGGCGATAACCAGGAGGGTGTGCGATTGCAGCGTATTCAGCTTGATGCGTGGGAGGCAGCGGGTGGTTTTGCCCAATCGGGGTGGCTTCATCTGGAAGAGGGGCCAGGCATGCTGAGTCCCTGGTGGGAGCCCAGCGTGCTGCCGCCTAGCCGCCACCTTGGGTATGCCGTGCAATGGTGGGGGTTATCGGCCGCTGCTCTGGTAGTGATGTTATTGGGGGGGCGTCGTCTGCGGCGCGCTCGCCTTGCGAATAAGCATGCGCCTACACATGCAGATGCTTCCGCTCAGCAGGAGTCTTAGCCATGACATACGTCAACCGCCAACGCTTGAAACTGCTGTCACTGATCGCCGTTTTTGCCCTGCCGCTGGTGGCAGCCTGGGTAATGGTGGAGTGGCGTGTAGGCATCCCCGATGCGCGTACGGCGCATGGTGAGCTCAAGCCTGAGGTACCAGCCCTTGGTGCCTGGCCTCTTGAGGGGCGTATGCCCGCCTCAGAGAGCGACGACTGGCTGTTGGCATTTGACTGCACGCTTGATTGCGAACAGATGGCCGATCAGTGGTGGCGATTGCATCGTGCGTTGGGTAAGGAGGCGACCCGAGTGCGTAGACTGCGCATTGATGCGCCTACGCATGGCGAGGCGGACTCTCTTCCCGGCGAAACCCGGCTTAACTGGGCTACTGAGCCGGGTTGGAAAGACCCTGGGTATGTCTGGATCGTTAGCCCACAGGGAGAGGCCGTGCTGGGCTATCGGGCGGGCGTTGACCCTTACGATGTGCTCGACGATCTCAAGCAACTGTTGCGCATGAACCCTGAGCCAGCGGTGCAGTTAAACGGCTAATTGGGCGCTTGGTCGCGGACAATAGGACGAACTATTGACCATTAACCTCAAGGAATCTGTTGGTTGCGTGAGTAGTGCATCTTGTTTTGCTAAAGCTTTCAACGCGTAAGCGGGCCTTGGGTTGCCTATGTTGAAAGCATGGCATGGTCGATGATCTGAGCTGGGGATACGGCCATCAGGATTTGATTGCTCCAGGATAGGAGGTAGTCATGTCTCAGCACGATCCTAGGCTGGGCCTGTTGGTTCGGCTAAGCCAGTTAGGCATAGCCTTCACGGTGGCGGTCATCCTGATGGGGGCATTCACACGGTTGATGGATGCAGGGCTGGGCTGCCCCGATTGGCCTGGTTGCTACGGGGAATGGGTCGTGCCAGCGCCTAGTGTTGCCGAGTCTCATGCGTCGGCTGTGCCGTTGGAACCTCTAAAGGCCTGGCTCGAGATGATCCATCGGTATCTCGCCACGATGCTTGGCGGAATGGTCGTCATGATGCTGATGTTGGGTTGGCCTCGGCGCAATCGGCCGGGATACCCGTGGCGTCTGACGCTTGGTCTGCTAGCGGTAATTGCGCTGCAAGGGGCCTTTGGTGCATTCACTGTCACACTTCGGCTATGGCCTCAGGTCGTCACCCTGCATCTGCTCGGCGGGTTATTGGTGATGCTGATGTTTCTATGGCTACACCTTCGGCTACGGGCGCTGTTGATGAATGCGTCAGTGGTTGGTCGGCCGCTGCCACGCCTCTCTCGCTGGTGGGGCATAGCGGCGGTGTTACTGGCCCTGCAGCTAGCACTGGGTGGGTGGACCTCAAGTAATTATGCCGGCATCGCCTGTCAGGGCTTTCCGACCTGCAACGGGCAGTGGTGGCCGGCGATGGATTGGAGCGAAGGGTTCCATCTGACTCAGCAGCTAGGGCCAGACTACCTGCATGGAAAGTTACATGCCGATGCTCGCACCACGATTCATCTGGCGCATCGGCTTGGCGCTCTGGCGCTAGGATTAAGCCTCGTACTCTTGGCGGCCCGACACTGGTATGAGCCTCGATTACGCCCGTGGCTTACCTCTATGCTGGCGGCCTATGGGCTCCAAGTGGGGCTTGGCATTGCCAATGTCGTTTTGTGGTTGCCCCTAGGACTGGCACTGGCCCATACCGCAGGGGCCGTTTTGTTGGCGCTTGCGATGGCATTAGCCGCGTGGCATGCCAAGGTTGGCATATCGTCGGCTGGTGTTGCCCAGGTGCAGGGAGTAGGCAAATGCGCGATAACGTGATGGTGGCTCCGCCGTCATCGACCGATCTCGATTGGCGGTGGCGTGACCTGATGACCTTGGGTAAGCCTCGTGTGGTGATAGTGATGCTCGTCTGCGTTGCAGTGGGCATGGCCTTGGCTGCGCCGTCGCTTCCGCCTATCGATTTGGTGCTTCATGGTCTCGTGGGTATTGGCTTGGCTGCATCTGGCGCCGCGGCCTTCAATCATGTGCTCGATCGTAGGCTGGATACGATGATGTTGCGGACGGCACGACGCCCTGTGGCTTCTCGTCGGTTGCCGACATCCTATGCGTTGGGCTGGGCATCGTTGCTGTCGCTAGTGGGGATTGGATGGCTGGCTTGGCAGGTTAATACGCTGACTGCCTGGCTGACACTTGCGTCATTGCTGGGCTATGCGTTGGTCTACACGGCTTTCCTAAAGCATGCCACACCTCAAAATATTGTCATTGGCGGGGTGGCCGGCGCAGCGCCACCTTTGCTTGGGTGGACCGCTATCACGGGACAGCTGGGGCCTGAGCCGCTGTTGTTGATGCTGATCATCTTTGCCTGGACCCCACCGCACTTTTGGGCATTGGCTATTCATAAACATGATGAATATGCCAAGGCTGGCGTGCCGATGCTGCCCGTCACGCATGGTGATGCCTTCACGAGATTACAGGTATGGCTTTATGGCTGGCTCACCGTGGCGGTGACCCTGCTGCCTTTTGTTATTGGCATGAGCGGTCTCCTGTATCTGGTCGGCGTCCTGCTGCTAAATGTTCGCTTCATGGTATGGAATTTCCGGGTCTGGCGTGGGCAAGATTCTCAGGCGCCATTAGCGGCCTTCTGGTTCTCGATTCGCTACATCCTTGGCGTCTTCGGTGTCCTGCTGATTGATCACTACGCGATTCTTCTAGCCGCTTAAACGCGGCCCTTACTTAAAGATGATCTCCCCACCACCAAATAGCCGGATGTTGCACGTTGCTAGCGAACCATTCGGGCGCATCACTGTGCTGCTTCGCATGGTTCGTCGCCCTTGGTGTCGTTGTCCGCGTTGGGTTTGCGCGCCTCAGCCGCGTACAATGCGGGTATTTTCGATAGGCAGCGAGAGGCGATGACATGAGTGAGACGATAGCTTGGATAGTGGCTGGCCTCGCGGTAGTGGTTTTGGCGGGTCTTGGTGCTTATGCCTTCACTCTTTGGAAAGAGGTGCGGCGGCGTGAAGCTTTCAAACGTGAAGAAGCCGAACGTGCCAATCAGCAGTGCCTTGCTAGCCTTGATGCGATCGCGCGCTCTATGATCAGTCGTCAGGTTGATCTGGTCGAGGGGGCTATGCGGTGCAAGGTGTTGCTCGAGATCATTGATCCAGCCCTGCTGCAGCGTGATAGCTTCCGCGTGTTTGGCGATGTTCATGAACGTACAGAACACCTACATACTCACTCTGCCCGCAAAGAGCTGAGCCTCAAAGAGCGTCTTGATGAAGATCGCCAACGTATTGCTGTTGAGGAAGAGTTCGAGACACCTCTGATCGAGGCCGCCCAGGGCGTGTTGACCTTCAAACAACGCTGGCCAGAAAGCCCGAGCTAACTCAGCCGTTTGCCAATATGGAGCGACATTCTTCTCAGAGGCAAAAGCTATCGCATCGAGGTTGCCGTCGTGCTGGCCAAAATTTTTTTCCTTGTCTCCATTAGGTGACACTTGATTAAATCTGTTGCCTAGCCGAACATCCCATGTTGTGCTTATATTTGATAACGAAGCGAAATAATGCGCTTTTTCGACGCTTTCAGTTGAGCACCGCTGTTTCGTAACGCCATGGTTGGGTTCGCAGTGATACACATAAGAAGGAGTCTTGCATGAAGAAATCAATGACAGGGTTGCTGATCGGTTCAGCATTGGTAGTTGGCCTTTCCGGCTGTGCCAGTTCTGCTTCGCAGTCCGCTAATAGCTCAGCAAACGATGCCTGGTACCAGAATCCTTTCGTTTGTGCTGTCGCAGGCGGTTTGATCGGTGGCGGTATCGGCTACGCCTCGAGCAGCGAGTCTGATGAAGATCAGGGTGCCGCCATTGGCAGCACTGTTGGTGCAACGGCAGGTGGCATGCTGTGTGCTAAACCTAAGCCGGCTGAGCCGCAGTGTCCGACATTCGGCGGAACGATTCCTGCCGGTGTGGCAACCAACTCTGAAGGTTGCCCGCTGGATTCAGATGGTGACGGCGTTTACGACTTCCGCGACCAGTGCCCGGGTACCCCGGCCGGCGTCCAGGTTGATCGTAAAGGTTGCCCGCTGGATTCCGACGCAGATGGCGTACCCGACTTCAAAGATCAGTGCCCGGGCACTCCGGCCGGCGCCGAAGTCAACTCTTTGGGTTGTGTCGATGACCTGGTCCTGGAAGACGTCAACTTCGAGTTTGACTCTGCCAAGCTGACCATGGGCGCTGAGAGCATTCTGGCGGATGTGGCTGAAAAGCTCGCAGCCAATCCGGAAGCTCGCGTGCGTCTGGAAGGGCACACCGATTCCGTCGGTTCCGATAGCTATAACAAAGAGCTGTCTCAGGAGCGTGCCAACTCGGTCAAGGCCTTCCTGGCGAGCGAAGGTATTGATACCTCGCGCATGAATGCTATCGGCTATGGCGAAGAGCAGCCGATCGCTACCAACGATACTGAAGCCGGCCGCGCGGAAAACCGTCGCGTAGAGCTCGGCGAGTGGGAGTAAAGCTCTGACTCTTTGAACTATTGAGCCAGACTTAGCTGACGAGGGGTGCCAATTGGCACCCCTCGTTTCGTTGGGGCATGCGCGTCGCGCCATCATCGCTGGCGCTTGAGGAACCCCTTACCCATTGAGCCGGCTGGACGCTCATTGCCTGCCCCTGCTAATGTGCGCTTCCAATCTGGATGGCGCCCATGAGCCTGTCCAGAGGCGGTGTCTATGCACTGCCACTCCGTCTTCATTCATTTCAGCCTGTCGCATGTCGTCCCTGGTATGGATGACCACTGCGCTCGAGGATGCCCAATGCCAATCGTTACCCTGCCTGACGGCAGTCAGAGAACCTTCGATGCGCCGCTTACGGTGATGCAGCTGGCCGAGTCTATCGGTGCTGGTCTGGCAAAGGCCTGTGTGGCCGGCAAGATCGACGATGTCTTGGTCGATGCCGCCGATATCATCGATCATGACGCCAAGGTCGCTATCCTGACCGCCCGTGATGACGAAGGACTTGAGGTGATTCGTCACTCCTGTGCTCATCTGGTCGGCCATGCCGTCAAGCAGCTTTATCCCGAAGCCAAGATGGCGATCGGCCCGGTGATCGATGACGGGTTCTACTACGACATCGATTTCGGCCGTTCTGCCACCCCAGAAGACCTCGAGGCTATCGAGGCACGCATGAAGTTGCTTATCGACCAGGGCTACGATGTCGTTCGTGAGTATGTTGATCGCGATAAGGCGATGCTGACCTTCCTCCATCGTGAAGAGCCGTTCAAGCAAGAACTGGTGCGCGGGATTCCCGAGGGCGAGACCATTCGTCTTTATCACCACGAGGAATATGTCGACATGTGCCGCGGTCCGCATGTGCCGAATACCTCGCACCTCAAGGCATTCAAGCTGACCAAACTCGCCGGCGCCTATTGGCGGGGCAGTGCCGAAAATCCGATGCTGACGCGCATCTACGGCACGGCCTGGTCTGACAAGAAGCAGCTCAAAGCCTATCTCAAGCGTCTCGAGGAAGCCGAGAAGCGCGATCATCGCAAGCTGGCGCGCAAGATGGACCTTTTCCATATTCAGGAAGAGGCGCCGGGCATGGTGTTCTGGCACCCCAATGGCTGGACGATTTATCAGGCGCTCGAGCAGTACATGCGCCGCGTGCAGATCGAGCACGGCTACCAGGAAATCAAGACGCCCCAGGTGGTTGATTTGTCTCTCTGGAAGGCCTCCGGTCACTGGGGCCACTACTCCGATCTGATGTTCACGACGGAGTCGGAGAAACGTGAGTACGCGGTCAAGCCGATGAATTGCCCCTGCCACGTGCAGGTCTTCAACCAAGGGCTGAAGAGCTATCGGGATTTGCCGCTTCGCCTGGCTGAGTTCGGCAGCTGTCACCGCAACGAGCCATCCGGTTCACTGCACGGTTTGATGCGCGTGCGCGGATTTACGCAAGACGATGCCCATATTTTCTGCACCGAGAAGCAGATTCAGTCCGAGGCAGAGGACTTTATCGCTCTGACCCTCAAGGTCTATAAGGAACTGGGGTTCGATGACGTAGAGCTCAAGCTCTCGACTCGCCCCGAAGGTTTCATGGGCGAGCCAGGACTCTGGGATCGTGCCGAAGCGGGCTTGGAGGCAGCGCTAAATGCCACAGGCCTCGACTGGGAGCTGCAGCCGGGCGAGGGCGCCTTCTACGGCCCGAAGATCGAGTTTGCTCTACGCGATTGCTTGAATCGCGTATGGCAATGCGGCACTCTTCAGCTCGACTTCAACCTGCCGGGACGCCTCGGAGCCCAGTTCGTCGATGAAGATGGCGCACGCAAGACGCCTGTGATGCTACATCGCGCGATTCTCGGGTCTTTTGAGCGATTCCTTGGTATCCTCATTGAGCACTACGCCGGAGCCATGCCGCTATGGCTAGCTCCCGAGCAGGCAGTAGTCATGACCATCACTGATTCGCAGCGTGATTTCGCCCAAGATGTGGTGAATCGCCTGCAGAAAGTCGGTCTTCGCGCCAAGGCAGACTTGAGGAACGAGAAGATCGGCTTTAAAATCCGTGAACATACGTTGCAGAAGGTACCTTATCTCCTCGTTGTGGGAGATAAGGAAGTCGAGGCAGGTGCTGTTGCAGTTCGGACTCGCACCGGTGAAGACCTCGGCTCATTGAAAATCGATGACCTGATCACCAAGCTTAACGACGAGCGGTGATTTAGACGACGTCAACCAATACGGAGATGTAACGATCAAGAGAAATACACAGCGCGGCCGTCCTCAGGACAAGCGCCCTCCAATGAACGAGCGTATCAGCGAAGACCAAGTCCGCCTCATCGGAATGGAAGGTGAGCAGCTTGGGATTGTGTCCACCCGTGATGCCTTGGAACAGGCGGAAGCGGCTGGTATGGACCTCGTGCAGATCTCCAATGCCGATCCCATCGTTTGTAAGATCATGGATTACGGCAAATTCGTCTTCGAGCAGAAGAAGCAGAAAGCTGCTCAGAAGAAGAAGACCAAGCAGATCCAGGTGAAGGAAGTGAAATTCCGGCCTGGTACCGACGAGGGGGACTATCAGGTCAAGTTGAAAAACCTGATACGTTTCCTCGAAGCGGGCGACAAGGGCAAGGTCACGCTGCGTTTTCGCGGCCGTGAGATGGCCCACCAGGACATCGGCCGCAAGCTGATGGAACGGGTGGCCAGTGATCTGGAAGAGATCGCCAATGTGGAGTCCTTTCCGAAAATGGAAGGTCGCCAGATGATCATGATCCTTGCCCCCAAGAAGAAGTGATCCAAAGGCAGTTGAACGGGTGTCGGCCGTACAGCGGTCGGCATCGGCCTTGGGTTTTCTGAAGAACCTTGAGCGGAGTTTTACCTCATGCCAAAAATCAAGAGCAACAGTGGCGCTGCGAAGCGCTTCAAGAAGACGGCCAACGGCTTTAAGCACAAGCAGTCGTTCCGTAGCCACATCCTGACCAAGAAGACCACCAAGCGTAAGCGTCAGCTGCGTGGGATGAAGCAGATCCACGCATCCGATGTGCCGCTGATTCAGCGCATGCTGCCGAATCTGTAAGCGACGCCGGTAGACCCTTTTTTAACGTCAGGAGAAAGCTATGACACGTGTTAAGCGTGGCGTCGTTGCACGTCGCCGTCACAAGAAAATCATGAAGCAGGCCAAGGGTTACTACGGTGCGCGTTCGCGCGTCTTCCGCGTAGCCAAACAGGCCGTTATCAAAGCCGGTCAGTACGCGTATCGTGACCGTCGCGTCCGTAAGCGTCAGTTCCGTGCGCTGTGGATCACGCGTATCAACGCCGGTGCGCGCAACAACGGCATGTCCTACAGCCGCTTCATCGCTGGTCTCAAGCAGGCCGGTATCGAGATCGACCGCAAGGTACTTGCCGATCTCGCCGTTCACGAAAAGGCCGCCTTTGCCGCTATCGTCGAGAAGGCCAAGGCTGCTCACTGAGTGAACTGATCGTTTCGACGTGCGAGTGCATTAACGACGCCATATCGTTTGCATCGCACCCGTGAAGGTCGCAGGGGAAGAGCAGACGCTCTTCCCCTGTTTTTTTATATGACCCTGTTGCGATATGGCGCATCGATATCGCAGCAGCGCATTCGGAGCTCAACGGATGGACCACCTTCCTAACCTGGTTGCCGAGGCGCGCGGCGCCATCGAAGCTGCCCAAGACATCGCCGCGCTCGACGAAGTGCGGGTGCGCTACCTCGGCAAAAAGGGTGAAATCACAGCCTTGCTGAAGGGCCTCGGCAAGCTGCCTCCCGAGGAGCGTCCGGCCGCAGGCGAGCGTATCAACCAGGCCAAGCAGGAGCTAAGCTCTGAGCTGGACCGCCGTCGTCAATTGCTTGAGAAGGCCGCTCTCGATGCCCGCTTAGCCGCTGAGAGCCTGGACGTGACACTGCCTGGGCGGGGGCAGCCCGCTGGCGGCTTGCACCCGGTAACGCGCACCCTCGAGCGCATTGAAGGGCTCTTCACACGCATCGGCTTCGACGTGGCGGTAGGGCCCGAGATCGAAGACGATTACCACAACTTCGAAGCCCTCAATATTCCGGCCCACCACCCGGCTCGCGGTATGGCCGACACCTTCTACTTCGATGCTTCCCGACTGCTGCGCACGCATACCTCGCCGGTACAAGTGCGGACGATGAAGAACGAAGCGCCGCCGATTCGCATCGTTTGTCCGGGGCGTGTCTACCGTAGCGACTCGGATCTGACCCATACCCCGATGTTCCATCAGGTCGAGGGTCTGCTAGTCGATGAAGATGTCAGCTTTGCCGACCTAAAAGGCACTATCGAAGATTTTCTTCATGCCTTCTTCGAACGTGACGACCTATCGGTACGCTTCCGGCCGTCTTACTTTCCCTTCACCGAGCCCTCCGCCGAAGTTGATATCGAGTGCGTCATGTGTGGCGGCGACGGCTGTCGTGTCTGTTCGCATAGTGGCTGGCTCGAGGTGATGGGGTGCGGCATGGTGCATCCTGAGGTGTTCAATCATGCCGGTATCGATACTGAGCGCTACAAAGGCTTCGCCTTTGGCATGGGGGCCGAGCGACTGGCCATGCTGCGCTACGGCGTCAACGACTTGCGCCTGTTCTTCGAGAACGATCTGCGCTTCCTGCGCCAATTCGCCTGAATCCCTGACTGCAGAACACAGGATATGTCATGAAATTTTCAGAACAGTGGCTGCGTGAATGGGTGTCGCCGCAGCTGGCGACCCAGGCGTTGGCCGACCAGATCACTATGGCGGGCCTAGAAGTCGATGCCGTTGACCCCGTGGCGGCTGCCTTCCAGGGCGTCGTGATTGCTGAGGTTGTCGACAAGGCGCAACATCCCGATGCGAATAAGCTGAATGTCTGCCAGGTTATCGATGGAAGTGGTGAGTCGGTGCAGGTGGTATGCGGCGCTCCCAATGTCGATGTGGGTCAAAAGGTGGCCTTCGCTCAGGTGGGTGCTGTACTGCCCGGCGATTTCAAGATCAAGAAAGCCAAGCTGCGCGGTGTCGAATCCCGCGGCATGATCTGCTCAGCCTCCGAGCTGGGTCTCGAAGAAGAGACGTCGCCCGGTATCATGGAGCTTCCTCTTGATGCGCCGTCCGGTGAAGATTTTCGCGCCTGGATGGGGCTGGATGACAGCACCATCGAAGTTGATCTAACACCCAACCGTGGTGATTGCCTGAGCCTCAAGGGCATGGCGCGTGAGGTAGGCGTGCTTAACCGCTTGCCGGTCGAAGGCCCGGCAATGTCCCCGGTGACACCGACTCATGATGAGACGTTCCCGGTAGAGGTGCGCGACGGTGAGCGCTGCCCGCGTTACATCGGTCGGCTGATCAAGGGTGTCGATGTTACTGCTGACACGCCGTTGTGGATGGTCGAGCGTTTGCGCCGTAGTGGCGTGCGGTCTATCGATCCGATTGTCGATATCACCAATTATGTGATGCTCGAGCTCGGCCAGCCGATGCATGCGTTTGACCGGGCCAACCTCCATGAGCGGGTCGAGGTGCGTCTGGCGCGTGCCGGTGAGCAGCTGACACTTCTCGACGGTCAGGAGATTGCCCTGCGCGACGATACACTGGTGATCGCCGATGGCCGCGGTGCCCTGGCGATTGCCGGGGTGATGGGCGGAGAGCATTCTGGGGTGAATACCGAGACCAAGGATATCTTCCTCGAATCGGCTTTCTTTACTCAGCTCGCCGTGGCCGGTCAGGCGCGCAGCTATGGCCTGCACACCGATGCCTCACATCGTTTCGAACGTGGCGTTGATCCTGAGCTAACACGTGATGCCGTTGAGCGCGCTACCGCCTTGCTGCTCGAGATCACTGGCGGCGAACCCGGCCCGCTCATCGAGGCGGTGAGTCACGAGCAGCTTCCCGCGCCGCGCCAGATTACCCTACGCCGCGAGCGTCTTGAGCAGGCATTGGGGCTATCTCTGCCAGGGGAGGACGTCTCCGAGATACTCGAACGTCTGGGTATGCCTGTCGAGGCTGATGAGGTCGCCTGGCGGGTGGCGGTTCCGAGCTGGCGGTTCGATGTCGCTATCGAGGAGGACTTGATCGAGGAGGTCGCGCGGATTCACGGTTATAACCGCTTGCCGGTCCGTCGTCCTCAGGCTCGTCTGGGGTTGCGTCCTGACGGCGAGATCTACCAGCCGCTGTCGCGTCTGCGGCGTCAGATGGTCGCCCGTGGTTATCAAGAGGCCATCAGCTATAGTTTCGTGGCACCTGAGCTCCAGAAAGCACTGATGCCTCAAGCGGTGTCGCCGACACTGGCCAACCCGATTTCGAGCGACATGTCGGTCATGCGGGCCAGCCTGTTCCCCGGACTGCTCAAGGCGCTTGAGCACAACCTTAACCGCCAGCAAAATCGGGTGCGTCTGTTTGAAACAGGTCTTGTGTTCCGGGGTGAGCTTGATGACTTGTCTCAGATACCGATGATGGGTGCCTTGGTTTGTGGCAACCGTGATCCGGAAGGTTGGGCGGCGCGCGATGATAAGATCGATTTCTTTGATCTCAAGGGCGATCTGGAAAGTCTGTTGGCCATGGGCGGTGAGCCTGATGCCTGGCGCTTTGAGCCTGGTGAGCACTCGGCGCTTCATCCCGGTCAGACAGCCCGTGTCCTTTATCGGGGCGAGGAGGCCGGCTGGATTGGTACGCTGCATCCTGCGGTACGCGCCGAGCTGGGGCTCAAAGTCGAAGCCGTGCTGTTCGAGGTGCGTCTTGATGCGTTGAGCCAGGGTCAGCTGCCGGCCTTCACACCTCTATCGCGCTATCCAGAAGTTCGTCGCGACCTTGCCATGCTGGTCGACGAGTCGTTGCCGGTACAGTCGCTGCTCGACTGTCTTCGTGAGCAGGCCGGTGAGTGGCTGACGGGCATCAATCTGTTTGATGTCTATCAGGGCAAAGGGGTAGAGGATGGTCGCAAGAGTGTTGCTCTGGGCTTGACCTGGCAGCATCCATCGCGCACGCTGAATGACGAGGAAATCAATCAGTTAGTCGATGCAATCGTCACCGAATCCGGTCAGCGCTTCGGCGCGCAGCTGCGAAGCTGATCCAAAAGGCTACCAAGCCTTGACTCGGAAGAAGGCGGCGCTGCCATCCTGTACGAGGGAATGACCATGGGTGCGTTGACCAAGGCAGAACTGGCCGAACACTTGCACACAGAACTTGGCTTGTCCAAGCGTGATGCAAAGTCGATGGTAGAGGCCTTCTTCGAAGAAATCCGCGGCTGTTTACGCGAAAACGAACAGGTCAAGTTGTCCGGTTTCGGTAATTTCGATCTGCGTGACAAGCGTGAACGGCCGGGACGGAACCCAAAGACGGGTGAGGAAATTCCGATTTCAGCCCGTCGTGTTGTGACCTTCCGGCCAGGGCAGAAACTAAAAGCCCAAGTCGAGGATTTTCAAGGTCCGTTAACGTATTAAGCGCAGGGTAGCGATTGCGGTATAAAAAGGCGTCACCTATCGGGTGACGCCTTTTTTTGCGTTTGGCGGCTGATGTGGGTAGTGACACGCTATGCGGCCTATCAACTCTCTCGTCTGGATTCCGCGCTGTCGTGTCTATACGCCGCCGCTTTCCATTACATAGGTGATGATGACCTTGATGACATAGCCCAATATCCCCGCCCCGAGCACGATGAACAGCATGATGGTGCCAAATTTTCCGGCCTTTGACTTGCGGGCCAAGTCCCAGATGATGAAACACATGAAGAGGATAAGCCCGCCGATCATGATGGGGGTGATCCAAGCCTCGAAGGTCTGTTGCATCTTGTCTCCCGGTTGGGCAAAAGGGCGATTATAACCGCGCCGAACGGATGTCGATATTGTTCGCTGACTAATAGGTGGTAGGGATTCGGCTCTAGCAGCGACTATGGTAATATCCGAGTAAATTTCTCAAGCAAAGCAGATCCATGTCCATGCTGAAGATTTTCGTTGGCACCATGTACGGCGGCGCCCTCGACGTCGCTGAGCAAGTTAAGCCGTTATTCGAGCAGGCCGGTTATGAGGTCGCGATCTATGACCAGCCGACCCTTGAGGATCTTACCGGGTCACCGACAGATTTAGCGCTGTTCTGTGTGTCGACCACGGGCTCCGGTGATTATCCGGGTAACTTCATGGCCTTTGCACGAGCACTGCAAGAGCAGGGTGCCGACCTGACCGCTTTGAAGTATGGCTTGGTGGCGTTAGGTGATAGTTCCTATGTCGATAGCTTCTGTGGTGCGGGGCGGTCATTGGATGCGCTGCTGTCCGAATACGGTGCTCAGCGCCTGGGTGAGCGGCTTGAAGTCGATGCCATGGAAACGTTCATGGCGGATGATGCTGCATTGCCTTGGGCTGAGGAGTGGATTGAATCGCAGCAGCTTGCGGTGTCTGAATGAAGGTGTCTGCGACCCCTGAGAGACTCAGTGTGTTGTCGGGGCTTTTGATTGTCATGCTCTCAAGCGTGCCGCGCTACCTTCTCGAAGGCCACGACACGCGTCTTACGCTTCTGATGATGGCCGCTGCAGCGGTGGCTATTGTCGCCGCCCTTCATTGGCGGCTTCTCGAAGATGATGCACGCCGCCAGTTGCCAGGTCTGTTCAAACGGCTAGTAGCATGCATGCTGGGTGGGGGACTGCTGATGGCGATCTGGCAGGCGGTCAGTCTTGGGGGAATTGATGGTGTCCTGCTGCTTGCACATGCCACGGCCCTTGGATTGCTTATCCACGTGGTGGGCCTGCTTTGGCATCGTCCATCAGAGATCAAGTAATGGGCTGTCAGTAGAAGGACGACAGTTGGTTGATGCATCAAACGAAAAGGGGCTCGCTAAGCGAGCCCCTTTTTTGGTGCATGTCTCAGGTCAGTCTCTCAATTCCATCAATGGTGTCATGCTCGATATATCCTGACCTGAGAGCCTTCAGAGAGTCAGGTGCTCGTTCAGCCCAAGGTATAGCAAGGCTCGTAATGGCTGCCGGGTAGCTTCATGCGTCCCTGCTCGACGAATGAGGTCAGCAGCTCATCCAGTCGCGCCATCAGGTCGGGCTCGGCGTGCAGGCGGAAGGGGCCGTGGGCTTCGATGGCGCGAATGCCGGGCTCCTTGACGTTGCCAGCGACGATACCCGAGAAAGCACGGCGTAGATTGGCGGCCAGTTCATGGGTCGGCTGATTGCGGTGCAGTGCAAGCCCGGCCATCCCCTCGTGATTCGGTTCGAAGGGTTCTTGGAAGTTGCGATCGATGTTCAGGCGCCAGTTGTAGTAGAAGGCATCCTGATGGGTCCGCCGGAATTCCGTGACCTCATCGATCCCCAGCCGCATGGCCTTGGCGACGCTAGTGGGATCATCGATGATGATGCGATAGCGTTCACGAGCCGATTCGCCAAGAGTGTAGGCCAAGAACTCATCGATGCGCTTGAAGTAGTCTGCGCTGCTGGCGGGGCCGGTAAAGATGACCGGGAAGGGGATATCCTTATTGGCAGGATGCAGCAGTATGCCCAGCAGGTAGAGGATCTCTTCGGCGGTGCCGACACCCCCTGGGAAAATCACGATGCCGTGACCGACACGCACGAAGGCCTCCAGGCGCTTCTCAATGTCCGGCATGATGACCAGTTCATTGACGATCGGATTCGGTGACTCTGCTGCAATGATGCCTGGCTCCGATATGCCCAGGTAGCGCCCATGTGACCGGCGTTGCTTGACGTGGGCCACATTGGCGCCCTTCATCGGTCCCTTCATGGCCCCAGGGCCGCATCCGGTGCAGATATCCAGTTCGCGCAGCCCCAGGTGGTAGCCGACCCCTTTGGTGTAGTCGTACTCCTCGCGGGAGATCGAATGACCTCCCCAGCACACGACCAGGCTAGGATCCAGCGAGGGCTTAAGAGCGCCGGCTTTGCGCAGGATATGGAACACAGCGTTGGTGGTCCCTTCACCCGAGCTCAGGTCGAAGCGAGGGTGTGTCTGGATCTCGTTATAGACGTAAACGACGTCGCGAACGACCGAAGACAACAGTTCGCGAATACCACGGATCATCTTGCCATCAACAAAGGCCTCGATGGGGGCATTGCTGATCTTGAGGCGCAGGCCGCGATCCTCCTGCAGCACCTCGATATCGAAATCACGATAGGCTTCCATGACGGCGAGTCCATCGTCGGTCATGCTATCGCTGTTGAGAACGGCCAAGGCACACCGGCGCAGTAGGTCGTGCAGGCCTGTTGTCGACGTATCGCGCAGACGATTGACTTCGTGTTGTGACAGGACCTCGAGGCTACCCTCGGGGGATAGTGTCGTGGAAATGGTCTGGGGCATGGGCGGTTTCCTTATTATGCCGCGTCGGCCTGGGCACAGGCGTGTGCCAGCAGACGACGAATCTCGTCCTGATCGTTGGCGCTCATGGCATCCTGGCCAAAGGTACTTTCAAGCCACTCATGGAAAATGGCGTCGAAGTCCTCGGCCAGCACCTCCTCCGGGTCATATTCCACCATTTCCATGACCAGGGGAATCTGTGGAATCAGGTAGCCCAGCGGAAAGAGCTGTTCGTCGCTGGCCTGGCGTTCCATGGCCAGCAAGGCGTGATGAATGGCGTCGGCACGCCGGGCGAGAGGGTCGGACATGAGGCTAAATTCTCCGTTGGCTTTGCCTTGCGATGCTAACACGTCACCAAGCCCCCCGCAGCGCTGCGGGATGGATGCAGATCTGGTAAAATCAGTATCCATAATCTCTTCCTGATCCGTAATAGAGTGCGTCGCTGCAACATGTTCAATGCCCAGTATTTCCGCACCTTCATTACGCTTGTCGAAACTGGCAGCTTCACCCAGACGGCCCGTCGTTTGGACATGACTCAGCCAGGCGTGAGCCAGCATATACGCAAGCTAGAGGAGT
Organism: Onishia niordana; assembly: GCF_004798965.1. Lineage (GTDB taxonomy): Bacteria > Pseudomonadota > Gammaproteobacteria > Pseudomonadales > Halomonadaceae > Onishia > Onishia niordana. Next base: position 328,064 of record NZ_SDSD01000003.1, read on the forward strand.
ACTTGCAGAGGTCATTGCTGCTTCGTCAAGGGCGTCGCTTCACCCTGACGGAGAGCGGGCGACGGGCCTATGATTACGCGATCAAGCTGTTCGCCGAGCACGAACACTTTCGACACTCACTGGATAACGAGTCTCTCGACAGCGGCGACTGTCGCATTGCGTCCCCTGCCAGCGTGGGTATGATGCTGTACCCCTTCATTCTCGGATACCAGCAGATGCATTCGGGGCTGACGGTAAGCTACAGCTTTGGCTTCAATGGTGCGATCACTGAGGATGTGATGGCGGGACGATATGATGTGGGGATCGTGACAGAAGTCAGCCGACATCCTGAGCTTCATTACGCCCCCTGGCACCAAGAGCCACTTTGCCTTGTCGTCCCGGCAGATTTCACGGGCACGACTCTGACCGATCTGGCGGCACTTGGGTTCATGAATTACGCCGACGGCGTCGATCATGCCACCCAACTATTGCGGGCCAATTTCCCTGGAGAGTTTCGCTCTATGAGCCGCTTTCCGCGCCAGGGCTACACCAATGAGGTGTCGATGGTCATGGACGCCGTGGCAAGAGGCCTGGGGTTCAGCGTGGTATCGCGCCCGGTGCTTGAGACGTCGCCCTGGCAACGTCAGGTGAAAGAGTTGCCGCTACCACAGCCGGTTTATGAGGCCTTTCACCTGTTGACCCCTGCCGGCGTCGAGACGCCGCGACGCTATACGCGTCTGCTCGATGAATTCCTCGAGCAGCGCCGACACACCCTATATGGCTACCCTGAAGAACCGCATTTCGATAGCCATACCTGAGAGAGGGCAGCTCCCTGGAGAGTTTCGCTCTATGAGCCGCTTTCCGCGCCAGGGCTACACCAATGAGGTGTCGATGGTCATGGACGCCGTGGCAAGAGGCCTGGGGTTCAGCGTGGTATCGCGCCCGGTGCTTGAGACGTCGCCCTGGCAACGTCAGGTGAAAGAGTTGCCGCTACCACAGCCGGTTTATGAGGCCTTTCACCTGTTGACCCCTGCCGGCGTCGAGACGCCGCGACGCTATACGCGTCTGCTCGATGAATTCCTCGAGCAGCGCCGACACACCCTATATGGCTACCCTGAAGAACCGCATTTCGATAGCCATACCTGAGAGAGGGCAGCACTCAGGGCGAAGGCCTTCACAGGCAACAGCCGCAAACGAAAAGACCCCGGCAACGATTGCCGGGGTCATTTGCATGCAGCGTCTTATGTCGTTCAGTCGCGGTATTCGTCGATGCTTGGGCAGGTGCAGATCAGCTGGCGATCGCCCTGTACGTTGTCGACGCGATTGACCGACGGCCAGACCTTGGCGGCCTTGACTGCTGGGGAGGGGAAGGCCCCCATTTCGCGGCTATAAGGCCGCTCCCAGTCGGCATCCATCAGGTCGGCCATAGTGTGCGGGGCATGAACCAGTGGGTTGTCCGTCGCCGGCCAGTCACCGTTTTCTACGCGTACGATTTCCTCACGGATGCTGATCATGGCGTCACAGAAGCGGTCGATCTCATAGCGAGACTCCGATTCGGTAGGCTCGACCATCAAGGTGCCTGGTACCGGGAAAGACATGGTCGGTGCATGGAAGCCATAGTCCATCAGACGCTTGGCGATATCCTCTTCGCTGATCCCGGACGCCGCCTTGAGCGGGCGTAGGTCGAGGATGCACTCGTGAGCCACGGTGTCATGCCGCCCCTTGTAGAGAATCGGGTAGTGTTCTCTCAGCCGCGAGGCGATGTAGTTAGCGTTGAGGATGGCAAGCTCGGTGGCTTCACGCAGGCCGCGCGCACCCATCATCTTTATGTAGGCCCAGGAAATGGGCAGGATAGACGCGCTGCCGAAAGCGGCTGCGGCGACTGCGCCACAGTCTTTCTCGACGCCTGAAATCGGCGTAACGACATGGTTGGCGACATAGGGCGCCAGATGCGACTTGACGCCGATCGGGCCCATGCCTGGACCGCCGCCGCCGTGCGGAATACAGAAGGTCTTGTGCAGGTTCAGGTGGCTGACATCGCCGCCGAAGTCGCCGGGCCGGGCGATACCCACCTGAGCGTTCATGTTGGCGCCGTCGATGTATACCTGGCCACCATGATCATGAACGATCTGACAGGCTTCCTGGACACCTTCCTCGAACACGCCATGGGTCGAGGGATAGGTCAGCATGATCGCCGACAGCTCAGCACTGTGTTTTTCGGCCTTGTGACGCAGATCCGCCAGGTCGATGTTACCGTCTTCGTCGCATTCCACGACCACGACCTTCATATGGGCCATGGCCGCCGATGCGGGATTGGTGCCGTGTGCCGAACTTGGGATCAGGCAGATATGACGCTCGCCTTGCCCCTGGGCATCTTGATAACGACGAATGGCGATCAGTCCGGCGTATTCACCCTGAGCGCCTGAGTTGGGCTGCATCGAGATGTGGTCATAGCCAGTGATCTCCACCAGGAAGTCTGACAACTCGGTGATCATCTGGTGATAGCCGACCACCTGATCATGGGGCGCGAAGGGATGGATGTCGGCGAATTCCGGCCAGGTGATGGGCACCATTTCGCTGGTTGCATTCAACTTCATGGTGCATGACCCCAGCGGAATCATCCCGTGGGTCAGTGACAGGTCCTTGTTTTCCAGCCGTTTCAGATACCGCAGCATCTCGGTTTCGCTGCGATAGCGATTGAACGTCGGGTGCGTCAGGAAATCGCTGTCGCGCTGGCAGGCGGAAGGAATGCCGCTCTTGCCCTGAGCCAGAACGTCATCGTCCAGCGCCGGTACTGAAAGGTCATGTTCTTCGCCGAGCAGTACGTTGAAGAGCACACCGAGGTCGGCGGCGGTCGTGGTTTCATCGAGGCTGACGCCGATGTCACCACCCTCGAAATAGCGCAGGTTGATCTCGTGTGTCATCGACCGGCCGTGAATCTTGCGGGCATCGACGCCGGTCAGGCGCAGGGTGTCAAACCAGCTGTCATGCGCTAGCTGCACGCCTTTACGAGCCAGGCCCTCGGCGAGAATGGTCGTCAGACGATGAATGCGCGAGGCAATGGTGCGCAGACCCTCGGCACCGTGGTAGACGGCATAGAAACCAGCGATGTTGGCCAGCAGTGCCTGGGCGGTACAGATATTGGACGTCGCCTTTTCGCGGCGAATATGCTGTTCACGCGTTTGCATGGCCATGCGCAGGGCCTGGTGACCGCGACTGTCCTTGGATACGCCGATGATACGACCCGGGATGGAGCGTTTGAGCTTGTCGGTGGTGGCGAAGAAGGCCGCATGCGGGCCACCGAAGCCCATTGGCACGCCGAAACGCTGGCTCGAGCCAATGACAATGTCGGCACCCAGGCTGCCTGGTTCCTTGAGCAACACTAGGCTCATGATATCGGCGGCCACGCAGGTCATGATGCCGCGCTCGGCGGCATTGGCTAGCAGCGGCGCCAAGTTGCGCACTTCGCCACTCTGTCCGGGATACTGCAGCAGGGCACCGAAGACGTCATGCGAGGCCAGTTCCTCGGCCGGACCGGTGATCAGTTCGAAGCCGAAGTAGTGGGCACGAGTGCGTACTACATCAAGCGTCTGAGGCAGCACATCGTCGGCAACAAAGAAGGCCTGTGTTTTGGCTTTTTTGTTGGCGCGCTTACAAAGTGCCATGGCCTCGGCAGCGGCGGTAGCCTCGTCGAGCAACGAGGCGTTGGCCAGCTCCATGCCGGTGAGGTCCATCACTACCTGCTGGAAATTGAGCAAGCCTTCCAGACGGCCCTGAGCGATTTCCGGCTGATAGGGCGTATAGGCCGTGTACCAGCCCGGATTTTCCAAGACGTTACGCTGAATGACCGCCGGCAGGTGAGTGTTGTGGTAGCCCTGGCCAATGTAGGTCTTGAAGACGCGGTTCTGACGGGCCAGGCGCTCCAGGTAATCCAGGGCCTCGGCCTCGCTGCGCGGGGGATCTAGGTCAAGCTCGCGCCCCAGGCGAATACCGCCTGGCACGGTCCGCTCGATCAGCGTCGCAATGCTGTCGGTGTCCAATTGGTCGAGCATGCCGGCGATATCGGCCTGGCTGGGGCCATTGTGGCGTTGGATGAATGCATCGTGGCTGGCCAGATCGGCCAGACGGCGAGTATCAAGTGCCATGAAATACCTATGCGGTTGTTCGAACGATGTGGCCAAGCGGGCAGTGACGCGAGCGGGCCGTCGCAGAGAGAGCGCGGGCGAGTGGGTGCCCGCGCCAGGGATTGGGTTAGTCTTGGTCGGCTTCGGCGAACTTGGTGTAGGCGTCGGCGTCGAGCAGCTTGTCCAGCGCGGTTTCGTCAGCCAGCTTGAGCTTGGCGATCCAGCCGCCCTCATAGGGCGCTTCGTTGACGGTCTCCGGGGAGTCTTCGAGCGTCTCATTGACCTCTACTACTTCACCCGCTAGCGGCGCATACAGGTCAGAGGCAGCCTTGACTGATTCGATGACCCCAAATTCTTCGCCGGATTCGAGCATGTGACCGACCTCAGGAAGGTCCACAAAGACCACATCACCCAGGGATTCCTGAGCGTGGTCGGTGATGCCGATGGTGACGGTTCCATCTCCGTTATCCAGGATCCACTCGTGGCTTTCGGTGTAGCGCAGATTAGCAGGGATAGTACTCATCGCATTTTCCTATAAGAAAAAGATTTACCGTGGAGAGAATCGTAACGCCCTCTGCAGCGTTTGGCGAGTCCCACTGACGTCCTTCTTGCCGAGATTGGTGCTATCGACGTTTCATCTTAGGCGGATTCACGATGCGCTTCACCCCCCGGCATCGCAAGTGTGGAGCCATTCCTCCCCCTTGTTGCGGCATGATAATGCACTTAACGCTACGCTTACCCAGTGCGCCGGTGCAGGTTGCCAGTTCATGGATGTCCATAGACCAACGGGAAGCAGTGTCGCAACGTCTGATTAACGCCAACTTGCCCAGGGGGCACATCAGCTATAAGGTTTTGTTGTTTCTGATAAGAAACAATTTCTCTGCCATGAGCCGGCGAGCGAGTGCCGGGGAAATAGCCTCGAAGTAGGGAAAATACGGCCATTGCCCTAGTATTTTAGACCAAATGGTAATGCTTAATGCTGCTTTTTTGTCGAATGGCAAAAAATTCCTACAGGAAGGTGGAGCATCGCTGGTGGCTTCCGCTATGGTGTCGCTGGTTCGTCCATCGGCTTATACATCATTGCGACAATGGCGCTTCATGGAGCTAGAGGCATTGCACCTAGGCGCTTAACAACAATTAACACGGGAGAAAAACCTTGGAAGCAATCACAAGCATTTTTTCAGCGATAGAAGGCGTGGTGTGGGGGCCGCTGATGCTGGTCCTGCTGCTGGGCGTCGGTCTTTATCTGCAGGCGGGCCTGAAGTTGATACCGATTCGTCGGTTGGGCACAGGCTTTTCGCTACTCTGGAAAGGACGTGAAGCAGGCAAGGGTGATGAGGACGATGGCGAAGTCTCGCCATTTAACGCCCTGATGACCTCGCTATCAGCCACCATCGGCACCGGTAATATCGCAGGTGTGGCGACGGCCATCTTTCTCGGCGGACCGGGTGCGGTCTTCTGGATGTGGATCACGGCTCTCGTCGGCATGGCCACCAAGTTTTCCGAGGCTGTGCTTGCAGTACGTTATCGCGAGGTAGATGAAGCCGGTGATCACGTCGGCGGCCCCATGTATTACATCCGCAATGGCCTGGGTAAGAAGTGGGCCTGGCTAGGCGGCGCCTTTGCCTTCTTTGGTGCAGTGGCGGCCTTTGGCATTGGTAACACCGTGCAGTCCAATTCGGTGGCAGCGGGGCTCAATGAGTCACTGGGGCTGCCGTCCTGGATCACCGGTGTGGTGATCATGGTGTTGGCGGGTGCGGTGATCCTTGGCGGTATCCGTCGTATTGCCAAGGTGGCCGGCAAGTTGGTGCCGATCATGGCCGTTGCCTATATCGTTACCGGTATTGTGGTGCTGATCATCAACGCCGATGCCATTGGCGGTGCCTTGGGCATGATTTTTGGTTACGCCTTCTCGCCGGTATCGGCGGCTGGCGGTTTTGCTGGGGCAGCTGTCGCCAAGGCCATTCAGTTCGGTGTGGCCCGGGGCGTCTTCTCCAATGAAGCAGGCCTTGGTAGTGCGCCTATTGCGCATGCAGCAGCACAAACCAAGAACCCGGTGCGTCAGGGGCTTATCGCCATGCTCGGTACCTTCCTGGATACCATCGTGGTGTGCTCTATCACGGCACTGGCCATTCTGACCTCCACGCAGTGGACCAGTGGCGAGACAGGCGCGGCCCTGACATCCCTGGCGTTTGACGAATCCCTGCCGGGCCTTGGGCAGTACATTGTGTCCTTTGCGTTGGCGGTATTTGCCTTTACCACCATTCTCGGCTGGGCCTTCTACGGCGAAAAGTGCATCGAGTTTCTATTCGGTGTCCGCGCCATCAAGCCGTATCGCGTCGTCTACATCCTCGCGATTCTTGCCGGTGCCGTGGCACCGCTGGACTTCGTGTGGCTAATGGCCAGCGTCTTCAATGCCATGATGGCCTTCCCCAACCTGATTGCGCTGGCACTGTTGTCGCCGGTTGTCTTCAAGTTGACCAAGGACTATTTCGATGGCAAGCCGGTCTTGCCGGGTGAAGAACTCAACAAGTGAGTCAATGCCGCGGCCATGCACTGGCCGCGGCATTTGCAGCAAGCAATGTATGGGATGAACCGAGCCGATGAACGAACTACACAAGACACCGCTTCATGACCTGCACGTGGAACTCGGTGGCAAGATGGTGCCCTTTGCCGGGTACTCAATGCCGGTGCAGTACCCTCTGGGGGTCAAGAAGGAGCACGAACATACCCGAGCGGCCTGTGGGCTGTTCGATGTCTCTCACATGGGCCAGGTGCTGATAACCGGCAGCGAGCCGGCCATGGCACTGGAGACACTGGTGCCTGCGGATATTCTGGGCCTACCCGAAGGTATGCAACGCTATGCCTTGTTCACCAACAATGAGGGCGGCATCCTTGATGACCTCATGGTGGTGAACGCAGGTGATCATCTCTACCTGGTGGTCAATGCTGCCTGCAAGGAGCAGGACATTACTCACCTGCGAACTGGGCTTGGTGAAGGTCAACAGGTCGAGGTGCTGGATCGTGGTCTGTTGGCGCTTCAGGGCCCCAAGGCTGCCAGTGTAATGGGACGCCTGTGCCCAGCGGCCTGTGATTTGGTCTTCATGCAGCACGGCCGCTTCGAGATCGACGGCATTTCCGTTTGGATCAGCCGAGCGGGTTATACCGGCGAAGACGGGTTCGAGATCTCTGTTTCGGCCGATAAGAGCGAGGCGTTGGCGCGTCTGCTACTGGCCGAGCAAGAGGTCGAGGCCATTGGCCTGGGGGCCCGCGACTCGCTGCGCCTGGAAGCCGGTCTCTGCCTATATGGCCACGATATCGACACCACCACGACGCCGGTCGAAGGGGGCCTGATTTGGGCCGTGAGTAAGCCGCGTCGTCGTGGCGGCGAGCGTGCTGGTGGTTTCCCCGGCGCTGATCTGGTGCTGCATCAGATCGAAGCCAAGGACCATCAGCGCAAGCGGGTGGGCCTGTTGGGCGAAGGGCGAGCGCCGGTCCGTGAAGGGGCCGAGCTCTTTGACGCCCAAGATCGCAAGATCGGCGTTGTTACCTCGGGTGGGTTCGGCCCCAGTGTCGGCAAACCTGTGGCCATGGGCTATGTCAGCATCGAGCAGGCCGTCGTCGACAGGCAGGTGTTTGCTGATGTTCGTGGCAAGCGATTGCCGATGACGGTGACCAAGATGCCGTTTGTGACGCCGGGGTATTACCGCGGCTGAGCGACTTTAATATACCGTTATCTTCTTGCCGTGCTACTGCTACATGAGCCGCTTCTTTCGAGAGGCGGCTTTTTCGTTGTGGCGCCATGATTGATACCAAGCCCGCATAAGATATCAGTCGCCCCGTTACGCAACCGAAAGGGGCTACGGGAATAGGATTTCGTTGGGCGGCGGTTGGATCAGCGATTTCTCGTGGTGACAGCCGTTGTCGCGAAAACCGAATCGGACGTGATGAGCGTGTACGCTTAGCGTGGATAAACGTGGCGAAAGGTGAGGTTGATACGCAGGCCGGGCAGCTTGCGGGGTAGCAGAGCATGTTGCAGCTGGCGCTGTGTGCCGGGGCCCATCACCAGCAGGCTGTCGTGGGGTAGCCAGACATTGAAAGCGGGCGCTCGGCGGTCCTGCCAGCGAAAGCGGAGGGGGCGCTCGGCGCCGAGACTTACCGCGGCGATCAGCGGGTCGTGACCCAGCTCTGGTTCGTTATCGCTGTGCCATCCCATGCGATCCTCGCCATCGGCGTAGCGATTGAGTAGCACGCTGTTGAACGTTGCAGGATGGCCGTTGGCTTCAAGTGTGCGTTCGATGGCGTGTTTGATGGCCTGAACGGCGGGGTGCCACGGCTCAGGTGAAAACGTCTCGCCGGAATAACGGTAGGTGGCGTCTGAGTCGCCCATCCATAGCTGGCGGCGGGGTATCGGGTGCTGACGACCGTATAGGGTAATGCTGGGACGCTGCCAGTGCAGTTGCCGGTCCAGTTGCCCTAGTAGCGTATTGGCTTGCTCGAGGCCTAGTAGGCCAACCCCCAGCGATAAGGGGGGCGAGTCGAGAAGTGGCTGCCAGGCTAGCGGCCCGGAGAATAGATCGTTCATGGCTCCAGCTTGCCAGTTCTTGCTGCGTTTGTCGCGGGGTCAGCCTGCCAACGGCAAGAGCGTCAGGCTTGCCAGAGCAAACATGATGCCGATGACGCCGCCGCCTACGACATCACTGATGTAGTGAAGTCCCAGCCCTACACGTGAAATCGCGATTAGGGCAGCAAGCGGTGCCACGATCAAGAGCAGCCAAGGTGTCGAAACAGCGGTTAGCACTGTGAACATCATGGCGTGCATGGTGTGGCCGCTGGGGAAGCTGTAACGGTCGCGGGGCGGCTCCGTACAGGGAATGCACTCAAAGGTAATGGAAGGGCGCTCGCGACATAGTCGCGTCTTCAGCAGACGGTAAACCAACAAGGCCACCACAGCCGTCAGGCTGAATTGCACCAGTCGCTGCCATCCCTGGCCCGGGTCCAATAAGGGTTGCGCCATGATTAATAGAACCCAGGCAGGCCAATCGCCGACGCGACTGGCGAGCCGCAGTGTCACAAGCGACAGCAGCCGGGTATTACTGGCCAGGGCGAACCGATGGCATAGCTTCCACTCGAGTGAGTCGAGGCGCTCAAAGACGGAGGGCGTTCGTGGCGTCATCGGATGTCTCCTTGAGTGAAAGCAGAATGCGCAGGAAATCGTCGGTGATACGATCCCAGCCCGTGGCGGCGACACGCTGCCGGGCCAGACGTCCCAGCTGTGAGTAGCTTGCCGGGTGCTGACAAAGGGAGACGGCCTGTTCGATAAAGGCCGCCTCATCGCCCACGGGGACCGTCAGCCCCTGCTTTCCAGATGTAATCAATTCGCTGGCGGCAGCATGATCGAATGCGACGACGCCGAGACTGCTGGCCATGGCTTCAGCGACGACGTTGCCATAAGTCTCCGAGCAGGAGGGAAACACGAAGATATCGGCACTGGCGTAGTGTCGAGCAAGGGATTCGCGGTTGATGAAGCCGGTAAAGATGGCGTTGGGCAGCCGCCGCTGAAGGTTGTCGCGCAATGGTCCGTCCCCGACCAGCACGGTGACCAGATCTGGCTGAATCTGCTGCATGGCCTCCACGCTTTCGACCAGCAGGTCCAGGTTCTTCTCGCTGGCCATACGCCCTACATGCAAGGCCACTGGCTGATGCTCAACGGCGCCCCAGCTCTCGCGAAGTGTCGCGTCACGTTTGTCCGGTGAAAAGTGTCGGGCATCAATGCCGCGGCTCATCACCTGAACGTTGGCAAAACCTTTGGCGCTGAGCGCCCTGACCTGCGCTGCGGTAGGCACCAGTGTCGCGCCGGTGCGGTTATGGAAGTGGCGGAGTACCGCGGTGACCGAGCCTTCCAGCCAGCCAACGCCATAGTCGCTGGCATAGTGATCGAAATTGGTATGAAAGCCGCTGGCGACGGGCAACCCCAGCCGCCTGGCCTGTCGCAGCGCCGACCAACCCAGCGGGCCTTCGGTGGCGATATAGACCGCATCCGGCCGGCGAGCCTGCCATAGACGTGCCAAAGCGCGCCCAGCGGGGAGGCCGATCTTGATGGCCTGGTAGCCGGGAAGGTGAAACCCTCTTACCTGCAGTTCGTCATCGATCCCTTCTGCCCGGCTGCCGTTATCGGGCCGCGGGCGCACCAGCTGTAAGGTGATATGGCGTGCAGTAAGTTCGCGACTCAGGTGCCCTAGGGTGTGGGCCACCCCGTTAATGTCCGGTGACCAGGTATCGCTGACGAAGCAGATGCGCATAAGGCTCGGGTGTCCCGTTCATGAGGCGTGATATCAGGATCACGGCAGAGCATGACAGGACAGGGACCAATCCATGACGTCTATATGACACCGAGTGGCGTCGGTCGTCGAAGACGGTCAGGGCGCATGGCAGGCGCGTCTTGAGGCTTTTGCTAGCGAAGTATCCGGCGAGGGTCGATCGGCTTACCGGCGCGGCGCATATCAAAGAGCAATTCATTGCCGCTATCGTTAGTGCTTGTTCGGCAAACGGTGTGACCACGACTGACGCTTTCCCCCGCACTGACCGACAGTGACCGACAGAGGGCATAGACACTCTGCAGATTATTGGCATGGTGCACGATGACGACGCGGCCAAGCTGACGCATGCTGCCGGCGAAACGTACTTCACCGTCGGCTACCGCCCGTGCTTTATCGGAGCTAGCGCTTGAGAGGATCATGGGCTGAAGGGTGCCACGAGAATCCTTGCCAAACGAGCGTGTCACCCGGTGGTTATCGATAGGCCAGGGCCAGCTGCCAGCCGAAGACGGCAAGGGGCCGCTAGGGGCGGAACGTTGTGGTGTGCTTGATGCCGATGAACGCGATGAAGATGATGCACCAGACGAGCCACTGCGGGACACGCTGGCATCCTTCATCGGCACCTGGATCACTTGCCCGACTCGTAGCGACGATGCCGAGATTCCGGGGTTGCCGGCGCTCAGGCGACGGGTACGGGTACCAAAGTGCCTGGCGATGCCCGAATAGGTATCGCCGGGACGCACCTGGTACCGATAGGGGCCACCGTAGGGGGCGCGCTCCTGGTGGGTGGGAATCAGCAAGCGCTGGCCAATGGCCAGCGAGCGCGCTTTCACGCCGGGGTTAAAGCGCTGCAGGCGTTTCAAGGGCACACCTGCCTGACGAGCCAATTCACCCAGTGTGTCGCCTCGCTTCACACTGATCCAGTTGCCCGGCGTGACGGATGAATTCCAGCCGCCATGACCCGCACAGCCGGCCAGTAGCAGAGCGGTCAGGAACAGAACGGCAAGGTTCAGTCGCTGGCGTCGAGGGTCCGATCCTTGTTCTGCCACAGTTCGTTGATCCATGTCTGGAAGCGTTCCTTGTAATCCGGGTCTCGGTGATAATCGCCGCCCGGCATCCAGGCCGGTACCTCGAGTCGCCGCACGTTAACCCGAATGGCCCCCTCGCGGCCGCAGAGAAAGCGCCAGAACGTCGGCTGGGGGCGCGAATAGACGATAGTGACATCGAGAATGCCGCTCAGTTGATGCCCCAGCAGGCCTATCACTTGGGCCGTTCCGCCCGCCTTGGGCCTCAGGAGGTGGCGATAGGGGCTCTGCTGCGCCGCATGCTTGGCTGGCGTCAAACGCGTGCCCTCGACAAAGTTGTAGATGGCGGTCGGCATGTCCTGGGCACGTTCGCACATGCGCTTGGTGGCCTCGCGATCACGCCGTGCCAGGTCCGGATTCTTCTCCATGGCTTCGCGGGAGTAACGTCCCATGAAGGGAAACTCCAACGCCCACCAGGCAAGCCCAATGATGGGAATCCAGATCAGTTCGCGCTTGATGAAAAAGCGCGGGATCGGAATGCGCCGATGCAGCGCCATTTGCAGCATGAAAATATCGGTCCAGGTTTGGTGATTGGCAAGCACCAACCACCAGCGATCTGGACTGAGCCCTTGCGGACGGTCGATCTGCAGTTCCGGCTTTAACCAGTGACGTATCCACCAGAGGTTGAAGCCGATCCACTGCTCGGCAATGGCATTCAGTCCCTTGAGTACCTGCCGGCGCAGCGGGCGCCCGGGCGTGATGATTTTGAGAAAAATCAGTGTCAGCAGCGGGATTGACCAGATCAACGTATTGATCACCAACAGCAGCAGACTGACGAGTCCTTTGATGATCGACATACGTTCTCCTTCAACCACTTGGCTCAAGCCTCTAATGCTACTTCATGTCCTCGAGGCTGCCCAGCGGCGGCATCAACGCCACCGCCGAATTGAAGGGTATGATCCTGGAAAGAGTCGAGTGGCCTGTCGCTTAGGATTGTAGGTCGGGCAGGGCTTCGAAGTGCCGAAGGGCATCAGGATTGGCCAGGGCGTCCCGGTTCTTGACCGGGCGACCGTGCACGACGTTGCGGACCGCGAGCTCGACGATCTTGCCTGACAGGGTGCGGGGGATATCGGCCACCTGGAGGATCTTGGCGGGCACGTGGCGCGGGGTGGTGTTGGCGCGAATGGTCTGGCGGATGCGCTCACTCAGGGCGTCATCGAGCGTCAGTCCGTCGCGCAGGCGGACGAAGAGGATGACGCGGACGTCATCCTGCCAGTCCTGACCGATGCACAGCGACTCCAGGACCTCCCCGATTTTCTCGACCTGTCGGTAGATCTCGGCGGTGCCGATGCGCACCCCTCCCGGATTGAGGACGGCATCCGAGCGACCATGGATGATCAGGCCGTCCTCGGCGGTGATCTCGGCATAGTCGCCTTGTGACCAGAGTCCGGGGAAGGTGGAGAAATAGGCCTCCCGGTAGCGTACGTCTCCCGGATCATTCCAGAACCCGATAGGCATCGAGGGAAAGGGCCGGGTGCAGACCAACTCTCCCTTCTCGCCGTATACCGGCTGAGCGTCATCGTCGACGACCGCGACTGCCATGCCGAGGCCTCGGCACTGTATCTGGCCGCGGTACACCGGGCGGATCGGGCAGCCCAGGGCGAAGCAGGAGACGATATCCGTGCCACCTGAGATCGATGACAGCATCAGTTCCTGCTTGATCGCGTCATAGACGTAATCGAACGACTGGGGGAGTAGCGCCGAGCCGGTGGAAAGCAGGGCCCGCAGCTTGCCGAGATCGAATCGCTGTGCTGGTCTGAGCCCCTGCTTCTCGCAGGCCGACAGGTATTTGGCACTGGTGCCGAATACGCTGATGCCTTCTCGCTCGGCCAGTGACCAGAGTGACTCGGGGTCTGGGGCGAACGGAGACCCATCGTACAGTACCAGGCTGAGGCCGGTGGCAAGGCCCGAGACCAGCCAGTTCCACATCATCCAGCCGCAGGTCGTGTAGTAGAAAAGGACGTCGTTACTGTCCAGGTCCGTGTGCAGGCGGTGTTCCTTGAGATGTTGCAGCAGGGTACCGCCGGCGCTGTGCACGATGCACTTGGGGGTTCCGGTGGTGCCCGAGGAATAGAGGATATACAGCGGATGGGCGAAGGGCAGTGGCGTGAAGACCACCGTATCGGCATCGTTGTCGATAAACCGTGACCAGGCGCTGGCGCCCTTGATGCCTGCCAGGTCCGGGGCATCATCGAGGAAGGGAAATACCACCACCGTCTCGAGCGAGGCGATCGCGTCCACGACCTGTGCCACGCGGTCGCGAATATCGATGGGCTTGCCCGCCCAGGTATAGCCGTCGGCGGCGATCAGCACCTTGGGTTCGATCTGTCCGAAGCGGTCGAGAAGGCCGTGAACGCCGAAATCCGGCGAGCAGGATGACCAGATCGCCCCGAGGCTGGCGTTGGCCAGCATGGCGATGACCGCGTGTCGGCCATTGGGCACGATCCCGGCGACCCGATCACCGGGAGCCACCCCTCGCGCCTTGAGGGCTCGTGCCAGGCGAGCCACGTCTCGGTACAGATCGGCATAGCTGACTCGCTGGCGCCGCCCGCGCTCGTCGCAGCAGATCAGCGCCGTGTGTTCGTCGCGACGCCAGAGCAGATTCTCGGCGAAGTTGAGACGGGCGTCGGGAAACCAGCGAGCCCCCGGCATGGCCGATGGCGATGCCAGCACGCGATCGCCCCGCGCCTCGGCAATGATCCCAAATTCGTCCCAGAGCAGGGACCAGAAGACGTCCAGATGATCGGTGCTAAAGGCGTGCAGGGCAGCGTAGTCATCGAGGGTAATGCCGTGCTCAGTTTCTATACGGCGCATCAGGGAGGCCATGCGGGTGGCTGCGATGGCATCTGGGCTTGGCTGCCAGAGGCGTGTCGACATGGCTATCTTCCTCGACTGGAGATATCACTTCGAGCATATCACTTCGAGCATAGCACCGGCGTCGAGACGGTTCTCTGCAGCACATCGGCCAGCGCCTGGGCGGCGACCGACAGCTTGCGATCCTTGGGCGACAACAATCCGACCTCGTGGGCGATCACCGGATCATGCAGTGGCAGGCAGTGAGCGCCCAGGGCCTGCATCTGGGGGCCGCACAGTGAGGGCACGACACTGACACCCAGGCCACTGGCCACCATGTGGCCAACGGTTGCCAGCTGATGGCTCTCGAAGGCCACCGGCAGGGCAATGCCGCGAGTGGCTAACGTGTGTTCGAGCAGGCGGCGCACCATCGAGGGACGCTGCAGGGCGATCAGGTCTTCATTGAGCAATGCCGACCAGGATATGTCGGCCGCGTTGGCTAGGGGCGAGGTCGGAGGCACCACGGCGACGAAGCGGTCAGTGAACAGGGGAGTGAAGGCAAGATCATCCGTCGCTTCAGGGGCGAAGGCGATTCCCAGCTCGACGCGTTCACGGCGCACCATCTCGATGACGTCTTCGTTGATCACATCGTGAACGGTGACATTGATACGGGGAAAGTGCTGGCGAAAGGCCATCAATGCATCGGGCAACCCATTACAGGCAAACGACGGCATGGCGGCGATCGCCACCTTGCCAAGCTCCAGCGTGAAGTGCTGGCGTAGGCGCTCTTCCGTGTTATCCCAGTCAGCGAGCAAGCGCTTGGCGAGAGGGACCAGCGCCTCGCCTTCGGGTGTCAGACTGACCCGACGGGTGCTGCGTATCAGGAGGGGACCGCCGAGGCTGTCTTCCAGGCCCTTGATGGTAAGGCTTAGCGCCGGCTGGGAAATATGCAGCCGATCACAGGCGCGAGTGAAGCTCAGGGTCTGGGCCACGGCAAGAAAGGCGCGAAGTTGCTTGACGGTCATAACGTCGCCCATGATGAGGAGGATAAGATTTATTGGACAACCATATTAATCAATAAATAAAACAAACTTAACAAATAGATCGTCTTGCCACGACACTGGCACCGACTCGACAACCATCACACAACAATCATTGAGGCAGCGATATGGCCGGATTCGACAAGCGTGTGTACTCCTACGAAGAGGCAATGGACGGCATCGAGAGCGGCATGACCGTGATCGCCGGCGGTTTTGGCCTCTGCGGGATTCCCGAGAACCTGATCAGTGAGATCAAGCGTCGCGGCGTCAAGGACCTGACGGTGTGGTCCAACAACTGCGGAGTCGATGGCTTTGGCCTGGGCCTGCTGCTGGAAGACAAGCAGATCAGCCGGATTCATGCCTCCTACGTCGGCGAGAACGCACTCTTCGAGCAGCAGATGCTCAACGACGAAATTGAAGTGGTCCTTACGCCGCAGGGAACCCTGGCGGAGAAGATGCGTGCTGGCGGCGCCGGTATCCCGGCCTTTTATACCGCCACCGGCTACGGCACACCGATCGGCGAGGGCAAGGAGGTGCGTGAGTTCAACGGCCGTCACTATATTCTCGAGGAGTCGGTCGTGGGTGACTTCGCCATCGTCAAGGGCTGGAAAGCCGACCGCTACGGCAATGTGGTCTATCGCGACACGGCCCAGAACTTCAATCCGCTGGCCGCCACTGCTGGCAAGATCACCGTGGTCGAGGTCGAGGAGATCGTCGAACCCGGCGAGCTCAAGCCCGACCAGATCCATACTCCCGGGATCTATGTCGACCGTATCATCCAGGGCTCCTTCGAGAAGCGTATCGAGAAGCGCACCGTGCGCGAGGGCTGAGCCCCACGCTTTTCCACGATCGCTTCTCCACCGACCATAAGAGGCAACAAGATGGCACTGACTCGCGAACAGATGGCAATGCGCGTGGCGCGCGAACTCGAAGACGGCTTCTACGTCAACCTGGGCATCGGCATTCCCACGCTGGTGGCCAACTACATTCCTGATGGCATCGACGTGATGCTGCAGTCTGAGAATGGTCTGCTCGGCATGGGGCGTTTCCCCACCGAGGCAGAAGTGGACCCGGACATGATCAATGCCGGCAAGCAGACCGTCACGGCTCGGCACGGCGCGGCTATCTTCTCCTCGGCGGAGTCCTTCGCGATGATTCGCGGTGGGCACGTTGACCTGACGGTGCTGGGCGCCTTTGAGGTCGACCAGCACGGCAACATCGCGTCGTGGATGATTCCGGGCAAGTTGATCAAGGGCATGGGCGGTGCCATGGACCTGGTGGCTGGCGCAGAGAATATTATCTGCACCATGACGCACGCCTCCAAGCATGGTGAATCCAAGCTGCTTGAGCAGTGCAACCTGCCGCTGACGGGCGCGGGTTGCATCAATCGTGTGTTGACCGACCTGGCGTATCTCGAAATCAAGGATGGTGCTTTTCATCTCAAGGAGCGGGCGCCGGGGGTGTCGGTGGAAGAGATTCAAGAATTAACCGCCGGTAAGTTGGTCGTGCCCGACCATGTACCTGAGATGACCTTCGAAGCCTGACACCGACATCGCAGGCCCTTCCTAAGACGGATATGTGATTCAGCTGAGCCCAGGTGCCGAGTAGCGGCCCTGGGCTTTTTAGCGTTTCGCTATCGGATTATTGAATACGGTGGTGAAAAACTAACCATGATGAGAATGATTGCCCAGTGTCAGGTGCCGATCACGGCTCTCCCGTGATTTTTCACAGTGTTATCCACAGAATCTGTGCATAAGTTCCCCCCGGGCTGGAAAGTCCTCGCTAAGTCAGTAGAATGCGCTCCGTCCTGCCAATCTCCCTGACCCGGGCTATTCATGCTCCCGTCCAGGGGGCGTCGATCCCTCAAGGTCGGCTCTTAGACGTGACGTTTCATGGTCATGGTCATGAGGGGCATGACTACCTTTTGTCGCTACCGGGGAGAGTGTTTGGTGCGTAGTTTGCCGGCAACACTGCCGATCTTGTTCGTCTGTGAGATCAGCTTTCTGCTGGGCCATGGCTTGATAATGACCCTGCTTGGCGTGCGTATGTCGCTTGAGGGCTTTCCCTCGCAGATGGCGGGTCTTCTGATGTCGAGCTTTTCGTTCGGCTTCGTGATCGGCAGCTACTGGCTCGAGAAACGCATTCGCGCGGTGGGGCATATCCGCGTCTTCGCGGCTTGTGCGGCCACCTTGGCGGTCACCGCCATGCTGCATGGCCTTTGGGTCAATCCCTGGGCATGGCTTGTGTGGCGCGTGTTCGGCGGCGGTGCGACGGCGGGCCTGTTGATGGTCATGGAATCCTGGGTGTCCGGTGAGTCCAGCAATGATAACCGTGGCAAGGTGCTGGGTTGGTACCTGGTATGTTCGACACTATCGCTTGCCGGTGGTCAGTGGCTCCTCAACACAGCGGACCCCGCCACCATGGTGTTGTTCTCGGTCGCTGGCATGTTGTTTGCCATGTCGTTGGTGCCCCTATCGATCCATCGTATCCATGGCCCGAAGGCGGCCCAGGAGCTCAAGCCTCAGAAAATCAAAATTCGGGAATTATTCAGGCGTGCGCCGGTGGGGCTGGTAGGTGCCTTCACCGCAGGGTTGATGGTGCAGGCGTTCTTCGCCATGACGCCCTATTATGGCCAGGAAATCGGCCTGTCGACTGCCCAGACCGCGCAATTCATGGCCATTACCACGCTGGTGGCGCTCTTTGCCCAGTGGGGGCTTGGCCGGCTGTCCGACCGTATCGATCGGCGCAAGGTAATACTCGCCATGGCGGCCATCATGGCGGTTTCCGGGGCCTTCATCTCTGTCGCGGCAAGAGCCGACTATCTCATGCTGCTGGTGGTGGCGAGTTTCCATACCGCCATGCTTCACACGTTGTACTCGCTTAGCCTGGCCCATACCAACGATTGGTTGGAACCTGAGGAGATCGTGGCGGCTAACGGCAAGCTGATGATGGCCTACGGTGTTGGCTCGATTGTGGGGCCTTTTGGCGCCTCGATCGTGATGCACTTTGTCGGCCCCGATGGCCTCTGGTTCTTCCTCGGCGCAGTCGCGCTGTCGCTTGCCTTGTTCATCGGCCTGCGGCTGCTGATTCGCCGCGGCAAAGCCCGAGAAGCCGTCTCACAGGAGCCCTTTGTGGCCATGCCGGTGTTGGAGACCCAGCATTATCTGAACGAACTCGATCCGCGGCATGAGCCCGTGCAGTTTGAGTTGGACCTGCAAGGTGAATCGCTGACCGATGAGGATCGGTATCCACGCGGCAGGGACAAGCTCGATCAGGCGGCCTCGGCGGGTTGAGTGCGTCGCCACAAAAACGCCCAGGCGCGCATGGCACTGCCTGGGCGTATCACGATAATGGGATGTGATGCTTATCTGTGACGGGCAATCATTTCCTCGAAGCTCTCCTTCGGTTGCACGCCAGTTAGGGCTTCAACCTTGCTACCTTCCTTGAACAGGGCAATGGTCGGCAGGCCACGGACGCCATTCTTGGCGGCGAGGTCAGGGGCATCATCCACGTTGATGGTGACGACCTTCAGGGCATCGCCTTGCTCGTCGGCAATAGATTCAACGACCGGGTCGAGCATTTTGCAGGGGCCGCACCACGGCGCCCAGAACTTCACCAGCACCGGCGTGCTGCTCTCGATGACGTCTTCTGTGTAGTTGCTGTCGGTCACTGCGGTCAGGTTGGCCATGAATCGCTCTCCTTGGATATTGCGTTTCGCGTCGTACCGAATGTCGCGTTAGGCATCGTGTGACGTTAAACATCATACCCTATCGTTTCCGCCCCTTTGTTCGCAAGCTAATATTTTCAGCCGCTCTTCAGCCTCACATGCGGGGTAATGCTCCTGTGTTGGCCCTGTTTAAGGCAATGCGCTTTGCAGTGTTTCTGGAAACATCACGTGGCTCCGTTGCCTCGTACAGGCAGGACCTCTAGCAGGCCTGCAAAAAGCAGAATGATCCCCCCCTACGATTTCGATGCTATGCAGTGTCTCATTGGCAAATATTGCTGCAGAGACGGCACCGATCAGCACTTCGGTCATTAACAGGATGCTGACTCTCGCGGGCTCAAGGCGGACGGTCGCCCACATCAAGCCGACAAGAGTCAGCCCCCGCCACAAGGGTGCGAACCGGTAGCCAATAGAAGCCCCAGAGTCCGCCCGTTATCAGCACAATCGCGGAGGCGAGCAGTATGCGCTGGTTGTTTTGCATGAAACGCCTCTTGCTCAAGTGAAGGGGAGTGCGCGCGACTGTCAGTAGGGTACGTGCATAACGCAACCTGTCACACAGAGCGGGACGCTGGTGTCATCATGGCGTCAGGGCTGGGTACGCTCTGGGGCGTTAAGAAGCGCCCCTATGGAGCGCAAGGAGACTGCTGGCAAGGAAAGGATCAGGCAATTTCGCAGCGCGTGTGCTGGGGCAAGAGCAGCTGTGCTGAACGGTCATGATTGTTCGGTATGCAAGGCTGGATCAGCGCCAAGCCACCGAGGGTGACACGATGCTCATCCCCGCCGGCGAAGGCCAATCGTTGTGAGCAGGTCGGATAGAAGCGGTAGTTGAGCAATGGCGACACTGGAAAAACACCGTGGTGGCGGTCGTTATTGCCATCCAAGCCTGCCTGCTCGAGCTGCATGTCCAGCGTGGTCAGGTCGTTACCCAGGCGCCCGCAGTCGAAGCCGACGTGATGGAGTCTTGGCCCCATCACGGCAAGCCATGCCGCCAGCGGATGCATGCGCTGCAAGAGGCAGAAGGTATTCCACTCGGGCATTGGCCAGGGACGACCATTCGTCAGCAGGTTATGGTCAGCTGTGTCTGCTGGTCGCGTTTGCTCTACCAGCGCCTGGAGAATATCCCGTGGCTCTTTCGTCAAGGTACCCAGCTGCAGCTCACCCAGGACTAACCAGGGCCCATCGTCGGGTGGGGCGTAAAGCGAGACCAGCAGGCCACGATCCGCCATGGCATGTCGCTCAACGGCTCGATAACCAAACTTGAGAAGTGTCGGGGAGAGGTTGTCGGCGGCGAAGGGGCCGTGATTTAGCGTCAGCAGGGCGAGGAACTCGGGTTCACTGCCGACCGGCCATAGGCGAAGGCCACCGATCTCTGGATGTAGATGAATGAAGTCCAGCCACAACTGCTGGAGAAACTCTTGACGTTGCATCGGACGCGCTCCCTGACGTCGAGCCCTAGGGTGTCTCGCTGAGTATAGGTGCAGCGAGCTTTGGGGCATTCAACGCCAGCGGAACGCATACCTTGTAAGCCGTCTTTTCTCCCTTTAAACGAACGAAGCCGCCCTCAGGCGGCTTCAAGCAGTCAGTGTATGCCGGGTTATTACTGCGTAGTGCTTTCCGGCATCAGCTCGTTATCGCTGACGTACTGGTTGAATTCGGTGAAACCGCCCACGTGGGTTTGATCGATGAAAATCTGCGGCACGGTTTCGACAGGCTTGCCGATGGTCTTTTCCATATCGGCCTTGCTTATGCCTTCTTCATGGATATCAACGTAGCGATAACCGCCAATGGCGCCGACATCGCTCAGCTTGTCAGCCAGCTCTTTGGCGCGTACGCAGAAGGGGCAACCGGGGCGACCGAAGATAACAACAAACATTTATGGCTCCTTGAAATAAGGCTAATGAGTGGCAAGGGATGTGTTGAATTGGGCACATTGTTCCCCAATGCGCCTGAGGATGCCAATAGAGTATGGCTACATAAATTATTGCACGCTGCTATGGATTGAGCGCTTGCGCTGAGTATCTGGCGAATCAGCCGGTCTCGTGACGGTCCTCATCCGCGCGAATCAATAGCTTGGCCAAGTCACCGTGAATATCCGGGGCACTCACCAGCAAGTTTTCTCCGTAGAGATCCTCTGGGATGCTAGACGGGCAGTCATAGAGGTGTCCGGTTCGCGCACCGCCTTCCCGGGCGATCAGAACGCCGGCTGCAAAATCCCAGGGAGAGACACTCTCGTAATAGGCATCCATACGCCCGCAGGCGACATCACACAAGTCCAGGGCGGCAGCACCGTTACGACGAATATCCTGGCAGTGCTCAAGCACGGCAGACAGACGACGGATCAGCGGCGGTCGACTATCCCGACGATAGGGAAAGCCGGTCGCGACGAGGCTTTGGGTCAGCTGTGAGACACGGCTGACACGAATGCGCTCGCCGTTGCGCCATGCCCCTTGGCCGCGCAATGCGGTAAAGGTTTCCCCGAGGAAAGGGGCGTGGACGACACCCATCTCGATTTTGCCATCCTTCACCCAGGCAATAGATACGGCGACGTGGGATAGGCCATGCGCAAAATTGACGGTGCCATCGATGGGATCCACCACCCAGAGGGGGCCTGACTGTTCGATGGCGCCTCGGTCTGGCGAGAGCTCTTCGGTCAGGCGCGCTTCGTCGGGGAAGTGCTGGTCGAGGGCCCGACCAATAAGTGTATCGACGGCGACGTCGGTATCCGTCACCAATTCGCTTCCCGCCTTGAAGCGCTGAGAGAAGTCTTGGGACTGACGGGCGTCAATGATGGCCTGGCCGGCCTGCTTGGCGATATCAATGGCAATCTCGAGGCGTTGGTCAGTCTGCATGGTGGCTCCGCGTCGGGCATTTGCGTTGATAAGGGTGGATGCAGGTATTCTAACAGTCTCGTGGCTCAGTCGCTGTCGGGCGAAGCGCAAAGGGTAGTACTTGAGAGAGCAGTTAAGAGAGTACTTGAGAGAGTACTTGAGAATGTCCGGCGGATCGCTTCATCATGCGTCGATTTCATGCACGCTAGCTAGGAAACGTTCAGAGATGAAACTCGTGTCATGCAAGCCTTAATGCCTTCGGATTATGCTCGCCTTCAGCAGCTGGCCGAGCGCTATTACGCGACCCACGTGTCGACGTTCAAGACAGCCAAGGCGAAAAATCCGCACCTCGGCGTTGATCTGTTGTGTTTTCAGCCTTTTGGCAATGCCTTATGTGGAGCGCTGATTACGCCGCTATCGCTATCGCTGGCGGTCGTCATGCCCGCGGATGCGCCACTCGAGGCTGAAGCGGCCCAGTGCACCATTGCCTTACCCGGTGGCTATTATCCCTTCGTGGCCGAGAGGGTCGATGACGAGCACTGGCTATGGCGCTGTGAGCTGCTCGATGATCTTCGCCACCTGACCTCCATGCAGGATGCCAGCCGTTTGGCGCAACATTTGATGGAGCGTGTGATGGCATCACCTGACGGGGCAGATGATGGGATTGATGCTCACGGAAACTCGCCCCGCTAGGTCTCCCCGGCACATTCTTTCGTCTGATCGCCGGGGCATGTTGCAGTGCCGCACTGGTGTTCGGCGCAAGCCTCGTCGTATGCTGGCCTGAGTCTCCGCACTGCGGAGTGTCTCCCCTTCATCTCCCTTACCTTTATCAGGAGCTAGCGATGAGTATCATGTCAAAGGAGGCATCGCCGCGCGTTGCGTTGGTTACTGGAACTACCAGCGGTATCGGCGCTGCAGTGGTTGAAGAATTTTGCCGTCAAGGTCATCAGGTGTTGGCGGTCGATTTCAACGGCGAGGGTAAAGCCGTGGCAGAAGCCGCTGGCGCGGCCTTCTTTCAAGCCGATCTGACAGATTCAGATGCCTGCCGAGCGGCTGTCGATGAGGCTTTGCGCCGCTTTGGGCGCCTGGATATTCTGGTCAATAATGCCGGTATCCAGCATGTATCCAGCATTGAGGAGTTCCCAGAAGCCAAGTGGCGCCAAATCATTGACCTGATGCTGACGGCCCCTTTCTTGCTGACCCAAGCTGCTTGGCCGTCCATGCGCAAAGGGGGCTGGGGACGAATCATCAATATCGCCTCGGTGCACGCACAGGTGGCATCGCCGGGTAAGGCGGCCTACATCAGCGCCAAGCACGGCATGATCGGCCTGACCAAGACGGCCGCGTTGGAGGGGGGCGGCCAGGGAATTACTGCCAATGCTATCTGTCCCGCCTATGTGAAAACACCGCTGGTGGATAACCAGATCGCCGACCAGGCTCAGCTCCATGGCATGGATGAGCAAGAGGTCATTGAGCAGATCATGCTCAAGAATGCTGCAGTTAAACGATTGATCGAGCCGGGAGAGGTAGCATCCCTGGTGGCCTACTTAGCTTCCGACCTGGCTGGCGCGGTTACCGGGGCGAGTTGGAATATTGATCTCGGTTGGACCGCGCAATAGGACGGCTGTGTGTCGTCATGTCTCGAACGACACCTCGATGCAGTCAATCCGCACACCCCATGCCATGGCATGGGGTGTTTTGTTTATAGGGCCATGTAATGGGGGGCCAACGGACAAGCCTGGTGGGCTAGTGACGTACCGGACGCTTCTGTAGCTTACGTTGCAAGGTGCGACGATGCATGCCCAACGCGCGGGCGGTAGCTGAAATGTTGCCGTCATGCTCCTGAAGGACTTTCTGGATGTGTTCCCAGGTCACCCGGTTGATCGACGGTGGGTTATCGGCGACTTCGGTGTGCGGGTTGCCATCTTGATGCTCCAGCGCCGCTAGTATCTCGTCGGCGTCGGCTGGCTTGCACAGATAGTTCGCTGCGCCGAGCTTGATCGCCTCGACAGCCGTCGCGATGCTCGAATAGCCGGTTAGCACTACCACGCGGCAGGAGGGCACGATGTCGAGCAGTTCCGGCAGCAGTTTTAGCCCTGAGCTATTTTCGAGTTTCAAATCCAGGGTGGCGATTTCAGGCGGTGATTGACGGGCATGCACCAAAGCCTGGTCGGCATCGTGAGCCACCATGACCTCAAAACCGCGACGACTCATGGCACGCTGCATGACATGGCAGAACATCTCGTCGTCGTCGATGATCAGCAGGCGTTGTGGCGTCTCTGGCATGTTGTCCTCGTGTCTCGTCTGACAGCGTCGATCGTGTGCGATGCGTGTGGTCGAAATTCAGCCTTGGCTGGCGTCTCTTCGCGGTAGTTTGACCTCGGTCAGGGTGCCGCCTTCTTCATGATTATACAGGCTGACATTACCACCGAATCGATTGATGGTTGCATGAGTGAGTACCAAGCCGATGCCCATGCCCTTGGATTTGGTCGAGATGAAGGTGTCTCCGAGCTGATCGGCAATCGATAGACTGACGCCGGGACCGTGGTCGCGTATGTCGATGATTACGTCGTTGGCATCCCAGTTCATGCTGATGACGATGTTCTCTGGATTGGCATCCGCGGCGTTATTGAGCAGATTCATCAGTGCTTGCTCGAGCGTCGCATCGACCGCGAGCTCAGGGGTACCGCGCCGATCGGCAATGTCCAGCTGATGACTGACGTCTGGGCGCACCACCAGCCAGCGCTGTACTACGCTTGAGAGCCATTCTTCGGCCACGCGGCCTTCGGGTTTGTCGAGACGCCGACGGTCGGCATTGGCCACTAGCTGTTGCAGCCGGGTCTTGCAGGTGTCGACCTGAGCCCTAAGCAGGTCGATATCCTCGATCAGCTGGGGGCGGTCGCCAGCGTCCTGGCGCATCTCTGAGAGCAGCACCGCCATCGTGGATAAAGGCGAACCCAGTTCGTGAGCCGTGCCGGCGGCTTGAGTGGCCACAGCGAGAACCTGTTCGTTGCGCAGTGCCGCCTCGCGGGTGCGCGAGAGTGTCTTCTCGCGACGACGCAGAGCATGCGCCATCTTGAAAATGAAGAATGTCACCAAGCCTGCAGAGAGGCCAAAGTTGATCCACATGCCCAGCACGTGAAGACTGACGGGTGCGGCAATGACACCGCTGCTCAGCTGAGGAACTTGATCGTAGAACAGCATCAGGAAGGTGTAGGCGGCCATGGAGCCGCTGGCGATGATCCAGGCATACAGCCAGGGCAGCGTGGCCGCGGCAATGGTCACTGGCACCAGATAGTAGCTGATAAAAGGGTTGGTCGAGCCGCCAGTAAAATAGAAAAGTAGGGTGAGGCCTGTCACATCGACCATCAGGTGTAGAAGATATTCGGTATCAGTCACCGCACGCGGGCGACCCAATCGCCACCATGTGGCGACATTCATGAGCCCCATGGCAATAATTACGGTGATGATGGGCAGAACACGAAGCTGAAAGTCCAGTACCTCAATGCCGAAGATGATGGCGCCCAGAAAGCCCGTCCAGGTGATGCCCCGCACGATCGTCAGGCGCACCAGATTGCGATTGGGGGTCGATAGAGGTAGCGGCAGTGCAGCTTGCATGGTGGCTCCGTTCCGATGATCCCTGCATCATACCGTAAACCTCCCTGACGATATCAGCCTCATCACTGGGGCCGGTTTCATAGGGGGCAACGTCATCTTCAACACAAAAAGCCGCAACCCTTAAGGCTGCGGCTTTTTTATTGCTTTCAGCAAGGCGTTGCCTTACCTCTAGGCCTTGTCTTGCTGTGCTTAAGCGGTGGTGTTGATCTGTGTACCCACGCTGCCAGTCGTGGCCAGCTGACCCTGTGGTGCAACCGACTCCATTAACTGGCCGATATGCGATGCCTGAGAATCCAGGCTGTCCTTTAAGAGCGACGCTTGAGCCTGCTGACTGCTATTGAATTGCTGCAGGGACAGGGCCATTCCGACCGTGGCATTGATTGATGCATCCATTCAATGTTCCTTCTGTGGCGGCTGAATTGGGGTGCTTCCTTAGGGGTATCGGCTTAGCAGCACTTAGCTGTAGAGACGTTTTGATCATTTTTTCGAGCGGGGTCAATCTCGTCACTGCCTGGTAAGCCCTAATTCTCGATTACGCCCAGAAGAAAGGGGACGGTCCTGGATGCCCAATTGGGCCACTGCGCTTGGAGTGTTAAGATGTCGGCATATTCCGCCCGTTGTGGCTAACCCCCTCCAGCAGTGATGAATTTCATGAGCGAGCTTGAGAATCAAGTCGATCTGCGACGCACCTTCGCGATCATCTCCCACCCCGATGCGGGCAAGACCACCATCACCGAAAAGATGCTGCTGTTCGGAAACGCCATCCAGATGGCGGGCTCCGTGAAGAGCAAGCGAAATGACCGCCATGCGACGTCAGACTGGATGAAGATGGAGCAGGAACGCGGCATCTCGGTGACGACCTCGGTGATGCAGTTTCCCTACAATGGGCGCATCGTCAATTTGCTCGATACGCCGGGCCACGAAGACTTCTCCGAAGACACCTATCGGACGTTGACCGCTGTCGACTCGGCGTTGATGGTCATCGATGGTGCCAAGGGTGTCGAGGATCGCACCATCAAGTTGATGGATGTCTGTCGTCTGCGGACCACGCCTATCCTGACCTTCATCAACAAGATGGACCGCGACATTCGCGACCCCATCGAGGTAATGGACGAAGTCGAGACCGTGCTCAATATCCAGTGTGCACCGATGACCTGGCCGATTGGCATGGGGCGCCATTTCCGTGGTGTCTATCACCTCTATAACGACATCATCCATCTCTACAAGCAGGGACAGGGCAGTCGCATCCCCGAGGATGTGCGCATCGAGGGGCTGAACAACCCAGAGGTCGATGAGGTTCTCGGCGAGTCACAGGCCGAAGAGTTGCGCATGGAAGTCGATCTGGTACGCGGTGCATCGCATGAGTTCGACCTGGACGCCTATCGTCGCGGGGAGCTGACGCCCGTGTATTTCGGCACCGCCATGGGCAACTTCGGGGTGCGCGAGATGCTGGATGGCTTCGTCGAGCATGCGCCAACTCCCCAGCCCCGCGAGACCAACACGCGTGAGGTGGGGGCTAAGGATGAGCGCTTCACCGGATTCGTGTTCAAGATCCAGGCCAACATGGATCCCAAGCACCGTGACCGTGTTGCCTTCCTGCGGGTCTGTTCCGGTAAGTATGATCGCAACATGAAGATGCGCCATGTGCGTATTGGCAAAGACGTCAAGGTACCCGATGCCCTGACCTTCATGGCATCGGATCGTGCGCATGTGGAAGAAGCCTGGCCCGGTGACATCATTGGTCTGCATAACCACGGCACCATCCAGATCGGTGATACTTTCACGGTGGGTGAAGACATGCGCTTCACCGGTATTCCGCATTTCGCACCAGAGCTTTTCAAGCGCGTGCGGCTCAAGGACCCACTGAAGATGAAGGCACTGCAGAAGGGCTTGCAGCAGCTATCCGAAGAGGGGGCGACCCAGGTGTTCATGCCCATGGACAACAACGACCTGATCCTTGGTGCCGTGGGTACGCTGCAGTTCGATGTGGTGGCTCATCGACTCAAGGAAGAATATAAAGTTGATTGTATCTATGAGGCCGTCAATGTTCAGACGGCCCGCTGGGTCTACTGCGATGATCCCAAGATGCTCGACGAATTCAAGCGCAAGGCGAGCACCAACCTGGCTTACGATGGCGGCGGTTGCCTGACCTATATCGCGCCCACTCGCGTTAACTTGCAGATGACGCAGGAGCGGTGGCCCGACGTGCGTTTCAGTGCGACGCGCGAGCACTAAGGCAGACGCTGATATGCTCATTGACGCTCATTGTCACCTGGATTTCCCGGATTTTGACGTCGATCGCGCAGCCATCTTCGAGCGGGCTAATGCGGTGGGCGTTGAGCACTTTGTCGTGCCTGGCACGACTCGGGCCCGTTGGCCCGCGGTGCTGGCGCTGGGGAAACGGGCTGATATCAGTGTGTGTCTGGGGTTGCATCCCTACTTTCTAGACCAGCACCGCTTCAATGAGCATGGGCGTGATGCCCAGAGAATCAGTGACGATGACGACCTGCTCGCGCTACAGGAAGCGCTGGATGCCCACCCGGAGGTCGTGGCGTTGGGCGAATGCGGCATTGATGCCCGCTTTGAGGACACACTTGACGCCCAGTGGGCGCTATTCAAGGCGCAGTTGCGTATTGCCAAGGTACGCCATTTGCCGGTGGTGATTCACTGTGTGCGTGCCAATGACCAGGTGGCGAAATGCCTCAAGGAGATTGGACTGCCGGCGGGTGGGCTGATTCATGCCTTCGCCGGTAGCTGGCAACAGGCACAACGATTCCTTGAACTTGGGTTTGTGCTAGGTCTGGGTGGGGCAATGACTCACGAGAGAGCCAAGCGTTTACGACGCTGCGTTGCCGACTTGCCGACGCATGGCTTCGTACTGGAAACCGACAGTCCTGACATGCCGCCGGCAGGTTTCAAGGGCCTACGCAATGAACCCGCGAGGCTCGCGATGATCGCTAATGAGGTTGCCACACTGCGAAAAACACCGTGCGCCACGTTGGAAAAACTCACTACGGCCAACGCGGCGCGCGTGTTCAATTTGGCCGTCTGTTCAAGCCATTGAACAAGCCGTCTCAGCCCTTGTGTGTAATCAGCACTTCAGGATCCAGGCGTTCTAGTGGGTAGGGCAAGCGCTGGCGCTGGCAACGCACCCCTTCAACGGTGAGGGGTTCCGGGAATTCTTTGATGTTGAGCACAGCCAGTAACTCAACCTGCTGGTAGGCGTCTCGCTCGGCGGAAAAAACGACACCCTGTCGTTTGCCCGTGGCATCAATGATCTCGGTACCGACCTCAGGCAGTTCAACTCCTTCGAATGTCAGTCTCACCAGGCGTTTTTTCACCTGTCCGCGGAAGTGGGCGCGTGCCACGACTTCCTGGCCTGTATAGCAGCCTTTCTTGAAGCTGATGCCGCCCAGCGCTTCCCAGTTGAGCATCTGTGGGAGGTAGCTGTCCTGCTGGCTTGAGCGTAGCCAGCCAAGACCGGACTGGATGTCATGCAGGCACCAGACGGCATTGCCAACAGGTGTTGCCTGCTGCGCCAGTGCTTGCCAGCTCTCCTCTAGTTCGGCGGTAGGCAGCAGGGCAATGAGGCGTGGGCGAGGCCCGGGGTGACGCAATACGACGCGCTCATTTTGCTGGCTCTGGTGCCAGACATGCGGCGGTTCGATATCAAGGCGAGCTTCCAGCAAGGCGGGGGCATCATTACCAATCATGCCAATCGGAGCCACATCGTCACGCAGGCGCATGTCGGCCTTGTAGAAGACGGCAAATTTATCAAGGTGCCCTTTCAGCGGTTCGAGAAGCGACTGCTCCATCAGTAGCCAATAACAATCCTTGGCAACCTGAAACACTTGGGCGTTGGCCAGCATGCGTCCCTTGGTGCCACAGAAACAGGTCAGCGGTGCAAAATCGCCATTGGTGAGAGATAGCTGGGCACTGGTCTGGCCCTGCAGAAAACGCTCGGCATCGCTACCTGACACTTCAAGAATGCCTAAGTGCACCAATGGTGTAATGACAGTGCCGTCCAATGCTTGGCGCGCGGCATTCGGGGTGTCGAAGGTGACGCGGGCTTCGCCATTTGCGGTGGCGCCGATGCGCGCACTCCAATCGGTCATACGAATCTCCCTTGAGGATCGGCATCCGGCGGATGTGTGTTTCCGTGGTCTGTGAGTGGGCTATGGGGGCAGTTGGCGATGATTCAAGGCTGGTCGGCCGCCGGCAAGGCCGTGCTAGACTGACTAATAAACCAAGCGCCGCTCAGAGGAATGTCCATGGCGACCGTATCGCTGACCTTTAAAGGGGTCGAAAGCACTGAACTGGTCAATCGCATCACTACCACTTTGATGATGCTCGATGGTGTCGAGAGCGCTGAAGTAGGGCGACATGGCGCTGAGGTAGAAGGGCGGGTGCGCCGTGATGTGTTGATCAAGGCCGTCGAAAAACTTGGCGTCAAGGTGAGCAGATATGACCATTACCGTGATTAGCCAGCGAGATGGCCGTCTTCGACAGAAAGTCGAGTTGGAGGGGTTTGAAGACCTTTATGTCGATGCTCCCAAGGTGGCCGGCGGCGACAACAGTGCGCCGGATCCTCATGACTATTTCGACCTGTCACTGGCCGCCTGCAAAGCGATAACCGCTCAGATGTACGCCTATCGTAAGGGATGGCCGCTATCAGGCGTCACGGTGTGGGTGGTTCGTGATGAACGCGATGAGCGTCATGGGGTCTATCGACTCGATGTCATCCTGCGGTTCGAGGGTATCGATGATGAGTCGCAACTCACGCGATTGACAGAGATCTCTGATCGTTGCCCTATTCATCGTTTGATGACGGCCTCGACGGTTGAAATCACGACCCGGCAGGCCTCATCAGAGGAGTCCTAAGTAATTTATACCGTTATCTTATTTGTGCGGTCAGCGTCCACTCATAGCCGAGAACCGATATGAGCAAGCCCTTTCGTCTGCAGTCAAAATTCCAACCCGCAGGGGATCAGCCAGCCGCGATCGACGGCCTCATCAAAGGGTTGGATTCGGGGTTGGCGCATCAGACGCTGCTTGGGGTAACCGGTTCGGGCAAGACGTTCACCGTCGCCAATGTGGTCGAGCGTGTACAGCGGCCGACCATCGTCATGGCACCCAACAAGACCTTGGCTGCTCAACTCTATGGCGAGTTCAAGGCTTTCTTCCCCGACAATGCCGTCGAGTATTTCGTTTCTTATTACGACTACTACCAGCCCGAAGCTTACGTGCCATCTTCTGATACCTTCATCGAGAAGGATGCCTCGGTAAACGATCACATCGAGCAGATGCGACTGTCAGCCACCAAGGCGCTTCTCGAGCGCCGCGACGCCTTGATCGTCGTTTCCGTCTCGGCAATCTATGGTCTCGGTGATCCGGATCAGTACCTGAAGATGCGCTTGCACTTCACCCGCGGCGAGCTGATCGATCAACGCAAGTTTCTGCGTCGTTTGGCAGAGCTGCAGTATACCCGCAACGATATGGATTTCCGGCGTGGCACCTATCGGGTACGAGGCGACGTCATCGATATCTTTCCGGCAGATGCCGAAGATGAGGCGGTGCGGGTCGAGCTGTTCGATGACGAGATCGATGGCATCAGCCTGTTCGATCCGCTGACCGGTGAGATTCGCGGCAAGGTGCCGCGCATGACCATCTACCCCAAAAGTCACTACGTCACGCCGCGCGATACCATTCTCCAGGCAGCCGAGCACATCAAGAATGAGATGACGGAGCGCCTAGACGTCCTGCGCAAGAACGATAAGTTGGTCGAGGCGCAGCGACTCGAGCAGCGCACGTTATATGACATCGAAATGATGCATGAACTTGGTTATTGCAATGGTATCGAGAACTACTCCCGTTATCTTTCCGGACGAGCCCCTGGCGAGCCACCACCGACGTTCTTTGACTACTTGCCGACCGATGCACTGTTGGTGATAGACGAGTCGCATGTCAGCGTGCCCCAGGTTGGCGGCATGTACAAAGGCGACCGTTCGCGCAAGGAAACGCTGGTCGAGTACGGCTTCCGGTTGCCATCAGCGCTCGATAACCGGCCGATGAAGTTCGAAGAATGGGAGCGAATTGCCCCTCAGGCGATTTTCGTCTCTGCGACACCGGGACCTTATGAGGCAGAGCATGCAGGGCAGGTCGTGGAGCAGGTGGTGCGTCCGACGGGTCTTGTTGATCCGGAGATCGAGGTGCGACCGGCCTCCACTCAGGTCGATGATCTGCTGTCCGAGATCAAATTGCGCACTGAGGTTGGCGAGCGTGTGCTGGTAACCACCTTGACCAAGCGGATGGCCGAGGATTTGACCGAATACCTCGACGAGCATGACGTGCGGGTGCGTTACCTGCATTCAGATATCGATACGGTAGAGCGCGTTGAGATCATTCGCGATCTGCGTCTCGGCAAGTTCGATGTGCTTGTGGGCATCAACCTGTTGAGGGAGGGACTGGATATCCCCGAGGTGTCTCTGGTGGCAATCCTCGACGCTGATAAAGAAGGGTTCCTACGCAACGAACGCTCGTTGATACAGACCATCGGTCGCGCCGCACGCAACGCCCACGGTAAGGCGATCCTCTATGGCGACCGGGTCACCGTGTCGATGCAGCGTTCAATGGATGAAACCGAACGCCGCCGTGAGAAGCAGCTGGCCTTTAACGAGGCGCATGGTATCTCGCCCGTGACGATTACCAAGTCGGTAGAAGACATCATGGAGGGCGCTCAGGCACCGGGTAGCAAGCGAAGCCGTCAGCGCGGTGAGCGCAAGGTGGCTGAGCCTGCCGGGGAGTATAGTGCTGAGCAATTGGCGGCCCTGAAACCGGACGAGATGCGCCGAGAAGTATCCAAGCTGGAAGACGCTATGCATGAAGCAGCACAGAACCTCGAATTCGAGGAGGCTGCCCGTC
This sequence comes from Onishia niordana, assembly GCF_004798965.1. Classification (GTDB taxonomy): domain Bacteria; phylum Pseudomonadota; class Gammaproteobacteria; order Pseudomonadales; family Halomonadaceae; genus Onishia; species Onishia niordana. The sequence goes on from NZ_SDSD01000003.1 coordinate 360,493, forward strand.
TTCGCGACCGCTTGCATACCCTCAAGGAGCGCCAGTTGGCGCTAGGGTAGGCGATGCCCGAAGGTCCTGAAATCCGTCGCGTGGCCGACCGCCTAGGCCGTCAGCTGGTCGGCAAGCCGCTGGAATCTGTGTGGTTCGCTTTTCCGGAACTTGAAGGGGAGGGCGCCGACCTCGAAGGTCGGCAAGTAATGGCCGTAGAGAGCTGGGGAAAGGCGCTGTTGATCTACTTCGATAATGATCGGGTTATGTATTCCCATAATCAGCTCTACGGCGTCTGGAAACTCCATCGTGCCGGCCGATCACCTTCGACGCGGCGGTCGCTCAGGGTGCAACTACAGGCTGGCGGCCGTACGGCCAGTCTTTACAGCGCTTCGGATGTATCCCTATGGCAGTCGGACCAAGTACAGCAACATCCTTTTCTGTCGCGACTTGGTCCGGATCTCCTGAGTCATGGCGTCTCGGTCAATGATATCGAAGAGAGGCTTGCTACGGCTAAGTTTCGACGACGCGCGCTGGGTGGCTTACTGCTTGATCAGGGGTTCTATGCCGGAATCGGCAACTATTTGCGGTCCGAAATGCTGTTCTTTGCGGGGGTAGCGCCACAGCGTCGACCGATGGACCTTGACGATAGTCAGCGCTCAAAGCTCGCGACGGTGATTCTGGACGTTATTCAACAAGCCTATCATCAGGCCGGCGTCACGAATCGCCCGGCCTGGATCGAGCGTGAAAAACGTGCCGGCGCGACACGGGGGCGGTGGCGCTTTGCCGTCTTCGGCCGTGATGGGCTAGCCTGCCATGCCTGCAGCAACCAGGTGTCACGGCGCATGGTGACGTCTCGGCGGCTGTATTATTGCCCGAACTGCCAGTCGAGTTGATGATTTCATCCCCTAAATAATTATACCGTTATCTTTCATTTGGTCGCGTAAGAATGGAAGTGGACCTAGGCAATTCAGCGCGGGGAGGCGATGCGGTATAATGCCATCATTTCACTCGCCATGACCTGATCGCGGCGAGCCCGATGACAACGATAGGGAGTCGCTTCCATATGACCGTGATCCGCCAGGATGATCTTATTCAAAGTGTTGCCGACGCACTTCAGTATATCTCGTACTATCATCCGAAGGATTTCATAGACGCCATGCATAGCGCCTATGAACGGGAAGAAAACCCCGCCGCTAAAGACGCCATTGCTCAGATCCTCATCAATTCACGCATGTGCGCGCTGGGCCACCGTCCGATCTGTCAGGACACCGGCATTGTCACTGTCTTTGTGCATGTTGGCATGAACGTTCAGTGGGACGCCGAGATGAGCCTCGATGACATGATTAATGAGGGCGTGCGCCGTGCCTACAAGCTGCCGGATAACGTCCTGCGGGCCTCGGTGCTAGCCGACCCAGACGGCAAGCGTCAGAACACCAAAGATAATACGCCAGCCATCATTCACCATAAGCTAGTGCCAGGCGACAAGATTGAGGTACATGTGGCCGCGAAGGGGGGAGGCAGCGAAGCCAAGTCCAAGTTCGCCATGCTGAATCCGTCCGATTCAGTGGTGGACTGGGTTCTTGAGCAGTTGCCGAAGATGGGCGCCGGCTGGTGTCCGCCGGGCATGCTTGGCATCGGTATTGGTGGCACTGCCGAGAAGGCAATGGAGATTGCCAAGGAAGCACTGCTCGATCCCATCGATATTCAGGATCTGCAGGCACGTGGTGCCAGCAATCGTGCCGAGGAGTTGCGCCTGGAGCTTTACGACAAGGTCAATCAAAGCGGGATTGGCGCTCAAGGTCTTGGTGGTTTAACTACGGTGCTCGACATCAAGGTCAAGGATTTCCCGACCCACGCTGCCAACAAGCCGGTGGCCATCATTCCCAATTGTGCAGCCACTCGTCACGTGCATTTTAGTCTTGACGGTAACGGGGCTGCCGAACTGCCTGTGCCGAAGTTAGAAGACTGGCCGGAAATCACGCGCGAGATTGGCGAGAACGTCAAACGTGTCAATCTCGATACCGTCACGCCTGAAGAAGTACGCAGTTGGCAGCCAGGCGATACCTTGCTACTCAACGGCAAGCTTCTTACCGGCCGTGATGCGGCTCACAAGCGCATGACCGAGATGCTAGCAAAGGGCGAGCCGCTGCCTGTCGATATGAAAGGGCGGTTCATCTATTACGTGGGTCCGGTCGACCCGGTTCGCGACGAGGTCGTGGGGCCTGCCGGCCCGACCACTGCGACTCGCATGGATAAGTTTACCCGCACCATGCTCGAGGAAACCGGACTATTGGGCATGGTTGGCAAGGCTGAGCGTGGGCCAATGGCCATTGAAGCAATTCGCGACAGCCAAGCCAGCTACCTGATGGCCGTTGGAGGCGCTGCCTACCTGGTTGCTCAGGCAATCAAGAAATCTCGTGTGGTCGGCTTCGAGGATCTGGGCATGGAAGCCATCTACGAGTTTGAGGTCGAAGACATGCCTGTCACCGTGGCCGTCGATAGCCAGGGTGAGTCGGTTCACCAGAGTGGACCGGCTAAGTGGAAGGAAATCATCGCCGAGCGGGTGTGATCTTGGTCATGTCTTGCTAGTGCTAACCGGTGCTCTCGACATTGTCGGGAGTACCACTTTCGCTTTTTTTCGTCGAAGGGATGCGACCATGACCTCATGGCTGCTAGGCACGGCCATTTTTCTGATTCATGTGTCAGGCCTGCTTTCGGCAGTTCTGGCTCTGATGTCCAGTCGAACCTCTCAGGGGGCCATCGCCTGGATCATTTCTCTGGTGACCTTCCCTTATTTTGCGCTGCCGGCCTACTGGATATTCGGTCGACCGCGTTTCTACGGTTATGTGTCGGCTCGCGGTCAGCGAGATACCGTATTACGCCGCGTGCTGGCTCGTTATCGGCCCCAGGTCGACCCTTTCCTCGCTGGCAGTAGTCATGGTGACCTGCGTGCCGTCGAGCAGCTAGCGTTGATGCCGATGACACGCGGCAACAGCACCCAGTTGCTGATTGATGGAGATGATACGTTCGAGAGCCTCTTCGCAGGTATCGATGCGGCCGAAGATTATGTCCTCGTGCAGTTCTTCATTGTGCGCCATGACGCCCTTGGTCTTCGCCTCAAGCAGCATTTGACGCACGCCGCCGAGCGCGGGGTGCGCGTCTATTTTCTGTATGACGAAATCGGCAGCCGCAAGTTGAAGGAAGGTTATCTTCGTGACCTTTGTGAGGCCGGGGTAGGGGTCAGTGCTTTTCACTCATCCCGGGGTTGGCGGCATCGGTTCCAACTCAACTTTCGCAACCATCGCAAGATACTGGTAGTGGATGGCCGAGAAGGGTGGCTCGGTGGCTTTAATGTTGGTGTCGAATATCTGGGCCAGGATCCGCGACATGGGCACTGGCGCGATACTCACCTCAAGCTGACTGGGCCGAGCGTGCTGGGGCTGCAGGAAGCGTTTTGGGAAGACTGGCACTGGGCTACAGGGGATGTGTTGGGGCTTGCCTGGAAGCCACAGGGGGCGTCTGAAAACGGGCAAAATGTCGTGGTCGTCCCCTCTGGGCCAGCGGACCACCAGGAGACGGCGAGTCTATTGGTGCAACACGCCATTCATAGTGCCGAGCAGCGTCTATGGGTCACCAGCCCCTACTTCGTACCGGATCACAGCGTTTTAGATGCCTTGCGTTTGGCAGCGATGCGCGGTGTTGATGTGCGCATCATGATGCCTGAACGTCCTGATCATCTATTGGTATTTCTGTCCGCTTTCGCGTTCCTCCCGGACATGCTACGTGCCGGCATCAAGGTGTACCGTTATCAGCCTGGCTTCCTGCACCAGAAGGTCATATTGATCGATGACACTGCCGCAAGTGTGGGGACTGTCAATCTCGACAATCGCTCTTTTAGGCTCAATTTTGAGATCACAGCCTTCGTTTCCGATTCGCGCTTTGCCAGTGATGTGGAAGCGATGTTGGAGGCCGACTTTGCCAATTGTCGCCGAGTCGAGTACGAAGAGCTTCAGAAGCGCGCCCTATGGCGTAAGCTGATATCACGGGCGGCTTACCTCCTGTCTCCTATCCAGTGACCGGTTATTGTCCCGATGGCTCTGATGGGACAGCGATTTTCAGCAAGCCGACCCTGCAATTGGAAATCAGCAGAGGAGCGGCTAGAGTGGCAAGCCTCGTGAACCCGGCTTGGTCGGGTTATCACCTTTATATGACATTCCAACGGAGTCGCGGTGAATCTCGAAACCAAGTGGCTGGAAGACTTCGTCGCCCTGTCCAATACCTGCAGTTTTTCCGCCTCGGCGCGCCAGCGTCATGTGACTCAGCCGGCTTTTAGCCGCCGCATACGTTCGCTTGAGCAGGCGGTGGGCGTAACCCTGGTGGATCGTTCCACCACCCCTGTTGGGCTGACACCAGAGGGCCAGCTGTTCCTGATCACCGCACGAAACCTGGTCGAGCAGCTAAATGAGTGTTTGGGCCACTTGCGCGGTGTGGCAATGGACACTGAGGCCCTGGACATTGTCGCAGCACACTCCTTGGCCTTAGCCTTCTACCCGCAATGGATATCTAGGCTTCAGCAGGGCTTGGGAGAGCTACCGACGCGTCTGGTGGCCATGAATGTTGGCGAGGCCATTCATGTGCTGCGTGAGGGCAATTGTGACCTAATGCTTGGCTACTATGATCCCTATGCCAGCATGCAGCTCGATGCAGAAGTCTTTCCTTCCTTCTCTGTCGGTCAGGTCAAGATGATTCCGGTTTGTCTCCCGGATGCCAGCGGCAAGCCGCGCTTTCCGCTGGCAGGAGAAGGGCAGATCCCCTTCCTGTCTTACACCCAAGGTGCCTTTCTGGGTCGAAGCGTGCGAATGCTGCTCAAGAATGATCCATTACGCCTTCGACTACGCACCGTCTATGAAACTGCCATGGCAGAAGGCCTCAAAGGGATGGTGATGCAGGGCGTCGGCATGGCGTGGATTCCAGATTTCTGCATTCGCGAGGAGTTGTCTAGTGTGCGACTCGTCCGCGCCGCGGCCGAAGACTGGGACGTGCCCTTGGAGATCCGGCTCTATCGTTGTTCTCTGGTTCACAAGCCGGGGGTCGAGAAACTGTGGCGTCAGATGATGAAGCTGCCGCGCGATTTCCTAGAAGCCTAACTATGGCGACCCTAAGCTTGCGGGAAGGCCCAAGAACGTCTGTATGATGAAAAAGTGATCCTCGAACAACGCCTCTGGTTCGAGGTCGGCGAGTGCCACCCAGCGAGCCCGATCACCTCCCTTAGCAGGTTTGAGTTGGGGAAGTTGTTGTTCTGGACGTAGGGCGAAATAGAAAGCCTCAGCAAGGGTGCGCCCGCGCCAGCTCCTATGTGGCTCGTCGAAGAGGCGCTGGCCACGCAGCGAGCCTCTTAGCACCGGTGCTGGTACCTTTAGGCGCACGCGTTCGCGTAACTCCCTCAGGCAAGCATCGAGCAATCGCTCATGCGGATTGATGAATCCGCCGGGGAGGGCAAGCAAGCCCTTGCCGGGTGCCGCACTGCGTTTGACCATCAACACGTGCCCTGACTGTACGACCACAGCATTGACGGTCACGAAAATGGGCGGGTAGGGCGCATCGGCCCAGGCTTGGCGATATTGCTGCAGCAGTTGCTGTTCCTCGAGCAGATGCTGATAGTGCTGGCTTCGGGTAAAAGCCTCCAAGGTATCCAGTACCCCAGGGGGAAGATCATGGGCAGCCCCTGTAGAGGTATAATCGCTGGCGGCAGCCGGTGAGCGGAAAAGTCGTTCACGAATACCACTAGCCGAGATGCCCTCAACGATAGGCACACTAACGGATTCCCACTGTGGGAAGAGCGTTAGGTAGTAACTTGATTGACCACGACTAGCGCCGATCAGCCCAATGCGGGGTAGGCGTCCCTGACTCGGTGACGCGATATCTCGCACCTTGCGCTGTACGTCACGAACCCAGACGTCGTCATTGTAGAGCGCATCAAGCAAGGGCTCGATTTCAAGGCGGGCATTGTCGTTCTCATCGAAACAGCTTCGTAACATCTCTGAGCGCTCTTCAAAGCGCCAAGGGTTGCGTAGCGAACGGGCCTGCCAAGCGGATCCGACCAACACGATGACCTGATGAGCACGTTTTAGGGCTTCGTGGATGATCGCCCTGTGACCTAGGTGCGGAGGCTGAAAACGACCAATAAAGACCAGACAGTCAAAATCCTTGTGGCAATCCGAGGTTAGCTGCGTTTGCGCCATGCGGGCTCCGTGTCTGATGACCGAGTTGCGCTAAGAGGCGCATTATCGACGCTTGCCACCTCACCTGCAATCTGGCGTTGGCGGGTGACGAGGCAGAGCCCCATGAGCTCAGGTATGCTGAATGTATTCGACGACGCTGTTGCAGGGAGCTTGCATGATACGAACAAGGATTCTTTTCTGGTGGGCAGTCATCCGCCATGCATTCGCACTGTGGCTTGAGCGCAATGCATTCAGCTATGCCGGTTCACTGGCGTTCTACACCCTTTTCTCTTTGGCACCGACCATTATTATTGCCGTTATGGTGATTGGTCTGGTGCTTGGCGAGGAAGCGGCGCAGGGGCAAATAGTCGCTCAGTTACAGGGCACCATGGGGCTTGGGGCCGCGGAGGCGATCCAGGAGGCCGTGGCGCAGTCGCGGGTCCAAGAATCCGGCCTGCTGCCCAGCGTGCTCGGCTTCGGTGCCTTATTGGTCGGGGCCACCACGGTATTTGCGCAGATGCAGTTCTCGTTGAATACCATCTGGGGGGTGGTTCCCCATCCCAGCAGTAACAGCATGTTGAAGTTCATCAAGAGCCGGGTTTTATCGCTGGCAGTGGTGTTGTCTATCGGCTTTCTCTTGCTGGTATCACTTGTACTTGGAGTGATCGTGCGTGCCGTGTTGCACGCTGCAAATGATCTATGGCCAGGGATCGGCTTCATGATTGGCGGGCTGGAGTTTTTGATTTCTCTGGCAATGATTGCCTTATTATTCGCTACTATTTTCAGGGTGTTGCCAGACGTCGTGCTGAGATGGAAAGATGTCCTGGTCGGGGCTTGCGTGACGGCAGTGCTATTCTCGCTCGGCCGCTCGGGTATCGCTATTTATCTGACCTATACGGCGACGGCCTCGACCTACGGCGCAGCCGGGTCGGTGGTGTTGATTCTGCTCTGGGTCTACTACTCGTCGCTGATCTTGCTGTTCGGTGCTGCCTTTACCAAATGCCACTTGTTGGCCCGTGGCAAATCGATAGTGCCGCGCAATTCCGCCGTATTGGTCAAGCATGAATTGATGACCGATGAATGAAATAGGCAGCCGTTGTCTGTCGGCCGAACGTCTATTGCTGGTAGATAAAAGAGGAGATCCGCAATGAGTAAGTGCTGCGTTAAGGCGCTGGTTGCTGGCAACGTTCAGGGTGTTGGATACCGTCAAGCAACTCAGGAGCAGGCGTTAACGGCGGGTGTCACCGGACACGCCCGGAACCTCTCAGACGGGCGTGTCGAGGTATTGCTTTGCGGTAAGTCTGCCAATGTCGATGCAGTGACCCAATGGCTTTGGCAGGGGCCTGCCAATGCACAGGTCAGTCATGTCGAGGTGGAAAGCGTCGAGTGGGAGAATCACGACGCCTTCGTCACAGGGTAAGTTGTGAACTGACGCTTATTTCAGGGTGTCGACGATCCAATCGATGACGCCAGGGCCATCGGCACTGAGACAGACATTGACCATCGGTGTCTGGGACCAACGAGGTGCCAGAAACTCACGGCCCTCTGGAGCGAAGACTGTCTGGCCTTCTGCAGTGCCCTCGGTAACGACGTTGAGGTGGCCTTTGGCTGTTGTGAAGAGCTCGGGCTTGAGTAGATAGGCCAGTGCACAGCTGTCGTGGGGGCAGCAGCCATCGATCCCCAGCGCCTGCTGATAGAAGGCTCGATAGAAGGCGTAGCTGTCGGCTAATACCTCTCCCAGCTTACCCTGACCTGCGGCAATAGCGTCCATATCCTTGGGAGCCAGTACACAGCGGTGAGTCGCATCTAGCCCCACCAGTGTCAGCGGCCAGTCAGCAGTCAGTACCCGGGCGGCGGCATGCGGATCGTTGAAGATGTTGGCCTCAGCCACCGGGGTAACGTTGCCGCCTTCCTTGATTGACCCGCCCATCACGATGACCTGCTTGACCTTCTCGGTGAGGTCGGGATCAAGTTGCAGCGCGGCTGCCAGATTGCCAAGCGGTCCGACGGCTACGAGTGTGACCTCGCCGGGGCGCGCATTGACGGTATCGACGATGAACTGAGGAGCGCTGATTGATAGGGCGGCGCTTTTTATATCGGGCAGTTCGATGTTACCCAAGCCATTGGCACCATGGATATGGGCCGGTGCTGGGTGTTTGGGCTTGACCAGCGGTGCTGCCGCACCTTGAGCGACCGGGATGCTTTGCCCCGCCAGTTCGGCAAGTAGCAGGGCGTTATGGGTCGCAGTGTCGATGTTGACGTTGCCGTAGGTGGTCGTCATGCCGAGTAATTCGATCTCGGGATGAGCAAGGGCAATGGCAATGGCCTGAGCGTCGTCCACACCCGGGTCGGTATCGAAGATGATCGGTTGACTCATGAGGCTTCCTTTTTCAACGCAGGCGCTTGCCTGCGCATCAGTGTAGAGGCTGTTGGAGCAGAGGGGCTCTGCCCATCGTTCGAACGAAGCGGCTCAGCTGCGCGTGAGTACCAGCGCCGGCCATTCGGCGAGAGCAACGTCGACAGAGGCGGCATCGGGAATACTTGGTGCCGCACCTTCGCGTTGCACGCACAACGCTGAAGCGGCGCTGGCTCGGCGCAGACAGGTTTCGATATCACAACCCGACAATCGCGCGGCCATGAAGTGGCCGATAAAGGTATCCCCGGCGGCGGTCGTATCCCTGGCCTCGACGCGGTAAGCCGGCAGGTTGAGGCGGGTCTCCCCGTGCTGATAGCTGACGCCATCGCGGCCCAAGGTTAATACCAGCTCCACGCCGGGCAGACGATTGCTGAGCGCCACGAGCAGGTCATCGGCGCTACTGTCTTCAGGCAGGTCGATCAGGGTCGCGGCTTCGCCTCGATTAACGAACAGCAACTGGCAGGTAGACAGCGGCAGATCGCTGACAGCTGCATGCATGGGCGCCGGGTTGAAGGCAATCGATAGCCCACGCGCTTCGGCGCGCTCCATGGCCCGGTACAGGCCATTTGTCTCGTTTTGCAGCAGCAGCCAGCCAGTGGCGTCAGCGTTGTCGACTCGCGCATCGACATCGGCATCGCCAAAGCCATGATTGGCACCTGGGTAGAGAATGATGGCATTTTCGGCCTGATCGTCGACCTGGATCAATGCATGGCCACTGGGCTCATCGACCAGTTCCAGCGAGTCGACGCTAACGCCGGCCTCGCGCAGTAGTTCGAGCGCCCAGTCGTCAGTACGTCCTAGGCGTCCCCAGTGTTCGACTCGTCCACCTGCTCGAGCCATGGCGAGTGACTGATTAGCGCCTTTACCGCCGAGCACTTGCCGGTAGCCGGTACTGGCAAGGGTCTCGCCGGGCCGAACCAGGTGGGGAACGCGATAGACGTGATCAATGTTGATGGAGCCCAGATTGTAGAGTGGGCATGTGGTGTCAGGCATCAGGTATTCCTTGCCAGGCGCGGAGGTTATCGACGGTAAGCCGGACCACATTGGCGCGTGCCTCGGGTGTGATCCAGGCATTGTGCGGGGTGACAATCAGGTTGAGTGGCTCGTCAAGGGCCGTGATCAGAGGATGGCCTTCTCGCGGGGGTTCCGCCGGAAGCGAATCGACCCCAAGACCGCCGAGGCGCCCATCACGTAGCGCCTCGAGGGCCGCATCTTCGTCAATGATACCGCCTCGTGCGCAGTTGATCAGCAGGGCGTTTTGCTTAAGGCGATTCAGGAGTGAGGCGTCGACCAGATGACGAGTTTGTTCGGTAAGTGGACAATGAAGGCTCAATACATCGGCTTCCGGCGCCAATTCATACAAGCTTGGGCGCTGGTCACCGGCCTTGCCGGGGCGAGCGGCGAAGCTGACGCTCATATCGAAGGCCTCGGCTAGTGCCGCGACCCGAGAACCAAGCTCGCCTTGACCCACGATGACCAAATGCTTGCCCGAAAGCTGCAAGGTGCGGTGATTCAGCAGGCAAAAGAAATCGCTTTGTTGCCAAGCGCCATCGGCAACCTCACGCTGGTATAGCGGAAGTCGGTTACCCAGTGCCAGCATCAGCATCATGGTGTGTTGGGCAACGCTCGCGGTGCCGTAGGCGCTAACGTTGCGTACCGCGATCCCCAGGCGCTTGGCGGCCTGCATATCGATATTGTTGGTGCCGGTAGCCAATACGCAGATCAGCTCCAGGCTAGGCAGTGCTTCTAAGGTGTCAGCATTTAACACGACCTTGTTCACGATGGCGACATTGGCGCCGGCCAAGCGCTCCAGACACTCTTCCGGTGCGGTGTTGTCATGCACCTGTAGAGAGTCGACCTCGGTACGAATCGGGTGAAGGTCGATATCATCGCCAAGGCTGGCAGCATCAAGAATCACGGCTTTCATTGGAGCATCCTGATTGTGTTGTGATTGCGCGTGCATCACACGCTGTGAATACCCGCATGCTCGCCTTGCCCGTCAGGGGGCGCAACACGCTATAATGGCTCGCTTTCGTAGCAGGCTTGGAAAGTGCGATGGCAGCCCCGACCTTAGCTCAAGGATTGGACGCCAAGATGCCGCCGGCCCGATAGTCCTGCGGTGAGGCGATACGCGTCGCCGCGCCACTTATCAAGTAGTTGTCGTACTCAGGAGAGTTGAACGATGCCCATCTATGAATATGAGTGCAAGGCCTGCGGCCATCGCCTGGAAAAGCTGCAGAAGATCAGCGCCGATCCGCTGACGGAATGCCCAGCGTGTGAGCGAGACGAGCTCAACCGCCTGGTGAGTGCAGCAGGCTTCCGGCTGGCGGGTAATGGCTGGTACGAGACCGATTTCAAGTCCGGCAACAAGAAGAATCTTGCCGGCGAGGGCGGGGCCGAGAAAGGCGCCACGCCCAAAACAACTGCCAAGGACGGTGCGGCGGCCTGAGCGCCCCGTCCTTCATACTTCGATCACGCAACAGAACAGGATTTGACATGCGCAGCCATTATTGCGGCCAGCTGAACGAGACTCTGGTAGACCAGCAGGTCACCTTGTGCGGGTGGGTACACCGCCGCCGTGACCATGGTGGGGTAATCTTCCTCGACCTGCGCGACCGTGATGGTCTGGCTCAGATCGTGGTCGATCCCGACACTGCCGAAGCCTTTGCGACCGCCGACCGTGCACGTAATGAATACGTGCTGCGCATTACCGGCCGTGTCCGCCCCCGTCCGGAGGGTACCCAGAACCCGAACATGCCTACCGGTATGGTCGAGATGCTGGCCAAGGACGTCGAAGTCCTCAACAGCGCCACCACGCCGCCGTTCCAGCTCGATGAGCATGGCAAGGTCGGTGAGGAAACACGCCTCAAGCATCGCTATATCGACCTGCGTCGTCCCGAGATGATCGATAAACTTCGTCTGCGCTCGCGTATCTCCCATAGCGTTCGTGCTTTCCTAGAAGGTCAGGGGTTCCTGGACATCGAGACGCCGATCCTGACCCGTGCTACACCGGAAGGGGCGCGTGACTATCTGGTACCGAGCCGTACCCATGCGGGCAACTTCTTTGCTCTGCCGCAGTCGCCTCAGTTGTTCAAGCAGCTGCTGATGGTGTCCGGTGTCGATCGCTATTATCAGATTGCTAAGTGTTTCCGTGACGAAGACCTGCGTGCCGATCGTCAGCCGGAATTTACCCAGATCGACCTCGAGGCGTCTTTCGTCGACGAGGATGACATCATGGCGATCACCGAGACCATGATCCGCCAGCTGTTTCAGGAAGTGCTCGACGTCGAGCTGCCGCTCTTCCCACGCATGCCTTACGCTGAGGCGATGAGCCGTTTCGGCTCCGACAAGCCGGACCTGCGTATCCCGCTGGAACTCACTGATGTCGACGACCTGATGAAAGACGTCGACTTCAAGGTCTTCTCCGGCCCGGCGCAGGCCGACGATGGTCGCGTGGCGGCGCTTAAGGTGCCTGGCGGCGCCAAGCTGTCGCGTAAGGAGATCGACGAGTACACCAAGTTCGTCGGCATCTACGGTGCTCGTGGCCTGGCATGGATCAAGGTCAACGAACGCGCCAAAGGCATCGAAGGCCTGCAGTCGCCGATCGTCAAATTCATGGACGGCATCATTGAAGCGTTGCTTGACCGGGTCGGTGCTGAAGATGGAGACATCATCTTCTTTGGCGCCGACAAGGCCCGGATCGTCAACGAAGCCTTGGGCGCGCTTCGCGTCAAGTTGGGCGAAGATCTCGAGCTGTATACCCGTGAATGGGCGCCGCTATGGGTCGTCGATTTCCCCATGTTCGAGGAAGACGGCAACGCTCGCATGCAGGCGCTTCACCACCCGTTTACCGCGCCGTCCTGTGACGTTGAGACATTGCGCGATCGCCCGGCTGAGGCCCTTTCCAAAGCCTATGACATGGTGCTCAACGGTACCGAGCTGGGTGGTGGTTCGATCCGTATCCACGACCACGCCATGCAGCGTGCGGTCCTCGATGTGCTGGGTATCAGCGAGGAAGAAGCCGACGAGAAATTCGGCTTCCTGCTTGACGCCCTGCAGTATGGCGCACCGCCCCATGGCGGTCTCGCTTTCGGCCTCGACCGCCTGGTCATGCTGATGACCGGCGCCAAGACCATCCGCGAGGTCATTGCGTTCCCGAAAACGCAGAGCGCCGCTTGCCTGATGACCGATGCCCCCGGTGTCGTCTCCCCAACGCAGCTCAAGGAACTCAATATCCGGCTTCGCCAGAAAGCCAAGCCTGAGGGGGAGCAAGGCGAATAAGCTAGAGCGGAGCCTACCGGTGTTGCAGCCTAGCTGATGAACGGGGCTGCACACGGGGCCTGGCTAACTAGCGGGTGTCATCTATACGTCTTTCCGATCCGCCGGCGCCTTATGGCGCCGGCGGCGCATGAAAAGGAGGGTTTTTTCATGGCCGGACACAGCAAGTGGGCCAATATCAAGCACCGCAAGGCGGCACAGGATGCCAAGCGTGGCAAGATCTTTTCCAAGCTGATCCGCGAACTGACGGTGGCAGCAAGGCTGGGCGGCAGTGACTCGCACGATAACCCGCGCTTGCGTGCGGCTATCGACAAAGCCCTCGCCAATAACATGACCAAAGACACGATTCAGCGGGCCGTTGATCGCGGGGCGGGGAACACCGATGGCGATGCCATGGAGGAGACCGTCTATGAGGGATATGGGCCTGACGGGGTAGCGGTGCTCGTCGAATGCATGACCGACAACCGCAATCGTACCGTCTCGGAAGTGCGCCATGCTTTTTCCAAGCATGGCGGCAACCTGGGGACGACCGGCTCGGTATCGTTCATGTTTCACCACCAGGGGCGTCTTCAGTTCAATGATGGCACCAGCGAGGAAGCACTGATGGAGGCTACGCTGGAGGCCGGCGCCGAGGATGTGATCAATCATGAAGATGGCACTACCGAAGTCGTCACCCGGCCGGGAGATTTCTGGACGGTAAAAGAAGCACTGCTTGAGGCCGACCTGACACCGTCCCATAGCGAGATCGGCAAATATCCGGACAACTACTCGCCGATCAATGACGCAGAGGTGGCGCAGAAGGTCATCAAACTGGTGGACATGCTCGAGGATCTCGATGATGTGCAGAACGTCTATTCAAACGCCGATTTCGACGAGACAGTCCTCGATGAACTCTACTGAAGTGGCCATGCGGCATACGTTGTTTTCATGCTGATCCTGGGTATTGACCCGGGGTCACGCATCACAGGATATGGCGTGCTGGATGTCACCCACCCGCGGCCGGTTTATGTCGCCAGTGGCTGTATTCGGCTAAAAGACGATGACCTGGCGCAGCGACTGGCGCAATGCTATGCCGGTATCAGCGAACTTATTGCTGTGCACCGGCCTGGAGAATTCGCCATTGAACAGGTGTTCATGTCGAACAATGCCGCGTCCGCCCTCAAGCTTGGCCAGGCGCGTGGCGCTGCCATCGTCTGTGCCGCCAATCATGGCCTCCCGGTCAGTGAATACGGTCCACGCCAGATCAAGCAAGCGGTCACCGGTACCGGTGCTGCCGACAAGACTCAAGTGCAGCACATGGTGACCGCCGTGCTGGGTCTGTCGGCCACACCGCAGGCGGATGCTGCCGATGCCTTGGCTATTGCGCTGACCCATGCCCATGCGCGATTGGGCCTGGTGAATCAAGGTGCCTTTGGGGGACGTACTGGTCGTCAGGGCCGAGGCAAGGGCTGGCGAGATTATCGGCCCGAATGACTTGCTCATGAAGAATCCAGAGCGATAACGTCGGCATACCAGCCGGATATCAAGCGACTTGATGGCTTTTCATATTATGAAACGCTGTTTGGATACGCTGGTCAGCCTATAAGGCGATCAGTATAGTGGCTCAGTACTTTCTCAAGTACTTTCTCAAGTGCTTTCTCAAGAACTCTCTCAAGTGCTTTCTCAAGCATTCTCTCAAGGATCGTGACGGCATGATTGGACGCCTGCGTGGCACCCTATTGGAGAAACAGCCACCCTGGCTGGTTGTAGATGTGGGGGGAGTCGGCTATGAGCTTGAAGCCTCCATGACGACCATATTGGCTCTCCCTGGTGTCGGTGAAACGATACAGTTGCACACTCACCTGACCGTACGCGAGGATGCCCACCTGTTATTTGGCTTCGCCCGAGAGCAGGAGAGGGCGCTGTTTCGCGCCCTGATCAAGGTCAACGGAGTGGGGCCCAAATTGGCCCTCGCCATCCTCTCTGGCATGGACGAAGATCAGTTCATTCGCTGCGTGATGGATGATGACGTTAAGGCGCTTACCCGTTTACCGGGCGTTGGCAAGAAAACCGCCGAACGACTGGTTATCGAGATGCGAGATCGCTTTCCGCATTGGACTCAGCCATCTGAAGGTGACCTTGAGGGCCTTGAACAAGCAGCTGGCGGGGGCGAGAAGGCAAACGACGCCCGTGCCGATGCCGAAGCAGCCTTGGTATCCCTGGGCTACAAGCCGACCGAAGCGACCAAGATGATCTCGGCCCAAGACGCGGGCCTGTCGACCGAGGCCCTGATCAAGGGAGCCTTGGCCCGGAAGTTGGCGGGGTGAGGATTCATGATCCATGGCAACAGTGAGCGCATGCGCCTTCAGGCAGTTCCCGCACAGTATCCTCAGGCTTTGGGGCATCTATGATTGATAGTGACCGTCTTATTGCCGCCCAACCTCGAGAAGGTGATGCACCGATCGATCACGCTATTCGCCCTCAGCGGCTAGCTGACTATATCGGTCAACCCGCGGTGCGTGAGCAACTAGATATCTTCATCAGCGCTGCCCGTGGCCGTGGCGAGAGTCTCGACCATACGCTGGTATTTGGCCCCCCGGGGCTTGGCAAGACCACCTTGGCCAACATCATTGCTCACGAGATGGATGTCGATATCAAGTCCACCTCGGGGCCAGTACTCGAGCGAGCCGGCGACCTGGCAGCCATGCTGACGAACCTGCAGCCGGGTGATGTGCTATTCATCGATGAAATCCATCGCCTGTCTCCAGCGGTTGAGGAAGTCCTTTACCCGGCGATGGAAGACTTTCAGCTTGATATTGTGATCGGTGAAGGGCCTGCCGCCCGCTCCATAAAACTTGATCTGCCACGATTTACGCTGGTCGGCGCAACGACTCGGGCGGGGCTTCTTACCTCGCCGTTGCGTGATCGTTTTGGCATCGTTCAGCGCCTTGAATTCTATAGCCTTTCGGAGCTCACCGAGATCGTCACTCGGTCGGCGGGCCTTCTGGGAGTCGATACGGATCAGGCAGGAGCCGCCGAGATTGCTCGCAGGGCCCGGGGCACTCCCCGTATCGCCAATCGCTTGCTAAGGCGTGTGCGTGACTACAGCGAAGTGCGAGGAAGTGGCGCACTGGAAGTTGAGATCGCTGATCAAGCGTTAAATTTGCTGAATGTTGATTCCCACGGTCTCGACCACATGGACCGCCGTCTGCTGTTGGCCATGATCGAAAAGTTTGAAGGGGGGCCTGTGGGAGTCGACAGTCTCGCCGCGGCAATCAGTGAGGAGCGCGACACGATTGAAGACGTCATCGAACCCTACCTGATCCAGCAAGGCTTTATGATGCGCACCGCTCGTGGCCGTGTGGTGACCCGTCAAGCCTACCTGCATTTCGGGCTGAGCCGGGATGAGGACATGGCGTCGACTGAGTCCGCCCCTGGACTTTCTAGCGGGTATAAGGATAACGCATGAGCGCTTTCCAGCATCCGGTTACCGTCTATATAGAAGATACCGATGCCGGTGGCATCGTCTACTACGTGAATTATCTCAAGTTCATGGAGCGGGCCCGTAGCGAGTGGCTTAAACAACTGGGTATCACCCAGAGCGCACTTCTCGACGAGGGCATTCAACTGGTCGTTCACCGCCTGGAATGCCGCTATGCCAAGCCTGCTCGCCTTGATGATGAGCTCAGCGTAAGTGCCCAGATCGAGGATCATAGTGCCTGTCGCCTGACGTTCCTCCAGGATGTACGACATCAAGGTGAACCCCTTTGCCATGCAACGGTCGATATCGCCTGCCTGGATGCGGCTAGCTTCAAGCCCAGACGCTGGCCTAGTGCTCTGAGAGAGGCGCTGTCAGCCTGAAACATGCTTCGCCGGCCTGGCGCTAAATTGTCGCTGACAAGGCCCGAGGTTTTCGTGTGACGAACCCCTTTGATAAGTGAGGATTTCCGTGAACGACTCCATGTCCATTCCACATCTGATCCTGAACGCCAGTGGCGTGGTGCAGTTTGTGATGCTGCTGTTGGCCATCGCTTCGGTGCTGTCCTGGGTAGTGATCTTTCAGCGCAGCTTCGTATTACGCCGTGCTCAGCGAGCGCATAAGCAATTTGAAGAGCGTTTCTGGTCCGGCATCGACCTGAACGAGCTGTACCGCGAGACACCCGCGGAACAGGAGACTCAAGGGGCGGAGCATATCTTTCGTTCGGGCTTTCGCGAATTCAATCGTCTCTTGCCAAAGACTCGCAATTCTCAAGCCATCCTTGAAGGCGTCCAACGTTCGATGCGGGTCGCCTGGTCACGGGAAGAGGAACGCCTCAACCACCACCTTATCTTTCTGGCGACCGTCGCTTCTGCCAGCCCGTATATCGGCTTGTTCGGCACCGTATGGGGCATCATGGGCTCTTTCCAGAGTTTGTCGATGACTCAGCAGGCAACACTGGCAACCGTCGCGCCCTGGATTGCTGAGGCACTGATTGCAACGGCGATGGGCCTTTTTGCGGCAATTCCGGCGGTCATCTTCTATAACCGCCTGTCTTCCTCGTCCAGTAAACTACTCGGCAAGTACGAAGATTTTGCTGAAGAGTTTCATTCGATTCTGCACCGCAACCTTCAGGGTCGTGGTGATCAGGATGCGGCCTGAAGGAGCATTGCCATGATGCATGGTCCATTCCACCGCGGTGGTCACAGCAAGCCGATGGGTGAGATCAATGTCGTGCCCTTCATCGACGTGATGCTGGTGTTGTTGGTGATTTTCATGATCACTGCACCCATGATGACGCAAGGCGTTCAGGTCGAACTGCCGAAGACGGCTTCCGAACCGATTGAAGATATGCAGGACCGCGAGCCTGTCGTTGTCTCCGTTGATCGCGAGGGGAGCTACTTCATTTCCGTCGGGGATGATAAAACAGCCACTAGCCTTGATGACATCTCCGACAAGGTGATCGCTATTCTTAATCGGCGCCCCGAGACGCCTGTTTTGGTCCGAGGAGATCGCAATGTGCCTTACGGTCAGGTTATTACCCTGATGAGCACACTACAGGTAGCCGGAGTGAGTGATGTGGGTCTGATTTCCGAACCGCCGAGCGCTGACAACTAAGGAGCACGCATGGCCAGACATGACTCCCGCGTAGGTTATGGCCTACCGGTGGTACTGGCGCTTGCCCTGCACGTCGGGGTCGTCGTGATCAATGTGCTGGAATTTCCCGGAAGCGAAGAGGCGCCGACGTCGGCGTCTGTCGTACAGGCCACGTTGGTCAGCACCGAAACCGCGACGGATCAAGCTCAGCGTGCCGAGGCCGCCAAGGCCCGTGCCGCGAAGCGCCAGGCAGAGGAAGAGGCCGCGGCAGCAGAGCGACAACGTCAGCAGGAAGCCGAAGAGGCTGCTGCTGAGCAGGCAGCACAGCAGGAGGCTGAACGGGAAGCAGAGCAGGAAGCTGCACAGAAGGCCGCCGAACAGGCACGTCGTGAAGCGGAAGCCGATGCGCAGCGCCGTGCCGAAGAAGCCGCTTCCGCGGAGGCTCGTCGACAGCAGGAAGAGCAGGCACGCCAAGAGGCAGAAGCCGAACGACAGCGGAAGGCCGAGGCCGAGCGCCAGCGTCAAGCTGAGGCGCAACGCCAAGCAGAAGCTGAGGCACAGGCCAAGCGTGAACAAGAGGCGCGTCAGCAAGCAGAGGCCGAGGCTGAACAAAAACGCCAGGAAGAGGCGCGCCAACAAGCACAAGCTGAAGCCGAACGAAAGCGGCAAGAAGAAGCCCGTAAGCAAGCTGAGGCGGAGGCTGAGCGCAAACGCCAAGAGGAGGCACGCAAGCAGGCAGAAGCCGAGGCCGAGCGCAAAAGGCGTGAAGAGGCCGCTAGACGTGCTGCCGAAGCGGCAAGTAGCAGTCTGGACAGCGCCATTGCCGGCGAGGAAGAATCCATTGCCAATGCGCGTCAGGCCGAGCAGGCTAGCAATAGCTTTCAGAACCTAGTGCGCAATGCGGTTGAGCAGGCATGGATTGTTCCGCCCAATCCGACGTCAGGCGTTGAAGCGCTGGTGCGCCTGACACTGCTGCCGACGGGTGAGCTGGTTAATACACAGCTTGTCCAGAGCAGTGGCGATGCGGCCTTCGATCGCTCGGTATTGCAGGCGGTGAGGCGTGCGGCGCCCTTCCGTGAGATGCAAGATCTGCCGCCTGCGGCCCAGCGCGACTTTCGCGAATTTAACTTGAGATTCAGACCCGGAGATGTGCGCTGATGAAACGTTATATGAGCTTGTGGTGCGGCATGCTGCTGCTACTGATGGGTAGCCTTGCCCATGCTGACCTTACCATCGAGATCACTCAGGGAAGTGATAGAGCAACCCCGATTGCCGTGGTGCCCTTTGCTGAGCAGGGGGCCCAGCTGCCTACCGATATCGCCAGGGTGATTGCGAATGATCTGGAGCGCAGCGGCCAGTTCAAGCCGTTGAGTCGTGGCGACCTGATCGCCTCGCCGAGTGCCAGTAGCGAGGTCAACTATGGCGATTGGCGGAAAGTGGATGCCGATTATCTGGTGGTCGGCAAGGTCAATACCGATGGCAGCATTCAGTATGAACTGATGGATGTCTACGGCCAGGAGCGCATGCTCGGCAAGGTTATTACCCCTGCTGGACCTGATCAGTCACGAGCGGCCGCGCATCGCATCAGTGATGAAATCTTCGAAGCCATAACGGGTATTCGCGGTGCTTTTTCGACCCAGATCGCCTACATCACGTCTCAGGGCGTCGGAGAAGATATTCAGTATGCTCTCCAGGTGGCGGATGCTGATGGCCATAACAGCCAACAGATCTTGTCGTCTGATGAACCTATTTTGTCTCCGGCATGGTCGCCGGATGGCCAGAAACTTGCTTATGTGTCATTTGAAACTGGGCGACCGGCCATTTACATACAGAATGTAGCGACGAGTCAGCGCGTTCGGGCCAGTTCCTTTTCTGGTATCAACGGAGCCCCGGCCTGGTCGCCAGACGGGCGTAAGCTGGCGATGTCGCTTTCCAAGGATGGCCAGCCGGAGATCTACGTGATGGACATCGGTGCGCGCAGCTTCGAACGCCTGACGCGCAGCGATGCCATCGATACCGAACCCAGCTGGTCCCCGGATGGTGAGAGCCTAGTCTTCACCTCTGACCGCAGCGGAGGCCCTCAGCTTTATCGCTTTGATCTTGCGAGCGGAGAAGCCAAGCGCCTGACGTTTACGGGTAACTACAATTCTCGCGGTCGTTATGCTCCGGATGGCGAGAACCTGTTCATGATTCATCGCGGTAGCCAGGGATTCCAGGTGGCCAAACAGGATCTGGATACGGGGCGATTGGTGACGTTGACCGATTCACGAGCCGATGAGTCACCCAGTGTTGCTCCCAATGGCACCATGGTAATTTTCGCTACTCAACAGGGCGGCAGAGGGGTTCTCTCGGCGGTCTCTGCGGACGGCAATGCATCCTTTCGGCTACCTGCTGCCCAGGGAGACGTTCGGGAGCCCGCCTGGTCCCCGTTTCTGAATTAAACCATCAACTCGTTAACTTCCCGCCAGTCACTGGCATCTTTCAAGGAGTCGAACATGCACGTAACCCCCTATGCCAAGCACCTCGCTGTAGCCCTTTCACTGGTCGTCATGGCTGGTTGTTCCAGCACCGGCGGTACCCAGGATGGTTCCATGGCGGGCAGTAATGGCGCCGGCAGTGCCGGCATGAATGGTGGTTCCTCCAGTCAGGGTATGAGCACCGGACAAATGGGGTCCGATAGCATGGGCAAGCGGGATGGCCAGCAGGATGGTATCCCCGAGGTTCGTACGATCTATTTTGATTATGACCGCGATACCATTCGCAGTGAGTTCGAGCCAGTCATGACCGCTCACGCCCAATTCTTGAAGTCTAATCCCAATGCCTCCGTGGTGCTTCAGGGACATACGGATGAGCGCGGAACCCGTGAATACAACCTTGCCCTCGGGGAGCGTCGCGCCAATTCGGTCCAGCGCTACCTGACTGTCCAGGGTGTATCCCCGTCGCAGCTCGAGGTGGTGAGCTATGGTGAAGAACGTCCGGCCGTGCGGGGTACTAGCGAAGACAGCTATGCTCAGAATCGTCGCGTAGTCTTTGACTACTGAGTCGATACTGATCGCCTGTTGCAGATGGAGTGATACATGAAAGATGGTCTGTCGAGATCAACACTGACGACCCTTGGCGCCGGGCTTTGCCTGGCGCTGCCGCCGTTGGTGAGTGCCGCACCGGTAGTCGAAGATCTCTCGCAAGGCTCCGGCAACTTCTATCAACGCGCTGAAGTGCGCGAGGAGTCCAGTGGCAACTTGGTATTGTTCAACCAGGTGCAGGAGAATCAAGATGAAATTAAACGTCTGCGGGGGCAGATCGAAGAGCTGCGCTACCAGCTAGAGCAGCAAAATAAGATGGCGCAAGAGCGCTATCTGCAACTTGAGAAGCAGATTGAGTCGAATACTGGATCGGGGGGAGTTGATCCCGCCGGCGCAATGGGCGAAGGCGTTGGCCAGCAAGAGGGCGGAGCATCGGCCGGCAGCGAGGCGACGACCAGCAGCGACGCTCGCTCCGCTTATCAGGCGGCTTTCTCAAAGGTCCAGGCGCGGGAGTTTCCCGCTGCCATCAGCGCGTTTGAGTCCTTTGTCGCCGACTATCCAGATTCCGGCCTAACCGCGAATGGCCACTATTGGCTGGGTGAGTTGTATTCTGCTCAGACGGAACTCGACAAGGCGTCGGCGGCTTTCGAACGAGTCATTCAGGACTTTCCACAAAGCACCAAGATGCCGGATGCCCTCTATAAGCTGGGACTGCTAAGGGCGCGCCAAGGCAAGCCTGATGAAAGCCGCGCACTACTTGAACGGGTGGGCGAGGAGTTCCCGGATAGCAGTGCAGCAGGACTTGCCAGCGATTTCCTTAACCGGTCTGCTGAGTGAGTCTCTAGGTCACCCAAGGAGCATCAATGAGCTGCAAGATCGATTATCAGGCGCGTCCCGACCTATTAGCCGGGAGAGTGATACTGGTCACTGGCGCCGGCGACGGGATCGGCCGTGCAGCCGCGTTGAGCTATGCCCATCACGGCGCCACTGTGGTTCTGCTAGGTCGCACGATCAATAAACTGGAAGCCGTTTATGATGCCATCGAGGCGGCGGGTGGCCCTCAGCCAGCCATCTTTCCGTTGAACTTCGAAGGCGCCACCTTGAAGGATTACCACGACATGGCCGAAACGCTCGACAAGGAGTTCGGCCGGCTGGATGGCATCCTGCACAACGCGAGCCTGCTAGGGCGGTTGACGCCGTTCGATCAGTACAATCCCGAGCTGTGGGAACAGGTCATGCAGGTCAACATTAACGGCCCGATCTGGATGACCCAAGCGCTGCTGCCGTTGCTCAAGGCATCAGACGATGCCTCGGTGGTTTTCACCTCGTCTAGCGTGGGACGCAAGGGAAGAGCCTTCTGGGGAGCTTATGCGGTTTCCAAGGCGGCGACCGAAAATTTCAGCGAGGTGCTGGCCGATGAGTTGGAGAATGTCTCCGCTATTCGCGTCAACACCCTGAATCCAGGAGCCACCCGGACGCAGATGCGGAAAACGGCCTATCCTGCCGAAGATCCCCAACGGCTGCGTACCCCGGATGACATTATGCCGACGTACCTGTGGCTAATGGGGCCAGACAGTCATGGGCACAGCGGTGAGCGTTTCGATGCACAACCGCCCAAGGCATGATGCTACTGTGTTGAGGGTATTCTGACCTTGGCGTGGGGGTCACAACCAACGCCGTACGGGCCTGGCTTTATGCGTCAGGCCCGTTGTCGTTTTAGACGATTAGAGGATGCCCTAATTAGGGTCGGTCAATACCCGAGTGCTTCGGCGAGAGCTGCCGGCGTGTCGAAAACATGGTCTGCGTCCCAGGCATGGATATCCTCTTCCTCATCAAGGTAGCCATAGCCTACCGCTACTGCGGTCATGCCGGCGGCGTGGGCGGCCTCGATATCACGACGGTGATCACCGATGTACCAGCATTCTTCGGCAGTGACACCGATGCGTCGTGCGGCCTCCCACAGTGGTTTCGGGTCGGGCTTCTTTACTGGAAGATCGTCAGCGCAAAGGAAGGCCCCGGGGGCGAGTCCCAATGACTCAATCAGGGGAGCGGCATAAAGACGGGGTTTGTTGGTGACAATGCCCCATGCCCGGGGCGAAACAGACCAAGCATCAATCAAGGGGGCCAACCCCTCAAACATTCGGCTCTCGGCGGCGACATCCTGGCCATAGTAATCGAGCAGGAAGCTGCGTGCCGAATCGTGCTGTGCATGGTCTCGTTCAAGCCCCAACGCCAGGGTGACAAGCGCACTGCCACCATTGGATACCTGAGCACGAATCGTCTCGTAGGGAAGGGCGGGCAAGCCGTGATGGGCACGAAGGGCATTGGTGGCCCGCGCCAGGTCAGGGGCGGTATCTACCAGCGTACCGTCGAGATCGAAGAGCAAGGCGCGCGGCCTCGCGGGTTGCTTGTCTGTCATGCTGTTTCTCGCCGTGTCTGGATCATGTAGTTCACCGAAACATCATTGGCATCTAGACGATAGCGACGCGTCAGCGGGTTGTAGGTCAGCCCGGTCTGCTCACCCAACTGCAGGCCGGCGGCACGGCCCCAGCTTACAAGCTCGGCAGGCCGAATGAATTTCTTGTAATCATGGGTGCCGCGAGGCAGCAAGCGCAGCACATATTCGGCACCAAGTATCGCGAAGGCGTAAGCCTTCGGGTTGCGGTTGATCGTCGAGAAGAATACCTGGCCGCCTGGCTTGACCAAGGTGGCACAGGCGCGAACCACCGCCGCAGGGTCAGGGACGTGCTCAAGCATTTCCAGGCAGGTGACAATATCGTAGGCACCAGGCTGCTCGGCTGCCATTTCTTCAGCGCTTGCCTGACGGTAATCGACTTCCGCGCCGCTTTCCTCGCGATGTAGGCGTGCCACGGCAAGAGGAGCTTCTCCCATATCGATGCCGGTCACCTGGGCTCCGCGATGCGCCATGGCTTCGGCGAGAATGCCCCCCCCGCAGCCAACATCGATCACGCGCTTGCCTGCGAGACCGGCCCGGGCATCGATGAAGTCCAGGCGCAGGGGATTGATCTCATGCAGCGGCTTGAACTCGCTGTCCTTATCCCACCAGCGGCTGGCCAGGGCCTCGAACTTGGCGACTTCGGCGGCATCGACATTATCCCGATAGTCGTTGCCTTGGCGGGTGTCATCCTGGCTCTGCGAGTGTTGCTGTGAACGCTCCTGAGGGTCGTGATGGGGCGCCTGGGATTCGCTGCTCATGTGATATGTCTCCCGCTAGATAATCTGAAGCCACGTTCAACAACAACGTGGCCTGGGTCTGTGACTGTGATTCGCTTGATGTGTGATGTAGCGCTATTGCCTTACGCAGGGCGCATGATTCGCTCGAACTGTCGCGCTTCCGTCAACAACGCCTGGCGGTCTATCCCCACCAGTTCGCCGTCATGGAGGCGCGCGTCGCCCGCCACCCAGGCATGAGTCACTTGGCGACTTTGTACGGCATAGACCACCGCAGAGGCTGGGTGGTGAACCGGTACCGTATTCAAGGCCTCCAGATTGACGGCTATCAGATCCGCATCGAAGCCTTCACTGAGCTGACCGCGGCGCTTGGCCATACCAAGAGCGCGGGCGCTTTCACGTGTGGCCATGGCCAGTGCCGCCATGGCCGGCAGGGCAGAGGCATCACCGCTGACCCCCTTGGCGAGCAGCGCTGCGGTCTTCACTTCATCGAACATATCCAGGTCGTTGTTACTGGCGGCGCCGTCGGTGCCGAGTCCGACCGTTATACCTGCCTTCTGCAGCCTTGCCACCGGACAAAAGCCGCTGGCGAGCTTCAGGTTGGATTGCGGGCAGTGAATAACGGCGGTCTCGGTCTCGCGTAGTAACGCCACGTCTTCATCGTCGACCTGGGTCATATGCACGGCCTGGAAATGCGAGCCGAGCAGACCTGCGTCGTAAAGCCGGCGCAGTGGGCGCTTGCCGTCACTGGCAAGCCCCTGTTTGACCTCGTCAAAGGTTTCATGGACATGCATCTGAATGGGAAGCCCAAGAGAGTCGCGAGCCTCGCGGAGGCGAGCCAAGCTTGTATCGCCCACGGTGTAGGGGGCGTGGGGCCCGAAGGCCAGCGATATCAGCGGATGATCGCTAAGGTGCGCCATGAGCGTCTCGGTCTGACGCACGCCGCTCTCGAAGTCTTGAGACCAGGGCGTCGGAAAGTCGATCAATGGAGTGCAAAGCTGAGCACGCATGCCGGCTTCTTCGACCACGGGGATCACGGCTTCAGGCGCCAGGTACATATCGGCGAAGGTCGTCGTCCCTGAGGCCAGCATCTCGGCACAGGCTAATCGCGTGCCCGCCGCCACGAATTCAGGATTCACGTGGGCTGATTCGGCGGGCCAGATGTGCTCGTTGAGCCAGGTCATCAGCGGCAGGTCATCGGCAAACCCGCGCATCAGGCTCATGCCCGCGTGGTTGTGGGCATTGATCAGCCCTGGCAGCAGGGCATGGTGTTCAAGGCGCAGCGTTTTTGCCGGGCGGACATGCTGAGCGGCATCGGCAATCGGCCAGGGCCCCAGCAGGTAGCCGCCATCAATGGCGATTGCATGATTCTCGAGGGTTGGCAGGCCATCGCTCATGGGCAGAATCCAACTCGCCTCGATCAAGAGTTCAACATCACGCGGTGCGGTAGATGGCATCGCATCACTCCTTCGGTATGATGGCCCCCATTCTACCCGCTACTGCCCGCGCTTGCCTTCCCGGAGACACCATGACCGCGACCCTTAAGCCGATTCGCTGGTGCGCCGACAATACCCTTGAACTGCTTGACCAGCGCTGGTTACCAAGCCGTCACGAAACACTGCGGATCACAACCGCTGAAGAGGCCGCTGAAGCGATCACCAGCATGGTGGTGCGGGGTGCGCCTGCGATCGGCATTACCGCCGCCTACGGCGTTGTTCTTGCTTCACACCAAGCGTCTGGCGATGACTGGCCGGCCGTGGTGAATGCCTCGATAGACAGGTTGGCCGCTTCACGCCCCACGGCGATCAACCTGTTCTGGGCACTTGAGCGTATGCGAGCGATCGTCTCGGCACATAGCCAACACGAGACCCCGCCCTTCGCGGCATTGCTTGAGGCCGCCAGGGCGATCCAGCGTCAGGATCTTGCCGACTGCATGGCCATGGGCGAATACGGTGCCGACCTCCTTGCCCGCGAAGCGCCCAAGGCGGTCATGACCCATTGCAACACAGGTGCGCTGGCTACCGGCGGCCACGGTACAGCACTAGGCGTCATCCGTAGCGCCTGGGCGCGAGGGCTGATTACTCGCGTGCATGCCAACGAGACGCGGCCCTGGCTGCAGGGCGCTCGCCTGACGGCCTGGGAACTCGCTCAGGAGCATATTCCTGTGACACTGGCCGTGGACTCATCGGCCTCGCTGTTAATGGCCAGCGGAGATATCGGCTGGTTGATCGTTGGCGCCGACCGAATCACCGCCAACGGCGATGTCGCCAACAAGATCGGCACTCTGGCGCTGGCCGTTCAGGCGCGATATTTCGGCGTCAAGGTCATGGTAGTGGCGCCAACCAGCACCTTCGATCTGAGCCTTGCCAGCGGGACTGACATTCCCATCGAAACCCGTGGAGCCAGAGAGCTGACCCATCAGGGCGAACGAGCTGTGGCCCCTGATGACATCGATATTTTCAATCCGGTATTCGACGTCACGCCGGCTGAATTAGTCGATGTCATTGTTTGTGAACGGGGGGTGATCGAAAGGCCAGATCGTGCAGCCATTGCACAATTGTTGGCAGCCGAGATACCCCGGGCCCCGGCTATGCCATAATTAGCAGATTGGTTAATCGACACTTCATATCCAACAGGAAGGAACGCCATGATTCGTAAGGCTGTGTTGCCCGTCGCCGGTTTAGGTACTCGCTGCTTGCCGGCTTCCAAGGCCATCCCCAAGGAAATGATCACCATCGTCGATAAACCGGTGATTCAGTATGTGGTAGAAGAAGCGGTGGCCGCCGGTATCAAGGAAATCGTGCTGGTGACTCACTCGAGCAAGGGCGCTATCGAAGACCATTTCGACAAGCACTTTGAACTGGAGACCACCCTCGAGGCCAAGGGTAAACACGAACTGCTCGAGGAGCTGCGCAATATCATCCCTGATGACGTTAAGATCATCAGCGTGCGCCAGCCCGAACCGCTCGGCCTCGGCCATGCGGTATCCTGTGCGCGGCCGGTGATTGGGGACGACGAGCCCTTTGCCGTACTGCTGCCCGACGTGCTGGTAGATGGCCATGGGCTTGCCCAGAATGACCTGGCCGGAATGATGAAGGCCTTCGAAGATAGCGGTCAGTCTCAGATCATGGTGGAGAATGTCCCCGAGGAGATGACCCATAAATACGGCATCGTGGCCTTGAAAGGTGACACGCCAGAGGCCGGACATTCCGCTTCGATGGCAAGCGTGGTCGAAAAGCCTGCCGCTGGCGAGGCGCCTTCGACCCTGGCGGTGATAGGCCGCTATCTGCTTCCCGGTTCCATCTTCCCGCTGTTGGAGAAGACGAAGCCCGGTGCTGGTGGCGAGATCCAGCTGACGGATGCCATCGATACCCTGATCGCTCGAGAAGGGGTCCAGGCGTTTCGTATGCAGGGAGAAACCTATGACTGCGGTCATCAGCTCGGATACCTCGAAGCCATCCTGGCCTTCGCTAAGCGCCATCCCAAGTTTGGCGAAGGATTCCAGGACCTGATGCAGCGCTATGCCGTTGAGGAGTAAGCCATGCGCGTTGTCATACAGGGAAGTGAGCTAGCCGCGGCGACCGCTGCGGCAGCATTGGCCAGTGTGGGACACCGTGTCATCTGGGAGCCACATGCCGATCAGCCTTGGGCCGAGCTCAAGAAAGCCGACTGGTTGACTCGTGAGCCGGAGTTGATTGCTCAGTTGGATGTGGCCTGTCGCGATGGCGCTCTTGAGATCACTGACGCCGGTAATGAGCCGGTAGGTGAGGTCTCAGAGGTTGATGTACTATGGCTGGCCCTGGCGCCTGATCAACGCGAGTCGGCCGAGGCTGCCGTCGAGGCCTTGGCCGGACGCCAGACGGCACCGCTTGTGGTGGTCAACAACTCGATGTTTCCGGTCGGTGAGACCGAGCATCTGGAAGCACTGATGGGCCATGCCGGCCAGGTCGCTGTGGCGTTGCCTGACATGCTCGAAGAAGGACGCGCTTGGCAAGTGTTCACCCGCCCGGTGCGTTGGTTGCTGGGGAGTGAAGACAGTCGCGCCACCGATCAGGTTCGTGAACTGCTGCGGGCCTTCAACCGCCGAAGCGAAGTCTTCCAGTGCATGCCGCGACGTGCCGCCGAACTGACCAAGCTGGCCATCAACGGCATGCTGGCTACCCGCATCAGCTACATGAATGATATCGCCGGTCTGGCCGACACCCTAGGGGTCGATGTTGAGTATGTTCGCCAGGGCATGGGCGCCGATCCGCGAATCGGCTATGAGTATCTGTATCCAGGTTGTGGTTTCGGAGGCCCTAACTTTTCGCGCGATTTGATGAGGCTCGCCGACGTGCAGTCTGCCAGCGGGCGCGGCTCTGCACTGCTTGGCCAGGTGATCGATATCAACGAGCACAAGAAAGAGACCCTGTTCCGTAAGCTTTGGGCCTACTTCCAGGGGCAACTGGAAGGGCGCACCGTAGCTATCTGGGGAGCGGCCTTCAAACCGGGCACGGCACGCATCGATCATGCGCCAGTGCTGCCACTTCTGGACGCCCTGTGGGCTCAAGGCGTCAACGTACGCCTCCATGACCCCTCGGCACTGCCGGCCTTGCGTAAGGCTGTGGGCGACCACCCGCAGCTCACGTTGTGTGAAGGCGATCCCTATGTCGCTTGTCAGGGAGCCGATGCACTGATGTTGGTCACCGAGTGGAAGTGCTACTGGAACCCCGATTGGCGCCTGCTTGGAAAACTGTTGGGCGATCGGCTCGTACTCGATGGGCGCAATATCTTTGATCCCGGTTATGTGGCCGGCCGTGGTCTCGTTTATCGCGGAATTGGCCGCCGTGCCGACCCGTGATGGCGGGCATTAAGGTAAGTTCCCTGATAAAAAAACCCTCGCCAATGGCGAGGGTTTTTTGTTCAAGGTACATCTCGAAAGATGACTTGATTCAAGCGCGAGTTACGCGAAGTTTTGCGCAACGAAGTCCCAGTTCAGAATCTTCCAGACATTCTCAAGGTACTTGGGACGGGCATTGCGATAGTCGATGTAGTAGGCGTGTTCCCAAACATCGATGGTCAGCAGCGGCGTCTGACCATGTGCAACCGGAGTGTCAGCATCGTCAGTATTGACGATATCAACACCGCCATCAGCGGTTTTGATCAGCCAGGTCCAGCCTGAACCGAAGTTGCCTACCGCCTTGGCGTTGAAGGCTTCCTTGAATTCATCGAAGGAACCGAACTTGGCGTTGATGGCATCGGCCAGTGCGCCGGTCGGCTCGCCACCACCGTTCGGAGACAGGCAGTGCCAATAGAACGTGTGGTTCCAGACCTGAGCAGCTTGATTGAACAGGCCACCGGAAGCTGACTTGATGATATCTTCCAGTGACTTGTTGGCATCATCAGTGCCATCTGTCAGCTGGTTGAGCTTGGTCACGTAGGCTTGATGATGCTTGCCGTAATGATATTCAAGCGTCTCGGCAGAAATGTGCGGTTCAAGCGCATTCTTTTCGTACGGCAGGGCGGGTAGTTCAAATGCCATGATTTACTCCTCGTCGGTCATAGGGAAGGTGACCCAAATCTAGTACTGGTGTCCTTCCGAACATAATTCAAGGGGCAGGAGTCCAATTCGTTCAGGGTGGGCTCCGGCCCTTGAATCGAGATGCCAGGATCGTGCCAAAAAGATGATCACAAGGACAAAAAACCTTATGATACCAAGCATCTGCGCTTATGTAGTATCGCCTCATCATAGCACTGTGGGGTATGCTCGCCAATGATTGAGGAGCATGCCTCAATCATGACGGACACGACCTTTGTTTTGATACCTGTTTAACCTCCCGGCAAGGAGTCACCTATGGCCGAGCGCCCGGATGAAGAGCGCCTCACCCACATCGTACCGGATGTGAATGCCAGCCTTGGGGGCCAAGCTCGCTATGCGCAGCCAGCACCCAGGCTTTGGCCTTTATGGTGTCTGGTGCTGTTGCTGTCGGGAGCACTTGGCGGCCTGGGCTATTTAGCCTGGCAGGAGCGTCTGAGCCTGCAAGAGGAGCTCCGCCAGCTGCAGGGACAACTATCCAATGTGCACGCCCGTTTTGACGGACTCGATGCGAACCGTGGTGGCAATTTCGAGCGCTTTGAGAACGCCCTGGATGTGATGGGAGAAGAGCAGGGCCAGCTGGTAGAGCGTCTCAATGAGCAGGAAACGCAACTCGCAAACCTGCGTGAAGACATGAGCGGCAGCATTGAGATCGGCACGCTCGATACGCGCCTTGATAAACAGGCCGACCGCCAAGAAAATTTCCAGGCCGTGCTCGACGCGACTCGCGCCTCACTCGATGCCCTGGAGCGCAGTGGTGATGATGCCAGAGCGGCGCTGTCGGCGCGTCTAGATGTGGTCAAGAGCGATACAGCGACTGTTCAAGAGCGCATGAGCGCGCTTGCCGAAAAACTGACTCAGACGGAGCAGCGGCAGTCTGCCCAAGAAGTGGTCTCAGCCTCTCTGATGAGTGCTACGCGCTCACTAGAGAAAGACCAGGATGCTCTGGCCTCGGGTATCGAGGAGTCGGCCACTGAATTGGATCAAGCAGAGGCAACACAGGAAGCCATTCAGCAGCGTCTTGCAGAATATCGTGCACAACTCACTGAACTGCGACAGTCGCAGCTGGCTCTAAGTGCCCAGCTGGAGTCACTGGAGGCACGCTAATATGCATTTTAGAGCTGGATGGCGACTGAGCATTCTTGGCCTTGGTCTGGGAATATCATCTGTTGCTCAAGCATTGGATGTGGAAATTGAGGGCCTTGAGGGGCCAGCCGCCGAGAATGTGGTGCTTTATCTGGATGCCATAGATCCCTCCGAATTTCGTGAAGAACGTCTCCGCGCCAAGGTGCAAAACCAGACATTTGAAGCCATGCGTGTCTATGGCTACTACGAGCCCAGTCTTGATATCCGCTTCACCGGCGAGCCTATCGAAAGCGCCGAGCTTTCCATCACACCCGGGGAGCGAGTCCAGATTACCGTCCTTGATTTGATCGTGAACGGCGATGCCAAGCAGGATGAAGCCTTCGATGAAGTGCTTGCAGAACCTGGACTGAAGGTTGGGGAGCCGCTGGTTCACGCGCCTTATGAAAGCCTACGTAGCCGATTGTCATCCCTCTCTGTGCAGAGAGGTTATTTTGATGCGACCTTTCCTGACAGCCGCATGGAAGTTCGCCCCTGGGAACAAAGTGCGCGCATTTATCTGACGCTCGATAGCGGACCTCGCTACCGTTTTGGTGACATCGCCATCAAAGGTAGCCAAATTGATGATGATCGTCTGCGTAAAATGATGCCGTTTGCCCCGGGTGATCCATATCTCGCTGGCCAACTAGCTCAATACAATCAGAGCCTTTCGCAAAGCGATTGGTTTGCAAGGATCAGCGTGCGGCCCCAGCTGAATACTTCCGCCGATCTGGCACTCGCTCCCCCCTCGGGACGATCCCTGTCCCCTTGGTGGCAAGAGACTGATCTAGAAGGGGCCCCCCCCGCCAGTAAGTCGGCAGAAGCGGATCGTATTGATCAACAAGCACTGACTGCTGCCAGCCGGATCTACCCAGACAATCGTCATGAGGTCCCCGTTGAGGTAACCCTGGTGCCGGCTGATCGTCATCGCATCGAAACGGGCATTGGTTATGCCACCGACGTAGGCCCCCGCACTCGACTGTCCTGGACGCGGCCCTGGTTAAACAGTGCGGGCCACAGCCTTACCAATGAGCTTTTCCTCTCGGGTCCTGAGCAGGAATTTGCCGGCGAGTATTTGATTCCCCTCGAGAACCCGCTTCGCGATAGCTATAGCATCACCTATGGCTTGCAACAGATCGACAACGAGGACACCCAGAGTCTGGAGATCTCGACGGAAGTGTCGCGGCGCTGGAAGTTTGACAACGGCTGGACACAAGACCTGTTTGTACGCACCACTTACGAGGACTACACCCAAGCCGACGAGGATGACCAGGTGTTGCTGTACTACCCCGGCATCAGCTGGTCACGTACGCGTAGCCGCAATCCCATTTTCCCGACCTGGGGAGACCGGCAGCGGCTCTCGTTTGCTTACTCCGACACGGCCTGGGGATCCGATGCGACCTTCTTCAGAACCACTCTCGATAGCCAGTGGATCCGCATGCTCGGCGATAACAATCGCTTCATCGGTCGCGTCGGCATGGGGGCCATTGAAACCGATGACTTTGACAAGATTCCACCGTCTCTACGTTTCTTCACGGGTGGCGATAGCAGCGTGCGGGGGTATAGCTATGAAAGCCTCTCGCCTGAAAATGCCGATGGCGAATTGACGGGTGGTCAACAGCAGTTCACCGCCAGCATTGAAGCCCAGCATCGCGTCACGGGTGACTGGTGGGGCGCAGCTTTTGTCGATAGCGGTAATGCCTTCCAAGACTGGGCGGGTGCCGATCTAAAGACGGGGGCAGGGCTCGGCGTGCGTTGGATTTCCCCTGTAGGCCCGATTCGCTTCGATGTCGCGCACCCCGTAGACGACCCGGACAACGCCTATCGCATTCACTTCTCCATTGGCCCGGAGCTCTAACCCGCAAGGAACGACACCGGCATGACGAAACTCAAGGCATGGAGTCGGGCGCTGCTGCGCTTAATACTATGGTTACCCATTTGGCTAATCGGCCTGGTGCTGTTCGTGGCGGGGTTAGCCTTATCCCCCTGGGGCACCGGGCTGCTGCTCGAGCAGGGGCAGTCCAGAGGCTTTTTTACCTACCGCGACGCCTCTGGAGCGCCTCTCGACGACCTGATGATCGAAGGGTTCTCTCTTGAGGCTGGGCCAGCCAGCATTGACATTGAGCGTCTCGAACTTGCTTGGTCCGACGACTGCTTGCTGGATAGCAAGTTATGTCTAGATCGCCTAGGGGTCGAAGGGGCTCGTATACATCTCTCCGCGAGTGACCCCGATGCGCAAGATGAAGACCCTGCGGAGGCTGGGTCTGCCCCCAATATCATGGTGCCGTTCCCGATCGAACTTCGAGAGATATTCCTCGATGACGTTGAGGTGCGTCTTGCCGATGGTACCAGGCTGACGTGGTCGAACTTCCAGACCGGGGCGTCGCTTGAAGCCAGCACCTTGACACTGTCACCGACCACGCTCTCCGGTTTGCGTCTAGCCCTTCCGGGGTCAGAGGGACAGACCCTGGCCCTTGAGGAAACAACCGGGGCATCATCATCGCTGACCGCTGAGGCTATCGATAGTGCAGGAAGCGTGGTTCGCCAAGTGCCGCCTGCTGTCAGCAATGAGGACGTTGCGTCCACTGAACCAAGCGTCCCGCTGGACCAGCGCGAACGAATCGCGCTGCCAGCCATCACGCTGCCACTGGCAATCGAAGTCCCAAGTCTCATCGTCGAGGATGCTGCGCTAACCGGACCAAGTGAGTATCGAATCGATCGCTTAGCTTTGAGCCTTTCTGGCCAGGGCAGTGACATAGAGATATCACCTCTTACCCTTGCCATGCCTGAGACCGATGCGCGCCTGGAAGCCAAGGTATCGCTTCGCGATAACTACCCGTTGGACGCCTCTCTCAACGCCCAGATCAAGCAGCTGGCCGCCTTGCCTGAGCTCTCTGGCGAGCAGCTCGACTTGAACCTGACGGGCAGTCTGGCTGAGTTGGACGTATCGTTGACGGCAGCTGGCCCGGCGAATGCGCAACTCAATGCTCGTCTTGATGCGCTGGCACCGACGCTGCCTTTTTCGATGAAGCTTGATTCCGATGCGCTTCAATGGCCTCTGCCGGGTGCTGAGCCTGCAAATGCGAGCGATAAGGTCGAGCCTTACCGTTTGACGAATCTCAGGGCACGCCTGGAAGGGAGTCTGCTTGACTATCGCCTCGCCCTTTCGGCCGAGGCTTCTGGCCCGCAGGTGGCGCCAACCCGCTTGGCGGCGACAGGTTCTGGCGATGCTGAACACTTCTCCTGGCTCCCCCTCTCGCTCAAGAGCGGCGACGGTGCCCTAATCAGTCGTGGTGATGTCAACTGGGCCAATGGCCTGACACTCGATGCGACCGTCAATCTGGACGGTCTGGACCCTGGTGCCTATACCAATGCCGTGGCAGGTCGTCTGGACGGCGATGCCACCATTCGCTTTGTGCAGGCAAACCAAGGCTGGCGGCTCGGCGTGCCTGAGCTTGCCATCGACGGCACACTCAACGATTTACCTCTCTCTCTATCGGCAAGCCTTGACGGTAACAGCGACATGCGCTGGAACATTGACCGGCTTGACCTGCGCCAAGGGGATAACCGTCTCACCGCCGAAGGCCAGGTCGGTGACCAGATGGACCTGTCAGGTACGCTCCAGGCGCCGGGGCTTAATGCCCTGTCACCGGAGCTTGGCGGCACCCTGCAGGGCGACTTCCAGCTTGGTGGTAACCTGGAAACCCCCGCTCTGGCGCTGGATCTGAGCGGCGAGCGTCTGGTCTTTGCCGAAAACCGCCTTGGAGCCTTGAACCTGCGTGCTCGTACACAGGGGATCGAGGATCCTCAACTCGATCTCACTCTGGAGGCAGAGCGCCTAGAGGCCGGCGGTCAGCGGTTATCGCGCCTGACGGTCGGACTCGACGGACGCTTGTCCGAGCATCGGCTGACACTCGAGGCGACGGCCGGGCGAGGCATGCCACTGTCCAGGGCCGGCTTAGCGCTGGAGGGCGGGCTCAACGCCGACCGCGACCGCTATGAGGGGCAACTCATGCCGCTGGAGGTCGACGCGGATGCCGGCACTCTGCGTCTGGACGAAGCCCTGACCTTCGATGTGGACATTGCCAAGTCTGCTGCCAGTCTCTCGCCATTCTGCCTGCGCAGAGAAGAGGGAGGGCGTCTGTGCAGCACAGAGCCTATTGATGCCTCTGCACAACAAGGACGCGCCACCCTGCGGCTCACGGAGCTGCCCATGGCGATGCTCGAGCCGAGCCTGCCGGTGGGGTGGGAAGTCAGCGGTGACAGTAACGCAAGCGTGGTTGTCGCCTGGCAAGAGCAGGGCAGTGGCTGGACATTGGATGCCAACCTCGATAGCCGACTGGACATCGATGCTCTTGATGGCGGCGGCCAGCCCGTGACGCTCCCGACCACCCAGCTGACGCTGAGCGCCGATGCCACACCTGAGGCAGCGAATATCGAGCTCGACCTTGGCCTGAATCAAGCCGGATCGGCCAATCTATCGCTGCGCATCGACGACCCTCAAGGTGAGGGAGCCCTGGATGGGCGGTTGCGTCTCCAAAGCCTGCAGCTTGCTCCTTATCAACCGCTGGTTGGCGATGTTGAAACCCTTGAGGGTCGCCTGAACGGCGATGTGACCGTGGGCGGAGACCTGTCTCTTCCCAGCCTGAACGGTGATTTGACTCTGGACTCGCTTCAAGCGTCGGGTAGTGGTCTTCCTGTGGCTGTGCGCGACGGTGAGCTGGGTATTCAACTGCGTGGTGACAGCGGTCAGATCGAGGGAGTGATCCGCAGTGACCAAGGTCGTCTGGATGTGAGTGGGGATGCTCGCTGGCCAAGCGCCGAGGAATGGGCGCTGGATCTTGCCATTGATGGCCGGGAAGATCCCTTGCAGCTTGAACTTCCTGATATCGGGCGACTGCGTATCGCACCGGATATCGCCATCAATGCCAGCCCCGAGCTACTTAGCGTACGTGGCCAGGTTAGAGTGCCTTGGGCACGTTTGGAAATCGGTCAGATTCCGCCTTCAGCGACTAGCCCCAGTGATGATGAGGTGATCATTACCCGTCGTGATGACCGACGTGCCCGTCGCGAGGCCGCCACCGCCAAAGAAGCCGGCACAGGAGAAAACACCGCAGAGGCATTAGCCGAAGCTGGTATGGCCACCAGCATCAGAGTTGAGCTGTTGCTGGGCCCTGACATGCAGCTTGAGGCTTATGGCCTGGAAACCGGGCTGGAAGGCCGCTTGGAAGTCCGCCAGAGTAGTGGCCCCGTGCAGCTGTTTGGTGAAGTCAGCCTGGTGGGCGGGCGCTTTCGTGCTTATGGCCAAGACCTGAGGATCCGTCAGGGGCAACTCTTGTTCAGCGGTCCCGCTGGTCAGCCACTCTTACAGTTCGAGGCGATTCGCAGCGAAGATAAGACTCAAGACGGCGTGATTGCCGGCTTGCGGGTCACTGGCTCGGCAGAATCGCCAAGCCTATCGGTCTTCTCTGAGCCGGCCATGGAAGAAGGGAGAGCCTTGTCCTACCTGCTGCGTGGCCGAGCCCCGTCGGATACCGAGTCGGACAGTGGCGCTTTGACGTCGGCCCTGATCGGCCTGTCATTGTCCAAAACCGGCGGCGCCGTAGGCCAAATTGGAGAGACCTTCGGTATCGGTGACCTGACTCTCGATACAGCGGGGAGCGGCGATGAGTCCGAGGTCGTAGTCAGTGGGCAACTCAGCGAGGATTTGCGTGTCAGTTATGGTGTCGGGGTGTTCGAGCCAATTGCTGAACTGACGCTGCGCTATACCCTTTGGCGCAACCTTTATCTTGAGGCCGTGTCTGGTGCCGCCCAGGCCGTCGACTTGGTGTATAGCTTCAGTCTGGGCAAGGCAGAACCAAGACCTTGAAAACCGTCTCGTTACTCATTCGCAAGACCAAGGAGCTCACCATGCGCCATGCCGACAAGCAACAATCTGTCAGCCCCGCACGTGCCCTGCCTGGACGCGACACGCCAATCGCCATCAGCGGCCGTCATCACGTAAATGGCGCGTCGATGTGTCCACCGTTTCCCGAGGGGAGTGAGGATATCGTATTGGGTCTAGGCTGTTTCTGGGGGGCTGAGCAACTTTTCTGGCAACTCCCCGGTGTTATGGTCACGGCCGTTGGCTATGCGGGCGGTTACACGCCCAACCCGACCTACGAAGAAACATGTTCCGGTTGGACCGGCCATGCTGAGGTGGTGCGGGTGATCTACGACCCAAGCACACTCTCGCTTGAGCGCCTACTGAGCCTCTTCTGGGAAGCCCATGACCCGACTCAGGGCATGCGGCAGGGCAATGATATCGGCACTCAGTATCGTTCTGCTATCTACGTTACAACGGACGCGCAGCGTCAAGTCGCCGAACAGAGCCGCGAGAGGTACCAGCAGGCGCTGAAGGCAGCTGGCGGTGGGGAGATTACCACCGAGATCGCAGCGCTGGAGACGTTTTACTACGCCGAAGAGTATCACCAGCAGTATCTGGCCAAGAATCCCAACGGGTATTGCGGTCTGAAGGGAACAGGCGTCAGTTGTCCGATCGGCTAGCCAGGGAGGCTCGCCAGCGAGTCTGAGGCCCTGGCGATGCCCAATCGTCAAGCTGACTCGCTACGCGACGAAGCAGCCAAGAGCGTAGACGGCCGTGGCGGGCTTCGATGAATCCGACGTGTCCGCCATGCCTCGCAATTTCGACCCTTACCGCTTCCGCTGGGGAGGGCAGACGTTCGAACAAATCGCCGGGCATAAAGGGGTCGTCGGCGGCATGCAGCATCAAGGTCGGCAACTCTATATTGCCTAGCAGGCGCCCGGCCGATGCGCGGGCATAGTAGTCGCTGGCCGAGTGAAAGCCATGCAGTGGTGCCGTGACTTCATTATCGTAAGCCCAGAAAGAATCGAGTTCCCAGAGCTGGTGTGGGTTCAGGGCTATCGGCAAGGGGCCAAGTTGCATCTTGGCTAACACCTTCTTTTTCAAATCTTTCAGCAGGTGGCGCTGATAGACCTTGGCAAAGCCTCGGTTCAAAGCATCGGCACTGGCTGCCAAGTCTAGCGGGGCACTGATGACAATGGCGCCCGCCAGATCCAGGCCATCGCCTCCCTGCTCTGCGACCAGCTTGGCCAGCATGTTGCCGCCCAGAGACACTCCAGCAGCTACCTTGAGGGCCTTTGGATAACGTCTCGCCAGTTGGCCGATCACCCAGTAGGCATCCGCGGTATCGCCACTATGATAGGCCCTGGGCAGACGGTTGGGGGCTTGGCCGCAGCCACGAAAATGCATTAAGACGCTCCGCCAGCCCAAGCGCGTTGCGGTGTTCATCAAGCCCTTGGCATAGGGAGATTCGATCGACCCTTCAAGCCCATGAAAGAGGATGAACAGTGGTGCGTCATCACGTTCAGGAGCAGGCCGTCCCCATGCCAGCTCGACGAAGTCACCATCAGGCAGGTTGACGATCTCCGTCTCGCAGTCCAAGTGCGGTGCAGGCAACATCCTCGGCAGCAAGGTCTGCAGGTGGCGGTTGCCAAGCCCTCTGGCAGGGCGAAAGTCGGCGGGAACGATAGGGCGTGACATGCCTGCCTCGTGTCTGGGGGATACCCTCAAGCTTATCGCGCTTGAGGGCGGGTGCAAGGTCACACGCTTCTCAGATGACCGGGGTCAGGTTCTCTGCTCCATCGTTGGTCACCAGTACATTGTCCTCGATACGTACCCCACCATGAGGTGCCAGCGCCTCCACCGCATCCCAATGGATGTCACCGCCGGCGGCCTTGTCGCGCAGAGGATCCAGCAGCATCGGAATCACATAGCAGCCCGGCTCCATCGTCAACACCATGCCCATTTCCAATGTGCGCGTCAGTCGCAGTGCCGGATGTTCTGCAGGCGCCGCTAACTCGGTGCCGTCCGCCGCACGTCTTCCTGCCACATCATGAACCTGAAGACCTAGCAAGTGCCCGAGGCCATGTGGGCAGAATGCCCGGGTAATGCCTTGCTCAACAGCGCTGGCGGCATCACATCGAATAATACCCAACTCTCCGAGCAGCGCTCCCAGCTCTTGATGCATACGAGCATGGAGGGCCGGATAGCCGACACCTGGGGCTATCGCCTTGGTGAGATTGTGCTGAATCGTCGTTACGCCCTCGATCAAGCCGGCAAAGGTATCGCTTGCATCACCTCCCGCCCATGTCCGGGTAATATCGGCT
The DNA here is from genome assembly GCF_004798965.1 of Onishia niordana. GTDB lineage: Bacteria > Pseudomonadota > Gammaproteobacteria > Pseudomonadales > Halomonadaceae > Onishia > Onishia niordana. The sequence goes on from NZ_SDSD01000003.1 coordinate 399,545, forward strand.
GAGTAGCCACGAAAGCGGTTCCCGGCATCAACCAGCAGGCTGTGATGGCTACGAGCGGGTGTCCGTTCATAGTGCTGATAGTGCAATACGGCCGCATGTCGATTGACACCGACGATGTTCTGATAAGGCAGATCCGATTCCCGCTGACGACTAGCGCCTAGATAGGCAAGCTGAATATCAAGCTCAGTACCGCCCTCGAAAAAGGCTTCACGGGCGGCGCGGTGACCAAGCCCGGCACGACGATTCGCCTCATGCAGGCAGGCGATTTCGTAGTCACTCTTGCGCACGCGTCCCTCGTCCAGCGCCTGCGTTAGCGCCGCCGGGTTGAGCTCGGCACCTAACGCCTTGGCGGTGTCGGCATCGACCTCACCGAGCAGCGCAAAGCGTCCTGCCGGCAGCCGAGGCGGCGCTGGTGTAGCTACACGCTCGATGGAAAAGGCGTCGACCCAGGCTTCGTCGGGAAGCTCAGTGCCCAGATGCCAGAAATCCGCGGGGGCATGCAGCTGAAGTTTTGGCGCCTTGCCCGGACGAATCAGCAACCAGCTGTGATCCAGGCCCTGTAGGGGCACCCAGTGCATGAAATGGCCATACGTCGCGAAACTGGCATGCTGATCATCGGCGAAATGACGGTGTGGATGGCCACTATAGATCAGCACGCCGTCAAAGCCATGTGCCGCCAGATGCGTTTCATAGCTGGTCATGAGAGCCTTGAGGTGGGCCAATTGCTTGTGTTCAAGCGTCTCTTTCATGATGCGGCTACTCCTAAATATTCGTATATGAATCGAATCAGGTCCGTTACGCCTAGAGGGTCGACCAGAAATCCTCGAGACCGCTTTGATGGGCCTCGCGATGGCGATATAGCCGCACTTCCAGAGGAATGTCCCATTCAGGTGCACCGGCCCGGACCAGCTGACCTGATGCCAAGGCATCACGTGCCACTCGCTCGGGTAGCCAGCCCAGTCCATGCCCCAGGCACACCAGCTCCCGGACATTGCTGCTTTGAATACTCTCGGTCAGCACATTGAAGTGACAGGCCTTCGGCTGACGCACGAGATGATCCTCAATGGCCGCCTGCATCAGCCCACGGGCATGATAGGCAATCAGCGGCTGGGGAGCGCGGCGTTCGCCCGGCAGGCAGAAACGCGGAGTTCCGGAGTCATCGGGAAGAGCGACCGGCACCAGCCGCTCACTGCCAATCACCCGGTGCTCAAATGCCGACATATCGAGTTCCAGGGGGGTGCGCCCTTTAGGCCAGTAGCAGGCTGCCAAGTCACACTCGCCGCGTTCGAGTGCCTGGAAGTAGTCGGCCGCTAGCCAGCCGGTCGCACGCAAATAAGGTTGCAACGGAGGCTGCCCCATTTCATCCAGCCAGTCGGTGAGGAAATGTGAAAGCAGGCTCTGGGGGGCAGCTAGCAACAGCCGACGAGACTGCGCTTCATTTAGCCGCGCAATTCGGTCGCGGGTAATACGCACACGCTCTGTCGTCTGTTCGCAGAGTGCCAGAAACTCCTCGCCGGCAGGCGTCAGCGATAATGGCAGCGTCTGGCGGTTGATCAGCGTCGTTCCCATCTCCTCCTCAAGCAGCTTGATTCGGCGAGAGAAGGTTGGCTGGGTGACATTCTGCTCATCCGCGGCCCGCGAGAAATGTCGCGTGTGGGCCAGGGCTATGAAGTCTTCCAGCCAGCGTAATTCCATACCTTTCCTGTGTTATGACGAGCCGTGGCGTACCCATCTGCTCAAGATACTGATATTCAAAACACTGAGCGGTCAGTTACTCACACGCGCTCGTATGAAGTTGATATACAAATCCTCGCCATGGGCGACTTACAGGCGGCCTTCCTCGACGCCATGGCAGGCGACCCGAGCGCCGTCCTCGACATCAATCAGTGTCGGCACTTCCTTACGACAGCGCTCGTTGGCATGCGGGCAGCGACCGTGGAAAACACACCCAGAGGGCAGGTTCACAGGCGTCGGCACCTCACCCTGCAGGCGGATATGTTGGGGGCGATCATCTTCCAGTCGTGGGATCGCCGACAGCAAGGCTTGAGTATAGGGATGTCGCGGTTTTGCAAAGAGGGTGCCGGTAGGCGCAAGTTCACACACCATGCCCAGGTACATGACCGCTACTCGGGTGCCGAAGTGCTCGACCACGGCCAGATCATGGGTAATGAATAGATACGTCAGGTTGCGTTGTTGCTGCGCCTCCATCATCAAGTTCAACACCTGCGCCTGGATCGATACGTCCAGCGCCGAGATCGGCTCGTCAGCGACGATAAACTCAGGGTCCACGGCCAGTGCCCGAGCGATGGCGATGCGCTGACGCTGACCGCCCGAGAACTCATGACCGAAGCGAGGTCCCCAGTCGGAATCAATACCCACCGAGTCCATGACGTCCCGCACCTGGTCACGCACACGCTCCTTTGACCAATCCGGATGGTGCAGGCGAATCGGCTCTTCGAGGGTTTGCTGGATGGTCATGCGCGGGTTGAGAGACGCATAGGGATTCTGGAAGATCATCTGCATGCGTCGACGGTAGGGCAGCAGTTCCTTCGTCGACAGATTATCGATGCGCTGCCCTTCGTAGCGAATCTCGCCTTGGCTCGGCGCCAAAAGGCCCATCACCGTGCGCGCCACAGTGGATTTTCCGCAGCCGGATTCACCTACCACGCAAAGCGCTTCACCACGTCGGATATCGAGATCGATACCATTGATGGCATGCACATATTCTTGTTCGCGTATTAGCTTGCCGCTCTTGAACTTGAGCTGCTCGAGGAAATCGCCAGACAACGAGAAGCGCTTGTGGAGGTGGCGAATCTCCATCAGCGGTGCAGCGGTATCCTGCTCCCGGTTGCCAGCGGTGGCCGCAGAAGCCTTGGGATCGTGCTGTGAAACGGCGGCGGTCATAGGACCTCCTCCCGCGAGTCGCGTTGTTGTTGATTGACCAGCTCAGCAACCATGTGACAGGCCACCCGGCAGTTGCCCGAATCGACAAAGCCCGGGACCTTGTCGAGGCAGGCTTTGCGAGGCGCACCGTTGGCATCGTTGACGAAGCCACAGCGAGGATGGAAAGCGCAGCCACTGGGCAGGTTCGAGAGTGACGGCATGCTGCCGGGAATCTGATTAAGCCGTGAGCCCGGAGTGGCCATCTGCGGCAGGGCGTTGATCAGCCCCTGGGTGTAGGGGTGTTGCGGGCCATTGATGATTTCGCGGGTCGGGCCCTGCTCGATCACGCGGCCGGCATACATCACCAGCATGCGCTGGGTGACTTGGCTGACCACGCCCAGGTCATGGGTGATGAGCACCAGGCCCACGTTGTGCTTGTCGCACAGCTCCAGCAGCAGATCCATGATCTCGGCCTGGATGGTCACATCCAGCGCAGTGGTCGGCTCGTCGGCGATGATGATGTCCGGGTCGAGGAGCAGGGCGATGGCAATAATTACCCGCTGCCGCATGCCACCAGACAACTCGTGTGGGTACTGATCGAGACGGGTCTCCGGTGAAGGAATCTGCACCTGATTCAGCTTGTGGAGGGCGATCGCCCGAGCCTCTCGCGTCGAGATGCGGCGGTGGGCCTTGAGGCTTTCTACCATTTGTTCGCCGATCGACAGCACCGGGTTCAGCGTCATCATCGGGTCCTGAAAGATCATCGAGATGCGGTTGCCGCGGACACGTCGCAGGCCTCGATCCTTCATGCCCGACAGCTCCTTGCCATCGAAGATGATGCTGCCGCCAGCGATGTAGCCCGGCTTGGCGATCAGGTTCAGCAGGCTGAAGGCCGCGACCGACTTGCCAGCACCGGATTCGCCGACGATACCCAGGCGTTCACCGCGGTCGAGGGTAAAACAGACGTCGCGCAGGGCGCGCACGTCGCCGCCACGCAGGGCGAAACGGACGTCGAGGTTATTCACTTCCAAAAGTGCCATGGGTGACTCCTCAGCCCTTGTAGAGACGTGGATTGAGGACATCGCGCAGCCAGTCGCCCAGCAGGTTGATGACCAGCACGAGAATGACCAGTACGGCACCGGGAATCAGCGTGATCCACCAGGAACCCGACTGGATATAGTCAAAGCCCGACTTGATCAGCGAGCCAAGCGAGGGGTGTGTTTCCGGCATGCCGAGTCCCAGGAAGGACAGCGCGGCCTCGGAGATGATGGCGTTGGCCACCTGCACCGTGGAGATCACGAAGATCGGCGACAGGGTGTTGGGCAGGATGTGGCGGAACATGATGCGCCGGCTCTTCAGGCCCATGACTCGGGCGGCATCGACGTATTCCTTGCTGCGCTCGGCAAGCACCGAGGCACGTACTGTTCTGGCGTACTGTGGCCATTCGGCCAGCCCGATGATCAGCACCAATAGTGGCACGGCATACTCGCTGAAGGTCGCGCCGCCGAAAATCGCCTTGACCAGGGCGCCGACGATGATGGCGACCATCAGCGTCGAGAACGACAGCTGGATATCGGCCAGGCGCATCAGGAAGGCATCCACTCGCCCTCCTAGGTATCCCGCCATCAAGCCGAAACTGACGCCAATGACGGCCTGCATCAGTACCGCGCCAAAGCCGATGATTAGCGAGACTCGTGCGCCATAAAGAATGGTCGACAGCAGATCTCGGCCCTGTGCATCGGTGCCCATGAGGTAAGCAGGATCAGCACCATCGATCCAGAAGGGGGGAAGCTCCGACGCCAGGATATCGATCTGGGCAAGATCATAAGGATTCGCAGGCGCCAACCAGGGGGCAAACACGGCGGCGAAGATCAACAACGCGAAGATCACCAGACTGACCTGGGCGATCAGGTCGCGCTTGAAGCTATAGAGCAGGTAGGAATCGCGAAAGCGTGCCCACCGGCCGGGAACGATTGTGTCACTCATGACGTTCTCTCTCGTGGCAGTCAGGCTCAGGCAGGCTTGCCGGTAAGCTTGACGGTGGGATTGACCAGGCCGTAGATCAAATCGACCAGCGTGTTGGTGATCACGAAGATCAGCCCGACGATCATCAGATAGGTGACGATCAAGGGAATATCCGAGCGCTCGATGGCATCGAGGAACATCAACCCCATGCCCGGCCACTGGAAGACCGTTTCGGTCAGGATGGTGTAGGCCACCAGCGTACCGATCTGGACGCCACCCACGGTGATCACTGGCAGCATGGTGTTCTTGAGCGCATGCACGAAGTAGATGCGACGCAGCGAGATGCCCTTGGCACGGGCGAACTTCACGTACTCGGACTGCAGTACCTCGAGCATTTCGGCACGAATCAGGCGAATGAACAGCGGCAGCATGATCGAGGCCAGCGAGATGGCCGGTAATACCAGGTAGGTCAGACCTTCAAGAGAGCTGAAGTTGGTATCCCAGGTGCCGAAGACATTGACGGGGTTGCCACGACCATAGGCAGGCATGCCGCCGTCGGTCGAGAGCAGGTCGTTAAGCCAGGCCCCCCAGGCAGTATCAACGGGGAAGGGCGTGACCTCGACGCCGATGGCGAACAGCTGAATCAATACAATAGCGGTCAAGAACACCGGGATCGAAATGCCGACGATTGACACGCCCATGAAGGCCCGAGACAGCCAGGCTCTTGGCTTGATAGCACTGTAAACGCCGATCGGCACCGACAGCAGTACAATCAGCAAGGTGGTCGCCGCGACCAACTCCAGCGTGGCAGGCAGGTGGCGCATGATCACTTCAGTGGTTGGCTCATTGAAGATGTACGAATAGCCAAAGTCGAATTGCGCTGCGTTTTTGGCAAAGCGCAGATACTGGACGAAGAAGGGGTCATTGAGACCCAGTTCCTCCCGCAGTTCAGCGCGCTCGCTCTCGGGCACCGACTGACCAACCATCTGTTGGATCGGGTCGCCCAGGTTGTCCTGGATGGCGAAGCTGATCACGCTGATGACAAACATCACCAGAAAGGCGTGAAACAGTCGCTTGATCAGAAAGGCAATCATGGATTGCGTCCTGTAGGCATGCGGTCGTCATCGCAGGGCCCAACGGGCCGCACGAGGACAACGGTATCGGCAGACGCCGGCCCGACGTGGGCCGGCACGGGAGTCGGAGGGTTATTCCTCGATCACCAGATCCCCAAGGTAGGGGAAATTCATGACGTTGAGGATTGGCTCGATATTGACGTTTTCCGCAGAGGCCCAGGCCAGGTCCTGCCAGTGAAGCGGAACGAAGGCCGCATCATCGTAGAGTGCCTGTTCCACGGCTTTTAGCATTTCTGCGCGTTTCTCGAGGTCGACTTCGACGTTAGCTTCGGCCACCAGGGCATCGATCTCGGGGTTGCAGTAGTTGCTGGCGTTGTACTGGCCAGCACCGGTCTCTGCGTCCGGGCACTCGGTCAAATACTGATAAAAGTTAGCTGAGTCCTCGGTGTCAGAGTGCCAGCCGATCATCATCATGTCGGCGGCGCGCTCATCGAACTCTCCCCAGTACTGGGCCTTAGGCAGGGTCTTGAGATCGACCGTGACGTTGATGCGGGCCAGCATGGCAGCCACCGCCTGGGCGATCTTGGCATCGTTCACGTAGCGGTTGTTGGGGGCCATCATGGTGATCGAGAAGCCCTCTTCATAGCCGGCCTCGGCCATCAGTTCCTTGGCTTTTTCCACATCGTAGCGCGGGCTCAACTCATCGTTATGACCCGCATAACCGGCAGGAGACAGCTGAGCAGCCGATGTGGCGAAGCCCTTCATCAGCCGGTCGGCGATACCTTCCTGGTTGATGGCATAGGCGAAGGCCTGACGCACGCGGGGATCCTCGAAGGCCTCGACGCGATTCTGGTCCATATGGAACAGGATGATCCGCGTGCCCGACATGGTCACCAGCTGGACATCTTCGTCGTTGCGGATGCGATCCAGGTCATTAGGCGGCACGGGCGCGATGAAATCGACATCACCCGAGAGCAGGGCGGCCACGCGGGTAGCATTCTCGCCGATCGGGGTCAGAACGATGTTGTCGACATTACCCGGCGAAGACTCGTCCCAGTAGTCGTCATTACGTTCGAAGTCGATGCGTACGCCCTGCTGACGGTTGGTGACTTCAAAGGGACCGGTGCCTGATAGATGACGCGAGGCATAGGAATTACCGTTCTTGACGATCTCGTCCTTGGGATCACCGTCTTCATCGGTGCCGCTGTAGAACTCGCTATCCAGCGGGAAGATGTAGGTCGCCAGGTTCAGCAGTAGCGGATAAGGCTTGGTGGTAGTGAATTCGATGGTGGTGTCATCGATCGCTGTCACACTTTCGACCGGCGCGAAGATCGCCTTGAAGTCGGGACTTTCCTTCAAGCGTTCGACGGTGAAGACCACATCCTCGGCGGTGAACTTGTTACCGCTGTGGAAGGTGACTCCCTCGCGCAGCGTCATGCGCATGGTAGTGTCGTCGACCTGTTCCCATGATGTGGCTAGGCGCGGTTCGAATTCGAAGTCCTGGTTCCAGCGGACCAGGGGATCGAAGGTCATATGCGATAGTTGTAGGATGCCGCCGGACAACTGCTCGTGAATGTCCAGAGATACCGGGTCAGCATCATAGGCCATGCGCAAGGTGTTTTCCGCAGAGGCCGTGGCGGGCAGCAGGGCAGCGCCCACTGCAGTGGCACCGACGAGGGTAGCCAGCAGGGTTTTTCGGAAGATCATGTAGGTCCCCAATTGTGGTTGTTATCGACGTTGTCTTTGCGTTGTTATAAAGCCTCGCGGGGAGCGATGACTTTGAACACCTTAGACAGTCGTTTGAGGGACGGACAATCGAAATTATGACAGACGCCATTCGTTGGCTGAATCAGCCAACGAATGGCAGAGGCGAAAAGAAAAAAGGTCAATCAGCCTGATCGGCAGGCACCAAGCGATCGACGCGATATAGCTGCGCCACCTGGTCAAGACCTTCAACGGTACATTCCAGATCGGTGACACGACCGTCGCTCAGGCCATAGACCCAGCCATGGACGGCCAGCTTCTGGCCACGCTGCCAGGCGCGCTGAATGATTTTGGTGCGGCAGAGGTTGTCGACCTGCGCCTTGACGTTGAGCTCGCACATGCGATCGACCTGTTCCTCGAGCGGAAGTGCCTCCAGGTTTTTGCGATGGTGACTGTAGAGTTCACGCACACTATGCAGCCAGTAGTCGACGATGCCGCACTCGCCCCCGGTGACGGCGGCTTTGACCCCCCCGCAGCCATAGTGACCTACGATCATGATGTGCTTGACCTTGAGCACATCGACGGCGAACTGCACCACGGACAGGGCATTCATGTCGTTGTGGTGAAGGAGGTTGGCGACGTTACGGTGGACGAAAACCTCGCCCGGCGGCAGGTCGACGATCTGGTTGGCAGGGACCCGCGAGTCCGAGCACCCGATCCACAGATAGTCGGGATTCTGCTGTTCCGAGAGCCGGGTGAAAAAGCCGGGATCCTGTTCGTGTACGCTCTGCGCCCACTCGCGGTTGCGCTCTAGTAATTTCTTCATTTCATTCATCATCGTCGTACCCTCGTCGAGGCGGCTATTGGGGTGGCGCGTCTTTTACCGTGTACAGCCATGGCGGTCAACGGCGGACCTCCCGGCATGGGTTTATCACTGTTATCATCCCTGCATCGCTTTTTTGGTTCCAGCATTCAGGAGAATATTGTGTCCCAGTTTGATTACGATCTCTTTGTCATAGGCGCAGGGTCTGGTGGTGTTCGTGCTGCGAGGACCGCTGCCTCCGCCGGTGCCCGAGTGGCCATCGCCGAGGACCGCTACCTCGGCGGCACCTGTGTCAACGTAGGCTGCGTCCCCAAGAAGCTATACTCCTACGCCGCGCATTTTCAGGAAGCCTTTCACGATAGTGCCGGCTTCGGGTGGCAGCTATCCGAAGCGCCGCGCTTCGATTGGGCAACGCTTCGCGATAACAAGATTGAAGAAATCAAGCGTCTCAACGGTATTTATGGACGTCTGCTCGACAATGCCGATGTGCGACTGATCAACGGTCGTGCCACGGTGACCGATGCCAACCATATTGAGGTCAATGGCGAGACCTTCAGCGCCGAGAAGATCCTGGTCGCCACCGGCGGCTGGCCTTGGGTACCGGATTTTCCAGGCAATGAGCATGTGCTGAACTCCAACCAGGTCTTTGATTTGGATACGTTCCCCAATCGCTTCCTGGTGCTTGGTGGCGGCTATATCGCGGTGGAATTTGCCAGCATCTTCAATGGCCTCGGAAGTGAATCGCACCTCGTTTATCGCGGCGAATTGTTCTTGCGTGGTTTTGACCGTGAAGTCCGCGAGTTCACCCGCGACGAGATGGTCAAGAAGGGCCTCAACCTTCATTTCGAGACGAATATCGAGCGAATTGACGCCCAAGGCGATGCCTATCGGGTAACCCTCACCAGTGGGGAGACGCTCGAGGTGGATGCGGTGCTCTCAGCGACCGGTCGCAAGCCCCACCTGGAAGGTCTGGGCCTGGACAAACTGGATATTGCCCTCGACAAGGATGGCAAGATCGCCATCAATGAGCGTTTCGAAACCTCGACGCCTTCTATCCTGGCACTCGGCGATGTAACCAGCGGGCCAGAGTTGACGCCGGTGGCTCTGGAAGAGGCCATGCAGCTCGTTCAGCATCACTTCGGTGAGAGTGCGCCCAAGCCTCTGGATTACCCAAGCATTGCCACCGCGGTGTTCTGTCATCCCAATATCGGCACAGTGGGACTTTCTGAAGAGGAGGCGCGCGCCGAATTCGATGCCATCCGGGTCTATGCCGCCGACTTCAAGCCTATGAAGCACACGCTTTCCGGCAGTGACGAGCGTTGCCTGATGAAATTGATTGTCGATGATGCCAGCGACCGCGTGCTGGGTGCTCACATGGTGGGTGAGGATGCGGGCGAATTAATTCAGGGTATCGCCATCGCCGTTCGTGCACGTCTGACCAAAGCCGATTTCGATGCCACCGTGGGCATTCATCCTACTGGCGCTGAAGAGTTCGTCACTATGCGGAGCGTAACCCGCCGCTAAAGCATGCGGCAGGGCCCCTGCCAAACGCTGCATCACATGCCGTTCGCCGATCTGAAGGCCATCTCGTACGAGGTGGCCTTTTTCGTATTTTGGCAGCCACTTTGCTCCGAGGCGGCTAAACTGCCAGGTAGCGCCACTCTATTCATACCGGCTCTAGGTATGCAGGGTGCAGCGTATCTGGCCATAATATTAGGTTATGGATCTCGCGAATCATGATAAGGGGGCCTTTGAACTGTTCATAACCCTTTGTTATGATCATGCACAAATTCGCCAATAGCGAAGCATACCTATGAACGTATCAACGCAGCCTTTCACGACATCCGCGGAATTGGCACGCCCAAGCGTTGCCGATGCCGTCGTCGGAAATGACGAAACTCCACTCTATATTCGTAAGCCGAACCCTGACGACGGTTGGGGCATCTACGAGCTCGTCAAAGCATGCCCGCCGCTTGACGTTAATTCTGCCTATGCTTATCTATTGCTCGCCACGCAGTTTCGTGACAGTTGCGCCGTTGCCACCAATGAAGAGGGAGAAATCGTTGGTTTCGTCTCTGGCTACGTGAAGAGCAATGCGCCAGATACTTACTTCCTCTGGCAGGTCGCCGTCGGTGAAAAAGCCCGCGGTACCGGCCTTGCGCGTCGCTTGGTCGAGGCGGTGATGGGACGCCCAGAACTGCTCAGCGTGCGCCACCTGGAAACCACGATCACGCCAGATAATGCTGCCTCCTGGGGGCTTTTTACCCGTCTTGCTGCCCGGTGGCAGGCGCCGCTCAATAGTCGGGAATATTTCTCAACCGACCAGCTCGGTGGGGAACACGACCCAGAGAATCTCGTGCGTATTGGCCCCTTCAAGCCTGAGCGCATTTAAGTTCCTTTTCGCAAGATGCTGCTCGACAGTCTGCCAACCTCTGGTGGACTGCCACTTCTTGCGTCCAAAATTTTTCTTACCTTTCTTACAAGGAGATCAGTATGGAAACCCAAATCCTCGAACAGATGGAATCCAACGTCCGCACCTATTCACGCTCTTTCCCGATCGTATTGGCCAAGGCGAAAGGCGCGCGCCTGACGGATGAAGAGGGTAATGAATACATCGACTTTCTCGCCGGTGCCGGGACGCTCAACTACGGCCACAATCATCCGAAACTAAAACAAGCCATGCTGGATTACCTGGCTGATGATGGCATCGTTCATGGCCTGGATATGTGGACCAAGGCTAAGCGTGAATACCTGGAAACGCTGGATGAGCTAATCCTCAAGCCGCGAGGGCTCGACTACAAGGTGCACCTGCCGGGACCTACTGGCACCAATGCCGTTGAGGCAGCCATCCGTCTGGCCCGAGTGGCAACAGGGCGTCACAACATCGTCACATTCACCAATGGCTTTCATGGCGTGACCATGGGCGCACTGGCGACGACCGGGAACCGTAAGTTCCGCGAAGCCACCGGTGGGATACCGACGCAGGGCGCCGCTTTCATGCCATTTGACGGCTACCTTGGTGAAGGCATCGATACGCTCGATTACTTTGAAAAGATGCTCGGCGACAACTCTAGCGGCCTGGATATCCCCGCTGCCGTGATTATTGAGACGGTGCAGGGCGAGGGCGGTATCAATCCAGCGGGCATCGAGTGGCTCAAGCGACTGGAACAGATCTGCCGGGATAATCACATTCTGCTCATCGTTGACGACATCCAGGCAGGCTGTGGCCGTACCGGCAAGTTCTTCAGCTTCGAGCATGCAGGCCTCAAGCCGGATATTGTTGCCAACTCCAAGTCGCTATCCGGTTTCGGCCTGCCGTTCGCTCACGTGTTGATGCGTCCGGAGCTCGATAAATGGAAACCCGGCCAGTACAACGGCACCTTCCGCGGCTTCAACTTGGCCTTCACCACTGCCACTGCCGCAATGCGCGAATTCTGGAGCGACGACAAGCTCGAGCGTGACGTGACCCGCAAGGGACGTATCGTCGAGCAGCGCTTCCAGCAATTGGCCGAGTGGTTGACCGAAAACTGCATCCCTGCCTCCGAACGTGGTCGCGGGTTGATGCGCGCCCTGGATGTAGGGACTGGCGATATCGCCGACCAGATCACCGCCGAAGCCTTCAAGCGTGGCCTGATCATCGAGACCAGTGGCCACGACGGTCAGGCGATCAAGTGCCTGTGCCCGCTGACCATTAGCGACGAAGATTTGCTCGAAGGGCTGGACATCGTCGAAGCTAGCATCAAGCATGTATTTGGGTAGGCCGACGTCTGCATCGCTATCACGTGATGGCAGAGCCCTGGGAGTCCGGTCTCATCGGACTCCCCGTTAAGTATTTCAACAGAGGAAGTGCATAATGATCGTTCGCAATCTCGAAGAAGCGCGTAAGACAGAACGTTTGGTAAAAGCTGAGAGCGGCAACTGGGACAGCACCCGTCTTTCTCTGGCTGACGACGGTGGCCATTGTTCTTTCCATATCACTCGTATCTATGAAGGTACCGAGACCCACATCCATTACAAGAACCACTTCGAAGCCGTTTTCTGCATGGAAGGTGAGGGTGAGGTCGAAACCCTGGCAGACGGCAAGATCTGGCCGATCAAACCGGGCGATATCTATATCCTCGACCAGCATGACGAACATCTCCTACGTGCCAGCAAGACGATGCATCTCGCTTGTGTTTTCACGCCGGGCTTGACCGGTAACGAAGTGCATCGCGAGGATGGTTCCTACGCCGCTCCGGGCGACAACAGCTAAGGGAGCTGTTCATCAGTCGCACTGGACGTGCATAAAAAAGCCCCGATGAATGAATCATCGGGGCTTTTTAGTACTCAGGCCGTCAGTGCTCGGATCAAGCGGTGCGTTTAGGGTCTCTTATCGAAAGACAGTGTGATTTCGCCAAGCGTCACACCGAACTTGGACATGTCGGTACGATTGATCAGCCGACCGTCAGGCTGCAGGTACATCCAGTCATCCATGGTGAACGTCAGTTGGCGGCCGTCTACTGTGACCTCCAGCGGATAGTTCATGTGAAAGACATGCCCGTACTGTGTCGCTTCTACGTCGCCTTCTACGTCGCTGGCTTGCCCAATCCAGCGGTGTTCGTCGACGCGCTCAAACGTCCAGACACGTCGATCCGTCTGGCCATCGGCATATTGGAATCGCTCATCGAGCGTGAGTGTATCGCCCTCGACGGTGCCTGAGATGTCCACGGTGAAGCGCCGCTGAACTTCGCCGGAATAGTCCTGAACCATGCCCCAGGCTCGGGTATCGCCCTCGAAGTACTCGGCAATATCGAGGCGCGGCTCGCTGCCGGCATAATCCTCGACACTCACGCCCGAGCAGCCCACCAGGGCAAGGCTGAGAAACGCAAATGCCCAAAGGGGTCGTTTGGCAAGATGGCGCATGCACTGCTCCTGGTCTGAAAGGTCTTGGCGTTGAGAGTCGTACCTTGGCGGCGAGTTCAGAGGCAAAGCGCGAAAGAAGGGCGCTTGCGCTGATGGCGAACGATTAGCGCAGCGGCGAATATGTCGACCACAGTACTGCGCCTCGCGCTTTGCTCAATGCCTGGGCCCGGTGACCTGACTAGAATTGCGGTGCATCGAAACCAGCCGGCTCATCGGTGTAGACGCATACATTGGCGTCTTCGATGTCGCCATCCGGGGACTCCACCTGAGACTGGAAAAATTCCTGGATTTCATGGCGCTGGCAGTGAGCTTCAAAGGCTTCACGGCTGGCCCAGACTTCATGGAATACGATCGGATAGCTTTCACCCTGAGCAAAGGGGCTCTCGATCTGCCGAGTCACCGTGTAGCGCAGACAACCATCTTCACGATGCGCATTGGGCTCTAAGCTCTGTAGCGCCTTGAATGCGGCATCTTCGCGGCCGGGCTTGGGCTTGAAACTGGCGATGCAGTAGATCTTCTGCGACATGCGTTCTCCTGGAAACGATTCACACGGTTAAATCTTCAGGCTGCCAAGCGGCCGCCAAGGGAGGCGTCCTGGAGCTTGCTTCAGGTCCTGCTCAGGGTGAGATAGCCGACCCAAGACATAGTGGAGCCCTATACGTCATTAAAACGCCGCGTCTTCCTCGGCGATGATACCGTCGCGCTTGAGCTGGCCTTCGATCATGGCAAAGTCGGCACGGGCGGCGGATATCTTCTTGATATGGGCCTGGCGATTATTGCCGTTGTCTTCTTCCCATTCCTTTTCGGCAAGCTCCAGCGCTTCCTTGGCCTTGGTCAGGTCATGCAGGGAATATTCTGCGCTCATCGCTCGTCTCCGTTTGTTAAAGTCGCGAACCCTAGCACTTGCCGCCACGAGTGTCGATTGGCCCGGCAGGCGAGCTTTCACGGCAGACGATGTGCATCAGATCCTGACACCAGGAGTGTCAGTTTGGTTCTCTAATTGCCGGATGCTGAGATCATTGATCCTCAGCATGCAGAATAGGTCAGCTTTGGCTCCAAGATGGAGTGCTCTGATTGCTGTGAGCGTGCCATCCTATAGTTCGCATAATGTATATTATGTTAAATACTACACGCATGGCTATTAAGATTCCGCCCTTAAGGCCGACTTTTTCGCATTGGTGGCTGGTCATTTGGTCGTCATACTTACATCATTGAGCTCTTATACCATCTTCCCTGTGCCGCCTCGATGCCTTACGGCCTAGCGCGCATGGTTCTTTGTCGTCGCTTCTCGGGAAAAAGCTATGAAAACCACACTACGTCTCGTCATTGTCATCATCGTGTTGACGGTGGCTCTAGGCAGTATCTTTGGGTGGAAATACCTAAAGATGCAGGAAATGCAGGAGCAAAATTCCCAGGCCCAGCCGCCATCTCCCGTTGAAGCCGTCACCATCGAATCTCAGTCCTGGCGACCTGCTTTGAGCTCAGTTGGTTCCATTCGCGCTATCAATGGTGTCGAGGTAGCCAATGAAGTCGCTGGGGTCGTCAGTGAGGTGGCTTTCGAATCTGGCCAGCGTGTCAACAAAGGCGATGTGCTGATCCGGCTCGAAGATAGCGTTGATCGCGCCGCACTTTCTGCACTGGAAGCACAGGCGCAGCTCGCCAATGAGACTTACACGCGTTACTCGAACCTCTTGCCGCGCAATGCCGTTTCTCAGTCCCAGTTCGACGAAGCCCGGGCCAATTATCAGGCGGCCCGCGCTGATTCCGAGCAGCAACGTGCTCAGCTCAACAAGAAGACTATCCGAGCCCCCTTTGATGGCGTGGTAGGCCTACGCCAAGTGGACTTGGGCGAATACATCGCCGTCGGCACGCCGATTGTCGACCTGAACATGCTCGATCCCATCCAAGTTGACTATAGCGTGCCGGAGCGCGCTGTTGGCCAGGTAGCTGCCGGGCGCAGCATTGAGCTCACCGTCGCTGCGTATCCCGAACGTGTCTTTGATGGTGAGATTCTTGCCATCGCGCCCTCGATCAATGAATCGAGCCGCACCCTCAATATTCGTGCCGAACTGGATAATACCGACGGCGCGCTGAGTCCGGGCATGTTTGCCGAGGTCAGTACACTCTCGGCGTCATCCCGTGACGTTCTTACCCTCCCCCGTACCGCCTTATCCTTCAATACGTATGGCGATTTTGTCTTTCAGATTACCGAAAATGATCAAGGCCAGACCATTGCATCCCGCCAGCAAGTCACGACTGGCAGTACACGTGGTGATGTAATCGAAATTATTGAGGGGTTGTCTGCGGGCGATCAGGTAGTTGCCACAGGCCTACTGCGCTTGCGTGATGGTCAGCCGGTCAAGGTAAGCGATCAAGGCGCTTCCGAGTCACAAGCGACAGATAATACTGGCGAGGAGGCAAAAGGCTGATGAAATTCACCGATATTTTCATCCGGCGCCCGGTACTTGCCACTGTTGTCAGTCTGCTGATACTGCTCCTGGGCCTCAGGGCCGCAATGGATATGGAAATCCGTCAATATCCAGAGCTTGAAAGCACTGTCATCACGGTGTCGACCTCCTACCCCGGGGCCAGCTCAGAGCTTGTTCAGGGCTTCGTGACGACCCCGCTGCAACAGGCTATTGCTGAGGCAAATGGCATCGACTTCATCGAGTCGACAAGCTCACAGGGCTCTTCGACCATCGAAGTCAATATGGAGCTGAATTATGATGCCAATGCTGCCCTGGCTGAGGTCCAAGCCAAGGTGGCGAGCCAGCGTAGTGTGCTTCCCAGTGCGGCAGAAAGCCCTGTTATCGAGTCATCGACGGGTGACAGCACGGCGCTTATGTATCTGGCGTTCTACTCTGATCGCATGGACGTGCCGCGCATTACCGATTATCTAACACGCGTCGTCCAACCCAAGCTACAGGCACTGCCAGGTGTCGCCAAGGCACGCAGCTTTGGTCAGAGCATGGCTATGCGCATCTGGCTAGACCCTCAGCGTATGGCGGCCCTGAATGTCAGCCCTAGCCAAGTCATTGATGTTCTGCGAAACAATAACTATCAGGCCGGCGTCGGCAAGACGCGGAGCGAGTTCGTGGTCGTTAACCTGACCACCGATACCGATATCACCGACCCCGGCCAGTTCGAAGATCTTGTCGTGCGCAACGATGGGGGTGATCTGGTGCGCCTCAGAGATGTGGCGCGCACCGAGCTGGGTGCCGAAAGCTATAACAGTACGGCCTGGTATAGCGGAACACCGTCTACCTTCATGGCCATAGAGCAGGCACCCGGCGCCAACCCTCTCGATGTCGCCCAGGCCGTTCGAGACACCTTACCGGAAATCCAGCGCCAACTGCCTGTAGGACTCAAGGTGGTACTGCCCTACGACGCGTCGGAGTTTATCGATGACTCAATCAAGGAGGTCGTAAAGACACTGCTTGAAGCGATGATCATCGTATTGGTGGTCATTTTCCTGTTCATGGGATCTTTCCGTGCTGCACTGGTACCTGCCGTTGCGGTACCGCTATCCCTCATCGGTGCGGCCTTCGTCATGCTCATGCTAGGTTTCTCGCTAAACCTGTTGACGCTATTGTCGATGGTATTGGCGATCGGCCTGGTGGTGGATGATGCCATCATCGTGGTGGAGAACGTGCACCGACATATCGAAGCCGGTGAGTCGCGGTTCGACGCAGCTATCAATGGTGCGCGGGAAATGGCGGTCCCCATTATCGCCATGACCACCACTCTGGTAGCGGTCTACGCGCCGATCGGTTTCATGGGCGGCCTGGTCGGTTCATTGTTTACCGAGTTTGCATTCACCCTTGCCGGCGCCGTCGTCATTTCGGGTATCGTTGCCCTGACGCTCTCTCCCATGCTCTCTGGTAAGGTGCTGAAAACACACGGCAAAGCATCACGTTTTGAAAAAGGGGTCGAGGGCACCTTCAATGGGCTGTCGAACGGCTATCGTGGAGTGCTTAGACGCACTCTCGAGACTGTTTGGGTGCCCGTGGTGTTCGCCACCGTGGTATTAGCCTCGATCTACTTCATGTTCATTACCAGCCAGAATGAACTGGCTCCCACCGAAGATCAGGGCATCATCTTCTTTCAGGGCACTGCACCGCAAACGGCGACGCTTGAGTACCTGGAGCGCTATGCCAGCGACATCCAAGACAGCATTGAAAGCATCGATGGCTACGAAGAGTCCTTCATGATCCTCGGTGGCATGAGTGCCGATACGGTGTTCGGTGGCTTCAAGATGGCTCCCTGGAGCGAGCGGGATGTCTCGCAGATGGAAGTGATGCCAAAGCTACAAGGCGCACTTTCTCAGGTCACAGGCTTACAGACTGCTGCCTTCGCTCGCCCTTCTCTCCCAGGCTCCAGTGGAGGCTTGCCGGTTCAGTTTGTGCTGACTTCTGGCAACAGCTATGAGGAGCTTAATGCCATCGCTGACGACCTGCTCGGCCAGGCTATGGGCAGCGGCAACTTCGCTTTCCTGCGCAAGTCGATTGATATTGATCGACCGACCACCCAAATATTGGTCGATCGAGAACGGGTTGCCGATATCGGGCTAACCATGGCCGATATCGGCCAGGCGCTGTCAACAATGCTTGGCGAGGGCTTCACCAACCGCTTTAGCATGGACGGGCGTAGCTACAAGGTTATTCCTCAGGTAGAACAGGAATACCGCCTTGATCCTTCGATGATCGATAACTACTACGTCGAAGCAGATTCAGGCCAGCAAGTACCGCTTGGCAACTTGGTGACGTTTGAAGACAGCGTAGAGCCCTCTGCCCGCAGCCAGTTCCAGCAGCTGAACTCCGTGGTGCTCGAAGGCGTGCCACGCCCCGGCGTCACTCTCGGTGATGCGCTTACCTGGCTCAATCAAGCCGCGGCGGACAGCCTGCCTCCGGCCTACTCCGTCGACTACAAGGGCGAGTCACGACAGTTGATGAATCAAGGAAGCGCCTTGGTCTTGACCTTCTTCCTGTCGCTGGTCGTCATCTACTTGGTGCTGGCGGCGCAGTTCGAAAGTTGGCGTGATCCACTCATCATCCTGGTCTCGGTGCCAATGTCGATCGCTGGCGCCATGACGTTCATTACACTCGGTGTCTCAAGCCTGAACATCTATACTCAAGTGGGTTTGATCACACTGATCGGCGTAGTGGCCAAAAATGGCATCTTGATTGTCGAGTTTGCCAATCAATTACAGCATGAGCAGGGCCTCAATAAACGTGAGGCGGTCATCGAAGCTTCAGCGATTCGCCTTAGGCCGATCCTGATGACGTCAGTGGCACTGATTGTTGCCATGGTGCCGCTGCTGGTTGCCACCGGTGCAGGTGCAGTAAGCCGCTTTGATATCGGCCTGACCATTGCCTCCGGACTTGGCATCGGCACCCTGCTCACTCTGTTCATATTGCCGGCGTTCTATCTACTGCTGGCTCGTGATCATAATGCGGCCAAGGATGCGGGCGCCGATGCAGTAACAACATCGTAAACGTGCTCGCGAATGTGCAGGCTCTGGAGCAACCAGAGCCTGCAAGGCCCTTGCCTAAATGGACAGTGACGTCATCACTCCTTACCATCGCTGAACTCCTGGCAAAGCGCGTAAAGAACAGGATGAACATTCCGGCGGTGGCTTGGGTCGGATACCGATGACCGGTGAAAGGTGCAGGAGAAAGATGAGCAATCGCTATTCATACCTAATGGCATGCGTGGGACTCTCGCTATTGGCGGGGTGTGCCTGGTCGCCTCAGGCTCAGGAAGAGGCTCATTCTACGCTCGCCACCACAGACCAGGTGGATGCGCGTTTTATGCAACTGCAAGCAGCGGTTGAAAGTCAGTGCGGTGGCCAGCAGGAGCATCAAGTCGAGCAAAGGCAGCGTCTCGACCGGCTGGATGCCGACGTTCGGGAAGTGGGTAGTCTTCTTCGTGGCCTTAAGTCCGATATCGATAACGTCAACCGGGATCCGAAAACGGTTGTGCGCGACTGCGCTGTTGATTCAGACATCGGTAATAAGGCGATACTCGGGCGTGCCGAATGGATCGGATTGCCAAGCATCGGGACTTATCTGCAGGCACGTGTCGACTCGGGGGCGGATACGTCATCGCTTTCGGCCCGGGAGATCACGCCGTTCGAGCGCGATGGTGAAAACTGGGTGAAGTTCAAACTTGCCTTAGAAGGTGATGACGCCGTCGTTGATGCGATCCGCGACAAATGGATCGAAGCACCCATCGAGCGGCGAGTGCGAGTGGTGCAATCCAACGGTGAGGCCTCTCGTCCGGTCATCAGTTTGCTGATGACCCTGGGTTCGATTCGCGAACAGGTTGAGTTCACCCTGAGTGATCGCCGCCAGCTCAGCTATCCGGCGCTGCTAGGACGACGCTTCATGATGGATATTGCCGTGATCGACGTTGCCGAGCGGTATATGCACCCGCGTCCAGAATTTCCGGAAGGTGCCCCCTCTAGCGATGCATCCGCCGATGAAGCACGCGACAGCAACGCCGAAACGTCCAATTAAGGCGACTTTCCTTCACCTATCGCTTGTCATCAACCTTGCCATCAACACAGTCACCTGCCCGTCATGCCGGCAGGTGATGTCTTATTTGAGGATTGCGCATGTCACGTCTGCCATTTTATCTACTCGTCGGCATGCTGCTGGTCGCTGGTATTGCCCTCAGTGTCCATCGCCACGTCGCTTTCGAAGTGCCCTGGACGCCAGGTGAGCAACGCCAGGTCTGGGAGGTCGAGGCGCAGGTAAACTTCTCGGCATTGGGCGATCCTGTGATGGTAAACCTAGCTCTCCCCTCGACCCAGCAAGGGTATCGGGTGCTGACAGAGAACACGGCCTCCTCGGGTTTCGGCCTTTCCTTTCTCGAAGACAAGGGTGGCCGTCAAGCTCAATGGTCGATCCGCGAGGCGACCGGGCCACAGCAGCTCTATTATTCGGTGCAACTATTGGTGGCTCCTCAAGCCGCCGATCAAGATGTAAAGCCGCCGGAACTGCCCCGTGAGATTGCTTGGGAACGCCCCTTCGATACGGCGGCGAGCCAGATCATCGAGCGTGCCCAGCAACGCTCGGCGGATGCTGTCACTTTCGCCCGCGAGCTGATCCGTGACTTCACAGGTGACCGCCAAGGCGAAAATGCACGCTTGCTACTAACCCAGTTCGAGAGAACCCCGCTGCTGGTTCGCTTGCTCAATGAGGCTAATATCCGAGCCCGCGAGGTGAGCGGATTGGCGCTCGACGATGGTCGCCGACGCCAGTCGGTAAAAAGCTGGCTACAGGTATTCAGCGATGATGGTAGCGCCGTACTCTTCAATCCGGTGACCGGGGAACAGGGACGACCCGATAACCTGCTGCTGTGGGAAGATCGCGGTGGAGCTGTACTCGAGGTTCAAGGCGGCACGAACTCACGTGTCAGCTTTTCGATGATTCAGCATAACCAGCCGGCTTCGACAGCGGTGCGCAACCAGCTTGACAGTGACACCCTGATCAACTTCTCGATTCATAGTCTGCCGCTCGAAGAGCAGGCCCTATTCCAGACCATCCTGCTGATTCCGATCGGCGCACTGATGGTCGTATTGCTTCGGGTACTGGTAGGCCTCAAGACCTCTGGCACCTTCATGCCAGTGTTGATTGCCCTGGCCCTCATCCAGACGACGTTGCTGACTGGCCTCATCGGCTTTCTGCTGGTTGTGACGGTCGGACTGGTGATTCGAAGCTACCTCTCCTATCTCAACTTATTGTTGGTTGCGCGAGTGTCGGCGGTGATCATCACGGTCATCGCCATCATTTCGGTCTTCTCGGTGCTCTCTTACCGTTTCGGTCTCAACGCCGGTCTGACGATCACTTTCTTCCCGATGATCATCCTAGCCTGGACCATCGAGCGCATGTCCATTCTATGGGAGGAGGAAGGCCCCAAGGAGGTGCTGATTCAGGGCGGTGGTAGCCTTGTGACTGCGATAATGGCCTACCTCGCGATGAATAACCCATGGGTGCGTCATATCACCTTCAATTTCCTTGGCGTGCAGTTGATCTTGATGGCATTGATCCTGCTGCTTGGTAACTACACCGGCTATCGCCTGCTGGAGCTAAGGCGCTTCAAGCCGGTAACGGAGGACTGAGGATATGTGGACGACTCCTGGAAAGCTGCGTGCCAAAGGCATCATCGGCATGAACCGGCGCAACATTCGCTACATTGGACGATATAACAGCCGCAAGCTCTACCCGCTGGTCGATGACAAGCTCCAGACCAAGCTGCTGGCTCGCGAGCATGGGATCACCACACCGGCGCTGATCGGGACCGTAAGCACCCAGTTCGAGGTAAAGAGTGTCACTCGCCAGTTAGAGGGACATCCTGGCTTCGTGATCAAACCGGCCAAAGGATCAGGCGGTAAGGGCATCCTCGTGATCGAGCACATCGATGGCAGTGCCTATATCAAGCCCAGCGGTGCGCACTTGGGCCGTGAAGACATCGAACGCCATGTCTCCAACATCCTTTCCGGGCTCTATTCCTTGGGAGGCTCGCCCGATGTGGCCGTCATCGAGGCACTCATCAATTTTGATGAGACACTGACGGAGTACACCTACGAGGGTGTGCCGGATATTCGTGTGATCGTTTTTCAAGGCTATCCGGTCATGGCGATGATGCGCCTATCTACCGCTGCTTCCGACGGTAAGGCCAACCTCCACCAGGGCGCCGTCGGTGTCGGGCTCGACATCGCTACCGGTACGGCAGTTCGTGGTGTGCAGTTTGACCGGACCCGGCACGATCACCCGGATACCGGCCACGAGCTGGCAAGTCTCCGCATCCCTGGTTGGAGGACATTGTTGGAGCTGGCGGCAAGCTGCTATGAGATGACGGGCCTTGGCTACCTGGGGACCGATATGGTCCTTGATCGCGAGCATGGGCCGATGCTGCTCGAATTGAATGCACGTCCCGGGCTTGCCATCCAGATGGCCAATGGCGAAGGCCTGCGTTCGCGCTTGGATCTGATCGAGCAACAGCCCGATGGTGTGGATGCCGCCGCACGCGTGGCTTTTGCTCGGGAACACTTTGCACGTCGGGCCGAACTTGTCTCTGCAGCGGATGCTACAACCGCCTGACGTGTGATCGAGTATGGTGCGCACTGGCTGGCGGCTAATGGGGCGCGTAGAATAGGTGCTTTCGTCAGACTGCCAGGCGCGCCATGCCCGATACGCACTCACTGATCCAGCAAGCCGAACGCCACTGCGAATCGCAGGGTGTTCGCTTCACGCCAATACGCCGTCGCGTGCTTGAAATGATCGCCACCACCAGTGGTGGCCTCAAGGCCTATGAGCTTCTAGACCGGCTGACTCAAGAACATGCCGCTGCCCGACCGCCCACGGTATATCGGGCGCTGGAATTCTTGATCGAACAGGGACTGATTCATCGAATTGAATCCTTGAGTGCCTATGTCGCTTGTCCCTGCCCCGAACATGCCCATGGATTTCAGCTACTGATCTGCCGTCACTGCGGACGCGTCGAAGAGCTGCATCTTGATGACGTCAATGATCAGCTGGCCAAGCGTGCCCGTGATCAAGGCTTTCGCGTCGAGCGACAAACCATTGAGCTGCTCGGTAGCTGCCACGAGTGTCTGGATGCTAAACGCGCCCCCACCCTGCACAACCAACCTTCAGTCGAGTCTTCATGAGCGAAGTTTTCAAACGCCTCGAGCGCGTCTCTACCGGCACGCGTGAGCCACTGGCCAATATTATGGACCAGGCCGGCTGGAACGACGCTGGGCTTATTCCAGCCATTGCACAGCAGTACGACAGCGGTGACGTACTGATGATGGCCTGGATGAATCGTGAGTCGCTGGAAGAGACCCTTGCCACCGGATGGGTCTGTTATTGGTCCCGCTCCCGCGGCAAGCTTTGGCGCAAGGGAGAGTCTTCCGGCCAAATGCAGATACTCAAGGCCGCACATCTTGATTGCGATGGCGATACCCTGCTGTTGTCAGTCGATCAGACCGGTCCCGCCTGTCACACCGGACGGCGTAGCTGCTTCTATGTTGCCCTCGATGCTGACGGCGCGCAGGTCGATAGTGATGCGCTGATCGATCCCGATCAGCTTTACGCCCCTTCCTGAACCGTATGGCCCATCATCGCGGACGCGAGAATTGCCGGCCAAGAACGTCCGAAAGGCTTGGTCGGCTCGCGAGTTTGCCTCTGATCGCCTTAATAAAGGGCTACCAGTACGGCATCAGCCCTCTACTGGGCCCTCGCTGCCGATTTTGGCCCAGCTGCTCAAGCTATTCGCTTGAGGCCTTGCGCGAGCATGGTCCAGCTCGCGGTGGCTGGCTGGCACTCAGGCGACTGGTTAAGTGCCATCCCTGGAACCCAGGCGGCATCGACCCCGTACCCGGTGGGCCCAGCGAGGCGCTGTGCCGCGAGGACGACAGCCTCGACGAGAACTTTTGCTGCCGCCCGAATGATCAACATCGGTGATCGCAGCACCGACACTACGTCCAGGCGCATCCGTTGCGGTTCGCCATTACACGCGCCTGCCACTTGGGGAGCCACGCCTGGGCCCCGTGCTCTGTATCCCGCCTACCCTGCTGCCTTGGGAAAAACCGGCCAATAATGAAGCATGTGGTGGTCGGCCTTTGGTGTCCGTCTAGGTGACCGACCCGTTACTCATGGCCTCAGGCTTCCGACTTCGCCACCTGATAGATGCGCTCGAGCATAGCGTGCAGTCCATTACTGCGGGTCGGTGAAAGATGCTTGTCCAGCCCCAGGTCCTCGAGAAAACTCGGAGGCGTGGCTGCAATTTCGGCAGGCGGACGGTCATTGAAGATACGCATCAATACGGCAATCAGGCCGGAAACGATAGCGGCATCAGAGGTTGCGTCGAAATGCAGTCGATCGCCGTCACGTGTGGCGTGCATCCATACATTGGACTGGCAGCCCTGGATCTTCAGCTCCTCAGTTTTCCACTCCTCGGGAAATGCCGGCAGCTGCTTGCCCATGTCGATGATGTACTGATAACGATCCATCCAGTTGTCGAACATCTCGAACTCTTCGATCAGTTCGGCCTGATTTTGCTGGGCGGTGTCGGACATGGTCCCTCCAAAATATGAGTGTTAGCGGGCGAAGCACCCCCGCTGATCCTGACCACCATTATACCGACTCGTGCCCCTGGGCGTCGTCCCCTGGAGCGCCCGCTATCGCACTGGGTACTCAGCCCGTGGCCTGTTTATGTGAGGCCATGGCCGCTCATCTGCTTTTGCCACTCCTCGGCTTCAGCGTGCAAATAGCGTGCGGTCGTATCCAGCCGAGAGTGACGGGCGCTACGGGCCAGGTAGCGTAGTTCTACACCCCCCTGGGCCTGATGGGTGATAGCAGTATGGCGAAGCCAGTGGGGCGTGGCGGTGCGCAGGGTGCGTGCCAGGGCAGCATTGCCATGTCCCGTGTCATCTCTCCCCGTACTGCCCTCCTCTCCTGCCTGGCCTGGCTGGCCCGGCTTGCAGGCACCCGCTGTCTCAAGCTCAAATGCCGCAGCATCGAATGCCTTCTTGATCAGTCGGTAGAGCTGATTATCACCAAGGCTGCGTTGCCCATTAAGCCCTCTCAGCAGGGGCGATTCATCATCGGGCTCAGGGTGCCTGGCCAGGCCGAGATGCTCACGCCAATCACCCAGCATCGACATCATGTCCGGTGGCACCGGTATCGTCGCCAGCTTGTCGCCCTTGCCGATAACTCTCCACCACCATCGACCTTCACGAAGGTAAAAATCTCCCATACGGGCAGCAGCCATCTCGCTGATGCGAGGAGCCAGCAGGTAGGCGAAACCAAAGATCAGGCGTCGGCGTTGCCATTCAAACTGCTGGCGGGCGGATGCCGTGGGAAGTGGTGGCTGATTAAGCCATCCCCAGAACCAGTCCCACAGTGGCCGTTCCAAGTAACGTTCAATAGATTCCTGGCGATTGTCGAGGCGACGACGCTTGCCTCGCATCAGGCGAAAGGGGTTATGGTCCACCCACCCCGCCTCAACCAGCCAGCTATATAAGCCCTGCAGGATCACCAGGCTCTGGCGACGGCTCGACGCCGACAGCGGTCGCCGGAAGGGACGCCAGTCGTCGGCATGGCGTGGCCTGGGCGGCCCTATCCAGCGTGCGGCAGGCCGCGGATCAGACAGAAACGCTTCAAACGCATCAAGCCCGTCTCGCCGAAGCGTTGCCAGTGTCAGCCCTTGGCTGTCGAGCCATAGCAACAGTCGCTCCGCTTCCTTGCGATAGGCACGGAAGGTCTGGGCACTATCCTGATATTCCTCTAACCAGGCGGAGACCGCTTCAACGTCACTGGCAGCAGAGATCCGTGCGGTATCGGCAAGTGCCGCTGCCCTGCCCTCATACGTGCCTGGCGGCCTCTGTACCACCTGACTGTCACTTGCCTGTGCCGGCCACTGCTCCTCTGTCACCTAACGCTCCTCGTACTGGCTTTTAGAATATCTCGCTATTTATAGCTATCTCTCTGTAAGTTACCCGCCTTTTGCCACCGTTCGACTCACTTTCTGTCCGCTTCGCGGTTACGGCTTTTAAACAGGCATTCACTTTGCCCCTGCTTGGCCATTGTCGCTGCTACAGATGCATTAAATCAAGATAAGGCGAGTAATCATGAATTTATGCGGCTTATGATAAATACAATTACGTAAAACGTAATATGTAATTTTCTTTATTGATGCCCCGATTGGCGCTAATATGGCTAAATATCCAAAAATCCAGACCGCTGAATGCCGACAGACGGCGAGGTGCACCAGGCCACTCAGGCGGTGAGTCGATGCAAAGAAGGAGAAAGGCGTCATGGCGCGAAGCGGTGTGCAGTACGAGGATGTACAGCGGGCGATTCATACCCTGATGAGCCGTGGAGACACGCCGAGTGTGCAACGCATTCGCGAAGTGTTGGGCACCGGCAGCTTTACGACCATCAGCGAGCACTTACGCCTGTGGCGAATAGAACGTGACGAAAATCGAGATCAGCCCCCGTCTCAGGAGTTACCTGAGGCCTTGCAGACGCTGACGCTGGAGTTGTGGCGACAGGCGCAGGAAGTTGCTACCGAGAGCTTGGCGCTCTATCGTCAGGAGGCTGATCAGCGCGTCACCACCGCCCTGGAGGCCAGCCAGGAAAGTGAGCGCCGAGCAGAAGATGCCGGCCAACGTGAATCGGCGATCGCCGACCATCTAGCCAAGGCCCAGTCACGACTGGAGGAACAGAGTGCCACCCTTGCCAGTTGCCAAGCCGAGCGCGATGCCCTCGCGGATCGCGAGGCAAAAGCCTTGCAGCGGGTTCAGCAGCTCAATAAGGAGCTCACACGGCTTCAAGAACGCAACGAAGCGCTGGGCACCCAGCATCAGGAAGAGCTGGCGGCACGTGATGCCGACTATCAATCGCGCCTTCAGCAAGAAGAACAGCGCAACGAAGCCGCCGAAGCCCGTCTGATGAGCCTGCTGGACGATGTCAGGCAGGAGCGCCAAAACGCCGACAAACAGCATGGCACTCGTCAGGCGCAACTTGAGGCCCGCAATGAAAGCCTCGACAAGCAGCTGCAGGAGCAGCGAATGCAGCTGGCTGATTACCGGCAACGGGAACGGGAGGCGAGCTGGGAGCTAGAGCAGCGAAAAGAACAGGATCGGGAGAGAAAGCGCGAGCAGGAGCGCATCGAACATCGACTGGAAGAAAAGGATGAGGAAATCGAGACGCTAAAAAAACGGCTGCTTGAAACACAAGCACGGCTGGCTAATGCCCCTCTACCGCCCTTTATTTACTGAAATAAAAGACGGGCGCCAATGGGCGCCCGTCTAGTATCAATGCGGTAGCGAGTCCAGTTCAACTTAAGTGGCCACTGGGCCCGCCCCGCATACTCAACGGTAGTAGGCCTGGCTGGTATCGCTGTGATCGGTAACATCACGGATGCCGGCGAGCTCAGGGATACGTTCCAGCAGGGTCTTTTCAACGCCGTCCTTGAGCGTCAGGTCGACCGCGGCACAGCCCTGGCAACCACCACCAAATGCCAGCACGGCGACACTGTCTTCAGTAAGCTGTGTCAGTTTGACCTCACCGCCATGGGCGGCAAGCCCCGGATTGATCTCACTGTAAAGCACGTAATTGACGCGATCTTCGAGAGGACTGTCGGCATTGACCTTGGGCATCTTAGCGTTGGGCGCCTTGATGGTCAGTTGCCCACCCATGCGGTCGGCATTGAAATCGACAACGGCTTCGTCGAGAAACGGCACACTGTTCTTGTCGAGGAAGACCGTGATCTTGTCGAGGTCAAGTTTCTCGTCGGTCGGTTCTTCCTCGCCCGGCCGGGAATATGCCAGGCAGGTCTCTGCATAGGGCGTGCCCGGCTGGGTGATGAAGATACGCACGGCGATGCCTTCAACATTCTGCTTTTCAAGCAGTTCGGCAAGATAGCCTTGGGCACTGTCTGTAATCTGGATGCTCTGACTCATGGGACGCTATTCCTGATTCGAGAGGTCGAATTTGCTTTTCATGTTAAGGAAAAGTGCGTGCCGAAACAATCCCGAGTGAAATACTCAGGCATCCAACATTGCCCCCCATTTGGCGCTGCCCGTCTCAAGCGCCTTTCTGGTAAGCTAACGCGCAAAACCGAGCCCCTCGATATCCCGACCCTGCTCGACACAGTATAAGACGCGACTCACGCTGGAGACCGCCCCGAATCATGGCCGCTACCCCGACCCCCGTTACAGCCACCCTCGCCGAACGCCTTGCCTCCCACATTCTGATCCTGGATGGCGGCATGGGCACCATGCTGCAGAATGCCAGCCTCGACGAAACCGACTTTCGTGGCGACAGGTTCGCCGACTGGCCATCGGACCTGAAGGGCAACAACGACCTTCTGGCACTGACCTGCCCGGATCTGGTGGCGCGCATTCATCGTGACTACCTGGAAGCCGGCGCTGAAATCGTCGAGTCCAATACGTTCAATAGCACGCGCCTGTCGCAGGCCGACTATGGCATGGAGGAGCTGGTACCCGAACTCAACCGTGAGTCGGCACGTCTGGCCCGCGAGGTCTGCGATGCGGTGGGAGCGGAAACCGGGATACCACGTTATGTCGCTGGTGTGCTCGGCCCAACCTCGCGTACGGCCTCGCTATCCCCGGACGTCAACGACCCGGCCAAGCGCAATGTCACCTTCGATGAGTTGCGTGAAAACTACTATGAGGCCGCTGCAGCCCTGATCGAGGGCGGCTCCGATCTGATTCTGATCGAGACCATCTTCGATACGCTGAACGCGAAGGCGGCGATCTATGCGCTTGAGGAGTTGTTCGAGGATCTGGGAACACGCCTGCCGGTGATGATCTCCGGCACCATCACTGATGCCTCGGGTCGCACGCTATCCGGCCAGACCACCGAAGCCTTCTGGAACTCAATTCGGCACGCCAACCCTTTCTCCGTGGGACTGAACTGCGCGTTAGGGGCCGAGGAACTGCGTCCTTATCTGGAGGAGCTGTCGAACAAGGCCGATACCTTCGTCTCGGCGCACCCCAATGCCGGCCTGCCCAATGAGTTCGGCGAGTACGACCAGACGCCTGAGGAAATGGCGTCAGTCGTTGCCGAGTTCGCGAGCAGCGGCCTGGTCAACATCATCGGCGGTTGCTGTGGCAGTACGCCAGAGCATATCCGAGCCATCGCCGATGCGGTGCGTGACATGGCGCCTCGTCAGGCCCCCGAACGGCCGATCGCTTGCCGGCTCTCGGGCCTTGAACCCTTTAACATCAGCGCCGATTCGTTGTTCGTCAACGTCGGTGAGCGTACCAACGTCACGGGGTCGGCGCGCTTCAAGCGCCTGATCAAGGAAGAGGACTACACCACTGCTCTGGAGGTCGCACTAGAGCAGGTCGAGAATGGCGCCCAGATCATCGATATCAACATGGACGAGGGCATGCTCGAGTCCGAGGAAGCCATGGTGCGCTTCCTCAACCTGATTGCCGGTGAGCCCGACATCTCGCGGGTACCGATCATGATCGACTCCTCCAAGTGGGAGATCATCGAAGCCGGCCTCAAGTGCGTTCAGGGCAAGGCGGTCGTCAACTCCATCTCCATGAAAGAAGGCGAAGCGGCCTTCCGTGAACAGGCAACCAGGTGCATGCGCTATGGCGCCGCCATTGTGGTCATGGCCTTCGACGAGCAGGGTCAGGCCGACACCTTCGCCCGCAAGACGGAAATTTGCGAGCGCGCCTATCACCTGCTTGTCGATGAGATCGGCTTCCCAGCGGAAGACATCATCTTTGACCCCAACATCTTCGCTATCGCGACCGGCATCGAAGAGCACAACAACTACGGCGTGGACTTCATTCAGGCCACCCAATGGATCCGTGAGCATCTGCCTCACGCCATGGTATCCGGTGGTGTCTCCAACGTTTCCTTCTCGTTTCGCGGCAACAACCCGGTGCGCGAGGCCATTCATTCGGTATTTCTCTACCACGCCATTCGTGCCGGTCTGAGCATGGGCATCGTCAACGCGGGTCAGCTGGCAGTCTACGACGACCTGCCTGAAGAACTGCGCGAAGCGGTCGAGGATGTGGTCAACAACCGTCGCGACGATGCCACCGAACGACTGCTCGACATCGCCGACAAGTTCAAGGGTGACGGCAGTGGTGCCGCCAAGAAGGAAGACCTTGAGTGGCGTTCCTGGGAAGTCGAGAAACGTATCGAACATGCGTTGGTCAAGGGAATCACCGCCTATATCGAAGACGATACCGAGCTCGCCAGGCAGCGGGCGACGCGGCCCATTGAAGTCATCGAAGGCCCCCTGATGGATGGCATGAATGTGGTGGGCGACCTGTTCGGCGACGGCAAGATGTTCCTGCCCCAGGTGGTGAAATCCGCACGGGTCATGAAACAAGCGGTCGCCTACCTGATTCCCTACATCGAAGCGGAGAAAAGTGGCGAGACCCAGGCCAAGGGCAAGATCGTGATGGCCACCGTTAAGGGCGACGTCCATGACATCGGCAAGAACATCGTCGGCGTGGTGCTGCAGTGCAATAACTACGAGGTGATCGACCTCGGGGTGATGGTGCCGACCGAGAAGATTCTGCAGACCGCCCGCGACGAGAATGCCGACCTGATCGGCCTGTCGGGCCTGATCACGCCATCGCTTGACGAAATGGTCCATGTGGCCAAGGAAATGCAGCGCCAAGGGTTCAACCTGCCTCTGTTGATCGGTGGCGCCACGACGTCCAAGGCGCATACGGCGGTCAAGATCGAACCCCAATACGATCAGCCGGTGGTCTATGTCACCGACGCCTCCCGGGCTGTGGGTGTGGCCTCTCGCCTGTTATCGCCCGAGCTCAAACCGGCCTACACTGCCGACCTGCGCGCCGAATATGAAGTGGTGCGTGAGCGCAACGCCAAGCGCCGTCCCAAGGCAGCCGACCTGAACTATGCCCAGGCCCGCGAGCGTCGCTTCAAGACCGACTGGGCGGCCACCCCGCCGGTAGCGCCGAGATTCACCGGGCTCAAGGTTTTCGATGCCTACAACCTCGAGGAACTGATCGAGCGTATCGACTGGACACCCTTCTTCATGAGCTGGCAGCTAGCCGGCAAGTACCCGAAGATTCTCGACGACAAAGTTGTCGGCGAAGCGGCCCGCAACCTTTTTGAGGATGCGAAGGCGATGCTTGCCAAGTTGCTCGACGAAGGCCATATCACCGCTCGCGGCGTGATTGGCATCTGGCCGGCTAACAGCGTCGACGACGATACGATCGAGGTCTATGCCGACGAATCGCGCAGCGAAGTCATCGAGCGCCTGCATCACATTCGCCAGCAGACCACCAAGAATCGTGAGGGTATCTGTTATAGCCTCGCCGACTTCATCGCCCCGCGCTATAACGCCAATGGGGAAGAAAGCGGCATACCAGACTGGATTGGCGGTTTCGCTGTCACTACCGGACATGGGGTTGATGAGCTGAGCAAGCGTTATGAAGCCGCCGGTGACGATTACAACGCGATCATGGTGCAAGCCCTCACCGACCGCCTTGCCGAAGCCTTCGCCGAGCGTATGCATGAGCGGGTGCGCAAGGAATTCTGGGGCTATGTCCCCCAGGAGTCACTCGACAACGAGTCATTGATTGCCGAGAAGTACCAAGGCATTCGGCCGGCACCCGGCTATCCGGCTTGCCCTGACCATACCGAGAAGACCACGTTGTTCCGGTTGCTTGATGCCGAGCAGAATAGCGGCCTCATGCTCACTGAAAACTTCGCCATGTGGCCAGCAGCAGCGGTCTCTGGCTGGTATTTCGCCCACCCGCAGTCAAAGTACTTTTCGACCGGCAAGATCACCCGTGATCAGGTCGAGTCGCTGGCCAGCCGCAAGGATATGCCGCTTGCCGAAATGGAGCGCTGGTTATCGCCGGTGCTCTCCTACGATCCGAGTTAACAGCGTATGAACTGATCGTGAGCGACCGCTACACACTCACCTTCGCTGCACCCTGTTGCCCATCCTGAGCGGTGGGCGTCCTCACTTGACCGGAAGACGGCATGCTGCCCGAACCCTCGCGACGCAATACCATCCTCAAGTTAGCGCTGCCGATCATTGCTGGCATGCTGTCGCAAAGTCTGCTCAATCTCATCGATGCTGCCCTTGTCGGTTCGCTCGGTGAAACAGCGCTTGCCGGTGTCGGTATTGGGGGTTATGCCATGTTCATGGTCACCGCCCTGGTGTTCGGCTTGTCCTCTGGCGTACAAGCGCAGACCGCCCGGCGTCATGGTGAGCAGAACTGGCACAACCGTACCGATGCCCTGTATGCCGGGCTGTTGATTGCCCTAGCGCTGGGCCTGCCGCTGACGCTGCTGTGTATGTGGCAGGCCCCTACACTGCTTGGATTGATCAATCCGGATCCGGGCGTCAGCAGCCAGGCAGTCGAGTACTTTCGCTGGCGCGTAGTCTCTCTGGTAGCGGTTGCCATGATCTTCTGCTTTCGCGGTTACTGGAATGGCGTTCAACAGACCGGTATTTATCTGCGCATCATCTTGATCACGCACGGGGTCAACATACTCACAAGCGTGGGGCTGATTTTTGGCTACGCGGGCCTGCCTACGCTCGGTGCCGCTGGAGCAGGCGCAGGAACCAGTCTCTCCTTGCTGCTCGGACTCATCCTATGGGCACTCTACACGCATCGCCATGCAGCCCCTATCTTCGGCCATCCTGCTGGCACCTTGCTCACCACTCTGCGCCTGGCGACACCGCATTCCTTCCAGCAACTCTGGTTTGCAGGCGGCTATACGGTGCTGTTCTGGATTCTTGGTCAGCTGAACACGGCCAGTGTGGCGGTCGGTCATGTGCTGGTGAATCTCTCGTTGTTGCTGATCCTTCCCGGTGTCGGCCTAGGGGTAGCGGCAATGAGCCTGGTCGGCCAGGCGATGGGGCAACAGTCGAATCAGGACGCCCACCGCTGGGGCTGGGATGTGGTGCGCATCGCTTGGATGTGCCTGGCAGTACTCGCACTGCCGATGCTGATATTCCCCGATGCAGTGCTAGGTATCTTCCTGCGCGACCCCGCCCTGGTGGCATTAGGACATCTACCGCTGCAGTTGACGGCACTGATGATCGTATTGGATGCCTGTGCGCTGGTACTGGGGCAGGCTTTGCTTGGCGCAGGTGCCAACCGCACGGTGATGGTGATGACACTGACGATGCAGTGGCTGGTTTTTCTCCCTCTTGCCTGGTGGATCGGTGTGGGATTGGGTTACGGCTTGCTTGGCATCTGGTGGGTTCAACTTGGCTATCGCTGCCTAAACTCGCTGGGCTTTGCGCTGATTTGGCACCGTCGCCACTGGCAACGACTGGCGATATAACGATGACATGACACCATGACAGGCCTTCTCCTTGTTACCATGACGCACAGCTAGGCAGGAGCAGACGCCAGAGTGGTTCCCACCAACCACAACCAATATGTGAATGGCTTACGCCTAATAACAAATCAATCAAAAACTATGAACATTTATTCTTTCATAGAATATAAGGTTAGGAGTATGGTCGCCGGTAATAGGCACAACTCCTTCATCACGCCCTGACCAGCAGGACACGACTGAATGTATCGGTACGACAACTACGACCAGACCCTCGTCGATGAGCGGGTCACCCAGTTCCGTGACCAGATGGACCGCTACCTTGATGGCCGCCTGGGCGAAGAGGAATTCCGCCCGCTGCGCCTCCAGAACGGTCTCTATCTGCAGAAATATGCGCCGATGCTGCGTATCGCGATCCCCTACGGCATGCTGTCAAGCGATCAGCTACGTCGCCTGGCGTCGATCGCACGGCGTTATGATCGGGAATACGGTCATTTCAGCACCCGTCAGAACTTGCAGCTCAACTGGCCGGCCGTCGAAACAGTTCCCGATATCCTCGCTGAACTGGCCGACGTTCAGATGCATGCGATCCAGACAAGTGGCAACTGTATTCGCAATACCACCAGCGACCAGTTTGCGGGCATTGCCGCCGATGAAGTCGAAGACCCGCGCCCCTGGTGCGAGCTGATTCGCCAATGGTCGACGCTGCATCCCGAGTTCGCCTTCCTGCCCCGCAAGTTCAAGATCGCGGTCAGTGGTGCAAGCGCTGACCGGGCCGCTATTCAGGTTCACGACATTGGACTGCGCATGTGGCGTGATGCCGAAGGCGAAGTCCGTGTGCGCGTTCTGGCAGGCGGTGGCCTGGGTCGTACGCCGATGATCGGCGATGTCGTCTGTGATGACCTTCCCTGGAAGCATCTGCTGACCTACCTTGAGGCGTGCGTGCGCGTCTATAACCAGTTCGGTCGCCGCGATAACAAGTTCAAGGCTCGCATCAAGATTCTTGTTAAAGCATTGGGCATTGAGGAATTCCGTCGTCGTGTCGATGCCGAATGGCAACACCTCAAGGATGGGCCACAGACCCTGACGCCCGCTGCCGTAGAGGCTGCCAAGTCTCACTTTCCGGAGCCCGAGCGTCGCCCGGTCAGCGAAGAAGCTATCGCGACCTATGAGCAAAGGCGCCAAGAAGATCGCGCCCTAGCGCGCTTCGTGACCAACAACGTCACTGACCACAAAGTACCGGGGTACAAGGCCGTAACGCTGTCGCTCAAGCGTCGTGAATTGGCGCCCGGCGATGTGACGTCCGACCAGATGGACGCCGTGGCCGATCTCGCCGATCGCTTCAGCTTCGGAGAGGTTCGCGTGACTCACGAGCAAAACCTCGTGCTTTCCGACGTTCCCGTGGATCAACTGGAAGCCCTGTGGCAGGCGTTAGACGACCTGGGGATGGCCAACCCGACCGTTGGCACCCTCAACGACATCATCTGCTGCCCGGGTGGTGACTTCTGTGGCCTGGCCAATGCCGTGTCGATTCCCATCGCTCAGGCACTTCAGGAGCGCTTCGAGGATCTGGACTTCCTGTACGACCTAGGACCACTGGATCTGAATATCTCCGGCTGCATGAATGCCTGCGGCCACCACCATGTGGGCCACATCGGCATCCTGGGTGTCGACAAGAAAGGTGAGGAGTACTATCAAGTTTCGCTTGGCGGCAACTCCACCGACGATGCCTCGCTCGGCAAGATCCTCGGGCCGTCCTTCAATCGCGAAGATGTTCCGGACGTCATCGACAAGGTACTCAAAGTATACGTCGAGACGCGTCACGACGATGAACGCTTTCTCGACACGTACCGTCGCATCGGGATCAAACCTTTCAAGGAGCGGGTCTATGCCTGATCAACAGCTAACGCTGGCCCAGACGCTGCTCAAGCTGGGCGAGCCGGAAACCGACACCTGGTCGCTTTCTCGGGACAGCGAGACACTGCCCCAAGCGCGCCCGGCGATCGTACCGCTTACGTTGTGGCTTGAGGCCAGTAAGGATGAAGGCCTAGCGCCCTGGCTGCCTAGTGATACAGAGCTTGATGGCGAGCTTGCTGAAACGTTGATGGCATCACCGCGGATTGCCATCGATTTTCCCGCCTTTACGGATGGCCGTGGCTATACCCTCGCCCGACTACTGCGTGAACGCTACGGCTATCAGGGTGAGATCCGCGCCATCGGTGACGTATTGGTCGATCAGCTTTATTACATGAGCCGCTGTGGTTTCGATGCGCTGGCGTTGCGCGATGACCAGCGCCTGGATGACGCCCAGCGTGCCCTGGGGGCGTTCAGCGTAAGTTATCAGCCTGGTGTCGATACCCAGGAGGCGTTATTCGAGCGTCGTCTGCGCGAAGGCAACCAGTCCTAACACCGGTTTCACTCGTCTGGTGTTCGTCGACAGCCATTCTGCCAAGGCCCGTTTCAAACCGGGCCTTGGCGTTTTGCGTTTTATGGCAATGGAAAGTGATCTTTTCATCCGCGCCGCTTCTGTTGACGCTCACGGTTGTTGGCTCTTGCGCGCTCTGACTTCCTCAACATGACCAGCGTGGCCCCGAGCCCCCCCTGAGACGCGGGTGCAGAGGCAAAGGCCTGCACTTCGTCAAACTGAGCCAGCCACTTGGCCAGGTAGGAACGCAGTATGTTGGCAGGGCTCTCATCCTCGCGCCCTCGCCCATGAACCACCATCAAGGAACGTAACCCTTGCTCATGCGCATCCCGAATGAAGCCGAACAACTCGCGGCGACATTCCGACAAAGGACGACGCTGCAGATGCAAGTGAGCTTCGGGGGCATAACCACCATGACGAAGGCGCTCTACTACACCCAACTGAATGCCATCACGCCGATACTCTAGCGGATCATGAGACCCCACCAGTTCCACGAAGTCATCAGACAGAAAATTGCCCTGCTCATTTAACTGCTGTGCTGCATGGCGTCGAGCTTGCTGTGCCTCGTTCGGCCCCTTGCTTCGATGGCTCACATCCGCTCTATCCCTTCCCTTGGCAATAGGACGAACGTCTCCCATCTGACGTCGAAACTCACGATCCATCATGCTCATGCTGATCACCTCCGACACGGCGTGTAGAAACAGCTCGATGCCCTGACTAGCCTCCAAGAAGCATGCCATGCCAGGATGAGTACGCGAACCCCCTGACAACGTTAATCAAATAAAGGACACACCCATGCGCGTCCTGCGATACGCTCTCGGCTCAACGATCGGCTTGATGATGATCGCTGCCGTTTACTTGTGGTGGGTCCTGCTGAGCCCTTTCGGGTATGAGCCCCCCGAGGATCTGGCGGCGATCCCGGATGGCGAGTCTCAAGTGTTCGTCTATGGCACCCTGACGCATGCCCCCGTTCGCTGGCTGGTCTATGGGCGGGCGGGAAGTCCCGATGCTGCCATCCTGCCGGGCTATCGCAAGCGGGAGCTGGATCTGGTTGCTGAACAGGGGCATCAAGTCGAAGGATTGGTACTCAATGTCAGCGAAGAAGAGCTTGCAGCGCTGGATCGTTACGAACGTCTTGGTTATCGCTATGAGCGAGTTCGGGTTCAGATAGCCGACGGGAGTAATGTGTGGGTATACGTGCGTCTGTGAGAACTTTTCTGTTTAACCAGCTTCCACTTCTATCAGCTTATTCATAGCTAGAGAAGATAACGGTATAAAACCATGCCTACCTATACTCCGTCTAATGGTTGTGGGGTATTTGGGGGCCGCCTACAATATCGGCAATTACTTTACTTGCTTTCACAAGGACCTCTGCGACGTGATCACCCTCTATCACAATCCTCGCTGCTCAAAATCTCGCCAGGCACTTGCCCTGCTGGAAGACGCCGACATCGAGTTTCGTGTTCATCGCTACCTCAATGACCCGCTAAGTGCCGAACAACTCAACGATCTGCTAGACCGTCTCGACGGTGGCCTCGACGCCTTGGTGCGAACGAACGAGGCTGAATGGAAAAGCCAGAGCATCGATATCCAGGATCGCGAAGCCGTTATCAGTGCCATTGTCACTACCCCGAAACTGATGCAGCGCCCCATTGCCGACCGGGGTGACCAGGCGGTTATCGGCAGGCCTCCCGAAGCGGTACTCACCCTAGTTGATGCTGCCTGATTCACCTTTTCAATTCTCGTTCCCTGGAGCCACGATGAGCACATCCACTCCGTACGTGCTGATACTCTTTTATTCCCGCCATGGAGCGACACGCGCAATGGCCGAGGCCATGGCTGCCGGCGTCGAGTCGCAGCCCGGTATCGATGCAAGGCTGCGTACCGTCCCACCGGTCTCGGCTACCTGTGAAGCGGTCGATTCTGATATCCCCGCTGATGGTCCTGTCTATGCAAGCCTTGATGACCTCAGACACTGCGCCGGTCTTGCCATTGGCAGTCCGACTCGTTTTGGCAATATGGCAGCCCCGCTCAAGTATTTCCTGGATAGCACCAGCGAGCTATGGATGAACGGCACGCTGGTCGATAAGCCGGCTAGCGCCTTCACCTCGACAGCAAGCCTCCATGGTGGGCAAGAAACCACGCTCATGACGATGCTCATCCCGCTTCTGCATCACGGCATGGTGCTTTCCGGTTTGCCCTACAGCGAAACAGAGCTCTTCACGACAACCACCGGTGGCACGCCCTACGGTGCAACTCATCTTGCCGGACAGCGCAGCAACCGCTCCCTCGACGAGCAGGAAAGAAACCTGTGTATCGCTCAGGGTCGCCGCCTCGCACGCCTTTCATTGGCACTTGGTACTATGCGCGAGGAGGCCTGATGCGACAGTGGATGGAACGTATGGAGCGCGAACGAGGCCTGGACGCGCTGGTCGACAAGACTCGCCGACTGGTGCTCTACAGCTATATTTCCCTGATCGCCCTGCTAAGTTATGGCGGCCTGATCATTCATGACGTGCAGACCGATGGCTGGGGCCCCCTACTGGTGAGAATCGTCCCGCTGCTATTGTTTCTGCCATCGATTCTCATCAAGCGGGCCCGTGGCCATGCTTGGCTGTGCTTTGTCAGCCTGCTCTACTTCATGCAGGGCGTCATGTTCGCCACCCTACCCGGCCAGGGCCTTTTTGGCGTACTGATTGCATTGGCCTCGCTGGCTCTTTTTGTTGGCAGTCTCGGTTATGCACGGTTTCGTAGCCGCCAACTGCGTCGACAATCTGAGCAATGACGTCACACCAAGCTGATTCCTCTGTCGGAACTGATTGGCATTCTGCGGTAAAGGCCACCATGCCAGTCATGTTCGGCTATCTGCCGCTGGGAGCCGCTTTCGGCATCCTGGCGATGGATGTTGGCATTCCCTGGTGGGCAGCGCTAACCATGTCACTTGTGATTTACGCCGGGGCTGGGCAATTCCTGGCCGTAGCCTTGTTGGCCAATCAGGCCGGCCTCATGGAAGTCGCGGTGGCGACCCTGATGCTTAATTCTCGACACCTCTTCTATGGCTTGTCGCTATTAGGGGTCTTCAGCGGAGCAGGGTGGCGCAAGCCGTACCTTATCTTCGCACTGACCGATGAAACGTATTCACTCTTGACTTCGCATCGCGGCCCCGTGAAAAAAGATCATACGATGGCTATCAAGCTCAGCGCTTTGAACCAGTTGTGGTGGGTGCTAGGAACGCTTGCCGGCGTCATGATTGGAAGTCAGCTTGCCTTCGACACAACCGGCATTGAATTTGTGCTGACGGCCTTGTTCATCGTACTGACAATCGAACAAGCGCGACGCCTTCGCCGATGGATGCCCTTCATCGTTGCCATGGCTACAGCGCTAGCTGCCCTGGCATTGCTGCCAGATCGACATATGTTACTGGGAGCCATTGCCGCTGCCAGCATGATCCTGCTGATCCAGTACCGGTTGGATATGAGAGCGCCTCAACAGGCGGATGCTTCATGACAGAGGATCCACTTTTTCTGCTTGGTTTCATCGCCGTGTGCGCACTTGCCACCTTCGCGACACGCGTACTGCCCTTCATCGCCTTTTCGCGTCAGGCCGAACATCCGCTGGTCCTGCATCTCGGTCGTTACCTGCCACCAGCGGTGATGCTGATTCTGGTGACTTACGCGATGCGTGACTGGCGCCCTCTAAGCAATGGTGCAGTAAACCTTGGCGCTAATGGGTTAGCGATGCTGCTAGCAGCCCTGATTGTGGCCTTGCTGCAGTTGTGGCGGCATAACGCTCTGCTATCGATTGTTACCGGTACCGTCAGCTATATGGCCATGATCCAGCTTTTTGACTAGGGACAATTCGTTTGTCAGCCAAGCACGACAACGGTTGAGCCTTTGCCGCGCAAGGGTGAAGATAGAGGAAATAGCGAGGGAGAGATTGCCATGACAAGGAACATTGCCGATATTCGGCGCGACTACGAAGGCGGCAGTCTAAGCGAAGAGAATACGCCTGAAACACCCGATACACTCTTCGACGAGTGGCTGGCGCTAGCGCTCGAAAGCGAAGGCATAGATGGCAATGCCATGACACTTGCCACCGTTGATAGCCAGTGCCGCCCCCATGCGCGCGTCGTACTACTCAAGGGATACGACCAGCGCGGCATGGTATTTTACACTAACTATCTAAGCCACAAGGGCAGCGAACTGGCGACTATTCCGCATGCAGCGCTGGTCTTCTGGTGGCCCTCCCTGAGCCGCCAGGTTCGCATTGAGGGCCGAGTGGAGCAGGTCACGGCGGAGGAGTCCGACCGGTATTTTGCCAGTCGGCCGCGAGAAAGCCAGCTTGGTACCTGGGTCGCCACGCAAAGCGTGGAAATCCCCAATCGTCAATGGATTGAGGATCGCCAGTCCCGTTTCGAGCAAGCCTATGCTGGGCAGGACATTCACCGCCCTGCACACTGGGGAGGCTATAGGCTCTTACCCGAAGTGATCGAGTTCTGGCAGGGTCAGCCGAGTCGACTACATGACCGTATTCGCTATCAGGTTCGTGATGGAGAATGGTTCAAGGTGCGCCTTGCCCCCTAATGCCACCGCTCCCTACTTTCAGGGAGCTCTGTGTGGTATACGCCATGCTTTCCAGCACTTGTCTATTCGCAAGAATACGCCCCCGACCAATGTGGCCGGGGGCGTTGTTTTCAGTGGAGCAGGTTAACCGACATTACTGGTCAGATGGCAGCCACTCTTGAACCACATCTTGGTTCTCTGCAACCCACTGCTTGGCAACCTCATAGGGATCGCTGTCTTCTTTCTGGTTCATGAGCATGACTTCACCCATCAACTCAGGCGTCCACTCGAAGTTATCGAGGATCGCGTAAGCACCCGGCATGTCTTCTTTCAGGTCGTCCCGAACGATGGTGTGAATCTGCTCAGCACCACCATAGACATTTTTCGGGTCATCAAGATACTTGAGATCCCAGCGAGCGAACATCCAGTGCGGCGTCCAGCTGGTCACCACAATTTCTTCTTCATTCTGGATGGCACTGGCGAGAGCTGCTGTCATGGTCGCCCCACTACCACTGCGAAGATCAGTCTCGAGATCATATTCCTCGATCACCTCTTCGGTGAGGCTCATCAAGCCGGCGCCCGGATCGATACCTACAATCTGACCATCGAGAGCTTCAGCATTGGCATCGATATCCGAGATGGTCTCCATGTCGCTGTAGGCAGGAACCACAAGCCCCAGTTTAGTGCCATCCAGATTCGGGCCCAGGTCCTCGACGCTATCTTTCACGCGGTCGAAGTAATCCGCGTGTGTGGTAGGGAGCCAGGCCGCCACGATGCCGTCTGCATCACCGTAGGATAGTGCCTGCCACATGGCAGCGGCCGAGAGTGATGACATTTCAACGTCATAGCCCTGATCTTCCAATACGGCACGCACCACGTTGGTAGAAGCGACTTCCGAGGCCCACTCAACGTAGGCAAGAGTGACGGTACCCTTCTCTTGAGCTTGCGCCTGGCCGGCTGCGACAGCGGTCCCCGCTGCCAACATCATAGCGCCAAGGCGCACACCGCGTGACAGAGTCTTGATATCGAACATCTTTCACCTCTTCGTTGCTTATTGGTATCTAGCAGGACATCAAACGCAGTACCTCATAAAACATGCATTCAGGTTGCGCCTGACCTTCGCATGACGCGAGCTGCCGTACGTCATGCTTCCGACATCCCATACTCGAAAGGAGGACGGGATGGCGAATCACGCAATGCATCAGGACTTACGTGTCTTACGGAAAGACTGAGTGAGGCGATCAAGCAGCATGGCAAGAATCACTACCGCGATACCAGCCTCGAAGCCATCGCCGGGACGCAAGCGTTGAATGGCGCGCCACACTTCATTGCCCAAGCCATCGGCACCGATCATGGCCGCGATCACGACCATCGACAGGGCTAGCATGATGGTCTGGTTGATGCCTGCCATCACGGTAGGCAACGACAACGGCAACTGAACTTTGAAAAGCTTCTGCGACGTCGTGGAGCCGAATGCATCCGCGGCTTCGATCAGATCCTTGGGAACCTGACGAATACCGAGCGTCGTGAAGCGAATCGCCGGCGGCATGGAGAAAATCACCGTGGCAAAGATGGCCGATACCGAGCCAATACCGAAAAACGGAATTGCCGGGATCAGGTACACGAAGGCCGGCATGGTCTGCATGAAGTCAAGCACCGGCATAATCACTCGATAGAGCCGCTCGGACAGCGCCGCAGCGATACCGACAGGAATCGCGATCACGACCGCCACCAGCGTAGCGATCACTACCAGTGTCAACGATTCGATCATCGGATCCCACAGGTCCAGGTTCCAGATCAGGGCCAGACCCAACACGGCACCGATACCCAGACGAAGGCCAGACATTCGCCAGCACAACAGTGCAATCAAGCCCATCAAGCCCCACTCGGGGAGCCACATCAACAGATCATTGAGGCCATTGATACCAGTCTGCGTAACTGCGGAAATACCGCGAGTGACGCCGGAATAGTTGCTGGTTAGGTAGTTAAGACCGGACTCGATCCAGTCACCCAACTCGATACGGGGAATTTCAATCGCCATCTCAGTTGTCTCCTGCTTCTGCCAGTTCGGCCAGTACCGCACCCTTGACCACGACCCCAAGTAGGCGACGCTCATCGTCAATCACTGCAATGGGGAAACTCTTGTCGCTGAACATGGCAAAGAGGTTATGCATCGGCTCAT
Source organism: Onishia niordana (assembly GCF_004798965.1). Lineage (GTDB taxonomy): Bacteria > Pseudomonadota > Gammaproteobacteria > Pseudomonadales > Halomonadaceae > Onishia > Onishia niordana. The sequence continues at coordinate 441,902 of NZ_SDSD01000003.1, forward strand.
CCGGAGCAACACTGCGGAAGTTCTGGATGATCAATGAATCAATCGTCTGCTGGCCTTCCTTGACCGCTCTTTCGGCTGTTTCAGCATCGATTAGGCCAACGAGCTTGCGATCGCGGCTGGTGACATAGATCGAGTCCAGGCCGTTCTCACTCATCTTGCGAAGTGCCGTACGCGGACCGTCATCTTCACGGGCCGTGGCACGAACGGGACGCATGGCATGGCGGGCGGTGAGGATACGCGACATATCCACGCCCTCGATGAAACGCTCGACATATTCATCAGCCGGCGCGGTCAATATTTCTTCCGGCGTGCCGATTTGCACGATCTCACCATCCTTGAGCAGGATGATGCGGTCGCCGATGTTGAGGGCTTCATCGAGGTCGTGGGTAATAAAGACCGTGGTCTTCTTCATGCGATGCTGCAGCTCGAGCAGTTCCTGTTGCATATCCTTGCGGATCAGCGGATCGAGCGCCGAGAAGGCCTCATCCATCAACAAGACGCTTGAGTCATTGGCCAGTGCACGCGCCAGGCCGACTCGCTGCTGCATGCCACCGGAAAGCTGGCTGGGCATGGCATCTTCCCAGCCATCCAGACCCACTTGCTTCAGTGAGTTACGCGCAGTTTCTGTCCGCTCGGCCTTGTCGATACCACGGATTTCCAGACCATACTCGGCGTTCTGCTGAACCGTACGGTGCGGGAACAGAGCGAAGTTCTGGAAGACCATGGAAAAGTGGCGACGGCGACATTCCAACAACTCTTTGGTGCTGAGCGTCGGAATATTCTCGTCGTCGATAATGATCTCGCCTTCGGTGGTATCGATCAGGCGATTGAGACAGCGGATCAGGGTCGACTTGCCGGAGCCGGAAAGTCCCATGATCACCAGAAGCTCACCCTCGTAGACGTCGAAGTCAAGGTTGGACAAACCCAGCGTCTGGCCGGTCTTTTCCAGGATTTCAGGTCGCTTGAGCCCTTGATTGCGCAGCTCAAGAGCCTTCATCGGCTGGCTGCCAAAGACCTTGCTGAGGCCGCGCACCTGAATCTTGACGGGTCGTTTTTCGCTCATCGGCTTTGCCTGTAGTTATGTCATACCAACATGCCTTGATAGGCCGATCGTAAGACCTAACCGGCTATGCGCGGTCTATGACTGTCGTGATTGAACTGGCGAGATCATACATACTTATAAATACCCCCTCAAATCAGAACAGCTGATGATCAATCAACGCACGCAACCTTTCCAGGTGACAGCACACGCTGCTGGCCGGCCAGGGGATAGACCTCACACCCCTTAGTCTTGAGGCGAGGCGAGACGGTGTCGCTGCCAGTCAGACTCGGGTTCATTCAAGCTGAGAAATGCATCAACCACCTGTTCTTCCATGTTGTAGCGAAGGCGAAATCCCAGTTGCTTCAATAGTGAACGCATGGGCTGGTTATCGATCATGATCTTGCCGAACATCTCGAGCGTTCCTACTCCCTGGCAGTAGCGAATCATCTTGGTCATCAATAGGCGTCCGAGCCCATGACCATGCAGGTCATCGCGAATGATGATCGAGAACTCGGTGCGGATGTTGTCCGGATCGTTCCATACTCGCACAACCCCCATCATCTCTGACTGACCAGACTCATCCGATCGCACAGCAATGAAAGCCATCTGGCGGTCATAATTGATGTCGGCTAAGGTCGCCAGATCTCGCTTGGTCAGATCCGCTTTGTGATGGAAGTAACGAAAGCGAATGCTCTCCTTGGATAGGTGCTTGTGAAAGCCGGTGATCAGCGGCGCGTCTTCTGCCCGAATGGGTCTCACCTCAACGTCCATACCATCGAGCTCGACTCTTTCCCGAAGTTCTTCAGGATACGGCATGATCGCATGGCGGGCGGGAGCCCCTAGGTCCAAGGCAAAATCCACCGCCAGGAGTCCATCGTTGTTGAGCAGCAGCGGATTGATCTCCATCCCTTTCAGGCGCGGCAGGTCGGATGCCACCTGGGATAACTTCACCAACAACTCACAGATCGTATCGATATCTTTTTGCGGTTGACGGGAATGCTCTTCTATCAGCTTGGCCGCGTGGGTTCGGCTAATCAGGTCAGCCGCCAGCGTCATGTTCAAGGGGGGAAACGCCACATGGCGGTCGGCCAACACATTGACCTTGTACCCTCCAACCCCAAACACCACAACGGGACCGAACTCTGCGTCTCGCGTGATGCCAGCACACAGTTGCAGTGAGTGCTTGCCACGCCGCATGGGCTGAAGGCAAAACTCATGGATGCCCGACTCAGGAAACTTCTCTTGGACTTTCTGCTCTAGCCGGCTCATGGCATCTGCGACTTGTTCGGGACTCGTGAGATCCTGGAGCAATCCTGCCGAGAGCTTGTGGGGATGGCTTCGATAACGAAATGGCACGATGTTGTTATCGTGGACGATCTTCAATGCGAGAGCAGCACTCGGATCCGCTTCTGCAGCGAAAAGGGTTCGAGCTGCAGCTACGCCCTCCTCCGCCGTAACGGCATAGCGGCTTTCAGGTGTATCAATACCGTAGGCGGCCAGCACCTGCGCCGTTTCGGCATGTGTAAGACAATACCGCTGCTGTTCGAGGGCCTGATTGATCAACTCATGACACTGCTGACGGATGCCCGCACTGGTAGCAAAGGGCAACGAGGGCGGCGTTTGCTGCAGCAATGCCTGCACGCGTCGATAATTGACCATATGCATGAAGGCACCCACCGCCTTCTCAGGTGACATATACGTCGGGATACCCGCCAGGTTGCTCTCATGCCGAGCAGACAGTGCCTGCTCCAGGCCCATCCAGCTGGTAAGCAGGTTGCGCTTGAGACGCCGGCGATTGGCGACCACCGCCTCAGCGGTAACCTTCGACGGCGCCAGGCGAGTCGGTGCGTGTACCAGCAACACTGCGTCCACGCCGGGATCGGCGGCCACAATGGCCAGCACATCAACGATCTGTTCCGGTGTCGCGCCGCCGCCAAGATCTACCGGGTTGCGTCCCGGCAGCGTCATATCCATGTCGTCTCTTGCCAGCGCCTCGCGGGTCTGTTGGTTGAAATCGGCCAGCCGTCCGCCTTGGCTGATCAACCGATCGATGGCCAGCATCGCAGGCCCCAACCCATTGGAGACAATCGCCAAGCGGTCACCGCGTAGGGGCCGCATACGCGACAGCGTTTCCAGCGCATCGAACAACTCATCGGAATTATCGACACGCACGACCCCGGCCCTCGCCAGTGCGGCATCGAAGATCACGTCTCGGTTCGCAATACCCGGCGTTGGTGGCATGTTCGATAATGATGAGGCAGGTGTACGCCCGCTCTTAATGGCGAGGACTAGCCGATGACGGGAAGCCTCGCGAAGAGCCGTCATCAAGTGCTGAGCATCCGGCGTACGCTCAAGATGCAGCATGATGGACTGGGCTGCCGTATATTGGTTGATGTAGTCGAGCAGATCAGGCAGAAGAACGTCGACACTGTCGCCAACGGTTACAAGGTGCGATAGGCCGATACCACGTCCGGCCGCCCAGTCGATGATGGCATTGCCAAGCATGCCCGACTGGCCCAGGTAGGCGACACGGCCTGCTTTGACCGGCTGCCCGGAATAAGACGCATTGAGCCGCCGCCCGGGGACCAGTATGCCCATGCATTCTGGTCCCAGTACGCGAATCCCCGAGGGCCTGGCGGCACGCAGCATCTGCTCACGGATGGAGCCGCCGTCGTGACTACGATCATCGAGGTGGGACCCACCGGACAACACCATCGCGGCACGAACACCTGCCGTACCAAGTTCTCCCAGCAAGTCGGGAACCTCCTCCACCGGCGCACAGATCACAGCAAGCTCAGGCACCGCCGGTAGGTCAGCGACATGACTGAAACAGGGGACACCATGGACACTTTCGTACCCCTTGGTATTGACCGACCAAAGCTTGCCGGGGAAACCGCTCTCCTGGAGGTTTTGCACCACCAGCCCGCCCATGGAGTGCGGCTTTTCTGAGGCCCCAATCACGACCAGGCTGTGTGGCTCGAAGAAGTGGCGTAAGAATCGCGTACCCAAGACCTATCCTCCCGCGTGGGTGTAGTGTTCTTGTGTACGACTTATTGCCACTGTCATGCAAGGAAGCATGGCGATTAAGGTCGCATTAATAACTCCGGAGCCGTCGATGATCACCTCATACATCACCCACCCTCGATGCCATGATCACTTTATGGGGCCCGAACATCCGGAGAGCCCGCTACGAATTGAGTCCATTCGTGCACGGCTAGCGTTGAGCGGCGTGCTGCAACAAACCATGCAGTCAGAATCCAAACCGGCAACGGATGAGCAAATTGAGCGCGTTCATCCACGTCGCCACCTGGCGTCACTCGAGCGCTGCGTGCCAGAGGAAGGTATTACTGTTCTCGATGGCGATACCCTGATGAACCCAGCAAGCATGGATGCTGCACGCCATGCCGCAGGCGCGGTAGTGCGAGGTGTGGACCAGGTTTATCGTGGTCAGGCCGATAATGTCTTCTGTGCGGTGCGCCCTCCCGGCCATCACGCCGAGGCTACCGATGCGATGGGGTTCTGTTTTCTCAACAACATTGCCGTCGGGGCAGCTCATGCCATCGAAAAACATGGAGCAAGGCGCGTCGCCATCCTCGATTTCGATGTACACCAGTGCAATGGGACTATCGACATTTTCAAGGATCATCCTAACGTGATGGTCTGCTCGAGTTTTCAATTCCCGTTTTATCCATGGCGCTATCTTCGCAGCCAATGGCATAACATCATCGACACCCCGATACCGCCCGGTACCGACGGGCCGGCTTTCAGGCGCGCAGTGGAAGATCATTGGCTACCAGCTCTGCATGCCTACAAGCCCGACCTTGTACTGCTCTCTGCCGGCTTCGACGCCCACCGAAACGATCCCATGGCCGATATGTGCCTAGAAGCCGCTGACTTTCATTGGGTGACGCACCTCGCCATGGAAATTGCGGCGCTGTATGCCGATAATCGTGTGGTGTCGGTACTCGAGGGCGGGTATGACATGGAAGCGCTTGGCCGTTGTGCCGAAGCCCACGTCAGTGCCCTGCTCGGCTTGCCCTTCGAGGAATGACATCTACCGAAGCCTATGCGTTATGTGTTTCCACTACCCAGGAAATGCTGCCCCACCTCGATACAAGAATTCATTCTTGGCTCACCCATGTAAATGAGACGATGGGCCGAGACGAGAAGACATGGTGGAGGGTAAAAAAAGCGCCATCTCAGCGGGGCTGGCTGTGATAGCCTAGCGGAAACTAAGTTTCCGATAGTGAAAAAACAATGAGCGCCAATAACGATCAAACCGCCGCCCTGCAGATCACGTCAGGCCGTAAGGCTTTTGTCGAGCCACTGCAGCTTGGGGAGCGACTCAAGGAAATCCGACTGTCTAACCGCTGGACGCTGGAAGATGTCAGCAAGCGAACCGGCTTGGCTCGCTCGACCTTGTCCAAGATCGAAAATGATCACATCTCCCCGACATTCACCGCCGTTCAGAAGCTTATCAACGGGCTCGACATTGACCTTCCCCAGCTACTCAAGCAGCCCAAACCCCAGAGCCGAACCCTTGGCCGACGCGACCTGACCCGAGCGGGTGACGGTCAGCAACATCCGACACCTACTTACGAGCACGAGCTTCTGTCGTGGCAGCTGGCCCAGAAGCATATGATACCTTTCAAGACCATCGTCCGTGCCCGCGCTTTCAGCGAATTCAGTGAATGGGTGCGGCACGATGGCGAGGAATTCCTGATCGTCCTCGAAGGGGGAATCCTACTCTACACCGAGTTTTACGAGCCTTTACGGCTGGAGCATGGCGACAGCATCTATTTTGACAGCGACATGGGGCATGCCCTGGTGTCCATCAGCGACGAGGATGCCGTCGTGCTGTCGGTCTGTACGCGCAGCAACTCAAGCTAAAACAATAGCTTGGCCTCATAGTAAAACGCCCCGGCGCAGATGAACTGCGTCGGGGCGTTTTACTGTGCCATGGAGCAGCGCCAAGCCAAGCAGGCAGGCAGGCAGGCAGGCAGGCAGGCAGTCCAGCAAACGCTATGACTTGCGGTCGCCGGGACGCTTTGCCGGGATGGCGTCATAAATCAAGCGTTCGCCCGAATTGACAGCCTGAAAGTGCCGCCCCTTGGCGCGAGCAATCAGCATGACCCCAAAACGCTCGGCCAGCTCGACTCCCTTCTGGGTCATCCCCGAACGCGACACCAAAATACCGATCCCCATTTGGGCAACTTTCAGGACCATCTCGGAGGTCAGTCTGCCAGTGGTGTAGAAAATATCAGCATGCATGGCATTGGGATACTCGCTGAGCCATTGGCGACCCGCCAAGGTATCGACGGCATTGTGACGCCCGACGTCCTCAACGAAATCGAGCACCTGATCCTGACAGCAGAGCGCACAGCCATGGACTGCCCCGGCACTCTTGTAGGTTTCATTATAGGCGCCGAGGTTCTCGAGCAGCGCATATAACGAGGACTGCCTCAGCTGTGTACTTGGCACAGGCGCGAGACCGACTGCATCGAGCAATCGACCGAAAACAGTTCCTTGTCCGCAACCTGTCGTCACGGTGCGCTGCCCGAGGCGTTCTTCCAGATCCTCAGGCGCTCGACGACTGACGACTGCCGCTGCCTCGACATCCCAATCGACGTGCACAGTTTCCAAATCGTCCTGCTCAGGCACCAGGCCCTGATTGCGAAGATATCCCACCACCAGCGCTTCTGGGTCAGCCCCCAATGTCATCAGCGTGACAATCTCACGCTTGTTGAGGTACACGGTAAGCGAGCGCTCGGCCGATATTGCCTGCTGACGCAGCTCTCCAAATTCGTCATGGACATTTATTTCAAGCGTTGCCGGCAGACGGGCATGACTAAGACGTAACGAACACATGCATCGCTCCTTGGCGACATGCGTGGCACCGTTTGGGTGGCACCGCGCGTTAACTCAATGAGGCCAGCGTTAACTGCACCATATTGACCATCATTACATTCGAGGCGCTTACTGTCTTTATCTCATATCCATCTTTGACGGCCTGCGTTAGCCGTGACTTGCCAGATGCTTCACCTCGTAGATATAGCGCTTTCACATGTTCCAACGCAGTCCTGACGCGAGTAGCCACGCTATGAACGCTCCCGATATGACCGGCCCCATCAGTCGCAAGCAGCTTAGTTTTAGTCTCGTTCCCGAACTTAAGAGCATCAAGGGCTTCACCTCGACCCAGTGGCATATCCAAGACCTGGCACCAGGTGCTAGCGGGCCGGAGGTTCTCGCACTTCAGCTATACATGACCGAACGAGCGGCCTACAGATTCAACCTCGAATCATCGACGCCTCGCTTGTTCGTACGCGCAGGATTCTCAGGACAAACGCCGACTCCTACTGCCATGACCGCCAGTCAAGAGGTTGCCGCCAGCTGGTTGGATGGCGAACAGCAGGTCCATGAGGTGGCGATGCCGCAAGCCATTCAGCTGTGGCTTGAAGCCTATCTCTCTCATCATGGAGAAGCCCTCGTTGAAGGCCGCAAGAAAAAACGCAAGGGCGCTGGGCGCGCTCAGGAGAATCAGACATGACTCGCTTCTCACGTTGGTCGCAACGAAAACGCGGACTGGAGACCGATGATCATCAGGCGCGTGACACCCCTTCGTCGTTGAAAGAAGACGAGCTGGCCCTACATGACAAACCCATCGAAGGTCAGACAGTACCGACACCCGAGACAGACGATACGAGTTTTCAGGAGCCTGTAGACGAGCTTCCTGATCCCGACACCCTACCGCCAAACAGCAATTTGACTGCCTACCTCGGCGATGGTGTAAGCCGGGAGATCCGTCGCCGTGCGCTGAAACGGATGTTTGCAGCGGATCACTATCACCATCGTGACGGGCTTAACGACTACGACGACGATTACCGACAACTCAAGAACCTCTCCCAAGAAGTGGCGGACCGTCTACGTCAATGGACACATCAACACGCTGATGAAGAAGGCGATCCTGATCAAACCGCCCAGCAAATAGAAGGCAAGGCCAGCGAACCGTCCGCCACCGAGGAGAGCCGTAACAGAGACATTGCTGGGACTCATGATGCAAATGAAACGCATGAAGATCCGGCGCCAGATAAAGAGACGAGTAAGTCATCTCATCCTGACGCTAACTCATCTGCCGGCGCGTAAAACAATATGCCACATATAAATAGCAAAGATTCTCAATAAAAATAGACCAGAGCTATTAAGCCGATAGTTAAATTAGCACTCAATATAGACCAATGTGCATTGGCGCCAATCTTGTTGAATGACGAAGATTAATACAAAACTCTGTCCCTGACCGTTGAGGCCACATGAATCAGCGCATCGACCTTACATCACTGGGTGCCGATCACAACTTGGCCGCCCGTGAAACAGCACAGTCCCGTATCTCTTGGCCGGTAAACCTCACGCCGGAGAGCGTTACCTACTCAAGTGATGGTCATTTACTGATCATTGCCGACGAACTATCAGGCCGGCATGCAGCCCGAGAGCTGAATAATCAAGGTCTAGCATCGATTACCCTGTTGGTTATCGCCGCTGCATCCGCAGGTTCCCCAGGCAACTCCGACAGCAGTACCGGCTCTGAGAACCCTCTCGAAGAGGAGACCGGGGTTGAGTCATTGCTTGAAGATACTCGGCTCCTTTCGGTCCACTACGCCCATGATTGGCAGCTTGAGGGCTATCTCGGGCAGTTCACACTCACTCTTCCCCACGAGGATGGTGGGATTAATCTTGCCCAGGCGAGCATTGGCCGCCCCCATTTCGACCTGGTGCTAGACCTCGCCCAACATCCAACCCTTACCCTCGAATTGCTCCCCCCCGGCTACACCGCTGCGAGCTGGGGCACAGAAGCGTGCCAGCAGGCCATCACCGACCTCCCACAACAGGTTGGAGAGTTCGCCAAACCACGTTATTTCCAGATCAATCATGATATTTGTGCCCATGATAGCCACGGCAAGACAGGATGCACCCGGTGTCTAGACGTCTGCCCTGCGGATGCGCTCACACGAAAGTCAGGTCGCATAGAATCCTGGATCGAGATAGATCCGATGCGCTGCCATGGCGCAGGTAGCTGCACCAGCGCTTGCCCGACAGGCGCCATTCAATACCGACTCCCCTCACCTGTCGATCAACAAGCCTACGTCGAGCGCTTGCTTGCGGCCTATCGACTAGCCGATGGCAAAGAGCCCGTCATACGTTTCGCCGAGGCTGATTTCCTTGCAGGCGAATCTACGCCCGCTGGTCATGTGCTGGACGTTCCGCTTGAGGAACTCGGGGCAGCGGGACAAGACCACTGGCTTGCAGCACTCGCCGCCGGAGCAGCAGAAGTTCGTGTTCAATTGACCGAGCGCTTGCCAGCAAGCCTTCGGACGTTGATCGAGGATCAGTATCACCAAGCCACGACACTGCTTGAGGCACTTGGCCATGACACACGGCGCCTGAGTCTTCTTGACCCCAACGATAGCGAGCGTAGAGATGCGCCGCCGATACTGCCTTCCATTGCTCGGCGAACTAGCACTGAAAAGGCGGAATTCACATCCTCTTCAGATGTAGGCAAGCGCGACCGCCTCAATGCCACTCTCGCCTACCTCACCGAGACGGGCCACCCCAGCGGACAGCGTCATATCATGCCGGCAGGAGCGCCCTTCGGCGATGTAGCCGTTAACAAGGATACCTGCACCCTGTGCCTCGGCTGCGTTTCGGTATGTCCAACACCGGCTCTCGCCGGGGGCAAGGCATCCCCCGAACTCAGTTTCCGCGAAGCCGATTGCGTGCAGTGCGGACTCTGCGAGGAGATCTGTCCGGAAGATGCCATTCATTTGGTACCGGGTTTCTTGGCGTCACCGGAGCGAACTTACCGCCAGGTCCGCAAGGAGGAGGCCGCTTTCCCCTGCATTCGCTGCGGCAAGCCTTTCGCCAGCGTCAGCACCATCTCAAGCATCAAGGCCAAGCTCGCGGATCATCCCTATTTTGCCGGTGACGCCATGGCGCGCCTTGAAATGTGCGAGGACTGCAGGGTCAAGGATGTCTGGCAGGACCTGGCCCATGACCCCGAATCACAGTTGAAAATCTAGTTGAAGCGTCAAGTGGCACCATCATTGATGATGGCAGTCTTAGTAATGCGCTAGACGACAAGGTAAACGTCATGACCGATACCCCATCGACGATCCCGGCAGAGCAGAATGGCTCAAGCGAAGACATTCATGATGATATGAACGCGCTACGGGCCGACATCTATCGGATCCTGGCGCGACTGGTCCGTGAACCGCCCACAGCGGTGTTGCTGGAATGGCTCTCAGAACTCGATGCAGAGGACGATGGCAGCACCTTATCTCACCGCTGGGCGATGCTGATTCACTCAGCGGCCGAACAACCACAAGAGGAACTCGCCAAAAAACTCGCGTCAGCACATTTCCGTCACTTGGTCGGCGTGATCCAGGGAGACGTCACGCCATATGCCTCCTGGTACCGGCAAGGCAACCTGATGGACGAACCGCTAGTGGCATTGCGTCGCGATCTGCGCCGTCTCGGGATTAGCCGCTCAGAAGACTGCCATGATCCCGAGGACCATCTCGCCGCCATTTGCGAAACCATGGCCATGCTGCTCGACGAAGGCCAAACCGAGGAAGCCGCCAAGATTTTCATGGCACATCTCGCCCCCTGGGCGCAGCGATGCTTCGACGACTTGGCGGCGGTTGATACCCCGTTCTACGCTCATGTAGGAGCGCTTGGCAGCGCCTTCATCAGCGAAGAGCAACGCCATCAGGCAGAGGAAGCCACACGTCAGCCGGTCCGGGTCGTTTCCGCCGATCAGGATACCGTTCGAACAACGCCCGACATGACCGATAACTAAGCGATAAGCACTAATTATAACGATTCCGTGCCAACGAAACCGGATCGCAGAGGAGAAGAACATGACACAACAACACAACCCGCAACGGCGTCTCTTCTTTAAAACGCTCGGCACTGGCACCGCTGCAGCTGGCGCTTTCTTCGCGATCGGCCAAGTACCGTTGGTACAAGCCAAGACCACACCGTCAACCGCTCCGGAAGAGCCCCGTGGTTATCGAGAGACTGACCATATCCGCCGTTACTACGCCACCCTGCGCGACTAACCCGGACCGCCCTTTCGGCCAAGAGGATCGACACCATGCGATTGACGCGTACTTCCAACACCGCCAAGGCAACCAGCAGCCTTGGTATTTCCCGCCGGCAATTCATGCAGCGTAGTGCTCTGGCCACGGGCGGTATCGCCAGTGCCGGATTCATGGGCCATTCGATGGTGCGCTCGGCGGATGCCGCCGACAAGACGCCATACCTCGACTCACCTGTGGAAACCAAGCGCACCGTCTGCTCCCACTGTTCGGTGGGTTGCGGCGTTTATGCTGAAGTTCAAGAAGGCATCTGGACACACCAGGAACCGGCCTTCGACCACCCGATCAACCGCGGCGCCCACTGCGCCAAGGGCGCCTCACTGCGCGAGCATGGCCACTCCAGTCGGCGCCTCAAGTATCCGATGAAACTTGTCGACGGCGAATGGCAGCGGCTCTCCTGGGAAGACGCCATCGAAGAAATCGGTAACAAAGTGCAAGAACTGAGCGAGGCCTACAGTCCCGACAGCATCTATTGGCTCGGCTCGGCCAAGTTCAACAATGAACAAGCCTACCTGCTTCGCAAGTTCGCCGCCTTGGCCGGCACCAACAACACCGACCATCAAGCGCGCATCTGCCACTCGACCACCGTTGCTGGCGTAGCCAACACCTGGGGCTACGGAGCGATGACTAACTCGCTCAACGATATCCAGAACAGCAAGTCGATTATCTTCATCGGCTCGAACCCAAGTGAAGCTCATCCGGTCGCCATGCAGCACATCCTGCTGGCCAAGGAGCGCAATCAAGCTCAGATCATCGTCGTCGATCCTCGCTTCACACGCACTGCCGCCAAGGCCAACAAGTACGTCCGCCTCCGTCCTGGCTCGGATGTGGCCTTCATCTGGGGCCTGTTATGGCACATTTTCGAAAACGGTTGGGAAGATAGCGAGTACATTGACCAGCGTGTCTATGCCATGGATGACGTGCGCGAGGAAGTCGCTTCCTATTCGCCGGATGTGGTCGAAAACATTACCGGTATTCCAGAAGCGGTAATGTACGACACCGCCAAGACGCTCGCCGAAAACCGCCCAGGCTGCGTAGTTTGGTGCATGGGCGGTACCCAGCACACCACCGGTAATAACAATACCCGCGCCTACTGCATCCTTGAGCTGGCGCTCGGCAACATTGGCAAATCCGGCGGTGGGGCTAACATCTTCCGGGGGCACGATAATGTACAGGGCGCCACGGATCTGGGGCTGATGTCACACTCGCTCCCTGGGTATTACGGCCTGTCCGAAGGTGCCTGGCAGCACTGGGCGGACGTATGGGGTCTTGACTATGAATGGCTGAAGAGCCGTTTCGACCAGTCCGACTACACCGATGGCAAGCCCATGTACTCTAGCGGCATCACCGTCTCACGGTGGGTCGATGGCGTGCTAGAGCAGGAAGACCAGATCTCCCAGCGCTCCAAACTGAAGGCGATGTTCTATTGGGGCCATGCCGTCAACTCGCAAACGCGTGGCCCGGAAATGCAGAAGGCCATGCAGCAACTCGAGATGATGGTCATCGTCGACCCCTACCCGACCGTTGCCGCCGTCATGCACGGGCGCACCAACGGTGTCTACCTACTGCCGGCCTGTACCCAGTTCGAGACTTACGGCAGCGTGACCGCTACCAACCGCTCAATTCAGTGGCGCGACAAGGTCATCGAGCCTGGCTTCGAATCCAAGCCTGACCACGAGATCATGTACCTGCTGTCTCGGAAGCTGGGCTTCGCCGATGAGCTATTCAAGAACATTGCCGTCAATGGCACCGAACCACTGATCGAAGATATCACTCGCGAATTCAACAACGGCATGTGGACCGTGGGTTACACCGGCCAGAGCCCGGAAAGGCTCAAGCAGCACCAGCAGAACTGGCACACCTTTAGCTTTAGCGACCTCAAGGCCGAAGGTGGACCTGCAGATGGAGACTACTACGGCATGCCGTGGCCCTGCTGGGGCACCGCCGACATGCGCCACCCCGGCACACCTATCCTCTATGACACCTCAAAGCCGGTGTCAAAAGGTGGCCTGACGTTCCGCGCGCGCTTTGGCATCGAGCGCGATGGTACCCCGCTTCTGGCCGATAATTCTTTCAGTCAAGGCTCCGAACTCGATGACGGCTACCCAGAGTTCACTGCCGACATGCTCAAGGACCTAGGCTGGTGGGACGATCTTACCGCTGCCGAAAAACAGGCCGCCGAGGGCAAGAACTGGAAAACAGACCTCTCTGGCGGTATCCAGCGGGTAGCGATCGCTCACGAATGCTCACCGTTCGGCAACGCCAAGGCGCGCTGCAACGTTTGGACCTTCCCGGACCCCATTCCCAAGCATCGCGAACCGCTCTATACCAGCCGGCGCGACTTGGTGAAAGACTACCCGACCTGGGACGACGTCGCCTCTCACTACCGTCTGCCGACCCTCTACAAGAGCATTCAGCAGAAAGATGTCACGGACCGCTACCCAATCATCCTCACCTCCGGTCGTCTGGTCGAATATGAAGGCGGTGGCGAAGAAACTCGCTCCATGTCCTGGTTGGCTGAGCTTCAGCAAGAGATGTTCGTCGAAATCAACCCAGCACTGGCCAATGACCTCGCAATCGAAGATGGCGAAATGGTCTGGGTCGAGGGCGCAGAAGGTGGACGCGTCAAGGTCAAGGCAATGGTGACACCGCGCGTCGCACGGGAGGTCGTCTTCATGCCCTTCCACTTCGGCGGCATGTTCCAGGGTGAAAACCTGCACGACCGCTATCCGGAAGGCGCCGCACCCTACGTACTGGGTGAGGCCGCTAATACGGCGACCACTTATGGCTACGACAGCGTGACACAAATGCAGGAAACCAAGTGCACGCTGTGCCGGATTGAGCGGGCCAGCTGAGCCCCTGAACTCTACAGGATATCCCCCGGGGCAATATCCGTTCCCGGGGTGAGGAGATAACCATGGCGACGATGAAATTCATGTGTGACGCAGAGCGCTGCATCGAATGCAACGGCTGCGTGACCGCCTGTAAGAACGCCAATGAAGTCGAATGGGGCATCCAACGCCGGCGTGTTGTGACACTCAACGATGGCGAACCTACCGAAGTATCGATCTCGGTGGCCTGCATGCATTGTGATGATGCCCCCTGCATTGCAGTCTGTCCCACCGAGACGCTTTTCAAGCGTGACGACGGCATTGTGCTGCACGACAAGGATCAGTGTATCGGCTGCGGCTATTGCCTCTATGCCTGCCCCTTCGGCGCCCCTCAGTTCCCGGGTACCGAAGCCTTCGGTGAGCGCGGCAAGATGGACAAGTGCACCTTCTGCGCCGGCGGGCCTGCTGAAACCAAGGAAGAAGAGTACGAAAAGTACGGTGCCAATCGCATCGATGAAGGCAAACTGCCGCTGTGCGCCGAAATGTGCTCCACCAAGGCATTGATTGCCGGGGATGCCCAGACGGTGGCTGACATCTTCCGCCAACGCGTCGTCCATCGCGGTCATAAGGACGGCGCATGGTCCTCGGTGGACCGTGCCGGTCCCAAGACCTCAATGGATACCCTCGCCTACGACGCGACCCGTCAGGAGTAAGGAGGCCCTATGCATATTCATAACGCATGCCTGGCCCTTGGTCGACGGCTGACCCTACTCTTGTTGCTGGTGACAAGCATGTTGCTTGCCGGGCAGGCGCTGGCTCAGAGCGCCGACCCCGAGGGTGAACTGGCTACCGCCGTGCCACCTATCGATGCCGAGATCTGGCGGCAGGTGAAGAGCGGTGAGAACTTCATCGACACCCGCTTTGATTCCACCTACAACCTGGTCAACCCAAGCGGCGAAACGTGGCGACAGATTCGTAATCGCTGGATATCACCCTTCGGGCTGATCACCGTTGGTGGCATGGCCGCCTTAATCTTGGTGTTCTACCTGATCGTTGGTCGCAAGGATCTCGAAGAACCCCGTACCGGCCGCAAGCTGTTGCGCTGGTCCACCTTGGAGCGCGCCTTGCACTGGACGGTGGCGACTCTCTTCGTGATTCTGGCACTGACTGGTCTCAATCTTCTCTATGGGAAGTACGTCTTCAATCCCCTGTTGGGAGACGGCATATGGGCCGCCATGATGTCCGGCACCAAGCTGTTGCATAACTACCTTGGACCAGTATTCGGGGCCTTGCTGATCGTTATCCTGGCCAAATTCCTGAAAAAGAACATTCCGAACAAAACAGACTGGGAATGGTTCAAAAAAGGCGGCGGCTTATTTGGCAAGGAACACGTCGACGCTCACTTTGCCAACGGGGGTGAGAAAGCATGGTTCTGGCTACTGGCCACCGCTGGCGTACTGGTGATCGCCAGTGGCCTAGTGATGGACTTCCCGAACTATGGACAAAGCCGGGACACCATGCAGTGGGCCAACGTCATCCATTCGCTGGCCGCTTTGGCACTGACAGCGGTATCCCTTGGCCATATTTACATTGGCACCATCGGCACCGAGGGTGCGCTTGAGGGCATGACCACAGGCTATGTCGATGAGACATGGGCCAAGGAGCATCACAATCTGTGGTATGAGGAGGTCAAGGATCAGGCTGAAGCACCAGACCCGGCGTCATCAGGCAGTCAGCAAGGCCAACCACGCCAGCCGCCCGGTAAACCTACCTAAGCGACTGTTCCAACGACGACATGAACGATCATCAGACACCGCCCAACGGCGGTGTCTTTTGTTATCCTTGGGTCAACATCAATTTAGCGCCCAACGGCGCTACCCAGCAGGAGCCATCGCCATGCACCATCTTGACGACGCGACCCGCACTGAACTCGAAGCCGCCGCCTTTCGTCGCCTTCTCAAGCACCTCGACGACAACAAGGACGTGCAGAACATCGACCTGATGATTCTGGCCGACTTCTGCCGCAACTGCCTGTCGAAATGGTTGGTGAATGCCGCCGAAGAACAAGGCGCCGAGCTCGATTACGAGGCGGCTCGCGAGCATGTCTACGGCATGCCGTATAGCGAGTGGAAGAAGCTCTACCAGGCACCGGCCACTGACCAACAGCTGGCCGCTCTGGAGGCCCGCAACCAGCCGAAGAAGGATAAGGCATGAGTGAGCAGCGCCCCGGGTTTGAGCCGCTGCGCATCGCGGTCCTCACCGTGTCAGATACCCGCAGCGAAGACACCGATCGTAGTGGACAGGCATTGGTCGAGCGCCTGACCGCAGCAGGCCATGTGCTGGTCGAAAAGCGTATATTGCCAGACGACGTCTACGTGATTCGGGCCCAGGTGGCCCACTGGATCGCGGCACCCGACGTGCAGGTCGTGCTGACCACCGGCGGTACAGGGTTCACCGGCCGCGACTCGACCCCGGAAGCCGTTGAAGTACTGCTGGATAAACGCATCGAAGGCTTCGGCGAACTCTTTCGCCACCTGTCCTGGCAAGAAATCGGTAGCTCGACCATTCAGAGCCGCTGTCTTGGTGGGCTTGCCAACGCAACGGTGGTGTTTTGTCTGCCGGGCTCCACCGGCGCTTGCCGCACTGCCTGGGACGGCATACTGAGCGAGCAGCTAGACGGCAGCCACAAGCCCTGTAACTACGCCAATCTCGTTATCCCGGAGCGCGGCACTCATGGCTGACACGTCAAGCGAGCTACAACGTGTCGAGGATGCTCTCGCCGCCTTGTTGGAAGGCGTCACGCCAGTGGCGCCGGAAACGATCGATTGTGATGCCGCTGCCGGACGAGTGCTGGCCGTAGACGTCGCAGCGCGTCTGGACGTTCCTTCTTTCGACAACAGCGCCATGGATGGCTATGCGCTACGTGCATCCGACGCCGGACAGTGGCTTGCTATCAGCCAACGGATTCCCGCCGGATCGCAAGCCACGCCCCTCATGCAGGGCACCTGCGCACGCATCTTCACCGGCAGCGAACTTCCAGCAGGCGCGGATTGTGTCGTCATGCAGGAACGCGTCGCACTCGACGGTGACAGCGCCTGGATACCTGGTGATATTCCCAGCGGAGATAATGTCCGCCGTCAGGGACGAGACGTCAGCGTCGGTGCGAGGCTGCTTCCCGCTGGCGTGCGACTCGAGGCTGCGTCATTGGGCCACTTGGCGGGGCAAGGCATCACCAGGGTCTGCGTACGTCGCCGCCCTCGCGTCGCCTTATTGTCGACCGGCGATGAGATTATCGACCCCGGCGAAGCTCTGGCCCCCGGTCAGATCTACAATTCCAATCGCCCCATGCTGCGACGACTAATCGAGCGTTTCGGCGGTGAAGTGGTAATGGCCAAGCGGGTCGCCGATGATTTTGCCACCACCTGCAAGCTGCTTGGCGAGGCTGCAAAGCAGGCCGACGTAGTGATCACGACGGGCGGTGTCAGTGTCGGCGAAGAGGATCACGTCAAGGCGGCGCTGGAGACGTTAGGCCAACTCGATCTGTGGCGGCTGGCCATGCGCCCGGGCAAGCCTCTGGCATTGGGACGCCTGCCAACAGATACAGGAGAAGCGCGACTGATCGGTCTACCTGGTAACCCCGTATCAAGCTATGTGGGTGCCTGGATCTACCTGCGTCCACTACTCGGTGCCATGCTAGGCAGCCCGGCACTGGCTGAACTCCCTCGACTTCGCGCCCGCGCCGAATTCAGCACCGAGACCAAGGCTCGTCGGCATTACATGCGAGTCGAGCTGTGTTTTCTACCAGAAGGCCCTAGCGCTCGCGCCTTCTCCGATCAGAACTCAGCGGTGCTATCTTCCTGCGTGACAGCCAACGCGCTGGCCGTGATACCCGCCCATTCTCAGGTGGCGCCTGGCGATATGGTCGACTGCCTATGGCTCACGGAAGCCTGATGCCAGGAGCCTCCATGGCAGTCTCCATGTCTGGCCACAGTGAGCGGAAGTCGGCCTCCAGCTGCAGGTAGTCGGCTTCCAACCAAGGCAGCAGTTCGGCAAGCCGATTGGGCCCACTTAGGCGTTGACCGATGCCCGCTATGGCGCGACAGGTGAAGGCGAAATCCGCATAACGAGTTAGCCAATCCTGCTCGACAAGTACCGGCACCATCGACGCCAACCGGTCAGGGGCTTGCTGGGCATCGAGCAAGCGATAACAGCGCGCGATCAAGACGTGTTGAGCCGGATCGTCGGCCAGCAAGCGTGAAAGGAAGTGATCCCACACCAGATCGAGAGCGATACCCGCATATCGCCCATGCCCCTTAGGCGCCCTGCTCCGCGCGGCTAGGGTACAAGGATGGCGATCCACCAAGGCATCGACACGACGGTGATGGCGAATACCACCAGCCACAGCCTGCGGCCAGGCAGCAAGATCGCTGCCTTTGACGCCATCGGCGATCAAGTTGCCGTACAGGAAATCATCGCTGCCGTGGTGCGCAAGCCAGGCATGAGCCAGAAAATTCATGTCGATGACATCCTCGCACCTGAGGGCAAGACAGCCACCAGGTCAAGAATCACAGGCAGTTAGCCGGCTTAGGAAGTCCGGCAAGCCGGGCCCCGACCTTCGCCGGGCTATCCGGGAACAAGCGCATCAGATGCAAGGATTTCCCCTTCTCGGCGCCAAGTGCCAGCCCCACCGACTTGACCAGCGGACGCATCGCTGGCGCCATCTCGTAGCGAGAATAAAAATCACGCAGCACTTCGATCACCTCCCAGTGATCTTCGGTAAGGATGCGCCCCTCTTCTGCTGCCAATGCTTCGGCGACGGCGGGAGACCAATCACCCATGTCGACCAGAAACCCTTCCGGGTCCAGGCCAATTTCTCGGTTTTCAATGGATAGATAACGGTATATTTCACTAGAGGCCATCAGTACCAACTCACGGTCTTATTGGCTTCTTCGGTCAGGTCAACGAAGCCCTCGACGTCAATGATAGTCACGTGTTCACCGCAGCGCTCGAGCAAGCCGCGAGAGACCAGGTCCTCGCGAAGGGCAAAGAGCCGGCCAGCCAGATTCTTGAAAAACAAGGCCTGCGCCGGCAGTCCACCCGATACGCCGTCCTCGATAAGCAGCATCCGGTCATCAGGACCCATTGCCGCCAACGCATCATCGATGACCCGACTGGTCACTGGCGAGCGATTGAGAAGATGCAGAATCATGCGCGGGGCTCTCCACGTAGCAAGAGATCAAAATAGACAGATACGGCGGCTCATCATGAAAGTTCAGCTTAGGCGACGAGCCTAGAAATTAAGGACCAACCGATGGCTTTGAAGCAGCGACACAACGCCGTCAGCCTCGACTAGCGTCACCGGTAGCATCAAGTCGTCTGTACAAAGTCCCCGGCTCTTAAGAGCTCGGCCATCGACCATCAACGTATCGATATCATACATCGCCAGCATGTCGATCACGCCGTGCGTGCCCTTCTGCCCCAGCGGTCCGGCCGTCTGACCGGTCAGCAATGCCAAGACACCTTCTCCGGCAAACAACAGTGTAACCCTTTGTCCGAACGCGGCGGCTACCAATGCCGTATCGAGGCCTTCACGTAGCCAACTGGAGCCATGGGGGGCATGACGCAGGATGACCAGCAGGTCTCCAGCGGTGACGCTATTGTCGACCACACTATCGGGGTCCCTCGCCTCAAGATCATGTGTCTCCTGTCCACTCATCACGGGGCCTCATTCATGGGGAAAAGGTGATCAGACGATCGTGGCTGAAACCGGCTTCTACCAACTGTCCAAGTCCCGTCAGCTCGAAGGGTTCCTCCAGGCTATACCCCTCCTTGCCATGTCGCGCCGCCTCTCGCTGATCAAGGAGGCCACGGCGAAGGCCTGCCGCGATGCATACCAGTAACTCTGTGCCATGCTCGTCATGCAGTAAGCGCCAGCCATCCCCCAGGTGGGGCTCGTCCTGAGGCGGAGCGCTGAGACGGGCGGCATTATAGACACCGTCATGATAGAAGAACACGGTAGCAAGGCAGTGACCTCGCTCGATGACGGCCCGTGCGAACCGCAGAGCAGAGTGGGATGCCTGTGAGCTGTAAGGACCGCCTTGGACCAGCAATGCATAACGCATGGTTTTCTCTCAACACAGGGCGCATTCACGATTCATCGTATGCTCAGAATGTAGGCGCTAATGAGTCAGCCAGAAACGACTTGGCCCCGCCATAGCGGCGGGGCCAAGAAAGGGTCTACCTACCGAGTTCAGTCACTGCTCATGATGCCGAGAATCGACAGCAGGCTGATGAACAGATTGTAGATCGATACGTACAACGTGATAGTGGCGAGAATGTAGTTGGTCTCACCGCTACGATGAACAATCTCGCTGGTCTGATAGAGAATCGCCGCTGAAGAGAACAGAACGAAGCCAGCGGAAACGGCCAGCGACAGCGCCGGAATTTGCAGGAAGATGCCGGCCACCATGGCCAGGATCAACACAATGGCACCAGCAGTCAGGAAGTTCGCCAAGAAACCGAAGTCTTTCTTGGTAATCAACGAAACGGCGGATAGACCAATGAAGGTTGCACCCGTCATGGCGAGGGCATTCATGATCAATGCCGGGCCATTAGGCAGTGTTAGGTAAGCGCTTAGGATTGGACCCAGCGTGAAGCCCATGAAGCCGGTGAAGGCGAAGGTCGATAGCAGACCCAAGGCCGAGTTGGCGGTTTTGTGCACCAGGAACATCAGTCCGTAGGCACCAATGAAGAACACTAGAATGTTCATCTGCTGAACGCCCATGACGACGGCAGCGCCTGCGGTAAGAGCAGAGAACAGCAGTGTCATGGCCAACAGCGCGTAAGTGTTACGCAGCACCTTGTTGGTGCTGAGGGCACTCTCATGGCGTTGTGTTACCTGCGTGTCTTGATAAGCCATCTGTCGATGCTCCATTTGTTAATGATCATACCTTCGACCAAGGATGCCGTGTCAGAGTTCTCGACGCAAGAACATAACGTTGGCCGTGGCGTGGAGATTCAACGCCACGCCATGACCGCCAACTGTCTATTTTCCAGACGACTTTCCTATTCGGATCCTCTGAGCGCGGGGATAGAATGCGGCATGACAGGTACCACTGACGCTATTCGACGACACCTCGTGACTCGAGGTAGCGATGGATATACTGGCCTATCAAACATGCAGGAGGAGACAGACATGCGGTGGAGCAGCTTAATCGCAATACTCGCGCTAATGCTTGCAGGCTGTCAGATAGCCCCGCAGTGGCCAACTTCTCAGCAGGGTGATCCCACCGTCGAGGAGCTGCCCCCGCCCGATAAGCAGCAGCAGGATGGCCGCGTGCCCAGGCAGGTGAGTTTCCCCGCACAGGAATACGCCGCTCTCGAAAAGACGGGGAATGCAAGCATTCGGGGCCGACTCTACCAGCACGACAAAAGCGGCAATCCAGTCCCCGGGACCGGTGAGACCATATCCATCGCACCGATTACCACCTACTCGGCGGAGGCCGCAGAGGTTGCTCTATCCGGTCGTGCCATCGCCCCAGCCGACCCTCGTGCCAGGGAATACACGCACTATGCGCGTACCGATGCCAACGGTTATTTCGTCGCCAATGGCTTACCTGCCGGAGACTATTACGTCGCCGGCCGCGTCAGCGAGCTTAATGGCACTCCCATCATTAATCAGGTAAGCGTCCGACGCGGTCAAACTGTTTCGGTGACCCTCAAGCGGTGACTCTCAAGCGATAGCTTCAGCGATTGACGTCCACCACGGTACGCCCGCGCACCTTGCCCTCGATCAGCTGAGCCGCCGTATCGATGGATTCTTCGAGGCCGATCTCGTGAGCGATCTCGTCGAGCATGTCGGTGTTCAGGGTATCGGCGAGGCGTTGCCAGGCCGCCAGACGATCCTCGCGCGGGCGCATCACGCTGTCGATGCCGGCAAGGGTCACGCCACGCAATATGAAGGGAGCAACAGTCGAGGGAAAGTCCATGCCCTGCGCCAGCCCACAGGCCGCAACCACCCCACCATAACGCGTACCGGCGCAGACATTGGCCAGTGTGTGACTACCGGCTGAATCAATGGCGCCGGCCCAGCGCTCCTTAGCGAGGGGCTTGCCCTTCTCGGTGAGCTCGGCCCGATCGAGGATCTCGGCCGCCCCCAGCCGCTTGAGGTAGTCCGCTTCCTCAGGCCGCCCGGTCGAGGCAAGAACGGTATAGCCAAGGGTGGCCAACAAGGCGATCGAGAAGCTACCGACCCCGCCGTTGGCGCCCGTCACCAG
The DNA here is from genome assembly GCF_004798965.1 of Onishia niordana. Classification (GTDB taxonomy): domain Bacteria; phylum Pseudomonadota; class Gammaproteobacteria; order Pseudomonadales; family Halomonadaceae; genus Onishia; species Onishia niordana. The sequence continues at coordinate 464,202 of NZ_SDSD01000003.1, forward strand.
CACCGGTCCCGAGGCGGGCGTCAGGCCGTGGCGCTCAAGTGCCATCACCGACAGCATGGCGGTGTAGCCCGCTGTGCCAATGGCCATGGCCTGCTTGGCCGAGAACGTCTCTGGCAGCGGGATCAGCCAGTCAGCCTTGAGGCGTGCCTTCTGGGCAAGCCCGCCCCAATGCCCTTCACCAACGCCCCAGCCGTTGAGCAGCACCCGATCCCCGGCCTGGAAACGGTCGGAATCGCTGGACTCGACGGTTCCGGCCAGGTCGATCCCCGGCACCATGGGGAAGCGGCGCACGACCGGTCCCTTGCCGGTAATGGCCAGGGCATCCTTATAGTTGAGCGTGCTGTATTCCACCCGCACGGTCACCTCACCATCCGGTAACTGTGAGTCATTCAGTTCCGTCAGTCCGGCACGGTAACCCGCATCGTCTTTCTCAATCAGAATGGCCTTGAACATCGTTACTCCTTTTAGACCGATCGTCTAATACTGGATAAAAAATTTCCTTCATGGCGCCGGCGTTATTCACGTTGGCGAGGTAGACCTGCCAGATAGCCGGTCACAAAGGTATCAAGGGGGGTTGGCGCCTCTTGCAGCTTGGCACGCATCACAGCCCCTTCCCAGCCGATCCAGAAATAGTCGGCCAAGGCGTCACAATCCGCGTCGGGACTCAGCACACCTAGGGCTTGTGCCTCAACCAGGCATTGTGCGAGCCGCTGCTGCCAGTCCCCCAGCACCTGCTCGAGCGCGGCTCGGTAGCTTTCCGGTAACAAGCCGACCTCTTGACCCAGATTGCCTACCAGACAACCCCGCTGGAAACCATGACGGGCCATGCCGTTCTTGGCATCAGTGGCAAACGCCTCGATACGTGACAACGGCGGCAACGTTTCATCAAGCAAGTAATGGTCGAGTTTGCGAGCAAAATAGGCGGCATACTGCTCAAGCACGGCACGCCCGAATGCTTCCTTGCTCGTGAAGTAATGATAGAAGGAGCCTTTAGGGACGCCAACGCGCTTGAGAATACCGTCGATACCGGCCGCACTGAAGCCCTGCTCGGTGAGCACCTCCAGACCGCTACGAATGAGAGCTGCCCTGGTATCCGGGTTTTCCCGCGCGACGTTGGGCGGTCTTCCACGGCGGCGTATGCTTGGTGTTTGCGTCATGGAGAATAATTTAGACCAGCCGTCTATAAATAACAAGCCAGTGAATATTGATCGCAAGCGGCTTACCTCACCTGCGTCTCATGCCACTAAAAGCGGCGCAGGTGTTTACGCTGAAGCAAGCGTCGCCCGCCACTGTTCAAGATAAGAGAGCAAGGCCGGGACCACCGCCAGCACCAGCAGCGTCGAGAAGCCCAGACCAAAGGCGATGGACACCGCCATGGGAATCAGGAATTGCGCCTGCAGCGAGGTCTCGAAAAGAAGCGGTAACAGGCCGCCGATGGTAGTCAACGACGTCAGCAGTACTGCTCTCACGCGCTGCACAGCGGCCTCAACCAACGCCGCATTAATATCAAGGCCCTTGTCTCGCTGCTGGCGGTAGAAGCTCACCAGAATAATGGCGCTATTGACCACAATGCCGGAAAGGCCAAACAGCCCGAACAACGACAATATCGTGAGATCGATGCCCAGCGCCCAGTGCCCCAGCAGCGCCCCCACCAGCGCAAAAGGAATAATCGCCATCACGATCAGCGGCAGGCTCCAGGAGGCGAATACCCAGGCCAGTACCACGAACATCAGCCCCAGCCCCATGATCAGGCCGGTACGCATATCACCGAGCGTATCGCGCTGATCAGCGGAGCGGCCCTCGAAGCTATAACGAAGGCGGTGCTCCTGTGCCAGCTGAGGCAATACCTGGGCTTCGAGGCTTGCCAGCACCTTGTCGCTTGAGGTGACAGCCTGATTGAGTACGGCGGTCACCTCGACCGCAAGCTGGCCATCGGCATGACGCAGCGCCTCGAAACCCTGACGGTACGACATATCCATCACCTGCTCGAGGGGCACGAAGCGTCCATCATCGAGGCGGATCGGCAGGCGAGATAAGGTACTCAACTGTTCACGCTCTACCCGAGGCAGCAGAACCCTCACCTCGATCTCATCGGCACCATCCTGAAATTTCTGGACCAGGCGGCCATCGAAGGCCGCGCGCAGCTGGCGCCCCAGTGACTCTGTGGTCAGACCCAGCGCCTCACCACGATGACTCAGTGAATAGATCAGTTGCTCACGGCCCCAGGGCATGTCGTCGTTGGTATCGAGGACACCGGGCAGGTTACCTAGCGATGCGGCAAGGGACGTGGCCGCCTGCTTGAGCTCCGTTGCATCGTTGCCGGTCAGGCGAATATTGACGTCTTCCCCCGGCGGCCCCGCGCGTCGTTCGCTGATACTCAGGTTATCCAGCCCTGGCGGAAGCTCAATGCGCTCGCGCCAGGCGGCAATGAACTGGCTATTGCGCACCTCCCGGCCATCCGGAGACACCAGCTCAAGGCGCATCGCGCCGACCTGATCGCCTGTACGACTCCCGCCACCATCATCAAGACTACTGCCGTGCAGCGTGACGGCATGCAAGACCAGCGGCTGATCAAAGCTCTGTTCGGTCTCATCCAGCGTCGCTTCCAGATGATCCATGAAACGGTCCACGCGTTCTCGCTCAGTCCCTGAGACAAAACTGGCATTGGCATAAAGAATGCTGGATTCCGGCGTCGGGAAGAATTCGAAGCTGATCCGGCCACCGACCAAGAGGCCCACCGTGACAAGCACCAAGGCTACTCCGGAGGCGATAGTCCCCGCACGGTAGCGCAAGGTCAGGACAGAGAAAGCGCGAAAAGGCCCTTCACGGAAGCGTTCGAAGCCTTTATCGAAGCGCTCACGCAATCGCGTGACGGGGTGTGGCCGTCGGCCCACAGGGGCCGGCTGGAAGGCATGGCGCAAATGCGCCGGCAACACGATGAAACACTCAATCAATGAGGCGATCAGCACGCAAATCATCACCAGCGGAATATCAACGAGAATGTTGCCGATCACGCCACCGACAACCAACAACGGCATGAAAGCCGCCACAGTGGTCAAGGACGAGGCCAGCACCGGCCAGACCATGCGCTTTGCCGCCCCCTCCGAGGCGAGATGAGAGGCCTCGCCGAGCCGGTAATGCGCATCCGCATCCTCACCGACCACGATGGCATCATCGACGATGACCCCTAACGCCATGATCAGCGCAAACAGCGATATCATGTTGATCGACCCGCCGATCCCCCACAGCACGGCCAATGCCGCTAGAAAGGCGGTCGGAATGCCTATAGCGACCCACAAGGCCACCCGACCGGGCAAAAACAAATACAACAGCACCATCACCAGCAACAGACCGCCCAACCCATTGCCGACCAGCAGAGAGATGCGGTCGTCGATTAACTGCCAGCTCTCGTCATAGGTCTCAAGGGTAACTGACGGCGGCAGGGTTGGCCGGGTCTTGGCCAACCACTCCTCGAGTACCTGGGCCGCTTCCAGCGAGTTACCGTTCTCGGCACGCTGCAACAACAGCTCGACCGCTCGCGAACCCGACCGCGTCAGCGTGGTTTGCCCGTCCTGAGGCTCCTGGCGCAGCGTGGCAATATCGCCCAGGCGCAGCTGTGTCTGTTGATTGGCGATGACAGGGAGTTCGGCAAAGGCTTGGGGGTCACGTCGCTGCTCGATCGACCTCAACTCTCGGGTACTGTCCTGTTGCCCCATGAGACCCGCGGGCAGATCACGGGACAGCCCCTGCACGCGATCAGCGATCTGATCGAGACTAAGTCCAAGGGCCATGAGTCGCTCGGCTGGCACCTCGATACTGATCTGTTGCTCCGGCAAGCCATTGATTTGTACTCGGTCGATACCGGCTTGCAGCAACTCGTTTTCAAAGCGATGGGCGAGCCGGCGCAGTTCCGCCGGCGCCAGATCGCCATGGATCAGCAGTCTGGCGATCGGATCATAACGGGCGACCCGAATCACTTGGGGTTCTTCGGCATCGTCGGGCAGGTTGGTAAACTCATCGACCTGCTGGCTAACATCATCCAGCGCAATGATGGGATCAACGCCTTCGTTGAACTCGAGCGTCAGACTCGAGATCCCCTGAGCCGAGGTCGACGTCATGCGTTTGAGGCCATCCACACTCTTGATCCGCTGTTCAAGCGGGACGGTGATGCCCTCCTCCACGTCTTCCGCAGATGCACCGCTCCAGACGACCCGCACGCTGATCACGTCCAGCTCAAACGTCGGGAAAAACTGAATGTTCATGCGCAGCAGCGCCAGCGAACCGCCAAGTAGCATCATCAGCATGATGAGATTGGCCGCCACCTTGTGGTGGACGAAGAAACCGATGATGCCGCGACGCTCACTCAAGGCGAGACCTCCTCACCGCCGCTCGCCTCCGACGCGTTGCCATCATCGACCAGCAAACCATCGACAGCGTTAGGCAGATGGGTTGTCACCACGCGCTGGCCGGTCGCCAGATTTGCCCCTTCCACCAGTAACCAACGCTCCCCCGCGCTCGCCTGTGTTTCATCCGACATTGAGTCAGACACGACTGTCTCACCAAGGACCGTGACGTGCCTTCGTTCGAGCCGATTTTCATCGATGAGATAAAGCGTATCGTTGCCGTATAGGCTGCTGTAGGGAACAGCCAACGTATCCGCAACCGGGGGCAACTCGAGCAGCACGGATAACATGCTACCGGGACGTACCAAGCCGCTCCCGCTGGCAACCGACGGTTCTGCAGCAATCGAGAGGATGGCCTCGGTACCGGCAGGCTCGCCCTCGCCGGCCAGGCGCTCCAGGTGCAAGTCGATCTCTCGCTCAGGCACTTGTGCACGAAGGGACAGCCCGTCTCGCAGCGCCAACACTATCTCGTCCTGATACCGGTTAGGCACCCGCGCTCTTAGCTCAAGCCCGGCCACGGGGTAGACACTCAACAAGTCCGCCCCACTGGCAACGCGATCACCAGGTGCCACCTCAACACGGGTTATCACACCATCGAAGGGGGCCGTCACACGGCTACGCTCGGCATCTCGGTTTGCGGCAGCAAGCTCCGCCTGCGCTCGATCGAGCTGGGCCTCGAGGCGATCAAGACGCGTCGGGTGCTCGGCGAGAGCACGCTGACGGTTGGTGATGGTCAGCTGAGCTTGATCTTCCCCATCACGGGCATCATCAAGCTCGGACTGGGAAAGCAGGTTGCGAGATGCCAGCGAACGCGCACGCTCTAACCGGCGCTGAGCATTGCCGAGTATCGCCTGCTCACGCGAAAGAGCCTGCTGATCATTAGCATAGCGGATGCCCTCGCTCTCGATCTGCGCCTTGAGGTCTGCGACCTCGGCGCGGGCCTGTGTAAGCGGCGGCTGAACATCGGCCGCGTCGAGGGCCACCAGCAATTCCCCCTTAGCCACACGCTGCCCGTCGTGCACCGGGCGCGACGCGATCCGACCCGACAGAGGCGCAGTCGCGGTAATCAAGTCGGGCGCCACCACGTTTCCGTAGAGCGGCACGACGGGGCGATGCTCACCCAGTTCCACGGGCATTGATGCCACGCGCCAGCTACGTTCTTCGGCAGTTACATCGACCGGAGCCGGCGCCGTCATTTTGAGGGAGAAAAATACCACCCCCCCTAGCGCGAGAATCAGCAAGGGAATGATTCGCTTCAACACGGGGCCCCCATCGAGCCGGCTATATCATGGTGAGATCATACAGCCTATCGCCGTCTCCCGCGCAGGGACACTGACCTCAATCAACATCCACTCAACCTGGGAGCCGAGGAAGCGGGCCTCACATTTCTAGCCCCCTTTACTAGGCTTTGTCTGAAAAGTCGACGAGCGAAGGCCAGACAAGGCTAGAATCGGCCGTAGATCGGCCAGTTCGCGACCTCTTGCAGCACGGTCATTCAAGTTGCCTTTTAAGCAGCCGATGAGGACAAAACAGTCTATTGATTGAGGTCCAGTAGAAGAGCGGCTTAACATAAAAGCGAGGCACCGCCACTGAGAAGATCATATATGAAAGAGGCTTCTCCGGTCATGACTTGCTGACGAAGCCCACAGGTGCCTATTCTTGGTTTTAAGGTAGGTAATAAGGAACTGGAGAAGTGACGCGACACGAGGCCGATGATAACTACATCCTCAGTTGCCGAAGATAGCGCAGGAAGCTTAGTAGAACGTTAGACAGCCCCAACATAGCTGCCCGCTTATGCTGGCTTAACGTCCTGAAAAATATAATTATTAACGAGGTTATGACATGGAACTACAGAAAGAGAATGAAGTCACTGGCGATGCTCCAGCCCTATTCATCAGCCCAAGCATTATGGGCTGGGGAATTGCTGCGATCATTGCTTCGTGCGTAATGCTGACATTTAACACATCGACCATGGTAGTAGGAGCCGGTTTATTTGCAAAGATCATAGCAGGAGTGCTGGGCTCTGCACTGGGCGTCACGGGCGCTTTAGTTGGCGATATGCTTCGACTCTCTCTTAGGCCAAATATTGTGTTCACTAGCGGTGGAATCTATAGCCTATTCAGCACCAAGCTCTTCTGGTTACTTGGTCTTCAACTCCTAGGCCTCTTCATCGGTGTTGCCTTGGGATGCTCCCTAGTATTGGGCTAAAGCATATCAATAATAAGGGTAGAAACTTTTTCCTCCTTAATTTCTACCCGTTTATTTTTCTGACCATACCTCGATAACCAAACGCACAGTAGTGATGAGAGGCTCTCCTATATGGAGACTGGGCCAACCTCCACCAAAGCATCGTGGAAAAGAGACTGGACCAAGGCAACATGGCGCTTTTTACACCGCCTGCACCGGTCCAGCGGGCCGGCCAGGCGATCCGGTGTACATGAAATAGACACAGGTGTACTCTGCAGGCTCTTCACTGCCTGCCCTCAAGGCAGTGCCCTGCGACCGGAGATGTCTTCTCGATGCCTGCCACCGATGCTCAAGACACCAAATGGAAAGGCTCCCGCGACGCCTGGCTGGACGCCGCCTTCGAGCTGCTGCTCGAGTCCGGTGTCGGCAGCGTGCGCATCCTGCCGCTGGCCAAGCGCCTCAAGGTCTCGCGCACCAGCTTCTACTGGTTCTTCAAGGACCGCGAGGCGCTGCTGGACGCCCTGATCGAGCGGTGGCGCGAGAAGAACACCCAGGGCCTGATTCGCCAGGCCGAGGCCTATGCCGACAGCATCGTGGAAGCGATCCTCAACGTCTTCGATTGTTGGCTGGACCCTCAGTTGTTCGACTCACAGCTGGAGTTCGCGATCCGTAGCTGGGCCTTACAGTCGGACGAGGTGGCACAGCAGATCGATGCCGCCGACGACGCGCGCATCGAGGCGCTCACGCGCATGTTCGAGGCGCGAGGCTTTGACTCACTGGCCGCGAATGCGCGGGGACGCACCATCTACCTTACCCAGATCGGCTATATCACGATGAAGACCGACGAAGCGCTCGAGGTTCGCATGCGACGCATTCCCGCCTATGTCGAGATCTTCACCGGCCAGGCCCCGCAGACGCACGAACTTCGCCGCTTCCATGCCCGCCATGGTTACGCCCCCGGGCAGGGAGCCCAAGAGGGGGACTGATCTCCTCATCCGTACCGCCCCTCGACAGTGGCTCACGCCTTCCCCGGAGCTCGTGCGGCGGCATAAGCCGCCTCGAGCCCCCGGTGAACCACCCGCTCCATGCCCTCATCGATCATCGTCTGCAGCCCCTTCGCCGTGGTGCCGTCATAGGCGATCAACCGCTCCACCATCTCCCCCGGGTCCGTCTCCAGGCGTTCCAGCAGCAGGCAGCCGCCCACCAGGGTCTGCATGACGGCCTCGCGCGCCATGTCATCGGCTATCCCGTTCTGCCGAGCATGGTCCAGCAACGATTGCGCCAGCAGGGCCGGATAGGCCGGCCCGGCGCCGCTGAGTGCCGTCAGATAATCGAGGTCGCGTTCTGCCGACACTTCTCTCGCCATGCCACAGCTCTCGAGCAATGCCTGGACGAATCGCCGGTCGGCACCGCCTACCTCTGGCGTGGCGAACCAGGGGAAGTAGGCCCGACGGATTTCCGCTGCGGCATTGGGCATGGCCCTGACCAGCCGACGACTCCCGATTTGCTGTGCTAAGGCCTGGCAAGACGTCATCGCAAGCAGGGAAACGACCAGCTTGTCACCCACAGCGATGTCGAGGCTGGCCAGGTCCTGAGGGCGCACGGACAACACGATGATATCCGACCGCTCGACCAGTCCATGGTTGTCGCGAACACAGCGGACCTCGGGCCAGTCGCGATAGACCTCGGCGTTGACGGAGCGCGACGAGACGATCAATTGCTCCGGGGGCAGGATGCCCTGTTCGAGCAACGATAATCCCAACGAACGTCCCATCCAGCCCTGCCCCCCGATGATCCCCACCACGGTGGCTTCATGCATGGCATCCCCTCCTCCAGGTCAGGCGCCATCGTCGACCCGATGGCAGCCTCTCGACATAAATGTACACCTATGTACATTTGATAAACGAGTATGTACATTCGCTCTGAATGCCGTCAAGCCAATAACAAGAGAGACTCGATCATGGCAACTGATCCGCTGCTGACGCCCTTTCAGCTCAAGCACCTGACCCTGAAGAACCGGCTCATGATGACCTCGCATGAGCCCGCCTATCCCGAAGACGGGATGCCCAAGGAGCTCTACCGTGCCTATCATGTCGAGCGCGCCAAGGCTGGCCTCGGTCTGACCATGACGGCCGGATCGGCGGCGGTGGCCAAGGACAGCCCGCCCGTCTTCAACAACATCCTAGCCTATAAGGACGAGGTGGTGCCCTGGATGCGCGAGCTGACCGAGGCCTGTCACGAGCACGGCACCGCGGTGATGATCCAGCTGACCCACCTGGGCCGCCGCACGCGCTGGGACAAGGGAGACTGGCTGCCGGCGGTGTCGCCCTCGCACCGCCGCGAAGCCTCGCATCGCGCCTTTCCCAAGCAGATCGAGGGTTGGGACATCGAGCGCCTGGTTCGTGACTATGCCGACGCCGCCGAACGCATGCACGCCGCCGGCCTGGACGGCATCGAGCTGCAGGCTTATGGGCACCTGATGGATCAGTTCTGGTCGCCGCTGACCAATACTCTCGAGAGCCCCTATGGAGGCAGTCTCGACAATCGGCTGCGCTTCACCTTCGAGGTACTGCGCGCCATCCGCCAGCGAGTCGGCGAGGCGTTCATCGTCGGCGTGCGCTATACCGGCGACGAGATGCTGCCGGGTGGGCTCACGGCCAGCGATGGCATGGAAATCTCGCGCCGCCTGAAGGACAGCGGCCTGATCGACTTCCTGAACGTGGTGAAGGGGCATATCGACACCGACCCGGGGCTCACCGACGTCATCCCCATTCAGGGCATGCCCAGTGCCCCGCACCTGGATTTCGCCGGCGACATCCGTCGCGAGGTCGACTTCCCGACCTTCCACGGCGCCAAGATTCAGGATGTTGCCACCGCCCGCCATGCCATCGCCTCGGGCAAGGTCGACATGGTCGGCATGACCCGTGCCCACATGGCCGACCCGCATATCGTGCGCAAGATCATGGAGGGTCGCGAAGAGGACATCCGCCCCTGTGTCGGCGCCAACTACTGCCTCGATCGCATCTATCAGGGCGGCGCGGCCTACTGTATTCACAACGCGGCCACCGGCCGGGAAACCACCATGCCCCACACCATCGCCAGGGCGGAGCGGCCGCGCCGGGTGGTGATCATCGGCGCCGGCCCCGCGGGGCTCGAGGCCGCACGGGTCGCCGGCGAACGCGGTCATCGGGTCGTGGTGCTGGAAGCCGCCAGCGACGCCGGCGGGCAAGTGCTACTCACGGCGCAGAGCGAGCGCCGGCGCGAGATGATGGGCATCATCGACTGGCGACTGGCGCAGTGCGAGAAGCTCGGGGTCGAGATCCGCTACAACGTCTGGGCCGAGGTCGACGAGGTGCTTAAGGAGCAGCCGGACGTGGTGATCGTGGCCACCGGCGGCTTCCCCGCCGAAGACATGCCCGCGGTCGGCCATGAGCTCGTCGTCACCAGTTGGGACATCCTGTCCGGGCATGTCGCCCCGGGCAAGCGGGTGCTGCTGTTCGATGAGGCCGGCGACAACGCCGCCATGCAGGCCGCGGAGATCATCGCGGCTACCGGGGCCACACTCGAGATCATGACGCCGGACCGCACCTTCTCGGCGGAGATCATGGCCATGAACCTGACGCCCTACATGCGCGCCCTGCAACGACCGAATGTCACCTTCACGCCCACCTACCGGTTGTCATCCGTGCATCGCGACAACGGCGAATTGCTGGCCAAGATCTCGAGCGACTATCTGGACCTGGATCACGAGCGGCGTATCGATCAGGTGGTGGTCAATTACGGCATCACGCCGATGGCCGACCTCTATTTCGACTTGAAAGCGCTCTCCCGCAATGGCGGCGAAGTCAACTATGACGATCTCATCGTCGGACGCTCTCAATCAGTGACCCGGCATGCCGATGGCCAGTTCCAGCTGTTCCGGATCGGTGATGCCGTCGAGTCGCGAAATACCCATGCGGCCATCTACGATGCCCTGCGCCTGGTTAAGGACCTGTGATCAAGTTATCGGAAGGGGGTAGTTCTTAAATCGGCAGGCCTTTCCCCTATTGGGCCCAACGACTACTTGAGGTAGGCCTGTCTCTATCGCTCAGACACAAAAAAGCCACCCGTAGGTGGCTTTTTCGTACTGTGGTGGCGGAGGGACAGTCCGCTTGATTAGGCTTCAGAAACATCCAATAAAATATAATTACTCATTGTTTTAGCTTTATTTTTTTTAATCTCTGTCCAGCAAGATCCAAAGCCGTACCGACATTTCCAGAGTCAAAGTATGGGCCGGAGTATGGGCTAGGGTATGGTACGCTAATCCTTCGACAACGAGGAGGCGGCCATGGGCAAGCTCACCACACGTGGAGTACAGAAACTGGTCAGGGAGGCCAAGCCCGGGTTGACCAACGATGGTGAGGGCCTGTACCTCAAGATCGGCAAGAAAGGGGGAGCAAGCTGGATCTATCGGTTCCGGCGCAATGGCAAACTTCGCGACATGGGCCTTGGTAGCTATTCGGACGTCAGCCTTGCTGAAGCGCGAGCTCGTGCCGGCAAGAACCGTAGCCTCATCAAGGAAGGCCTTGATCCCCTTGAGGCCAAGGTAGAAGAAGAGCAAGTAGACGAGGCCACGCCCACCTTCACCAGCTGTGCCGCCCGCTACATCATGTCCCACCGCCGCAGCTGGCGGAACGCCAAGCACGCGCGGCAATGGGTCAGCACGTTGAAGGCCTACGCTCGACCGGTCATCGGAAACAAGCCTGTCGATGAGGTCACCACCCAAGACGTCCTGAAAATCCTGTCACCGATCTGGACCAGCAAGACCGAAACGGCCAAGCGCGTGCAAGGCCGGATTGAGAACGTCCTCGACTACGCCGCGGCGCACAACTACCGAGATCCTGTGAACCCGGCCCGCTGGCGTGGGCACCTCGACAAGCTGCTGGCCAAACCATCTAGGGTCAAGCAGGTAAGCCACCATCCGGCTATGCCCTATGATGATGTTGCCGCCTTCATGGCCGAGCTTCAGGGCTATACCAGCGTTTCCTCCAGGGCCCTGCAGTTCCTGATCCTGACAGCTACGCGCACTTCAGAGGTCCTGCGCGCTGATTGGCTGGAGCTCGACCTCAACAATCAAACCTGGACGATCCCAGCCGACAGAATGAAGGCACGCCGCGAACACCGTGTGCCGCTGTCACGGCAAGCGGTGGAGCTGCTGGCCCAGCTACCGCGAGTGAAGGGCAACTCCTATGTCTTCCCCGGAGCGCGCTACGGACGCCCTCTCTCCAATATGGCCATGCTGCAGCTGATGCGAGGCATCGGCTATGGTCAGGGTGGCGAACGGGGCGACTACGTGCCCCACGGCTTCCGCTCGAGCTTTCGCGATTGGACCGGCGAAGTCACCAGTTATCCTCGTGACGTCGCAGAAATGGCGCTGGCCCACACCATCGAGAACAAGGTGGAAGCGGCCTATCGCCGTGGAGACCTCTTCAATAAGCGACGGGCCATGATGCAGAATTGGGCCGATTTCATCCTACCGCAGAGCTAGTAAGGACACTCTTGAAGTACTGAACACTCGGGCATGGCGCATGTTTTGCTGTGGCAAGGCAGCCTGCAGGCCCTACAGCAGTATTTCTTGTTATCAAAGCGTTACAACAGGTAGCACACTTCATCGAGCGCTACGCTGACGAGCTGCATTCAAGACACTTCGAATCGCCCAGAGAGCTTTAGGAAACTATGTTGACTGACCGAGCCCGGCTTGTAAGGGGCGGGCTCTTCTATTCCTGCATCAGAACATCACCGCCACGGAGCGCCGCATGACAGCAAAGAAAGCCCCCAAATTCTATGTCGTTTGGGTCGGCCGGCAGACCGGGATCTTCACCACACAAGAAGGCGACGACATCTGGCAGCGTGGCCTCGGCCCCTTCGGGCCGCACATCTCGGCGGAATAAGGCGTCAAAAAAGGACGATCATACTCACCCGGGAGAGACCTTCGACACGGAAATCTACTGCGATGGTGCTTGTGACCCCAATCTTGGTGATGCCGGCTCGGGCATGGCCATCTACCGCAAGGGCACCCTCGACCAGCTCTGGTATGGCCTCTACAACCCCAAGGGGACCAACAATACAGCCGAGTTAAACGCCTTTTTCCAAGCTCTACATATGGCCAAGGAGGAAATTGCGCAGGGATCGTCCGTGCGGATCCACTGCGACTCCATGTACACCACCAACGCCATCACGAAGTGGGCCGGCGAATGGCGGAAGCGCGGCTGGAAGAAAGCCAATGGAGAGGCGATAAAGAACCCGGAGATCATCCAGCCCACGCATGCGCTGTACGAAAGCCTCAAATCGTCGCTGACCATCGCCCACGTCAAAGGGGACGCAGGAGTTGAAGGCAACGAACTAGCCGACAGGATGGCAATGTACGGGGCCGACCAACAGGCCTACCACCGCTTGTAAGCCAGGCGAAACCTGCGCGATGCCAAAGGTTCGCACGACGTATAAAGCCATCTTCTGGATCGTCGCTGCCTTGGTGCTGATCGCGCTGCTGTTTCCTTACCTCCTGCCCCTGTTCTACTAAGAGGAGATCGCCATGAAACGACTCGCTGCCTGCATTGCGCTTTCCGCGACGCTCGCCACGTCGGCTTGGGCCGCCCCGCAGACCGTGACGTTGTCGGTGCCGGGCATGACCTGCGCCGCCTGCCCGATCACCGTCAAGGCCGCCCTCAACAAAGTGGACGGTGTCTCGCACGTCGATGTGAGCTACCCGGATCGTGAGGCGGTGGTCACCTTCGACGATTCACGAACGCACGTCGAAGCATTGACCGAAGCCACCACCAACGCCGGCTCCCCCTCATCCCCGACACCCTCGGAAGCGGATCGGGAGTGACCATGAAGAACCCCAAGCCCCTGCTGCGCGCAAGCGTGATTGGCACCGTCCTGCTGGCGCTGTGCTGCTTCACGCCCATCCTGGTGATCCTGCTGCACCGTTGGCCTGGCGGCACTGACCGGCTACCTGGACGTGGTACTGCTTCCTGCCCTGGCCTTCTTCATCGGCCTGACCCTCTATGCGCTATGGCGCGAGAAGCAATACGACGCCTGCTGTAACAACGCCTCTACCTATTCAAGGAATTCCCCTCATGAGTGATGACAAGAACCCGCACATCGCGGTGATCGGCAGCGGCGGCGCCGCCATGGCGGCGGTCCTGAAGTCCGCCTAACGCGGCGCCCGCATCACCCTGATAGAACGCGGCACCCTCGGCGGTACCTGCATCAACACCGGCTGTGTACCTTCCAAGATCATGATTCGCGCGGCCCATATCGCCAACTGGCGCACGGAAAGCCCCTTCGATGCCGGCCTGAGCAGCCAAGCGCCGGTGGTAGATCGGGCCAAGCTGCTCGAGCAGCAACAGCGGCGTGTCGAGGAACTGCGCGATGCCAAGTATGAAGGCATACTCCGCGACCACCCGGCCATCACGGTCCTGAAGGGGGAGGCGCGGTTCGTCGATGCCCATAGCCTGACGGTCACGCTGAATGAGGGCGGCGAGCAGACCGTCCGCTTCGATCGCGCCTTCATCGGCACCGGCGCCCGACCGGCAGCACCGCCGGTGCCGGGCTTGGCCGACACTCCCTACCTGACCTCCACCGGCGCGCTGGCACTGGATACCCTTCCCAAGCGGCTGATCGTGATCGGGGCCTCAGTGGTCGCCCTGGAACTGGCCCAGGCCTTCGCTCGGCTGGGCAGCCAGGTCACCGTGCTGGCCCGGAGCCGCCTGTTGTCCCAGGAAGACCCGGCGGTAGGGGATGCGGTGGAGGCGGCGTTTCGCCGCGAGGGTATCGAGGTGTTCAAGCAGACCCAGGCGAGCCGTGTGGATTACCTTGATAATCTATTCATTGTCGACACCAATGCCGGCACCTTGCAGGCGGATCATCTGCTGGTGGCCACCGGACGGACACCCAACACCGAGGCCCTGCATCTGGCGAGCCTCGGCGTGGAAACCGCGCGTGGGGCGACCCTGGTGGATGAGCAGTTGCAAACCACGGTACCGGGCCTCTACGCCGCCGGTGACTGCACCGATCAGCCGGAGTTCGTCTATGTCGCCGCCGCCGGGGGCAGCCGGGCTGCCGTCAACATGGCCGGGGGCGAAGCCACCCTGGAGCTGAGCGCCATGCCGGCGGTGATCTTCACCGACCCCCAGGTGGCCACCGTCGGCCTGACGGAAGCCGAGGCCATCGAGCAAGGCTTCAGCGTCGATACCCGCGAGCTGGACCTGGAAAACTTGCCCCGGGCACTGGTGAACTTCGACACCGGTGGCTTCATCAAGATGGTGGCCGAACGCGACTCGGGGCGATTGCTGGGCGTACAGGCGGTGGCGGGAGAAGCCGGTGAGCTGATCCAGACGGCGGTGATGGCGCTACGCGCACGCATGACCGTACACGACATCGCCAATGAGCTGTTTCCCTACCTGACCATGGTAGAAGGGCTCAAGCTCTGTGCTCAGACTTTCACCAAGGATGTGACGCAGTTGTCCTGCTGTGCCGGGTGAACGATAGCGTTGCCTACACGTCTGCGACCTTTACCACCGTACCATGGTAAGGCCAGTAAACTCTTTTCGGAGACTTCGCAGGTGCCGACATGAGTGACATGACCATAGGCAAAGTGGCCCTGCAGAGGACGATAGATCCTGTATCATCCACGCCTGAAGTCAGCGTCACGAGACTGACAGGACTCGCCGTGTCGTCGTCATCATGGCCTGCCCAGCGCGATTTCTGCGTAGATACCCTGGTAGTCAGTGTCATGCGTTCTATCCGGCTCCGGCTTGGGATTCAGGGCTACCATGCGACCGCTGGGGTCATCTAATAGGCCGCGAAGTTGTTCATAATCGAAGCTCCAGCCCTCGGCGTTGCGCTGGTTGAGACGTGTGATGGTCTCTACCAATGTGGACATGCTGTGCCCTTCTCCCTCCAAAGGCGGGAATGCCTGAACCAGCAGTTGCCCCTCGTACCAGCCGATCTTGATGGACTGGTTGACGATTCGGACCTGGGTGCCGGCGGGCACGCGGTCGAAGATCGACTCGATGTCCCCGGGGAACATGCGAATACAGCCACGACTGGCACGCATGCCGATTCCATCCGGTTGGTTGGTCCCATGGATCAAGTAGCCATCGAATCCAAGGATAATGGCATGGTCTCCCAGCGGATTGTCCGGGCCTGGGGGCACCACGCTGGGCGCCTCTTCACCGCGTGCCCTGGCTTCACGCTGAACCGACTCGGGTGGATACCAGGCGGGATTCTTGATGTTCATGGTGGTCTTGGTGACACCGAGGGGCGTACCGAAGCCCTCGCGACCGATGCCAATAGGATAGGTCTCGACACGCGGCGTCTCGTCGTCATCCACCTCGGGATAGTAATAAAGGCGCAGCTCGGCGATGTTGATGACGATCCCGTTGCGCTCGACATCGGGCAGGATGAAGCGTCCGGGAATGGTCACCTCGGTTCCCTCGCCGGGGATCCAGATGCTGGTGTCCGGATTGGCTCGCATGATCTCCCGGTACCCCAGGTTGTGTCGCCTGGCGATATCGAGCAGGGTATCCTCTCGATCATCCACCGTTATGCGGTAGGTGTCGCCGATCACATTGCCTTCCTCAGGCAGCGGATAGTGGCCGCGGGGCCATTCGCCCTCCTCTTCGGCCTGAGAAGCGCCGATGAGTGCCAGCCAACCGGCCAGCACCCCCACCACTGTGCGTTTTCGGAGCTGCCACAATGGAGCTTCTCTCGCTGTACCAGAGTGAGGTTTCGATAACGCCATAATTCTCTCCTTTTTTGACTGGACCATTATCATCCAGACCGACGTGTGTTAATTCGCCATCCATGCAGCACCAGTAAGGCGGCCAATAGCCAGATTGGCCAGCTACCGGTTCGGGTGAACGGCGTGTTTCCCACCATGGGCCGCACCTCGCCGCGAAGGCTCGTCGCCTGGAACTGTGGTGCGCGGGCTGTGACACTGCCCTGAGGATCGACGATGGCAGTCATCCCGTTGCTGGTGGCGCGAATCAGGTATCGGCCGTTCTCCAGCGCACGCAGACGGGCCATCTGCAAATGCTGCAGGGGGCCGATGGAGCGGCCGAACCAGGTGTCGTTGGAGACCGTCAGCAGTAGCTCGGCAGCGCGCGCCTGCTCGGCGACCCGGTCGGCATAGATGATCTCGTAGCAGATGGCGTTACCGATGGTGGTTCCGGCGGCGTGGATCGGCCCCTGAGCTTCGGGCCCGGGCGTCATGGTCGGCATGGGCAGGTCGAAGAAGGCGATGGTGCCGGCGAGCAGGCTCTCCAGCGGCAGGTACTCGCCGAAGGGTACCAGACGCGCCTTGCGGTAGTGGCCCTCGGCGTTACCCAGGCCGATCACGCTATTGTAGTAGTCGCCGCCGTCGCGCTGCAGGATGCCGGTGAGCAGGGCGGTGTCGGGGGCGAGGTTGGACTGCACCCGCTCCAGTATGGGCCGCGCCTCCTCCTCGAACATTGGCAGCGCCACCTCGGGCCAGACCATCAGGTCGATGCCGTCGGGCTGCTCCCCGGTCAACGCCGTGTAGATGTTGACCGCCTCGCGCTGGCCTTGGGCACTCCACTTGATGCTCTGGTCGAGGTTGCCTTGCAACAGCGCCACGCTGAGCGGCTCGCCGGCCGGGCTGGTCCACTGACCCGGCAAGGCTAACGGGGCCAGCCACAGGGCGGCGATAGGGGCAAGGGCCCACCAGCGTCGGCGCAGCAGCTCCACGCCCAGGGTGCCGGTCAGGGCGGTGATCAGCGACAGAAGATAGACGCCGCCCACCGGGGCCCAGGCCGCCAGCGGCGAGTCCACTTGGGACGTGCCCAGCAGCAGCCAGGGAAACCCGGTAAACAGCCAGGTGCGCAGCCACTCGCTGAGAACCCAGGTGCCGGCGAAGCTGAGGAAGGCCAGGCGTCGGCCCGTGACGCGGCGATAGAGCCAGAAGGGCACGGTATAGAACAGCGCCAGGCTGGCCACGAACAGACCGGTGAGGAAGAGCGCCAGGAGCGCCCCCGTATCCCCATAGCCGTGGATTGCGACGAAGACCCAGGAGGCACCGGAGCCGAACAGGCCCACGCCATAGCACCAGCCACGGAGCGCGGCTTGAGCGGGTGTCAGGGCATGGATGCCGACATAGACCAGGGCCACCGCCACAGGGCCCAGCCACCACAGCGTGAAGGGCGCGGCGCTGAGGGTGGTCAGCCCCCCGGCGGTCAGGGCCAGCAAACAGCCGAGGACCGGAGAGAGCCGTCCGACAGGCGTCATGTCCCGGACTGGCTGGTTCTGTGCATCCATGCCGTCACTCAGACAATCTGGGGGAGGGACGCTCACGCAAGGCCGCAATCGCAAAGGCGATGACACCCAGGAACAGGGCGATATCCGCCAGGTTGAAGGCGGGCCAGTGCCACTCTCGCCAGTAGATGTCCAGGTAGTCCACCACATACCCTCGCACCAGGCGGTCGATGCCATTACCCAGCGCGCCACCCAGCATCAAGCTGTACCCCAGCGCCTCCAGGCGGGGCCTGGGCCTGCACAACAGGAACGTCAGCACGATAGTCGCCAACCCTGCAAAGCACAGGAAGAGGTAGCGCTGCCAGCCACCTGAATCGGCGAGGAAGCTTAAGGCCGCCCCCGTGTTCCACCAGTGACCCCAGTTGAAGAATGGGGTCAGCGGGATGGTCTGGCCATACGGCATCAGCGCCTGCACCAGCCCCTTGATGACCTGGTCGGCCAGGCCGACCATAACGGCCAGTGCCAACCAGTAGCGGCTCTGCGGCGCCATCGCTATCCGTTTCGTTCTCATGACGTGGCTGCCTGGTAGCGCGGGCTTGCCGAGCCAGTCGTGGCATCGCCTGGCGAGAAGCGATAACCCAGCAACCGCATGGCGTTCAGGGTCACCAGCACGGTGGCGCCGGTATCCGCCATCACCGCGATCCACATGCCGGTGATGCCCAGCGCCGTGGTCACCAGGAAAATGGCCTTCAGGCCCAGCGCCAGGGCGACGTTGGTCTTGACGTTGCGCAGCGTGGCTCGGGACAGGGCGATCAGCTCGGCGATGCCGCCGACGCGGTTCTTGAGCAGCGCCGCATCCGCGGTTTCCAGTGCCACATCCGTGCCGCCGCCCATGGCGATGCCCACTTCTGCCGCGGCCAGCGCCGGCGCATCGTTGATGCCGTCGCCCACCTTGCCGACGGGGCCTCGGCCGGCGGCCTGCCAGTCACGAACGCGCTGGGCCTTGTCCTCGGGCATCAGCTCGCCATGTGCCTCGATGCCCAGGCTGTCACCGATGGCCGCGGCGGTACGCGCATTGTCACCGCTGAGCATCACTGCCTGCACGCCCAGGCGCGACAGCGCCGTCAGCCCCTCCCGGGCATCGTCACGCGGCTCATCGCGCACGGCGATCAGGCCCAGCGGATGCTCGCCTTCGACCAGCACGGCGAGACTCTTGCCGGCCCCCTCCAGCTCGGCGATCCGAGCGCTCAGGTCGTGATCGAGAGCGGCCTGCTCTGCCAGGTGGCGGGGGGTGATCAGGCTCAACTCACGCCCCTCGACCCGACCGGCGACCCCTCGGCCCGACAGGGCGCGGCTCTCACTCGCCAGTGGAAGGGAAAGGCCCAACTGCTCAGCGTGGGCGAGGA
>NZ_SDSD01000040.1 GCF_004798965.1 Onishia niordana
ATATAGGCTTTTAAGTTTTCCCAAACCAAATCTGAGCCATGTGAGACAACGGGATTCAGCATTAAAAAGCCATTATAGAAACGACGTACCAGCTTAATATCCTCTACGATACGCTCTGGGCTTGCTTCAGGCGTAACATATGCTGTTAATGATAAGAAATTTATTCCTTTGCGAAGAACTTCCTTTATCGATGCTTCTGTCACTCTCTTATATTCAGGTCCGGTATCTTTGATAATTAAATTGACACCAACAGCGGTTCCTGTTAACTTCCGTAACTCTGAGAGGTCATTAACCTCCCCTAATCCAGGAATGACCATCGTTTG
>NZ_SDSD01000041.1 GCF_004798965.1 Onishia niordana
GGGTGCGCTCTTATTTATTAGGGATATGAAATCTACAAAAGAAATATTAAAATTTGCGCTCCCAGCCGTAGTTGAGAATTTTCTGCAGATGCTGGTGGGGATTAGTGATACCTTTTTAGTCACCCGAATTGGACTCACAGCTGTAGCAGGTGTGTCACTAGCCAATAATATTATCACCGTTTATCAGGCCGTTTTCATAGCTTTAGGGACAATTTTATCAAGCTTCCTTGCACGTGAAATGTCAAAGAAAATGGTGAACGCAGGGGTAAAGCTCACTGCATTACTGGGAGGGACTATTGGGATTCTTACGGCTCTTTTTGC
>NZ_SDSD01000042.1 GCF_004798965.1 Onishia niordana
CCTGATGAATTGGAAGAGGAACGTCGTCTTGCCTATGTGGGAATCACGCGCGCCGAAGAATTTCTTTATATGACCAATGCAAATCAACGTGTGCTCTACGGTAAAACCAGCTATAATCGTCCGAGCCGTTTCATCTCTGAGATTGATGATGAGTTATTGGACTATGGAGGGATTGCACGTAAGGCCAATTCAAGCTTCAATGCTAGTTATAAAATGGCTGGAGGTGCGACACGATTTGGTACTGGCATGTCCATGACAGATGCTCTTCATCAACGTAAAGCTGCAGTCAATCCTGGAGCATCACGTGTGATT
>NZ_SDSD01000043.1 GCF_004798965.1 Onishia niordana
CTTGACGACCAGAACGTCCACGGAGCTGATTATCGATACGACGACTTTCATGACGTTCAGTACCGATTACCGCAAGACCTTGATATTCTGGATTTGGATGTTCTTTAACACCAGGGCCAAGCTTGATGTCTGTACCACGACCAGCCATATTGGTCGCAATGGTTACCGCTCCTTGTTGACCTGCATTCATAATGATTTGTGCTTCACGGAAGTGGTTTTTCGCATTCAAAACTTCATGCGGGATTTTAGCTTCGACCAATTTTTTCGAAATAATCTCAGAAGTTTCAACAGCCACAGTACCAAT
>NZ_SDSD01000044.1 GCF_004798965.1 Onishia niordana
TTTAAAACACTTAGTATTAAATCTGATTTAAATTTAGAAAATGAATATGAATGGACATATATTACTAAAGCAGGAAAAGAAATTCCTATTCTATTAGCAATTACAACACTAAAAGATAAAAACAATCAAACTCAAGGTTATATAGGTATTGCAAAAGACTTAACACAACGTAAAATACTTGAATCCCAAGCAAAACTAGCTTCAATGGGAGAAATGATTGGAAATATTGCACATCAATGGAGACAACCACTTAGTGTAATATCAACAATTGCTAGTGGTATTACAGTGAAAAGTGAATTTGG
>NZ_SDSD01000045.1 GCF_004798965.1 Onishia niordana
ACCATTCCAGGGGCTGCCGTAGTCCATTCACCATTAGTTGTATAAGAGTTGTCATCAACTACATCTTGAGAAGAAGGCTCTGTAACAACTGGAGCTAGTTCTGTTGTTTCTGGTGAACTTTCTGGAGGGGTTGATGACTGTACTGTTTTTGTTGTAGATGAAATCGGAATACCTGAAACATAGTCAATTTCTATTCCTTCGGCGCTATTTATAACCACTATTTCTGCATTAAGCGTATTATCTGAAGACTTGATATCTACAATGGATCCGCGAGGAACGGTTTCATTAGCATTATAAAC
>NZ_SDSD01000046.1 GCF_004798965.1 Onishia niordana
TTCAGCAAGTCTGCAAAGACTTGCCCAGGACCAACTGACGGCAGCTGATCTGCATCGCCTACAAAGAGTACTTTCATGGAAGGAGGAATGGCTTGTAAAAGTTTATTTGCTAACCAGGTATCTACCATTGAAAATTCATCAACAATCAAAAGTGAACCCGTAAGATCATTACTTTCCATATCCATTGCTTCATCAGTATTTAAACCTAAATGGCGATGAAGCGTTGCTGCCGGTAAGCCAGTAAGTTCATTCATCCGGCGACTTGCTCTTCCTGTTGGTGCTGCCAGAAGAATAGGGA
>NZ_SDSD01000047.1 GCF_004798965.1 Onishia niordana
TGCAAACTCGATTGATTTATATATATCACTCACTAAGCTTAGAGCAAATCCTAAAGATGCAATTACTGTATCTCCTGCACCAGTTACATCATATACTTCTCTAGCAACTGTTGGTTTTATAGTTACTTCATCATTATCTAAAATTGCTATTCCATTTTCACTTAATGTAATTACTGAAAGAGTTAAATTTGCATCTTCTTTTAATTTTAATAATGATTTTTTTAATGTAGTATCATTATCGATCTCAATTTTAGATGCAACTTCTGCTTCCTTTTTATTTGGTGTTAAAAGAT
>NZ_SDSD01000048.1 GCF_004798965.1 Onishia niordana
GTTTTTGATGAAAAACAGTTTGATGATTGTCGGTGACCGTAAAGACATTCAGCGTATGGCTTTGCATGGTCAAAGCGCTGTGCTTGTTACAGGGGGGTTCGATGTTGATCAAGATGTTATTGATTATGCAAATGAGATGGGGATTCCGCTTATGCGCGCGACTTACGACACCTTTACAGTTGCAAATCGTATCAGTCATGCTTTAGCAAATGAATTGATAAAAAAAGATATCATCACAGTAGCTGAAATTTCCCACGATCATCGCCCTGCATTACGTGAAGAAGATACGG
>NZ_SDSD01000049.1 GCF_004798965.1 Onishia niordana
GGTTTAACATAGACGCCATTTTCAATCAATTTCTTAGAAAACTCTTGTGTTTTTGCTTCATCTCCAAGAATAACTGGTGTGATTGGTGTTTCAGATACACCTGTATCAAAGCCGACTTTTTGTAATTCTTCTTTGAAGTATTTTGCGTTGTCCCAAAGTGTTTCAACATACTCTGGATGATCATGCATTAAGACAAAGGCTTCTTTTGCTGCTGCAGCTGCACCCGGTGTCAATGAAGTTGAGAAAAGGAAAGGACGTCCTTGTGATTTAAGCCAGTCAACCAAAAGT
>NZ_SDSD01000004.1 GCF_004798965.1 Onishia niordana
AGCGTCACGCGACGCTAGGTACATTGTGCCCACCGAGGCGTGTTTCACAGCAAGTCCACCTAAAGGCTTGTCAGTTCTCCAATGCGGCCAGATCGGAAGCAGCGGACGTTCCGATGGCTTTTTGCAGACGTGTCCGAGCCTCGAACAGTGCGCTGCGATACTCCTGGCGTGTGGGTGACTCACTCAGAATGAGGCGCTGCCCTTCCTCGAGGGGATCCACGGGGCGGTCATCCACCCTCACTTCGTAGTGCAGGTTGGGCCCCGTGGCGAGTCCGGAGGCCCCTACCTCACCCAGTTTGTCGCCGGCCTTGATAGAGTCCCCGACCGCCAGGCTGGCGGCGAATCGGTTGAGATGCGTATAGCGACTGATGGTGTCCGTATCATGTTCTACCTCGACAACACGTCCATAACCTCCCCGGCGACCGATGAAGGAGACGCGCCCCGGCGCCGTCGCCATGACCGGGGTGCCGCGAGGCGCGGCAAGATCGATACCGTCATGACGTCGGACCCCGCCGTACACGGGATGGCGCCGGTTGCCGAAGGGGGATGTCAGGCGTGCGCCGAAAATCGGGAACTGCAAGGTGTCTTGGAGGCTACCGTCCTTAAAGAGCATCACGCTGGCTCTCTGGTCCGCCGGCCATACCATCTCCAGCCGCTCCGCCTGGTCAGCCAACCCCATATAGGTCAGACGGGGAGGCCCGACTCGAGTGCCATCCTCACGGCGATCTTCTTCCCACAGTAACTGCAGACGCTCGCCACCCGAGATATCCCGGCGTGTGTCCATGAGTCCGCCCAGCAGCATGTCAAGCTCTGCTGCGAAACGCCTGGGTATCTCCTCAGCCTCCAAGGCGGCATAGAGTGACGTCTTGACATCTACTTCACGACCCAGGGTCAGGGTGTCGAGGCGAGGCTGGACAATGCGCGTCGACGGACGCTCACCCAGCGTGACCACGTACTGAATACCCGAGTCACGCTCGATGGCCACCGACACCGGCTGTCCCGTCGCCAGAGAGGTGAAAGTGATACGATCTCCGGGCCGCAATCGTCTTGGGTCGAACCTGTTCGCCAGCGAGGTCGCCGCTTGGGCGCGCAGCTCGGCATCCACACCAAGCTGCTGCAGCAGTGCGTCCAGGGTATCCCCTGGTGCCACGGTGAGCTCTTGGGCGACGCGACCCACCTTCGCGATAGCTTGTGCCCTGGCCGGTGCCGGCTTGGCCAGTGATAATCCGGCACGCTCTTGCCAACGGGCTTCGGCCAACACGGGGCTAAGGACCATCAGTCCCACTAGCAACCAGCGTCGTGTCATGATGCATCCTCTTCGCCGGAGACCTCGGCTACCTCACGGTTAACGGCGTCGACCAGCTCCTGCATGCCGAAGGGGTCCAACAGCTCGCCATTGACGAAGAAGGTCGGCGTCTTGCTGATCTGGTTGGCCTCGACGTCAGCCTTGTCCTGGTCGAAGACCGCCTGTACCTCTGGTGAATTGAGCTGCTCTTCGGCTACGGTTCTGTCCAGTCCGGCCTCGCTGGCGATCTCCATGATCGCTTCCTCATCGACACTGCCATGAGCCGCCCACTGGCTCTGCCGAGCCAGCAACGCCTCCAGCACCGGCTGGAATACGTCCTGGCGCCTGGCGACTTCCAGCACGCGAATGGCGGTTTCGGATACGTCTCCGTGGAAGGGCGTGTAGCGCACCACCAACCGCACCTTCTCGGGGTAGGCTTCCAGGATGCGCTTGGTCAGCGGATAGAAGGCACGGCAGGCCTCACAGGCCGGGTCGAAGAACTCCACGACCGTCACCGGTGCCTCTTCCGATCCTAGGACCGGCGAGTGTGCGCGCACCAGCGAATTCTCGGCCTGTGCACCCTCTCGGCTCGCCGTCTCGGCGCCCATGCCCAACAACGAGGGCCTCGACACGATCACGATGATGGCCGTCAGCATCAACGCTCCGGCCAGGATAAACGTCGCTTTTTTGTACATTTTTTCTCTCAATTTCAAAGAGTTAGGTTTAAAAAAGCTCAGGATGCTGCTGAGTGGAGCTCAGCCGCTGTTGGGTGCCTAAGTCGGCGAATAGTGGCGTGTTATCCATGCCCATAAAGGTTGGCATCCTGATGTGCATGATCAATATGCTCGAATTCCAAGCTGGAGTGGCCAATGCCAAAGCGCGCTTTCAGCTGAGCTTTGATATCCGCCTTGATCGCCTCGAGCTGCTGCCAGCCGGCTTCCGTCGTCACCACGTGGCAGTCAAGCGCGGCGGTATTCTCCTGCATTTGCCATAGGTGAACATGATGCACATCCTCAACCCCTTCGACGCTGCGCAGGAGATCAATGACGGATTGACCATCGACATCGGGTGGCGAGCCCAGCATCAGTGTCCGGATAGGGGTACCTATCTCCGTAAAGGCAAGATAGAGAATATAGAGTGCAATACCGATCGTAATCGCGGGGTCTACCCAGCGCATGTCATACAGCAGAATCAGTGAGCCCCCGATGATCACGGCGATGGACGCAAAGGCATCCGACAGGTTGTGCAGGAAGAGGGCGCGGATATTGACGCTATGTTTTTGCATCGACCAGGTGAGCAAGGCCGTTAGCGCATCGACAAGAAGAGCGACAATACCGATGATTACGACTATCCAGCCCTTAATCTCTGGCGGGTCGATCATGCGCATGGCGCCTTCATAAATTAGATAAATGCCAACGATAATGAGGGTGGTGTAGTTGATCAGCGCTGCGACAACCTCGATTCGGCCATAGCCAAACGTCATCTGTGAGTCGGGCGGTCGTCTCGCGATCTTGCGGGCAGCAAACGCAATGACAAGCGCAGCCATGTCGGAAAAATTATGCAGCGCATCCGCGATCAGCGAGAGGCTTCCCGCCAGAATGCCCCCAACGATCTGGGCAAGGGTCAATATCCCGTTGGCCCAGATGGCGATACTCACCCGACGGTCACCAGAGGTGGGGGCAAGATGGGGATGATCGTGATGATGTCCCATGCGTCATCCTTGTGGTGTCACCTGATGACCCAGCAGTATAAAACCTATAGCAACTCAAGCTTCAAGCCCGAACTCTGTTGAAGGCCGAGCCGGGGTTAGGAGTACGGAACTTTGCATAGTGGGCGCTGTACCAAGTTGGCTACCATGTTCCATGCCCCCGGAAGGAGCCCATTGTGATACCCAAGCCTTACTCGCACGCCTGGCTGATGAGCTTAGCTTTACTGCTGATGGTGGCAACGCCAGCCCTCGCCGAGCCACAGCTGCCGGACTTCACGGAACTGGTCGACGAGGCCGCGCCGGCCGTGGTCAACATCTCCACCTCCCGCAAGGTCGAGAGGTCCATGACGTCCTCACGGCAATTTGGGGGGCAGGAGGTGCCGGAGATCTTCCGTGACTTCTTCGACGACCGCTTCCCGATGCCACCTGGCGGTGCGCCCAATCGCAATGAAGAGCCGCGTCGGTCACTGGGGTCGGGCTTCATCTTCGATGAAGACGGCTACATCATGACCAACGCGCACGTGGTCAAGGAGGCCGACAAGATTCTGGTGCGCCTCAACGACCGTCGCGAACTCTCGGCCGAGCTGGTGGGGGCCGACGAGAAGACCGATGTGGCGGTCCTCAAGGTCGAGGCGGATAACCTACCCACCCTGCAACTGGGCAACTCCGACAACCTCCAGGTCGGCCAGTGGGTCGCCGCCATAGGCTCACCCTTCGGCTTCGACCACTCGGTGACGTCCGGGATCATCAGTGCCATCAACCGCACCCTGCCCCAAGACGTCTACGTTCCCTTCATCCAGACCGATGTGGCGATCAACCCGGGCAACTCGGGCGGACCACTGTTTAACCTCGACGGTGAGGTCGTGGGCATTAATTCCCAGATCCTGACCCGTAGTGGAGGCTACATGGGCCTCTCCTTCGCCATTCCCATTGATGTGGCACTGGATGTGGCCAACCAGCTCCGTGAAGAGGGGTACGTGAGCCGCGGCTGGCTGGGCGTCAGCATCCAGCCGGTATCCAAGGACCTGGCGGAGTCCTTCGGCATGGAGCAGGCCGAGGGTGCCTTGATTGCCCAGGTCGAGCCCGGCAGCCCTGGGACAGAAGGCGGCCTCAAGGCCGGTGATGTCATCCTTGAGGTGAACGGCCAGGAAGTGGACCACTCCACCACGCTGCCGCGCCTGATCGGTGAGACGGCCCCCGGCGAAGACGTCGATCTCTCCGTGTTGCGCGATGGTCAGCAGGAGACCATCACGGTGGAAGTTGGCGAGTGGCCGGATGCCGGCCCCGGTCAATCCGATGGCGACCCGGTTCGACTGGGCATCGCGGTTCAGCCGTTGAACGACATGGAGAAGCGTCGGCTTGGCATCGATCACGGGGTGCGCATCGTCAAGGTGGCCCCCGCCGGACATGCCGCTGCCGCCGGCATTCGCCCCGGCGATGTGCTGGTCAGACTGGGCCAGCAGCCGGTAGAGAGTCCGGAACAGCTGAAGGAGATGCTGACCCGCCTGCCAGATGATCAAGCGGTGCCTGTTCTGCTCAACCGCGAAGGCCGCACCTACTTCGTGGCCCTGCGAGTGGGCAATGGTGACTAACCGCGACTGAGTAGCGTTCAATACATCAGCACAGCGGCGCCCTGGCGAACAGGATCGCTGGGGCGTTTCTTCAGACTCTCGTACATTCTAATGCACGGCTGGGGAGGGTATCCGGATTTAATGGTTGATGCGTCAACCTACTGTTGGTGCATGCTTCCCTCGCTAATTCCAGCAAGAACCCCACACGCCTCAACTTCCCGGCCATCGTTGCAACTCGCTCTCAGTGAAACGAGTTGTTTCTCAAGCGCCTGTAGAGCGGTTATCTGCGAGCGCACGTGAGAGATGTGATCATCGAGCAAAGCGTTCACGGCGGCACAAGGTTGGTGAGGGTCGTCCTGATACCTCTGTAGCTCGTGAATCTCTGCTAGCGACAGGTCCAGGATTCTGCAGCGACAAATGAAAGCCAGCCGCTCACCATGTTCCTCGGTATAGACACGGTAACCGTTCTCCTGCCGATCAGGCGACGGTAACAGGCCCTGTCGTTCATAGAAGCGGATCGTCTGTGTATCGACCCCTACCAACTCTGCCAACTGACCAATACGCACCAAGCTCCTCCTCAACGGATTCTCTCCGCTCTGTTGACCTTATAGTGACTATATGGTTTTAAATGATAGCCCGATAATATTCAAGTGGAGTCGTATCATGAGCAAAACCTGTGGACCCCCCTGTGGCGGCGATGCGACGCCCATAGCGGATACCGATATGCGTCGCTCCTCCGAAGCATCGGGGAAATGGGTCAGCGTTTATGCCGTGCCGAAGATGGACTGTCCATCGGAAGAGCGAATGATTCGCCTGGCCCTGAACGGCTTTGAGGAGATTCGGGTGCTGTCCTTCGACTTGTCGAACCGCCGATTAGAGGTCGTGCATGACGGCGAGGTCGAGCCCATCACCGCAAAACTGACAACCTTGGGGCTAGGAGCCTCGCTTCAGGAAACGGCCGCTGCCGATCCTGAGTCGATCAAGGCGGTCGGTGACACGTCGGCCTCTGCCGCGCAGGAGTCCGGCACCCTGCGTTGGTTGCTCGGTATCAATGCGGTCCTGTTCGTGGTGGAAATGACGGCCGGCCTGATCGCGCACTCCACCGGCCTGATTGGAGAATCCCTGGACAATTTTGCCGATGCGGCCGTGTACGGGCTCGCCCTGTATGCGGTTGGGCATAGCGTAAAAATGCAGGTGCGTGCCGCGCATCTTGCAGGTGTGCTCCAACTGATTCTGGCGGTTGGCGTACTCGCAGAGGTGGTCAGGCGCTTTGTATTCGGTAGCGAGCCTGAATCGCTGATGATGATGGCGATTGCATTCGTCGCATTGATTGCCAATACCAGTTGTCTGCTGCTGATATCCAAACATCGAGAGGGCGGGGCGCACATGAAGGCAAGTTGGATATTCTCGGCCAACGACGTGGTGATCAATCTGGGGGTCATCACCGCCGGCGCCTTGGTCGCGTGGACCGGAACCAATTATCCGGATCTGATTATCGGCACCATCGCGGGGGTCATTGTGCTTAACGGTGCCAGGCGCATTCTGGCGCTCAAGGGTTAAATAATGTCCATTAGTAGCTATTCAGTGGTCTGCTGAGCCAGTTCACCTAGCAAAATCACTTCAAGCACGGCGCCAGTGATGCGGAGACACTCTGGAGCCTGGTGGCCTCCCTCGCCACGGGCAATGGCGCGCGTCCGATCTGGACGCCTTACGTCAGGATCCGGTCACGGCGAAGCTGCTGGGCATCGAGACCGTGCCGGCGGGACGCCGCCTCGGCAAATACCTGGTACGCATGGGGACGGCCCACCTCGACGCGCTCCAGAGCATCGCTCGCTACTGGGCAAGGCACTTGGCGCCGCCGATCCTGGACTATCAGGTCAAGACCCTGAGTTATGTGCCAGTGTTCGTGGATGGCACCGCCATCGAAGTGGATGGCCAGTTGTTCGGGGAATCGCCTCATTACACGAGGGCTTGATCAGCGGGGAACAGCAGCCCCCCAGAAATTGAAACCGGCAAACCTCGGGACCTTCGAAAGATAGCCCGTCTCCATCCGCTGGATACCGAAGCCTGCGTGCCCGATAAGCTCGGGTATGTCGCGGTTGAGATGGCAGCCCCCCGCCACTCTGCGCCACAGGGGATTGATACGGCGCTGCCACTGGCGTACGGCTTCGTCGGGCGCCGTGCCGTGTTCGCAGAACAGCAGTTGGCCACCCGGCTTGAGCACGCGACGCATCTGCTCCAACGCCCGGTGCCAGTCCGGAATCGTGCACAGGGTGTAGGTGAGCACCACGGTATCGACACTGTTGTCGTCGAGAGGGACCTCCTCGCCCGGCAGGTCCAGCCAGCGCACCTCAAACGGTGCGCTGGCAACATTGCGGCGGGCCTTGCGGCGCATGCCTTCGGCGGGCTCGAGCCCCCATACCAATTCGACCCGGTGCGGAGCGTAGTGGGGAAGGTTGAGCCCGGACCCCATACCCACTTCCAGGACTCGACCCCGGGCATGCGGCACCACGGCCGCCCGCTGCTGATCGATCGCCTTGTTACCGCACGCCAAGTGGAGGAGATGCGGCAGAACACTATTCTCGTAGAAGGACATCTGTATCCTCATCCCATGTGGTTGCCAGGCGGTCGAAATACGGTGTGATCGAAACAAGGCCAGTTCGTTATGCCACCACCTTGTAGTAGCGCATCATGCCGGCATCCTCATGCTCCATGTTGTGGCAGTGGTACATGTAGAACCCCTCGAAGTCCTTGAAGGTCAGGGCGATGCGCACCCGTTCTTCCGGGAACACCAACACCGTGTCATGCAATCCCGCGTCGATGATCCCATCGTGCAGGTCCGTCCTTCCACCCACTCGCTCGTGAATCTGGAATTGCAGTCCATGAACGTGCATAGGGTGCGGCATCATGGTGTTGTTGACGAACTCCCAGATCTCCGTCTCCCCCAACCGGACCATCTCGTCATCCGCCACCGTCGCGCCCTCCATCTGCCGGCCATTGATCGTGAACCCCTGCATCATGCGCATGCTCAGCTCGAAGCGGCGTACTGGCGTATCGGCCTGAACCGGGGAGGCCGGCAGGTCCTGAGCCAGACGTTCCGGCAGGGTTCCCGCATCGTTCGCCCGTGCGACGACGGCGAAGGTGACCAGCGGGAGCCGCTCGCTTCCCATCATGTCGCGCATCATGCCCCGATCCATCATGCCGTCCATCCGGTCGCCCATCATTCCTTGGCCCATCATCCCTCGGTCCATCATGTCACCACCGCCCATCATGCCGAGTTGGTACTCCTCGCTCACGAGCTGTACGGACTCTCCAGGTTCGGTGTCGCCAAAGTCGACCCACAGATCGATCCGTTGGGCCGGCGCCAGTGTGACCGAGCGACGTTGCTCGGGCTTGGCGAGCAGGCCACCGTCGGTGCCGATGACGGTCACCATCCGACCATCGCTCCAGGCCAGCTTGTAGATGCGTGAGTTGGAGCCATTGAGCAGACGCAATCGGTAAGGCTGTGTGGACACCTCGCGTCGCGCGTCCGGGTGGCCGTTCACCAGCACCTGTTCTCCCCGAAAGCCCCGCATGCGGGTCATCATCGCCCCCATGCCGCCACCGCCGATGTACTGAAGCTCATTGCCATTGCTAAAGGTGCGATCCTGCAGGATGAGGACCAGTTCCCGTTCTCCATCGGGGAGCCCCAAGGCACGCTCGGCGGCGTCGTTGATGATCAGTGGACCGGCAAGGCCGGCGTAACTCTGAAAGCCGACCCGGCCACCGTCGGGGCCGTGAGGATGGGGGTGGTACCAGTACAGACCGGCGCGATCCACGACATCGAAGGCGACCGTCGTGCTCGTCGCCGGCGCGATCGGCAGGCGCGGCTGACCATCCACGTCCGATGGCACGTGCAGGCCATGCCAGTGCACGGTGGTGTCTTCGGGGAGCTCGTTGTCGATGCGCACATGCACGCGCTGGCCGCGGCGCAGGCGGATTAGCGGGCCGGCATAGCTCTCACCCACCGGCGTCAGGGTATCTTCAGGCCCGACGATTCGCTCGGCCGTGTAGCGCCAGACGTCGCTCGGCGCACCGGGCAAGATGGAGACTTCATCGGGATGGGCGCGCAACCGCAAGCCGACGTCGAAAGACCCTGCCGTGGCCGTTGACGCGGGCGCCGCCAGCGCACTGGAGCGGAAGCCCCCGACCCACACCCCACTTCCCGCCAAAGCCGACAGCGCCGCCACACCGCCGAGGCGGCGCAATACGCTACGTCGTTGCAGGTCGACCTTGTTCATGATGTCCCTCCTTTTCACGATGGCCGGTGGGCCAAAAATGAGTGCTCTCCCCATGATGAATTCCCCGTTGAACGAAGGCGCGTGATGAGTGGCTCATGCGTCAATATCGTGTCAACCATGGCGATTACCGGATGTCTTGTTGGATAGCGCTGTGAGTGGTTACCCCAGTGTCGCCAGGGCCGGGAAGAGATCGACCATGATGCTGGAAAGCCGCGTCATGGTACCCGAGACGATGGCAATGCCCATGAGGATGACGATCGTGCCGGCGACCGGGCGAGCATAGGCGCTCCACCTCCCCAGACGTTGTCGATGCAGGGCGAATCGATTGATCAGCAGGGTGCTGGCGAGAAAGGGCAGCGCCAGGCCCGCCGAATAGGCGCTGAGATAAAGCATGCCGGCCTGGGCACTGGCGGCACTGGAGGTGGCCATCAGGATGGCGCCCAGGATGGGGCCGATGCAGGGCGTCCAGCCGATGGCGAAGGAGACCCCGAATACCGTCGCCGACAGGGGGGAGCCACCCTGGACATTCGGTGTGAACTGCAGAGTGCGCTGGAAAAACGACAACCGGAACACACCGGTCATGAACAGGCCCAGCACGATCACCGCCGAGCCGGCGACCCAGTTGAATTCCTGGCGATACCCCCGCATCAGCTGGCCGATACCACTGGCGCCGAGTCCCAACAGGATGAACACGATGCTGAAGCCGAAGACGAAGAAGGCACTGAGGATCAATGCCTCCAGCCGCCTGTCGGCCTTGTCGGCACTACCGCCCGTGACCACCGACAGGTAGGCCGGTAGCAGCGGGAGCGTGCAGGGCGAGAAGAAGGAGACCAACCCGCCGGCGAAGGCACCGATCAGACCGATAGAAGAGAGAGATTCCAAGGCGTTACGCTTCCTGGGGGTAAGGTGCTAGGCGCGAGGCAGCCTGGGGCCAGCCGCCGGCTTCGCATTTGGTTCGGCGGATGATTCTAAAGGTTACATCTACTGCAAGGTCAACCATGGATAAATGCCTTTCGATATAACGCAAAGGGATATACTCCTTTCCTCGAAAGCCCTTGACCTTAAAGTTGACTTCAAGGTTATCGTGTGTAGTGCATCATCCGACACTTGCCATAGATAAGGATAGCGAGATGACCCTACAGCTAGGGGAGATAGCTCCCGATTTCACGGTCGAATCCACCGAAGGCACGCTTGGCTTTCATCAGTGGCTGGGCAAGGACTGGGCCGTACTGTTCTCGCACCCCGCCGATTATACGCCAGTCTGTACCACGGAACTGGGCGCGTTTGCCAGGCGTAAGGACGAGTTCGCCGCGCGTGGCGTCAAGTTGGTGGGGGTATCGGTCGACCCCCTCGCTTCTCACCACGACTGGGCGAGGGATATCGAGCAGACCCAAGGTGCGGCCCTGAACTATCCCCTACTGGCGGACGCGGACCAGGTGGTGGCTCAGTTGTATGGAATGATCCATCCGAAAGCCGACCCCAAGGTGACGGTGCGTACCGTCTTCATTATCGATTCCGACAAGAAAATCCGCCTGACCTTGACCTACCCGCCCAGCACCGGGCGCAACGTCGACGAGATCCTGCGGGTCATCGACTCGCTTCAGCTAACCGACAAGCACAAGGTGGCCACGCCCGTCGACTGGCAAAACGGTGACGATGTCATCATCTTGCCATCGCTCACGGATGACGACGCCAGACAACACTTCCCCGACGGCTGGGATGCCAAGACGCCCTATCTGCGGGTCGTGCGTCAACCGGACTAATCGAAGTCACGGCTCGTGACTCAGGCTGCCCGGCCCAGTCGGGCAGCCGGAAGCTCCGATCCACAGTGTGAGAGGTGAAGCCATGCAAACCCTCAGTATCGGTGAGCTTGCCGAACGTAGTGGGATCGCCAGCCAAGCGATCCGATATTACGAGAAAGAGAAGCTCATGCCCGCCCCCCAACGGACGGAAGCCAATTATCGGCGTTATCCCCTGGATGCCGTGGCCAGGCTGCAATTCATCGTTCATGCCAAGCAGTGGGGCTTCACGCTCGACGAGATCCGTGAGCTGCTGATTCTCCAGGATGCCAACGGCGACCGGGCACAGGCAAAGCGCATCGCCGACGAGAAGCTGCACAAGATTCGCGAGCAGATCAAGCATCTCTCGCGGATTGAGGCCGTGCTGTCCCAAACCCTTGAGGAATGTGCGGGCGAAGGGCCGATGCAGGAAGGCTGCCCCATCGTCGAGGCCATCGCCGAGAAGGCCGAATGAGCGACGTCGTCGCCGCTGGAAGTGTAACGCCGGCGTCCCGAAGCGCGCACGCCGGGCCGGCAGGTAACCAAGCCAGGAGACCACAGTAATGACGGAAAACGTCGATATCGAGATTCGGGGTATGTCCTGTGCGTCCTGCGTCGGACGGGTGGAGCGGGCCCTCGGCCAGCAGCCGGGCGTGATTCACGCTCAGGTGAACATGGCCACGCAGAAGGCGGCGATCCAGATGGAGGGAGGTTCCACGACGGCCAGCCTGCTCGGCGCCATCGAAACGGCGGGCTATCAGCCGGTGGTGGAGAGCCTCGAGATTCCCGTCACCGGCATGAGCTGCGGATCCTGCGTCTCGCGGATAGAACGAGCGCTCGGCAAGCTGCCCGGCATGGTGGAGGCGAGTGTCAATCTGGCGACCCAGAAGGCCTTCGTCCGTTTCCTGCCGGGGACCGTATCGCTGGCACGCATTCAGCATGCCATCCGCGAGGCGGGCTATGAACCGCAGGAAACCGAGTCGCAGCAGCAGGCGGACGACGAGGATCGCGAGGGACGACGGCTTCGCCACCGGGTCATGCTCGCGGCAGTGCTCACCATCCCGGTGGTCATCATCGCCATGGGAAAAGTGATTCCCGCCTTTGATACGCTCTTGGCGAGCATGATGCCGCATCGCGGCTGGATGGGCGTCGAGTGGCTGCTGACCACGCCCGTGCAGTTCTATGCTGGGGCACGCTTCTATCGCGGTGGCTATGCCGAACTCCGGCATCTCAACCCGGGCATGAACAGTCTGGTCATGATCGGCTCGAGCGCCGCCTACTTCTATTCGGTCGCCGCTCTGCTGGTACCCGGCTTTTTCCCGGCTGATACCGCCGTGAGCTACTTCGAGGCGGCGGCGGTGATCGTGACGCTGATCCTGTTGGGACGCTACTTCGAGCACATCGCCAAAGGCCGTACCTCCGAGGCGATCAAGAAGCTCCTGCAGTTGCAGGCAAAAACCGCCCGCGTCATCCGCGATGGCGAAGCGGTCGAGGTGCCGATCGAGGCCGTCGTGCCCGGCGATCGCATCCTGGCCCGCCCGGGCGAGCGTATCCCGGTGGATGGCATCGTTGAAGAAGGCCATTCCTTCGTCGACGAGTCGATGATCAGTGGCGAACCGGTACCGGTTGCCAAGCAGCAGGATGCCGAAGTCGTCGGCGGCACCATCAACAAGAACGGCGCGCTTACCTTCCGCGCCACGCGGGTCGGTGCCGACACCGTGCTGTCGCAAATCGTCAAGATGGTGGAAGCGGCCCAGGCCGAGAAACCCCCGATCCAGCAGTTGGCCGACAAGATCGCCGGGGTGTTCGTGCCCGCGGTGATCGTCATCGCCCTGATCACCTTCGGTGTGTGGTTCGCCGTCGGGCCGGCCCCGGCGCTGTCCTTCGCCTTCGTTACCACGGTGAGCGTGCTGCTGATCGCCTGCCCCTGCGCGATGGGCCTAGCCACCCCGACCGCGATCATGGTCAGTACCGGCAAAGGGGCCGAGATAGGAGTGTTGTTTCGCAAGGGCGCGGCGCTTGAGACGTTGGCCAAGATGGATACCGTCGTGCTCGACAAGACCGGCACCCTGACTCAGGGTCGCCCCGAGCTGACCGATTTCGAGGTGATCGAGGGGCACGAGAACGAGGTGCTTCGCCTGGTCGCGGCGGTGGAAGCGCAGAGCGAACACCCCATTGCCGAGGCCATCGTGCGCGGCGCCCGAGCACGTGGACTCGAGCTGCCGGCCGTCAGCCATTTCAGCGCCGAGCCGGGCTACGGCATCGAGGCTGACGTCGCCGGTCACCGGCTTCACGTGGGGGCCGATCGCTACATGAACCGGCTCGGGATTGGGCTCGGCAAGGCGGAAGAGCGCGCCAAGGCGCTCGCCGAAGACGCCAAGAGCCCCCTCTATGCCGCGGTGGACGGTCGGCTTGCGGCGGTCATCGCGGTGGCCGATCCGCTCAAGGAGGGCTCGGCCGAAGCCATTTCAGCACTCAAGGCGCTGGGGCTGGAAGTGGCGATGCTCACCGGCGACAACCGCGCCACCGCCGACGCGATCGCCCGACAGGTCGGCATTCAGCGCGTACTCGCCGAGGTGCTGCCTGACCAGAAGGCGGACGAGATCAAGCGACTACAGGCCGAGGGCGGTAAGGTCGCCTTCGTGGGCGACGGCATCAACGATGCACCGGCGTTGGCACAAGCCGACGTGGGCATCGCCATCGGCACCGGGACGGATATCGCCATCGAGGCCGGCGATGTGGTGCTGATGCGTGGCGACCTGAGGGGCATCGTCAATGCCGTGGCGCTCTCCAAGCGTACCCACCGGACCATCATCGGGAATTTCGTCTGGGCCTATGGCTACAACGTGGCGCTGATCCCCGTGGCAGCGGGCGTACTCTATCCGTTCATCGGCGTATTGCTCAGCCCCATGCTGGCGGCAGCCGCCATGAGCGTCTCCAGCGTCTTCGTGTTGACCAACTCGTTGCGGCTACGCCGCTTCACGCCGGATATCGATGACGCTTCGCCGGTGACGGGCGGTGAGCCTCAGGCGGTTCGGGCCCGCCAAGTCTGAGTAGCAAAATTTAATAGGAGACCAAGATGATGGGAAGCGAAGCATGCACGTGGGGGATGGCAGGGATGGGGCTCATTTCCATCCTGCTGATTATCGCGCTGGTGTTTGGCGTCGCCGCGCTCGCCAAGTATCTGTTCTTCGGAAAGAAGCGTGATAGCTGACAGCCAATCGCTACAAGCAGGCACGATTCCGGGGTTGATCAGAGAGCGACAAAGAGACCGTTCATGAAGAAAATCATCTATTCCACTTATTGCCTTGTTATTGTAGGGCTGTTCGGTCTCATTACGCTCCCCGCTCTGGCGAAGGAAACGGGGGACGATTCGCTTGAAGGCCACCAGGCCATTAGTGCAGCCGATACTGGAGCTCCCCTGCCCGCATCGATTACGACATTATTGGATCAAGGACTCAAATTCCATGGAACCTTTAATGCCCCGGACGATATACAAGGTTATGCCTTGTCCTATGATAATGAGCCCGTGGCGGCTTATATTCCCTCCACTTCCGACCACGCTATCATCGGTACCTTAATTGATCCTCAGGGCAACGCTGTAATGGAAAACCAGCTTCAAGCTCTGGTGCTGGAACCGATGCTGGAAGCTACCTGGAGCGCGTTCGAGGACACTCGCTTCATTCCGGAAGGGGATGATGATGCATCACATATCGTGTATACGCTGACCGACCCCAATTGTCCCTACTGCAATGCACTGTGGAAGAGCTCACGACCTCTAATCGATCAAGGTGAACTTCAGCTTCGTCATGTGCTGGTCGGCGTTCTGTCAGAGGGCAGTCTCCGCAAGGCGGCCGCGATCCTTGAGTCGAATGCCCCAACCAAAGCCCTCGAAACCCATGAATTGAACTTCCGCAATGGCGGCATCAGTCCGGTGGTGCCGTCGGAGGAGAGTCGAGCGCTTCTTAGGCGGCATGCCCAGCTCATGCGAGAGGCCGGCGCCACGGGAACGCCGACCAGCTATTACCGCGATGATGAAGGTAATGTGCAGCGCATCAATGGTGCGGTGTCGACCGACCGGCTTCGCGACATATTGGGTGTCGAATGACGCGCCATAACGGCACAGGGGTGACATGAGATGTCATCTCACACAACTGAGATGAGTATGGCAAGCACGCTCGGTGTAAAACACAGGCTCATATTGGGAGCTTCTGTGCTGATTGGCTTGGTGATCCTCTATTGGATCCTGATGGAGACCGGTGCCTTATCGACGCTCACCAATAAGCAGGTCCTGCGTGAGTGGGTTGGCCAGTTGGGGGTCTGGGGGCCATTGACCATTATCGCCATGATGATAGCGGCCATTGTCATGAGCCCGATACCCAGTGGGCCGATAGCCATGGTGGCCGGTGCGATCTACGGCCCTCTATGGGGGACGGCGTATGTGGTCATCGGTGCCGAGGCCGGCGCGTTGCTCGCTTTCGGCATCGCTCGCCTGCTCGGCTATGAGGTGATCCATCGCTGGTCGCGTACTCGCCCCATCCTCGACTGGCTGGGCAGAGAACGCTCTCAGACGGGGTTGATGCTCGTCGTATTCGCATCGCGATTGGTGCCATTCATTTCGTTTGATGCCGTCAGCTACGCGGCAGGCCTGACACCGCTGGCCTTCTGGCGTTTCTTGATTGCCACGCTGGCTGGCGTACTTCCGACGGCGTACTTGATCGTCATGTTCGGGGAGATACTCATAGCTACCGACTCCCACGGCCTCGCGGTCGCGTTGATTCTGATCAGTGGCATCACGCTCCTGCCGATCCTGGCAAAACTCGTCTGGGCTCGGAATACATGAACCATGACAGCTGACATCCTGTGAGACGCATACGTGAAACGGCGACTGTTACTGCTTATTCCTCTGTTGGTTTTCCTGGGACTGGGGTTCTTCCTCTATCGTGGTTTGGAAATGAATCCTTTCGCTCGCGATTCGGCTCTACTGGCCAAGCATTTCCCACCCTTTACCCTGACAACTCTGGAAGCCCCCTCACGCCGTGTTGACGAGTCCCTCCTCAAGGGTGAGGTCACGCTGGTCAATGTCTGGGCGGAGTGGTGTCCAACCTGTAAGGAAGAGATGCCCCAGTTGCTGACACTGGCCGAACGTGGTGTGCGCTTGATTGGCATCAACTACAAGGACACCCGTGCCAAGGGGCTGGAGTTTCTTGACCATTTTGGACGACCTTTCGAAGTCAATATTTTTGATCCGGATGGCGATCTTGGGTTCGAGCTAGGTGTCTATGGTGTGCCAGAGACTTTCCTCGTCGATACCGAGGGCATTATCCGCTATAAGCATACGGGCTATATCACTCCCGAGGATGTTGAGAAAGTTATTCAGGAGATAGAAAAATGGCAGCAATGAGTCATCGAGCGTGCTGAAAGTTACTTTTATTGATAACGCGGCCGGTAACGGTCAGATAAGGAAGGCTTATGCTGCAATATCCTCAGATTGATCCCGTGGCCATTTCTCTGGGGCCAGTACAGATTCACTGGTACGGCCTGATGTACGTAGTCGGGCTGGTCGCCGCCTGGTGGCTGGGGCGTCGTCGTGCCCACCGCCTGGACCTGAATCACGATGATATCGGCGATCTGATCTTTTACGGTGCCATGGGGATCATCCTCGGTGGTCGTCTGGGCTATGCGCTGTTCTACGGGCTCGAGCAACTGCTGGCCAACCCACTGTGGCTCTTCAGAATCTGGGACGGCGGCATGAGCTTTCATGGCGGCCTGGCCGGTGTGTTGCTCGCGGCATGGCTGTTTGCCCGCAAGCACCGCCTGGCCTTCTTTCAGTTGACCGATTTCATCGCCCCGCTAGTGCCGATCGGCCTGGGTGCCGGGCGCCTCGGCAACTTCATCAATCACGAGTTGCCGGGAAGGGTCAGCGATATCCCTTGGGCGATGGTCTTCCCTCCCATGATGGGGCTGGGGCCGGAGCCGCGCCACCCTTCAGCGCTCTACGAGTTCGCCCTGGAAGGGGTAGTACTGTTTGCCGTGCTGTGGTGGTTGTCGCGCCGACCGCGCCAGCGAGGGCTCATCTCGGGGTTGTTCCTGGTGCTTTATGGCACCTTCCGCTTCGGCGTGGAGTTCGTGCGCCTGCCCGACCCCCAACTGGGGTTCATCGCCTTCGGCTGGCTGACCATGGGGCAACTGTTGACCTTACCGATGCTCATTGCGGGGCTGGCCCTGGTCATCTGGTCGAGGCGTCAGCCAGTGGATAGGGCGAAGGCGGCGGCGACCTCATGAACACGGCCTTCGCTTTTCTACTGGTGCTGCTGTTCGTCGCTACACCCGTAGCGGCCCGTGGAGAGTTTCCCGTGGGCGGTGGCAAAGGCTCCACCTTCAGTAACTCGGCTCAACGGGAATTCCTGCCGGCCGATGAAGCCTTCCGGGCTAGCGCCTGGCGAGACGATGAACGGCTCTATGTCGGCTTCCTCAATGCCGAGGACTATTACCTCCATCTCCACCAATTCGCCCTGGACAGCCGCGACGCGGACGTCAGCTTCGGTGAGCTGGCAATTCCCCCCGGCGAACCCATGGTGCACGCGTCTCTGGGGGAGATCGAGGTGTTCTATGACCAGGTGGTATTTAGTGCGCCCATCGAGGCGAGCGATGCCGCTACCGGGCCGCTGGCCATCACGGTGACCTTTCAGGGCTGCTCCGATCGGGGACTTTGCTATCCACCCGAGCAGGTCGAGCTCGACGCGCTTCACGGGTCGCCTCCGGCAGCCTTCGATTCTCCTCCTCGTGGTACTGGGGATAGCGAAAATAGAGCGCCTTGAATGGATCCCACCGGCCTGAGCCTACCGCCATTGGCGGCGGCTTTCGTCTTCGGCCTGCTCGGAGGGGCGCACTGCATCGGCATGTGTGGCGGGATCATGAGTGCCCTGACCTTTGCCGTGCCCCCCAGCATGCGGCAGCCGAGCCGCCTGGCGGGCCTCCTGCTCGGCTACAACCTGGGCCGCATCACCAGCTACATGCTCGCCGGTGCCCTGGTGGCGCTGCTCGGTTCCGTGCTCAACCATGCCCTGGACGGCATCGCCCTGGTGCTGCGTATCCTGGCGGCGGTCATGCTGATTCTGATGGCGCTGTATATCGCCAACTGGTGGAAGGGGTTGCTACGTGTCGAAGCCCTGGGTCGCTCGCTGTGGCGGCGTATCGAACCGCTTGGTCGAGGCTTGATGCCCGTCGTGAAGGTGCCCCAGGCCTTCGCGCTGGGCTCGATCTGGGGCTGGATGCCCTGCGGGCTGATCTATTCAATGCTGGCCTGGAGTCTGGCCGTGGCCGAGCCGCTACGCGCCGCGAAGATGATGGGGGCCTTCGGGCTCGGCACCCTGCCCGTCGTCCTGGCGACCGGTATGGCAGCCCGCCGCGTCTCGCTATGGATTCGCCATCCAGCGACCCGCACGCTGGCGGCGTTGCTGATCATAGCGTTTGCCGTCTGGCAACTCTGGCATCTGCACTCCATGACCGGCATGGACGATATGGCCAGCATGGCGCCGTCGCATCACTGATGGCCAATGCGCGGACCATCCGTGACGATGGCCGGTTGCTCCGATCCCAGCGATTCGATCAGTTGCTTCAGGCTAGGGGCCTCGGGACCATCATCGTGGCCGATGCTATCCAGCCATCGCGCTATCGCCTGAAGTTCTTGAATCCTCATGCAAATGTGGCGCCCTTGTTCAGCCAGCGGCGTGTGCCTATCAACAACCGGAGGGCTGTCTTGGTCCGCCCAGGTCAATATCTGCTTGATGTCTGGGAGGCCGACTCCCAACGAGCGAAGGCAATCAATGAGGCGCAGGCGACCCAGTGCCTCCTCGTCATAGAGTTGATAGCCGTTGCGCGGGTCCCGTTGCGGTCGTAACAACCCCTCACGTGTGTAGTGACGTACCGTTTCCGCAGTGACCCCACCAGCCCGAGCCAGTTCAGTGACTCGCATTGCCTTTTCCTTACCTACTCAGTTTCAGTCA
This sequence comes from Onishia niordana, assembly GCF_004798965.1. GTDB lineage: Bacteria > Pseudomonadota > Gammaproteobacteria > Pseudomonadales > Halomonadaceae > Onishia > Onishia niordana. Next base: position 18,632 of record NZ_SDSD01000004.1, read on the forward strand.
GCCTACAACCGTGAGGCCGCCCAAAGGTCAAGGCCTGGTTATAGCGCTCAATGGGTGGCCGCCCGCATGACGCGGAAACGCCAAAAAATAAGGGCTTGACCTTGAAGTAGGCTTCAAGGATACCTTTCCAAGAAGCAGCGCTGCTGCAGGGTGGAAATCAAAGCCAAGCCGTGCCATCAGCCTTGCTGGTGGAAAGGTGAGTCCCAAGAAGATCGAGGAGAGTGTCATGCGGAAACGTCACACTGCAGTCCTGACTGTCGCTATCATCGCCACCAGTGCCTTCGGGACCGGCTCGCTCCTTGCACAGGAAGATCCGCAGCAGGAGCCAATGGAGGGCAAGGGCATGCATGGGGACATGATGCAAGAAGGTGGCATGATGGGGATGATGAGTGACATGAATACCATGATGGAAAAATGCAATGCCATGATGGATAAAATGCAACAGGGTCATGAAACCGACAGTAACGCCTGACGTGAGATCGCCAGGGGCTGCTCCGCAGAGGAGCAGCCATTTACATTTTAGTGGAGCGAGGGGAGAACAGCATTTGCGTAAATGCATCTATGCTCCATTAGCCATTCTCTGGCTGGTGGCAAGTGCTTCGTCCTTTGCTCATTCCCTTGAAGATGCCGAGGCAGAGTTGCAAGAGCGGGAACGCTACGCCCAGTTTGTCGACCAGCCGGCCCCGACTTTTTCCCTGGCCGGTGTTGAGGGCAACATCGTGGCATCTTCCGACCTGGAAGGTCGCGTCGTGGTGCTCAATTTTATCTACACCCGCTGCCAGGAAGCCTGCCCGGTGCACATGAACCTGATTGCCGAGGTTCAAGAGCGAGTCAACGATACCGGCCTACGAGATGATGTTGAATTTATCACCATCGCTACCGACAGCGAGGACTTTGCCGGCACGCACAACAACATGCGGGCCTACGGTGAAAATTTCGATCTGGACCCCGCCAACTGGCGGTTTCTTTATCGAAGCGAAAATGAGTTTGTCGACACCACACGCCAGGTCGCGGAAGCCTACGGTCTGAAATTCGACGATGTGGCCGAGGGCGTCCAGGCGCATGGCGTTGTGACTCATGTCATCGACCAATCAGGACGGATACGGGCCCGCTTTCATGGGCTCAAATTCGATCCGGAGCACCTAGTTTCCTATGTAAAGGTGTTGGCAGAAGGACCAGAGACATTATCCACCGGTGTGTGGGTTCGCATTCGCCATACTGTCGTCAACACCTTCGATTAATGCCGCGAGAGTATAGCCGGCCTCGCTGCCGAACGTTCTCGTGAACTCTATGGAGCCTTAGCGTATGAAACACTGGAAAGCGCTGACCATCGCTTCTCTATTGACCTTCCCCCTGACAGGGTTGGCAGCCGAGACGTCGGCAACCCTCTACAAGAACCCCAACTGTGGCTGTTGCGCCGAATATGCCAAGTATCTCGAACGAAACGGGTTCGAAGTGGAGACAATCGATACTCACGATCTCGCGAAGATGAAAGCCGAACACGATGTTTCCGAGAAACTGCAGGGTTGCCATACCACGCTCATCGACAACTATGTCTTCGAGGGCCACGTACCCGTGGAAAGCGTCACCCAGGTACTCGAAGAGAAACCTTTCATCAAAGGCCTGAGCGTACCCGGAATGCCACTTGGCTCACCGGGGATGTCGGGCGAGAAACAGGGCCCACTGGAGGTTTACACCCTGGCCTTTCAGCCGACCGATACCCCTGAAGTTTACGCCACCCACTGAAGGTGAGCCTTGGTGATGAGACAACTGATCGGGACCAGTTGGGTAGCGGTGGCATTGTGGGGAATGATCACTTCTTTGGCCGTCGCCGAACCACCCAAACGTGTGGGGCCGAATGGGTTTCTTCTCTGGGAAAGCCCACGCGAGGTGTCGGAAATCAGCTTCGAGGCTGGCGACGGTACTCCGCTGACGCTGACCACCTTCGGAGGAAAGCTGATCCTGCTCAACATCTGGGCGACATGGTGTGGCCCTTGCCGCGAGGAAATGCCCACCCTGGATGCCCTCCAGGCTGAATTGGGTGGGACAGATTTCGAGGTCGTCGCACTCTCGATCGATCGCAAAGGCATCGAGGTCGTCAACGAATTCTATCAGGAGGTGGGGATCGAGCATCTCGCTCCCTACGTCGATCCAACCGGCATGGCCAGCGCGAACCTCAGTGCCGTGGGTATTCCCACGACGCTTCTGCTCGACCGCCAGGGCAGGGAGATCGGACGCCTGGTCGGGGAGGCCGAGTGGGATACCCCTGAAATGATCGACTTTCTTGCCGAAACCATAGAAACCACCCAGGAGGACGCGCCATGAGTTGCTGTGACGACAAGCCCCAAAAGGGCCAAGAGAAAGCCGGACTGAAAGGCCTGGTAACAGGCCCACGCCGCTGGATGCTGCTGGGCGCTGTGGCGGTGGCTGGTGGTCTTGCCATGGGCTGGGATCAGTTGGTCCTGCTTGGGCTCGCGCCTCTCTTGGTGAGCCTCTTGCCTTGCCTTGTCATGTGCGGATTAGGACTGTGCATGATGAAATGCAAGGACAAGACAAACAAGTCGACCGACCAGGACGAAGTCACTGATACACAAGCCGGGGTGGAAGCCTCTACCGCGGTACCCACGGAGACGACATCCGCCAATCGCCAAGCGGCGAATCACCAGGTGCCGTCCGAGCGGCCCATATCCAAGCTCCAAGCCTAGCCGCGGGATAGGGGAGGATGCTGGAGCTTGCCAATATCGGCCTGGCGACGGCCTTTCTGGCGGGCCTGATCTCGTTCGCTTCGCCCTGTGTCTTACCGCTCGTGCCTGGCTATCTCTCCTTCGTCGCCGGGCGCTCGCTGGGGCAGATACGGGAAGCGGATCGACGGGAGCGACTCCGGGTGTTAACCCAGTCGATCTGGTTCGTGCTCGGGTTCACCACGATATTCCTGTTGCTGGGCGCCAGTGCCACGGCCATCGGGCGTCTGCTGCTGATCTATCGCCAGGAGGCGAACCTGGTCGGCGGTCTCATCGTCATCCTGTTCGGTGCCTTCATGACCGGGCTCATTCCGCTGCACTGGTTACAGCGGGAATGGCGGTTGATCGGCCGCCTCAAGGAAGCGGGCGGGGGGCCTGGTGCGGCCTACCTCCTAGGTGTGGCGTTCGCCTTCGGCTGGACCCCCTGCATCGGCCCGATCCTGGGCGCCATTCTGACCGTCAGCGCCTCGACGGCCAATGCCTCGAGCGGAATGGCGTTGCTCGGCATCTATTCGCTGGGCCTGGGGGTGCCCTTTCTGTTGACGGCGGTGTCGCTCGATCGCTTCCTGCACCACCAGCCATTCCTGCGCCGCTGGGGCCGAGTCATGCATCTGGCGGCCGGGCTGATCATGATCCTGATGGGCATCTTGATGATCACCGGCAAACTGACCGAGCTGTCCTATTGGTTATTGCGCACCTTTCCGGCGCTAGGCAGCATCGGCTAGCCATTATTCGAGGAAATATTGCAATGAACAAAATCACGGGTCGCTTCTGGCGTGCCCTGTCACTGACGAGCTGGGTCATGGCCAGTCTGAGCTTCGTCAGTATGGCCGGGGCCGCCGAGGAGGCATTGCCGTCGCTGAGTTATGACCAAACAGGCGAACGGCTGCTCAAAGTACAGGCCAACCAGCTTTTCGAAAGCACGGATGGCGGGGCGGCCTGGACGATGATTCCCTTACCCGACGAAGTAGCGGAGGGACGGTTGGTAACGGTATCGGAACCGGCAACAGCCGAACAGGCCCTCTATATCGCCGGCCCCTCGATCGGGGTGCAGCGCAGCACCGATCATGGAGAAACCTGGCAGGAACTCAACGATGGCTTGCCTAACCAGGACGTTACCGCCTTGGACGTGCACCGCCATCAGCCCGAGACACTCTATGTGGTGATTGCCGACGACGGCCTCTACCAGAGTGAGGATGCCGGCACGACCTGGAAGAAGATGGATAGCGGTCCTGCCCAACCCGTTCGCCGGCTCATCCACTCCGATATGGAGGGGAGCATGCAGACTGGCTGGCTCTATGCGGTGTCCGACGATGCGGTTCGCCTGTCGATGGATTGCTTCTGCGGCTGGCGACCGACCGGGGAGCTCGATGCCGGCAGAGTCTATGATCTGGCCTACAAGCTCGACGATCCCGAACACGTCTATGTGGCCACGGAGCAAGGCCTATGGCGCAGCGACAATGGCGGCCAGGAGTGGCAGCAAGTAAAGGGTGATGGCCCGACGTTCGTCACGCTTACGCTTGCGCCGCAGGGAACGCTCTATGCCCTGGATCGCGAGGGGGAGCTCATGCGCAGCGAAGATCAGGGCCAAACCTGGACACCCCCCGATGCGTAAGCGCTGGATCCTCGTCACAACGTGGCTGCTGATGAGTGCCGCCGGGCAGGCCATGGCGGGGGGTGGCCCCTCTTCGCGCGATACCTCTCGGCTGGAAGAGGGAGAAAGGATCTACCAGCAGTACTGTGCCAGCTGCCACGGCAGCGAGGGCGAGGGCCAGCCGAACTGGGAGCGCCAGAATGCCCAGGGCGAATTGCCCGCTCCCCCTCACGGGCCGGAGGGGCATACCTGGAAACACTCCGATGCGATGCTCTACCGGATCATCGCCGAGGGATGGCGCGACCCCTGGAACAAGACCGAGCGACTGACGATGCCGGCCTTCGAGAATGTCCTGACCCCCGCCGAGATCCGCTCCGTGGTGAACTATCTCAAGACGTTATGGACGCCGGAGCAACGACGTCATCAGGCGGAAGAAAGCGAGGGAGCCCCATTTCCGTGGCAGAGTGAGTAGCTGTGGGGCTAGGGAAGCGCTGCGTAAACACCTCCGCAGCTGACGGAGAGTCAACCGCAGGGTAAAACCTGGCTTTCTTGCCACTGTCTGACCAAAGCCAACCGATGAAGCAGATTTCTGTCGCTCAGGCTCAGCAACAGAACAAGAAGAAGGTTCCCCGCAGCGAACGGTGTCTGGGAAGCCTTGAACAGGACATCATGCACGCCCCCAAGGTCAGTAGCGGCATTTTCACCACTACGCTGCTGACATTACTCTCAATACCAGCCCAGAGATGGTGGACATTTCATCGCACGCACGAAGCCCCCTGCGAGAGCGTCACCTTGAGCTGATTGTGGTAGGTTTGCATTTGCTCTCAGCTAGGACTGTCTCTCTCCTACCAAATGGGGAGTAAGATGGGTAGGAACAAATAAAAAACTATGCACAAAATAAAACTAACCAACTGTTTTATAATTAAAAAATACATCAAATTACATCTTCAGATCCAGAACATCGAGTGAGGCTTGGCTACCCGCCGGCCAACGGCCGGCGGTAAATGACTCAAGCCACTGAATGCGCAGGCCTCAAGATCACAAGCTGTCGATCGCCTTGGATACCCGCTCGGCCCCGGACAGGATTTCGCTAATCACCGACTGCGTTTCGCCAACCCGCTCGCGGCTAGTGGCACTCTGTGTGACCACCGTATCCATTTTCCCGCTGGCCTGGCGAATCAGCTCGTTATTTTCCCCCAGTACCTGGGATATCCTCTTGGCGGCTTCGGTCGACCCGTGCGACAGACTTTTAACTTCCTTGGCAACAACCGAGAAACCCCGGCCGTGTTCGCCTGCTCGCGCCGCTTCGACTGACGCATTGAGAGATAACAGGTTAGTCTGCTGAGCGATGCGCGAGATGGTATTGGTGATCTCGTTAATCGTCTGAATCTGTTGATTGAGGGCATTAATGATGCTTTGTGCCCCTTCGGCTTCAGACGCCACATGCCTTGCGGTTTTTACGGCTTCTTCAAGCTGAGCAAGGCCATCCTTTGCGATCATTTCGGTCTGCTGCGATGTGGTTCGAGCCGATGCCACCGCGCGATGTGCAGCATGCTCCGCCTCAGTTTCTGACGTTATATCCGTGGCAAACTTCACCACCTTGAACACTCGGCCACTCTCATCAACGACTGGGTTATAGGTTGCTTCCAGCCAGACACTCTTCCCATCAGAGGCGACTCGCTTGAATTTTCCTTGCTGTAGCTTATTGCGGGAAAGCTCATCCCAAAACCCAGGATTTTCCTGATAAAACTCCTCAGGGCACAGCATGCTATGATGCTTACCTTTTATATCGGAAAGCCTGTAGTATACGGCATCAAGAAAGTTCTTGTTGGCACTGATGACATGACCATCCGGTGTAAATTCAATGACGGCCATTGAGGCATAAAGCGCACTGAGGACAGCTTCCTTATCGAAAGAATTATCGTGCTTTTCCGTCACGTCATAGGCAATCTTGAGTATATAAGACACCTTACCATTTTTGGCTTTTACGGGTAGGTAAGTGGCCTCGAGCCAGACACTATCCCCAGAGGAGCTGACCCGCTGAAAAGTCCCGCTTTGACTCTTCCCCTCAGACAACTCCTTCCAGAACTCCCTGTACGCATCAGACTGATGGATGTCCTGGGGGCAAAAAATCCGGTGATGCTTACCCTTCACTTCCCCTAGGCGATACCCGACACACCCTAGGAAGCTCTCACTTGCATCCAATACATTTCCCTGAACATCAAAAGTAATACAGGGAGTATGAGTCTTTACCGCTTCAAACAAATTACCTTCTAAATTTCTTCCAATCATCATTTCAGGCTCCCGACATAAAGGCACATCTTTATTTTGATTTTTTAAACCTCTACTGCTGATCCCCATACCGCCCGTTACGCCAATTCATTCGATATGATCCCGCCCCAATGGCGGTAATCCCTGAGTTAAATCAACCAGCGCAACGCGACAGAGTCGACCATTAACACAGCATTCCATGCCTTACGCGCGAGCCTGTCATCAGGACGTCGAGCCGACTTACGCGGCTATTCATTCCTCACGAGATCTGAGCCAAGCCTCCTTTTTTCTGGATAACACTCCCTGTTGTCAGCAGCTAGCTGATCGAGACACAAGCCATTCAAACAAATGAGAATGCATCTCAAATATCAACACGGACTCGCCGACACGGCCTTGCCGCGATTTGGAGCACCTCCATGAGCATATCGGCGGGCCTTGTCAGTCCTTTAGCTAAAAGGCAAGAACGTCGACCAGATAAAAGCAGCCTGCACACACTCCGCTCTGAAACCATCTCTTTTTACCCAAGCGCCAACTAAGCTGTCCCTTGAGCGTTGCTGCTTCGCAACGGGCTAGGCAAGTGCGTATAGTGTTGTGAGTGAGAACCGCTTTCATCACCGCCAAAATCGGGTATGATGCTGTTTTAAAAGATAAAATGATGTTCTCTTTCGCTGCTACAAAGTAGCGTTGGCACTCATCAATATATGTCGCTTACTAATAAATCGCACGCTACATAAGTTGGGCAATAGACATGACGGATCACGCCGACGACGACAGCCTGCTGACACTCGATAACCAGCTTTGCTTTGCGCTGTATTCCACTCAGCTCGCCATGAACAAGCTCTACCGTCGCCTGCTCAGTGAGCTTGACCTGACCTACCCGCAGTACCTGGTCATGCTGGTGCTTTGGCAGCATGGTCAAATGTCGGTGTCAAAGATTGGCGAGCATCTGGGCCTCGACTCCGCCACATTGACCCCGCTGCTCAAGCGCCTCGAAAGCCATGGCTTGGTCAAACGTCAGCGTTCCAGTGAAGATGAGCGTCGCGTCGACGTGAGCCTTACTGAGGCCGGTGTAACACTCAAGAAACGTGCCCGGGATGTCCCCAAGGCCGCCATCTGTGCCACTCACTGCGAACCGCAGGCGCTTGGACAGCTACGTGATGACCTCAATGCCCTCCGCCAGAAACTCAACAGCGGGGAATGAGTTTTTTACCCCTTTAAGTAGCTCGCTATTAAATAGCAGAATGATTTCTTCCCTCACCATCGAGATCGCTTTCCCTGTGCCCCTGCCATACAGGGGCTAGGATGAGAAAAAGGCACCGGTCGGTTTGGCACCCAGGCATGCCCCGACTCCAATGCCGCCCGCGGCAACATCGACGTGACACTTAAGTGTCGATGCCTGACTGCTGCCACTCAGAGAAATCCCCGCGCAAATAAAAACGCCGAGCTTTTAGCCCGGCGTTTTCGTTCAGGAAGACAGCTCTCTCAGGCCTTTGCCGTGCGCTGCCTCAGCCACAAAAGACTTAGCAGTGAGCTTCCCGCCAGCAGCGCGACGCCACCGGCGAAGGCCATGCCGGCAGGTGCCAGGCCGAAGGCGCGAATCGTCAGCCCGATCCCCACGACCGGAATCGATAAGGCAATATAGGCAACGATGAAGAAGGTTGCGGCGACGCCGCCGCGCTGGTCGGCGGGACTCGCCTGCACGACGGCGCCCAGACCGGCGCGAAAGGCCATGCCCTGGCCGATGCCCGCGATCAGAGCGCCGAGCAGGAAAAATGCCAGCGCACCAAGCCCGATGCCAATGCCCACCAGCGAGGCGCCAAGGATCACCCCGCCACAGCCCAGCGGCAACCGCCAGGGGGCCGGGAAGCGTTCCTGCACGAGTTGGCCAAGGGTCGAGGCGAAGAACACCGACCCTGCCGCCAAACCCGACAAGGCCAGGTTGTCATAGCCGAGCACGCCGATCATGAAGGCCGGCGCCGTGGCGGTGAAGAAACCTAGCAGCGCGAAGCCGGCGAAACCGGCAATCGCCGCAGGCAGGAAAATGTCGCGGACCTCCTCCGGCACCTTCAGCCGCTGCAGAGTGAGCCTTGGCCGCGCCGGGCGCGTAACGGTCTCCGGCGCCTTGAGGATCGCAAGCGCCGCCAGCACAGCAAGCCCCAGGTGAATGCCATAGGCCAGGCGCAGCGGCCAGGGCAGATACTCGACCAGCAAGCCGGCCACGATCGGCCCCAGTCCCAGGCCGCCCATGTTGACCGCGGTGGCCAGGAAGGCCGCCCGCCGTGACCAGGCCGCAGGTGCCAGCTCCATCACCGCCACCGTGGCGGTTGCCGTGAAGATGCCGGCAGAGATCCCGGAGACGAAGCGGCCGACCAGCAGGCTTGAAAGGCCATCGCTTGATAGGAAGATCACATCGCTGATCGCCGCCGCCGCCAATCCAGCCCCTAGCATCGGGCGCCGTCCAAGCTGATCCGACCAACGCCCAGTGGCCACCAGCGCGCCCATCACCCCTAGTGCATAGACGGCGAAGATCACCGTGATGGTCAGCTGCGAGAAATCGAAGCGCGCCTGATAGACCGGGTACAGAGGCGTAGGCAGCGTGGTGCCCAGCATGGTGATCAAGAAGGCCAGTGCCACGCCGAGAAAAGGCAGCGCCGAGGTCGGGGAGCGGCGTTCGCCTGCAGTCGTCATAGTCTCTCCTTGAGGTAAGAATAAGGTCGACGACGGTTCAAGCGGGCACCTGCGTCGCACGCTCCCGCGCCAATGCAATCAGGAAGATCGAAAGGCCGCCAAGCGCCATGGCCATGCCCACCAGGCCCGTGGCCGACCACCCCATCCCCATCGTCACCGCCACGCCACCCAGCCAGGCGCCGAGGCCATTGGCGATATTGAAGGCGGCATGATTGAGGGTCGCGGCCATGGTCTGAGCCTCGCCGGCGACATCCATCAGCCGGGTCTGAAGCGGTGGTACCAAGGCGCCGCAGGTACCTACCAGGCCGACGAACAGCAGACCACTCCATATCTGATCGGCGGCCAGGAAGAAGCCCAGTTGGCAGAGTGCGGCCCATACCAGGGCCCCGCCGATGGCACGACTCTGATCAATGTCGGCAAGCCGACCACCGGCGTAATTGCCAATGACTGCCCCCACACCAAATACCGCCAGCACCAGTGGCCCCAGCGCCTCGGACATGCCGGCTTGATGGGTCAGGGTCGGCATCGCATAACTGAACACGCTGAACATGCCCGCGAAGCCAACGCAGGCCACAGCCAGCGTGTAGAGCACCCGCGGCTTGGTAATGGCCGACAGCTCGGCGCGCAGGGAGCCCCCTTGATTGGCCGGCTGCACCGGCACCCAAAGCCTTACCAACAGCGCGGTGCAAAGTCCCAGCGCCCCCACCATCACGAAGGCCGCCTTCCAGCCCAAGAGGCCCCCCACCCAAGTGGCCAAGGGCGCACCGGCGAGGATTGCCAGGGTCAGGCCCATCAGCACCCGACCGACGGCGCGGCCGCGCTCGTGGGGTTCGGCGACATTGGCAGCTACCAAGGCCGCCACCCCCAGGTAGACCCCGTGAGGCAGGCCAGCAAAAAAGCGCAGCGCGACGAACCCATAGAAGGAAGGCGCCAGCAAAGTCAGCAGATTACTGGCGGCGAACAGCACCATCAGGCCGATCAGCAGTCCCCGACGGGGAATACGCGCGCTGATCGCCGAGATCAGTGGTGCCCCGACCACCACCCCCAGTGCATAGGCACTGATCGCAAGGCCCACCTCCTGAACCGCGATGCCGTAATCGGTGGCGATGCGCTGCATCAGGCCCATGATCACGAATTCTGTCGTGCCGATGGCGAAGCCCCCCAGCGCCAGGGCCTTCTCGGCCAGGCGGGGGTTCGGGGACGGGTGAATCGAGTCCGTTGTCATGTCACGCTCCTTGCGGCAGTGGCGACGCCACCGCCAGGCGGCGCGAAAAAGGAGGCATTATCCCAGAGGCCGGCGCGGTATGCGATAATCGCTCCCTTGCCGGGCGACGGATCATCGGCGCCCCGGGCGCATCGAAGGGCACCCGATGCCTCAGCCCTGCAGCGGCCTTGCCGCCGGGACCCGCAAGGCTGGCCTCGGTCAAGGCCCATCAGAGAAGATTTGCGAGTTGGGCCAATACATCACGTAGACTCCGGGGATGCCCGTGACGCCGACCGACACACTTCACCCCTTGAGCCTCATCGCCGTAAGGCGGTGGCGGTGGCTGCTGTTCTTGGCCTGCCTGGTCGCGCTGCCGGCCGCCGGGCGAGCCGCAGCGACCTCTGGCGACGACGACCGGGTGATCGTGATCGGCGGTGATCACTACCATCCCCCCTACGAATTCCTCGACGAAGACGGTCGCCCCGCCGGCTACAACGTGGAGCTGACCCGGGCCATTGCGGAGGTGATGGGCATCGAGGTGCGCATCGAGCTGGGCCCCTGGAGCGAGATGCGCCGTAAGCTGGAAAACGGCGAAATCGATGTCCTGGAGGGCATGTCCTACTCCGAGGCGCGCGACGCCGACTTCGACTTCGCTCCCGCCCACGCCATCGTCCACCAGTCGATCTTCGCCCGCCGCGGTACGCCGCCCGTGGAAGGCCTGGGGGATCTGCGTGGCCAGGAGGTCATCGTCCAACGTGGCGATATCATGCAGGATCTGCTGATCGAGCAAGAAGTGGGCGCCGAGCTGTTCCCCACCGATACGCATGCCGACGCGCTGCGTGCCCTCGCCGCCGGCCAGCACGACTATGCCCTGGTGGCCAATCTCCCTGCCCTGTACCTCAGCCGTGAACTGGGACTGACCAACCTAGTACCGGTCGCTCGTCCCTTCTCGCTGCGCTACGGCTATGCCGTCAGGGAGGGCAACGCCGACGTGCTCGCCCAGTTCAGCGAGGGCTTGGCCATCCTCAAGAACACCGGCCGTCATCAGGCCATCTACGACAAGTGGCTGGGCCCCCTGGAACAAGGGGAGGGCCTGCCCTGGAAACGGCTCGGCCTGATCGGCGCCATTGCCTCGGCGCTGCTGCTGCTGATCCTTGGCGGCATCGTGGTCTGGAACCGCCTGCTCAAGCGCGAGGTGGCGAGCCGCACCGAGGAGCTTCGCCGCCAGCAGCAGCAGCTGATCCAGGCCGACAAGATGTCCTCGCTGGGCGTCCTGGTCTCAGGCGTCGCCCACGAGATCAACAACCCCAGCGGCCTGCTGCTGCTGAACCTGCCGGTGCTGCGGGATGCCCACGACGATGCTCGCCCCATCCTCGAGGCCCACTATCGCGAACACGGCGACTTCCCGCTCGGCGGCCTGCCCTATTCGCGCATGCGCGACGAGGTGCCCTCGATGCTCGACGAGATGCTGGAAGGGACCCAGCGCATCAAGCGTATCGTCGGCGACCTCAAGGACTTCGCGCGACAGGGCAGCCCCGAGCTCGGCGAGCGCCTCGACCTCGACGAAGTGGTCAAGACCGCGGTGCGTCTGGTCGACAACTCGATTCGCCAGGCCACCGGCCGCTTCGAGGCGCACTACGCCGGCAACCTGCCCACCGTGCGGGGCAACGCCCAGCGCATCGAGCAGGTGATCATCAACCTGGTGCTCAACGCCTGCCAGGCCCTGGAGGGGCGTGACCAGGGCATCCGCTTGACCACCCGGCACCTTCCCGACGACAAGGCCGTGACCCTGGAGGTGTACGATGAGGGACGAGGCATCGACCCGGCGGCGCTCACCCGGTTGACCGACCCCTTCTTCACCACCCGCCGTGAGTGTGGCGGCACCGGGTTGGGGCTTTCCGTCTCCGCTGGTATCGTCCGCGAGCACCACGGCCAGCTGGACTTCGCCTCTCACCCCGGCCAGGGCACCACCGTCACTCTGACGCTGCCCGTGGCCTCGGACGACCACGCTGCCACCTCCCATCAGGACGACCGATGAGCATGAATCTCTATCCCGCCTTTGGCCTGCTGCTGGTCGATGACGAACCCTCTTACCTGCGCAGCCTGAGCATCGCCCTGGAACGCAATGGCGGCATCAACCATCTCCACCGCTGCCAGGACAGCCGTCAGGTGATGGACATTCTGGCGCGCGAGAACATCGGCCTGGTGACCCTGGACCTGACCATGCCCCACCTGTCGGGCGAGGAGCTGCTGCGACGCATCGTCGAGGAACACCCCGATGTCGGGGTGATCGTGATCAGCGGCCTCAACCAGGTGGAGACCGCCGTCGACTGCATCAAGCACGGCGCCTTCGACTACTTCGTCAAGACCGACGAGCAGAGCCGGCTGATCGAGGGCATCAAGCGGGCCATTCAGCTGCAGGAGCTGCGCCAGGAAAATCTGGAGCTGCGTCGACGCTTCCTCGACGACACCCTGGAGCACCCCGAGGCCTTCGCCGACATCATCACCGACGACAAGGGCATGCGCTCGGTCTTCCAGTACCTCGAGTCGGTGGCGCCCTCCAGTCAGCCATTGCTGATCGGTGGCGAGAGCGGGGTCGGCAAGGAGCAGATCGCCCGGGCCGCCCATGAACTGAGCGGCCGCCGCGGCCCGCTGGTCTGCGTCAACGCGGCGGGGCTCGACGAGGGCGTCTTCGCCGACACCCTGTTCGGGCATGAGAGGGGCGCCTTCACCGGAGCCGATCGTCCCCGTGCCGGCATGATCGAACAGGCCGCGGAGGGCACCCTCTTTCTCGACGAGATCGGTGACCTGAATCCGGCGTCCCAGGTGAAGCTGCTGCGCCTGCTGCAGGACGGCGAGTACTACCCGCTGGGCAGCGATCGCCCCAAGCGAGCCCGGGCACGCATCGTAGTGGCGACCCATCACGATCTCGAGGCATGTCAGCGAGAAGGCGGCTTTCGCAAGGATCTCTACTACCGGCTGCGCACCCATCAGGTCCAGGTTCCCCCGCTGCGCCGCCGCCGCGACGACATCCCGCTGCTGCTGGATCATTTCCTCGCCGAGGCCGCCGACGAGCTCGGCAAGCCGCGGCCGAGCTACCCGCCCGAGCTGCCGGTGCTGCTGGGCACCTACGCCTTCCCCGGCAACGTGCGCGAGCTGCGCGCCATGGCCTACGACGCCATGAGCATCCACCGCTCGCGGACGCTGTCCATGCAGGCCTTCAGGCAGGCCATCGATCCAAGCCTTGCCGGCGCCGAGCCGACGGTCGATGCGTCCGCCGAGCGCGCCGTCTTCGCGCCGGACGAGCCCCTGCCAACGTTGCACGAGGTCGCCGACCTGCTGGTCCGCGAGGCCATGCAGCGGGCCGAGGGCAACCAGTCGATCGCCTCAACGCTGCTCGGCATCTCCCAGCCGGCGCTGAGCAAGCGGGTGAAGAAGCTGCGCGAATCCGGCACGCAACCCCTATAACCCCGGCGACGGGATAACCAGGATTATAGCGCAACATAGTCCATTTATTTCAATGCTTTACTGAAAATCATCGCCCCCTAGGCGCTTCGAGGTTATACCCCTTCGCCCTGGCCACCAGCGCCAAATCCTGACAAAAAATCAAAAAAAACAATCATATACCGGAAGTATCACCATCTGGCATGCCCCTTGCTCCTGATTGGAGTGGCTCCATGAAGAGAGCCGCGACATTCCAAGAACAAGAGGTTCAACGATGCCAACCTTCATGAAGGCGGCCTTCCCGGCCGCGACCATCTCCCCTATCCAGCCGATTGCCCGCGTGGGAGGTGCCGCATGCTCGCTCTGATCAACGACCTGCTGTGGGGCAAGATACTGATCGCCCTGCTGATCGCCGTCGGCGTCGGCTTCACCCTGGCCTCGCGCTGCGTGCAGTTCCGCTACTTCGGCCGCATGTTCCGCATCCTCAGCGCCAGTCAGGCCTTCAAGAAAGACCAGCACGGCCACCTCAGCTCCTTCCAGGCCTTGCTGCTGTCAGTGGCCGGACGCGTCGGCGGCGGCAACATCGCCGGCGTCGCCGTGGCCATCACTCTCGGCGGCCCGGGCGCGGTCTTCTGGATGTGGATGGTCGGCCTGATGGGCATGGCCACCAGCTTCCTCGAATGTACCCTGGCGCAGGCCTACAAGACCGCCGAGCCCGACGGCACCTTTCGCGGCGGTCCGGCGCGCTACATCGCCCGCGGGCTCGGCCGCCGCTGGACCTGGCTGGCCGGCCTCTACTCGGTGCTGCTGCTACTGACCTTCGGCTTCGCCTTCACCGCCCTGCAGTCCTATGCCGTGGCCACCTCCTTCGACGACGCCTTCGGCATTCCGGCGCATGTCACCGGCATCGGCCTGGCCCTGCTGGTGGGCCTGATCATCTTCGGCGGCGTCAAGCGTATCGCGCGAGTCACCGAGGTACTGGTCCCGGTCATGGCGGGGGGCTACCTGCTGATCGCCCTGGTGGTGCTGGGCCTGAACATCACCCGGCTGCCCGACGTCATCTCCCTGATCGTCAACAGTGCCTTCGGCCTCGAGCCGGCCATCGGCGGCGGCATCGGCGCGGCCATCCTGATGGGCGTCAAGCGCGGCCTGTTCTCTAACGAGGCGGGGCTGGGCAGCGCACCCAACGTCGCCGCCGTCGCCTATGTCCCGCACCCGGTCAACCAGGGCATCGTCCAGGCGTTCTCGGTGTTCATCGACACCCTGATCATCTGCTCCGCCACCGCCTTCATCATCCTGCTCGGCGGGGCCTATGACCCGGCGGCCGGCGCCGGGATCGACGGCATCGCCCTGACCCAGGCCTCCCTGGCCGACCATGTCGGGGAGTGGGGCCGCAGCTTCGTCAGCATCGCACTGCTGATGTTCGGCTTCAGCACCATCCTCTACAACTACTATCTAGGGGAGAACAGCCTCGACTTCTTCAGCCGCCGTAATCGCACGCTGTTCAACGCCTTCCGCCTGGCCATCATCGGCCTGTGCACCTGGGGAGCGATGACCGACCTGGGCACCGTCTTCGCCTTCGCCGACACCACCATGGGACTGCTGGCCCTGGCCAACCTCATCGCGCTTATCATGCTGTTCAAGCCGGGGCTGCGTTTCATGCGTGACTTCGACGGCCAGATCAGCGCCGGCGTCAGCCAACCGATCTTCGAGGCCGACAAGTTCAGCGACCTGAACGTGGACCCGGCCGCCTGGAAGATCGAGCCCGAGGATCGCGATCGGGCCCAGCGGGCCGCCACGGCCAATCCCTGACGGAGCCTCTGCTTCCCAGCGTCATCGGCCCGGCCGCGGCACCTGCCGCCGCCGGGCCGTCGCGTCCTCTAGCCCCTCGCCAACGATATAGACGATGGGGGACAGGGCCTTTCGCCACCTGAGGCAGGATGCCCGAGCCGGGATGCTGTAGAGCGAGGGCCAATCTATGCGATACTTCGCGCCTTTCCGAGCCGCTTGCTCTTCAGCTGTCAACGTCAGGGACCTCGCTCATGCCCCAAGGCACCCTCTATATCATTTCCGCCCCCTCCGGGGCCGGCAAGACCAGCTTGGTCAAGGCTTTGCTCGAACACCTCGATGGTATCGGCGTCTCGGTCTCGCATACCACGCGTGAACAGCGTCCGGGCGAGGTGAACGACGTCAACTACCACTTCATCGATCATGAACGCTTCAAGGAGATGATCGAGCGTGGCGAGTTCTTCGAATACGCACGGGTCTTCGACAATTACTACGGCACCTCACGTCCGGCGGTGGAAGCCCGCCTGGCAGCCGGCGAGGATGTGATACTCGAAATTGACTGGCAGGGCGCCCGCCAGGTGCGTGCGCAGATGCCCGAGGCCGAGTCGGTGTTCATCCTGCCACCGTCCCGGGCCGCGCTGCGCCAGCGCCTGGCCGGCCGCGGTACCGACGATGAGGCCGTCATCGAGCGGCGCATGCGCGATGCCATCAGCGAAATGTCGCATTACGACGAATATGCCCATGTGATCGTCAATGATGACTTCGTGACCGCCCTGGCCGAACTCGAGGCACTGGTCCGCGGGCAGCGCACTCGGCTTGCCCGGGTACGCGAACGCCAGGGGCCGCTGCTAGCATCGCTCTTGTCACAACATGAAGGGCTACAGTAGACTGGCCGGTCCCCAAGCGTGCCCCTCGACAGGGCTTTCGAACGCATCATCTTTCCCATCCCTCGAACTCAGGTACCTGATCATGGCGCGAGTCACCGTCGAAGATTGTCTGGAACACGTTGAAAACCGTTTCAAGTTGGTGATGATTTCCACCCAACGCGCACGTCAACTGGCCCGCGGTTCCCGCGATGCCCTGCTGCCCTGGGAGAACGACAAGCCCACCGTCATGGCGCTGCGCGAGATCGCCGCCGAGAAGATCGACGAAAACGTGCTCAACGAACCGATCGAGGCGCCGGTGCGTCCCCGCCGCGAACCTGAGATGGGCGAGGAATGAGGCAACCTCACTGAATTCTGGTATCGTCAATCATTCCTTTAAGTTTCGGGTATAGGCGTGCTGCATGTTCACCATCGATGACCTGGCCGACCGCCTGGGCGGCTATCTTCCCTCGGAGGAAATCCGCCAGGTCAAGCGCGCCTTCTACTATGCCGAGCAGGCCCATGACGGCCAGCGTCGCCGCTCCGGTGAGCCCTATGTGACCCACCCGTTGGCGGTGGCCAACATCCTCGCCAACATGCACATGGATCATCAGGCCCTGATGGCCGCGATGCTACATGATGTGATCGAGGATACCGGCGTCTCCAAGAAGTCACTCGCCGAGCAGTTCGGCGAACCCGTGGCGGAGCTGGTCGATGGCGTCTCGAAGCTGACCCAGATCACCTTCGAGGACAAGGCCGTCGCCCAGGCCGAGAACTTCCAGAAGATGGTACTGGCGATGTCCCGGGATATCCGGGTGATCATCGTCAAACTCGCCGACCGCCTGCATAACATGCGCACGCTGGGCGCCCTGCGCCCGGACAAGAAGCGTCGCATCGCCCGCGAGACGCTCGAGATCTATGCCCGCATCGCCGGACGGCTGGGCATCAATACCATTCGTGTCGAGCTCGAGGACCTGTCCTTCCAGGCGCTGCATCCGATGCGCTCAGAGCGCATCAAGCGCGCGGTCGGCAAGGCCCGCGGCAATCGCCGCACCACCATTCGTCAGGTCCAATCGAGTCTGCAGAAATGCCTCGACGATGATGGCCTGCCGGGCACCGTGGTCGGCCGCCAGAAACACCTGCTGTCGATCTATCGCAAGATGCGCGACCAGCGCAAGCCGTTCGCCGAGATCATGGATGTGTTCGGTTTCCGCATCATCACCGACGACGTCGATAGCTGCTATCGCATCCTGGGCGCGGTGCACAATCTCTATAAGCCGGTGCCGGGGCGCTTCAAGGACTACATCGCCATCCCCAAGGCCAACGGCTACCAGAGCCTGCATACCACGCTGTTCGGCACCGGCGGCATGCCCATCGAAGTGCAGATTCGCACCCGCGAGATGGAGGCCATGGCCAACAATGGCATCGCCGCTCATTGGCTCTACAAGGCCGGCCAGACCGAGCGACCGATCGCCGCTGGCAGCCATGCCCGGGCGCGGGAATGGGTACGTGGCCTGCTCGAGATGCAGCGCCAGGCGGGCAATTCGCTGGAGTTCATCGAGCACGTCAAGAATGACCTCTTCCCCGATGATATCTATGTGTTCACGCCCAAGGGCGACATCATGGAGCTGCCCCAGGGCGCCACGGTGATCGACTTCGCCTACAGCGTACACACCGACATCGGCAACAGCTGCATCGCCTGTCGCATCGACCGCCACCTGGCGCCGCTCTCAAGCCGCCTGGAAAGCGGCCAGACACTCGAGATCATCACCGCGCCCGGGGCACGACCCAACACCGCCTGGCTGTCGTTCGTGATTACTGCCAAGGCGCGCTCGGCGATCCGTCATGCGCTCAAGCATCAGCAGCACACCGAGTCCGTACAGCTAGGGCATCGCCTGCTCAACAAGGCACTGGCCGATTACGAGCTAAGCCTCGAGGAACTGCCCCAGAGTGCTCTGCCGGCGCTTCTCAAAGAGCTATCGCTCAAGCGCAGCGATGAGCTGCTGGAATCGATTGGCCTTGGCAACCGTATGGCACATGCGATGGCTCACCGGCTCGCCAGCAGCGTACCAAGCGATCAACCGGCAGCGGATAGCGCGACCTCGGACGATGCCGAGCGCTCGATTCTCATCAGTGGCGCCGACGGCATGGTGATCAACTTCGCGCGCTGTTGCCATCCGCTACCCGGCGATCCGGTGGTAGGCCACCTGTCAGTCGGCAAGGGTATCGTCGTTCACCGCACCGAGTGCCGAAACCTGGCCGAACTGAAGAGCGATCCGGACAAGCTGTTCGCCCTGGACTGGTCTGAGAACATTCAGGAAGATTTCCCGGTGGCGCTGCGCATCCATATGGAAAGCCGCCGCGGCCTAGTCGCCGAGCTGGCAAGCCTAGTCACCGACGCCGATGCCAATATTGAACGCATCGGTATCGAGGAATGCGACGCCCGGTTGTCGATCGTCAACCTGACCCTGTCGGTTCGCGATCGCGTTCATCTGGCCCGCATCATGAAACGGATCCGCAACCTTCCCCGCGTCGACAAGATCAATCGCGTTCGCAACTAGCGTCTCGTTTTCTGCCCGCTCGATTCGCTCGGGCGGGCATATCCTTCGTATTACGTCCCCACCACAATCACAACAGGAGCACCGACATGAGCAACAAAGCCGTCATCAACACCGATAAGGCACCGGCCGCTATCGGCCCCTATTCCCAGGCCATCAAGGCCGGTAATACGCTCTACATCTCCGGCCAGATTCCCCTGGATCCGGCCACCATGCAGATCGTGTCCGACGATTTCGAAGCCCAGGCGCGTCAGGTCTTCAAGAACCTGTCCGCGGTTTGCGAAGAAGCCGACGGCTCCCTGCAGGACATCGTCAAGATCAACCTCTACCTAGTCGATCTGGACAACTTCGCGATCGTGAACCGCGTGATGGAAGAGGTCTTCACTACCCCCTACCCGGCACGCGCCGCCGTTGGCATCAAGGCATTGCCCAAGGGAAGCCTGTTCGAAGCCGAGGCGGTCATGGTCATCGGCGACTAAGCCGATGGCGAATCAGCGTCGGCTGTTCCTCGCGCTATGGCCGGACCCGGCCATGCGCGAGGAGCTGTCTCGGGCGACAGACCAAGCCCATCGCGCTTGTGGCGGGCACCCGGTAGCGCCCGAAAACTTTCACCTGACCCTGGCCTTCCTGGGGCAGGTACCTGACGAGCGCCTTCCCACCCTGCTGGCGTTAACTAACGCCTTTTCCTGGCCTTCCGGTACCATCACCCTCGATCGCGTCGGCTATTTTCAGCACACCGGTATGCTGTGGCTGGGGAGCCAGGCCCCGACACCTGATCTTCTGGGCCTCTATCAACGTCTCTGGCGATCCCTTGCCGATGAAGGGCTATCAGCGCCCGAGCGAGAATTTCTGCCCCACGTCACCCTGTTGCGACATGCAGCGCCCCCCTCTCCCGGCATTCTGCCAAGTGTCTCCCTCAGCTGGCACTATAATACGTTACAACTCATCGAGTCCGTGACCACCGCCGGAGGCCCACGCTACACCAGTCTGGCGACGTCATCCGGCGAATAGGCGACTGCTTTCGAGCCTTCGGGAGATGCGCATGCGACCAGGCAGACACAAGAGCACGCGGCACTGGCATGGCGTAATGATCATCGTCCTCATGCTCGGTTGGGGAACGGCCATGGCAAGCGACTGGGGGCTGGAAACCAGCCTGGAAGGTGGCGTCAGCAATGAAGAAAGTCCAACGATGACGCTCAGCCTGCATCGTGGCGTCACTGCCCCCTCATGGCTGCCTGGCGTGTTGCAGCCATGGTCACTGCAGCTATCCGGACGCTTGCTGCTGATGCCTGGGCGCAACAGCGAAAAATCGAATGCAGCATTGATCCTGGCTCCCGCACTGCGTCACACCTTCGACAGCGGTATTTTCGTCGAGGGCGGCATCGGTGCCGCCCTGTTTCTCGACGCTAAGCTGCGCGACAGCGAACTTGGCACGGCCGGCCAGTTCGAGGACCGCTTGGCCGTCGGCTGGCCATGGCGGAACGGCGCGCTTCACCTGGCCCTCACTCACTATTCGAATGCCAGTATCAAGGCGCCCAACGATGGACTGGAGGTGTTTTCACTGGGCTATCGCTGGCGGCTATAGCACGCTCGGCGCTAGCATGAAGCTCACATGCGCTCAGCGCTTTGGCAGAAAGCCACCGGCTTCGAGCACCTGAGCATAGCCCTCACGATAGCTCGGATAGCGGAAGACATAGCCGGAGGCGAGCAGCCGGGCATTGTTGCAACGCTTGCTGGCCCGGCGGCGCAGCGGTGACTGGATGACCTCGGTGGACTCGACCTTGAGTTTGGCGGCGAGCCAGGTCATCACTTCGTGCAGAGGCGCAGGTTCGCAGTCGCTTGCGAGATAAAGTGGCTCCAGCGGCGTCTTGTCCAGTGCGAGATGTATCAGATGCTCGAGCACACCGGCACAGTCATCGCGATGAATGCGGTTGGAATACATGGGGGGATTGGCGGCGGCAATGCGCCCCTCGTGGGCCTGGCGAATCAAGCGGTCGCGGCCCGGGCCGTAGATACCCGAGAATCGCACCACCGTCCCCGGCAACTGATGCGCGATCAATGCCTCCTCGGCCTCTTGCATCAGCTGGCCAGAGAAGCCACTGGGGGCGATGGGGCTGTCCTCGTCGACCTCTTCCCCTTCGCGTTGAGCATAAACGCTGGTGGACGACACGAAAAACACATGACGCGGCGGGGCCTTGCGGCCGGCAAACTCGGCGAGCACCGCCTTGAGCCCAGCCGGATAAGCGGCGCGGTAGGCCTCTTCTTCGAAGCGGTCGGCGCTCAGCACATAGACCAGAACGTCAGCATCGGGCAACTCGGCCACGGCGCCCTCGGCATTGATGTCGAGGGACAGCGGCTCGATGCCGCTTGACTCGATCTTTGTGGCTTGACGGCGAACGCCCACCACCCGCTGGCCAGCCTCCAGGAGACGCTCGCCAAGCGTTGAGCCGATATCGCCACAGCCAATAATCAGTGTCGTTTTCTTCACCTTTCCTCCGCCCCTTGATAAAAAGTATCTATCAGAACCATCCTGTTCATTAACCGCGAGAGCGCCACCAGGCATCACCATGACTCTAACAGAACTCCGCTATATCGTAACCTTGGCGCAGGAGCGCCATTTCGGGCGCGCCGCCGAGCACTGTTTCGTGTCCCAGCCGACACTGTCGGTGGCGGTCAAGAAGCTTGAAGAAGAGCTTGGGGTGGCGCTGTTCGAGCGTTCCAAGTCGACGGTACAGGTCACGCCGCTGGGCGAGCAGATCATCGAGCAGGCCCAGCGCGTGCTCGAGCAGTCGAGCGTCATTCGCGAGCTGGCCAATGCCGGCAAGGACCAGTTGGCAAGCCCGCTTCGCATTGGCGCCATCTACACCATTGGCCCCTATCTGTTTCCCTACCTGATACCGGAGCTGACCCGCAGCGCACCACAGATGTCGCTGTATATCGAAGAAGGTTTCACCGCAGACCTGCGGCGCAAGCTGAGAAGCGGTGAACTCGACGCCATCATCGTCGCCCTGCCCTTCACCGATACCGACGTGCTGACCAAGCCGGTTTACGACGAGGAGTTCGAGGTGCTGATGCCCGCCGATCACCCCTGGACCTCACGGGACAGCATCGCCAAGGAAGACCTGCTTCAAGAGCGGCTGCTGCTGCTTGGCGAAGGGCACTGCTTCCGTGACCAGATCCTCGAGGCCTGCCCGGCCATCAGCGCCAAACTCAACAGCCCCAGTAATACCCTGACCGCCGAGGGCGGGTCACTCGAGACCATCCGTCACATGGTGGCCTCGAAGCTTGGCATCACGGTGCTGCCTTCTTCGGCCATCGGCACCGGACACTACGAGGCCGGCGTCCTCACCTCTCGCCCCTTCGCCAATGATGTGCCCTCGCGCACGGTGGCGATTGCCTGGCGCGCGAGCTTCCCGCGCCCCAAGGCCATCGACACCCTCACCGAGGCTATCCGGCGCTGCCGGACCCGTCAGCCCGAGACAACATGAGTGAGCTGACCCAACACGTCAGTGCGCTCAAGGGCGTCGGCGAGGCCCTCGCGGGCAAGCTCGATCGGCTAGGGATAACGAGCATCGCCGACTTGCTCTTCCATCTGCCGCTGCGCTATCAGGACCGTACCCGGGTAACGCCGATCGGCACGCTGCGTGCCGGCCACGAAGCAGTGGTACAGGGCGAGGTCGCGGCCTGCGATGTGATCAAGGGCCGGCGACGCAGCCTGCTGGTGCGCCTCACTGATGGCTCCGGCATCTTGAGTCTGCGGTTCTTCCATTTCTCGCCGGCACAGCAGCAGCAATTCCAGCCCGGCACACGGGTGCACGCCTTCGGCGAGGCGCGCGCCGGTGCCACGGGGCTTGAGATCTATCATCCGGAATATCGCCTGATCAAGGCCGGCGAGGCGGTCGTCGACGAGCACCTGACCCCGCTCTATCCCGCCACCGAGGGCCTCAACCAGGCGCGCCTGCGTGGCCTGATCGACCAGGCCATGAAGCTGCTCAGCGAGGCGCCGGAGGCGCTCCCCGACTGGATTCCTGCCAGTCTGCGCGAGCGCTTTCAGTTACCCGAGCTGCATCATGCTCTTCATTATCTGCACCATCCGCCTGCCGAGGCCGATCTGGATCAGCTGCGGGAGGGCACTCACCCCACCCAACGCCGCCTGGCGATGGAAGAGTTACTGGCCCATCAGCTCAGCCTACGGGTAGTGCGCCAACGTATTCAGGCAGACGGTGCCCCCTCACTGCCCTCTGGCCGCAGCCTGCAGGCCCGCTTCGTCTCGAAGCTGCCGTTCTCGCTGACCGGCGCCCAGCGCCGGGTGCTCGATGAAATCGGCGCAGATCTCGAGCGCGCGGTGCCGATGCTGCGCCTGGTGCAGGGCGACGTGGGGTCGGGCAAGACGGTAGTGGCGGCGATGGCGGCGCTTACCGCCATCGCCGGCGGCTGCCAGGTGGCCATGATGGCGCCCACCGAGCTGCTCGCCGAACAACACTACCGCACCTTCCGTGACTGGCTCGAGCCGCTGGGTATCGAGGTGGCCTGGCTTGCCGGCAAGCTCAAGGGCAAGGCCCGACTCGATACCAAGGCGGCGCTGGCCGACGGCCGCATACAGCTGGTGGTCGGCACGCATGCGCTCTTCCAAGCCGATGTGCACTTCAAGTGCCTGGGGCTTGCAATCATCGACGAGCAGCACCGCTTCGGGGTTCACCAGCGCCTGGCGCTGCGCGAGAAAGGCGAAGCCGCTGGCCTGACGCCCCATCAGCTGGTGATGACGGCCACCCCGATTCCGCGCACCCTTGCTATGAGTGCCTACGCCGACCTTGATGTCTCGGTGATCGACGAGCTGCCGCCGGGGCGCACGCCGGTGCAGACCGTCGCCGTCCCCGACGAGCGGCGCCCGGAAGTGGTCGCCCGCATCGAGCGCGCCTGTGCCGAAGGCCGCCAGGCTTATTGGGTCTGTACCCTGATCGAGGAATCCGAGGCGCTGCAGTGCCAGGCCGCCGAAGCCACTCACGAGAGCCTGACCGAGGCATTGCCGGGTCTCGCCATCGGGCTGGTGCATGGCCGCATGAAGGCCGGTGAGAAAGCCGAGGTCATGGCGGCCTTCAAATCCGGTGAGCTGGATCTCTTGATCGCGACCACGGTGATCGAGGTCGGGGTCGACGTGCCCAATGCCAGCCTGATGATCATCGAGAACCCCGAGCGGCTTGGGCTCTCGCAGTTGCATCAGTTGCGCGGCCGGGTCGGGCGTGGCGCCACCGAAAGCTTCTGTGTGCTGCTCTATCACCCGCCCTTGTCGGCGCATTCGCGGGAGCGGCTGGGGGTGATGCGCGAGACCACGGACGGTTTTCGCATCGCCGAAAAGGACCTGGAACTGCGTGGCCCGGGTGAAGTACTGGGCACCCGCCAGACGGGGCTTGCGGCCATGAAAATCGCCGATCTGGAACGCGACCGTGATCTGCTCGAGCGGGTCGGGCCACTGGCGCGGGCGCTACTCGAAGAGTCTCCCGCCTCAAGCGCGCCCTTGATCCGGCGCTGGCTGGGCGAGGAAGCCGGACGCTACGGCCAGGTCTAGGCAGCAGGCATTAGCGCGTTGGGCTAATGGCTCAGCCCAGGGTTAACCGCTCAGGTCTGTAGGCAAAGGTACGCAGGGTCGCCTGACGCCTACAGCCGAGAGAGTAAGCGCTGCAGCTTGGCCAGGTCGCCACTGTCGCCGACCAGGCGCAGCCTGCCGTCTATCAGGCCCTCGCGGAAGGCACGAGACGTGGGCTTACGCAGTACCTTGACGGCCGTGGCGGTGTCTTCGAAGCGAAGCTCGAGATCGAGATCCACCGGCAAGCCAGGCCCTGAGGTGATACGGGCAGGCGTCATCCGGTAATGGCGAGCAATCGAGAGATCTTCGGTGCCGATCCCCCAGTCCAGATGGCCAAGTTCAGCCAGGGCATCGCGGAAAGGCGCCTTGCGACGCCGGGCGCGCTTGAGCATCACGCTCAGAAGCCAGAGCATCAATCGAAGCGTCATGGGCATATCCCGGAAAGGAAATCATTCCACCGACCTTGGCACGGCCGGTGGAGCGCGTTATTGATCACGCGCCATTCGCGGTCACGCTGTTACTTGGTGACGGCGTCTTTCAGCGCTTTACCGGGCTTGAAGGCCACGGTCTTGCTGGCGGGGATGGTCAGCGGCTGACCGGTCTGTGGGTTCTTGCCGGTGCGGGCGGCACGCTCGCGAACGGTGAAGGAGCCAAAGCCGATCAAGGACACATCCTGCCCTTTGGCGACACTGCCGGTGATCTCGTCGAGAATCACGTTAAGCACCTGGCTGGCCTTGTCCTTGGATAGGTCGGCACGATCGGCGATCGCCGAGGCGAGTTCTGGTTTGCGCATGTATCCCTCCTGGTAGTGCGGTTCAAGGCAGCATCTGCCGCCTCTGACAATATGAGGCCGGCTCCTGATGGAGTCGGAAATAGTCGAGCCCAAGCCGTTGGCTGGCCAAGATGCCGAGGTGACATAAATCGCCACGGCAACAACAACGACCTTAGATTAGCAATGCAGGGGCGGCTCGTGCCAGTTCGACTTTCCGACGCACGCAGGCGCCTGTCAACGCAAATCCAATCATACGTCCGTTTTCATCCTCCGCCAGGGCACTCCAGTCGCGCCCCTCGCCTTCGATACGCCAACGAGCGGGGGTCTGGTCAGGCGGCAGCGCGACCACCGGCAGCAATGGCGTCTTGACCAGGATCGGCCAGGGGCCGTAGGTGACCGGCGTCGGGGTGCCGGTGAGGGTCGCCGCCAGCGCCTTGGCACCGACCTGCAGGGGCTGCACGTACATGGCATTGACGCCATCGACGCAGGCCACATCACCCAACGCATGGATGCCGGGTGCCGAGGTGGCCAGATAGCGGTCGGTATGCACACCCCCGCTGCCTACGGCCAAGCCGGCGGCCTCGGCGAGGCCCGTGCGCGGTACCAGGCCCGTCGCCACCAGCACCAGATCGGCCTCGAGCGTCCGGTCATCGTCGAGGGTCAGCATCACCTGATCGCCGGCGTCACCAAGCGCCGCCAGCGTGTGGCCGGTCTCGAGCGCGATGCCGGCCTCATGAAACGCATCGCTCAAGGCATTGCCCAGCGTGTCGGGCAACAGTCGCGAGAGCGGCGTGGGCTCCGGGGCGATCAAGGTCACGCCATGGCCGCCGGCGACCAGATCATTGGCGTACTCACAGCCCACCAGGCCGCTACCGATGATCGCCACCCGCGCCGGACGGGCGAGCCGCTCGAGGGCAGCATGAAAAGCGCGGTAGTCGTCGAGGTCATTGATCGAAAAGACGCGCTTGTCGAGGCCTGGCGGGATTGTAAAGGGCGCGACCGGCGCCGCTCCGGTGGCCAGCACCAGCTCGCTATAGGGCAGCGTCTCGGTTCCTAGCGCTAGACGGCGCGCGGTGGGGTCGATCGCCGTGACCCGCGTATGAGTGCGCACGACGGCCTCGAGGCTCTCGGCAAGCGACAGCGCGTCGCGGCTGGCCAGCCGCGACGGCGGCAACCCCTTGGCGAAGCCGGTGGACAGCATCGGCTTGGAATAGTCGTCGCCGCTGTCGGCGGTGATCAGCGTGATCGGCCGCGCGGCATCTCGGGCACGCACCTGACGAGCCAGCTGAATGCCGGCCATACCGGTACCGAGAATGGTCAAGGGTGCAGTCATGGCGCTCCCGACAAGCAATAACGTGGACGCTGCATGATACACTATGCGCCCCGATATTGGCCTGGAGGCGCCCGGTGCGCGATCACCCGACATCTCCCCCTATGAGTACTAGATGGCGCCGTTGGCAGCCTGCTGCCGTGGCCAGGCCGGCCATGAGCCCCGGCTGGTGGCGCTGGATCGCCAGCCGCGACTCGCTGACAACGCGACTGATCGGTGCCGCCGATGGCCGTCCCTTTCGTGTGCAGCTGCTTGACCAGCGCATCGGCTACCCCACACATGATGAAGCGCAGGCATTGGGGCTCAGGCCCCGACAGCTTGCCTGGCTACGTGAGGTGGCGCTGTGTATCGATGAGCGCCCCTGGGTAGTGGCCCGCTCGGTGGTGCCGCTTGCGAGTCTACCCGGCCAGCGCCTGGACCGACTCGGCGAACGCTCGCTTGGCCACTGGCTGTTCCGCCAGCCGAATCTCGAACGCGGCCCCATTGACGTCTGCCGTGCCGCACCCGGCTTTCATGAAGGCCGGGGCCCCTGGGGCCGGCGCTCGGTATTTCGCCACGGTCGCTTCACGATACTGGTACAGGAATTCTTCCTCGACACCATGGCCGATGACCTGGGCTTGCCGCCGCGCTAGGATAAGACCCTCTCGCTCTGGAGGCTTTGATGGATCACGCAACCCGTCCCCGCGGCCTGGCCCGCCTGCCCGACTTCCTGGCGCTGATGCGCCTAGATCGCCCGATCGGCACCTGGCTGCTGATGTGGCCGACCCTGTGGGCACTGTGGCTCGCCGCCGAGGGGTTGCCTTCGCGCCCCCTGCTGCTGATCTTCGTCGCCGGGGTCTACCTGATGCGCGCCGCGGGCTGTGTGGTCAATGATTTCGCCGACCGTCACCTGGATGGTTACGTCAAACGCACCAAGACGCGCCCACT
The DNA here is from genome assembly GCF_004798965.1 of Onishia niordana. Classification (GTDB taxonomy): domain Bacteria; phylum Pseudomonadota; class Gammaproteobacteria; order Pseudomonadales; family Halomonadaceae; genus Onishia; species Onishia niordana. The sequence continues at coordinate 46,396 of NZ_SDSD01000004.1, forward strand.
GGCCACCGGACGCATTGCTGAGCGCGAGGCCAAGACACTGTTCGCGCTTCTGGTCGCCGTCTCCTTCGTGCTGGTGTGCTTGACCAATGGCCTGACCGTGCTGCTGTCGGTGGCGGCGGTGGCCCTGGCCGCGGTCTATCCCTTCATGAAGCGCTATACGCACCTGCCTCAGGTCGTGCTGGGGGCCGCCTTCTCGATGGCCATTCCCATGGCCTTCTCGGCGGTGACCGGTGAGGTGCCCATGGAGGCCTGGCTGCTGTTTGCGGCCAACCTGTGCTGGACGGTGGCCTACGACACCGAATACGCCATGGTCGACCGGGATGACGACCTTGAGATCGGCATCAAGTCGACGGCCGTGCTCTTCGGCCGTGCCGACATCCTGATGATCGTGCTGCTGCAGCTGGCGACACTCGCGCTGTTGGGCCTGGTCGGTGCGAGGCTGGCGTTGGGTGGCTTCTTCTGGCTGGGGCTTGGCGCCATGGCGGCCATCTTCGCCTATCAGTTCACCTTGATTCGTGGCCGTGAGCGCGACCGCTGCTTCAAGGCCTTTCTCAACAACCACTGGGCGGGTCTGGTGATGTTTGCTGGCCTGGCGTTGTCGCTGTGGCCGTCGCACTGACGCACTGGCACAGCGCAGATGTGGCTTGTCATGCCGGGCGCTCTGTCATGGCAATGTCATGTTAGCGTGGTGGAATCGTCATCATCTTGTCATTGTTCCTTTGAGGCCAGCCAGATGAGCACCAAGACCGTTCTGATTGTCGATGACGAAGCGTCTATCCGTGAGATGATCGCCATTGCCCTAGAAATGGCCGACTATCAGGTCCTTGAGGCCGACAGCGCCCAGGCCGCCCATGCGATGGTCGTCGATCATAAGCCCGACCTGCTGGTGCTTGACTGGATGATGCCCGGCACCAGCGGCATCGAGTTGGCCCGGCGTCTGAAGCGTGACGAAACTACCTCTGACCTGCCGATCATCCTGCTCACCGCCAAGGGTGAGGAAGACAACAAGATCCAGGGACTCGAGGCTGGGGCGGATGACTACATCACCAAGCCCTTCTCGCCGCGTGAACTGGTGGCACGCCTCAAGGCCGTGCTGCGCCGCTCGACCCCCCAGGGCGTCGAGCAGGCGGTCGAGGTCGAGGGGCTGATGCTCGATCCGACCAGCCACCGGGTCAGCACCCACGGCGATCCGCTGGAGATTGGCCCCACCGAATACCGCCTGCTGCAATTCTTCATGACGCATCAGGAACGCGCCTACACTCGCAGCCAACTGCTCGATCAGGTGTGGGGCGGCAATGTGTACGTCGAGGAACGCACCGTCGATGTGCACATTCGGCGCCTGCGCAAGGCGCTTGGCGAGGCGCACCAGCACCTGATCCAGACCGTGCGCGGCACGGGCTATCGCTTCTCTGCCAAGGGCTGAGCCAATGCAACTCTGGTCACTGGAACTCTGGCGCCTGAGCTGGCTGGCCGGCGTTCTGAGCCTCGCGGGCCTGGTTTTCGGCGCCCCCGGCGTGGGCCTGGCAGCAGGCCTGGGGATCTATCTGGCGTTCCATCTTCGACAGCTTAACGCCCTGCATCGTTGGCTCGCCCAGTCGCGACAGAGCGAGCCGCCCGAGGCCAGCGGTATCTGGGGCGATATATTCGACCGCCTGCATAATCATCAGAAGGCTCAGGCCAAGACCCAACAGCGCCTGCGCAACACCATCCAGCGCATCAAGGACTCCTCGGAGGCGATGAGCGACAGTGTGGTGATGCTGGATCGCCGCGGCGATCTCGAATGGTGGAATAGCGCCGCCGAATCCATGCTGGGTCTGAGAACCCGACAAGACCGTGGCCAACACATCACCAACCTGATCCGGGCCCCGCTGTTCGTTGAGTACTTCGACAAACGGGATTACCGGGAGCCGCTGACGCTGACCTCGCCGATCGATGATCGTCGGATGTTGCAATGTCAGCTGACGCTCTATGGTGATGACGAACGCCTGCTGATGGTGCGTGATATCACCCGCCTGCACCGCCTGGAGCAGATGCGTCGCGACTTCGTGGCCAACGTCTCCCACGAACTGCGCACGCCGCTGACGGTACTCAACGGCTACCTGGAGACCTATGCCGACCATGCCGAGCTGATGCCGCCCCGCTTGGCCAGAAGCCTTGGCCAGATGCAGGATCAGACCACTCGCATGCAGAATCTGGTCGATGACCTGCTGATGCTCTCGCGCCTGGAGATCGACCAGCCAAGCGCGCACGACGAGTCGGTATCGCTTGCGCCAATGCTTGATGACATCCTGCGCGACACCGAGTCACTGTCCGCTGGCCGTCACCAGGTGCGCGTGGAGATCGAATCCGCTCAGTCGCTGCGCGGTGACCCCAAGGAGCTGCGCAGCGCCATCTCCAACCTGGCCTTCAATGCCGTACGCTACAGCGGCGAGGGCTGTCATATCGTGCTGCGTTGGCGCGACCATCCTGCCGGTGCGGCCCTTGAAATCGAGGACGATGGTGAGGGCATCGACCCGGTACATATTCCGCGTCTCACCGAGCGCTTCTACCGGGTCGACAAGGGCCGTAGCACGGCCACCGGCGGCACCGGCCTGGGACTTGCCATCGTCAAGCATGTGCTACTGCGCCACGATGCTCGCCTGGAGATCTCGTCTTACCCCGAGAAAGGGGCGGTGTTTCGCTGCGTCTTTCCAAGCAAGCGCTTGATCAAGAATGAAGCGCTTTCGACATGACACCGACACGCCGATCGGCGTGACCTAGGTGCGCCGGAAAGGGCCATTACACTTAGTGACTAAACACCTAGGGGTAGGCAGGCTAATGGAGACTCAGCGGCGGGTCGCGACGGCCTCACCTGGCGCGCCCAGCTCGCGATAGTGGCGGTCCCACATCAATACCGAGCCTGCCACCGCGCCGGGCAGCAGGAAGAGGTTGGCCAACGGAATCCAGGTCAGTAGCGTGACCCAGCCCCCATAGGTCAGGGTCGGCCACCAGCGCCGGCGTAGCCGACGGCGCATGTCGGCGAAGCTGACGGCGTTGTTGTCCATCGGGTAGTCCAGATAGGTGATGGCCATCACCCAGGCCGAGAACGCCAGCCACAGCGGCGGCGCCAGGAGATTCACTACCGGCACCCAGCCCAGCACGAACAACAGCGCCATGCGCGGCAGGATATAGCCGAGCTTGACCAGCTCGCGGCCCAGCGCATCGATACCCGTCCGCAAGAGACCGCGCTCGTCCTGCGGAGGCCGACCTGTCTCGTGCGCCTCGACCTTGGCCGCCAGAAAGCCATAGAAAGGAGCGGCGATCAGGTGTGTGACCAGGGTGAAACTGAAGAACACCACCAGCACCAGCGTCACCACGAAGAGCGGCCATATCAGCCATTCGAGCCAGCCAAGCCAGCTGGGGACCATCGCCATCCAGCCATCCAGCCAGCCGCCGAAATGGCCAAGCACGAACCAAAGCCCGGCGACATAGACCACCAGATTGACCAGCATCGGCAGGAACACATAGCGTCTCAGGCCCGGACTGAATACTAGCCGGGTGCCTCGGGTCAGCGCCGTCAGGGCGTTGAGCATCCTCTCGCGACTCCTCTTCTGAATGTTTCTCAACACAAATGACACCGCCGCACGAAGCGGCGGCGATGCGATGGTCTGATACCGCCTGGGCGGCCTTTCTCAGCGGGGCGTCTTGAGCGCCTCTTCGTCCAGATCGTCCGGATTGACATGGCGGATATCCAGCCCCTTGACCAGATAAATGACGTACTCGGCCAGGTTGTTGGCATGGTCACCGATACGCTCCAGGGCACGCAGCACCCACATCACGCTCAACACCGAGGTGATGGAGCGAGGATCTTCCATCATGAAGGTCATCAGTGAGCGCATGGCGCTGGTGTATTCGCTATCGACGGCTTCGTCCTCGTGAACCACCTTGAGGGCTAGCTCGACATCGAAGCGCGCGAAACTGGTCAGCGAATCGCGCACCATATGACGCACTCGCTCGCTGATATGGCGCACCTCAACGAATCCTTTCTTGCCATTACCGGATTCACTGAGCGACATGGCGTTGCGCGCGATCTTGGTGGCTTCGTCGCCAATCCGCTCGAGATCGGATACCGCACGCGTCACCGCCAGTACCAAGCGCAGGTCGGAGGCCGCCGGCTGGCGATGCGCCAGCACTCGCGTGCACTCCTCATCGATCTTGATCTGCATGTCGTTGACGGTACGATCCTGCTCGTTGACCTTCTGAGCCAGGGCCGAGTCGCCTTCGAGCAGGGCGTTGACGGCGTCCTGAACCTGCTTCTCGACCAGACCACCCATGGCCATTAAGTGATTCTTAAGATCCTCCAGCTCATTATTGAACTGGCGGGAAATATGCTGGCTGTGGGTATCGCTGGTGATATCCATGAAGACACTCCTCTAGGGCGCGCAACATACCCTGCGCCCGGTTTCATATGCTTGGGTCCGCGCGAACCGCGGTGGTGCTGTGTGCCCTGCCACTGGCGAATACGTCAGGGCCAAAGCGTGCCTTGGGATGGTGCAGCAAGCAGGTTGCAATCCGATGACGGCAGACACCTTATTCCGCGGGTGGTGAGGTCCAGGGCCGACGGTTATGATGAGAGCGTTAACCGCGCCCCGCGTGGACCACCTCTTGGCTTTATAGTACTACACCTTCGACAACAACGAGCCCACTGGAAACGCCGCCATGACCGATCTCGATGACGTTCCCACGCCTCAGGGGCAACTAACGCTGAAACTGCTCGCCACGCGCCAAGATACCAACCTCTATGGCGACATCCCCGGCGGCTGGCTGGTCGGCCACATGGACCAGGCCGCCGAGATGGCGGCGGGTCGCATCGCTCACGGGCGCACCGCCACGGTGGCCATCGAAGCCATGGATTTCCTGTGTCCGGTGCGCGAGGGCTCGACGGTCAACATCTTCACCGAACTGCGCGAAGTCGGCCGCAGCTCAATCAAGATAGATGTCGAGGTCTGGATCCGCACCCCTCACGAGCGCAACCCCGATGAGCTCCAGAAGGTCACCGAAGCGCGCTTCGTGATGGTCGCGATGGACGATAACGGCCGCATCCGCGTCGTACCCGACGGCCACTGATCAGCCGCTGACTAACTCCCGCGTCTTCAGATAGGCAAACTCGCCGACATCACTGAACGGTCGTACCAGCGACTGGAAGTCGCGATAAGACTCCAGGATCTTGCGGGAGTCTTCGTCGGCTTCGGTCTGTTTCGCCAACACTTCCTGCGAGGAGTCGTAGAGCGCCTGGATCACCTCGTCGGGGAACTGACGCAGCTTGACCCCATGTTCTTCGACCAGCGTCTTCAGGGCCTCGGCATTGCGCAGCGTGAACTCGTTGATCATCGCCAGGTTAGCGGAGCGCGCCGCTTCCTCGACCACGACCTTGAGATCATCCGGCAGCGCCTGCCAGGCATCCAGGTTGACGGTGCCTTCAAGGATCGCGCTGGGCTCGTTCCAGGCCGAGGTGTAGTAGTAATCGGCGACCTGATGCAGGCCGAAGGCCAGGTCGTTGTAAGGCCCCACCCAGTCAGAAGCGTCCAGCACCCCGGTCTGCATCGAGGTAAAGATCTCGCTGCCCGGCATGTTGAGCGTGGTCACGCCGATGCCGTTCATGGCCTCACCGGCGAGCCCCGGCAGACGCAGTTTCAGCCCCTGCATGTCCTCGAGCGAGTTGATCTCGCGCTTGAACCAGCCCGCCATCTGGGTGCCGGTGTTACCCACCGCGAAGGGCTTGAGGTTGTGCTTGGCGTAAAGCGCATCCCAGAGCGCCTGCCCATCGCCCTGATACAACCAGGCATTGGTCTCTTGTGTGGTCATGCCGAAGGGCACGGCGGTGAACATCTGCGCCGCCGGCACCTTGCCACGCCAGTAGTAGGACGCCGAATGCCCCATCTGGGCGGTGCCCGACGAGACCGCATCGAAGACTTCCAGCGCCGGGACCAGCTCGCCGGCGCCATAGACCTCCACCCGCATGCGCCCGCCGGACAACTGCTCGATGCGTTTGGCAAAGTCGTTGGCACCGGTCCCCAAGGCAGGAAAATTCTTCGGCCATGAGGTGACCATCTTCCAGGTAATGGTTTCTTGGGCACGGGCGGTGGAAACGAAGGGCGCCGCGGCAATGCCAGCGGCGCCGGCGCCCAGGGCGGTGAGGAAATGACGGCGGTGAAGGGGGCGTGACATGAAGGGTCGGCTCCGGTTGGCGGATTATCGGTATCGTCGTGCTTGTGTCCGACCCAAAGTATGCTTGAGGCTTGATTTGGCGGGCAAGTCCGCCACTCTATCTAACGCTAGGCGGCCTCCCTAACGCGCTGTCGTTAAAGCGGCGTGAGCTTGGCGAAGCCCAGCACCAGCCACTTATCGCCTTCCCCCTCGAAGCTGACCTGCACTCGGGCCCGCTCGCCTGTGCCCTCGGCGTTGAGGATCACCCCTTCGCCGAACACCGGATGGCTGACCCGCTGCCCAAGCGACAGCGAAGGCAGGTCGTCACCGCCGTTGACCGAGGTCTGGGCCGGGGCGTGGCCGGCGGTGACCGGACGCGAGATCTGGCCGCGCAGGCGTACCTCTTCGAGATACTCTGCCGGAATCTCGCGCAGGAAGCGTGAGGGCCGCTGGAAAGTCTCCTTGCCATGCAGGCGACGCAGCTCGGCGTGAGTCAGGTAGAGCTTCTGCATCGCTCGCGTCAGCCCCACGTAGCACAGCCGGCGCTCCTCCTCGAGGCGACCGGGCTCCTCCATCGACATCTTGTGCGGAAACAGGCCCTCCTCGACACCGGCGATGAACACCACCGGGAACTCCAGGCCCTTGGCCGAGTGCAGGGTCATCAGCTGCACGCAGTCTTCGAAGTCGTCGGCCTCGTGATCGCCGGCATTGAGCGCCGCCTCGGCGAGAAAGGGCTCCATGGCGGCGGCACCCTCGCCGACCTCCTGGCCGTTCAGGGCTTCACCCTGAGTGAAGGCGCGGGCGGCGTTGACCAGCTCGTCGAGGTTCTCGACCCGGGCCTGGCCCTTCTCGCCCTTCTCGCTGCGGTGATGCTCGACCAGCCCTGACGCTTGAGTGACATGGGTGATGATCTCGTGAAGCGCCATGCCGGCGGTATCGTTGTCGAAGCGCTCGATCAACTCCGCGAAGGTGCGCACCGCGTTGCCGGCACGGCCCTTGAGGGTGGCGTCAGCGAGACAGTCATGCAGTGCCTGCCACAGGGAGACATCGGTGATCCGCGCCCGCTCGCGGAGGATCTCCACGGTGCGGGTGCCGATGCCCCGAGCCGGGACGTTGATCACTCGCTCAAGCGAGGCGTCGTCCTCGCGGTTCAGTAGCAGGCGCAGATAGGCCAGGGCGTTTTTGATCTCCAGCCGCTCATAGAAGCGCTGGCCGCCGTAGATACGGTACGGCATGCCCTGGCGGATCAGGGTCTCCTCGAGCACCCGCGACTGGGCGTTGGAGCGATAGAGAATGGCGATCTCGCGACGCGCGAAACCTTCCTTCACCTGAGAGGCGATGGTGTCGACGATATAGCGGGCCTCATCCAGGTCGTTAAAGCCTGCATAGAGCGAGATCGGTGCGCCGCGCTCGCCGTCGGTCCACAATTCCTTGCCCATGCGGCCGGTGTTCTGGCTGATCAGGGCGTTGGCGGCCTCGAGGATGGCGCTGGTCGAGCGATAGTTCTGTTCCAGACGCACCGTCTTGGTGTCCGTGAACTCCTCTTCGAAGCGACGGATGTTCTCGACCCGGGCACCGCGCCAGCCATAGATCGACTGATCATCGTCGCCGACCACGGTGATGCCGGCCTGCTCGCCGGTCAGCAGCTTCAACCAGGCGTACTGCAGGGTATTGGTATCCTGGAACTCGTCGACCAGCACATGAGCGAAGCGCTCCCGGTAGTGGGCGAGCAGCGCCGGGTTGTCGCGCAAGAGCTCGAGGCTTCGCAGCAACAGCTCGCCGAAATCGACCAGGCCGCCGCGCTCGCAGGTCAGCTGATAGCGCTCATAGAGATCGACCATCTGGCCGAGATAGGCATCGCCGTGGGTCTGCACCTGATGCGGGCGCAGGCCCTCTTCCTTACAGCCAGAAATGAAGTACTGCACCTGACGCGGCGGAAAGCGCTCATCGTCGATGTTGTGATCCTTGAGCAGACGCTTGACCAGGCGCAGCTGATCGTCGCTATCGAGGATCTGGAAGTGTTGCGGCAGCCGCGCGTCCTGCCAGTGGGTGCGCAGCAGGCGATGAGCGATGGAGTGGAAGGTGCCGACCCAGACATTGCGCAGCGACTGCCCAAGCAACGCCTCGAGGCGCGTGCGCATCTCGCGCGCGGCCTTGTTGGTGAAGGTCACGGCGAGGATGGCATAGGGCGACAGGCCCTCGGTACGCATCAGCCAGGCGATGCGATGCACCAGCACCCGGGTCTTGCCGGAGCCAGCGCCCGCCAGCACCAGCATGTTGCCCTGGGGCGCGCTGACGGCCTCGCGCTGGGCCGCGTTGAGGTGATCAAGAATCGCCGTGACGTCATCCATAGCGGGGCACTTCGGGTCGAAAAATGGACGGCTAGTCTAGCATAGACAGGGCCATCGACGGACTCGGTGCCGGCACCGCCAAGCCGTCACCAGGCGACATCCTCGGTCCGGCTCCTGGCACGACCTCAAGGGCCCTATTCACGAAACTGATCGAATGCGCCACCCAGCGCTAGGGCGTCAACCCATCGTCCGTGTCCTGGTCGGGGTGATCGTCGGGGAAACGCAACGGATTGAGGCTCTTCTTTACGGCCTTTAGCTTCTCGGCAAGCTTGGGTCCGCGGGTCTTGGCCACACCGACCGCCAAGACGTCGATCAGCACCAGATGGGCGATGCGCGAGCTCATCGGGGTATAGATCTCGGTATCTTCCTGGACATCGATATAAAGCGGCAGGCTGACCTCATCAGCCAGCGGTGAATGGCTGGGACACAGGCCGATCACGGTGGCGCCCGCCTCACGGGCGCGCCTGACGCTTGCGACCAGAGCCCGGGTGCGCCCGGTCTGAGAGATCGCCACCACCACATCGCCCTTGTTGAGGGTCGCCGCGGACATATTCTGCATATGCGGGTCGGTATAGGCCGCGGTGGAGATCTGCAGGCGGAAGAACTTGTGCTGGGCATCCGCGGCCACCGCGCCGGAGGCACCGAAGCCGTAGAACTCGACGCGGTTGGCCATGGCAAGGGCATTGATCGCCTGATTCAGCCCCTCGTTATCCAGCCGGTCGCGTACCGACAAGAGGGTGCCGACAGTGGAGTCGAAGATACTGTGGGAAAACTCGGCGACGGTATCGCTATCATTCATCGAGAACTGGGCGAACTGGCTGCCCGAGGCCAGCATCTGCGCCAGCTTGAGCTTGAAATCCTGGAAGCCGTTGCAGCCCAGTGCCCGGCAGAAGCGCACTACCGTCGGCTCGCTGACCTTGGCCTCGGTCGCCAGGTCGACGATGCGCATGTGGATGACTTCTTCTGGATTGCGCAGCACGAAGCGCGCCACCTTCTGCTCGGAGCGGCGAAAGTGCTCCATGCGATTTCTCAATTCATCGAACAGGGCACGGCTCACGGAAAGCTCCTTGGCAGAGGACATTCGGGGATGTGGATAAAGTAAGCGACATAACCCGCTGTGGATATATCAGTGATTTTCGGCGATTACGCCAGTAAAGCACCGATCATAGTATGCCCCAGCCTGGGGGGAGAATGTCACGCCTGCCTGCGCGTCGCTTTAGCGTTGAACGTCATCATTCTGTCAAGTGGGTTATAGTAAACAAGGAGGTGCCGGTCGTAAGGCAGCACTCAAGGGCGGCCGGCACAGTCATCGCCCGTCAGGAGAGTCGATCATGCGTAATGTCGAACAGGTGTCCTCCGTCAAAAGCGAACTCCTCGATATTTTCATGAGCATGGAAGTCGCCGAGCATCAGCAGCGTCAAAAATCCGCTGCCGTCCGCAACCTGCGTGCCCGTCGAGGTATCGAGTTGCACAACGAATTCAAGCAATTGGAGCAGGATCTTGCTGAGTTGGATACCGACGACGATCTGATCCAGTAGCGCTTCGGCACGCCCTCCCCCGACGCCACGAGCCCCGGCAATACCGGGGCTCGCAGGATGGCTAGAGGAGACGAAAGGACCGGCAGTCGATGCCGGTCCCGGCCGCCATGACCCTCACTCTTCGCCTGATAGCATCCAGGTGCCGCATCACCTCACCTATCTGACAGCTCATCACGCCAGGAATACGCTGGGGCAAAACCGACCAGGCGGCGGGCCTTTGCGATGCTGTAGAAGGTCTCGAATTCGCCCATCTCGCGCCTGACTGGCACGTCTTCATAGAAGCGTTCACGCACCTGAGCGTTGGTCAGCCCCACCGAGAGATCATCGTTGGCAACGTTGAACACCTCGTAGCCCAGGCCATCCGTTTTCAAACAGCAATTGACCATCTGCCCCAGATCACGCGCATCGATGTAGGCAAAGATGTTGCGCCGACGCAGTGCGGGGTTCTCCAGATAGGCAGGAAAATGCTGGCGGTACTCGTGCGGCTCTATGACGTTGTTGATACGCAGCCCATAGATGTCGATGCCCGAACGTTCATGGAAAGAACGCGCCGTGACCTCGTTAACCACCTTGCTCATGGCGTAGCTGTCCTGAGGCACGGTGGGGTGGTCTTCATCGATGGGCAGGTAGTCGGGCGTCTTTTCACCATCGGCAAAACAGATGCCATAGGTCGTTTCGCTGGACGCGAAGATGACCTTGGGAATGCCCAGCCGGGTGGCCGCATCCAGGATGTTGTAGGTGCTCAGGGTATTGATGCGGTAGGTCTCGTTATCCGGCCGATGCAGGATGGCCGGTATGGCCGCGAAATGGACAATCGCATCATAGCGCGGCACACCGATGCCTGGTTCCAGCTCATCGATACCGGCGTAGGCCTGGCAGGCATTAAATACCTGGCCAGCATCGGTAAGGTCGACCTTCAGGGTAGTGATACCGGGTACATCGGACGCGACCCCGTCCAGGTTGGTCACTCTATGGCCCTGATCACGCAGATAAGCCGTGGCATGACGGCCAGCCTTGCCACTACCGCCAGTGAAAAGAAGACGCATGAACACTCCTCGATTAACCTAACGAACAAGACGGCCGACAACGGTTTACGGCTTCCCCTGGGCGGTCATACCTGCTGTATCCGCTATCCCCTCTCGTCATCATCTCGACGAGGTCGCGAGCGTTACCCGCGAACATCGTCGAGATTCATCACCTTAAAGACTGCTGACGAAGACCACCAGCACACCGAGCGGCGCTACATAGCGCGTGACCACGTTCCACAGGCTGGCGCTGAAGCCCTCCAGCCCCAGTTCCCGGCGAACGCCTTCCTTGTCGAGCCTCCAGGCCACGAACAGGATGACACCGAGGCCGGTCAGCGGCAGCAGGAACTTGCTGGTCAGCTTGTCGAGCAAGTCGAAGACGTTCAGGCCAAAGAACAGCACCTCACCCCAGACGTTGAACGACAGCAGCGCGGCGATACCCAGCGCCCAGGTGGCGATGCCGGCCACTACCGTTGCACCTACCCGCGACAGCGGCGTGCGTTCCTCGACGAACTCCACTACCGGCTCCAGCAACGAGATTGCCGAGGTCAGGGCGGCGAAGGTCAGCAACAGGAAGAACGCCAGGCCCAGCAGCATACCGCCGGTCATATTGCCGAAAGCGAGCGGCAGGGTGACGAAGATCAGCCCCGGGCCCGAATTCAGATCCAGGCCATTGGCGAAGACGATCGGGAAGATCGCGAGGCCAGCGCCCAGGGCGATGACGGTGTCCATGATCACCACGGTGCGAGCCGTCTTGAGCAGATTGACCTCCTGGCCCAGGTAGGAGCCATAGGCCATCATGATGCCCATGCCCAGCGATAGGGTGAAGAAGGCATGGCCGAGTGCTGCCAACACGACTTCTCCGGTGAGCTTTGACCAGTCGGGGTTGAACAGGTAGCTGACCGCCTCACCGAAGTGGCCGGTGGTCATGCCGTAGCCCACCAGCACCACCAGCAGCACGCCGAGCGCCGGCATCAGGGTGCGTACCGCGCCCTCGAGCCCCTTGGTCACGCCGCGGGCGACGATGCCGATGACCAACAGCATGAAGACCGAGTGCCACAGCAGCAGTTGTCCCGGGCTGCCCAGCATGCCGTTGAAGAGGCCACCGATGGCGTCAGCGTCCTGACCGGTGAAGGCGCCGGTCACTGAACTCAAGGTGTAGGACAGCGACCAGCCGCCTATCACGCTATAGAAGGACAGGATCAGGAAAGCGCCTAACACGCCGCTGATCCCGACCATTACCCAGCCTTTGCTGCGCCCTGAGCTCCTGGCCAGTTCAGCCATCGAGTTGATCGGATTTTCCTGACCGCGACGGCCGACCAGCCACTCGGCGACCAGAATGGGCAGCCCGATCAGGGCAATACATAGCAGGTACACCAGCACGAAAGCAGCACCACCGCTTTCGCCCACCATGTAGGGGAATTTCCAGATATTACCAAGGCCGACCGCGGAGCCGGTGGCCGCGAGAATGAAGGTCAGCTTTGATGACCAATGTACGTGGGATAGTTTGGACATGTTTCACCTTGAGATTGCGTGTCGACATCGATCGGTCGGATGCGATGCCGGCTTGTGCTTGTTATTGCCACGTCCGCGGCATCATGGATCACACGATGCCAATCAAGGGCATGACAAGATCCGGGCAGGATCTCCGCCGCTAGCCGCCGCGCCTTCTTCCCTGATCGAGGACACAAGAGGCGGCCAACATGCCGTGATATTGCGAAGATACGTGCGGGTTTTACACGAAACCCCCACAATATCGAATGGTGAACGGCATGAGGGCCACAAAACTATCCGATCATGATCGTGATAGCCAGAACGGATTGCCTCTCGCGAATGACCGAGACGTAAAGGCAGATCGCTAGAAAAGACGCACTTGTCGCTCACCGGAAAACGCCGCCAAAGGTGGCAACAAAAGTCGCGCTGCCAGGCGTTCATGGAAGGCTCTCGCCAAGACCGGTGCCTGTCGGTTGTCAGGGGTGTGCACAAAGAGGAAAGGGGTTTTCCCCTGTTTTATCCACAGGCATAGCCTGTCTATCCAGGGCGAAAAACGCGCATGATTGATATCGTCATCGAAATGGCCAATGAAGCGAATCACCGGTTGCTCGGCCGTGGAGATCACGTGTAGCGGGCGTTTGGGCTTTTCACTCTGCGCCTGAGCCAGACGGACATCACCCCCAGCAGGCGTAGCAAAAAGAGCGCGTACGTCAAGCATCACCCGATCTGCCCCATAAGTTATTAACAATCGGTTGAGGGCCGCTTCGGCGTCCCCTTTGTGGAAAAACTCGGGGTGACGGACTTCGACGCTAGCCGGTATGGCCTTGGGCCAGTGCGCGAGCAATGCCTCGAGCTTTGGCAACTCATCAGGGCCGAAGTCTCGGGGTAACTGAATCATCACCGGCCCGAGACGACCGTGTAACGGCGACAGCGCATCGAGGAACTCATCGACCTGGGGCTCGACCTCAACCAGGCGCTGCTCATGGGTCCAGGCCCCAGGCAGCTTGAAGCAGAAACGGAAACCCGCCGGTGCCTGGCGTGCCCAGGCAGCCACAGTATCCGCACGCGGCGTGCCGCTATAGAAGGTGGTGTTACCCTCCACCGTGGAGAACACCCGCGCATAGTCCGGCAGGCGCTCGCCCTGGCTGCCGTGGGGCGGATAGAGCCCGCCGCGCCAGTCCTCGTTGGCCCACATGGCGAGCCCCAGGTGCAGACATCCATCAGGAGAGGGGAGAGAGGAGTCGGTCACCGGTTCAGGTCTCTCGTCGGCGCTAGGAGGCAATGATAGTGAGCGGAATTATCCCGGCCTTCTCCGCCCTTGGCCAGCCCCATGCGTTGCGCTGCAGCGCAGGTAGCTAGGCGTGTCGAACACAGTCCAGGATATGTGATACGAAGTAGCGAACCTTGGCGAGTTCGCCAAGTGGTTCAGGATAGACCAGATAATAGGCATCCGGCCCCTTTAGAACATGCGGCCAGGCACAGCACAGATGCCCCGCGGCGAGTTCGTCTTCGACGAGAAAACGCGGCACCAGCGCCAGCCCGCCCCCCGCCATCACGGTTCTTATCAGCATCTGAAAGGTCTCGAAGCGTGTGCCATGATAGCTGCGGTGTGTGGTGATGCCCTGCTCGGCAAACCAGCGGTGCCAGGCGTCGGGGCGAGTGGACAGATGCAGCAAGCGTGCCTCGATCAGATCCGCGGCCGAATCCAAACGCAATCGGTAAAGATAGCTCGGCGCCCCTATTGCCACTACCTGCTCGTCGAATAGCTTGTGGCACTCAAGGTTGGGCCAGTGGCCATGACCATGAAAGAAGGCGACATCGATGTCTTCCTGCTCAAGATCGAAGGCCTGAACCCGGTCGGTCACGTTCAGGCTGATACCCGGATGCGACTCGAAGAAAGCCGGCAGGTGCGCTGTCAGCCAGGACGTGCCGAAGGTCGGCAGGGTCGCTACCCTAAGCACCTCGCTATGACCGCTGTAGGTCATGATGGTATTCGCTGACATTTCGATGTGCGCCAGTATCTTGCGCACATCGGTGAGGTACAGCGAGCCCTCGGGCGTTAGCACCAGCGTACGCCGCACGCGACGAAACAGCTTGTGCTGCAGGTAGTCTTCAAGCTGTGCAACCTGTTTGCTGACCGCACTCTGGGTCAGGCTCAATTCCTCGGCCGCACGCGTAAAGCTCATATGGCGAGCCGCCGCCTCGAAGCATTGCAGAGTCGTCGTCGATGGCAGGTGACGAGCCGTCATGGCGATACAGCTCCTGAACGAAATGGCCATTCTAGCCTATCGTGGCGCCCAGACTAGTCATTCTGCCAAGGCATGAGCACCCTCTTATTCCCGTAAAGCAACTGCCAAAAAGCGCTCTATTACTGGAGGACGTATTCCTGATCCTATCTATCATGAACAATTGGAATGGATAGCGCGTTTTTTTTCGTTTGCCGTTTCGCGCGGCGGCTGGTTTGATCAAGGCATCTTTTTACCATTCATAGCAACCGCCGACGCCCGCTTGATCCGGCATCGGTGATATTGGCCAAGCCCGGCACTGCCGGCCGCCCACAACGTTCAGGAGCCACGGCCATGTCGAACACTTCCTTCGTTTCTTCCGACGAGATTCGCGACCGTTTCTCGAAGGCAATGTCGGCCATGTATCAGGCCGAGGTGCCCCAGTACGAGACACTGCTTGAGCTAGTCGAAGAGGTGAATCGCGAGACGCTCGAGCGTGACACCGAACTCGCCGAGCGGCTCTCAGCCCATGACGAGCTGAATCGTCTCGGGGTCGAACGCCACGGCGCCATTCGCGTCGGCACCTCAGAAGAGCTTGCCATGCTGCGCCGTCTGTTCGCAGTGATGGGCATGCACCCGGTCGGCTACTACGATCTCTCCGAGGCCGGGGTCCCGGTGCATTCCACCGCCTTCCGGCCCATCGACGATGCCGCCCTCGCCCGCAACCCCTTCCGGGTCTTCACCTCGCTGCTACGCCTGGAGCTGATCGAGAACCCCACACTTCGCGAGCGGGCCGCGTCGATCCTTGCCGAGCGCGACATCTTCACCGCCGGCGCCCGGGAATTGATCGCACTCGGCGAATCTCAGGGCGGGCTCAACGACGAACAGGCCGATCGCTTCGTCGCCGAGGCACTGGAGACCTTTCGCTGGCACCGGAATGCCACCGTGGATCTCGCCACCTACGAGGCGCTGAACGCCGAGCATCGGCTGATCGCCGATGTGGTCTGCTTCCGTGGCCCACACATCAACCACCTGACACCGCGCACCTTGAATATCGACGAGGCCCAGAAGCGCATGCCGGCCGCCGGCATGAACGCCAAGGAAGTCATCGAGGGGCCGCCCCGTCGTAACTGCCCGATCCTGCTGCGCCAGACCAGCTTCAAGGCTCTCGAGGAACCGACTCAGTTCAAGGGCGAGCGTCAGGGCACCCACACCGCCCGCTTCGGCGAGATCGAACAGCGCGGCGTGGCGCTGACCGCCAAGGGCCGGACGCTCTATGATCGCCTGCTTACCGCCTCCCGGGAAAAGACCCAAGGGCTCGCCAACGACGCCCACCAGCAGGCGCTGGCCGAGGTATTCGCCGAGTTCCCGGATGATGAGGCGACCCTGCGCCGCGAGGAACTGGCCTTCTTCGAATACCGCCTCACCGGCGCCGGGCAAACAGCCGATGCAGGCCATGAAACGGATCTGGAAGCGCTGATTGCGCAGGGGCTGGTCACGGCTAGGCCGATTACCTATGAGGACTTCCTGCCAGTCAGTGCGGCGGGCATTTTCCAGTCAAACCTCGGCGGCACGCAGAACGATGCCTATACCGGCCACGCCAACAAGGGAGCGTTTGAAGCCGCCTTGGGCGCCGCCGTCACCAATGAGCTCGCCCTCTACGCCGAGCGCGAAGCTGCCTCGAAGGCCAGGGTGCTCAGGGCACTGGGTCATACCATCGCGGTTAATGATTGAACCTGGGAGCAAAGAAGAACGCCACTTCACCGCCCTATGTAGCTCCAGGAAGGCTTCTAACGCTTCCTGGGGCTTACCATCACTGTGTGGTCGTCAAGCGTTCGCTATGCCTTCGCCTGACAGCTAGCCGCCGGATAGCCATCCATTCGCCAATAACAAGGCGATACTCCACCAGCTGCCGAGAAAAATGGCCGTCATTGCAGCACTGGAAAACGGCGCGATCGAGAACTAATATTTTAGTGCTAACAGGCGACTTAGCCCTTGAGCTGCAATCTAACCTTGAGGACTTAGATTTATACTAAGTCAACACCTGCTAAAACATACATGAAAATAAAAATGTATGACATATAGCTAGATAGACAACCACTATTCTTGCCTTAGCAGGTATTCCTCATGAGTCTTCTAGCCCCGAATCAAAACCCTTCTGCGACGATTATTCGCTCACTGCTGCAACACACGCATGAGCTCTCCCTGTATTCCTCGGACATGCCTTATGCCCTGACAGCAGACGTAGTAGAACTAGATCGAAATACTGGTCGTCTGGTGTTGGAAGTGGAATATGCAGGATCAGATTTGGAGCACTATCTCGCCGGAGGGTTGAGCTTCGACCTGGAGGGGCTAAAGGGACCGCTAGGCGCCGAACGCGACACCTACAGCCTGAATCAGGTCACCGCCAAACTGCTCAAGACTGACAGTGCGCTTTATCGCCTGGAGTGCCAGCTTCCAGAATCCATCTTCTCCAAGGAAAATCGGGGGAGAGTACGTATCCCCTTCATTCTCGGCATGCAGGCCCGGGTCAGTCTCGACGTGTATCTGCATGAGCTCAACGTACCCGGCAGGCTACGCAACCTCTCCGTTGGTGGCTGCATGGTCGATATCGACCTCGCGGACAGCATTGCGATTAACGTGGGCCAAGAAATCCCGGGGGTAACGCTTGAATTTCCCAATGGCGAAAGCTTCTTCGCCGAAGGCAATATTCGTCATATTCGTCCCTTCGGTAACCATGGCCATGCCGTCGCCGGTATTCAGTTCATCAACTTGTCGATGGCTCAGACGGAAGCACTATTCAGGTATGTGCAAGAAGCTGAGCGAGAGGCTGCCTACCGTTCAGGCTCTTCCAATGACAAGCAAAACGATCATTCGCCTCTGTTCATTCCGGGTGCCAAGGAAAAGACATTGCTGCAAAGAGAGGCCCAGAATCGCGAGAAACACGCCCGCCAAACCCCCATGGAGCGTGGAGTGATGCATATTGCTCATCAGCTTCAAGTGGGTCTGATGTACATGAAGTCGCGCAACCGCTTCCCCGACGAGATCTTCTACGACTGCGCCGACACGCTGCGCTATCTGCTGGAAAAAGATCGCAAGACCTTCCTATATGCGCTGACGCTTCTTCGAGAAGAGCCTGACTGGGTCCGACATGCCATCCAGGTGGCCGGTCAATTGGCCGATTTGCTGATGACGCGCAACCCTCACGACCCACAGGTTCGTGAAGCCGTGCTCGGCACACTGCTGCACACGATGGGTAAGCCGCTGCTGATCAGCGCACAGTTACCATCACTCAAGATGAGCATGAACCCGGCACAGAGAGCCATCCTCATTGGCCATGTGGCGGCTCTTCACGAGAAACTGAGTGAACTTGGCTGGCAGCCAAGCCCGACTTGCCGCGATGTCATCGACAACGCCAACGAGCATATGGACGGCTCTGGTTATCCGGCCAGTAAGCGAGGTGACGCGCTCTCTGAGCTCATTCGATTGGTTTCGGTGATCAAGGCCATCAACAAGATGATGCACGCACGCAACGGTCTGCCGCCTTACTCGCCGCTTGAGGCCTACCGCAGTATCCATGACGCAGACACGGCCTATGATAAGACGGTGCTAGTGGAATACATCCAGATACACGGTCTATATCCGATCGGCAGTCTGGCGAAGTTCTCGAGCGGCTTCCTTGCCTGGGTCATGGATATCGACGGCAAGGGGATGCCCAATCAGGTTCACGTTGTTAAGAACCTGCACTTTTCCGATACCAATATCAGCAGCATCCTCACCAAGGGCGACTTCTCGCAGATTGGCAAACTGGAAGGCATCGTCAACCCCGCAGATTATGGAGCCAGAGCCGGCGGTCTGCAGTGGGAAACCCAAGGGTAACGGCGGCACGAGAAAGCCAGCGCTCCTAGCCGATATGATCGACATAGTGAACGCTGGCTCAGGATGAAAGGCTATTTTCTTCAAGCCACCGCTATTCGACGGTCACCGACTTAGCGAGGTTGCGCGGCTGATCGACGTCGGTGCCCTTGAGCACCGCTACATGGTAGGACAGCAGCTGCAATGGCAGGGTATAGAGAATCGGGGCCAAGGCTTCGTCAACATGCGGCAGGCGAAGCACATGCAGGCCGTCAGCTTCCTCCAGGCCCACGCTCTCGTCGGCGAACACATAAAGCTCACCGCCTCGAGCACGAACCTCCTGCAGGTTCGATTTGAGCTTGTCGAGCAGGGCGTCATTGGGGGCCACCGAGATCACCGGCATCTCACTATCGACCAGCGCCAGCGGGCCGTGCTTGAGTTCCCCGGCCGGGTAGGCTTCGGCGTGAATATAGGAAATTTCCTTGAGCTTCAGCGCACCTTCCAGCGCGATCGGGAATTGGGCTCCACGACCCAGGAAAAGCGCATGGTGCTTGTCGGCAAAGGCGGTGGACAACGTCTCGATCTCGCCGTCCAACTCCAGCACATGTCCCATGAGTGAGGGCAGACCACGCAGGGCGTGGACGATCTCTTCCTGGCGAGCCTCGTCCATACCATGCACCTTGCCAAGTCCAAGCGTCAGCAGCATCAGGGCGGCCAACTGGGTGGTAAAGGCCTTGGTCGAAGCCACACCGATTTCGGGACCGGCCTGGGTCATCAACGTCAGATCCGACTCCCGCACCAGAGAACTGCCCGGCACGTTGCAGATCGCCAAACTTCCCATATAGCCGAGATGCTTGGCGAAACGCAGCGCTGCCAGCGTATCGGCGGTCTCGCCGGACTGAGAGAGGGTCACGAACAGCGTGTCCTTGGGCACCACCACGCGGCGATAGCGGAATTCCGAGGCCACCTCGACCTGAGTGGGGATGCCGGCATACTGCTCAAGCCAGTAGCGTGCCACCAGCCCTGCATGATAGCTGGTACCGCAGGCAACGATATGCACCTGCTTAGCCTTCGACAGTAACGCCTCGGCCTCGATGCCAAAGCTTTCGATCAGCGCACTGCGATCACCTAGACGGCCCTCAAGAGTCGCCGCCAGTACCTGCGGCTGCTCGTAGATCTCCTTGAGCATGAAATGACGATACTCGCCTTTGCTGGCCGCGCCGTCACCATGCTCGAAGACCTGGATAGGCCGCTCCACCACTTCCCCCGCGGCATCGAAGATTTCGATACTGCCGCCACGGCGCAGGCGCACCACATCGCCCTCCTGCAGGTAAATGAAGCGGTCGGTGACCTGCAGCAATGCCAGCGGGTCGGAGGCCAGGAAGGCCTCTTCGATACCCACGCCAACCACCAGCGGACTGCCCTTGCGGGCACCGATCAGGCTGTCGGTTTCTCCGCGGTGGATCACGCCCAGTGCATAGGCGCCGTCAAGGCCGGCCAGCACCCGCTGCACGGCCGCCAGCATATCCTGGCCAAGGCTAAACTCGCGCTCGACTAGATGGGCGATGACTTCGGTATCGGTCTCCGAGGTGAAGGCGTAGCCCTGTCCTTCGAGTTCGGCCTTTAGTGCCTCGAAGTTCTCGATGATGCCGTTATGCACCACCGCCAGGTTGTCACCGGACTGATGGGGGTGAGCATTGTGCTCACTGGGTTTGCCGTGAGTCGCCCAACGCGTGTGGGCGATACCCACGCGGCCGGCGAGCGGCGATGCCTCCAGGCAGGCCTCGAGGGCCGCCACCTTACCGGCAGCGCGCTGGCGTTCGAGCCGACCATCTGCCGTCAACACGGCCATCCCGGCAGAGTCATATCCCCGATACTCGAGGCGCTTCAAGCCTTCAAGCAAGATGCCCTGGACGTTGCGCTCGGCGACCGCTGCGACGATTCCACACATGCCGTTCTCCTTCTGTACGTGCCGACGGCCGGATCGTCATGTCGAGCCGTCGTAGCGATCCGGACGTGTTGAGCGATATCTTCTGCCCCGGACCGGATACATTCATGTTAGTTAATGAGTCGTCAGTCCCTGACGATCCGGGTCGGGCGTGGCCAGTCGGCCTTACTGATCTGACGCGCACGAGACACTGCCAACGCATTGTCGTTAACGTCCTTACTGATGGTCGAGCCGGCCCCAATGATGGCACCTGCACCGACACTGACTGGTGCCACCAGGGCAGTGTTGGAGCCGATGAAGGCCCCATCGCCGATCTCGGTGCGATGCTTGTTCACCCCGTCGTAGTTGCAGGTGATGGTGCCAGCCCCGACGTTCACACCCTGGCCCAGCCGTGCATCGCCGACATAGCTCAGGTGATTGATCTTGCTACCCTCACCGACCCGGGCGTTTTTGGTCTCGACGAAATTGCCGACCTTGGCCTTGATGGCAAGTTGGGTGCCGGGGCGCAGCCTGGCGAAAGGACCAATCTGGTTATAGCCCGCGGCCACCGCCTGCTCGATCACACTATGCGACTCGACCACCGTCTCGGCGCCGAGGTGACTGTCACGGATCACGCAATAGGGGCCAATACGCACCCCCTCGCCGAGTTCCACATCCCCCTCGAAGACACAGCCCACATCGATCTCGACATCACGGCCGCAGGTCAGAGTGCCGCGCACATCGATCCGTGCCGGGTCGGCAAGGGCCACACCGTCGGTCATCAGACGCTCGGCAACACGCTGCTGATAGGCACGCTCGAGGCGCGCCAGCTGCAGGCGGTTGTTGACCCCCTCGACCTCGACCGGTTCAGCAGGCTGAGCGGTGACGATGCCCACGCCCTCAGCAGCCGCCATGGCGATCACGTCGGTCAGGTAGTATTCACCTTGCTGGTTATCGTCCGACAACTGCGGCAACCAGCGTTTCAGCTGGGCAGCGGTCATCGCCATGATGCCGGTGTTGCATTCTTTGACCGCACGCTCAGCCTCACTGGCATCCTTCTGCTCGACGATGGCCGTCACCTGGCCGTCTGAGTTGCGCAGAATGCGACCATAGCCCTTGGGATCCTCAAGGGTCACGCTGAGAAGCCCCATGTGGTCTTCATCGACCTGCTCGAGCAATGCGCTCAGTGTCTCGCGACGAATCAACGGCACATCGCCATAGAGCACCAGGACCTTGTCGTGGCCAAGCTGATCGAGTGTCTGAGCGACGGCATGACCGGTACCCAGCTGTTCTTCCTGAACCGCGAAATGCACGCCGGTATCACCCAATGTCTGGCGCATGGCATCGCCACCGTGGCCGATCACTAGGTGCAGTTTGTCGGCACCAAGGCCCGAGGCGGTGTCGATCACATGACGCACCATCGGCTTGCCTGCCAGCGTATGCAGGACCTTGGGCTTGCGGGAACGCATCCGGGTTCCCTGACCAGCGGCGAGAATCACCACATCGAGTGTCATCATGTCTCCTTGTTGTCTGGAACCGCGTCTTGAACCGAGTCTTGTACCGGGCCCTGGCCCGGTCGCGGAATCCCTAGTTTATCGAGTGCGGCATCACCGACCCGCTCGGCGAAGGCCGGGCTCACCTGGCTCACCCAGCCCTCGCCGTCGCGCTCTAGCGTCAGCACCGCGAGGCCTTCACGGCGCGCGGTATTCAGTGCCGCTTGGGGACCAAGCACGCTAAGCGCTGTGGCCCAGGCATCGGCAGCGGCGGCGGAGTCGCTCAGTAACGTCACCGAGGCCAACGCATGCTCGACCGGTCGTCCGGTGCGCGGATCAATCGTATGCGAATAGCGCTGACCATTCTCTTCAAAATAGTTGCGATAATCGCCTGAGGTGGCAACAGCGAGATTGCTCAGCGCCAGCACGTACTGCGCTACCTGACGGTGTTCGTTCGGCACCTCAACGCCCACCCGCCACGGCATCGCATCGGCATCACGATGGCCACGCAGCACCAATTCTCCCCCGATATCGACCAGGAAATTCTCGATACCTTCCGCTTCGAGGTAGTCCGCGACCTGGTCGACGCCAAACCCCTTGGCCACCGCCGAGAGGTCCACATAGACATCGCTCAGGCGTCGAGCTCGACCGGCCTGCGTATCAAGCTCGACCTTGTCGGGGCCGATCTGGGCCAGGCGTTCCTCGAGCTGATTGTTGGGAGGTACCGATTCAGGGCGCGCCTCGGGGCCGAAACTCCATAGATTCACGAGCCCGCCCACGGTGATATCAAAGGCGCCGTTGCTCGCCCTCGATACCTGTTGGCTAAGCTCAAGCACCTGCATCAGTTCGGGCGAGAGAGGCTGCCACTCACCAATCGGGGAACGATTGAACGTCGAGAGTTCTGACGCTTCGCGATAGGTCGACATCGAGGCATCGACCGCCTCCAGTTCATCGAGTATCCCGGCTTCAATGTCTGCGACCTCGTCGCGCCTCATCGGCTCGGCCAGAATCACCTGGTAGTAGGTGCCAAATATTGGCCCCTTGAGGGTAATGGGGGCCTCTCGGAGCGGCTCGCGACAGCCACTCAAGAGTGTCGCGAAAAGCAGCACGCAAACCGCGAACAAGGGAAGGCGTCGAGACATGATCGCTGTCCTACCAGAAGAACCATAAGAGCCACAGTCCCAGGACCACGCGATAGATCACGAAGGGCTGCATGCCGATACGGTGGATGAAGATCAGGAAGTAATGGATGCACAGGTAGGCACTGATTCCGGAGAGCAGGGTGCCTCCAGCCAACGCCGCCCAGTCCACGGGCATCGGGGATTCGAGTAGGTCCAGCGTCTTGAGACCACCGGCCAGCACGATGACGGGAATAGATGTCAGGAAGGAAAAGCGCGCTGAGGCCTCGCGGCTCAGACCGAGCATCAATGCTGCGGTCATGGTAATGCCCGAGCGAGAGGTACCCGGAATCAGCGCCAGGGCCTGGGCGAGGCCAATCAGCAGCGCATCCTTCCAGGTAAGCTCAAATTCGCTGCGACTGCCCCGATGGCGAAAATCCGCCCAGCCCAGCAGCAGCCCGAAAGCGGCTAGGCTGGCACCGATCAGCACCGCCGAGCGTAGGTTTTCCTCGATCAGATCCTTGCAGGCGAGCCCCACCAAACCGACCGGAATGGTCGCAAGAATCACCCACCAGGCGAGCCGCGAGTTCTTGTCTTGGCCGCGTCCCACCAATGAGCCACTGAAGCTCGTCACCATCTTCACCAAGTCGTGACGGAAATAGGCCACCACCGCCGAGAGGCTACCGACATGCAGGGCCACGTCGAAGGCAAGCCCCTGATCGGGCCAGTCGGTGAGTACCGGCACCAACACCAGATGGGCCGAACTCGACACCGGCAAGAATTCGGAGATGCCCTGCACGAGGGCCAGAACGATGACCTGTAGCCAATCCATGCTGTTCACTGTCGCCAAGAAAGAAATCGAGGCAGGCGCCCCCTGCGCCTGACAAGTGGGACCTGAGGATACACGTCACGGTCGCGCTTGTCCTCGGCACTTACACTGAGACCCCCAGGTTCCTAGCCCAGCGCTAGCAGATGCCGGGCGATGCCGAAGTAGATCACCACGCCGCAAGCATCGATCACCGTGGTAACCAGCGGCGCCGAGGCGGTGGCCGGATCCCAGCCGAGGCGGTCAAGCAGGAAGGGCAGGCACATGCCAAGCAGGCTACCGAACAGTACGATGGTGATCATGCTCACTGCCACCACGATGGCCACCGTGTCGCCACCGCGCGCCAGTCCGATCGGCGCCACGGCCAGCGCCATGGTCAGCCCCAGGGCCCCTGCCACCAACAGCTCGCGCCCCATCAGCTTGCCCCAGTCGCGCACCCCGACATCGCCGGTGGCCATGCCGCGCACGGTCAGGGTCGCGGCCTGGGCACCCGCATTGCCGCCGCTGCCGATCAACAACGGCAGGAAGAATACCAGTGCCACCTGAGCGGCGATGGTGTCCTCGAAGTAAGCGATGCCGGCCCCCGAAAAAAGATTGCCGAACACCAGCAGCACCAGCCAGACGATGCGCTTGCGATACAGGCTCCACAGCGGCACCCGGCTGACACCAGTCTCGAGCTGGCCGATCGACATGCCCTTGTGGATATCTTCAGTGGCCTCGGCCTCGACCACGTCCAGGGCATCATCATGGGTAACGATACCCACCAGACGCTCGCCGTCATCGACCACCGGGACCGCCAAAAGATCATAGCGGGCCACCAGCTTAGCCACATCTTCCTGCTCGGCATCCACCCGGGTGTGGATAACATTCTGAATCATCAGATCGGCCACCGCCGCCCCGGGACGCGCTACGATCAACTGACGCAGCGACAGCGTACCTTTTAGCCGGCCGACACCATCAATGATATAGACCTGGTAGACGGTCTCTGCATCCGGGGCCGTCTGGCGGACCCGCATCATTGCCTGGGACACACTCAACCCAGCGGGGATGGCCACATAGTCGGCGGTCATCAATGCCCCGGCAGACCCTTTCTCGTAGCTCGCCAGCAGCAGCACTTCCTCGCGCTCGTGTCGGGCCATACGCCGCAGCAGGTCCTCGCGACGATCCTCGCCGATCAGGTTGAAGAAGTCGGCTCGCTCGTCCGAGCCCATCTCTTCAAGTAGCGTCACAAGAGGCTGGTCGGCCATGCCGGCGGCGAGCCGCTGCTGTGTCTCGTCTCGCAGGTAGCTAAAGACATTGCCGCCCCGCTCAGGCGACAGTGACTCCAGCAGGGCAATCGCTGCGGCCTCGTCATCGTCCTCATCGACGAACTCCTCGAGCAGCTCGGCGACATCGGCGGAACGCCGCTTGACAAGCAAACCCTCGAGAGTTTCCCGGTCATGCTGTGCAAGAGCGGTCTCGAGCAGCGACTTGTCGGACTGCGGGCTGTCTGTCATTGCCATGGCATTCTCCTGACTCCGATCCAATCTCTTCTGGCCCGCTGCTCGACGATACTGCGAAGAGTGTGACAAAACGGTCGGTATCGACACAAAAACGCCCCTTGAACCCAGGGTTCAAGGGGCGTCGCGGACGGCTAAGGGTAAGGCTTAACCCCTGCCGGCTTTCTTGCGCAATTGCTGAATGGTCCGCAACTGGGCAACGGCCTCGGCGAGCTCTGATGAAGCGCGCGTGTAATCAAGGTCAGCGTTGCTGTCGTTGAGTTCCCTCAGTGCATGCTGGCGGGCCTCTTCGGCAGCCGCCTCATCCAGATCGTCGGCGCGCACGGCGGTGTCAGCAAGAATGGTCACGATTTCGGGCTGGACTTCGAGGAAGCCGCCCGTGACGTAGTAATGCTCTTCCTGACCACCGTCGTGAATGACCCGCACCGGGCCCGGCGAGAGCTCGGTAAGCAGCTGAGTGTGCCCCGGGAGAATTCCCAGGTCACCCATCATGCCCGCCGCAATCACCTGCTCGACGACTCCGGAAAAGATCGAAGCCTCGGCGCTGACGATCTCGCACTTGAAGCTTTTCGCCATAGCTATGTCCCCTCTGGGGCTCCCGTAGGGTGGACGACCTTACTTCATGGAGTTGGCTTTCTCGACGGCTTCGTCGATGGTACCAACCATGTAGAAGGCCTGCTCCGGCAGCTCGTCGTAATCGCCATTGAGGATGCCCTGGAAGCCACGGATGGTTTCCTTGAGGGACACGTATTTACCCGGCGAACCGGTAAACACCTCGGCCACGAAGAACGGCTGCGACAGGAAGCGCTGGATCTTACGCGCCCGGTTCACGGCCAGCTTGTCTTCGTCAGACAGCTCATCCATGCCCAGGATCGCGATGATGTCCTTGAGTTCCTTGTAGCGCTGCAGAACACCCTGCACACGGCGAGCCGTGTCGTAGTGCTCATCACCAACCACCAGCGGATCGAGCTGACGCGAAGTGGAATCGAGCGGATCGATGGCCGGGTAGATACCCAGCTCGGCGATCGAGCGTGCCAATACCACGGTCGCATCGAGGTGCGAGAAGGTGGTAGCCGGCGAGGGGTCGGTCAAGTCATCCGCGGGCACGTAGACGGCCTGAACGGACGTGATCGAGCCATCCTTGGTGGAGGTGATGCGCTCCTGCAGGACACCCATCTCTTCGGCCAGGGTCGGCTGATAGCCTACCGCCGACGGCATACGGCCCAGCAGTGCAGATACCTCGGTACCGGCCAGGGTGTAACGATAGATGTTGTCGACGAACAACAGCACGTCACGACCTTCATCGCGGAACTTCTCGGCGATGGTGAGGCCGGTCAAGGCCACACGCAGGCGGTTTCCGGGCGGCTCGTTCATCTGACCGTAGACCAGCGATACCTTGTCGATAACGTTGGATTCAGTCATCTCATGATAGAAGTCGTTACCCTCACGGGTACGCTCGCCCACGCCGGCGAACACGGAGTAACCGCTGTGCTCGGTGGCGATGTTGCGAATCAGCTCCATCATGTTGACGGTCTTGCCGACGCCGGCGCCGCCGAACAGGCCGACCTTACCGCCCTTGGCGAACGGGCAGACCAGGTCGATGACCTTGATGCCGGTCTCGAGCAGTTCACTGGTCGCTGCCTGATCCGCGTAGCCCGGGGCCTTGCGGTGGATCGGCATGCGTTCCTGCTCGCCGATGTCACCGGCTTCGTCGATCGGCTGACCGAGCACGTTCATGATACGGCCCAGCGTTTCCTTACCGACCGGCACGGAGATGGCTGCACCGGTGTTCTCGACCTCGGTGCCCCGCTTGAGGCCTTCGGTGGAGCCCATGGCGATGGTGCGAACCACGCCGTCGCCCAGCTGCTGCTGGACCTCGAGTACGGTCTCGCTCTGCGAGACATTCAGCGCGTCGTAGACCTTGGGAACTGCGTCCCGCGGAAACTCTACGTCAATCACCGCGCCGATGATCTGTACGATACGTCCGCTCATCTTGGTTCCTCTTAGATACCTGCAAATGAAACCTGTGTGCCTGGGCGGCCAGTCACCATGCGACGGCCCGGCCCAGTGGCGCTATACGGCTGCCGCGCCGCCAACGATCTCGGAGATTTCCTGGGTAATCGCAGCCTGACGGGCCTTGTTGTACACCAGTTGAAGCTCGTCGATCAGGTCGCCGGCATTGTCAGTGGCACTCTTCATCGCGATCATCCGCGCAGCCTGTTCGCAGGCCGCGTTCTCGACCACGCCCTGATAGACCTGGGATTCGATGAAGCGCACCAGCAGCCGGTCCAGCAGCACCTTGGCATCCGGCTCATACAGGTAGTCCCAGTTTGCGGGACGGCTGTGTTCTTCGTCTTGCGAGTTGTCGGCACCCATATCGGGAGACAACGGCAGCAGCTGCCGAACGGCCGGCTTTTGCGTCATGGTGTTGACGAACTGATTGTTCACCACGTAAAGCCGGTCCAGCTCGCCCGCATCGTAGGCTTCGAGCATCACCTTGACGCTGCCGATCAAATCTTCGATCTCAGGGGCTTCGCCCATACCGCTCGATGCTGACACCAGGCGTCCACCGTACTTACGGAAGAAGCCGCTGGCCTTGGCGCCCAGCGCACAGAAGTCGAGCTCGACGCCCTTGTCCTGCCACGCCTTGGCATCCTTGAGCACGGCCTTGAACAGATTAGCGTTCAGGCCACCGCACAGGCCGCGGTCAGTCGAGACCACGATGTAACCAACCCGCTTGACCTCGCGCTCGACCATATAGTCATGGCGATACTCGGGGTTGGCATTGGCAATATGACCAACGACATTACGGATCTGGCGCGCATAAGGCTGACTAGCCAACATGCGCTCCTGAGCTTTACGCATTTTCGACGCAGCGACCATTTCCATGGCGCTGGTGATCTTCTGCGTATTTTTGATGCTCCCGATCTGGGTGCGTATCTCTTTTCCAGCTGCCATAGCGATCTACCTTTCGTTCGTGGCCCTCAGAAACATCCGTGGCCCGGCCGGGACACGCCCTGACCGGGCCGGGAAATCACCAGCTCTGAGTGGCCTTGAACTTCTCGAGACCAGCCTTGAGGCCTGACTTGATCTCGTCGTTGTAGTCGCCGCTGGCATTGATCTTGTCGAGCAGATCGCCGTGCTCATCCTTCATGTAGGCATGCAGAGCATGCTCGAAGTCGAGCACCTTGTTGACGTCGACATCGTCCAGGAAGCCTTCGTTGGCGGCATACAGAGTAAGCGCCATATCGGCTACTGACATCGGCGAGTACTGTTTCTGCTTCATCAGCTCGGTGACACGCTGACCGTGCTCGAGCTGCTTGCGCGTCGCTTCGTCAAGATCAGAAGCGAACTGAGAGAATGCCGCCAGCTCACGGTACTGAGCCAGCGCCAGACGCACGCTACCGCCGAGCTTCTTGACGATCTTGGTCTGAGCCGAGCCGCCGACACGCGATACCGACAAACCGGCGTTGATCGCCGGACGAATACCGGAGTTGAACAGGTTGGTCTCGAGGAAGATCTGACCGTCGGTGATGGAGATCACGTTGGTCGGAACGAACGCCGAGACGTCGCCGCCCTGGGTCTCGATGATCGGCAGCGCGGTCAGCGAGCCGGTCTTGCCCTTGACTTCACCGTTGGTGAACTTCTCAACGTAGTCGGCATTGACGCGCGCGGCGCGCTCGAGCAGACGGGAGTGGAGATAGAAGACGTCACCCGGGAAGGCTTCACGGCCCGGCGGACGACGCAACAACAGCGAGGTCTGGCGGTAGGCCACGGCCTGCTTGGACAGATCGTCATAGACGATCATCGCGTCTTCGCCACGGTCGCGGAAGTATTCGCCCATGGTGCAACCAGAGTAGGCGGCGAGGAACTGCATCGGGGCCGGATCGGCTGCGCCGGCCGCCACCACGATGGTATGTTCCATGGCACCGTGCTCTTCGAGCTTGCGTACCACGTTGGCAATGGTCGACTGCTTCTGACCGATCGCTACGTAGACGCAGGTGATGCCCTTGCCTTTCTGGTTGATGATCGCGTCGATGGCGATCGCCGACTTACCGATCTGGCGGTCGCCGATGATCAACTCGCGCTGACCACGACCGATCGGCACCATGGCGTCAATCGACTTCAGACCGGTCTGGATCGGCTGATCGACGGACTGACGGGTGATGACGCCCGGCGCGACCTTTTCTACCGCATCGGTCAACTCAGCGTTGATGTCGCCCTTGCCATCGATGGGGTTACCCAGCGCATCGACCACGCGGCCGATCAGCTCCCGGCCTACCGGGACCTCGAGAACGCGACCGGTACATTGAGCGGTCATGCCCTCTTCGAGGTGCTGATAGTCGCCAAGCACGACGGCGCCGACGCTATCGCGCTCAAGGTTCAGCGTCATGCCGTAGATGCCGCCGGGGAATTCGATCATCTCGCCGAACATTGCGTCGGCAAGACCGTGGATCTTCACGATACCGTCAGACACGCTGACGATGGTGCCCTCGTTACGGGCTTCAGATGCGACATCCAGCTTTTCGATACGCTGCTTGATGATGTCGCTGATCTCGGAAGGATTCAGTTGCTGCATGCCGTGTCCCTCAGACTCAAGCGGAAAGGGCCTCATGGAGGCGATTCAGTCGACCGCGCACCGACCCGTCGATGACGGTGTCGCCGGCGCGCAGGATGACGCCTCCAATGAGGGTGGAGTCCACCTGAGAGGTAATGGAGATTTCGCGGTTCAGACGCTTGGCCAGTGCACTCGCGAGCTTTTCCTGCTGGGCTTCGTCCAGCGCATAGGCAGAGACGATATTCACGTCCATGCGTTTTTCTTGCTGGGCCTTGAGCAGCTCGAACTTCTCGGCGATAGCTGGCAGAGCAGCTAAGCGCCCCTTGGAACCAACTTGGCGCAGAAAATTGCCGACCTCGTCGTTCACGGCGTCACCGCAGAGATCAATGAGCAGATCCGCTTTCTGGGCGCTGGTCATCTGCGGGTTGCTCAGTACGCGCTCACGTACGTCGCCGTCTTGGGCGACCTGCGCCAGCGTTGCCAGCATTCCGGACCAGTCTTCGAGCGCCGATTTGCCAAGCGCGTATTCGAAGGCCGCTTTAGCGTAAGGACGTGCGACGGTAGACGTTCCCGTCATGGATCACCTCCTTAAAGCTCGTTGGCCAGTTTGTCGACAAGTTCACGGTGCTTCTTCTCGTCGATCGAAGATTCCAGGATGCGCTCTGCACCGACAACGGCCAGGTGCGACACCTGAGAGCGCAGCTCTTCCCGTGCGCGGTTCACTTCCTGATCGATCTCGGACTTGGCAGTGGTGATCATGCGTTCGCCTTCTTGGCGAGCCTGCTCACGTGCTTCCTCGATCATCTGGCTGGACCGCTTATGGGACTGCTCCAGGATTTCTGCTGCCTGTTCCTTGCTCTCACGCAGCGTCTTGTTGGCCTCTTCTTGGGCCACCTCGAGATCGCGTGTAGCGCGACTGGCAGCGTCCAGGCCATCGGCGATCTTCTTCTGGCGCTCATGGAGCGCAGTGCTGATCGGCGGCCACACATACTTTGTGCAGAACCAGACAAAGATCGCAAAAGCAATCATTTGCCCGATAAGCGTCATGTTGATATTCACAGGGGCGTACCTCTGACAGATTCGTGGCAACCGGAAACAAGCCAACCGAGCGCCATGCGCTCGGTATGCCAATTGTTAGCCGGCGACGACGAAAATCAGGTACATCGCGATACCCACGCCAATCATCGGAACGGCGTCCAGCAGACCTGCCATCAGGAAGGTCTTGGTCTGCAGGTGATCACCCATCTCTGGTTGACGAGCAGTAGTTTCGAGCAGCTTGCCACCCAGCAGGGCGAAGCCGATAGCGGTGCCGAGGGCGCCAAGGCCAATCATGAGAGCGGCAGCAATGTAGACGAGTTCCATGGTGATACTCCTATCGAGTTGAGATAAAGGTTAAGGGTTTATCGGGTGATACGTGATTCAGTGATGCTCGTGGGCAGAGTTCAGATAGACCACCGTCAGCACGGTAAAGATGAACGCCTGCAACGTGATAACGAGAATGTGGAATATGGCCCAGGGTACGTTCAGCGTCCAAGAGACCCAGAACGGCAACAAGGCGATCAGGATGAAGATCACCTCGCCGGCGAACATGTTGCCGAAGAGACGAAGGCCCAGGCTGAGCGGCTTCACCAGCAGACCAATGATTTCCATCACCAGGTTAAAGGGAATCAGCGACCAGTGATTGAACGGAGTGAATGACAGCTCTTTGACGAAGCCGCCAGCCCCTTTGACCTTGATGCTGTAATAGATGATCAGACAGAAAACGCCAAGCGCCATGCCCAGGGTGGCGTTGGGGTCCGTGGTGGGGACGAGCTTCATGTACTCGACGCCGAACTTGGCAAAAAGCTCAGGGGCCAGATCCACCGGCACGAGCTTCAGCAAGTTCATCAGGAATATCCAGACAAACAGCGTCAAGGCCAACGGTGCGACCAGCGGGTTTTTACCGTGGAAAGCGCCTTGGACCGTGCCCTCGACGAATTCGAAAACCATCTCGATGGCACTTTGTAACTTGCCGGGAACACCAGTAGTGGCCGCTTTGCCGACCTTGCGGAACAGCCAGATGAACAGGATACCCATGGCGATCGACCAGCCCATGGTATCAACGTGAATTGCCCAGAACCCCATGTCGGCGGCTTCCTGAGCGGAATGCGCCATCGACCAACCATTTTCCGGGTGATGCCCGAAGGTCAGGTTTTGCAGGTGGTGCTGGATGTACTCCGTAGGAGTCGGGTTATTGCCTGCCATACTCTGCCTCGATTTCAGGTGTGCGACGGTTGACGCAAGAGCCAAGGGCCCAGCCAATGCACCAGCAGCGTCGCCACGTAAGCGCCAAAGAAGAAAGTGGGATTTGAGGGTGGCACTAGCACGAATACCAGCGTGAACAATGCCACCGTCAAACCGAACTTTCCGGCCGCGGCTCGATAAAACCCGTTGACCATTTGCCGGGAATGAGGCGCGCGGTAATAGCGGAAGGCACGCCAGACAAAATAAGCATTGGGTAGCAGGGCCACTCCACTGCCGGTCAATGCCGATAGACTGCCGCCAACCCCGGCGGCCAGCATGCCACCAATACTAACCACGGCCAGCATGAGGCTCTGTGCCACCAACAGGCGTACAACGGGTGGTCGCTTGAGCTTGGCTGCCACCGTTTACCCCCTGCGTTGCGCCGTCTCACGCTGACGATTACCTATTTTTTTCGCGTATATACACGACAAACTCCGGCGCGATTATAGGGAAGGGCCAAGGCAGCTTCAACCAAAGCCAACGCGATTTTGGACGATATTGCCGAATACTACGACTAATAGCCCGCTAAACGTCGGCAAATTACGTTAGCTTGCTAAAAGAAGATGAACCGAATATATGTCTAGCTGGGTCTAGTGAATATGACCCAAGATACCGTCCAGCTCATCAAGGCTTGTGTAGCGGATGGTCAAGCGTCCTTTGCCACTGCGCCCATGCTGAATTTTCACCGGCGCACCGAGCAATTCACCTAGCTGAGTCTCGAGGCGCACCACATCCGTCGACCGGGGATCGCTCTCGGGCTTGGCCGGCGCCCCTTCAAGGCGCTGTTTGACCAACGCCTCGGTGGCTCGCACGGTCAGGTCCTTGTCGACCACCTCATGGGCTGCCGAGCGCTGCGCCGCGCCGGAAAGCGCGAGCAGAGCGCGGGCATGCCCCATATCCAGGTCGCCACGCTCGAGCAGCGTTTGAACTTCCGGGTCCAGCGACAACAACCGCATCAGATTGGCAACCTGGGCACGCGACCTGCCCACTGCATCGGCAACCTGCTGTTGTGTCAGCTCGAACTCGTCTTGCAGGCGCTTGAGGGCCATGGCCTCCTCGACGGGATTGAGGTTTTCGCGCTGGATGTTCTCGATGACCGCCAGCGCCAGGGCCACCTGATCGCTGACCTCACGAATCACCGCAGGGATGACATCGAGCTCGGCCAGCTGTGCCGCCCGCCAGCGCCGTTCACCGGCGATGATCTCGTAGCGATCCTCATCGATTGGACGCACCACGATGGGCTGCATGACCCCCTGGGCACGGATCGAGTCGGCCAGTTCTTCCAGGGCCTCGGGCTGGATATCGCGACGAGGCTGATACTTGCCGCGTACCAGCTGCCCAAGCGGCAGGCGCTCGAGGCGTTCCTGATCCTTGGGCTCGAATTCGTCCGCTGCATCGATCGGCACCAGAGCCTCGCCGTCGACAGCCTCAAGAGTGTCCTCCGGCTGGAGGGAGCGATGGCGGGAGCCGGCACCGATCAGGGCATCCAGGCCTCGTCCCAGGGCTCGCTTACGCGTCATCTGGCAATCCTCGAAATCGATCCAACATTTCAATCCCCCTGCGACCACCATGGCCACTCGGGCGCGGTTTCACATCCATGCACTAGCGGCAACTCGCTGATTGCTCCGCGATCCAATCGGCAGCGGGCTAGATCAGCTGGCGGCGGATCAGCTCCTTGGCAAGTACTCGGTAGGCCTGGCTGCCCCGCGAGAAGCGGGCATACTTGGTCACCGGCAAACCATGGCTTGGGGCTTCGGCGACGCGTACGTTGCGGGGGATGGTGGTCTTGAGCAAGCCATCACCGAAGTAGTCCGTCAACTGCTTGCTGACGTCGCGAGTCAGGCTGTTACGCGCATCGTACATAGTCCGCACGATACCCAGCACCTCAAGGCTTGGGTTAACGCTTGCCTGAATCTGCTCGACGGTATCGAGCAACGCCGATAGCCCCTCAAGAGCATAGAACTCGCACTGTAGCGGAATCAGTACGCCGTGAGCGGCGGTCAGCGCGTTGACGGTCAGCATATTGAGCGAAGGCGGGCTGTCGATCAGCACCACGTCGTATTCGCTCGCGACGCTCTGGATGGCGCCCTGCAGGCAACGTTCACGGCCTTCATCACGGTCGAGTAGCGCGACCTCAGCGGCGGTCAGGTCGCCATTGCCAGGTAACAGGGCATAGCCCGCATCGGGGCAGTCCAGAATGACCTCGGCGGCGCGCTTGTCGCCCAGCAGTACATCGAGAACGCTGCCATCAAGCTCGTGCTTATCGACACCACTGCCCATGGTGGCATGGCCCTGCGGGTCAAGGTCGACCAACAACACGCGGCGGTCGAGCGAGGCCAGGCTAGCGGCGAGATTAACGGCCGTGGTGGTCTTGCCCACCCCACCCTTCTGGTTGGTCAAGGCGATGATTTTGGTCACGAGCGGCATCCTTCCTGGGTCCGGCTCCCTGAAAACCGGGGTAGCCTTGTTGGTCGCATTGCAGCACTGCTTCAGTCGGTACGACGAGCCAGCGTCAGCAGGTGTCGGGCGCCTTCCTCTCCGGGTACGGCAAGGGCCCGTCGCTCGATGAGTGCCACTTCATCAGGCAAGCCGGCGAGTTCCTCATCACCGGCCTTACCTTTCATGGCAAGCCACTGACCGTCCGTTGCAAGCAACGTCCCCGTCAGGCCGATGAAATCCTCAAGACTCGCAAAGGCCCGGGAAATCACCTGATCGAAGGGGGCAGCCTCGAAAGACTCGACCCGTGCCTGACTGGGCGTGACATTGGTCAACCCCAGCTCGAATACCGCCTGACGCTGAAAGCGGACCTTCTTGCCATTGCTGTCGAGCAGGGTGACATCAAGCTCAGGCTTGAGAATCGCCAGTACCAGTCCCGGTAGACCCGGTCCTGCGCCGACGTCGAGCAGGCGTGGGCCACGCACATGGTCAAGCACCGAAGCACTATCGAGCAGGTGTTTGGTCACCATGTCATCGAGCGAGCGTACCGCGGTGAGGTTATAGGCGCGATTCCACTTGTGCAACAGCGCCAGCAGACCCAGTAGGCGCGCGCGCTGATCGACATCAGGCGCGATATTGAGCGCGGCAAGTCCCTCATCAAGCCTTGCGGCCACGGTGTCAGGAATCGCGTTAGAGAGGCTTTGATTCATGCGCTCTGCGCCTGGCTGTCGTCGAGCAGGCGGCGCTTCTTCAGATAGATCAGCAGAATCGACACCGCCGCCGGCGTCACGCCAGAGATGCGCCCGGCATGCGCCAGGGTCTCGGGACGAGCGGCTTCAAGCTTCTGGCGAATTTCGTGGGAAAGCCCATCGACGCGCTGGTAATCCAGATCCGCCGGCAATGGCGTCGCCTCGTGACGCTTGAGCTTGTCGATCTCTTCCTGCTGCCGATCGATATAGCCCTGATACTTGACCTGAATCTGTACCTGTTCGGCGACCGCGGGATCCTCGACCGGCTCACCGGTGAGACTGGCTATATCGGCGTATTCGAATTCCGGCCGACGCAGCAGTTCGGTAAGGCTGTACTCACGAGTCAGCGGCTTCTCGGTCTTCGCCTCAAGCGTTGTCGCAGCGTTGCTGCCTGGCTGCACAAAGCTGACCCTGAGTCGCTCAAGCTCTTGCTCGATAGCGTCACGCTTGGCAGAGAAGGCAGCCCAGCGAGTGTTATCGACCAGTCCCAGCTCCCGGCCGATCTCGGTCAGCCGCAGGTCCGCGTTGTCTTCACGCAGCAGCAGGCGATATTCGGCCCGCGAGGTAAACATCCGATAGGGCTCTTGAGTGCCCAGGGTGATCAGGTCGTCGACCAGCACGCCGAGGTAGGCCTGATCGCGCCGCGGTGACCAACCCTCAAGTCCCTTGGCGCGCCGAGCGGCGTTAAGTCCCGCCAGCAACCCCTGGGCGCCGGCTTCTTCGTAACCGGTGGTACCGTTGATCTGGCCGGCGAAGTACAGGTTGTGGACAAACTTGGTTTCCAGGGTGTGCTTCAGATCTCGCGGATCGAAGAAATCGTACTCGATGGCATAGCCTGGACGCGTGATATGCGCGTTCTCCATCCCCTTGATCGAGCGCACTACCTCAAGCTGCACGTCGAAAGGCAACGAGGTAGAAATCCCGTTGGGGTAGAGCTCGTGGGTATCTAGCCCTTCGGGTTCGACAAAGATCTGGTGGCTCGCCTTGTCGGCGAAGCGATGCACCTTGTCTTCGATGGACGGGCAATAGCGCGGACCGACGCTATCGATGGAGCCTGAATACATCGGCGACCGATCAAGATTGGCGAAGATAATCTCGTGAGTGCGCTCATTGGTATGCGCGATATGGCAGCTGACTTGCTCAGGATGCATATCACGGCTGCCAAGATACGACATCACCGGCGTCGGGCTGTCACCGGGCTGCTCCTCGAGGCCACTGAAATCGACACTGCGAGCATCGATGCGTGGCGGTGTACCGGTCTTCAATCTTGCCACATTGAACGGCAGTGCCCGCAGACGTTTTGCCAGGGCGTTGGACGGTGCGTCACCGGCACGGCCACCCAGGCTCTGGTCGAGACCGATATGAATCACGCCGCCCAGGAAGGTACCGGTGCATAGCACCACGCTTTCGCCGAGGAAGCGGATACCGGTTTCGGTTACCGCACCACGTACGGTGTCGCCATCGACGATCAAGTCGCCTGCCGACTGCTGGAAAATCGTCAGGTTGGGCTGATTCTCCAGCATGCCGCGAATCGCCGCCTTGTAGCGGACTCGGTCTGCCTGAGCGCGAGTGGCGCGAACTGCCGGTCCCTTGCGGGCATTGAGCCGACGGAACTGGATGCCTCCCAGGTCGGTGGCCAGCGCCATGGCGCCGCCGAGCGCATCGATTTCCTTGACCAGATGACTCTTGCCGATTCCGCCGATGGCGGGATTGCAGGACATCTGGCCGAGCGTCTCGATGTTGTGGGTCAGCAGCAGGGTCTTGGCACCCATGCGAGCAGAGGCCAGGGCGGCTTCGGTTCCCGCATGGCCTCCGCCGATGACGATGACGTCAAAACGGTCGGGGTAATCCACGTTGCACCTCGAATGGCGCCGATGGCGCCGTGTCCATAGCCGTCGTCAAACGACGGGGTGAGAAATCAGCCGCAGAGTATAAACCTCCTGTGGGTAACCGTCAGGGGTTTTCCACACCCGGATTTGTATTCGACCCTCTGTGAACCGGACTTAATATAAAATACAAATTAAATAAAAGAGAAGTTCTGTTGTTGTTGCTACTACTGGTGTGGACACTTTCTGTGGAAAACCTCGCTATTTGTATATTTATCAATACGCTGTAATGTTGACCAATCGTGTGAAAAACGGCGGAGGAGATGCGTACAGCATGTCATGAGCCTGTGGATGAAAGAGGCCTTTGTCCACAGACTCAAATAGCCCAAGGTTATCCACCGAGCCCAGGCCGGGTTGTTACCGTGGCGATCAACATCCGAAAGCAACCGGCGTGAAGTCGCTGATGCTGCCGGTCATGGGACGATTCGGCGCCTTTCTGAAAAAAACTTGTCCACAGCCAAAAAAAGGGCCTGTCGAGAAGTCGACAGGCCCTTTGAGGTGCCATTATCCGCAGACGTGATGGCCTGGCGGAGCCATATAGAAACGATTTAGGTCACGATCACCGACCATTCACCGACGCTTCATCAGTGTTTGAGGACTCGTCCCAGGAAGCTCTTGGTGCGTTCATTCTGAGGGTTGTCGAACACGGCTTCCGGCTTGCCCTGTTCGACGATCTGCCCCTTATGAATGTAGATCACGCGATCCGCCACCTCTCGAGCAAAGCCCATCTCATGCGTGACTATCATCATCGTCATGCCTGCATCGGCCAGTTCACGCATGGCATCCAGCACTTCACCGATCATTTCCGGGTCAAGGGCCGATGTGGGCTCGTCGAAGAGCATTAGCCGGGGTTCCATGGCCAGCGCCCTGGCTAGCGCCACACGCTGCTGTTGGCCGCCTGAAAGCTGGCCCGGAAGCTTGTCGGCCTGGTCGGCGATATTGACCTGCTCCAGCAGTCGGTTGGCGCTGTCGCTCGCCTGCTTTTCACTGAGGCCACGGACCTTGATGGGGGCCAGGGTGACGTTGTCGCGAACGCTGAGATGGGGGAATAGGTTGAACTGCTGGAAGACCATGCCGACCTCGGTGCGAATGGTCTGCAGGGACTTGCTGCTCTTGCCATTTGGCAGCAGTTCATTGCCATCGACATCGATATGGCCGTGCTGGAATTCCTCTAGTCCATTGATACAGCGGATTAGTGTCGACTTGCCTGAGCCACTGGCCCCGATGACCACTACGACCTCGCCGTGGCTGACCGAAAGCTCAATGTCTTGCAGCACGTGAAGGCTGCCGAAGAACTTGTTGACCTTTTCCATACGCACGATGGGCTCGGCGCCGGCCTCTGTCTTGATATCTGTCATGATCGGTTCCCTCGTTGTACCGATGTTCGTTGTGCCGGCGTTATTGACCTACCAGCCCCTTGCGCTCAAGCAGGCGCAGGGCCAGCGAGAGACTGAGGGTGATGGCGAGATACAGCATGGCGACCATCAGATAGACCTCCAGGGCGCTGAAAGTGGTGGCGATGTAGATCTGACCCTGACGGACCAGCTCGCCCACACCGATCACCGAGAACAGCGAGGTATCCTTGATGCTGATGATGCCTTGATTGCCAAGCGAGGGAATCATGCGGCGAAACGCTTGGGGCCAGATCACGTAGCGGAACGATTGCGTGCGCGACAGGCCCAGCGAAAGACTGGCTTCACGTTGACCGCGTTCGATGGACTGCACTCCGCCGCGCACGATTTCGGAGATATAGGCGCCGGAATTGACGGCGATGGCGGCGATGCCGGCCACCAGCGCATTGACCGGACCCCCGATGATCTGTGGCAGGCCATAGAAGATGAAGAGCACCTGCACCAGCACTGGGGTGCCGCGAAATATTTCAATGTAAGTGATGGCCGGGATGCGTAGCCAGACAGTCGGGCTAATGCGCAAGAGACCAAACAGGATGCCGATCAGAAAGCCGATGGCGAGACCACCGAAGGAGATCAGCAAGGTATAGGGAATCCCCGTCAGCAGGTAGGGAATCGAGGATATGGCGGCCTGCCAGTCGAATTGAAAGGTGACGTCCACGAGGGATCTCCCGTCCAGAAGCTTCGTCAGATAGAGGGATGCAAAGGGCACCACGCAAAGGGGTCGAGCCTAGCGACCCGACCCCGTGCGACCAGCGGTGTCTAGGCGTGCGATAAGCCATCAGACACCGTCATGGCTTGTCGCGTTATTCAGCGCTGCCAAACCATTTTTCGTGGATCTCGTCGTAGGTGCCATCTTCACGCATCGACGCGAGGGCCTCGTTGACGGGTTCGACCCAGTCGCTGCCTTTGACCAGCGCGATGCCGTACTGCTGACCTTCGTAGAGGGGCCCCACGACCTTGGCACGGCCTTCACCGCGGGTCTTGGAGAAATAGCCGACGTTGGGGGCGTCATAGAAGACCGCATCGACGCTGCCGCCGAGCAGGGCCATGTACATGTCGGAGCTGCCCGGGTAGGGCGTGATGGTAGCGTCGTCACCGAGGTTCTCGGTCAGGTAGTCGTAGCTGGTTGAGCCGATCTTGGTGCCGACGGTCATTCCCGTCAGGTCATCGATGGTTTCGACGCTATCGTTGTTGGCGGCGACCATGATGCGCAGACCGCTATCGTAGTAGGGGTCGGAGAAATCGACGATCTCGCTGCGCTCTTCGGTAATGGTGATGCCGGCGATGGCAATATCAACGTTTCCGGTCTGGATGGCCGGGATGATGCCGTTGAAGTCCATGGTATTCAGATTGACATCGAAGCCGGCGCGATCGGCGACCTCGTTGATGATGTCCATGTCGAAGCCGACCATCTCACCGGACTCGGTATCCATCATCTCGAAGGGCACAAAGCTTGGGTCGGTGACCACGTCGAGAGTTGGCTGATCGGCGGCACTGGCAAGCGTGGACATGCCGAGGCCAAGCGCCAGGGAGGAAAGCAGTGACGCTTTTTTATATGCAGTTGTCATGAAGTTCCCCGTTTGGAAATTTTGTTTGTGGAACACGCCTTTAACAATGGCGAGTTCCCGGGGAAGCGTCAAGTTGAAGAAAAAAGTGCCAATTTGACGGCGATTTACACCATGAAGGAGGCACCACAGCCACAGGTGCTGGTAGCGTTGGGGTTCTGGATCACGAAACGCGCGCCGGCAAGGCCTTCCTCAAAGTCGACCGTTGAGCCGACCAGATACTGATACGACAGAGGGTCGACGATCATCGAAACGTCGTCGAAGGCAATCAGGGTATCGTCGTCGCTGGCATCGTCGGCGAAATCGAAGCCGTACTGGAAGCCCGAACAACCACCGCCGGTGACGTAG
This sequence comes from Onishia niordana, assembly GCF_004798965.1. Lineage (GTDB taxonomy): Bacteria > Pseudomonadota > Gammaproteobacteria > Pseudomonadales > Halomonadaceae > Onishia > Onishia niordana. The sequence goes on from NZ_SDSD01000004.1 coordinate 87,170, forward strand.
ACACGCAGCTTGAGAGCCGCATTGCCCTCTTCCGTGATCAGCCCGCGCAGGCGCCGCTGGGCGCTAGGCGATAGCTGCATCGGCTTCAGGGCGTCAGGATCAAAAGATTCAGCACCGCTCATGGAGATTCTCCCGCGGTTGATGGAATGGGGTACATGGCATGATTATCCACAATCCCCAGCAAAAGGGTCAACTTTTGAGGGGTTGCGGGCGACGCCTACTGGACACTAGACGCCGCAAGGGCGCTGTTAATACCTCCCTGTACGCTACTTTTTCCTTCCCTGGAAAAAGACCCTTACGGCGCCTTGTCCCCGTGGCTCGCCAATGGGGAGGGAAATCAGGGCATCAGCGCCGGTGCCTGGAGGCCTGCCATCTCGTCGAAGCCGAACATCAGGTTGAGGTTCTGGATGGCTTGGCCGGAGGCGCCCTTGACCAGGTTGTCGATCACAGAAAGCACCACCACGGTGTCGCCGTCGCCGGGGCGATGTACGGCCAGCCGGCAGATATCGCTGCCCTTGACGCTGCGGGTCTCGGGGTGACTGCCTGCGGGCATGACGTCGACAGCCGGTTCGTCCTTGAAGCGCGCCTCGAATAGCGCCTGCAGATCGCCAGGCTCCTGTGTCAATCGTCCGTAGAGCGTTGCGTGGATACCGCGGATCATCGGCGTCAGGTGAGGAACGAAGGTCAGGCCTACCGGTGCCTGGACCGCGCGACCCAGGCCCTGGCGGATCTCGGGCAAATGGCGATGTCCGCTGGCGCCATAGGCCTTCATGGATTCGCTGGCTTCAGCGAGCAGTGAGCCGACCTTGGCGCCGCGACCGGCGCCGGTGACGCCTGACTTGCAGTCGGCGATCACATGCTCGATATCGATCAGGCTGCTTTCTAAAAGCGGCAGGAGGCCCAGTTGCACGGCGGTGGGGTAGCAGCCTGGAACCGCAATCAGGCGTGCCTCTCGTATGGCCTCGCGGTTGACCTCCGGCAGCCCATAGACGGCTTCTTCAAGCAGCTCGGGAGCGCCGTGGGGTTGCCCGTACCACTGTGCCCATTCCTCGGCATCTTCCAGACGGAAGTCGGCGGAAAGATCGATCACTCGGGTACCGCGCTCTAGCAGATCGCCGGCCAGCGCATGAGCGACACCATGCGGCGTGGCGAAGAAGACGGCATCACAGCGGCCGAGCACGTCTGCATCCGGGGCAGTGAAGTACAGTTCCGGGTAGTGGCCGCGCAGGTTGGGATAGAGTTCGTCGACAGCGAGGCCCGCTTCGGAACGCGAGGTAATGGCCGCGACTTCGACCTGGGAATGCTGGGCAAGCAGCCTCAGCAATTCGACGCCGGTATAGCCGGTGCCTCCGACAATGCCCACCTTGATCACGATGTCCCTCCTTAGGTAGCTGGCCGACCCTACGGGGTCGAGTCTGAAGAGATGGTCCCGGTATGATACACCTGTCAGTCAATGACAGGTGAAATCACCCTCCCATCATGAGTCCCATGGTCAAGGAAGCGCCACCGTGCCACGCCCTCATTTTCCCGACCTGAGCCTTGCGACCTTTCGTCGTAAACTGGCCAATGTCGAATCTCTTCCCCAGCTCTGCGTGCTGGGGACGATCGCCGGGATTGTCACCGGCAGCCTGATGGTGGGCTTCCAACTGCTGCTGGACCTGGGGGCGCTGGTTTTCATGCCCGGCGCGGATTCCGAGGCCTTCGAGGGATTGCCGGCCTGGTGCCGGGCGTTGTTGCCGTTGGCGGCGGTCGCCCTGATTGGGGTAGGGCTATGGCGCCAGCCACCGGCGGCACGCAAGCTCGGTGTCGGTCACGTGATTGAGCGACTGACCTATCATCAGGGGCGATTCCCGCTGCGTAACTGGCTCAACCAATGGTGGGTCGGGGTGGTGTCGGTGCTGGGTGGTCTTTCGGCGGGCCGGGAAGGCCCGGCGATACATCTCGGCGCGGCGGCGGTCTGCGGGATCGGTGAGCACCTTCGCCTGCCTCACAATAGCCTGCGTGTACTGGTGGCCTGCGGGACGGCAGCCGGCATATCGGCGTCCTTCAATACGCCGATCGCCGGGGTCATCTTTGCCATGGAAGTGGTAATGATGGAGTACACCATTGCGGGCTTCATGCCGGTGATCCTGGCGTCCAGCATGGGGGCGGTCGTCGCCCAGCTGGTTTATGCCACTCAGCCGGCCTTTCATACCTCAAGCGTCGCGCTGGATTCCTGGCTGAACCTGTCGTGGATTCTCCTCAGTGCACTGGGGATTGGCCTGCTGTCCGGCGGGTTCATTCGCCTGTCGAAGTTAAAGACCGGTTTTGCCGCCTGGCCGATCAAGGCTCGTCTGACCTTGGTGGCTCTCGCCGTGGGCGGGGTCGCCTGGTGGTATCCAGAGGTACAAGGCATCGGCTACGACAGTTTGGCCTCCACTCTGGATGGCGAGGTGGCCGTGAATGTGCTGGTGGCGCTGGCGCTCGCCAAGCTGGGGCTGACCGCGCTTACCGTGGCGAGCGGTCTTCCCATCGGCATCATCGGCCCTGTGCTGGTTTCAGGCGCCGCGGCCGGCGCGTTGTTTGGTCTACTGGGACAGTGGTTATGGCCCGAAGCGGCGGCAGACCCGTCACTGTTCGCCATGCTGGGCATGGCGGCGATGATGGGGGCAGTCTTGCAGGCGCCGCTGGCGGCACTGATGGCCCTTCTCGAACTGACGCACAATCCCAATATCATTCTGCCCGGCATGCTGGCGGTGGTTATCGCAGGCCTCACGGCAAGGCGGTTGTGTCGCTGCGAGGGCTTCTTCATCAACCTGACGCGTCATGGCCTTCATCCACTGCAGCAGCCGCTGGCACAGGCGCTATCCCGAGTATCGGTACCGGCGGTGATGGAGCGCAGCCTGGTGCGCAGCCAGCGCCGGGTTGGCCGCGAGGAAGCCGAGGCGATGCTGCATGCCAAGCCGGTCTGGGTAGTGATCGTGCGCTCCCGGGACGACAAGCCGACCCTGGCGCTCAAGGCGGCGGATCTGGCGCGTGTGTTGCTTGATGAAGACGCCTGGGCCAAGGAGGAGCAGATCGACCTGCTCGAAGTGCCCGGCCAGCGTCTGGACATGGCGCCTATCCACCTTGAGGCGACCCTCAGCGAGGCGCTGGACCGGCTCAACGAGGCACGAGTGGATGCGCTTTATGTCGAAACCTCGATGGGGCCGATCAAGCGGCGTATTTCCGGTATCATCACCCGTGAAAGCATTGAAAACTACTATCGCTACATGCCGTGAGCAAGCGTGGTCCGCCGGGCCGCTAACGCAGGGACGACTCTTGAGGAGTGATTATGTATTTATGGATTCAGGCCTTTCACCTGATCGCCGTGGTGACCTGGTTTGCCGCGCTTTTCTACCTGCCGCGGCTGTTCGTCTATCACGCCACGGCGCGTGATGCCGGTGATGATCAGGCCATCAGCTACTTCACGACCATGGAGCGCAAGTTGTATCGCGGCATCATGATGCCGTCGATGATTGCGGTGATCGTGCTGGGCGCGAGTATGCTGGCTCTGGTGCCGGGATTGATGAGTCAGGGCTGGATGCATGCCAAGCTTTCCCTGGTGGTGTTGCTGATCGGCTATCACCACGTCTGCCTGGCCTATATGAAGAAACTGGCTGCCGGCACCTGCCAAAAATCACATGTATTTTTCCGCTGGTTCAATGAGGCGCCGGTCGTTGTGCTGGTGCTGGTTGTCATCCTGGCGGTGGTCAAGCCGTTCTGATGCCAGATGCCGACGAGTATGGAATGCATGACCTTCGCCAACTGCCGGTAGTGCTGGTGCTGGCAGGCCACGATCCCAGCGGCGGCGCCGGGCTAACCGCTGATGTCGAGGCCATTGCCGCTTGTGGTGCCTGGCCGCTGACCATCCCCACCGCTTTGACCGTGCAGAATAGCCGTGATGTCAGCACTGTCATGCCCTGTCGCGGTGATGATATGCGCGCCATGGCCGCGGCGCTGGGGGAGTTCACGGTCTCGGCGATCAAGGTTGGGCTGGTGGCAGACCTTGAAAGCCTCGATGCGGTGGTCGATATCGTGCGCCGCTATCCCGGTGTTCCGGTGGTGGTCGATCCGGTGCTTCGCGCCGGAGGTGGACACGAGCTGAGCTCAGCCGAGTTGATCGATGCCTTCCATGAGCGGCTTCTGCCACGGGTAGATATCCTGACGCCAAACCGGGCGGAACTGGCAAGACTCACCGACCCGGGCTGGGACAATGATACCGATCGCGCCATCGCGCTGATGGCGGAGGGATGCCAGGCGGTACTGGTCACCGGCACTGATTCGCCGGTGACGGGAAGCGCTGCCGACAAGGTTGTCCACACCCTGCATACGCCGGACAATGGCCGCCAATGGCAGTGGCCGCGTCTGGCCGGCAGTTTTCATGGGTCGGGCTGTACGCTGGCGGCCTCACTGGCCGCCTATCTAGCGGCAGGCGAAAGTCTGATTCAGGCCTGTGAGATGGCCCAGGAATACACGTGGCAGACATTACGCCACGGCTGGCGTCCAGCCGATGGTCAGGCCTTGCCACGCCGTCTTTGGCGCCATACGAGCCCTGCGCATACTTCGGAGTGACGATGTACGAGCCTGCCTGGACACGCGGTGTCTACGCCATCACCGATGAGACCCTGTTGCCCGATGATGAGCGCCTGCTGAGCGCCTGCGAGGCAGCGTTGCGCGGTGGTCTGGCGTTGCTGCAGTACCGCGACAAGTCCGACGACGCTGACAAGCGTTGGCGTCAGGCAAACGAACTTGCCGCACGTTGTGCGGCGTATGAGGTGCCTTTGATCATCAACGATGACGTGGCGCTGGCCGCACGCCTCCGGCGGGCCGGCCACTGGAGAGTCGGGGTGCATCTTGGTCAGCAGGATGGTCTTGTGAGCGATGCTCGCTACCAGCTGGGGCCTACCGCCATCATCGGCGTTACCTGCCATGATCGGCTGGATCTTGCCGAAAAGGCGGCGGCCGAAGGGGCATCCTACTTGGCCTTCGGCCGTTTCTTTGCCTCGCGTACCAAACCCACCGCGCCGCCGGCGCCGCTGTCGCTGCTCGAGCAGGCCGGACGTTTTGGCTTGCCGCGGGGCGCGATCGGCGGCATCACGGTGGATAACATCACCACAGTGCGTGAGGCAGGCGCGGAGCTTGCCGCCGCCGTCGAGGCGGTATTTGCGGTGCAGGATCCCGAGTCGCGCGTCATTGAGCTTAACCGGCATTTGACCATGGCAACGCATCATCCATAGCTTATCCACAGGGTGCTCACCGAGAGTTATCCGCATTATTCAGAGATTTATCCACAACTTCGCACTATCAGACCCGAGAGGCTTTCATGACCACCTCAGTAGAGCTCTTCGCACAGGCCTGTCGCCATATCCCGGGCGGCGTCAATTCGCCGGTTCGTGCCTTCAAGGGCATGGATCGTCCGCCGGTGTTCATCGAGCGTGCACAGGGCGCCTATCTGCATGATGTCGAGGGCAAACGCTATGTCGACTACGTAGGGTCCTGGGGACCGATGATCACCGGACACGCCGATCCGGACGTGCTGGGTGCGGTGCGCGAGCGTCTCGATATGGGACTGTCCTTCGGTACCCCGACCGCGATCGAAACCCGCATGGCCGAGCTTATCTGCGAGATCATGCCGTCCATCGACATGGTGCGCATGACCAACTCGGGCACCGAGGCCACCATGTCGGCGATTCGTCTGGCGCGAGGCTATACGGGTCGTGACAAGATCGTGAAGTTCGAGGGCAACTACCACGGCCATTCCGATTCCCTGCTGGTCAAGGCCGGTTCCGGGGCCCTGACCCATGGTGAGCCGAGCTCGCCGGGCGTGCCGGCCTCGCTTGCTGAACATACGGTGACCCTGCCCTTCAATGACCTCGACGCAGTGGAAGCCTGCTTCGAGGAGATCGGCGATCAGGTGGCCTGCATTATCGTCGAGCCGGTGGCCGGCAACATGAACTGCATTCCGCCACGAGAAGGCTTCCTCGAGACGCTGCGTGAGGTCTGTGATCGCCATTCAAGTCTATTGATCTTCGATGAGGTGATGACGGGCTTTCGCGTTGCCAAGGGCGGTGCCCAGGCACACTTCGGGGTGACGCCGGACCTGACCTGCCTTGGCAAGATCGTCGGCGGTGGCATGCCGGTCGGGGCCTTTGGCGGCAAGCGCGAGGTGATGGAGCAGATATCGCCACTGGGGCCGGTCTATCAGGCCGGCACACTGGCCGGCAACCCGCTGGCCATGGCCGCCGGTATTGCCCTTTTGACCAAGATTCAGGAACCCGGCTTCCATGAGGCCCTGACTCAGCGCGTCGAGACGCTATGCAATGGTCTTAAGGCGCGTGCTGATGCCGCTGGTATCGATATGATCACTCAGCGGGCCGGTGGCATGTTTGGGCTCTTCTTCACTGCCCAATCGCAGGTCGACAACTTCGCTCAGGCCACGGCCTGTGATGCCGATGCGTTTCGCCGCTTCTTCTCGCTGATGCTCGACGAGGGGGTTTATCTGGCGCCTTCGGCCTATGAGGCCGGTTTCATGTCCAATGCCCATACCCCGGAAGATATCCAGGCGACCCTGGACGGCGCCGAGCGGGCTTTTACTGCCATGAGCCAGGCCTAACCAAGGAGGCATCACCGTGAGCGATGTCCTGATTCAGGCGCTTAGCCATCCGGCCTGCTTTGATCATCCGGTAGATAAGATCGAGGTCCATGAAACCCACATTTCATGGATCCTGTTGACCGGCGACTACGCCTACAAGATCAAGAAGCCGGTCGATCTCGGCAGCTTCCTGGATTTTTCGAGCCTCGAGAAACGCCACGCTCTCTGCGAGCAGGAAGTGCGTCTCAACCAGCGCCTGGCACCGAGCCTGTACCTGGATGTGGTGCCCATCTCAGGCTCACCGGAGGCGCCGAAGCTCAACGGTGAAGGCGCGCCTTTCGAGTATGCGGTGAAGATGCGCCAGTTCAGCAATCGCCATCTGTTCAGTATCTTGCAGAAAGATGGCGAGTTGTCGGTGGAACTGCTCGATGACCTGATCGACCAACTGGTGGATTTTCACGAGCAGGCGCAGCGAATCGAGACGTCGAGCGAACATGGCAGTGCCGAGGCGACGCAAGAGATCGTGGCCCGAGAGTTCTCATTGATCGGCGATCGTCTGCCCAGCCCGCAAGATCACCAACGGCTGGATACCCTCAGGGAACGGGTCAATGAGATGGAGGCCCGGCTGATGCCGGTGTTTGCCGAGCGCCATCGCCAGGGTTTCGTTCGCGAGACCCATGGCGATATCCACTTGGGTAACGCCGTGCGTCATCAGGGCCGAGCGCTGTTGTTCGATGGCATCGAGTTCAATGATGCCCTGCGCTGGAACGATGTCGGCTGTGATCTGGCCTTCCTGCTGATGGATCTCGAGGCTCGCGGTGAGCTGATGCTAGCGCGTCATGCGCTGAACCGTTACTTGGAACTCTCGGGTGACTACGCCCTGGTAGGGGTGCTCGACTACTACAAGATCTATCGTGCTCTGGTACGTGCCAAGGTGGCGATGCTGCGTTACGCCGAGCCCACGCTACCGGCTGACGAACGCACGTCTATCTGGTCCGAGTATCAACGCTATCTGGCATTGGCGGAAGGCTACAGTGAGTTCCGCTTTCCCTATCTGCTGATCGGTGTTGGCGTATCGGGCAGTGGCAAGAGCCGTTTCACCGGCGAAATGGTCAGACGCCTTGGCGGCGTGCGGTTGCGTTCCGATGTGGAACGCAAGCGTCTATATGGATTCGCTCCACAGGCGGATAGTCACCAGCAGGGTGTGGATATCTATACCACGGAGGCGACTGAGCGTACCTACCAGCATCTGGCACAACTAAGTGGCCTCCTTTTCGAGGCAGGTGTCTCGGTGTGTATCGATGCAACCTGTCTGAAGAGGTCACAGCGTGACTTGCTGGCTGAACAGGCCGAGGCCCGAGGCCTGGCAGTGATGACCATCAGCTTCGAGGCCGATGAAGCCACTCTGCGAGAGCGTATCGTGAAGCGGGCGCGTCGTGGGGGCGACCCCTCCGAGGCGAGCCTTTCCGTACTCGAACGACAACTTGAACACTTCGAGGCCTTCAGCAATGAAGAACGTCGGCACTTGGTTCATCTGGATACAACGGCAAGCGATGCCACAGAAACGCTGGTTGAACTGATCCAGCAGCATATGAATCAAGCCTGACCCACTGCCTCGTCAGTCACCGTATGTTTGTACATCGGGCTTACGGTGTTATGCAGTACGTTGTAATGGTTGGATTTTTTTACTTTTTCTCGGCCACCTAGCGTTCTTTTAATGCAGGGTGGCCGTTTTTTGTATCGCTGATGCATCATCGATATTTAATGACTAATAGGCTGAATTAAAAGAAGAAAATATTGGTCAGGACTATTGTGTTATTCGTGTTGTTACAAAAATGTAACGCTTTTATCGCTATGACTGCCTACCTCTTCACCCCCAGGCTAGCCTTCGCCCCTCCCCTCGCCGCCCCGTTTTTTATTTCCTGATACTTACAGTGGTTTACAAAAAGTTTCATAAAAGCTGGCACGCATTGTGCGTAGTAAATCTCGACTGCGAATGGATGACGCCAGCTTTCGACCGCAACCGGTTTACTGACGGATTACGTTTCGCAGGGAATGACAAGGGATCATATCCAGACTGGAGAAACGGTCATGAAAAATTACGTTATTGCAGGTACCTCAATGCTGGCCCTGGTAATGGCAATTTCCGTTGCACATGCCAACCCAAGCGTCGGTGTCGCCAAGGGAGAAACCAATCAGGCGGTAATCTCAGGCGCTACCGCTACCGGAGGCAGCAGCGGGAATGCTAATGGTGGCAGCGGCCTAGGTCTGGGAGCAGGCGGCGATGGCTGGGGCGGTGATGCCAACGGCGGCGATGTCGAGGCTGGAAGTGGCAAGGGTTATCAAAGCAAGGGCCGCGGCTGGGGCGGCGGTGACGACGATGGTAGCTATGGTGGTACTGGTGGTACCGGTGGCAACGGTAATGGCGCCGCTGGAACTGGCAATGGCGTTGGCGCTGCGGGCGGCTCAACCGGCCGTGGTGGTGATGCCTGGGCCTATAGCGAGTCCTTCAACACCTCTACCAGCGTGATCTCCATGCAGGAGATGAGCTCCAGTGTCACAGGTTCCACCATCAATATCACGGGCGGAGCTGGCTCGCACGGTGGCAATGGCGGCAACAGCGGGCATGCCATGGCGATGGGCATGGCCAAGGCTGGTGATGGCGGTTACGGGGACGGTGGTAAGTCCGGTGAAACCAAGGCTATCGGTGGTGATGGTGCCAAAGGTGGTGCTGGCCTTGGCGTAGGCCTTGGTCTGGGCTACGGCGAAGGTGGCGAGAGTGATGCCGATGCCGATTCCGGCGCGCTTGGTGCCGCCGGCTCGCTGGCTGGCAATAATAGTGAAGCCGCTGATGGCAATGGCGAAACACAACGGTCCTTTGGCTTTGATCCTCGTCGCCGTGGCGGATCGGGCAGTGAGGTAGACCAGTTCGCCGAAGCCAACTCTGAAGCGAACGCCACGTCCGACGCAACTGCCGGAACAGCCACAGGTGGCGCTGGCACCGGAGCAGGTACCGGTGAAGGGAATGGTACCGGTGCTGCAGGCGGGAATGGTGCCACTGCGACAGCCGATAGCGGTAACGGCGGTGCCGGCAATGGCGGCGGCGGCGGCGGTGCCACCAGTGGTGCTGTGGCAGCCTCTAGCGGCAACGGTGGGGCTGGTGGTGCTGGCGGAGCCGGCGGAGCTGCAATGTTGAGCACCGGTAATGCCAACGTCAGTGTGGCTGCCGGCAACTTTGGCGGTATTGCCAACATGAACGTCTCGACCGGGATTTATAACTCCCAAGTGGCTGGCACCAATGTGTCTGCTCACAGCAACGTCAACATCGGCAACTAACGGATACGATCAAACGACGTAATGTCGCAAAGATCTTATCCTGAGATGTGACTGTTAGGGCTGGCGGGATTGTCCCGCCAGCTTGTTGTTCATCACGAGCGTTCTCAATGGAAGGAGTGCCAGGCCATGTGTGCGATGAATATTTGCTTGCCTCGGTACAGGACCCTGTTCGTCGGTGTAGGCATGGTGATTGCCGCTGGATTAAGTCAGCCCGGTCATGCCGATTCACTGGTGGAAACACAGGGGTTTGATAACAACAAGCCTCTTGAGGTCGAGGAACTGCAAGAAGCGCGCGGTAGGGAAGGTATTAATCTAACTAACGTTCAGAGTATTCAAAACGTCGATACATCAGTCGAAACCACGCAGTTTAATGTCGGTGGGGATGTTGTGAGTGGCAACGTGAATATTGAAGCAAATTCGATGAACAGTTTTAGTGGTGTTGGAGTTTTCAATATCACCACAGGTAATGCCAATGCTGTGAGCGGTGCTGTTGGCATAAGCGTCTACATAGCCAATCCCCAGTAAAGCTGATAGTACTATTAGCGATGGTGAAATAAGGGAGCGAGTATCATGTCGATGTTATTCCGGTCAGCGATAATAACAGCCACTTTGATACTGGGGGCTCAGGCTGCCGTGGCAGGACCTGTGACAATTGCTAACCCATTCGGGTCTTTCCAAGTGAAGGCTGAGAGTCTCAATGAGCTTCGCTGGGAAAATGTGGTACGCCAACAGTATGATTTCAGCTGCGGCTCCGCTGCCGTCGCGACACTGCTAACCTACCATTATGAGCAACCCACTTCAGAAGTCGCCGTTTTCGAATCGATGATTCAGCGTGGTGATGCGGAAAAAATCCGTACCTATGGATTTTCCATGCTCGACATGAAGCAGTACTTGGATTCAAAGGGTCTTAACTCGGATGGGTTTCGTGTGAAGCTTGACGACTTCATCGGAATTGGACTGCCTGCAATAACCCTTATAAATACAGGTGGTTATAAGCACTTCGTGGTAATCAAGGGAATGGATGATGGCAACGTTCTGGTTGGGGATCCTGCGGTAGGCACGGTGGTAGTACCCAAAGAGCATTTTGAAACACTGTGGACAGGAAGCGTGCTAGGAGCACGTGAGGATATGTTGTTAGCTAAGCAGTATTTCAATAACGATCGTGATTGGCGAGTTAGACCAGAATCCCCCCTCCGACAAGGCATGCAACGCTCGACTATTGGTTCGGCTATATTATCATTGCCTGGCCGAAATGAGTTGGGCCGATAAGTGAATTAGCTGTATCAGCTTCTATTTTTCCGCGGTTTATCACTACAGGAGTGGCAAACCATGAAAGCTTTAAGGAGTACCCTAAGGAATGGCTATAGTAAGGTTCACGTAGCCAGTCTGTCCGCATTGATTCTGGCAAGCCTAGTATCCGTGCCTACTACAATAAAAGCTGAGAGCTTGATTCTTAGTGAAGCGGCCATGTCACCGCTTGATGAAGATATCTATACTCACTCTCATGCCTCCATCATCCCGCTAGATGCAATGGATGAGTTACGAGGTGGCTTCTCTATTGGCGGTGTCGATGTGGACTTTGGCGCGACACTACAAACAAAGATTGATGGCATGGTAAGAATGCAGACACAGCTGGCTTTTAATAAGGCTGGTATTAATGTTGTTTCTGAAGACGTTTATGACGCGTCACCTAATGTTACCAGTGTCAGCCCCAAAGGCACCTCTGTCACTAAAGTTGCTCCAAAGGCCTTCAACCTGGCTGGACTTTCCGACTTTACGGGTGTAGCTATTTCGGATGCGGGAAGCTTTACAGCGGCACTTCATAACATTACCCGTAAAGCCATCATTAGTGCGGTCGTAAGCAACGGTTCTGGGCAAAATATTTCTCAGAGTATTGATGTCAGTGTATCACTTAAAAATGTCGAGGCATTGCAGTCTGCAAAGGCACAGGCGGCGATCATGAGGTCTATTGGCAATTTTTAGACATTAAGCCCCGTATTCGGATTTTGTCTATCGATGGTGGTTTTAATAACTGTCGGTATTAATAAAGAGGCCCTCATTAACTGAAGGCCTCTTTTGTTATGCACTTATTTAAAAAGTCTTAAAAGACATTAAAACCGAAAGGCGTGCGAAGTGTCAGTGTTGTATCAGGCGCATCTTCGGTAATACCAAATTCCAGGTTTAAGTTTAGCGCGACATCGGGGTCTAGCTGATAAGACCAACCGAGTAGCATAGAGCCGATGTTCAGAGACTCACCTGTACGTGTAATTTTTACCCCAGTGTCAGGGTTGGTAAACTCGGTTTCAGTTTGACCGATGAAGTCATTTTTGTACCCTAGAGTAAATGATGATTTAGGGTTTATCGAGTAGGCCATACCGAAACTGACGCGAACGGCATCACCTGGGTCCACTTCGCCAATGACAGAATCACCAATTCTCTCATTGACATCATCTTTCAAGTTGAAGAGATAACCAATGTTAGCAAAGTAAATGGCAGGATCTGAGGGGAAAAGGACAGTCAAGCTAGGTTCGATGGAATGAAAACCTGAGCCTGTTGCCAGTTCTTGTTCTATGCCATCATCGGTACGGTCGATCTCGAAGGGACTCTTCCCCGTCGTTGACTTGTAACGCAGGTTACCCACGTAGAAAGGGCCACCATCGAGGTTTCTGTTGAGCTGATAATGAGCGGCGACTTCGATATCACCCAAGCCGTCACCTGAGCGAGAGTTTGTTTGATTAAAAGAGGGTTGAGCTTCTGCGATGGTGTTTGTGACCGTATCCTCGCGATACACATAGGGCACTTTGAGCTCTAGCTCCAGGCGGTTGGTAACGCCCAATCGTCCGGTCAACGAGGTCGTCCAAGTATCCCTGTCAACGTCTTCTGCGTTCAGAGCGCCTACTAGAAGCGTACTGAGTATTTCTACGCCGCGAAACGTTAGTCGATTGACACTTGAGTGAGAGTATTGAAACTCTGGCTCTAATACCAGTCGACCTTTAGGGGTCAGAACCCCACCAATATCGGGTATTGCTTGAATTTCTGGTTGCATATCCTGCGCGGGAGGTGGCTGGCCTACAGCCTCCATGCTTTCATCGTTGGATGTCTGCGCATAGGTGCTTCCCGTCGCCATCATTGTTAGCAGACCCGGTAGAACGATTGCGCTTTTGGCTATTTTTCTCATTGTCTTCCCCCTTACCCTTTGTTTTCCTTGAATACGACAACATGCTGAACACGTTCGCTATGCCGTGTCAGCTAACAAATACGGCCTATTCTCATATTTTCAGTTTGAATATTAGTAGATCCATAGCTCGCCTCAAGGGTTTTGTCGCTATAAAATATTTTTTGTAGTTAGCCAGTGGATACTTTTACCACACTGCCCTGATCAGGCAACGCATTTCTGGGAATATTTTCTTCGCTGCAATGACGAGAGATGTGATGTTTCTCCATCATCCGGTAGAGAGTGACCCGAGAAATGCCCAATTCTTTGGCCGCCTTTTGCACCTTGTGCTTATTCCTTACCAAAGCCGCATTAATGACTTCATGCTCGGCAATGTCCCTGGCCTTTTCCAGGGTAAGGGGTTCTCGCCAATCATGACTGCGTCGTTCCAGGCCCAGGTCTTCCGGTGAGATTAGACGATGCTCGCACATCACGGTAGCTCTTCTGACGCGATTGATGAGTTCTCTTACATTACCGGGCCATTGATATTGCTGCATTACTACTCTGCTATCTTGGCTGAAGCCTCGAGCCCTAGCAGCCCCTTCACTGGAAAACTGTTCGAAAAAATAATTTGCGATAAGCTCAATATCCTGGCTCCTTTCTCTTAAAGATGGCACTGAGATATGGAGTACATTTAGGCGATGGTAGAGGTCCTCTCTAAAACGCCCTTCTTCGATAGCTTTCTTTAAATCGACATGTGTGGCTGCTAGCACTCTAACATTGACGGATATTTCCGATGTATCACCTATACGCTGTATTTTATGATCTTCAAGAAATCTCAATAAGTTAACCTGCATTTCTAGCGGAAGATCGCCTATTTCATCCAAGAAAAGCGTTCCACTTTGCGTTGCTTCGATACGTCCGATTTTGCGTTTAACAGCACCTGTGAATGCGCCCTTTTCATGTCCAAAGAGTTCTGACTGAATGAGATGTGTTGGCAGTGCTCCGCAATTGACTGCATTGAATGGTCCATCGCATCGTGAAGATAGTTCGTGGATACTACGTGCTGTAAGTTCTTTTCCAGTTCCTGATTCACCATTAATAAAAACAGGCGCATCCACAGTAGCGACTTTTTGTATGGTGCTAAATAAAGACTTCATGGAACTCGCATTGCCTAGCATTTGCTTCATGCTATCGTTTTTACCTATATTTTTTCTCTCTTGCACTTTGTTCTTATTTTTCAGCGCTGACATTGCGTTACAGGAAGTTAAGGAAACAATGATGTCATCAATGGAATCACCTTCTTGATGAAAGCAATGAAGGTTACGTAATATGAAATCATCTATTTCACTGCTTTTTTCTACTGAGTATTTATCCATTACCCAACCAACCCACTCTGTTTCAGGGTAGTTGGTGATTAACATCTCGATGGAAGAAAGAACTTCTCTATCTGAGCTATAAATAGCTACTAGCCCTACTTTTGCTGCAGAAGCGTTATCCTTTTCCTTTAGGGGTAGTTTGTCGCAGGAAACCCCTATCCACCCTTTTTTTTCAAGGGTTTCAAGCATCCGCTTGATATGCGGATAGCAGTCATGGGGAAAAATGAAGAACTCAGGTGAGTTCATTCGCTACACCTTTATAGAAAGAGCAAGGAAGAGTTAGTTTTGCTACTCATTCTTCAAGACCCCGTGAGAATTTTTTTTAATGGCACCGGGGTCGTCGCAATATTCTGTCGTGCCCAGTTCATCGCTTGGATACGGTTGTGAACCTTGATTTTTTTGAAAATATTATAGAGATGCGATTTTACCGTATGCTCGCTGACAAAGAGCTTGTCGGCGATGTCGGTATTGGATGCGCCAGAGCTCAGAAGGCTGATGATCTCCATTTCACGATGTGTTAACCCGCAAACAGGCCGATATGCATTGCGCTGCTGCTGTCGATAGAAGTTGATCAGGCGGGCCATCAGTGTTCGCGACATCCATAGGTCCCCTTCTATCAGCCGACTAATCCCCTTACATGTGAGCAATAGGCTGTCGTTACGATAGAACACGCCCTGTAGATGATAGGCAGCAAGCAGATCCGCTGCATTGTCCTCATCTTTAAGGTTCAAGGCTGCCAATGTAATGGTTTCATCTTCCAGTGATAGGTTGTGCCAGAGCTGAATGGCTTCTTCGGTTACGTGGTTCGTGTCCAGCAATACGATGTTTTTAGTATTGCCCTCGGGAATGGCCTGTGCATCGGGGGCCAGAGAGGTAACCGTTTCTTCCAACTGCTCATGAATATAGTTGATGAAGAGCTGTGACTGCGGGCTGCAGTCGGTTACGAGCAGTATTGAGGTGCCTGGGTGACTCATGACCTTATCTCCGATGAAGTTTTCGTCATGCGGCGCTATCAAGCCGTATCGGACGTATTCTTGGTAATCTCAGCTAAGCGTTGACCTTTCTGCTCACTTTGTAAAGTTCCGTTACATTCTTGAGTTTTAGGTTTCAGTGAAGGTGATCTGCAGAAGCCTTTTTTTCTAAATTAATTTCTTTAATATCAATTACTTATAAGAACCCCTGCTTTTTGTCTGATAGCTCTAGATATCATTATTGAGTGAATTTTCAGCTCTCGCCACTTTTTGACGTCTAATTAGTTAATTCTTTTTAATGATTTTGCTCATGCTTTCTTTCAGCCGTGGCCGCTTCCCCGTGTGTCTCTGCCTCACGTTGAGGGGTAACATGGACTAGATTTTCTAGATGGAGTCGGATCAATGAGGACTACGCAACGTCTGGTGCTGGCCAGTGGGAATCGTGGCAAGCTGCAGGAGTTCCACCGCCTTCTGTCTCCCCTGGGGTATGCCGTTCATCCACAGAGTGAGTACGAGGTGCCTGAGGTAGAGGAAACCGGGCTCACTTTCGTTGAGAATGCACTGCTAAAGGCGCGTGAAGCATGTCGGATCAGTGGGCTGCCCGCCCTCGCCGATGATTCTGGCCTGGCGGTTGATGCATTGAATGGTGCGCCCGGCATCTATTCCGCCCGATATGCGGGTGAACCAAAGAGTGATGAGGCCAATAATCACAAGCTGATCGATGCCTTGACAGAAGTGCCTGTAGACCAGCGCACAGCACGCTATTGGTGCGTGCTGGTCTATCTGCGTCATGTTGAAGATCCCGTTCCCTTGATCGTTCAACGTAGTTGGGAAGGCGAGATTCTGACATCGGTTCGTGGAGAAGGAGGGTTTGGTTATGATCCTCTCTTCTGGTTGCCAGAATTGGGATGCTCAGCTGCTGAGCTCGATGGCGATGAGAAAAATCGGTGTAGCCACCGCGGTCTCGCCATGCAGTCACTGCTGGAGCAGCTGGCAACATGAATGTGCTCCCTCCCCTCGCGCTGTATGTCCACGTGCCCTGGTGTGTTCGCAAATGCCCGTATTGCGACTTCAATTCGCATGGCGTGGGCTATGGAGCCGAGCTTCCAGAAGCCGACTACCTGGCGGCGTTGTTGGCGGATCTTGACGCTGACTTGCCTCTGGCCGCGGGCCGAGAACTGGTCAGCATTTTCATAGGGGGTGGGACGCCAAGCCTGATGTCGGCTGATTTCTATCGGCGTTTCATTGACGAGCTCCGTCTCAGGTTGCCGTTTGCAGAAGACATCGAGATCACCCTCGAGGCGAATCCCGGGACCGTCGAGCATGACCGCTTTGAGGGGTATCGAAACGCGGGTATCAATCGGCTGTCACTGGGCATACAGAGCTTCCAGTCATCCCAGCTGGCCGCATTAGGCCGCATCCATAGCGGCGGCGATGCCCAGCATGCCTTTGAACAGGCCCGCGCCGCGGGATTTGATAATATCAACCTCGATCTCATGCATGGCCTGCCAGGGCAAGATCCTCTGTTAGCTCAGGATGATCTGCATCAGGCGCTATCCTTGGGTCCCGAGCATTTATCCTGGTATCAGCTGACGCTTGAGCCTAATACCGAATTTCATTCCCATCCTCCTACGCTTCCCGAGGAAGAAACGCTCTGGAACATCCAGGATGAGGGGCATGCAAAGCTTGAGGCAGCCGGTTATGTTCGCTATGAAATTTCGGCCTATAGCCGCCCAGGATGCGAAGCCCGCCATAATCTCAACTACTGGACCTTCGGCGATTACTTGGGCATTGGTGCCGGCGCTCACGGCAAGCTCAGTCGTCCCGGAGCACAGGGACTTGAAATCGAGCGCCGCTGGAAGAGCCGACAGCCCGAGGCTTACCTGCGTCGATTGAATGATCCACGTGGCTTCGTGGCCGGCCACCAGCGTATCCCCGAAGAGGATCTAGTGCTCGAGTTCGCGATGAATGCCCTTCGTCTGATTGATGGGGTGCCGATCGACACCTGGACACGCCATACTGGCCGTCCACTGCCCATGCTTCAGCAGCAACTGGCCGAAGCGCGAAAAAAAGGATTACTTGTGGAAGATCCCGCGCATTTGAGAGCCTCTCCACAGGGCTTGTTGTTTCTTAATGATCTCTTGGCTATGGTCGGAGACGATTAATTCTGAATGATGAGGTCGCGACCCAAAGGAGTATGAACCGCATGAGAAAATCTTTTCGCTTCGCTGTACCGCTAGCGGCTGCGCTGTTGGTGACGGGCTGTACCACCACTAATCCCAATACCGGTGAAACTCAGAGCAATCGGACAGGCACGGGCGCCGCCATTGGCGCCGCCGTGGGCGCCTTGGCCGGCATGGCAAGTGGCGATGGTGGCTCCAGCAGCCGTGACCGGGCACTGATTGGTGCGGCGGCCGGCGCTGCCGCTGGTGGCGGTATCGGGGCCTACATGGATCGTCAGGAGGCCGAGCTGCGCGAGAGCATGCAGGGGACCGGGATCGGTGTCGATCGCCAGGGCGATAACATCATCCTCAACATGCCGAGCAGCGTGACCTTCGCCTTTGACTCCAGTGACTTGACCACCGCTGCACAGACGGCACTGAATGATGTCTCCAATGTACTCCAGCAGTACCCGGAGACTCGCGTAAATATCGCCGGCCATACCGACAGCACAGGGGCGGCCGATTACAACCAGCAACTCTCCGAGCGCCGCGCTTCTGCAGTGGGTAACTATCTGGCACAAACCGGTGTTCCGGGCACTCGCCTGTCGATGACCGGCTATGGTGAAAACCAGCCTGTGGCCAGTAACGACACCGAGCAGGGCCGGGCCCAGAACCGTCGGGTCGAAATCACCCTGACCCCGATGCAACAGCAATAACGCCCATCTGACGCCTGCTCTGGTAGGCGTCACACTGACCCGCGCGCTTGCCATTAAGCTCGCGGGTCTTTTTCATGGATCCCACTATGCTTGCCTATCAGCATGCTTACCATGCCGGTAATTTTGCCGACGTTCATAAGCACCTGACGCTCTTTGCCGTAACACGCCACATGTTACGTAAAGAATCTCCCATTACGTATATGGATACGCATGCCGGTCGCGGGTGTTATCCCCTGAACGCCGAGGAAACCCGCAAGCTCGAAGAGTACCGTCGTGGAGTAGCGCCGCTCTGGGACGCGCGTGAGACACTGTGCAAGACTGATGCGGTGCTTGGGGAATGGCTCAATGCACTTGATCGGGCTCAGCACGAGGTAAGCCCCGGGAGTGAGCCGCGGCTCTCGGTCTATCCAGGTTCGCCCTGGTGGCTCACGCAGGCATTGCGCCCGCAGGATCGGCTTAGCCTCTTCGAGCTCCACCCAAAAGAGCATGATCATCTCAGTGGACAGGCGTTGCCTGACAATGCGCGACGGATCCACGGCGATGGTCTGGACGGGCTCAGAAAGCGGCTACCGGTGACCACGCCACGCCTTTGTGTGCTTATCGACCCAAGTTACGAGCGCAAGGAGGAATATGCCGAGGTAGCCGCCACGCTTGCCGAAGTGAGCCGCAAGGCCCGCCATGCAGTGGTGATGATCTGGTACCCATTGCTACCGGCGGGGCGCCATCAGGGCTTGCTCGATGAAGTGAAGCGGTCCGGAATACGCAAGTTATGGCGCAGCGAGTTCATTCTCCAGGATCCCGGTGCGACATCCCATGGCATGTATGGAAGCGGCATGCTGGTGATGAATCCCCCCTGGGGCCTCGATGACATATTGAATCAGACAATGCCACTGATTCGTCACCGTCTCGCTCCCGAAGGGCGTCATGAGAGCGACTGGTGGGTTGGTGAGTAAGTGGTCACTTACATTGTGGGAGCACGGAAAGGCCAGCGGTTCACTCGCATTGAAGGTGGGTGAACCCAGTCCCCGACATCATCGCAGAGAAGGTGCTGCCGGGGGGCCAGACTGGAAGCAGGTCATCCCGAGCCGTTATTTACCGATGCAGAAACTGCCAAAAATTTCGCCAAGCAAGTCGTCGGCAGTGAATTCGCCGGTAATCTCGCCCAACGACTGCTGAGCGTCACGAAGGTCTTCGGCCAATAGTTCTCCTGCCCCAAAGCCCGCCAGCTGAGCCTCGCCATTCTCAAGCGCCGAGGTCGCGCGATCCAGAGCATCCAGGTGGCGGCGACGGGCTGAAAAGCGGCCTTCAGTGGTGGCAGAAAACCCCATTATCGTCTTCAAGTGCTCTTTCAGGTTATCCACACCCCCTCCGGTCTTGGCCGAGAGGCGTACGACCGGCGTGGCTGTGGATAAGTCGATCCCGGGCGTTTCCTGGCTGGTATCAACCTTGTTGCGTACCAGGGTCAGTCGAGAGGGGTCGGCGAGACGGGCGACGAATTCCGGCCAGATGGCCATCGGGTCGGTAGCATCGCTCTCGCCGGCATCAACCATCAACAGTACGCGATCGGCCTTCTCGATCTCCGCCCAGGCACGGGCAACCCCAATCTGTTCGACGGCATCCGGCGTATCGCGAAGCCCCGCGGTATCGATCACGTGTAGCGGCATGCCGTCCAGATGAATATGCTCGCGCAGCACGTCTCGGGTCGTGCCCTCGATATCGGTGACGATTGCCGTATCCTGCTCGGTCAGGGCATTAAGCAGGCTCGACTTGCCGGCGTTGGGTCGACCGGCGATCACCACGCTCATGCCCTCGCGCATCAGCGCACCCTGGCCGGCACTGGCCCTTACCCTGGCAAGCTCTTCCTTGACCGAGGTAAGCATCGACGCGACCTTGCCATCGGCCAGGAAATCGATTTCCTCTTCAGGGAAATCGATAGCGGCCTCAACGTATATTCGCAACTCAATCAGCCGTTGAACGAGCGCGTCGACGCGGGTCGAGAATTCACCCTGCAGCGAGCGCAGGGCGTTCTCGGCGGCGCTTCGTGAGCTGGCATCGATCAGATCGGCGATGGCCTCGGCTTGCGCCAGGTCCAGTTTATCGTTTAGGAAGGCGCGCTCCGAGAATTCGCCGGGGCGGGCTAACCGAGCGCCTTGCTGAACGCAGCATTCGAGCAGCAGATCCATGATCACCGGGCCACCATGACCCTGCAGCTCCAGCACATCTTCGCCGGTGAAAGAGTGCGGGTCGTTGAAATACAGCGCCACACCCTCGTCTATTACCCCATTTTGGCCTTTGAACGGCCCGTAGTGCGCCTGGCGTGGATGGGGCAGGGTGTTGAGCATGTATCGAGCTATCGCGGCACACAGCGGACCAGAGACGCGAACAATGCCCACCCCTCCGCGACCCGGCGGGGTGGCGAGAGCAACGATGGTGTCCTGAGTATAGAGACGAGGGGTGGCCATGATGACTCCGGTGAAAGACTCAGTGAATTGTCCCGTGACGGGGGCAGAAACGCCAGACCCCCGCCGAGGCGGGGGTCTGGGAGCGTGGCGATGACCAGGATCAGCCTTTGGTCTTCATACCCTTACCAACGCTTGGGTCGTTCTCGATGTTCCGCGTGATGAACCACTGCTGCAGGATCGAGATGGTGTTGTTGACCACCCAGTAGATCACCAGGCCGGCCGGGAACCACAAGAAGAAGAACGTGAAGATCACCGGCAGCATCTTCATGATCTTGGCCTGTGTCGGATCCGGCGGTGTCGGGTTGAGCAGCTGCTGCACGAACATGGACGCGCCCATCAGGATCGGCAGGATGAAGTAGGGATCCTTAACCGACAGATCCTCTATCCAGAGCATGAAGGGCGCATGGCGAAGCTCGACAGACTCCATCAACATCCAGTAAAGCGCGATGAACACCGGCATCTGGATCAGGATCGGCAGACAGCCCCCCAGCGGATTGATCTTCTCCTTCTGGTAGAACTTCATCATCTCCTGGGACATCTTCTGGCGATCATCGCCAAACTGTTCCTTGAGACGCTGCATCTCTGGACCCAGCTTGCGCATGCGGGCCATCGACTTGTAGGCCTTGGCAGACAGCGGGAACAGCACCAGCTTGACCACGATGGTCAGTACCACGATCGACCAGCCCCAGTTGCCAAGCAGGTCATGGATATGGTCGAGCAACCAGAACAGCGGATTGGCCAGGAACCACAGCCAGCCGAAGTCCACCGTCAGCTCTAGGTGCGGGGCCACAGCCTCAAGCCGCTCCTGTACCTTGGGCCCCATGTAGACAGTCGCACCGAGTGCGGCTTCACCGCCCGGTGCCAGGGTCTGCAGCGGGCTCGCGAAGGCGGCGACATTGCGTTCACGAGAGTCGGTCGCAGCGTAGTAGAGGTTCTGCTGGTTCTGCTCGGGAGCCCAGGCCGTGGTGAAGTAATGCTGGATCATGGCAACCCAGCCGCCCTCGACATCACGGTTGTTGAAGCTGCCTTCCTGAATCTCCTCGAAGTCCACCTTCTGGTAGTGGTTCTCCGGTGAGGAGTAGGCCGCCCCCATAAAGGACTGCATACCGAGTCCGGAACCGGTGCTCGGGTCGGCGCTGTTGTCTCGAGCCAACTGACCAATGAAGCGAGCGCTGACGGGCTCATCACGCGCGTTGTTGAGGAAGTAGTTGACCTCGACAGCGTAAGTGTCGCGCTCGAAGGTCAGGCGTTTCGTAACGTTCACGCCATTGACCTCAGCATCCAGCTCGACAGCAAGGCTGTCTTCGCCTTCGTTCAATTGATACTCGGCCTGGCTTGGCGTGAAGGCAATCCTGCCTTCGTGTCCTTCGAGCTGCAGGCCCGACTTGGCGACGAAGCTGCGGTTTCCATTGTCGGATAGCAATACGAAGGGCTGATCAGAGTTGTTGGTCAGCTTATGGTCGAGCAGGGCCGCATAGACGATATCACCGCCTTGCGGATCGATGCGTACGTCAAGCACGTCGGTGGTGACAGCGACCAGCGCGCGGCTGTTGCTTTGCGCGCCCGGGGTGCTCATGTCACCGCCGAGATCCGATGCTGCATTCTGACCGGATGTGGTGGGTGCCGATAGGCCCGACGTTTCATCACGGGCAGCTTGCTCGGTGGGCTGGCCACTGTTGGCGACCGTAGGCGCCTGGGTTTCAGTGGTGATCTGGCCATAGTCTTGGTTCCACTGTACGACCAGCAGATAGGCCAGGACGGCGAGGGGGATCAGCAATAGGAGTCGTTTTACGTCCATGAGGGTCCTGCCCGATGGAAAATGAACATTCTGCAGTGCAGCGATTGTTGCCCCGTGAATACACACAAAAGCCTGCCAGGGGCAGGCTTTGAGGATCGCCGGTGCGCCCGATCAGGGCGACGAGGTCGACTGCTTGCGAACGTCTTTTTCCAGACGCCGCCACATGCCATGAAGCTGGCGATGCAGAGTGTCATTATCCAGCTCATGAACGCCACGCCGGGCCAGGACAATGATATCCACGGCAGGTAGGCGATGCTGCTGGTGACGAATGGATTCACGCACGAGGCGCTTAAGACGGTTGCGGTCGACGGCTCGACGCACGGTCTTCTTGCTGAACACCATGCCGACTCTTGGGTGACCCAGCGGGTTGGTGCAGGCCAGAGCCAGCATCCCCTTGCCGTGAACCTTGAGTGATGCATGGTCGAAGACGTGTCGATAATCCCCGGCGTTCAGCAGGCGCAGCGACCGGGGAAAATCCTGATGGGGCAAGTGCAATCTGAGATCACGCGCTCAGACGCTTGCGACCCTTGGCACGGCGGCGTGCGATAACGGCGCGACCATTCTTGGTGGCCATGCGTGCACGGAAGCCATGGTTACGCTTGCGCTTGAGAACGCTCGGCTGAAAAGTGCGTTTCATAACTATTGATTCCCACGTGGTTAATTGGACATGACGTCAAATTGGCGAAGCCCTGGCTCCGACGGGGAACCCGGGTAGATTCGGCTCAAGACCGGGAATTCTAGTGAATTCGCCGCCGCGGTGCAATTTTTCCGGCGATCTCGAGCGGTTTTTTCGCGTCGCCATCGAAGCTGAGGCCAAGCATGGTGCGCCAGTCCTGCCTTAGTCATCAACCGCGATCTTCTTTAATAACTATTATTAGGTTCTCTTACTGATGTTGTTATTAATGGTGGGGACAATATTTGTGGATAAGTCATTATAAACCATCTATTACAACTTATTATCGTGACGACAAGCTTGTGGGAAAGCGGTCAACCTCATGCGTGCATTCGGGGGATAAGCTGCTGACAGAATTACCACCTGTCCACAGCACGATGGTACTCCCCGTTTTGCACAGTGTTTCTTAAGGGAGCAACCGCAAGGTTGTCCACAGGGCGAAATCGATACGCCGTCATGTGGATAACCTAGTCCTCGGACGATACAATGCGTGTCTTTCGTCAACCGGTTGGTGAGGTCGCGTGTCTGTCGCTCTTTGGCAACAATGTCTGGATTACCTGCAGGACGAACTGAGCTCCCAGCAGTTCAACACCTGGATCCGTCCCTTGCAGGCGGAGGATGGAGAGTCCAACGAGCTTTGCCTGTTGGCACCCAATCGCTTCGTGCGTGACTGGGTCAGTGACAAATACGCCAAGCGTATTAATGAACTCATGCGTGAGTTGTCACCGGCGAAGCCACCTAAGGTGTCGCTGACGGTCGGTAGCCGACGTGCGGCGCCGGCCCCCCAGCCGCGCGACCTGGGTACGCCAGTTTCCGCTGGTTCGCGTCAGGAGCCTGCCTCGCCCGCGGTGCATACACCGCCGCGGGGTGATTTCGCCGACGAGCGTGAGATCGACCGCATGCGAGACGAGGGGCCAAAGCGGCCCGCCGGTAATTCGCGTCAGGTACAGGTCGAGGGTGGCCTCAAGCATCAGACTGGCTTGAATCCCAACTTCACCTTCGAGACCTTTGTCGAGGGTAAATCGAACCAGCTGGCCAGAGCCGCTTCTCGCCAGGTATCGGAAAACCCCGGTGGCGCCTATAACCCACTGTTCCTGTACGGCGGCGTAGGTCTGGGTAAGACGCACTTGATGCACGCGGTGGGTAACCAGCTGGCCGGGCGGAGCGAGAATGCCAAGGTGGTCTATCTGCACTCCGAGCGCTTCGTGGCCGACATGGTCAAGGCACTGCAGCTTAATGCCATCAATGATTTCAAGCGCTTCTATCGCAGCGTCGATGCGCTGCTGATCGATGATATTCAGTTCTTCGCGGGTAAGGAGCGCTCTCAGGAAGAGTTCTTCCATACCTTCAATGCGCTGCTCGAAGGCGGTCAGCAGATGATCCTGACGTCGGATCGTTATCCCAAGGAAATCAGTGGGGTAGAGGAGCGGCTGAAGTCACGTTTTGGCTGGGGACTGACGGTTGCCATCGAACCGCCGGAGCTTGAGACGCGGGTCGCGATCCTGATGAAGAAGGCCGACCAGGCCAAGGTCGACCTGCCTCATGATGCGGCCTTCTTCATTGCCCAGAAGATTCGCTCCAACGTTCGCGAGCTCGAAGGGGCGCTCAAGAAGGTCATCGCGGACTCCCACTTCATGGGCAAGACGATCACCCAGGATTTCATCCGTGAGTCCCTGAAGGATCTGTTGGCCCTGCAGGACAAGCAGGTGGGGGTGGATAACATTCAGCGCACCGTCGCCGAGTACTACAAGATCAAACTGTCTGATCTGCTCTCCAAGCGCCGCTCGCGGTCGGTGGCGCGTCCCCGTCAGGTGGCCATGGCACTGGCCAAGGAGCTCACCAATCACAGCCTACCGGAAATTGGTGATGCCTTTGGCGGGCGTGATCATACGACGGTGCTGCATGCTTGCCGCAAGGTGCAGGCGTTGCAGGAAGAGAACGCGGATATCCGCGAAGATTACAAGAACCTGTTGCGTCTGCTGACCAGCTGATGGCCGCCGACCGGTTAGCCTCGCATCACGTCATCGAATTCAGGACAAGAGTGGAGCACACATGAAATTTTCCATCTCCCGGGAAGCCCTGCTGCGGCCTCTGGCCTTGGTCGCCGGTGTGGTCGAGCGTCGCCAGACCTTGCCAGTACTCTCCAATGTGCTGATCCAGGTCCAGGATAACCAGGTGGCTTTGACGGGTACCGACCTCGAAGTCGAGTTGATTGGACGCACTGCACCGACTCAGGTCGACGAACCCGGTTCGGCTACGGTACCCGCCCGTAAGCTGATGGATATCTGCAAATCGCTGCCCGAGCAGTCAGAGATCCAGTTCGTGCTGGAAGATGGGCGCGCCGTGCTGCGAAGCGGCCGTTCGCGTTTCACGCTGTCGACATTGCCGGTGGCGGAGTTCCCCAATATCGAGGACGGCCAGGGTAGTGCTGAACTTAGCCTGCCGCGGGGCACCCTCAAGCATCTTATTGACTCGACGTCCTTTGCCATGGCGCAACAAGACGTACGTTATTACCTCAATGGCATGCTGCTGGAGTTGCGTTCCAACCTGGTGCGCACTGTCTCGACTGACGGCCACCGTCTCGCCGTCTGCTCGCGCTCGGCGGATATCGAGGTCGAGCCGGCACAGAAACTGATCGTGCCGCGCAAGGGCGTGCTCGAGATGTCGCGCCTGCTTGATGACAGTGACGAGCCGGTCAGTCTGACGCTTGGCTCAACCCACGTGCGCGCTCACACCGGTGAGTTTACCTTCACCTCCAAGTTGGTTGACGGCAAGTTCCCGGACTATGAGCGTGTGGTCCCGCGCAATGGCGATAAGGTATTCATTGCAGACCGTGCCGAGCTGCGTCAGGTCCTGTCGCGTACCTCGATTCTCTCCAACGAGAAGTATCGTGGTGTTCGGCTGCACCTCGAAGAGGGCAATCTGCGCGTCATGGCCAATAATCCCGAGCAGGAAGAGGCCGAAGAAAACGTCGCCATCGAGTATAGCGGTCCGGCCCTGGAAATCGGCTTTAATGTCGGCTATCTCATTGATGTGCTTGGGGTTATTGACGAAGACCGCGTCCAGATGACCTTGGCTGACCCCAATAGCAGTGCCCTCATGGAAGAGCCTGGCGGCGGCGATGCCATGTACGTGGTCATGCCGATGCGCCTCTGATCTCTTCTTGTTCTGCGCCACGGTTAATGCCCGCCACGTCGGGCATTAACCCGGAAAGCCTGTCATGACCCTCGACCGTCTCGCCTTTATGGGCCTTCGCAACCTGGCCAGTCTGGAAATGGCACCCCGGCCAGGGATCAACATCATTGTCGGGGCCAACGGTAGCGGCAAGACCAGTATCCTCGAGGGTATCCACATCCTCGGTATGGGGCGCTCTTTCCGGACCCAGCAACTCAAGCATGCCATCGACCATGACGATCAGGCGATGATGTTGCATGGTCGCCTGGCCGGCGATCCGCCGCTACCGCTAGGTATACGCCGTCGCCGTGATCAGTCCGAGCTTGAGATGAGAATGGCCGGTGAAAGGGTGGCGCGGGTCGCTCAGCTGGTCGAAGCTCTTCCGCTGCAACTCATTAACCCCGATGCTTTCCGCTTGCTGGAAGGTTCTCCCTCCTCGCGTCGTGAATTTCTCGATTGGGGTGTGTTTCACGTGGAACATGATTTCCTCGACGCTTGGCGACGTGTGCGGCGAGCGCTGAAACATCGGAATGCGTTGCTCAGGCGTGATAGAATTGACGGTCGTTCACTGGATGTCTGGGACCATGAGTTGGCGCAGTGGAGTGAGCGAATTGATGCGTTACGACATGCCTACATGGAGGCTTTCCTCCCGGTCTTTGAAGATACCCTGGCCGAGTTGCTGTCACTGCCGGGATTGAGTCTTCGCTACTCTCGCGGCTGGGACCGTCAGCGTACTCTGGCTGAAGTACTTCAGCAGGGACGGGAGAGCGACAGCCAGATGGGGTTTACCCAACAGGGTCCGCAACGTGCGGATTTGAAACTTCGCATTCAGCGTCGGCCTGCGGCCGAGGTGCTATCGCGAGGCCAGCAGAAGTTGGTGGTGAGCGCGCTGAAACTGGCACAGGGTCGGCTCCTGGAAAAGGCAACAGGGCGGACCTGTATCTACTTGATCGATGATCTGCCAGCCGAACTCGATGCCGAACACCGCCATGTTTTCTGCCGATGGCTGGAACGCATGGAGTGCCAAGTGTTTATTACTACTGTCGACCCCGAGGTCCTGTCCGGGGTATGGCAGTCGACAACGCCAGTGGAAATGTTTCACGTGGAACATGGCCGGCTGGCGGCATACGGAATGAAAGACTTCACGACGGAGTAGTCAATGAGCGAACAGGCTTACGACTCATCGAGCATCAAGGTACTCAAGGGGCTGGATGCCGTGCGCAAGCGTCCCGGCATGTATATCGGTGATACCGATGACGGCACCGGCTTGCATCACATGGTGTTCGAGCTGGTAGACAACTCCATCGATGAAGCACTGGCCGGCCACTGCAGTGAAATTCGTGTCGTCATCCACCCAGACGAATCGATCACCGTCAGTGACAACGGCCGAGGCATTCCCACCGACATCCACGAAGAAGAGGGCGTGTCGGCGGCGGAAGTGATCATGACCGTGCTGCATGCTGGCGGCAAGTTCGATGATAACTCCTATAAGGTATCTGGTGGCCTGCACGGCGTCGGGGTGTCAGTGGTCAATGCGCTCTCGGAAGAGCTGAAGCTGACCATCTGGCGTGCGGGCGAGGTTCATGAGCAGATTTATAACCACGGCTTTCCCGCCTCGCCACTGTCAGTGGTCGGAAAAACGGAAAAGAGCGGGTCGCGCGTCCACTTCCGTCCGTCCCCTGAGACCTTTGCTAACATCGAGTTTCACTATGACATTCTCGCCAAGCGGTTGCGTGAACTGTCCTTCCTGAACTCCGGCGTGGCGATTCGTCTGATGGACGAACGAAGCGGCAAGGAAGAACTCTTTCATTACGAGGGCGGCCTCAAGGCCTTCGTCGATCACCTCAACACCAATAAATCGGTGTTGAATCCGGTCTTCCACTTCAATGTCGAGCGCGAAGACGGTGTCGGCGTTGAGGTGGCGATGCAGTGGAACGATACCTTTGCCGAGAATATCTTTTGCTATACCAATAACATCCCCCAGCGGGATGGTGGCACGCACCTGGCCGGGTTCCGCGCCTCGCTGACGCGCAGCCTCAATAACTACATCGAGGCTGAAGGGCTGCTGAAGAAATCAAAGGTCAACACTTCCGGCGATGACGCCCGTGAAGGCCTGACGGCAATCGTGTCCGTTAAAGTGCCGGACCCCAAGTTTTCCTCCCAGACCAAGGAAAAACTGGTGTCTTCTGAAGTGAAGACAGCCGTTGAGCAGGAGATGGGCCGGCAGTTTTCCGACTACTTGGTTGAGCGGCCCAATGAGGCCAAGGCAATCGTCAACAAGATGCTCGACGCTGCTCGCGCCCGTGAGGCCGCTCGCAAGGCGCGTGACATGACTCGGCGCAAGGGGGCCCTGGATATCGCGGGGCTGCCTGGTAAGCTCGCTGATTGCCAGGAGAAGGACCCGAGTCTCTCTGAGCTCTATCTTGTCGAGGGTGACTCGGCGGGTGGTAGTGCCAAGCAGGGAAGGGACCGTCGTACGCAGGCAATCCTGCCGCTCAAGGGTAAGATCCTTAACGTCGAGAAGGCGCGCTTCGACAAGATGCTGTCTTCAGCTGAAGTCGGCACTCTCATCACGGCGCTGGGGTGTGGTATCGGTCGGGAAGAGTTCAACCCTGACAAGCTGCGCTACCATTCGATCATCATCATGACCGACGCCGACGTGGATGGCTCGCATATCCGCACCCTGTTGCTGACCTTCTTCTTCCGCCAGATGTCGCAACTGATTGAACGTGGCCATGTTTTCATCGCTCAGCCCCCGCTTTACAAGATCAAGCGTGGCAAGCAGGAAAGCTACCTGAAGGACGAGCAGGCATTGGTCAATTACCTGACCACGACGGCTTTGGACGGTGCGGGACTGCACGTTAACGCCGATGCGCCGGGGATCAGTGGCGAGCACCTTGAGGCCCTCGTTAATCAGTATCGTGATGTCATGAACCGCATCGATCGTCTGGCTCGCGTCTATCCGAGCGAGGTGCTGAGAAAAATCGTCCATGTCGAGAGCCTGGCGGGTGAGGAAAGCCTCAAGGACCGAGCTCTGATGCAGCGCTGGATCGATCAGCTACAGGTTGAGATGGATGCGGTGATCGCCTACGAGGGGGGGCCGCGCTATACCTTCGAGCTTCAGGAAGATACGGAGCGAGGTCTTTTCCTGCCCGGCGTGACACTAACCGCCCACGGGGTTTCCACTGATTACGTCTGGGGCATGGATTTCTTCCGTAGCGCCGACTATCACGCGATGACCGGCCTTGGCGATACGCTGGAGGGTCTGCTGGAAGAGGGCGCCTACGTATCACGCGGCGAGCGCCAGCAGCCGATCACCACCTTCTATGATGCGCTTGAGTGGTTGATGAAAGAGGCACAGCGTGGCTTCTCCATCCAGCGCTACAAGGGTCTGGGAGAGATGAACCCCGACCAGCTGTGGGATACCACCATGAACCCTGATACGCGGCGTATGCTGCGCGTCACCATCGAAGATGCGGTGGCCTCCGACATGATGTTCAATACCCTGATGGGTGACGAAGTGGAGCCTCGTCGTGACTTCATCGAGCGCTTCGCCTTGGTGGCCAACTTGGATATATGATCTGGTTTAGTACCTGGGTCACGTTGATATGTTCCACGTGAAACATGGTATGGCTAGCTAACAAACGAAAGAGGCCGGCATATTATGCCGGCCTCTTTGCGTTCATGGCACACTCATTTTTGTGGGGAAGTGTTTCTCGACGTTGGCGACAGCGTCCCTTCGGCCGGGAGTGTGGCTACTTCATCACGCTCCGCTCGAGGCCGTCGTGCTGCTGATCGCGGCGTCTTCGCTCACAAGCCACGCCACGAAGGCTGCCAGGTCATCGAAGACCATGGCGTTTTCCAGGCCTTGATTCTTGGCCTCGGTGTCGCTTCCCTTGCCCGTTCGTACCAGCACGCAGCGACAGCCAATGACTTCTCCTGCCTGTAGATCGCGCAGACTATCTCCCACCATCCAACTGCGCGCCAGATCCGAGAGACCAAGACGATCGCGGATGGTCTCCAGCAGACCCGCTTTGGGCTTCCGGCACTGACAGTTATCAGCGGGATCATGGGGACAGTAGACGATTTGCTCGATCTTACCGCCGGCATGTTCTACTAGGGCATTTAGCCTAGTATGAATCTCCTCGACGACACTTTCATTGAAATACCCCCTGCCGATCCCTGACTGGTTAGTGGCTACCGCGACGGTCCAGCCTGAGCGGCTTAGCCTAGCGATGGCGTCGATGGCGCTGGGGTAGGGCGCCCATTCGTCCAGGGATTTGATGTACTGGTCGGAATCTTGGTTGATGACGCCATCACGATCGAGGATTACAAGTTTTGGGGCAATGGGCATGATGGAGTGTCTCAGTGGGTAGGCTCAATCGTTTAGTGTAGGTGGGTGTTTCACATGGAACAACTGAGTGATGAGATAACCATTGCGAATGGTTACACGATGTTCCACGTGAAACATGGTACGAGGCGAAAGCAAGGAAGATAGATGGCGGAATATAAAAAAGGCCCGGCAGTAATGCCGGGCCTTTTTGTTTCACGTGGAACGCTGCGTCTTTACTGCTGCAGTTCGGCGATATCGGCCACGCCCAGGAATAGCCCCTGAAGGTTAGCGAGTAGCGCCAGACGATTGCGACGGACAGCATCGTCATCGGCCATTACCATGACTTCATCGAAGAAGCGGTCTACAGGCTCACGTAGGCTGGAAAGGGCATCTAGTGCCTCAGCATAGCGGGCATCGGTCAGCAGCGGTGTCACAGCGACGCGACGTGCCTCCAGCGCTTCTGCCAGGGCATGCTCAGCGGGCTCCGCCAGCAGGGGGGTGTCGATATGCGTCGAGCCGTCATGCCCCTGCTTCGCCAGAATGTTGGCGACCCGCTTGTTGGCCGCAGCCAAGGCGGCGGCTTCCTCGCGTTGGCTGAAGGCATGCACGGCCTGTACACGACGGGCGAAGTCCAGCGGCTTGGACACCGGACGCGAGCGCACGGCGAGGTAGACCTCGACGGCGATGCCTTCGTCTTGGGTCCAGGCGCGGAAACGGTCGAGCATGTACGCGAAGACATCATCGACCAAACCATCGGATTTGGGCAGGCCGGAATGCTGGGCCGCGGCCCGCTCGAGCAGTTCGCGCAGGTCCAGGTCCAGCTCACCCTTGATCAGGATGTTCAACACACCGATGGCGGCACGGCGCAGAGCGAAGGGGTCCTTGGCCCCGGTGGGGCGTGCACCGATACCGAAGATGCCGGTCAGGGTGTCGAGACGGTCCGCGAGGGCTAGCGCCTGGCCTGCGCGCGTCTGGGGGATGACGTCACTGGCGAAGCGCGGCAGGTACTGCTCATAGAGCGCCTGGGCGACTTCCTCGGCCTCGCCGTCCTGGCGGGCATAGTAACAACCCATGATGCCCTGTAGCTCGGGGAACTCCAGCACCATCTCGGTGACCAGATCGCATTTAGCAAGCTCTGTAGCACGCTGGGCATGCTCGGTATCGCCACCGATATGCTCGGCAATATAGCGGGCGACCGGCACGCTGCGAGCGGCCTTGTCGGCCAGGGTGCCTAGCTGTTGCTGGAAAACCACACTTCCGAGGCCCTCGCGGCGAGCGGCAAGCGGCGTCTTGCGATCGATGTCGTAGAAGAAGGCCGCATCGGCGAGGCGTGGGCGAATGACCTTCTCGTTGCCAGCGATCACCTGCTGCGGATCCAGGCTTTCGATGTTGGCGATGGTGATGAACAGCGGCTTGAGATGGCCATTGTCATCGAGCAGGTGGAAGTACTTCTGGTTAGCCTTCATCGAGGAGATCAGGCACTCCGGCGGCACCTCGAGGAAGCGTTCGTCGAAGCTGCCGGTCAAGGCGACCGGCCATTCGACGAGGCCACTGACTTCGATCAGCAGCGCTTCGTCGATGACGGCTTCGCCATCCTGACACTCTGCCTCGGCCAGCACCTGTTCGCGGATACGCTCGCGACGCCGCTCGCGGTCGGCGAGTACGTAGGCTTCTTCAAGAGCGCCCAGGTAGTCATCGGGGTGGCCAAGGTCAATCGCCTGGGGCGCATGGAAACGATGTCCATAGGTCGTGCGACCAGCGTCGAGTCCCAATACGGTCGCCTCGACGACCTCACTGCCGTAGAGCATTACCAGCCAATGGACCGGACGCGAGAACTCGATGCGTGAGCTTCCCCAGCGCATGTTCTTGGGGACTGGCAGGCCATCGATGGCCTTGGCGACGATATCCGGCAGCAGGGCAGTGACGACCTCGCCCTGCTGTTGCTCACGAAAGCCCAGCCAGGTGCCCTTGGGGGTTTCGAGGTGGATCAGGTCCTCGACGCTGACACCGCAGGAGCGGGCGAAGCCTTCGGCGGCCTTGGTGGCCACGCCGTCCTTGAATGCGGCAGCAAGCGCTGGGCCGCGGCGCTCAACTTCGCGGTCCGGCTGCTTGTCGGCCAGCGCCTCGATGCGAACCGCGAGCCGTCGGGGGCTGCCATAGGCCTCTACCGCGGCGAAGGGCACCTCGGCCTCGGTGAGACCCTGGCGCAGGCTCTTGGCCAGGGCGTCCGAGAGGCTGTCGATGGCGCTCGGGGGAAGTTCCTCAACGCCAAGTTCGATCAGAAAGGTATCGGTGGCCATGGCTCAGGCGTCTCCTTGTTCGGCTAGCAGTTCGCGTTTCAGGGCGTCCGAGGCCATCGGGAAGCCGGCGGCCTTGCGTGACTCGTAATAGGCATGAGCCACGTCGCGGGCCATGGTACGGACACGCAGAATGAAGC
Source organism: Onishia niordana (assembly GCF_004798965.1). Classification (GTDB taxonomy): domain Bacteria; phylum Pseudomonadota; class Gammaproteobacteria; order Pseudomonadales; family Halomonadaceae; genus Onishia; species Onishia niordana. The sequence goes on from NZ_SDSD01000004.1 coordinate 120,378, forward strand.
GTTGGCGTTCGGTGACCGAGATGGCGTGGCGGGCGTCGAGCAGGTTGAAGGTGTGGGAAGCCTTGAGGACCATTTCATAGGCCGGTAGTGGCAAGCCCGCCTCCAGCAGCTTGCTGCACTCGCGCTCATGGTAGTCGAAGGCATCGAACAGGACCGGCACGTCGGCATGTTCGAAGTTGTAGGCCGACTGCTCGCGCTCGTTCTGCAGGTAGACGTCGCCGTAAGTGACCTGGGAGCCATCCGGGGCGATGGTCCAGATCAGGTCGTAGACACTATCGACGTCCTGCAGGTACATGGCGATGCGCTCGAGGCCGTAGGTCAGCTCGCCGGTGACCGGGTAGCATTCGATACCACCGGCCTGCTGGAAATAGGTGAACTGGGTCACCTCCATGCCGTTGAGCCACATCTCCCAGCCAAGGCCCCAGGCGCCCAGGGTCGGCGACTCCCAGTTGTCTTCGACGAAGCGGATATCGTGGACCAGCGGGTCGAGGCCGAGACGCTCCAGGGAGCCCAGGTAAAGTGCCTGGAAGTCAGCGGGCGAGGGCTTCATCACCACCTGGAATTGGTAATAGTGCTGCAGGCGGTTAGGATTCTCGCCATAGCGACCGTCGGTTGGCCGGCGGGAGGGCTGCACATAGGCAGCGTTCCAGGTTTCCGGGCCGATGGAGCGCAGGAAGGTGGCCGGGTGGAACGTGCCGGCACCGACTTCCATATCCAGCGGCTGCATGATGGCGCAGCCCTGTTCGGCCCAATATTGCTGCAGGGCGAGGATCAGGCCCTGGAAGGTTTTCACGTCTGGCGTCGACTGTGTCATTGGTGAAGCACCGTTGGCCCATGAATTCAAGAACTGCCAAGTATACAATCAGAGGTTAATCGGATATAGGCGCACGGACGGATTGAGCCGGGTGCTCGGATATAAGAGGGTTTGACGATGATCGTAGTCACAGGCGGTGCCGGCTTTATCGGGGCCAATTTGGTCAAGGCGCTGAATGCACGTGGCCGGGAAGACATACTCGTGGTGGATGATCTTTCCGACGGTACCAAGTTCCTCAACCTGGCTGACTGCACGCTGGGAGACTATCTCGACAAGGATGATTTCCTGATGCGCGTCGAGGCCTCAATGCGTGGCGACGATGCGGGCCTGCCGGAGATCGAGGCGATCTTCCACGAGGGTGCCTGCTCCGATACCACCGAGTGGGATGGTCGCTTCATGATGGAGAACAACTTCGAGTACTCGAAGGTGCTGCTCCACTTCTGCCAGGCCAAAGGCATTCCCTTCCTGTATGCCTCCTCGGCGGCGACCTACGGTGGTAGCGAGGTGTTCTTCGAGGCCCCCGAGCATGAGAAGCCGCTCAACGTTTACGGCTACTCCAAGCTCCTGTTCGATCAGTATGTGCGTGCACGCTGGGACACCTTCACCAGCCAGGTGGTCGGATTTCGCTACTTCAACGTCTATGGTCCTCGGGAGCAGCACAAGGGCAAGATGGCGAGCGTGGCCTATCATCACCATACCCAGGTCCAAGCCGGCCAGAATCCCAAGCTGTTCGGCGCCTGGGACGGCTATGAGGCCGGCATGCAGAGCCGCGACTTCGTCTATGTCGGCGATGTGGTGGACGTCAACCTGTGGTTCCTCGACCACCCGGAGCGCTCGGGTATCTTCAACCTGGGCACCGGCCGGGCGGAGCCGTTCAAGGCGATCGCCGATACCGCGATCGACTACTACGGCAAGGGCCAAATCGACTTCATCGATTTCCCGGACGAACTCAAGGGCCGTTACCAGAGCTATACCCGTGCGGATATCACGCGGTTGCGCGAGGCTGGCTACACGGCCGAGTTCAAGACCGTCGCTGAGGGCGTGCGCGAGTATCTGGAGTGGCTGAATGGCTAACGCCGGCGAGCGGATTCTGGTGGTAGGGCCATCCTGGGTCGGTGACATGGTGATGGCCCAGAGCTTGTTGATGACGCTCAAGGCGCGCCACCCTGGCTGCACACTGGGTGTGATCGCTCCCGGCTGGTCACTGCCGATTCTCGAGCGCATGGCGGAGGTCGACGAGACGCTGGCTCTCGAGGTGGGGCACGGCGAGTTCGGCCTCGCCGCTCGCCGCGAGCTAGCGCGTCAGCTCAAGGGGCGCTTTGATCGCGCCATCGTGCTGCCGCGTTCCTGGAAGTCAGCGATGGTGCCTTTTCTGGCGCGTATCCCCAAACGTCGGGGCTTTACCGGCGAGCAGCGGCTATGGCTGCTCAATGAGCGGCGACGCCTGGACAAGACGGTACTCGATCAGACCGTCAAGCGTTTCGTCTCCTTGGGGTTGCCCGAGGATGAGGCGGCCAGTGGTACGTTCGCTATTCCGCGTCCCCGTCTGGCGGTAGACCCAGATAACCTGGTCGAACTCAGGCTCACGCATCAGCTATCGTCACGTCCGGCCATCGGCATGATGCCGGGTGCCGAATATGGTCCTGCCAAGCAGTGGCCACTCGCGCATTTTCATGCGCTGGCGACTCAGCTTGTGGCCGCGGGCTATGAAGTACGGGTCCTGGGGGGGGGCAAGGATGCATCTGACGGTGAGGTGATCTGCGCGGGCCTCTCTCACGCTCATAACCTGTGCGGGCGCACGCGGCTGGCCGATGCCGTGGACCTGCTCGCCGACTGTGAACAGGTGGTGACCAACGATTCCGGGTTGATGCACGTGGCTGCCGCGGTAGGCACACGGGTGCATGCCATCTACGGTTCTTCGTCGCCTGAGTACACGCCGCCGCTGACCGAGAATACCCGGATTCACTACCTGGCGCTGTCCTGTTCGCCGTGTTTTGCAAGGGATTGTCCGCTTGGCCACACCAATTGCCTCAAGCACATCACACCCGAGCGAATGCTGGCAGCCATTCTGCCTGAATCGCCGCAAGTGCTTACGCCTGCCGGTTGACCCGCTCGTTCTCGTAGAGTTCGTTGAGCTTGGCGTATTTCATGTAGGCCCTGAAAGCGGTGGTCATCGCCACCGTCATGCCATCGCTGCCCTGAAAGATGCCGCCCTTGAGGATCAGCTTGCGCAGGGTGGCTGTCAGGGCATGCAGTGCGGGCGCCCAGCTCGAGGCGGGAACACCACGGTCCTTCATGGCCCAGGCATCGCGAGATGAGAGCTGATTGATGCGCTCGATCCAGTGCTTGAGGTCATGATAGGTGAAGTGGTGCAGGTGGGCGCCGGTCTGCTTGACCTTGGGGGCCTTGACGGCGGCATGGCCTTTCTTCGGCTCATAGCCGGCCTGGGTGCGGTTATAAAGGCGCGCCACCGCATCGGGATAGAAGCCTGCCGCTCGGATCCAGTGATGGCCGACGTAATTCTTGCGCCGAAAGCCATAGGCCGTAGACGGATCATCGAGGGTAAGTGACTGAATTTTGGCGACCGCATCGTCGTCCAGACGCTCATCCGCGTCCAGGGCCAGGATCCAGTCATGGCGTGCATAGGGAACGCCGAAGGCCTTTTGTGGCCCGTCTCCCAGGTAGGCCTGTTCGATGACCCGGGCACCTTCAGCCTCGGCGATTCTGACGGTATCGTCCTGACTCAGGGAGTCCACCACGATAACCTCGTCACAGACCCGAAGCAGCGAGCGGATACAGTCGGCAATCTGTCGTTCTTCATTGAGAGTGATGACCACTCCGGTAATCGGCGTCATGGTGTGATCTCTTATTGAGCGGGTACTTTGAGCATGGTGGCGCTGTATCAATCCTTGAGCAATGCACGGCAAGGGAAAGCTTCTTCACCTTAAGTCCAGTCGGGCAAACGCGTATATTACCCTTGGGTGCCCATGGCAGACCATGATCAGATACCTGAGGCCCTTGCGGGTCTGGAAGAGGCTTTTTCATGGACTGTTCACGGCCACCTACCGTCGACTCATGCACAGCGAGTCCGCTATCGGCATGCGCTAACAGAGCCAGTTTCAAGTGGGAGTCATTGTTGAAGATCATCCATGTCAATCTGGCCAAGGGCTATCGTGGCGGTGAGCGTCAGACCGAACTGCTGATTCGCGCCCTGTCATCATACGATAATGCCGAGCAATGGCTGGTGTGTCGGCGAGATTCACCGCTGCGTTCGCGCCTGGCGAGGGTGCCCGAGTTGGGTTTCATCGATGCCGATCATCAGCTAGCGGGACATGGGGTAGCAGGCCGCCTGCGGGCCGATATCGTTCATGCCCATGATGCCAAGGCGGTGCATTGGGCGGGATTGCACCGCTTATGGCATGGCGTGCCTTACCTGTTGACTCGCCGGGTCGATGCCCCGGTCAAGGACAGGATCAGCAACCGCTTCTTCTATCGGGGCGCTGTTAAGCGAGTCGCCATCTCGTCATTGATTCAGCATCAACTCGAGGCGCGTGAGTGGGGGGAGGTGGCGTTGATTCCAAGCGCCCTGTCAGGGCTCAAGGCAGACCCCGAACAGGCCAAGGCACTGCGTGCCGACTTTCCCGGCAAGTACCTGATCGGGCATGTCGGCGCGCTGGTCGACCGCCACAAGGGGCAGCGGGTGCTGCTTGAGGCGGCACGTCACCTTGAACAGATCAAGCCCGATGTGCAGGTGCTGTTCTTTGGCCAAGGAGAAGATTCAGAGGCACTGGAGGCAGAAGCGGCGGGACGTAGCAACGTTACCTTCATGGGATTCAAGGACAACATAGGCGATTACCTGCCGGGACTCGATCTCTTTGCCTTTCCTTCACGCAACGAAGGGCTCGGTTCGGTGCTGCTGGACGTAATGGATGCCGGTGTGCCGATTGTGGCCTCAAGGGTCGGGGGGATTCCTGATATCGTCCGTGATGAAAAGACGGGATTGCTGGTGCCGCCAGGAGATGCCGAGGCCCTTACCGACGCCATCGCCCGCTTACATGATGATGCCGAACTTGCAAAGACCTTGGCAGCAGGGGCGAGTGCCCAGCTCGCGCATTATACGCCAGAGGCCATGGCCGACGCCTACTGGATACTTTATAAGAGCCTAATCCAGTGTTAGTTGGCATAGGTAGTCATAATGCAGTGATTGATGTTTTAGCCAGACAGCAATAGTGGCGATGTTGGCACTGCACTATCAGAAAATGTCCCCCTGGCGCCCATAAGGATGTTGGGAAGCGCTCACCAACGAATGATAATAGCCATGCGGTGGCCTGTATGAAGACGCTACTGGCGCAGTTGCACAAGAACGCTCACAAGTTCCGTTTCTATGGCTGGCACGCGGCGGGCCTGGCGGTGCCCTTGGCCGCTAATCAGCGTCGTTTGGCAGCGATATTGGCCGAATTCGACTCACTCGATGCGTCGGAACGAGAGGAGATCCAGGCACGGGTCGACTACTACAACCAGTGCGATTCTTGCGTCGAACTTGGGCAAGAGGCGACGACTATTGCCGATTTTACCCGGGAAAAGAGCTGGGCCTACTATCTCGATATGTGGCGTTATCTACGGTTCTTTCCGGGGCATCTGCGTTTTCATTATCTTTTCGGCGATATCCGCGAGGTGCCAGAGCGGCCCACCTTTCTTAAAAGTCGGCCGCTGGGCGGCGATAACCGGCACTCAGTACTACTTAAGCTCAATGCCGTTCGCCACTACTATGTCTTCCCTGACCGCACGCCCTTTGTCGCCAAGAAGGACAGGCTGGTGTGGCGGGGCGCCTGTCATCAAGCGCATCGTCAGAGGTTCGTCGAGCACTTCCATGATCACCCGCTGTGCGATGTAGGAGATGTGCGTCGCAGTGCGCAGGGCAAGCCCTATCATCGGCCCTTCATGAACATCGAGGAGCAGCTCCAGTACAAGTTCGTACTGAGCATCGAAGGCAAGGACGTGGCCAGTAACCTGAAGTGGATCATGGCCTCGAATTCCTTGTGTTTCATGACGGCACCGCGCTTCGAGACCTGGTTCATGGAGGGCCGATTGATCCCCGACTATCATTATGTCCAGCTCGCCGACGATTACGGGGATATCGAGGAGAAAGTCGCCTACTATCGGGATCATCCCGACGAGGCCAGGCGCATCATCGCCAACGCCAACGCCTATGTAGCGCAGTTCAAGAATGAAAGGCGTGAGCGTTTGGTCAGCCTTTTGGTAATGGACAAGTACTTTGCCCGTTCGGGTCAGTCATCGGTCTTGGCGTGGTAGCCGTCGAGAATAGCGGGCAGCGACGCTTTGGCGTCGAACTTCTCGAGCGAGCGCTCCAGGCGGCTCAGATTGTCCGCTTGCCAGCGGCCCGTATGACGCAGGCGACAGCGGTCCAGATCGATCAGGAAGACCGCGCCATCCGGAGCGACGAGCAGGTTGCGGGCGTTGAGGTCCACATGGTCGAGGCCGGCATGATGGAAGCGGCGAATGGTGGCGCCGACGCGCTCGAGTAGCGCCTCGTCGGCATCCGCCAGGCAGTCGGCCAGGGCGCGGGCGCCGGCCAGGCGCACGGTGATCAATGCGGCCCGATAGACCAGGCCGCGTTGCCAGACACCAGCGGCCACCGGGCGTGGCACCGGCAGGCCTTGCGTGTATAAGGCAGCGGTCAGGCGCAACTCGCGAAAGGCGCGGGTGCGTTCACGTCCGGTCCACAGGTAGCTCGCGTCATTCAGCTGGGCGATCAGCCCCCCGCGCCGGTAAGGGCGCAGCACCCACTGCTCATTTGCCCGGTCGGGTGCCTTGAGAAAGAGACTTGCGCCTCGGCCTGGAGCCTCGCCGGTTACGGCGTCCTGCTCTCGCCAGTAGTCCGGACAGAACCAGCGCGGCTCCAGGGGCAATGGCATTGCTTCGCCTGTGGTATCGGACGCGCCTTGGATGGCAAGGCCGGCGGCTTGTCGTGAGCTTCCCCCGTCACAAAAGCGTCCTGCATCATATAGAATGCAGGTATTTTCTTTCTGGAACGTTGCCAACTGCATGAAGCATCCTCTGCCCGTTCACCCCACGCACCTGTGCGTGCTTAGGCTCTCGGCCCTGGGCGATGTCTGTAACCTGGTGCCGACCGTGCGTGCCCTGCAGCGTCAGTGGCCGGGCGTGCGTATTACCTGGATCGTCGGCAAGGCCGAGCACAGTCTACTGTCGGGCCTGTCCGGGGTCGAGTTCGTGGTCTATGACAAGTCGACCGGTCTCGCCGGCATGCGTGAGATCTGGCGTGCGCTCAAGGACACGCGTTTCGATGCGCTGTTGCACATGCAGCAGTCGCTGCGTGCCAGCGTGCTGTCGCTAGGGCTTCGCGCCGGGGTACGCATCGGTTACGACAAGGCCCGATCCAAGGACTGGCAGCACTGGTTCACCCAGCATCAGCTGGCGCCGCATCCACGTGCGCATGTGCTTGAATCCTTCATGGACTTCGCCCGTGAACTGGGCGTCGAGGACCTGACGCCTGAGTGGGGCCTGGCGATTCCCGACGATGCCCGGCGCGAGGCACGCGAGGTGAGCGGTGAGCGGGACTATGTGCTGATCAGTCCCTGTGCCAATCCGCGCTTGCGTAACTTCCGCAACTGGTCCGCCGAGGGCTATGCCGCGGTGATCGAACACCTGTGGAATCATGGCCTGGTGACGGTGATGAGTGGCGGCGGTAGTACCCAGGAGCGCGAGATGGGCGCACGCATCAAGGCGCTGTGCTCTGAAGGGGCGGTGGTCGATGCCATTGGCGGCACCTCCCTGAAGGGGCTTATGGCGCTGATTGACGGTGCACGAGCCGTTGTTGCCCCCGACTCCGGCCCGGTGCATATGGCCAATGCCCTGAATACGCCGACCGTAGGGCTCTATGCCACTACCAACCCGCAGCGCGCCGCTCCCTATCGCTGGCGGGAGCACGTCGTCAATCGCTACCCCGAGGCCGTACGCACCTACTTGCACAAGTCGCCCGACGAAATCGTCTGGGGGACGCGTGTGCGCCATCCCGATGCCATGTCGCTGATCCACGCCGACGATGTGATCGCTCACCTCGATGCCCTACTGATGGAGCCCCGTGATGAAGCTTGACCTGACCGCTCTTGAACAGGCCCGCCTGCTGGTGGTGGGCGATGTGATGCTCGATCGCTACTGGCACGGCGGAACATCGCGGATATCTCCAGAGGCGCCAGTGCCGGTGGTCAAGGTCAACGGTGGTGAGGATCGCCCCGGCGGCGCCGCCAACGTGGCCCTCAATATCTCTTCGCTAGGTGCTCGTGCCGCTCTGGCGGGACTGGTCGGCGACGATGACAATGCCGATCTGCTAACCCACCGGCTTGAAGACTCCGGAGTAAGCACTCACTTTCAGCGTAGCGCTGATATTCCAACGATCGCCAAGCTCAGGGTCATGAGTCGTAACCAGCAGCTGATTCGGCTGGACTTCGAAGAGCCGCTGGACGAGGTCGATACCCGGGATCTTGAAGCCAAGGTGGCGGCACAGCTTGGCGATGCCGATCTGGTGATCCTCTCCGATTACGGCAAGGGCACCCTGAATCGGGTCGAATCACTGATCCGGCTGGTGAAGGAGGCGGGTAAGCGGGTGCTGGTCGATCCCAAGGGCAGCGACTTTCGCCGTTACCGCGGGGCCAGCGTGGTTACGCCCAACCTGACCGAGTTCGAGGCCGTGGTCGGCCCCTGCCGCAGCGATGAGGAGCTGGCTGCCAAGGGCGAAGCATTGCGGGTCGAGCTCGACCTGGAGGCCCTGCTGATCACCCGCAGCGAGAAGGGCATGACCCTGATCCGCGGCGATCATGCCCCTCTTCACCTGCCGACTCGGGCGCGTGAGGTCTATGACGTGACTGGCGCCGGCGATACCGTGATCGGTGTATTGGGGCTGGCGCTGGCCGCGGGTCATGGCTTCCCTGAGGCCATGACGCTTGCCAACCTGGCGGCCGGCCTGGTGGTGGCCAAGCCGGGCACTGCGACCCTCTCGATCGCTGAACTCTACACCGCCCTGCACGGCGACAAGCTTGCCGAGTTCGGCCTCATCGAGGCGGCGCCGCTGGCCGAGGCGGTGCGCGCCGCCCAGGCCCGCGGCGAGAAGGTGGTGATGACCAACGGCTGCTTCGACATCCTGCACGCCGGCCACGTGGCCTACCTGGAGCAGGCCCGCCGTCTCGGTGACCGACTGATCGTGGCGGTCAACGACGATGCCTCCATCGCCCGCCTCAAGGGCCCCACGCGGCCGATCAACCTTCTCAAGCGACGCATGCAGGTGCTCGCCGGGCTCGGCGCTGTAGACTGGGTGGTGCCCTTCGGCGATGACACCCCGGCGTCGCTGATCGAGACCGTGCTGCCCGACGTGCTAGTCAAGGGCGGTGACTACCTGCCCGCCGATATCGCCGGCGGCGAGGCAGTGATCGCCAACGGTGGTGAAGTGCGGGTGCTCGACTTCGAGGACGGTGTCTCTACCACGGCGATGATCTCGACCATCCTCGACCGGGAGCGCTGATGCCTGCCCGCTGGCCACGACTCGCCTACTCGGCGGTACTCTATGGCCTCGCACCGCTTATATGGCGAAGGGTGTGGCGTGAGCAGGCGCTTGCTCACCCCAGGCGTGAACGCCTCGGGCTGATCCCTCACTCGTCTCCGGCCGCATCGGCCGACGACCACATCAAGCGTCCCGTGACCTGGCTGCACTGCGCGTCTGTCGGCGAGGTACTGGGCGCCCGGCCGCTGATCGAGGCACTGGCGACAAGCCGCCCGGCACACCGCCTGGTCGTGACCACCATGACCGCCACCGGTGCCGTGCAGGTGCAAGCACTGGCCGATAAGCTCAACGCTAAAGGGGTTGGCGCCGAAGTGAGTCATCACTTCGTGCCGCTGGACTTTCCCGGTGCGGCGCGGCGCTTCGTTGCTCGCCTTGCGCCGATGCAGGCGATCTTCTTCGAGACCGAGCTATGGCCCAACCTGCTGGCGGCCTGTCGCCGTCGTGGCGTGCCGGTTGCCGTGGTCAACGGTCGCCTGTCACCTCGCGCCTACGCACGCTATATGAAGATTCGCCCGCTGATGGCGGCGGCGCTCGCCAACGTCGACTGGCTGGCCGCCAAGTCTGACGAGGACGCCGAGCGCTACCGGGCGCTCGGCATGGCCCGGGCGTGTATCAGTGTGGTGGGGTCCCTCAAGTTCGATATGTACGCTTCTGACGAGGATCTTAAAAGAAGTGAGCGCTTACGCGCCTGGCTCGGCGAGCGACCGGTCTGGGTCGGCGGCTCGACGCACCCCGGTGAGGATGAGCCGTTGCTCGCCGCACATCGGCGCCTGCTCGAAACGCATCCGCAGGCGCTGCTGATCCTCGTGCCTCGTCATCCGCAGCGCTTCGACGAAGTGGCCTCGCTCTGCGAGACCCAGGGCATGCTCATGGCGCGGCGATCGAGGGACGAGCGTCCAGGGCCGGATACGCAGATCTACCTGGCTGACACCATGGGCGAGCTTGCCACGCTCTACGGGGCGGCGGATATCGCCTTCGTCGGCGGTAGCCTGGTGCCGATCGGCGGACACAACCTGCTTGAACCCGCCGTGCAGGGCGTGCCGGTCGTGACCGGGTCATCGCTTGAGAATTTCAGCGATGTTGCCGCGACTCTGCGCGAGGCCTCGGCGCTTGCCGAGGTGGACGATGCCGAAGGGCTGGCAGCGACGCTGGCTGCGCTATTTGACGCTCCCGCGGACAGGGCCCGCCTCGGCGAGGCAGGCCGCCAAGTGGTAGCGGCCAATCGGGGTGCGCTGTCGCTCACCCTGAAAGGCCTGAGCGCAATGCTAGAAGCGAAGTGAGCATTTACTCACTCTGGGTCTTTCTCGATGCGCTCCACGCCCTGTGGACCACCGAGCAACAGCACATCGGCGCCGCGAGCGGCGAACAGGCCGTTAGTGACCACGCCGACGATGGCATTGAGGCGGGCCTCCATGGCAACCGGGTCCTCGATCGTGAACTCATAGCAGTCGAGGATCTGGTTGCCGTTGTCGGTCACCACGCCTTCGCGATAGACCGGCGTGGCGCCGAGCTTGACGAGTTCCCGAGCCACGTAGGAACGCGCCATGGGAATGACCTCGACCGGCAGCGGGAAGTCACCCAGCACCTCGACCCTTTTCGATGCATCGGCGATGCACACGAAGCGCTCGGCGCAGGCGGCGACGATCTTCTCTCGGGTCAGGGCCGCGCCGCCGCCCTTGATCATCTCGAGGCGACCGTTGATCTCGTCGGCGCCGTCCACATACACCGGCACGCTGCCGGCGACGTTCATCTCGACCACGTCGATACCGTGGGACCTGAGACGCTCAGCGGTGGCTTCAGAGCTCGCTACGGCGGCCTTGAAGTCATCGCGCAGGGCGGCCAGACGATCGATGAAACGATCGGCGGTGGAGCCTGTGCCGATGCCGATGATGACGTCGCGGCCGAGCAGCGGGCGAATTTCCTCGATGGCGGCGGCGGCCACCGCCTCCTTCAGTTCGTCTTGGGTCATGAGAGCTCGCTTGAGATTGTCGGACTTGGGAGTGGCGGAAGAAGCGTCGCGATTATAGGCCAGTTCGGCGGCGGTGTTGATGCCTCCTTGCCTGGCCGATCAGGTGTCGAAGGCGCTGGACGCCACGGCAGCGGGTCTGCTACCAATAGAGGTTTTGCCACGCACGCGATTATCGCATGACGCTCAGTCATGACGACGCCCTTGGGATATCAGGATGCTCGAAGAAACCGTCAAGAAAATACTCACCGCCCGTGTTTACGATGCCGCACGGGAAACGCCGATCTCACCGGCGACCATCCTTTCCAAGCGCCTTAATAACCAGATTCTGATCAAGCGCGAAGACTTGCAGCCCGTCTACTCCTTCAAGATTCGCGGCGCCTACAACAAGATGGCGCAGCTGACCGACGAGCAGAAGAGCAAGGGTGTGATCGCCGCCTCGGCCGGTAATCACGCCCAGGGGCTGGCGCTCGCCGCCAAGCTGATGGGTGTCAAGGCGGTGATCGTGATGCCGCGCATCACGCCGGAGATCAAGGTACAGGCGGTGCGCGCCCGGGGCGCCAAGGTGATCCTCAAGGGCGACGCCTTTGCCGCCGCCGCCGCCCATGTCCAGGAATTGATCGCCGAGCACGGCTACACCTATATCCCTCCCTTCGATGATATCGACGTGGTGGCCGGCCAGGGCACCATCGGCGTGGAGATCCTGCGCCAGCACGGGGGACGTCTGGACGCCGTCTTCGTGCCGGTGGGGGGCGGTGGCCTGATCGCCGGCGTGGCCGCCTACATCAAGTACCTGCGGCCCGAGATCAAGGTGATCGGGGTCGAATCCGAGGATAGCGCCAGCTTCAAGGCGGCCATGGAGGCCGGCGAGCGGGTGGTGCTGGATCAGGTCGGCGTCTTCGCCGAGGGCGTCGCGGTGGCGCAGGCCGGCGAGGTGCCCTTCGCCGTCGCCAAGGACCTGATCGATGAGATCATCACCGTCAACGCCGACGAGATGTGTGCCGCGGTCAAGGATATCTTCGAGGACACGCGGGCGGTGGCCGAGACCTCCGGCGCCCTGTCGCTGGCCGGCCTCAAGAAGTACATCCAGCGCGACGGCGCCGAGGGTGAGACGCTCCTGTGCATCAACTCCGGAGCCAATACCAACTTCGATCGTCTGCAGCATATCGCTGAGCGCACCGAGCTAGGGGAACAGCGCGAGGCCATCTTGGCCGTGACCATCCCTGAGCGCCCGGGTAGCTTCAAGCGCTTCTGCAAGGTTATCGGCAAGCGCATGGTCAGCGAGTTCAATTACCGCTATGCCGATCCTGACTGTGCACATATCTTCGTCGGCGTGCAGGTCAAACCGGGCGGTGACGACCGCCAGGCCGTTATTACCAAGTTGCGTGAAGAAGGTTATCCGGTGGTGGACCTCACTGACGACGAGATGGCCAAGCTGCATATTCGCCACCTGGGCGGCGGTCGTCCCAAGGAGCAGTTCGAGGAGGAAGTCTATCGCTTCGAGTTCCCGGAGCGCCCGGGGGCGCTGATGAACTTCCTGACCCACCTGCCGGCCGACTGGAACATCTCCTTGTTCCATTATCGCAACCACGGTGCCGCCTATGGCCGAGTGCTGGTCGGCATGCAGTTGCCAAGCGATGATCGCTCCCACGTCGAGGAGTACTTCGATGCGATTGGCTATCGCTACTGGAAAGAAACCGATAATCCGGCCTATCGACTCTTTATGGCCTGATGCGATCTCATCGTAACGGTAGGTAAGTATTGACTAACGGCTAGCCGTAGAGGTAGCAGGCGTTTTATCATGTGCTTAGACTATTGAGGCGATGGTCATTCTTTAGACTTAGCCTTATAGTCTGAAACGTCGTTAGTCAGGCGACACTTTCATCTATTGTTACGACATCACGGAGTGGTTAATGAGACGCAAGCCCGATTTGGTCATGGCGCTGGTACTGGTATTCGGCCTGGGAGTGGTTGCTACCGGTTACGCTCAGGCCCTGGTCGGTAGCTGATTCCGCAGAGGGCCCTGCCGCGATGCAATAGATGCCTTCAAGAGGCGTTGCAGTCGCCAAAGCCCCCGAGCCGACAGGCTGCCCATAGGGCCTTACGTGCTCAGTTAGCCTCACCAGCTCAAGTCAAAAAGACCGGCCGCTGCCCATCACAGGCAGCGGCCGGTCTTTTTTGTGCTGCATTGTTTACGTCGCGGCCATGCAGGTTTCAGCTATACAAGACCTTGAGCGCCCTCAATCAAGGTGCTGGGACCATTAAGGCTGCCATCAGGGCCTCAACACGCGGGCATCGCTTACGATGGCATCCAGCGGCACGTCCCAGCTCTCCACCGGCAGCGTTGTCACACGCTGGCAGTCATGGGCCAGGCCGATCAGTCGTGGGCGTGGACCGCCCCGGCGCGTGAAGGCGAAGCTGCGGTCATAGAAGCCGCCGCCCATGCCCAGCCGCTGGCCTTGATCATCGAAGCCAACCAGCGGCATCAGCACCACCTCAAGTGCCCAGGCGGGCAGGCGACGAGCACGATGGGCGCCGTGGCGCGTATCGGGCTCGGCGATACCGAAGCGATTGGTGATCATCGGTGTGCCTGAGTGATAACGCACAAACCAGAGCCGGTTGAGGGTCAGAGGGGCCAGCACGGGAAGGTAGACCTTTGCTCCGCGGCGCTCGAGCCAGGCGATCAGCGGTCGTGGATCTATCTCGCCATCGTTGGGCAGATAGAGCGCGACATGTCGGGCGCGACGGAGTTCCGGAAGACCGCGCAGGCGAAGACACAGGTCCTTGGCGGCCTGACGTTGCTGTCTGGGTGTCAGCGCGCGGCGGCGGCGGCGCAGGGAGCGTCTCAGTTCACGGCGTTGCTTCGGGATGTCGGCGGCCGTCGGAGATGACGTGCCTGGATCCCCATCGCTTTGCAGTGCGTCGCTAGGGGGTGTCATATCAGACAGGGACGCATGAGGCATGATTTTACGAGCTCACGGCGGGCGGCAGATGATTGAGGTTCCCCAGAATGCCGCTGTCGTTCTGGCCCTTGAACCCATTGGTTCAAGGTGGGTGGCCGCAGACAGACCGTCAGGCTTTCCGTCGCGCGGACATGCACACGGGTCTGTCTAGCAATTGGCCCCCTGGGTAATGCGCATAGGCTCGAGGGACTGTAACGACTGGCGTACATTCCAGGGAACGCCTTCATCCTACCAGAGCAGGGCTAGGCGCCAAAGTGCAGATTGCTCAGTTGTCCTTGCCGTCATCCAGCACCCGCTCGAGCCGCTCGTTGAGGCGGTTGAGGCTTTCCTCTCCTTCCTTGCGCTCGTCGAGCACCTGCAGGAGCTCATGGGTAATGTTCAGTGCCGCCATGATGGCGGTTTTCTCGGTGCCGAGCACCTTGGACTGAGAGTGGATGCCGTGCATGGCACGATCCAGGTAGCGGGCGGCGCGGTCGAGCTGGTCCTGCTCCTCTGGCGGGCAGGCGATGACGTAGCTGCGGCCCAAAAGGGTGATATCGGCAGTGCGCCGGGCGTCATCGGTCATCGGTGGGCTCCAGATCGGGCCAGCGACGGGCCCGATGCGTTACTATGAAAGGTGTTGATTCACTATAAGAGAGCCGCTCGCGAGCGGTCAACGCAAGCCACGTTCGCCGTCCGTCGTGTCGGCCCGATTCAAGAGTTCTTCATGTCCCTTATCAACGATCGCCTCGACTTCTCCACCGTCGCCGACGTCTTCCTGATTCACGGCAGCATGCAGTCACCGGCCTTCCAGGACGGGCGCCTCGCCGGTGCCCTGGCGCTCAACGACCTGAGCGCCGAAGCCTGGCTGGATGAGCTGTGCGCCACCTTCGGCATCGAGCAGCCGCGGGACCCGGAAAGCGCCGAGGTGCTGCTTGGCTGGCGTCGCCAGGCCCTCGACGCCCTGGCGGCCGCCGATCTCAACTACGAACCGCTGTTGCCCGATGATCTCTTCTCCCTGGCCGAGCGTGCTCAGGGTCTCAAGGACTGGACCCTGGGCTTCCTGGAACTGGTCCAGACCGTCGATAGCGAGACCCGCAATGCCTGGACAGCCAATCTGCGCGAGGCGCTGGATGACCTGCAGACCCTGGCGAGCATCGAGGTCGACCTGGACGACAGCAGCGAGAACGAGAACGACCTCTTCGCGCTCACCGAGCATGCGCGCATGGCGGCCATGCTGCTCTATACCGAGCAACATCCCGGCCAGCCGCAGGTCGAAGAGGCTGACGCCCCCACTCATTGAACCCCCTCTCAGGAGGCGAGATGTCACCCGAACTGCTTTCCCGCCCGGCCGCCATCGGCCGGGATGAGTATCGCCGGCGCTGCCAGGCCCTGATGGCGGCCCTGCCCGAAGGCAGCGCCGTGCTGCTGCCAGCGGCCAGCCTTGTGACTCGCAGTAACGACAGCGATTACCCTTTTCGCCAGCGTAGTGACTTCCATTACCTGACCGGTTTTCCCGAGCCTGATGCCCTGCTGCTGTTACTGCCTGGCCGCGAGGCCGGCGAGATCGTGTTGTTCTGCCAGGAGCGCAACCCGGCCATTGAAGCCTGGACCGGCATTCGACTCGGCACCGAAGGCGCCCTCGAGCACTTCGCCATCGACGAGGCCTTTGAGAATCCGGCACGCGTTGAGCGGCTCGCCGAGCTGATCGATGGTCGCGAGACGTTGTATCTGCTGCTGGATGACACCGAGAGCCTCGCGCTTGCCGACCAGGTACGCAGCGAACTCAAGGGGCGTGCTCGGCGCGGTGCCGTCGCCCCCCAGGCACTGGCCGACCTGGCGCCGCTGCTGCACGAACAGCGGCTTATCAAGAGCCAGGCGGAACTCGCCCTGCTGCGTCATGCCGGCGAGATATCGTCACGCGCCCATGTGCGTGCGATGCGCACGGCTCGCCCGGGGCTCAACGAGTACCACCTCCAGGCCGAACTCGAACATGAGTTCCGCTGGCAGGGGGCCAATGGCACGGCCTATGACAGCATCGTGGGTGGCGGCGCCAACGCCTGCGTGCTGCACTACATCGAGAATCGCGATGCGCTCAAGGACGGCGAGCTGGTGCTGATTGATGCCGGTGCCGAGTTCGACCTCTATGCCGGCGACATCACCCGCACCTTCCCGGTCAATGGCCGCTTCTCCAGTCCCCAACGCCAGCTATACGACATCGTGCTGGCGGCGCAGGAGCGTGCCATCGAGGCGGTGACTCCCGGGGCTACCCTGGCGGCCATCCACCAGGGCGTGGTGCGTGATCTGTCTCGGGGCCTCGTGGAGCTCCGCCTGGTCGAGGGCGAGCTCGAGGCGGTGATCAGCGAGGAGCGCTACAAGCGCTTCTACCTGCATTCCACCTCGCACTGGCTGGGACTGGATGTGCACGACGTGGGCAGCTATCGCCGCAACGGCGAGCCGCGCCCCCTGGCCCCCGGCATGGTGCTGACAGTGGAGCCCGGCCTCTATATTCCAGATGACGATGACATTCCGAAGGCTTTCCGCGGCATTGGTATTCGTATCGAGGATGATGTCGCGGTGACGAGCGACGGGCACGAGGTGCTGACGGCGGGTGTCCCCAAGCGAGCGTCGGAAATTGAAGCCGTGATGGCCAAAGAATGAGCAGTTCAGGCGACTGCCAATAGTGCCTTACGTAAATTACGTAATGGCGGGATTTTCTTTACGTTGAGCGGATGCGTATGCAAGAGCGCGTGAACCCAGACGCCCACGGTTCGCAGACCCAAGGTTCGCAGGATAGGGGCGGTCAGCGGGTCGATATCGCCATCGTCGGTGGCGGCTTGGTGGGGGCCAGCCTGGCCTGTGCCCTGGCACCGCTGATCGAACGATCAGGGCTCAGGGTGGCGGTGATCGAGGCCAACCCTCTGCCTGCTCTCGATGAGGCGAGCTACCAGCCGAGCTTCGATGCCCGGGCAAGCGCTATCGCACAGGGCTCCCGTGATCGCCTGGAAACCCTGGGGCTTTGGGCAGAGATGGCCGAGGAGGCCGAGCCAATCCGGCGAATCCATGTCAGTGAGCGAGGACGGCTGGGTGCGACCCGGCTCAGTGCCGAGGAGTTCGACGTTGAGGCGCTGGGCTTTGTGCTGCCCAATGCCTGGATGGGCCAAGTGCTGCACCGGCGATTGGCTGGGCTCACGATCGACTGGCATTGCCCGGCGCGGGTGGCCTCGATCACCCCGCAGGCCGGAGGTCATCGATTGGTGCTGGACGATGGCAGTGCGCTTGAGGCCGACCTGACGGTGCTGGCCGATGGCGGGCGTTCCGGGCTCAAGGAGCGGCTCGGCATCGACAGCCGTCACGAGGCCTATGATCAGGTGGCTGTCATCGCCAACCTCGAGGTCAGTCGTCCGCATGGTGGCGTGGCCTTCGAGCGCTTCACACCCGAAGGGCCCATGGCACTGCTACCGCTGCCTGGACAGCGCATGGAGCTGGTGTGGACCCATCAAGGTGGAAGTGAAGCGACTGCCATGGCGGCGAGTGACAGCGCGTTCCTGGCGCGTTTGCAGCAGGCCTTCGGCGATCGGGCCGGCCACTTTCGCCGGGTGGGCCAGCGCCACGCCTATCCGCTGTCGCTGGTCACCGCCACCGAGCAGGTACGCCCCGGGCTCGCGGTGCTCGGCAATGCCGCTCATGCGCTGCATCCGGTCGCCGGTCAGGGCTTCAACCTGGCGTTACGTGGCGTCGTTGATCTGGTGGCGGCCCTCGAGAAAGGGCTGGACGCCGGTCGCACCCCGGGCGACATGGTCACCCTGCAGGCCTTCGAGGCGCAGCGTGCCGCCGATCGCCAAAGCGTCATCCGCTTCAGTGATGGCCTGATCCGACTGTTCGGTATCGATCATCCGCTGCTTTCTCATGCCCGGTCAGCAGGGCTCGTCGGCCTCAACCTGATTGGGCCGCTGCGCCGAGCCTTGGGGCGACGCGCCATGGGCCGCGAGCGCTGAGCGTTAACCAGCGGCGACGTTACGACACGGGAGAACGAAATGCGCGAACAGCAAGGTAGGCCGGACGAGGCGATCATCGTTGGTGCCGGCATGGTGGGTGCGACGCTGGCATTGTTGCTGGGGCAGGCCGGCGTCGCGGTCCGGCTTCTGGATGCGCGGCCGGAAAGCCTGCCCGATGAGTCCGCCGGCCGCGGACGACCGGGACTCCGCGTCAGTGCCCTGACGCCGGTCTCTCAGCGCTTGCTGGAAGGCCTCGGGGTCTGGTCGGTAATGGCAAGGCGTCGCCTGTCACCCTACACCGGCATGCAGGTGTGGGATGCAGAAGGCAGTGGTGAGATTCGTTTCAGCGCCGACCAGGCCGGCGTGCCGGTGCTTGGCCATATCGTCGAGAATGATGTCACCCAGGCCGCGTTGGAGGAGCGCCTTAGCGTGCTACCCAATGTGCGCCGCGAAGCCGGGGCACGGGTCGTCGCTCTCGAACAAGCGCCGCACGGGGCTGACAACCGTGTGCTTTGCCTCGAAGACGGTCGGCGCCTCAGCGCGCCGCTGATCGTTGCCGCGGATGGCGCCCGCTCGCCCTTGCGCGAAATGGCGGGTATCGGGACGGCCGCCACGGAGACCGGCCATGTTGCTGTGGTCACCACCGTGCGGCTGGCTCGCGATCATGGCGGCGTGGCGCGTCAGGCCTTTCTGTCCACTGGCCCTCTGGCCTTTCTGCCGCTGCGCATCGAGGGTCGTGATGATCACTGCTCAATCGTCTGGTCGACCAGCCCCGAGGAAGCCGCTCGGTTGACTCGACTCACGCCCGAGGCGCTGGGCGAGGCGCTCGCGTCAGCCATCGATCATCGCCTGGGGGCGGTCACGCCCATCGATCGCGCGGTCAGTGTGTCCCTGACTCAGCGCCATGCCCGGGACTATGTGCAGCCGGGCTTGGCACTGGTCGGCGATGCGGCCCACAGCATCCATCCGCTGGCCGGCCAGGGCGTCAACCTGGGGCTGATGGATGTGGCGGTGCTGTCCGAAGAGTTACTGGCCGCCCGCGAACGCGGCGTGACCATGGGTGATGAGCGGATACTCGCCCGCTATGCAAGGCGTCGGCGCGGCGATAATGCCAGCATGCTGATGTTGATGGATGGTTTTCGGTTGCTGTTTGGGGCGCGGGCGCCGGCGTTGACCCTGGCCCGCAATCTGGGGCTCGCCGGCCTCGATAGGCTGACGCCCCTCAAGCGCCTGATGATGCGTCAGGCAATAGGCGAGCGTGGCCGCCTGCCCGTCAGTTGCCGTTAATCTGACCCTCGCCCATCTGGAGATGCACCCATGCCTCGGGAGTCACCCATAAAGAGGCCAGCGTGAGGTTGTCGGTACGGCCAGTTCGGTACGACGTGTCAGGTACGACAGGTTAGGCACGGCCAGTTCGGCACGGCCAGTTCGGCACGGCCAGTTCGGTACGGCCGGTTCGGCACGGCCGGTCTAGTCTGAGCAGCACGGCATAAGTGGCATGGCATAAGAAAGGGCGCATCGATCTTGGATCGATGCGCCCTTTCTGTTTCAAGCCAGATCCTTTCGGCTAGTTAATTGCTTTCGGCGCGGTGTCCGGCCTGGGGGCCAAGGACCTTGAGGGCCTTGAGCAGGTTCAGCGCTTCGCCGAGTTGATAGTCGTCGCGCACTTTCTGTGAGGTATCGGCGCTGGCACCGCCAGCGCCGCTGCCCTGGAGGTGGCCGGAGAGGTCGGCTTCACGCAGACGCCGGGCGGAACTGTCAGCGACTTCGAGTCGTCCGCGCACGACCTCTACGTCCGGCGCGATGCCCTGTGCCTGGATCGAGCGGCCGTTGGGGGTGAAATAGAGTGCGGTGGTCAGCTTCAGGCCGTCGTCGTTCCCCAGCGGCATGATCTGCTGCACCGAGCCCTTGCCGAAGCTCTCGGTGCCCATGATCACCGCCCGGCGTTGATCCTGCAGGGCGCCGGCGACGATCTCCGAGGCCGAGGCGCTGCCACCGTTGATCAACACGACCATCGGCACGTCGGGCGCAGCGGTCTCCTCGTTTGCCGAGAAGCTCATCTGGCTGTCGGCGAGCCGCCCCTCGGTATAGACGATCAGGCCTTCACTGACGAAGGCATCGACGACATCTACTGCCGCCTGCAGCACGCCGCCGGGATTATTGCGCAGATCCAGCACCAGGCCGTTCAGGTCGCCCTCTTGCTGCATGTCATCGAGGGCCTCATTGACCTGCTCGCCGGTACTACTCTGGAACTGGCTGATGCGCAGATAACCATAACCGGGCGCCAGGAACTCGTGCTTGACGCTCTCGGTGCGAATCACCTGGCGTTCAAGGGTCAGCTCACGGGGCATGTTCTCGTCTTGACGCAGGATGGTGATGCGAATCTCACTGCCGGGCTCGCCACGCATCAGCTCCACCGCTTCCTGCAGCGACAGGCCGTCGGTTGCGGTGTCATCGATGCGCAAGATGGCATCTTGAGACTGAAGGCCGGCACGGGCCGCGGGCGTATCGTCGATGGGGGCGATCACCATCAGCTGGCCGTCGCGCATGCCGACCTCGATGCCGATGCCGCCGAACTCGCCCTCGGTGCTTTCCTTGAGGCTCTGGAATTCCTGGGGGTCGAGGTAGGTCGAGTGCGGGTCCAGTTCGCTGAGCATGCCACGCATGGCGTTATGCAACAGGGTGCTGTCGTCGACCTCATCGACGTAGGTGCGCTTGATGCGCTCGAAGACCTCGGCAAAGGTCTGGACGTCGGCGACGGGCAGGTCGTCATCGGATGTCGGCGACTGTGCGGCCGCCGGCAGTGCCAGCAGGGCCGTGCACAACCAGGTCGTAAGCATCCGGGTCGTGAAGATAAGGGGGGCCTTGACGCGCATGCGGTCTCCGGTCGCGGAACTGGGGGCGATGCCCCAGCATAGCGTTACAGTGGGGCGGGAATCCATTGATGGTAGTGACTAGCGTCGGGCAATCCATTGTTCAGGATCGATCGGTTCGCCGTGACGGCGCACCGCGAAATAGAGCGCCGGGGTCGAACGACCACCACTGACGCCGACGACGGCGATAGTCTGGCCCGCACTCACAGCGTCACCCGCAGAAACCTTGAAGTGCTGCAGGTGCGCGTGCAGCGTCATCACGCCGTCGCCATGATCGATGATCAGGAGGTTGCCAAAACCGCGCATCCAGTCGGCGAATACCACCCGTCCGGCATGCACCGCCTTGACTGGACTGCCCGCGGCGGCCTTGATCAGCAGGCCGTCGCGGTCGACCCCTTCGCCGGCACCGAAGCGTGACAGTACCTGGCCCTGAGTCGGCCAGGGCAATTCGCCGCGCGTCGAGTCGATGGCGGTGGTCGGCGGCGGTTGCTTGAGCGCCGCGAGGCGCTCGCGCACCTCGCCGAGCACCTGCTCGGCATTCTCCCGCTCTTCCTCGAGGCGCGCCTGACGCGAGCGGCCTCGACGAATATCGGCATCGAGCTCGGTGAGCAGGGCCTCGCGCTCGGCTCGCTTCGAGGCAAGCGTCTGGCTGCGTGCCTCGACGTCTTCACGCACCCGGGCCAGTTGGTCGATCTGGGTGGTGAGAGCTTGGCGGTTGTCGGCCAGTCGCTCGTTCAGCTGGGCGAGCTCGTCCAGGCGGGCCTTGCGCGCGCGCGACAGATGATTGAGATAGGTCTGCAGGCGATCCAGCCGTGTCGGGTCGTCCTGGTTGAGCAGCAACTTGAGCTCGGGGCTGGCGCCGAGACGGTAGAGGGCGTCGAGCTGTTCGGCGAGAGCCGCCTCCAGGGCACGGCGTTCGTCTTCCAGCAGGCGCTTGCGTTCCTCGAGATCGGCGATGGCATCATTCAGCGAGCGCCGCTGGGTCTGCAGGGCATCCAACCGGCGGTGTGTCTCGGCCAATGCCGTCTCTACTTCGGAAAGTGCGTCGGCCGCATCGTCGCGTGCCTCGCGGTGCCCCGAAAGCTCACGCTCCAGGGCCTGAATGTCTTCAGCCAGCGCATCCACCCGTGCCTCGGCTGCCTCTTCATCTGGGGCGGCCATGGCGGGGGCGCAAAGGCCGCTAGCCAAGCCGGCGATCAACAGTAACGACCGCCCGCAGCGGGGTATCGCCGACAGCGTGTCGCTGAGTCGGAGCAAAAGACGACGCCCCGCCGTCGGGGACGGGGGGCGCCGAAAGGTTGACGAAGCATGGGGGAGGCGAGGCGGCATCACGACAGTTCGGTTAGCACCTGGCCGGTCATTTCTTCAGGGATCGCTTCGCCCATCATGGTCAAAAGGCTCGGTGCCAGGTCGCACAGCCGGCCATCCTCGCGCAGCTTGGCCTGGCGCTTGGTGACCCAGATCAGCGGTACCTCGCAGGTGGTGTGTGCGGTCTGCGGTGCACCGGTGTCGGGGTTGACCATCTGCTCGGCGTTGCCGTGGTCGGCGGTGATCAGGCACTCGCCGCCGACACGCTCCAGGGCCTCGACCACGCGGCCGATACAGGCATCCACCGCCTCGACGGCCTTGACGGCGGCCGCGAAGTTGCCGGTATGGCCGACCATGTCACCGTTGGCGTAGTTGCAAACGATCAGGTCATAGCCGCCGCCATCGATGGCTTCGACCA
The DNA here is from genome assembly GCF_004798965.1 of Onishia niordana. Lineage (GTDB taxonomy): Bacteria > Pseudomonadota > Gammaproteobacteria > Pseudomonadales > Halomonadaceae > Onishia > Onishia niordana. The sequence continues at coordinate 143,293 of NZ_SDSD01000004.1, forward strand.
GCTTGTCGGTGACCTCGACCGCGCTCATCTCGGGCTTCTCATCGTAGGTCTTGACGTCCTGCGGCGAGGGAATCAGCTCGCGGGTCTCGCCGCTGTAGGGCTCCTCGCGACCGCCGGAGAAGAAGAAGGTCACGTGGGCATACTTCTCGGTCTCGGCGATGCGCAGCTGGGTCATGTCGCGCTTGGCGATCACCTCGCCCAGGGTGTTGGTGAGCTCCGCTGGCGGGAAGGCGGCCGGCGCCGGGATGTCGGCGGCGTACTGGGTCAGCATCACCAAGCCATCGCCTGCTAGTGCGGGGCGTGCCTGGCGCTTGAAGCCCGAGAAGTCGTCCTCGGCGAAGGCGCGGGTCAGCTCGCGGGCGCGGTCGGCGCGAAAGTTCATGAATATGGCCGCGTCGCCGTCGGCCATATTCACCGGCTTGCCCTGGGGGCGAATGCTGGTGGCCGCCACGAATTCATCGGTTTCGTCACGCGCGTAGGCGGCCTCGAGGCCCTCGGCCGCGGAGACGGCGACGTGCTCGCCCGCCCCTTCGGTGGCCACACGGTAGGCCTTTTCGACCCTATCCCAGCGGTTGTCGCGATCCATGGCGTAGTAGCGGCCGATCAGCGAGGCAATGAAGCCGTTGCCTTCGCCGACCAGTTCGGCGAGCTTGGCATCGGCGCGCTCGATGGAGGCCTTGGCACTCTTCGGCGCGGTGTCGCGGCCGTCGAGGAAGGCGTGCAGGTAGATCTCTTTGGCGCCACGGGCAGCGGCCAGTTCGGCCACGGCAAGGATGTGATCCTCATGGCTGTGCACGCCACCGGGCGACAACAGCCCCAGCAGGTGGACGGCGCGACCTTCCTTGATCGCCGCGTCGATCGGCGCGGTCAGGATGGCGTTGTCCTTGAGGGTGTCGTCCTCGACGGCCTTGGTGATGCGGGTAAAGTCTTGGTAGACGACACGTCCTGCGCCCAGGTTCATGTGGCCAACCTCTGAGTTGCCCATCTGGCCGTCGGGCAGGCCGACATACTTGCCGTCCGTATGAATCAGGCTAGAGGGGTAGTCCCGGCTCAGGCGGTCCATGACGGGCGTGTTGGCGGCGGCGATGGCGTTTGATTCAAGCGTCTCGCTGTGGCCATAGCCATCGAGGATAATCAGGGCCACCGGGCGTGGGCGGGAATTGGCATCGGACATGAAAAGGCCTCGTTGGTAAACGTCGGAGAGTCCCCGGTCGGCGTTGCCGGCCCGGGGTCGCGACTCACGGCTCCTTCGGGCATCATATCCTAGGGCGGTGCGCAACGTCAGCCGCCCGGGTGCCAGACGCGTCAGGACGCCTTGTGTATACTGGGCGCCGCCCCGGCGGCGGGGCATCCAGTGATTCCCAACAGTGATTCACAACACCAGTTATTTCCAACGAGAGTGTTCCGGACCCATGATCGATCAGTTGTTCGAATTCGTGCAGAACCACCCGCTGCTGGTGGGTGCCTTCGTGATCGTGCTGGCGACCTGGATCGCCTATGAAGTCATCCAGGGCGGCCGCAACGGCGTCGACACCAGCGAAGCTACCCAGCTGATCAATCGCGAGGACGCGGTGGTGCTCGATATCCGCGATGCCAAGGACTTCAAGCAAGGTCATATGACAGGTGCGCGCAATATCCCCCAGAGCAAACTCGACAATCGCCTTAATGAACTCGACAAGGTCAAGGACAAGCCGGTGATCGTGGTCTGCAAGCAAGGTCAGGCCTCCGGTGCGGTGATCACCAAGTTGACCAGTGCCGGCTTCAGCCGGGCCTACAAGCTCAAGGGCGGCATGGCCCAGTGGCAGGCAGATGGTCTGCCGGTGGTGCGCAAGTAAGTCGCTGCGCGCCTCTTCAACCCCTTTATATCAATACGCACGCTTCAAGGAACAAAAGCCATGGCGGAAGACAATAATCCAACCACTGCTGGCGCCGAAGGTGCCGCCTCCGGCGAGCAACAGAACCAGCCGCAGTTCTCCCTGCAGCGCATCTATGTCAAGGATATCTCCTTTGAGTCGCCGAACTCGCCGGGGGTGTTCCAGCAGCCGTTCAAGCCCAAGGTCAGCCTCGATTTGAGCACCACCAGCAGCCAGGTTGGTGAAGGTCTCTATGAGGTCGTGATCAAGGTGACGGCCCAGGTCTCTCACAGCGAGACCGGCAACACCTCCTTCCTCGCCGAGATCGAACAGGCTGGCCTGTTCCGCATTGCCAACATCGAAGGCGAGCAGCTTGAGCACACCCTGGGCGCCTTCTGCCCGAACCTGCTGTTCCCCTATGCACGCGAGTGCATTGATAACCTGGTCAACCGTGGTGGCTTCCCGCCGCTGATGCTGGCGCCGGTCAACTTCGAGGCGATGTATGCCCAGAAGAAGCAACGCCAGGCTCAAGCCAGCGAGACCACCCAGTAAGATGCGCCCGACCATTGGAGGACGGCCGTGAGCGGCCCGCGTATCCATGTCGCCGCCGGCTTTGAGGCCGGCGGCGAATTGGTGCTGCCCGAGGGTCCCGCGCGTCATCTGGCGGTGGTGCTGCGCTTGAAGGAAGGCGCAGCACTGACGCTATTCGATGGCGCGGGCCTTGAGGCCAGTGCGGTACTGGTAGAGGTCACCCGCAAGCGCGTGGTGGCGCGTCTCGACTCGGTGGCGCCAGGGCGTGGTGAGTCGCCCCTCGGGGTGCATCTGGGGCAGGCGATCTCCAAGGGCGATCGCATGGACTACGCCATCCAGAAGGCGGTGGAGCTTGGCGTGGCGGCGATTACGCCGCTCTACACCGAGCACGGTGACGTGCGCCTCAAGGGGGATCGGGCGGCCAAGAAGCTCGCTCATTGGCAGGCAGTCGCCGCCAGTGCCTGCGAGCAGTGCGGCCGCGCGACACTGCCACCGGTGCATGCGCCCATGGCCTTGAGCGACTGGCTGGCGATCCGTGACGAATCCCTGCGCCTGGTGCTGCACCCCGCCACCGAGGGCGTCTTCGACGCCAACCGCCAGGCAGCGATGCCTGACAGGGCGGCGCTGCTGATCGGCCCCGAGGGTGGGCTCTCGCCAAGCGAGGTCGAGTGTGCGCTGGCCGATGATTTCGCCCCGCTGACGCTTGGGCCGCGCATTCTGCGCACCGAGACCGCCCCGGTCGTGGCACTCACGCTGCTGCAGCACCACTTCGGCGATCTCTAGCCAAGCCGGCACTATCCTTGGGTGTGACGCTTGGCACGCCTGCCGAGCGCCTTCATGGTTGGCGCGTACGGCTCCCTTCAGTTTCCTTTGTCTCCATTTTCGCTACATACGGCTTCGCCCAGGATATGCCCATGACTCGATCTTCTCAGGATCGCCCCGCCCCTCGTGGCTCTCGTGATTCGGCTAATGTCAGCGCTGCGCCGCTGGCCGAGGTCGGCCAGGTGGCCTATCTGGAGGTGGTGGCGGTCAACAACACCGGTGCCTTCCTCGGCTGGGGCCGCCCCAAGGACCTACTACTGCCCTTCAACGAGCAGCCCTACCGTCCGACGGAGGGCAAGCGCGTGCTGGTGATCATCTTCGAAGATGATCAGGGCCGTCCCACCGCCTCGATGCGGCTGGATGACTTCCTCTATGACAGCGTCGATGAAGCCCAGCGTGAAGGTGGCCTCAGTGAGGAAGCCGCCAACGCCATGGCACCCGGCAAGACGGTAACGCTTGTCATCGGTGATCGCACCGACCTGGGGCTCAAGGCGGTGGTCGACGACCGTGTCTGGGGCCTTCTTTACCACGGCGAGCTGCCTCGCCAGGTGCGCCGCGGCGAACGCCTGACCGGCTACGTGAAACAGCGGCGCGAGGATGGTCGTCTCGACCTTTCGCTGATGCCGGCGGGCGGCGTCAAGCGCGACATGGCCACCGACAAGGTGCTGGCGGCCCTCGATGAGGCGGGTGGGTTTCTACCGCTGACCGACAAGAGCCCGGCGCCTTCGATCAAGGCCCGGCTGGGTGTCAGCAAGAACGCCTTCAAGCAGGCGATCGGCGGCCTCTACAAGGCACGCCAGATCACCCTGGAAAGCGATGGCATCCGCCGGCGCGAGAACGACGAGGACTGATGCTCTGCCGGGATGTCGGCAAGCGCCGTCGATCTTGGTGATGATCGCGCTGCTGCGGCATACTGCGCCCATCATGCCCGTTGCGGCATTCCTCCTTAGCCGAGAGTCCTCTCGATGAACGAGCCGATGAACACGCCCAGGAACGAGTCGATGAACACGCCCACGCAGGCATCACGGGGCGAGCGTGCCCTCAGGATCGGGGTGGTGATGGATCCCATCGCCGACATCAGCTACAAGAAAGACACCACCCTTGCCATGCTGTGGGCCGCCACGGCCCGCGGTGCCTCGCTTCACTACATGGAGCAGGAAGATATCTATTTGCGCGACGGTCGTGCCCATGCCCGGCTGCGTGATCTCGAGGTCTTCCACGACCCCGAGGACTGGTATCGCCTCGGCGAGCCGGTGGCCACACCGCTTGCCGAGCTCGACGTGATCCTGATGCGCAAGGACCCGCCGGTCGACGGCAACTTCCTCAATGCCGTGCACCTGCTGGGCTTCGCCGAGCGTGAAGGCGTGCTGGTGGTCAACCCGACCCGGGCATTGCTCGAGTGCAACGAGAAGCTCTTCGCCCAGCAGTTCCCCGATTGCTGCACCCCGACATTGGTGTCCTGCAGCGAGCCGGTGCTGCGCGCCTTTCAGGCCGAGCATGGCGACGTTATCTTCAAGCCGCTGGACGGCATGGGCGGCAGCGGTATCTTTCACGTGCTGCCGGACGGGCGCAACATCGGCGCCATCATCGAGACCCTGACCGACCGCGGCCATCGACAGATCATGGCCCAGCGCTATCTTCCCGAGATCAAGGACGGCGATACCCGCATCCTGCTGGTCGATGGCGAGCCGATTCCCTATGGCCTGGCACGGGTGCCGATGGCCGGCGAGACTCGCGGTAACCTGGCCGTCGGTGGACGCGGTGTCACTCGTGAGCTGACCGCGCGTGACCACTGGCTGATCGAACAGGTAAAGCCGATGATCCGCGAGAAGGGGCTGTTGTTCGTTGGTCTCGATGTGATCGGCGACTACATCACCGAGATCAACGTCACGAGCCCCACCTGCGTACGCGAGATCGACGATCAGCGTGGTACCGACATCGCCGGCACCCTGCTGGACGCCATCGAGCGTCGCCTCGACGCCCATCGGGCCGGCTAGCGTCTGGCCATGGCAGGGCTCGGTGATGTTGTCGGTGTGCCCGTTGGCGTGGCCTCTCTGGGGGGCCATGCCCCGGTGACACGCGGCTATCGCCATGCCCTTGCCTGGGCGTTGGCGATTGGCCTGCATCTCATGTTGCTGGCGCTGTTCACGACTGTTTCGCTACCGACGACAACGTCGGCCCCTTCAACGACCTCGAGTCTTGATGTGGTGCTGGTCAGTCGCCCGGCCGTCGCGCCCGATCAGGCCCGCGCGATTGCCGAGACCGCACAGCAGGCAGCGAGCCTTGATGCCGAGCCTGAAACAGCGCCTGAGCCTGCGACGCAAGCCGCCAGCGCAGCATCCTCACCCGGACAAGCGTCAGAGCAGGTGCCCGCCCCCTCACCAGCGGACACCGTCGATGCGGTGCCTGAGGCCACCGAGTCCGAGGTAGCATCAGAGCCCGAACCGGCCTCTGAAGCTGTCTCTGATCCCGAGCCCGCCGCACCGGCGCGGGAGCCTCAGCATGAGGCCAAGGCGTCGTCACTCTCCGGTCGTGAGTTGGCGGCCAATGCGACGGCCTCGCTGCGCGAGCAGGACTTCACCATGAGCGAGCCGTCTGTCGAGCTTGCCGACCGCGAACAGCAGGCCGCCCGCGAAGCCGCCGAGGCTCGCTATGTGGATGCCTGGACACGTCGGGTGCAGGACTTTGGCAATCGCTTCTACCCGGCACCGCCGGATCTGGATGGCCAGTTGAGGGTGCGCGTGGTCATCGACCATCAGGGGAAGCTCCTGCAGGCAGAGGTGGTACAATCGTCGGGACATACCGAACTCGACCAGGCGGCGCTGGACACCATTCGTGGCGCTGCACCTTACCGGCCCTTCGACTCTGGCATGGCCGGTCTCGACCGCCTGTCCATCAGTCGCGTCTGGCGATTCGGCACTGGCAATGAATTCGGCGTACGTTGACGCCCGGGAGGCCCATGCAAAGCTTGAAGCATCATTTTCTGCTGGCGATGCCCCATCTCGAAGATCCCAACTTCGCGGGCAGCCTGAGTTATCTGTGTGATCACGACGACAATGGCGCCATGGGGGTGATCGTCAATCATCCTCTCGACATGAGCCTCGATGCCTTGTTCGAGCAGCTGGAGCTGGATGCCAGCGACAGCAAGCACCGCAATGCCCCGGTCTATTACGGTGGCCCGACGCATCAGGATCGCGGCTTCATCCTGCATCGCGGCTCCAGCAAGCCCTGGGATTCCAGCATCCAGGTCGACAACGACGTCGCCCTGACCACCTCGATGGATATGCTCTCGGCGATGGCTGAAGGGCGCGGCCCCGACGACTTTATCGTCTGCCTGGGCTGCAGTGGCTGGGAAGCCGGCCAGCTCGAAGACGAGCTCAAGGACAACGCCTGGCTGACCGTCGAGGGTGGCAGTAACATTCTCTTCGAGACGCCCTCGGAGCAGCGTCTGAACGCCGCCGCCGGTGTGCTGGGTATCGACCTGAACCTGATGAGCCGCGAGGCGGGACATTCCTGATGGCCAACCCAGGCGAACGGCTGATTCTGGCCTTCGACTTCGGCACCCGGCGCATCGGCGTGGCAGTCGGTAACGAGATGCTCCGGCGCGCCACGGCCCTGGAGCCGCTGCCGGCCCGGGACGGCATCCCCGATTGGGCCCAGGTTACGCGCCTGATCGAGGAGTGGCGGCCGGATTTGTTCGTGGTCGGCCTGCCGATCAACATGGACGACAGCGAGTCTTTAATGAGCACCCGCGCCCGCAAGTTCGGCAACCGGTTGTATGGGCGTTACGGCAAGCCCTGCGAGATGGTCGACGAGCGCGGCTCTACCCGTGAGGCCAAGACCTTGGCGCGCGAGGCTGGCCATCGCGGCAATTATCGCGAAGACAGCGTCGACGGCCTGGCCGCCGCGCTGATTCTCGAGGGCTGGTTCGCCCATGACGAAGGCCTACCCGGCGGGCGCACAACGCTTTGAGTCGAGGCGTTCTCCCAAGAGTCACGAGCCCTTTGCTATTCCTGCAATGGCCCCGTCGCCCTTACCCCTTCTCGGAGACTGTCCGGCTTTCAGTGGCTGGGCGGGCCTCGGTGCGCTAGGACAGTCCTGCGTATGGCATGGTCTGGCATCTTGCAGGATGAGGCGACTGTCTGGGTTCTAGATGTAAGACAGACAGTAGCATGACATGGCAGAGAACGCGCTGGACTTGCCCTTCCGGGGGCACTTCACCAAAATCTTCGCCCTTTCCAGCTAGCCAGGAGACATACCATGGAACGCCTTTTTATCTACGGGACGCTTGGCCCAGGTGGACCGAACGAGCAAGTCATGCAGAAGATCGGTGGCACCTGGGAGTCGGGAAGCATCAAGGGCCGGCTAATCGAAGCGGGTTGGGGCGCCGAGATGGGGTTCCCCGGCTTGGTACTGGACGACGCCGGCGACGATATCGAAGGCCATGTCTTTGTGTCGGAGAACCTGTCTCAGCATTGGACCGCGCTAGACGACTTTGAGGGGGAGGAGTACCAGCGCCAACCGACAAAGGTGAGGCTCTCTGCCGGAGGCACCATTAACGCCTACGTGTACGCCCTGCGAGATGGTCGACGAGCGCGGCACCACGCTTGAGGCCAAGCCCCTGCCCGCGAGGCCGGCCATCGAGGCAATTATCGCGAGGACAGCGTCTACGAGGTTGTTGTTGCCAAAAAATAGCCAACTCTTTGATATTCCTTCAATGGTTCCGCTGACTCGGCCTCTTGGGCTGAGTCCCCCCGTTTGTCGCTGGTTGGCTGGGCTTTGCCGTGCGGGGAGTCGGTATCTGGTATGGCCTGGCGCCCTGCGGAAATTGCAGCCTCTCCGGATTCTCCGAGTGCCAGTTGAAACTCAGACAGCGTATTCTGGCCGTATTCGACGGTGCGGCCTATGCAACGCAAGCACCAAACGACGATTAGTCTGCCATGCTGAACGGTGCCCCCTCTGCACTGACTATCGCAAAGGAGACATGGCGTTTTGAACCAACAAGAGTGGTTGAGTGAGGTGCTATCCCTTTCTCAATCGGCCTATCTGCGCATCTCGCGCGACCAGCGGGTTACCGAGGCGTTAGGCAATACCCAGTTACTCCTCGGTCGCGATCCGGATGAGTTGATAGGTTTGGCCTCAGGTGAACTGAAGGATATACGCACGCAGCTCGGCGTCGCTGTCTCTGAGTGCCTAGCTAGGCGTGATATGCGGCAAGGAGAGCCCTGGGCGTTCGAAGACATTGCCGGCAGCTATTATGGGCTCTCTGATGGCAGCATCGTGATCAAGCTTACGGCTTCGCTCCAGGGGGATCAGGGCATTGTCGGGCGGCTCGCTGACCAACTGCCTGTCATGGTGGCTTACGTTGATCGAGGGGGCTGCTTTCGCCTCAATAATCAGGCCTACGTGGATTTCATCGGCCTTAGCAGGGAGGCGCTCTATGGCCAGCCAGTGTCATCCGTCCTCAATGCCGACTCCTATGCAAAGGTATGGCCACGCCTTCAAAGAGCCCTCACGGGGCAAGAGGTCAACTATGAAGACCGGCTTTCCCTCACGGATGGGCGCGAGTTTTACTTCAAGGTGAAGTACGTCCCCGACTTCCTAGAAAACGAAGTGATCGGGTGCTACGCGGTTATCCAGGATGTCACAGAAGATCGCGCCATGATTCATCTGCTGCGTGATATCCACAGCAGCGTGAATCGTACCGATATCAGCACCAGCGAGATCATCGATCGACTGCTCCGCGATGCGTTGGACACCCTCTCTCTGCAGATTGGTCTCGTCAGCCGCATCATCGATGATCAGTATATCGTCAAATGGGCTGCGTCAGATGGCGGTATCTCGCCGGGTGACACCTTCGCCCTGGGGGATACCTACTGTCGTTTGATGCTCGATGCCGAGGATGTCTTGTACACCAACCAAGCGGGTCAGGACGCTCGCATCAGTGGTCACCCCTGTTATCAGCAATTTGGCCTCGAGACCTATATCGGCACGCCGCTACGTTTGAATGGTGAGGTCTGGGGAACGCTCAATTTCTCGAGCCCAAGCCCGCGTCAAGCGCCTTTCACTCAGGTGGAAATCGAGTTGGTCAGGCTGATTGCCGATGCGGTGGAGCGTGTCATCACCAACGAAGCCGAGATCGAGCAGGTACGTCAGGAACTCGACCTGATGGCCGACAAGGCGTCCCGGGATTATTTGACGGGACTACCCAATCGCGCGTTTCTCGATCAGCACTTGGAGACATTGATCGCTCGGGCGGAGCGCTTCTCGCTTGCGGTGATCGATATCGACCACTTCAAGCAAGTCAACGATACCCATGGTCATGATGTTGGGGATATCGCGCTCCAGTGGCTGAGTGGCCGTATCTCGGAGTGTCTCCGTGATGGCGACATCGTGGCTAGAACCGGGGGCGAGGAGTTCGTTGTCGTGATGCGACAGGCGAGCCTAACCGCCGCAGAGAAGGTCATGGAGCGGGTACGCCAACATATCAAGGCCGGCGCTGTCATTTTGCAGGACGACAGAGAATTGCCCATCACCATTAGTATCGGTCTCAGCGAGTATGCTCAGGGAGAGGCGTTCTCGGAGTTGTTCAAGCGTGCGGATACTGCGCTCTATGCCGCCAAGCGCGCAGGCCGGGATCAGATCTGCTCTGAGTAGGCGGCGTGGCGGTTTGAGATTCAATGGTTAGCTGGACCGTTATCTAGTCCCAATCCAGTATCGAATCGTCTCTAGTGGCAATACGCAACGGCCCGCTCATTGAGCGGGCCATTTAGTGTTCAGGTAACGAGTGTCGGTCGTGTATCAGCCGCGCAGGTCGTCGACGCCGACGGTGTCGGGCACGAACCAGGGTACATCGCGCAGGTCGCGCTCGATCAGGTGATCGACCTTGAGCAGGGTGGCAAATATCGCCATGCGCACGGGAATGCCGTTGTCGGTCTGACGGAAGATCGCCAGGCGCGGGTCGCCGTTCAGGTCGACGTCCAGGTCGTTGGCCTCGGGGCGGCTGTCACGGGGCAGCGGGTGCATGACGATGGTGTCTCGCTGGCAGTAACGATCCATGAAGCCGCGATCGACGGTGAAGTCGCGGGACAGGCCGCCGAAGCTCTCGCTCATCTCGGCGGTGAAGCGCTCCTTCTGGATGCGGGTGGTGTAGACCACATCCAGATCGCTGAAGTCGCTGGCCAGGCTCTCGCGCGTCTCGACGCGATGCCCACGGTTGCTCACCAGGTCGATCAGGTGGCTCGGCATCTCGAGGCCCGACGGGGCGACCAGGGTGATGCGCATCGGCTCGTACAGTGACAGGAGCTTGATCAGCGAGTGCACGGTGCGCCCGTGTTTTAGATCGCCAGTCAGCAGAATATGAGCACCGGAAAGCGACTTGCCGAGCCGAGCGAATTCCTTGTCGATGGTATAGAAATCAAGCAGTGCCTGGCTCGGGTGCTCGCCGGGGCCGTCGCCACCGTTGATCACCGGTACGTTAGTGGCCTGGGCAAATTCGGCGACCGCGCCCTGCTCCGGGTGGCGCAGCACGATGGCGTCGCAGTAGCCGCTCATCACGCGGCTGGTGTCGTAAAGCGATTCACCCTTGGCCATCGACGAGAAGGTGAAGCCGGTGGTGTCGCATACGCTGCCGCCGAGGCGGCTGAAGGCGGCGTGGAAACTGACGCGAGTTCGGGTACTGGCTTCGAAGAAGAGGTTGCCGAGCACCGCTCCCTCCAGCACGCGGGTGATCTTTCGGCGTTGGGCGACCGGTTCCATCAGCGCGGAAACGCGCATCAGGTGATCGACATCGTCGCGTGACAGGGAATCGACGGAGAGGAGATGGGAGCTCATCGCGGGCCTCGGCTGGCTGGATACGGTGGGCATTAGTGTACGCTGCGTGGCGCCGCGCTTCAGCCTTGGCGTCGTCTGCGCGAGGTGTTTAGTGTGCTCGCTTGTTGGTGCCTAGGGTTGGCTGGTGGGCTGCCGGCCGCCCAGCTGGGCGGTGATCTCATCGGCGGCTTGGCGAACCAGTTGGCCGAGCTCGTTCAAGCGCGTTTCGGGAATACGAGCCATGGGGCCGGAGACCGAGATCGCTGCCAGGGGGCGGCCGTGCTCGTCGTGAATCGCCGCGGCCACGCAGTGCAGGCCGATCGCGTGTTCTTCGCGGTCACAGGCATACCCCGCGTGGCGGATCTCGGCCATCGCCGACTCGAGTGCGGCAGGGGTGTCCAGGCTGTTGGGTGTGATGCGTGGCAGGCCATGAGCGTCGATGATGCGCGCTATCTCTGCCTCGGGCAGCCAGGCCAGCAGCGCCTTGCCGACGCCGGAGGCGTGCATCGGCGCCCGTGAGCCAAGCCTTGTGATCATGCGCATCATCTGAGGTGATTCGGTCTGGGCCAGGAAGACGGCCTGGCCGCTGTCTTCGATGCCGAGGTTCGCGGACTCGCCGCTGGCCTCGGTCAACCGGCGCAGGAAGGGCCGGGCAGTGGCGATCAGATCGCGAGCCTCGAGGAAGGCGTTACCGATGCGGAAGGTCTTGACGTCGATGCACCAGCGGCCGAGCTCGGCTTCCTGGGTGATAAAGCCCTGGCCGTGCAGCGCCTGCAGAAGCCGGTGGGTGGTCGAGGGAGCGAGCTCCATGCGGGTAGCGATGTCCGAAAGCACCAGCCCCTTGGGCTCCGTGGCCAGCACCTCGAGGATGTTCAGCCCGCGCACCAGCGACTGGCTGTGGCCGCCGCCGGTCTTGCCTGTGCCGGCGGGGCGTCCCACTGTCTTGCGTTTGCCGTCTGTCACGCCTTGCTCCTCATGGCCTGCCTGATCGGCTCACAGGATACCGCCTGGAAGGACGTCTGTCGTGAGAGCGAAAACGCCTTCCACTGTGTGACGAGAGGCCCTCGCGTCCCTTTTGGCCTCCCATCGACGTCGCGACCGGGTGACTGCTGCCGGAGGCGGCGATGCTCAGTCCTCAGCGCGCGCCTCTAGCCGTTGCCTTGCGATGCTGTGGATCTGCGCGATGGCGGTATGACGTTCCTCGTTCGGCGTATTGTCGAGCCGGGCCTCGAAGGCGTCGAGGATGGCGTGGCGATCCTTGCCCCTGACCGCGATCACGAAGGGAAAGCCGAAGCGTCCCCGGTAGGCGGCATTGAGGCGTGTGAAACGCTCAAGTTCCTCGGGGCTGCATTGATCGAGGCCAGCCCCGGCCTGTTCCTTGAGCGAGTCGTTGCTGACCTCGCCGGCCAGTGCCGCCTTGCCGGCGAGGTCCGGGTGGGCCCGAATCACGGCAAGTTGCTGTTCTTCATCAGCCGCATCAAGGACGCGGGCGAGGTGCCCGACAAGACCATGAACACTATCTTCGTGTTCGCTGAGGCCCTTGTCCCAGGCCGTTTCGGCGATCCAGGGCGAGCACTCGTAGAGATCGCCGAAACTGGCGATAAAGGCCTCCCGGCTTAAGTGGCTGGGGCGGGGGAAGAGCGGGCAGGCGGTGGAGGTATGGTCGACCATGGTGACTCCTTTGCGCAGCGGCGGAAGATATGCGATACAGTAACTGTATACAATAATCAGGGACGCGACACGTCTCGATCACCCACAGGAGGTTTCATGGGGTATCTGACCACCCATGTGCTCGACACCGCCCAGGGACGTCCGGGCCGCGGCATTCGCGTCGAGCTATTTCGTCTCGACGGCGAGACCCGCACCCCCCTCAGCGATGCCGTGACCAATGCCGACGGCCGTTGCGACGCGCCGCTTCTCGAGGGCGACGCCTTTAGGCAGGGCGAATACGAGCTGCTCTTTCATGCCGGTGACTATCTTGGTGCGCAGGGCGAGCCGGCGTCGGGCGTCTTTCTCGAGCGGATTCCGCTGCGCTTTCGGGTCGCCGATGCCGATGAGCATTACCACGTTCCTCTACTGCTCTCGCCCTACGGTTATACCACCTACCGCGGCAGCTGACGCGCCCCTCAAGAGACGCTTATGGATTATCTTCACGACTGGGCCAGCCTGCTGCTGCGCTGGGGTCATCTGATCGTCGGCGTGGCCTGGATCGGTGCCTCGTTCTACTTCAACTGGCTCGAGAATCATCTCGAGCGCCAGAAAACATCGCTTAATGAGGGGGTGGCCGGCGAGCTGTGGGCCATCCATGGCGGCGGCTTCTACCACCTGCAGAAGTACGAACTGGCGCCGCCGAGCCTCCCCGAGCCCCTGCACTGGTTCAAGTGGGAGGCCTATACCACCTTCCTGACCGGCTTCGCGTTGCTGTGGGTGGTCTACTACCTGAATGCCGGCACCATGCTGCTGTCGCCGGGCTCTTCCATGGCGCCCTGGCAGGGGGTGCTGCTGGGGCTTGGCGTGGTGTTCGGCGCCTGGTTTGTCTACGACGCCCTGTGTCGCAGTGCGCTGAGTCGGCGCCCGACCTGGCTGGCGGTCAGCGGCTTTCTGTTGCTGGTCGGGCTGACCTGGGGCCTGATGCAGGTCTTCAGCGGACGGGCGGCCTATATCCATGTCGGGGCGGCAATCGGCACCTGCATGGTCGCCAATGTCTTCCGCGTGATCATCCCCGGGCAGAAAGCACTGGTGAGTGCGATGCAGACCGGCGCCGAGCGAGACCCGGTTCATGGTCGCCACGCCCTGCTGCGCTCGCGCCACAATAATTACCTGACCCTGCCGGTGCTGTTTTTGATGATCAGCAGCCACTATCCCATGACGTACGCATCCGAGTGGGGCTGGCTGGTGCTGGCGGGACTGATGGTGTTCAGCGTGCTGGTGCGCCACTACTTCAATATTCGCCATCTGGCAGGTCGCAAGGTGTGGGTGCTGCCCGCCGCCGGCCTGATACTGGTGACCCTGATGGCGGCGATGGCACCTGGCGCTGCTCCGTCGCGGGAGGCCAGCGAAGGCGAGGTAGACGTTATCGCCTTCAGTGAGGTGTCGGCCATAGTCGAGGAGCGCTGCGCGGGTTGTCATGCCGCTGCGCCGAGTTTCGGTGGTTTCGCCGCCGCACCGGCCGGCGTGCAGTTGGACAGCGGCGAACAGATTCGCCGCCACCTGAACGATATCCAGCGCGTTGCTGTCACCACCCGGTATATGCCGCTTGGCAATGTCACCGGCATGACCGACGCCGAGCGGGCCACCGTTGGTGCCTTTATCGAGCATACTGCCCCCTGATGGGGCGGTGTGAGCGGGCAAGTCATATACAATGGCCACTTTAGTGAGGGCAGTCTGCAGCGAGGAGTGGGCATGAACCAGCGCCAGCGAGGGACCGAAAGCAAGGGGAGTGCTGTCCCGAAGGCGGCGAAGCGCCGGGGCAAGAACGGCGATGGGGCCGAACGCCACGAAGCGATCTATCAGTCGATCAGCGATGCCATTATCGAGCACCGCCTCAAGCCCGGGGCGCGGCTGCGCGAGGATGCGCTGTCTGAGGTCTTCGGCATTAGCCGTACCGGCATTCGCAAGATTCTGCAGCGTCTGGCGCTGGAGGAGCTGGTCACGCTGACCCCGCGCCGCGGTGCCAGCGTGACGCGGCCCACCGCGGCCGAGGCCAAGGATGTCTTCGATGCGCGCCAGATGATCGAGTGTGGTCTGATGCCCGAAATCGCCCGGCGCATCACCGCCGCCGACCTCAAGACCCTGCGCGACATGGCAAGTCGCGAGCACCAGGCCCTGAAGGCCGGCGAGCAGAGTGCTGCGATCAAGCTGTCGGCAGCCTTCCATGGTCATCTGGCAGAGCTCTCCGGTAACGCGACTCTGGCGGCCTTCGTCGAGCGCCTGTGCTCGCGCTCCTCGCTGATTCTCGCGGTCTATGGCAATCCGGGCCATTTGGGCTGTGGGTCCCATGATCACGATGACCTGCTCGGCCACCTCGAGCATGGCGACGGTGAGCGCGCCAGCGCCTTCATGGGCCGTCACCTCAAGGCCATCGAGGCCTCGCTTACCCTTCAGGCCGAGGAAGATGAAGCGCCGGATCTCTACTCGATCTTTTCGCACTGAGCGAGCCGCCGCTGAATGCCCTCAATGCAAAAGGCCCTCGCCATTGGCGAGGGCCTTTTTTTGGTACTTCAGTGATGATCGATCAGCGTCCTGGCTTCTGTTCTCCCTGCGTTTTCATCAGCCCGTAGTAGAAGGCGCCGCCCAGGCCGGCACCGATTAGCCAGGCGTAGCCGCCCAGTGCCTCAAGCGCGGGCACCCAGACCGAGGAGATCGAGAACAGTGCGGCGAGGCCGAAGGCCATCAGGGCACGCTGGTTCCAGCCCTTGACGTAGTGGTAGGCGCCGTCGGGATCCGTGGAGAAGATGTCCTGCATGTCCAGCCGCTGGTGTTTCACCAGATAGTAGTCGACCACGATGATGCCGTAGAAGGGGGCGACCACGGCTCCCAGCGCGTTAACGAAACCGGCGATGCCAATCTGGCTGATGAACGCCACCCACAGCGCGCCGACGAAGAAGGCGATCACCGCCGTGAGCACACCGCCGGTGCGAAAACTGATCTTGCTCGGAAAGAGGTTGGCCAGGTCATAGGCCGGGGGAATGAAGTTGGCGACCAGGTTGATGCCTACCGTGGCGGCGAAGAAGGTGATCGCAGCGAGGATGGTCAGTGGCAGCGAGTCGACCCGCTCGATGATGTCCGAGGGGTTGGTCAGCGTCTCGCCGAAGAGCACCAGGGTACCGGCGGTGATGATCAGGGCAATGAAGGAGAAGACGGCCACGTTGAGCGGCAGCCCAAGCAGGTTGCCGATCTTCATGTCGCGTTCGCTTTTGACGAAGCGCGAGAAGTCACCGAAGTTGATCACCACCGCGGCGAAGTAGGCAATCATGGTGCCGGTGATCGCCAGGAAGGCCCCGACCGCGCTGCCCTCGTAGTCGCTCTGGCCCTCGAAGATGGTGCTGACCGCGGGCAACAGGTCGCTACCGGCCTTGAACCATACGATCAGCATCAGCAGCAGCATCACGCCATAGACCAGCGGCCCCGCCCAGTTGAGGAAGTGCTTGATGCGCTCGATGCCGGCCCAGAACAGGGCCATCTGGAAACACCAGACGATGATGAACGAGAGCCAGCCGACCGCGGACATGCCGAGTAACTGGCCTCCGGGGTCGCCGATCAGGGAGGTGATCAGCAGGGCGACTGCGGTAGAGGCGAAGTAGGTCTGCACCCCGTACCAGAAGATGCCGATGATGGCGCGCAGCATGGCCGGCAGATTCGCACCATGCACCCCCATGCTGGCGCGAACCATCACCGGGAAGGGGATGCCGTACTTGACGCTTGGCTTGCCGGAGAGATTGACCAGTGCCATCACCACCACGCCGGCGAGGATGATCGCCGCCATCACTGCCCAGCCATTCAGGCCATAGGAAATGAACAGCGAGGCGGCCAGGGTATAACCGAACAGACTCTGGATGTCGTTCGACCAGACGTTGAAGATCTCGAACCAGCCCCATCGGCGGTCTTTCTTCTTGAGAGGAGCCAGGTCGTCATTGTAGAGGCGTGGGTCGATGCGCCGGATGTCCAGCTCTTTATCGCTTAGGTCCGTCATGGAATCGCCTTGGTGTCCTGATCATGGAAAGCGGCTCGCCCCGAAGGAGCGAGGTGCCCGGGCGTTGCCCGGGCCGTGATTCATCAGTCGCGGAAGCGCTGGCAGGGGGCCCAGTACTTCATCAGCAGGTAGTAGGCCAGCCCGGCTGGAATCAGGCTTGCATACCAGGATACGGTGGAAAGGCTGAAGGCCGCGATGACGCCTACCAGGGTGGCAATCAGTGCTCCGTGGTTGATACCGCGGTAGGGGCCGTTCTCGTCGTAGAGCTTGCCCAGATCCAGGGTGCGGCGGCGAATCAGGTAATAGTCGACCACCAGGATGGCGAAGATTGGGCCGAGGAAGGCGGAATAGGTCTGCACGAAGACCTGCAGGCCTGCGGCGGACTCGTCCTTGACCAGCTCCCAGGGGAAGGTGGCAAAGGCCAGCAGGCCGACAATCACGGTGGAGGTGCGGTATTTCAGCTTGAAGGTGTCCATCAGCACATAGGTCGGCGGCACCACGTTGTTGAGCACGTTGGTAGTGACCTGGGCGAAGGCGATGAACAGCAGGGTGGTCATCAACAGCGGTGTGTTGTCCACGGCGTTAGCAAACACCTTGATGGGGTCGGCGACGCCGGTGGCCTCGGAGACCATGTAACCGATCAGGCCCATGAAGAGGGTGCAGGGCAGAATCGACATGGCGTAGAGAGTGGTCAACAGCCCCGGCCCGCTACCTTCCTTATGTTCGCGGGAATAGTCGCTGACGTTGAGCATCATGGTGCTGTAGATACCCAGGAACAGCATGGTGGCGCCCCAGAAGGGCATGCCCCAGGAGCCTTCCATGGTCAGCATGCTGGCGGAGAGTTCGTCGCCGTAGCGCTGCACGGTGCTATAGAACATGTAGACCAGCGAGGCCAGGATGAAGGCACTGCCGATGTTCTCGAGCCATTTGATGCCCTGAAAGCCCAGCACCGACAGGGCAATCTGCAGGAACTGGAAGGCAATGAAGAAAAATATCAGGTTGTCGAAGCCGAACAGGGTCGCCGAGACCATGTTCAGGGCACCGGCACCGATCCAGCTCTGAAAGCCATACCATACGATGGCCGGTACGGCACGGACCAGTCCCGGCAGGCGGGTGCCGGCGAAGCCGAAGGCACTGCGTGCCTGGACCATGAAGGGGATGCCGTACTTGTAACCGGCGGCGCCGTTCAGCGCCAGGGCGATCCCGATCACGAAACAGCCGATCGCGATGGCAAGCGTGGCCTGGAGCAGGTTTAGGGTCCCGACCACGCTTGAGCCCATGGTGAAGGTGCCGATCGACACACAGCCACCGAACCAGGCCAGCAGGTAAGAGGTTCGCCCCATGATGCGGGTCTTCTGGGGGGCCAGCGATTCCTGACCGGCGGCCTTGGTGTTCGTGTCGGATGGCCCGGCCGGTATGGCCTGGTCCGGGGTGGATTCATGACTCATGTTGTTGTCCTCGCAAGGTGGGATCACTGTTGTTGTTGTCCCGGCCGTGAAGCCGGGCTGACTCTTGCGGCGTGCTACTCATGCGTTATTTTTTTATGTGCTGCTGTGTCGAGTGTTGCTGTGGGTAGGTGGTCCTTAATCCCGCGCGGGCATGTGAGACAGGTGCTCGAAGCGTCCGGTGAATGCCTTGGGACGCGGGAAGGCCAGGTCGCCGAACTTGCTGGTCGCCAGTCCCAGCCCCACCAGGGCCTCGGTCAGCTTGACCGCGGCGGTAACTCCCTCGACCACTGGCAGGCCGACCGCTTCGCTGATCTCGGCCGTTAGATCGGCCATGCCACCGCAGCCCAGTACGATGGCACCAATTCCGTCCTCGTCGCGGGCTCGCCGGCACTCGTCGATGATGCGTGATAGCGCGGCCTCGCCATCGTCTTCCAGGTCGAGCACCGGGATTTCGGCAGCGCGGATTCGGCGACAGTGATGACGGAAGCCGTAATTCTCCAGCAGGTGCTCGGCGATAATGCCGGTGCGACCCAGAGTGGTGACGATGGAGAAGCGCGTGCTGATCAGCGATGCCATGTGAAAGGCCGCCTCGGCGATGCCAATGACCGGGGCGCGTGTCAGCTCACGAGCGGCCAGAAGTCCTGGGTCGCCGAAGCAGGCGATGATGTAGGCATCGACCTGCTCGCGCTCACCGGCCATCACCTCCTCGAGCACGCCCACTGCACTGATGGCTTCATCGAAGTGGCCTTCGATGGAGACCGGCCCACTCTCAGGTGTCGTGGCAGTGATGTGAGTGCCCGGTGAGGCGATCCGCGAGGCAGACTCACCCATGGTGCGCGTCATGGTCGCCGTGGTATTGGGGTTGATGAGACGAATCCGCATCGTGGGAGGCTCCTGTCATAGGCTCGATTGATAGCGGGTGTTTTGTATACAAAAGCTAGGCGAGATTTCCCTGGAACGCAAGGAAGGACACCCTTGCAGATGACGCCTGTCTTCATTTGCAGCAAGGTTTTTTTAGACGTTTATTCGATTTTCGGGGGTGTGCGTGGTTATAAGGCGTAATGCTGCTCTATGTTGTCGTGTAAAGAGCGCGATTAAGGCCATCGATAACGAGACGCTTGCAAGCGAGGTCATGGCGCAGGAATGCAAAAAAATTGAATACAATTTTTTTGCGTTGTCTGCCAAAACCTCGATCGAGATATGGCGCTAAACGCCTTCACGGCCTATCGTGGCCTGACACGTCAATCTGGCTAAGGAGACTGCCATGCTCGAGCTGATCGCCCGTCCTCTGACCCACGAGGCCTTCGCGACCTTCGGAGACGTCATCGACAGCCGGGGGACGGCGTCCTTCCCCATTAATGCTGGGCGGACTCAGCGCCATCACGACCTGGCCCGCGTCGAGACCCTTGGCGACGGCGCGCAGCCGTTGATCAGCATCTTTGTCAGTCAGCCGGTCAGCCTGCCTCTCGAGATTAGCCACCTCGAGCGTCATCCGTTGGGCAGCCAGGCCTTCATGCCGCTGCATGAGGAACGCTTCCTGATCGTGGTGGCGCCTCCAGGTGAGGTCATCGACTCCGGTCAGGTGTGCGCCTTCGTCACCGATGGCCGCCAGGGCGTGAATTACCACGCCGGCACCTGGCATGCCGTGCAGTCGGTGCTCGAGCGTGAGGGGGAGTTTCTGGTCGTCGATCGGGGCGGCCCTGGCAACAACTGCGACGAGCAGGCGCTGTCGGTTCGGGTGAGCCTGAGTTAAGACGTCGCTGAACGGGAGCTGACGGGGTCGCTCTGTTCGTTTCCCCTACGCGGTTGGGAATGGGGAACGTCAGCTTTTTTGCCTGCCTTTTGTTAAGAGCCTTGCCATCATGCACACCGAAAAGGGTACCACCGAGACCGGCCCGCACCTGGTCGACGGCGTCAGCCTGCCTGCCGCAGCGGTCTTCGAGACGGCACTTGCCCATAATATCGCCTGGATGCAGGCCTTCGCCGACGCCCATGGCGCGCACCTGGCCCCGCACGGCAAGACCACCATGACCCCGGCGCTCTTTAAGCGTCAGCTAAAGGCCGGTGCCTGGGGGATCACCCTGGCGACGGCCCCTCAATGCCGCGCCGCCTTCGCCCATGGCGTCAATCGGCTGCTGATGGCCAATCAGCTGATCGGCGAGCCCAATATGGCGATCATCGCTGAGTTGATCGACGCCGGTGCCGATTTCTACTGCGTGGTCGACGGGGCGGACAACGTCGCTGCGTTGGGGCGTTACTTCGCGGCGCGCGGGCAGAGGCTCAACGTGCTAATCGAGCTAGGCGTGCCGGGCGGGCGTTGCGGTTGCCGCGATGCCGATCAGCTCGAGGCGCTAGTAGCGGCCATCGCCGAGCAGCCGGCACTGGCGTTGGTCGGGGTCGAGGGTTACGAGGGAATGATCGCTGGCGGCAACCAGGTCGCCGCGGTTCGCGCCTACGGCGAACGTCTGGTGGAAACCGTCAAGGCGCTGCGGGCAAGCGGCGTACTACGACGCGAGGCGCCGATCGTCACCGCCTCCGGGTCCAAGTGGTTTGACCTGATCGCCGAAGCGTTCGATCAGGCGGAGCTGCGCGAGGGCTACACGCCAGTGCTGCGCCCGGGCTGCTACGTGGTCCATGATCACCGGCTCTATGCCGGTGCCATGGCGGACGTGAAGGCGCGTCAGCCACAACTGGAAGGCGAGCTTAAGCCAGCACTCGAGGTGTTCGCTCATGTTCAGTCGCTGCCCGAGCCGGGGTTGGCGATCGTCGCGCTCGGCAAGCGCGACATCGGCCACGAACCGGACCTACCGCTGCCGTTGCGGCTCTATCCGTTGGCGTCGAATCCCGAGGTTTTCAGGGAGCCGGTCGATGTCCGCAGCTGGCAGACCACTCACATCATGGATCAGCACGCCTTCCTTAAGATCCCTGAAGGTGCCGCTATCGCCGTGGGCGATGTGATCGCCTTCGGTACCTCGCATCCCTGCCTGACCTTCGACAAGTGGCGCCGCGTCTGTCGGGTTGGTGCGGCGCTCAATGTCATCGAAGAGATGCCGACCTGTTTCTAGATGGGGCCGACATGATGGGCCATCAGGACGCGACGTCTTCGGCGGACCGACCTGTGGCATCCTTCCCCGGCGATGCGGCAGTCGATCCTGTGCACCTATTCGGCCTGTGCTGTCGCGTCCTTCGGTGACGTTTCCTTCATCTGGCGCGGGTCGCGACCCAGCGGATGCGGCTCGCCGCGCTGCTTGGCGAGCTGTATCTGGCGCTGGCGCTCACGGGCGCCGGCCCGGGTCTTCTCGGGAAGCGAGTCGAAGCAGTGCGGGCAGCTCACGCCAGGCTCATAGGTCTCGGCGCGTTGATCCTCGGCGGAGATCGGCATGCGGCAGGCATGGCACTGGTCGAACACGCCTTCGCTCAGGTCGTGACGCACCGTCACCCGGTTATCGAAGACGAAGCAGTCGCCGCGCCACAGCGACTCACTCTCGGGCACCTTGTCGAGATAGTTGAGGATGCCGCCCTTGAGGTGGAAGACTTCCTCGAACCCCTCGTGGAGCATGAAGCTCGAGGCCTTCTCGCAGCGAATGCCGCCGGTACAGAACATCGCGACTTTCTTGTGCTTAGCCGGGTCGTAGTGCGCCTTCACGTAGTCGGGAAATTCGCGGAACGATTTGGTCTGCGGGTCGACAGCACCCTCGAAGGAGCCAATCGCCACCTCGTAGTCGTTGCGGGTGTCGATGACCAGCACCTCCGGGTCGGCGATCACCGCATTCCATTCCTCGGGGTCAACGTAGGTGCCGACCGTGGCATTGGGGTCGACCTCGGGCACCCCCATGGTGACGATCTCACGCTTCAGCTTGACCTTGGTGCGATAGAACGGATGTTCGTCGCAGTAGGACTCCTTGTGATCGACGTCGGCAAGGCGTGGGTCACGGCCAAGCCAGTCGAGCAGGCCGTCGATGCCCTCGCGGGTCCCGGAGACGGTGCCGTTGATGCCCTCGCGGGCCAAGAGCAGGGTGCCCTTGACGTCGTGCTCGAGCATGGCTTTTCGCAGCGGCTCGCGCAGGGCCTCGAAATCATCGAGTGCAACGAACTTGTACAGGGCGGCAACGACGATGCCCCCCGTGGAATGGGGTGATGTCATGAGACTCTCCTGGTTGTCGTCCTCGCAAAGGACGGACCGGGGTTGAAAGTGGGTCACATTTTACCCGCCCGGCGCGACGGGCGCATCCCGTGGGCCTTGATCTCGATCAGTCGGGCGGTGGGTTGCGGTGATCACATACTGCTCAGACGCAAACGACCCCGGCCTGATGAGGCCGGGGTCGTCAGCGATGGCAACGAGCGCATGGCTCGCCTGAGCGGTTCTCGCCTGACCGGTTCAGTCCGCGTAGTTGGTTTCGGAATAGAGCGTGCGAATGCGCAGGGTATGCTTGACCTGCTTGAGAGAGTCGAGTGCCTGGGGGCCATAGGCCTTGTCGACGTCGATCACCACGTAGCCAACCTCTTCATTGGTCTGCAGATACTGGCCGGAGATGTTGATGCCGTCCTCGGACAGTACGCGGTTGATCTCGGACAGCACGCCGGGCACGTTCTCGTGAATATGCAGCAGGCGGTGCTTGTCCGGGTGCGCCGGCAGGGCGACCTCGGGGAAGTTGACCGAGGTGATGGTGGTGCCATTGTCGGAGTAGGTGATCAGCTTCTCGGCCACTTCGACGCCGATGTTCTCCTGGGCCTCCAGGGTCGAACCGCCGATATGCGGGGTGAGGATCACGTTTTCCAGACCGCGCAGCGGGCTCGAGAACTCCTCGTTATTGCCCTTGGGTTCGACCGGGAAGACGTCGATGGCTGCCCCCAGCAGTCGGCCTGCCTTGAGGGACTCGGCCAGTGGCTCGATCTCCACCACGCTGCCGCGCGAGGCGTTGATCAGGATGCCGCCCTGTTTCATCAGGGCAATCTGCTCGGTGCCGATCATCCAGCGGGTCGAGGGCAGGTCCGGCACGTGCAGGGTGACGATATCGGCCCGGGCCAGCAGTTCCTCGAGGCTGCCTACCTGGCGGGCGTTGCCCATGGCCAGTTTGGTGACCACGTCGTAGTAGATGACGTCGAAGCCCAGAGATTCGGCGAGCACCGAGAGCTGAGCGCCGATACTGCCGTAGCCGACGATCCCCAGCGTCTTGCCTCGCGCCTCGTGGGAGTTGCTGGCGCTCTTCAGCCAGCCGCCCTTGTGGGCCTGAGCGTTCTTCTCCGGAATGCCACGCAGCAGCATGATCGCTTCGGCGAGCACCAGTTCGGCCACCGAGCGGGTGTTGGAGTAGGGCGCATTGAAGACCGGGATGCCGCGCCTGAGCGCCGCGTTCAGGTCAACCTGATTGGTGCCGATGCAGAAACAGCCCACCGCGACGAGTTTTTCAGCGGCGGCGAAGACGCGCTCGTTCAGCTGGGTGCGCGAGCGCAGGCCGATGAAGTGAACATCGCGGATCTTCTCGATCAGCGTCGCTTCATCGAGCGAGGTGGATAGATGCTCAATGTTGGTGTAGCCGGCATTCAGGAAGTTGTCCACCGCGCTCTGGTGGACGCCCTCGAGCAGCAGGATCTTGATCTTGCTCTTGTCCAGGGACGTTTTGGCCATTGTTGAATCAACCCTATCGTTGGCGTGAGTCGCCTAGTTCTGCGAGACCCGGCCAACCTCGGGCACGGCGCCTCTGTTCATGACATATCGTCTGTTGTTGGCCTGTCGAGATGCTATCCCACGGCGCACGCCCGATGTTCAGGCGTTGCCACATCCAGCGAGAAGCAGGGTCAACAGGGCGCATATCCTAGCATAGACCCGCCCTGAGACGTTCGGGGGTGGCATGAAAATGCTGGGTTCTGCTCATGAACGGGCTGCATGAACGTGGTGCAAGTCTGGACCGGGGCAGACGCACCCCCGGGGGTTGCGTGTATACTGGCGGCCTGGATTTTTTGACGCGCGCGGGCCTGGGAGCCTGCCCACGACAGTGAGATGCCCATGGCCGATCAGGACAGCATGCCGGATGCCGGTACGCCCCCTCAGGATTTTGCCTCGACCCTTGAGCGGCTCGAAGCCTTGGTGACGCGACTCGAGTCCGGTGAACTGAGCCTCGAGGACTCTCTTGCGGCCTTCGAGCAGGGCGTGGGCCTGACCCGCGAGGCTCAGCATCGCCTTGATAGTGCCGAGCTCAAGGTACGCAGCCTGGTTGAGGGCGATGATGGCTCGCTGGATGAGGCACCCTTCTCGGGTGGCACGGAGGATGCGCGGTGAGTGCCCAGCACAGCCCCCCGAGTAAGGCGCCGACGCTTGATGAGAAAGCGTCGCTCCAGAAGCTGTTGAGCGCTGATCAGGCCCGCGTCGATGCCTGGCTCGATGCTCTCTTGTCGACGCCGGGCGCGGCCGAGCGCCTCGATGCCGCCATGCGTCATGGCGTGCTGGGCGGTGGCAAGCGCCTTCGTCCGGTGCTTGTGTATGCGGCGGGTCGCGCCCTGGGCGCGACCGATGAGGTGCTTGATCCGGTCGCCGCGTCGGTAGAGCTGATACATGCCTACTCGCTGGTGCATGACGACCTGCCGGCAATGGACGATGATGATCTGCGTCGTGGCCAGCCGACCGTGCACCGGGCTTTTGACGAGGCCAGTGCCATTCTCGCCGGCGATGCCCTACAGACGCTGGCTTTCGAAGTCCTGGCACATCAGGCCCACCCGCGACTGGCCGCCATGGTGACGACCCTGGCCGAGGCGTCCGGGCGCACTGGCATGGCGGCTGGCCAGGCCCTGGATCTTGCCGCGGTAGGGCAGCCGGCCGATCTCGACGCGCTGGCGCGCATGCATCGGCACAAGACCGGTGCACTGATTCGCGCCGCCGTGCGATTGGGCGGGCTCACCGCTGTCGATGCCGACGACCCGCGTGTGATGGCGCTGGACGCCTATGCGGCGGCCATTGGCCTGGCGTTCCAGATTCAGGACGACATTCTCGACGTCACCGGTGATACGGCGACGCTGGGCAAGACCTCGGGGGCCGATGCTGCCCGTGACAAACCGACCTATCCGGCCCTGCTCGGCCTCGATGGCGCTCGCGCCATGGCCGATGACCTGCTCGATGAGGCCCTGACGGCGCTTGAGCCATTGGGCGATGATGCCGCCACCCTGGCCGCCCTGGCTCGCCATATGATCGAGCGCGACCACTGACACGATAGATGCCCACATGAAGCTGTTCGACGAGATTCCTGCCGAGCGCCCGGCGACGCCGCTGCTCGACACCCTGGATACGCCCGCTGCGCTGCATGCGATGAGCGCGAGTCAGCTTGCCCAGCTGGCCGATGAGCTGCGTGCCTATCTGCTATATAGCGTTGGCGTCAGCGGCGGCCATTTCGGTGCCGGGCTTGGCGTCGTGGAGCTCACCGTGGCCCTGCACCAGGCGCTGGACACCCCCCATGACCGGTTGGTCTGGGACGTTGGCCACCAGGCTTACCCACACAAGATCCTCACCGGCCGGCGCGAGGAAATGCTCGGTATTCGTCAGCACGGTGGCCTCGCCGCCTTCCCGCGACGTGCCGAGTCGGAATTCGACACCTTCGGTGTTGGCCATTCCAGCACTTCGATATCGGCGGCGCTGGGGATGGCGCTTGCCGCTCGCGCCCAGGGCGAAGATCGCCGGGTCTGCGCGGTGATCGGCGATGGTGCCCTGACCGCCGGCATGGCCTTCGAGGCCCTGGCGCATGCCGGGCATGTCGACGCCAACCTGCTGGTGGTGCTCAACGACAACGAGATGTCGATTTCCGAGAACGTCGGCGGCATGGCCAGCTACCTGGCCAAGATCCTCACCAGCAAGCCCTACACGATGATGCGCGAGAACTCCAAGCGCGTGCTCTCGCATCTACCCGGGGCGCTGGAGCTTGCGCGGCGCACCGAAGAGCACATGAAGGGCATGGTGAGCCCGGCGACGCTGTTCGAGGAGATGGGGTTCAATTACATCGGCCCCATCGATGGCCATGATCTGCCGCAGTTGATCCAGACGCTGCATGGCATGCGTGACCTGGATGGCCCGCAGTTCCTGCATGTCAAGACGCGCAAGGGGCGTGGCTTCGAGCCCGCAGAGGCTGACCCGATCGGCTATCACGCCATCACCAAACTCGAGAAGCCCAGCGTGACACCTGCGGCAGCGCCGCCGCCGCTTAACGATGACCCCGAGCGCCCGAAACCACGCAAGTATTGCAATGTCTTCGGCGACTGGCTATGCGACATGGCCGCCGCCGACGAGCGGCTGCTGGGCATCACGCCGGCGATGCGTGAAGGCTCGGATCTGGTGCGCTTCTCCAAGGAATACCCCGAGCGCTACTTCGATGTGGCGATCGCGGAGCAGCATGCGGTGACACTGTCGGCGGGTATGGCCTGCGAGGGCAGCAAGCCGGTGTTGGCGATCTACTCGACCTTCCTGCAACGCGGCTATGATCAGCTGATTCACGATGTCGCCGTTCAGGAACTGGACGTGACCTTTGCCATCGATCGCGCTGGCCTGGTGGGGGAGGACGGCCCGACGCATCATGGCGCCATGGACCTGTCCTTCCTGCGCTGTGTGCCGGGCATGGTGATCCTGGCCCCCTCTAATGAAGCCGAGTGTCGTGCCATGCTCTCGGCGGCTTATCATCACCCCGGCCCGGCGGCAGTGCGCTATCCCCGCGGCACTGGCCCGGGCGTGGAGATTCCAGCGCACCTCAAGCCCATGGAAATCGGCAAGGCGGAGATGCGCCGTCAGGGGCACGGCATCGCCATTCTGGCCTTTGGCAGTCTCAACGGCGCCGCCGCCGCGGTCTCGGATCGCCTTGATGCGACCCACTTCAACATGCGCTCGGTGAAACCACTGGATCGTGAGGCGGTGCTGGCCGCGGCGCGCTACCACGATCTGTTGGTGACGCTCGAAGAAAATGTGGTGGCGGGTGGCGCCGGTAGTGCCGTCAATGAATTGCTCGCCGAGGCTGGTGAGTCGGTGGCGGTACTCAACCTGGGGCTGCCCGACGCCTTCGTCGAGCATGGCACGCCTGCCGAGTTGCTCACCGACTGTGGCCTAGATGTGGCGGGTATCGAAGCCTCTATCCTGGCCCGCTTGGGCTAGCGTCGCATCGAACGCTTTCAGCGAAACGGTGTTGTTTGATAGCTCCTGCTTGTTTCCCTGCGAGAATGTGCCGGCCAAACCCTTGCTCACGCCGCCCTTACGGGCGGCGTTTTTGTTGAAGCCCCTGGCGACCACGGCGATAGGCAATGCATATCGAGGGTATTGCGACAAGCTTTTAGCCAACTAATTAACTGACTAATAGTATTCTCCCTATAGCAATACAGCGCAAAGGAGATTACCTTGATGAAACGCCAACTGACCCTCGCCGCTCTGATCGCCGCCGTTCTGCCGATGGCCGCTCAAGCCAGCGTCGCTACCGAGAAGGCGCAAGATGTCAATCAGTCTGCCCCTGAGCAGGTTCAGTTCAGCAGCGCTGATCAACAGGTGGCTGACTATCGCCTGAGCAATGACAGTGCCGGCCTGGCTGAAGCACGCCAGTCGCTGCTCGCGCAGAGCGAGCGCCACACCGATTTTTCCGCCAAGGCGCAGGTAGAGGCGCTGAGCCACGCTAAAGCGGCGGCTCATTAAGGCTTCCACATCCCGCTAGCGTCTGTCCTTCGCTAGGCAGTGACTTTTTTATCCCTTGCTTTCGCCCCCACTCCGGTGGGGGTTTTTTTGTCTGTTTGATCATCATGTGACGTTGGAGCGTGTCGCCGAGTCGCTGTCGAGTGGCTTTCACTTGCCAAGAATGTGACGAGGGGGCTAAAGGCTCTGGTTTGCGTTGGCGCCGGTAGGCGCGGCATCGATCATGCGGGAGGCAGCGATAGGCAGAGTGGATCAATAGTATTGCGACAAACTTTTAGCATGTTAATTAACGTGCTAATATAATTCTTATCACAGCAATACAGCTCAACGGAGATTCGCTCTATGAAACGCCAACTCACCCTCGCCGCTCTCGTCGCCTTCATTCTGCCGATGGCCGCTCAAGCCAATGTCGCCAACGAGAAAGCTCTGGAGGTCAATCAGGCTGCGCCTGAGCAGGTGCAGTCCAGCGCCGCCAACCAGCCGGTTGCCGACTTCCGTGTCAACGACGCCAGTGCCAGCCTTGCCAAGGCAAGCCATTCGCTGATCGCTCAGCAGGAGCGCCACACTGATTTTTCTGCCAAGGCACAGGCCGAGTCGCTAGAGCATGCACAGGCTGCAGCCCACTAAACCCTGTAAGGCCTCGATCAACGGCATGTCTTGCCCCTTGCCTGACCCCACTTCGGTGGGGTTTTTTTTGCGATGAATAACGCTGTTAGGGTCTGCGCTTCCAGGCGACTTGCCTGTGGAATCGATGGGTGAAGGGCCGCTAATGTGCAACGGTTGCGGCCTCTTGGCATGGCCGCGATGAAAGGGGGTCTCTCGTGGCCGCGCCCTTCGCACTGATAGACTGGCTGTACGGCATGCCTTGGCAAGCCGACCACTTAACCTTGCTGTATCCACCCACGCCGGCGCGAGGCACCGGCCCTAGGACGAGAGAATCATGGTAATAGCGATAGTGATTGGTGCACTGCTGGGCTATCTGATCGGCGACCTGGTCGGTCTGCTCATCGGTGGCGGGCTTGGTTACTGGCTGATCCGGCGACTCAGGAAGGCCGTAATCGGCAAGCTGGCCGGCGCGCAGTCGCAGTTCCTCGAATCGACCTTTGCGGTGATGGGCTGCATGTGCAAGGCCGATGGTCAGGTCACCGAAGATGAGCTCGAGGCGTCGCGGCAATTGTGGGAGCGGTTGCGGTTGACCGAAGCCCAGCGGGCCAAGGCGCGTGAAGACTTCACCCGCGGCAAGCGCGATGACTTTGATCTGGAAGCCGAGCTTGCCAAGGTGCGCGGCGTGGTGGGCAGTCAGCGTGCTCTCATGCAGGTGTTTATGCAGGTTCAGCTGGCGGCCATCGCGGCCGATGGCACCTTGCACCCTGCCGAGCATGACATGCTGCTGCGTGTAGCCCGTGGGCTTGGGTGCTCGGAAGCCGAGATCGAACAGATCGAGGCCATGCTGCGCGGTGGTGGTGCAGGTGCTGACGGTGCACCGGAAGGGCTCTCTCTCGAAGACGCCTATCGCGTGCTGGGCGTCGAAGAAGACGCTAGCGACGCCGAGATCAAGAAGGCCTATCGCCGCCTGATGAGCCAGAACCATCCCGATAAGCTGGCGGGCAAGGGGCTTCCCGAGAGCATGCGTGAGATGGCCAAAGAGCGCACAAGCGAGATCAGCAACGCCTATGAGCGCATCAAGAAGGCGCGCGACGCGGCGGCCTGACCTCGCCCGGCAAAATGCCCAATGATGTAAGCTGGCGCCATTTGTGGATCAATAAATGATTCGCAAATGGCGCTTTTTTTGTCTGTCGGTTACGCCCTGGTCTTGTCGGCAATGAGCGATCTTTCTGCTTTCGATTTGAGGTTATTAAAACTTAAAGATCATTGGGTTATCTCACCACGAGAAGAGGTTGGGGTGGTTTGGTGATGGAAAGATGGTCAGTGACGTTATTTGTTTCTTATTTCATATCAATAAATGATTCATAATATGGAAAAGTGCGCCTCTTGTTGAGCGTTCGACCTTAAAAATCTCAAGGAGAATAAGGTGTTATGTGGATATGGCAGCAGCCGGAGTGGCCTCGAGGCCGTCTCGATACAAGACCGCTGATGGGGACGCTGAACGCGACCCTGGCAACGGTGGCGCCATTGGTAAGCCAGGGCGGTGGCCTGAAGACCGATCAGCGGCTGCGGTTGGAGGCGACATTGCTTGGCGAAGAGATTGGGGCCAGTGCTCGGCTTTCCGGCATCAGTCTTGAGCGTGGGGCGATTCGCACCGCCCTGCATCAGGCGCTGGGACTTGCCGACGAGGGGGAAGTGCGGCCGGTGCCGCCGGTGGTGGAAACCTTCGTCGATGTGACGCTGGAGGCGGTCCGTACTGCCTTCCTGCCCCTCGGTGAGGCGCAACTGCTGGAATGGCATCGACGCCTGGCACCCCAGCTGCCGCGAAGCGCTGGCCTGGTGGTCGGCGAGTGGCGCGATGCCCCTTTCGAGGAAGTCAGCGGCCGTTATGGTCTCAAGCGCCTGCGCTACAGGGCGCCTGGGGATGATCGCGCTGCCGTGTCAGCCGAACTCGAGACGTTCTTTGCGCGTCTCGAGGAGGAGGAGCCGGGGCTCGATGGGGTCGGTCATCTGCAGGCGCTGAAGCTGCATGCGCACTGGTTGGCGCTGTCACCCCTGGCGCTGGGTAATGGCCTGATCGGTCGGCTGCTGCTCGCACGCTGGCTGACGCGTGCCGAGGGCATCATGGCGTTGCAGGCCGAAGGTGAGCTCTCCGCACTGCCCGACCTCGAGATGCTTGAGGCTTATGCCTGGCGCCGTCAGGCACTGGCGCCGGTGCTGGTCGATGCACAGGGGGAATGGCAGGCGTTGCGTGAGACCTGCTTTGGTCGTCCCGCTGCGCCGCGCTCGTCTCTGGATGCTGGCCTGCCGAGCAGGGAGCCCGAGGTGCCCCCCGGTGATCTGGCGCCCTGGATGCGCTGGTGGTTGCTTCGGCTGCGCGAGGGCGCGCGTCTCGGCCAGGCTCACTTCTCTCGGGTGCGCCGGGCCGAGCGGCTGTGGCTCGAGCACGCCCGTACGCCCCTCAATGCACGCCAGCGTGAGCTGGTACTGACCCTGCTCGAGCGCGACGACGACGCCGGCGTGGCACGCTCGGACTACCGCGACTTGGTGGCGACCTCTGACCCGACAGCGGCCCGCGATCTGGCGGATCTGACGGCCAAGGGAGTGCTTAAGAGTACCGGCGTGGGGCGTGGTACACGCTACCGGCTGGCGGCGCTGGGTGGCTCTGGGCTGGGTGGCTCTGGGCTGGGTGGCTCTGGATAGCACCAGTCCGCCAGACGGCCCGCCCAAGAGTAATAAGACCGTTTGTGAAGCGAGGCTAGACGGCAGCGAAAGGCAGTACGCCGGTATAGACAGCAGCGTAATGGCAGCCGCTGCCGGCCAGCACGAAGCCATGCCAGATGGCGTGATTGTAGGGAATGGCCTCGATCACGAAGACGATCACGCCGAGGGAGTAAATCACCCCGCCACTGATCAGCAGCACGAGGCTGGTCGGCGAGAGCGTGGCGACGAACTCGCCGGCTGCCAGTGCGGCGAGCCAGCCCATGGCCAGGTACATGATCACCCGCAGCGCAGAGAAGCGCTGAGGCCAGAGGATTTTCAGGGCGATGCCGCTAAGGGCCAGGGTCCAGACCGCGGCCAGCATCGGCCAGCCTGGTCCGTCACGCAGGTTGACCAGCAGGAAGGGCGTATAGGTGCCGGCGATCAGCGCATAGATGGCACAGTGATCGGCAATCTGCAGCGCCTGCTTGAGCCTTGGGTGGCGGCTGCCGTGATAGAGCGTCGAGGCGGTATAGAGGCCGACCAGGGTGATGCCGTAGAGGCTGACACCGACCAGTTTCCATGGGTCGACGTCCTGAGCGATGCTCGCGGCAACGATCAGGGCGGTCATCCCGGCGACGCTGAGCACGGCACCGATGCCGTGGCTCACGCTGTGCAGGATTTCCTCAAGCAGGGTATAGCCTTGGGTGCATTCGCGTGGGGGTGAAGAAGGGGGTATCGCTACCATACTGTCTCTCCCGCGGTGACGGTTGAGCCTGAGAGGGTCGCTTTGCTTGACGGGGCATGGGGGCTATCTAGCTCATTGGCTCCCTCAGGACTTGCGTTCGATGTCCACGTCGTCCGCTTGGGTAAAGTCGCCCAGTGCCATCATGTGTCCCAGCTTGCCGGCCTTGGTGGACAGGTATTGCTCATTATGCGGGTTTAGACCTGTCGTGATCGGTAAGCGTTCACTTACCTCGACGCCATCGCGGGTCAAGGCCTCGACCTTGCGCGGATTATTGGTCATCAGCCTGAGCGAGGCGACACCCAAGTGATCGAGCATCGGCACGCACAGGCCGTAGCGGCGCATGTCGGCGCCGAAGCCCAGGCGTTCGTTGGCCTCTACGGTATCGGCGCCTTCGTCCTGCAGGTGATAGGCACGGATCTTGTTGAGTAGGCCAATACCGCGGCCTTCCTGGCGCAGATAGAGCAGCACCCCGCGACCCTCGGCGGCGATCCGCTTGAGCGCTTCCTGCAGCTGATAGCCGCAGTCGCAGCGCATTGAGAACAGCGCATCGCCGGTCAGACATTCGGAGTGCACGCGGCCGAGCACCGGCGTGCCGTCGGCGATGTCGCCGAGCGTCAGGGCGATATGATCCTTGCCGGTAGCTTCGTCTTCGAAGCCATGCATGGTGAAGGTGGCCCAGGGGGTAGGCAGCCGGGAGGCGGCGATGAATCGAATCGTCACGAAAAAAACCTCGATAAAACTGGGCGGCGCTAGGCACGCGATGACTCAAGTCTACCAGCATCGCCGCGCACGCTCACGGGTCGCACGCGCACACATAATATGATGTCGCTGTGAGCTGATCGCTACGCTCCCTGGGCCGGCGTGGCCGTAAATCGAGGCATCACGTCGCAGGGCTGGCCCCTCAGGGCTCGGCATCCGTTACAATGTCGGCAAATTTCCCTTTGGATGACGTCGCATGCAACTCGAGAACGATCGTATCCTGCGCGCCCTGGCGCGTGAGCCCGTGGACCGCACCCCCGTATGGATGATGCGTCAGGCCGGCCGCTACCTGCCGGAATATCGCGAGCTGCGTGGCCAGGCGGGCAGCTTCATGGACCTGTGCCGGGACACCGACCGGGCCTGCGAGGTAACGCTGCAGCCGCTGGAGCGCTTCCCGTTGGATGCCGCCATCCTGTTCTCGGACATCCTGACTATTCCCGATGCCATGGGGCTGGGGCTGTACTTCGAGACCGGCGAAGGCCCGAAGTTCAGAAAGCCAGTACGCACACCGGCTGAGGTTGCCGCCCTCGAGGCGCCGGACGCCGAGCGGGATCTTGATTACGTGATGAACGCGGTAAGCGCCATTCGCCGCGAGCTTAACGGCCGCGTGCCGCTGATCGGCTTCTCGGGTAGCCCCTGGACTCTCGCCACCTATATGGTCGAGGGTTCCTCGAGCAAGGACTTCCGCCATGTGAAGACCATGCTCTATGACACACCGGATACCATGCATCAGCTACTCGACGTGCTGGCACGCTCGGTCACCGACTACCTCAATGCCCAGATCCGTGCCGGTGCCCAGGTAGTGCAGATCTTCGATACCTGGGGCGGCAGCCTGTCGACGCCGGCCTATCTCGAGTTCTCGCTGCGCTACATGGAGCAGATCGTGGCTGGCCTGATTCGCAGCCACGAAGGCCGCCGGGTGCCGGTGATCCTATTCACCAAGAACGGCGGCCAGTGGCTCGAGCACATCGCCGCCAGCGGCGCCGATGCGCTGGGTCTCGACTGGAGCACCGAGCTTTCCGATGCGCGCAGCCGGGTCGGTCATCGGGTCGCCCTGCAGGGCAACCTGGATCCTAACGTGCTGTTCGCCAAGCCCAGCGCGATCCGCGCCGAAGTGGCGCGGGTGCTCGACAGCTACGGCAGTGGCCCGGGGCATATCTTCAACCTCGGCCACGGCATCAGCCAGTTCACCGACCCTGATCACGTCAGCGCCTTCATGGAGGCCCTGCACGAACTGAGCCCGGCCTATCACTCGGCGCCCTGATGTCATGCGTTGGTTGATTCGCCTGCAGGAGTGCCGGCGCCTCTGGGCGGGAGTCGCCGTGCTCGCGGCGCTGGCGATTGCCCTGGGCAGCCTGGCCCCGAGTGCCGAGATGCCCGACAGCCTTCCCTGGGACAAGGCGAATCACTTCATCGGCTATGGCGGCCTGGCGGCCCTGGTAGGGCTTGCCGGGATGGCCGGTGGGGCTGCCTTCATCGCGGTGGTGGCCTACGGGGTCGCCATCGAGTTGGCACAGCTGGCGGTGCCGGGGCGCATGGGCGGTGACCCCTTCGACATGCTGGCCAATACCCTGGGCGCGTTGTTCGGCCTGGCCGTGCTGGCGCTTGTGCGTCGGTTGATGCGACGCGACAGCGCCTGATGCGTCATCGCCAAGGCGCCTCCATTTCACGCTGTTTACTTTTCCGTTCCGTGAGAATCCATGATGACCCAATCACTCGACACTAGCTGGTTCACCGAAGTCTTCGATAGCCAGGGCAGTGCCTTCTCGCTGAAGGTCAGCGAGAAGCTCCTGGATGTCACCAGTGCTTACCAGCACCTTGAGGTCTATGCCACCGAGACCTACGGCAACCTGATGGTGCTCGATGGCTGCGTGATGCTCAGCGAGCGTGACAACTTCCTCTACCACGAGATGATCGCGCACCCGGCGTTATTTGCGCACGCCGCGCCCAAGCGTGTGGTGATCATCGGCGGTGGCGATTGTGGCACCCTGCGTGAGGTGCTCAAGCACCCCGGGGTCGAGCATGTCACTCAGATCGATATCGATGAGGAAGTGACCCGGGCCGCCGAGCGTTTCTTCCCGGCGCTGACCGCATCCAATGGCGACCCCCGCGCCGAGCTCAAGTTCGCGGACGGCGTCAAATGGGTCGATGAGGCCGATGACGCCAGTGTCGATGTGGTGATCATCGACTCCACCGATCCGGTGGGCCCGGCCGAAGGACTGTTCAAGGTCGATTTCCTGGCGCGCTGTCATCGCCTGCTCGCCGAGGGCGGCGTGATGGTTCAGCAGAGCGAGTCGCCGCTCTATCACAGCGGCAGCATCATTCGTGAGCTGCGCCGTGACATGCGCGCCGCCGGTTTCGAGAGCGTGGCGACGCTGCCGTTCCCGCAGCCGGTCTATCCCTCGGGCTGGTGGAGCGTGACCCTGGCCGGCAAGGGCACGGACGTGGGCCGTTTTCGCGAGGACGATGCGGCCACCGGCGACATGGCCTGCGACTACTACACCGCCGATGCCCATCGTGGGGCTCTAGTGCTGCCGCCCTTCATGCGTCGCGCCTTCGAAGACTAAGCAACATTTCTCCCCGGCACTCGCCTTAAGCGGTGCCGGGGTCTCGTCCTTCCCGGCATCGCCCGTGCGTCGCCTGACGGTCAAGCGATGCCTCTTTCCCCGAGCCTGGGTCGTCGTTCTAGTGCCCCAATCGCTCGCGACCCTTTGTCGTTGCCGTCATCTCGATTCTGGTAACCGGTCCGCCTTCGCACTTTTTCTCTTTCTCGGCCTTTGCTGAAGCGTCTTTTGGAGTGCTTGCGGCGCTTGTCGAGCTCGCTTCAAGGCCTCCTCCAATGCTCGCGAGAAGCCGTATTGAGACACTTTTTGTCACTGGGCGATGCTTTCATCGGCAGGAATACTGAGCCTTTTGCAAGGCAATAAAAATGCCCCTATAAATCTAAACGCCTGTTTTAAATCTGCTATTACGCTTGGCGTTGCTTTCGCTGTGAAGAGTCGCGGGCAGTTGCGTTGAAGTAAGGTTGTCTCCCGTTTAACGGCCTTGAAAGCGGCTTTGCTAATGTCGAGCGACGTGCCACGAGCACGATAACAACAACTCACCCAATCCAAGGGATTACGATATGTTGCACAACAACAAAAAGACCCTGCTGTGTTCCGCGACCGCCCTGGTCGCCACCCTGTTGGCGGCGGGCTCTGCCCAGGCCGGCGAGACGATGGACGCCGTCAAAGAGCGCGGTCAGGTGGTCTGCGGTGTCAGCACCGGCCTGCCGGGGTTCTCTTCACCCGACGACCAGGGCAATTGGGAAGGTATCGACGTGGATGTCTGCCATGGCGTGGCGGCGGCAGTATTCGGCGATGCATCCAAGGTGCAGTTCGTGCCGTTGAACGCCAAGGAGCGCTTCACTGCACTGCAGTCTGGCGAGATCGACGTGCTGTCGCGTAACACCACCTGGACCGCGACCCGCGATACCACCCTGGGCCTCAACTTCACCGGCGTTAGCTTCTATGACGGTCAGGGCTTCCTGGTCAAGGAATCGCTGGGTGTCGACAGCGCCATGCAGCTTGATGGTGCGGCCTTCTGCGTACAGTCCGGTACCACCACCGAGCTCAACCTGGCTGACTACTTCCAGGCCAACGACATGAGCTTCGAGCCAGTGGTCTTCGATACCTCCGACCAGACCGTTGGCGGTTTCGAGGCGGGGCGCTGTGATGTGCTGACGTCTGATACCTCTCAGCTCAACGCCCTGCGCATCAAGCTGTCTGACCCTGATGGTGCCAAGGTACTGCCGCAAGTGATCTCCAAGGAGCCGCTGGGTCCCGTCGTTCGCCAGGGTGATGATCAGTGGTTCAACGCCGTGAAGTGGACACTGTTCGCCATGATCAACGCCGAAGAAATGGGCATCACCAGCGAAAATGCCGATGAGATGAAGGAATCCGATAAGCCCGGCATCAAGCGCTTCATGGGTGACGAAGGCAACTTCGGCGAGGCCATGGGCCTGCCAGCCGACTGGGCCTATAACATCGTCAGCCAGGTGGGTAACTACGGTGAGGTCTTCGATCGCAACGTTGGGGCGGGCTCTCCGCTGAACATCGAGCGTGGTATCAACGCACTGTGGACCGACGGCGGTGTTCAGTACGCACCGCCGATTCGCTAAGACTCTCCACAGAACCCCGCCCCTTCAGGGGTGGGGTTCGTTGTTGTGATATTGCTAGTGGAGAGGATCTTCCATGACGACTCCTTCCTCGCCCCCTCCGCGTGGGAAGACGCCTTTCTGGCGTGATCCCGCCAAGCGGGCGCTGATGTTTCAGGCGTTGATGCTGGCCGCTCTGTTCGCGGCGATCGGCTTCATCGTCAGTAATACCCTCGATAACCTGGATGCTCGCGGAATCACCACCGGTTTCGGCTTCCTCGATGACACGGCCGGCTTCGGCATCGTCCAGAGCCTGATCGACTACTCGCCTCAGAGCACTTACGGTCGTACCTTTCTCGTTGGGTTGATGAACACCTTGCTGGTGTCGGCCCTGGGTGTCCTCGCGGCCACGGTGATCGGCTTCCTGATGGGCATCGCGCGGTTATCGCCCAACTGGCTGATCGCACGACTGGCCGGTGCCTATGTCGAAATATTCCGCAATATTCCGCTGCTGCTGCAGATATTCTTCTGGTACTTCGCCGTGCTGCGTACCTTGCCGTCTCCTCGGCAGAGCATGAGCCTCGGTGAAGCCGTATTCCTCAATATTCGCGGTTTGGTCGTCCCAGCGCCGGTGAGCGAATCGGGCCTCGTCTGGACACTGGTGGCGCTGGTCGTTGCCGTCATTGCGGCCATCGTGCTGGTGCGCTGGAACCGTCGCCGCCAGGAAGCGACGGGCGATCGGTTGCCCGCAGGCTGGATCAGCGCCGGGATGATCGTGGGCATGCCGCTGCTGGTGTTCGTCGCCAGCGGCATGCCGCTGACCTGGGATATCCCCAAGCTTGGGGGCTTCAACTTCTCGGGCGGCATCACCGTGCTGCCGGAACTGCTGGCGTTGTGGCTAGCGCTGTCGATCTACACCGGTTCCTTCATCGCTGAAATCGTGCGCTCAGGCATTCAGGCGGTCTCCAGCGGTCAGACCGAGGCTGCTCGGGCCCTGTCGTTATCCGGGGGCATGACCCTGCGGCTAGTAGTAATTCCTCAGGCAATGCGCGTGATCATTCCACCGCTGACCAGTCAGTATCTCAACCTGATCAAGAACTCCTCGCTTGCCACTGCTATCGGCTATCCGGACCTGGTGTCCGTCTTCGCCGGCACCACACTCAATCAGACCGGGCAGGCCATCGAGGTGATCATGATGACCATGGCGGTCTATTTGATCCTGAGTCTTTTGGTGTCGATGTTCATGAACTGGTTCAACGCGCGCATGGCGCTGGTGGAGCGATAAGTGGACAAATTGACCGTAAACACGACACCGGTGGATGCTCGCCCGGCGCCCAAACGCAGCGTGGGCCCGGTTGCCTGGCTGCGCAGCAATCTTTTTCAAGGACCTATCAACAGCGTGCTCTCACTGCTGGCGATCTGGGCGCTGATTGCAGGGCTTACCCCAGTGATTCAGTGGGCCATTATCGATGCTGACTGGATCGGCACCAGTCGCGAAGCCTGCGGTTCTGGTGGCGCTTGCTGGGTATTCATCTCGGCCCGCTTCGAGCAGTTCATCTATGGCTTCTACCCAAGCGAGCTTCGCTGGCGAGTCAACGTCACCTTCGTGCTGTTTGCGGTGATGATTGCCTGGCTGGCGCTGCCGCGTCTACCGGCCAAGAAGCTGGCGGCGGTGATGACGCTGGTGGTCTTCCCGATCGTTGCTTTTTACCTGCTGCACGGCGGGTCTTTTGGCATGCCGGCGGTACCGACTCATCGCTGGGGCGGCTTGATGCTGACCCTGGTGCTGGCGGTCGTCGGTATCGTCGCGGCATTGCCGATCGGTGTCGTGCTGGCGCTGGGGCGGCAGTCGAAGATGCCGATCGTGAAGAGCATCTCGGTGGTGTTCATCGAGTTCTGGCGCGGCGTGCCCTTGATCACCGTGCTTTTCATGGCCTCGGTAATGCTGCCGCTGTTCGTGCCCACCGAGGTGGATATGGACAAGCTGGTACGGGCACTGATCGGTATCACCTTTTTCCAGAGTGCCTACATGGCAGAGGTGGTGCGCGGTGGCCTGCAGGCGATTCCCAAGGGGCAGGAAGAAGCCGCTGCGGCGCTGGGCATGGGCTACTGGAAGCGCATGGGGCTGATCGTGTTGCCCCAGGCGTTGAAGATGATGATTCCCGGGATCGTTAACACCTTCATCGCCCTGTTCAAGGACACCTCACTGGTGCTGATCATTGGTCTGTTCGACCTGCTGGCAATCGTGCAGGCGGCGCTTTCCGATTCGGATTGGCTGGGTTTCTCGATCGAGGGCTATGTCTTTGTGGCGCTGGTGTTCTGGGTATTCTGCTTCAGCATGTCTCGCTACAGCCAGCACCTGGAGCGCAAGCTGCACACAGGCCACTAGGCGCGCGAAGGCGCTGCCGGCGGTCGCTCGCCAGACGGGCGGCCGCTTACAAGAACAAGGACATCGGTATGACACTACAAACGGCCAAGACCAACGATACCCCCATGGTCGAGATGCACGGTCTGAACAAGTGGTACGGCGACTTCCATGTGCTGCGTGACATCGACTTTACCGTCCAGCGAGGGGAGCGCATCGTCATTTGCGGGCCCTCGGGCTCCGGCAAGTCGACCCTGATCCGTTGCATCAATCATCTGGAGGAACACCAGCAGGGAGAGATCGTCGTCAACGGCATCCCCATGACGCAGGACATCAAGCGCATCGAGCAGATTCGTCACCACGTCGGGATGGTGTTTCAGCACTTTAATCTGTTCCCGCATCTTACGGTGCTTGAGAATTGCAGCCTGGCGCCGATCTGGGTGCAGAAGAAACCGCGCCGTGAAGCCGAAGCGCTGGCCATGCAGTATCTTGAACGGGTGCGAATTGCCGAGCAGGCACATAAGTTTCCGGGTCAGCTCTCCGGCGGTCAGCAGCAGCGTGTGGCAATCGCCCGTTCGTTGTGCATGCATCCGGAGGTGATGCTTTTTGATGAGCCGACCTCTGCACTGGATCCCGAGATGATCAAGGAAGTGCTCGACGTGATGGTCGAACTCGCCGAGGAAGGCATGACCATGCTCTGCGTGACTCACGAGATGGGCTTCGCCAAGACCGTTGCTGACCGGGTGATCTTCATGGATCAGGGCCAGATCA
Organism: Onishia niordana; assembly: GCF_004798965.1. GTDB lineage: Bacteria > Pseudomonadota > Gammaproteobacteria > Pseudomonadales > Halomonadaceae > Onishia > Onishia niordana. The sequence continues at coordinate 183,184 of NZ_SDSD01000004.1, forward strand.
TCGAGGAGAACGCCCCAGAGCCATTCTTCAATAATCCGCAGTCAGAGCGGACCCAGCTGTTCCTGAGTCAGATTCTCGGCCACTAGGCTGGGGCAAGAGACAATGGCCATGACCAAGACGCCCCCGCCGGGATGCCGGCGGGGGCGTCTGCGTAGGAGCCATCGGGAATGACCGGTGCGCTCAGAAGCGCGGCTCACCTCGCGGCGCCTCCTCTCCGGCTGGGGAGGTCGCGGCCAGGTCCAGCTGCGGCTCGCGGGGCATCGACCAGGCTGGCGCGGCGGCCTGCGGCGGTGCAGCAGCGAGCGGGTGCTCGGCGGGCGCCACTGTCGTGGGGTTGGCGTGCTCAGGGGCAGCGGGATCGACCTTGCGCGCCTCGCCCACCCAGCTGTCGTCTTCATCGTGGATCGCTGGTCGCCGCCGGGTAGAGCGAGTGAAAGGCAACTGTTGCTGTTTGATCATGGACTGCATGTGGTGGGGCATCATCAGCAGTTCGAACAGCATTCGTACCAGCAGGCAGCCGGAAAGGGTCACGCCGACGCCCAGCAAAAGCGTCGGCCACTGGCCTGACAATGACGTGAGGGCGAGTGGCGCCAGCGCCTCCCGCGTCCAGAGTCCTCCGCCCACCAGCATCCCAAGCTGAACCAAGAGGTGAAGCGAGACCAGCAGAGTACGGGGCAAGGGGCGGCGCATCAGCAACAGGTTGCGCATCGAGAACGTCTCCAATGACGAGTTGAGGCAGGTCGTCGTCTTGATGTCCGGACTGCCTTCCTGAGGGGGCGGCGATTCTAGCATAGCGCCAAGCGCGCGCATCCTGTCTCCACTGGGCGACGACATGCAGTTGACGCCCCCAAGCGCACTTGCCAACCTCAATAGGACGTTTGTGCTGTGGGATTCGTTTCATTCTAGTGAGGAATTGCGATGACAACTTATATTCTGGTGGCCGACGCTGCACGCGCGCGTATCTTCACCCGGGATGCCTTGAGGCTGGTCGAGCATGACAGCCTCTTGCATGCCGAGGGGCGCCTCCACGAGGGGGACCTGGTCACTGACAATGGTGGAGAGGTGCATGAGTCATCGACGATGGCCACGAGGTCCTCAGGTGGCGAGAATGTGGCCACCCAGCACGAAACGGAGCGTTTCGCCAAGGAAGTGGCCGAGCGCCTTTACCGCTCTCGGGTCGAGAATGACCTTGAGAAGCTGATTCTGGTGGCACCGCCGCGCTTTCTCGGTCAGCTGCGCGACAAGCTCGATGGCCCGACAGCCAACTTGGTGATTCATAGTCTGGCCAAGGACTTATCGAAGGCCAGCCTTGAGACCATTCAGCAAGCGGTTAGCGATTTGCGCTAAGCGATACCGGTAATTCAGGGCAATGCACTATCGGCGGCTCAAGAAGTGGGCGCCCACGCCGATAGATAGCCGATGTAACTATTCGCTATTTCAGGTGTTTGCAATCAAATAACACCATGTATTGCTACTTTAAGGGCGCCCCTCCATGTTTTCTTCGTTGCGCAAGCGCATCCTGATCATCACCCTGGCGATCATCGCCATGGCCTTGGTGATCAATGCGGCCGTCAGCTATCTGACCGTCAAGTCCCACGATCAAGAGCAGGTCGCCAATCAACTGGCCTCCATTGCCAGTGGTAACGCCCTGGCGATCGAGGAGTGGATTGCCGCGCGCACCAGCATGGTCGAGGCGGCTCGTGAGCCGGTAAAGGGCGATGATCCGGTACCGGCGTTGATTCAGCTCGCCAAGTCCGGCGGCTTCCTATCGACCTATCTCGGCAAGCCGGATGGCTCTCTGATCAGTTCGGATGGCTGGGTGCCTCCGGATGATTACGATCCGCGGCAGCGTGACTGGTACCGCTCGGCGACCGAGCAGGACAAGACCATCGTTTCCTTGCCCTACGTGGACGCCAGCAGCGGTCGTATGGTGGTGAGCTTCGCCACTCCGGTCGAACGTGGCGGACGTCTCCATGGCGTGATCGGTGGTGATGTGGTGATCGACAAGCTGATCACTCAGGTCAACGATATCCAGCCGACGCCGTCCAGCTTCGCCTTCCTCAGTACGGGCGGCGAAACACTGATCGCCCACCCCAACGCCGAGTTGACCCTCAAGCCGCTGACCCGTCTCAGCGAGGAGCTGACGCCGTCTGCTATCTCGCGCCTTGGCAGTACCAAAGACGGCTGGGAGACGATTGCCATCGGTGATGCCGGCAAGCGGCTGTCAGTGACCCCTATCCCCGGCAGTGACTGGGAACTGGGAGTGGCGATGGACGAATACGAGGCGACCGCCGGCCTGCGTGCCATCCTCGAGTCCTCCTTGATCACCCTGGTGAGCATTATCGTCATCACGGCCCTGCTGCTGGGTCTGTGGCTCAAACGCACCCTGGCAGGTCTCGAGCGGGCGCGGGATGCCCTGGAGGATATCGCCAGCGGCGAGGGCGACCTGACCCGGCGCCTGCCTGAGCAGGGCCGAGACGAGGTGGCGCAGATGGCCGCCGCCTTCAATCGTTTCGTCGGCAAGATGGAGGCGGTGATGGTCACGATCCGCCAAAGCAGCGAATCGGTGCGTATCGCCGCGACGGAGATTTCCACAGGTGGTCAGGACCTGTCTCGCCGCACCGAGAATGCTGCCTCGAGCCTGCAAGAGACCTCGGCTTCGGTGGAGCAGATCACCAGTACCGTCGCACATACTGCCGAGTCCTCTCGTCAGGCGAGCGGCCTTGCCGAGTCTGCCTCCGAGGTCGCCCGCCGTGGCGGAGAGGCGGTTGGCCAGGTGGTCGATACGATGCAGGGTATTCGCGATTCGTCGGCGCAGATCAATGAGATCGTCAATGTGATGGACGGCATCTCTTTCCAGACCAATCTGCTGGCACTGAACGCCTCGGTGGAGGCGGCACGGGCCGGTGAACAGGGGCGTGGCTTTGCGGTCGTGGCCGGGGAGGTGCGCCAGCTGGCGAGCCGCTCGGCAGAGGCCGCCAAGCAGATCAAGGGCCTGATCGAGACCTCCAGTGCTCGCACCGAAGAGGGCGCGGCCCAGGTGCGCGCCGCCGGCGAGACCATGGAAGAGATCGTACAGAGTGTCACCCGAGTCACCGACGTGCTGGGTGAAATCACCGCCGCGACCGGTGAGCAGAGCGAGGGTATCGGTCAGGTCAATGTGGCCGTGTCCGAGCTGGACCGCATGACCCAGCAGAACGCTGCCCTGGTCGAGGAGTCGACCACTGCCGCCGAGCAACTGAAGGATCAGGCGGACCGGCTCACCGAGGCGGTGGCTGGCTTCACGCTGAGCGAGTCTGCCCTTGACGCCGGGCGAGGCGCGTTGCCGCCACTCGGCGATGCCGGGATGGACGCCAAGCGTCGTCCCAGCCTCGAATTCGCCTGACCCTCTAGTGCGAGTCCTTCCCTCTAAGATGGGAAGTCGCGCACTCGTTTCATGAAAAGCCCCGCCGCTCCGGCCCACCATGGTCGGGGCGGTGGGGCTTTCTGGTTCGCTACGTTGCTGGCGTGCTCAGCCGAGTCGGCTCCTTTTCCGTGTGGGCCGAATGTCGACGATGCCTCAAGTCGTGTTCCTCGACGCCGATAACCTATCCATGGAAGCCACGGCCAGGTGTACCTAGCTCCTCGTCGCCTTTGGTTAGCGAGTCGTGCTTCGTGTTGTTACGACGGTCATTACTTCAGTCATAACAACAATCGTTACTACGGCTGCGTAGCCTGGTGGTGCCTCGGCATCTTTTATCAACGCCCTGGACAGCTACCTGAGCGTCGCACCCTGTTACCCATTCCCCTGAAGAGAATAATATCAATGCGTTTCAAGTCCTTACGCTCCTTCGTCACCTTATTGGTGGGGGGCTGTATCCTAATCGTGGTCGCCGCGCTGGTGAGCTATGCGATGATCGCCAACTCCCGTTCCCAGGCCCTCGTCGAGGACCGCACCAGCGAACTACTACGCGATAACGCTCGCGAGCGGCTGATGGCATTGGCCGAGGCCCAGAGTCAGGATATCCAGCGCCGGCTTGAACGGGCCCTGCTGCTGGCCGAACAGCTTGCTGATACCAATGCCCTGATGGGCCAGCGCGACGCAGAGGGTCAGGCGAAATTGGTGCTTGGGCGTCATGAGCTGTCCAATCTGACTCGCGACCTGGTGGCCCAGAATCCCGATCTGCTGGATGCCTTCATCGGCTGGGAGCCCAATGCGTTTGGTTCTGATGCGGTATTCGAAGGCAAGACCGACGAGGGCTACGACGGCAGTGGCCGTTTCATGCCCTGGTGGTATCGCAGTGGCGAGGGCCAGATCGAGGTATTGCCGCTGGGCGGTAGCATGGAGAGTGAGGAGCGCAACGCCGAGGGCATTCGTGCGGGTGAGTATTATCTTTGCCCGAAGGAAACCAAACGTGCCTGTATCATCGACCCGCATTACTACGACTATGGCGACGAGCGCTACCTGGTAACCTCCTTTAACGCGCCTATCCTCGTTGACGGCGATTATCGCGGTGTTGCCGGTGTCGATCTCGACGTGGAGTTCCTTCAGGGCCTGCTGGACGAGGCCAATGCCGGACTTTACTCAGGTGCCGGTGAGATGACCTTGGTGGGATCCCGTGGGGTGTTGGCAGGTGCCACGGCCAACGCCAAGACCGATGGGCTGGGCAAGCTTGCCGATGAGGTGCTCGGTGATGACATGAACCAGCGGCTCGAGGCGGCCCGCGAGGCCGGCGAGGCGATCTTCGCTTTTGATGAGGTGCAAGAGCGCTTCGAGGTGACCTGGCCCTTCACTATCGGTGGCACCGATGAAACCTGGGTGTTGTCGATGCGTCTTCCCGAGCAGGCGGTCATGGCGGGACTCATCGACCTGCGTGGCCAGCTTGCCGATCAACGCGAAGCGGACCTGCTCGGCATGCTCCTGATGGGCCTGGTCATTGCCGTGCTCGGTCTACTGGCAAGCTACCTGGTCGGGGGGAGCATCGCTCGACCGCTTCGCCAGCTCGCCGAGCGCATGGGTGACATCGCCTCCGGCGAAGGTGACCTGACCGCCCGCCTGCCGGTCCGGGGGCGCAACGAGACGGCCGAATTGGCGACCCAGTTCAATGCGTTTGTCGAAAAGATGAACAATGTGCTGCTCGACGTGCGGGACAGCAGCGAGTCGGTGCGCATTGCCGCCACCGAGATCGCCGATGGCGGTCAGGATCTCTCACGGCGGACCGAGAACGCCGCCTCTAGCCTGCAAGAAACCTCGGCCTCGATGGAAGAGATCACCAGCACGGTTGCGCATACCGCCGAGTCCTCACGGCAGGCCAATACGTTAGCCGCATCGGCATCTGATGTCGCGCGCCGCGGCGGTCAGGCGGTCGGCCAGGTGGTCGACACCATGCAGGGCATTCGCGATTCGTCGGCGCAGATCAGCGAGATCGTCAATGTCATGGATGGCATCGCCTTCCAGACCAATCTGTTGGCGCTGAACGCCTCGGTGGAGGCGGCGCGGGCCGGGGAGCAGGGTCGTGGCTTCGCCGTAGTGGCCGGTGAGGTGCGCCAGCTGGCCTCGCGCAGTGCCGAGGCCGCCAAGCAGATCAAGGGCCTGATCGAGACCTCCAGCGCCCGCACCGAAGAGGGCGCGGCCCAGGTGCGCGCCGCCGGCGAGACCATGGAAGAGATCGTGCAGAGTGTTACCCGGGTTACCGACGTGCTGGGCGAGATCACTGCTGCTACCGGCGAGCAGAGCGATGGCATTGGCCAGGTCAATGTGGCCGTGTCCGAACTGGATCGCATGACGCAGCAGAACGCCGCCCTGGTTGAGGAATCGACGACCGCTGCCGAGCAGCTGAAGGATCAGGCGGATCGGTTGAGCGAAGTAGTGGCCGGCTTCACCTTGCGTGATAACAGCGAGCGGCCGGCGTTGGCATCGACGCCAGCTCCGGCTCCGGCGTCGCCCAGGCGCCTGGAGCACGCCTGATCGGCGTCTGCTTCAGGGCGTGAGCGGCAGGGGAATCTCATCGCTACGCTGGATGCCGGCGGTCATCTGCCGGCATAGCTTGAGGTATTCCCGTATGCCGGTCGTCAGGTACTTGTGCCGGTGCCAGATGAAGGAGAACTGACGGCGCAGGTCCAGGTCCGGGGTGGCCAGTGGCACGAGGCTACCCCGGCGGAAGGCGTCGCGCACGGCCAGGCGCGATACGCAGCCGATGCCTAGGCCGGATTCGACCGCCCGCTTGATGCCCTCGGTGTGCTCCAGTTCCAGCAGAATGTTGAAGCGCCCGCGTCGATGACGGGCGGCGTGTTCAAGCGTCAGGCGAGTACCCGACCCCGGTTCCCGCATGATCCAGTCTTCGCGCAGCAGGCGGCTCATGTCCAGCGCGCTGCTTCCCGCCAGATGATGATGGGGCGCGCAGAACACCACCAGTTCGTCCTCTACCCAGGGCTGCATGACCAGCGACTCGTGCTGGCAGTCGCCCTCGATCAACCCCAGATCCAGCTCATGATGGGCCACCCGCTCGGTGATACTGCGGGTGTTGCCCACCTGTAAGCGTACCCGGCTATCAGGATGTGCCTTGAGGAAGTCGCTGATCAAGAGGGTGGCCAGATAGTTGCCGATGGTAAGCGTCGCGCCGACATCCAGCGAACCGATGCCGCGCTGGCCGCGTAGCAGCTCCTCGATCTCTTCACCGCGGTCGAGCAGCGCCACCGCCTTGGGCAGCAGCTGGAAGCCCAGAGCGTTGAGTTTCAGCCGCTTGCCGACCCGGTCCAGCAGCTGACAGTCGAATTGGCGCTCGAGCTCTGAAAGGGCGGTGCTGGCCGCCGATTGCGACAGCGCCAGCTCCCGAGCGGCCTGGGAGACACTCTCATGCTGAGCGACGGCGACGAAGACTTCTAGCTGGCGCAGGGTATAGCGCATGATCACACTCCGAAGGTTTGTATCGATATTATAGATAAGTGTTATCCATACAAACCATTTAACAGATAGATCGTCGGTGCTTAGAATCCACCTATTGATCTTATCGGCGACGTTATTTCTTTCGGGAATATGCGCCTTGAACAGTTAAGGAGTCGGTCGTGAGCAAGTTTGCCCTGGAAGAAGTCTTAAGCGTCCATCACTGGAACGATACCCTGTTCAGCTTCAAGACCACCCGCGAACGCAGCCTGCGCTTCAAGAACGGCCAATTCGTAATGATCGGTCTCGAAGTAGAAGGCAAGCCGCTGATGCGTGCCTACTCGATCGCCAGCCCCAACTACGAGGATCACCTCGAGTTCTTCAGCATCAAGGTGCCCGACGGCCCGCTGACATCGCGCCTGCAGCACCTTGAGGTCGGCGATCAGATCATGGTCAGCCGTAAGCCCACCGGCACCCTGGTCACCGACGACCTGCTGCCGGGCCGCAATCTCTATCTGCTCTCCACCGGCACCGGCCTTGCGCCCTTCATGAGCCTGATTCAGGACCCGGAGGCCTACGAGCGCTTCGAGAAGATCGTGCTGATCCACGGTGTGCGCTCTGTCAGCGAACTGGCCTACGCCGACTTCATCACCAAGGAACTGCCGGCGCACGAATATCTGGGTGAGGAAATCGCCGAGAAACTGGTCTATTACCCGACAGTGACCCGCGAGGAGTTCCACACTCAAGGGCGCCTGACCGACCATATTCGTAGCGGCAAGCTCGCCGAGGATACTGGCCTGCCACCGCTCGACCCCAAGCAGGATCGCGCCATGATCTGCGGCAGCCCGGCGATGCTTGATGAGTCCAGCGCCCTGCTCGACGATCTGGGCTTCAAGATCTCGCCGCGCCTGGGCGAGCCCGGCGACTACGTGATCGAGCGCGCCTTCGTCGAGAAATAAGCCTTAGCAACAAGGCCGATAAGACGTGGGCAGTGCGTAACTCGCAAGAAGCCCGCTAGGCTCGAAGCCCCATTGGCGTCTCGAGCCTAGATCGTAAAAAACCCCGTCCGGTCAGCCCGGCGGGGTTTTTGCTGTCAGGACGACAAGGCCGAAGCCTATTGCGTTAGACGGCGTCCTTGTCGGTTTCGCCGGTGCGGATGCGACGGTGCGGCGTTCCGCTTACCTGCTCCAGCGGGGAGACGAAGATCTTGCCATCGCCGATCTTGCTGCCTGTATGAGCGCGACCTGGGCTTGAGCCGCCGGTAACTCTTCCCGCGTTAGACGGCGTCCTTGTCGGTTTCGCCGGTGCGGATGCGAATTACCTGCTCTAGCGGGGAGACGAAGATCTTGCCATCGCCGATCTTGCCGGTGTTGGCGACCTGAGTAATGGAATCAATCACCTGCTCGGCCATGGCGTCTTCCACTGCCACTTCGAGTTTCACCTTGGGCAGGAAGTCGACCACATACTCGGCGCCACGGTAGAGCTCGGTATGCCCCTTCTGGCGGCCGAAGCCCTTCACCTCGGTGACGGTGATGCCCTGCACGCCAATCTCGGAAAGCGATTCCCGTACGTCGTCGAGCTTGAACGGCTTGATGATGGCGGTCACCAGCTTCATGGTCATTCTCCTTGTGTTCGTTGGTCGGGGCGACGCGATTCCTGGACCGGAGTGACGCGACATCATATCCCGCAAGTATTCCCCTAAGCATACACCGCACCGAGCGGGAATAAAAAAGGCCCCCGTTAGGGGGCCAGGGGAGCACGCCAGCTCACTCGGTATATCGCCTCATTTTTTGGCGACGTTGAATTCGGGGTAGGCTTCCAGGCCACACTCTGCAAGGTCGACGCCTTCGTATTCTTCTTCTTCGCTGACCCGCACGCCCATGATGGCCTTGAGGATCAGCCACACCACCAGGCTTGCCAGGAAGACCCAGGCGAAGATGCCGGCGATGCCGATGATCTGAGCGTCAAAGGAAGCACCGTCATTGGAGAGCGGCACGGCCAGGACGCCCCAGATGCCGACTACACCATGCACCGAGATGGCACCGACCGGGTCATCGAGCTTCAGCTTGTCGAGGCTGACGATGGCCAGCACCACGATCAGGCCACCGATGGCGCCGATGAGAGTAGCGCCCAGTGCCGAGGGAGACAGGGGATCGGCCGTGATGGCGACCAGCCCAGCCAGTGCACCGTTCAGCGCCATGGTCAGGTCCGCCTTGCGGAACCACAGCTTGGCCAGGATCAGTGCGGCGATCACGCCGCCGGCCGCCGCAGCGTTGGTGTTGACGAACACCTGAGCCACATTGTTGGCCGACGTGGCGTCAGACAGTTTCAGTTCCGAGCCACCGTTGAAGCCGAACCAGCCCATCCACAGGATGAAGGTACCCAGGGTAGCCAGCGGCATGTTGGCGCCGGGGATGGCGTAGATGCTGCCATCCTTGCCGTACTTGCCCTTACGCGGGCCCAGCACGAGCACTCCCGCGAGTGCTGCGGCTGCACCGGCCAGGTGCACGATGCCGGAACCGGCATAGTCGGAATAACCGACCTCGGCAAGCCAGCCACCACCCCAGGTCCAGTAGCCGGACACCGGGTAGATAAAGCCGGTCATGACCACCGCAAAGGCCAGGAAGGCCCACAGTTTCATGCGCTCGGCCACGGCACCGGAGACGATGGACATGGCCGTTGCCACGAACACGACCTGGAAGAAGAAGTCAGAACGCATCGAGTAGTAGGGCGCGTCGTCACCGCCGCCGGTGATGGCGTCCATGGTGTTTTCGCCGCCGATCAGGAAACCCAGGTTCGGCAGGATGCCGCCACCGTTGCCGGAATACATGATGTAGTAACCGATCACCAAGTACATGGTGCAGGCAATCGCAAACAGCGCGACGTTCTTGGTCAGGATCTCGGCGGTGTTCTTGGAACGGACCAGGCCAGCTTCAAGCATCGCAAAGCCAGCGGCCATCCACATCACCAGCACGCCGCAGATGAGGAAGTAGAAGGTATCGAGCGCGTAAGTCAGCTCTGAAAGTTCGGTCATGGGGTACTCTCCTGGGCCAGCGTGCCCTAGTGTCATTGTTACGCTGACGGTGGTACTCGCGTTATGGGTTAGTTTGTTGCAAGGAGCCCTGCGTCGGGTTCTGGACGAATCAGACGGCGTCGGCACCGCGTTCGCCGGTACGGATGCGGATGACATCCTCCAGCGGGGTGACAAACAGCTTGCCGTCTCCGATCTTGCCGCTGTTGGCCGCGTTGCGGATGGCCTCGAGAACGCTTTCGAGCCGTGAATCGTCGACGGCGATCTCGACTTTCACCTTGGGCAGGAAGTCGACCACATACTCCGCGCCGCGATAGAGCTCGGTGTGGCCCTTCTGGCGGCCGAAGCCTTTGACTTCGGTAACCGTGATGCCCTGAACGCCGTTGTCGGCCAGCGCCTCACGAACATCGTCTAGCTTGAACGGCTTGATGATGGCAGTGATGAGTTTCATTCCGTGTCTCCCACTGAAAGGGGTTGTCGGTGGCGTGCTTGTTTTGGTGGTGCTTGAGGATTGTTAAGCGCATAGCATGCCAATGAATATAAAATCCCTTTAAATCATAAGGATGTTGAGGGTTTTTCTGGCCTTTGCAAGATGGTTTTGCAGCGCAGCATGGATTGCTGCACTAATCTGGTGCTTACGCATCGCGACGATGCGCCGAGAGGGTGCGCTGAGAGATGATGCTTACAGAGACGCACAGGGCATGCGCGATTGCCATGCCTTGCGTATCCTGTAACCAGTGATCGATATTGACCGTAAGGAGTGCGACCCATGGTGACGAACGACCGTATCAGCCGTCTGGCCCAGCAGCTCGGTGAGCGCCTGCAGGGTGCCTCCCACGCGCCCGAGGAGCTGCAGCGCAACGTGCAGCAGGTGGTCAAAGGGGCTTTCGACCGCATGGAGCTGGTGACCCGCGAGGACTTCGACATCCTAATGGACGTGCTGCAACGCACCCGTTCGCGCGTCGAGTCGCTGGAGAAGCAGGTCGCGGCCCTTGAAGCCGCCATCGATCAAGATGCCCCAGCGTCTGTCGAAACGCCTTTAGCCGCCGAAGCCGCGGACGTTGCTCCGCAAGCGCTGGATGAGTCGCCGGCGGACGAAGAAACCTCGAGTGTCGATCAAGCGGCTGAGCCCTCCGCCGATAAGAAGGCACCTGGTCAGCACTGAATTAGCGCTGCCTTTGCACGTGTCAGCGACAGGGGACCGTGTCCTGCGCTAGTGTCTAGGTGACGACACTGAGCTACGCAAGGAACGCGTATGACACTGGCGATCATCTCGAGCCGAGCAAGCCTCGGCCTCGAAGCCCCGGAAGTGCAGGTTGAAGTGCATCTGGCCAACGGCCTGCCGGGCCTGACCCTGGTGGGCCTGCCGGAGACCGCGGTCAAGGAAAGCCGTGAACGGGTGCGCAGCGCCCTGGTCAATTCCAACCTCGAATTTCCCAACACCCGCCGCATCACCCTGAATCTGGCTCCTGCCGACCTGCCCAAGGAAGGCGGGCGCTTCGATTTGCCGATTGCGCTGGGCATCCTGGTGGCCTCGGGCCAGGTGCCCGCCGAGTCCCTCAACGATCTGGAATGTGTTGGCGAGTTGGCTCTGGATGGCCGACTGCGCCCGGTGCCCGGTGTGTTGCCGGTGGCTTCTGCCGGCGGGCATAACCTCCTAATGTCATGCTTGTGGGGTCCAACCGCATCGTTATTTGCTATTAGGGACTGTCATTCGGCTATGTGAGTGCTACCTTATTTGATATGATTTAAACTTTATGAAAAATATTTCTTATTGTCAGGGGCGCTGATGAGCAACTATAAGTCTGGCGGGCGGAGTGTTGCTGCATGGTGTAAGCTACGGGAGAGTAGTAATAATAATCATGGAAGCAAGATGCAGCTTCACTTTAATTATTGGAGAGTTGGGTCTTCAATCCCACAGCACCCAGATGAAAGAGGTATAGGATATGATTTAAAGAGATATGCCTCTGCAGCCTACAAGAAAATTAGGCCTAAGCGCCATGCGGAAAAGTCAGACTTTCTTGATATTGGGGTTATGGTAACCCCCTTTGATGACTTAAAAGATGTAGAAGGTATATGCATATATCTTCCGGTGCCTCTCGACGCTGAGGATATTAAAGACCTTGGGCCTCTTTTTAAAAATACCAATGTCGCTACGGGTATCTTTAATGAACGGCTAGAAGTTCGCCAAGAATCGAGTAGGCGAGTTGAGCTTGGTAACCAAGAAGGCCAGTTCTGCAGAGTTCATAATTTTTCAACTTCTAATAATGGTTGTATTGATGATCAATATCTAAAAGTTGAGCCTTACAAAGGTGGCACAAAGCTCACCATTACCAGTGCGGCAATTCAAGCAGCTCATCGAGAAATAAATAAACAGAAGTGGATTTATTTCAGGTTTCGTGTCTTTATAAATAATTCTGGAAGGAATAGTTTTGTAAAAACCATTAGGCCAGAAGATAAGTTTATTCTTAGCGGATTTCATGCAACAGAGTATGTTGATTTTCGGCTTAACGAGGCAAGGAATCTTCCACCTGAAGTAGAAGAGCTTATGGAAGATGCTGAAGAAACGGGGGTTGTGCCTATTGTTCGGATTGACTTTCTCTTGGTTCTCCGTGTCGGTGCGGATCTAGATGGAGGGCATACAAACTATCATAAGTCTCGACTTCTTGAGCGGGAATTGTGGCTAGACTATGTGCCCGATGGTGGAAGTGATGCACTTCAAGAAGGTATGGTCATATATCATTGGCGAGAAAAGAAAGATAGTGGAAGTGAGGTCGGCTTTCAACCATCAAAGCCTAAGCGGCCCTTGCGAAAATCGCGAAGAAGTAGTCCCGAAGATAGCACTGCGCAAGAAGTGCTATCGAAAAGAGATGCCGGGATTAAAGAGTTTAATGCTTTTGTTAAGCTAAATATACGTGTGAGCAACTGGAAGACGGTTGCGCTATCTTTGTCGATAATTGTCATTTTAGGTGCTGCCGGTAGCTATTTTGGAAGCTTGATAACCAGTTATTTAAGCAGTTCTGTCGACCACCAGGATGTTTACTTATTTACTATAATGCCTAAGTAAGGTGGAAGTAAAGTATCTCTCGACAAGGGTTGGCTTATGTGGTATAATAAGATATGTTTATAGTCTAATTTATATCCCTTTGAGGCGTTAAGTTAACAAATGAAATTTAGTAGTCTATTGATTGAAAGAACTTAATATTGAGTACATGGAACACAAGCCTAGGAGTAGAGTCTTGTCCAACCAGTAAGACCATAGGAGTCTGGATGGTTGGCAGTACAGGGGGGAGAAGGCATGGAAAATATATTAATGGCATGTGAGCAAAATGAATGGAATAAAGCGGGAATCGTAGGTTATCCGTTTGATCTTCAGTCTAAAGAGGTTGAAGTTCTTAGCTTTATTTTGCCTCTTTCTCATGACTATCCTTGTATTGAGTCATGGTATATAGAGAAAGTAGTTCCTGGTTTACGAAACGGGACAAGAAAGATTGAAAGAGTTGAGCGAAATGGGAAGTTGGTAGCGCTTGGTATTGCTAAGCATGAGGAGGGAGAGAAAAAGATTTGTACCGTACGTGTGTTGCCCGAGTATTTTGGGCGAGGCATGGGCGTGCGAGTTTTTGAATCTTTGATGTCTTGGCTTGGCACAGACTTACCGCACGCCACCGTCAGTGAAGATAAGCTGCCGGCTTTTGATAAGTTGTTCACAAAAATGGGGTACAATCTGACGTCTACAGAAAGCGGATTGTACCGGGAAGGGAAAGTTGAGTATAAATTTAATGAGACGATAAGTTTTCCCCCTAGGCTTTCATGACCCCTCTCCTTTCAGTGTGGGGTCATAAAGTCCAGAGCCTCTGAGAGGCTCCTAGATGAAGCCTCTTCAATTACTTGAAGGGGCTTATTTCTTTCGGTTGAGATTTTTTTAGCATATTCTACGACGCTATTTTGTTCTTCCGCTATCTCCACAGGACTGGAGACAGACCTTTTTCGGCTATTGTCGTTAATTTTTCTAAAGTAAATTTTTTCGGGGTTGTCAGTAACAATAATAATTCCGTCTGGAGACAATATGTTTATTGCCTCCTCTGGTATTTTTTTTCCGCCAATTATTAAGTGTCCATCAAGAAGAAAAACCTCTTTTCTGCTTTTTATAAATTCTTCCCGGATTTTTTTCGCAAGTCCTGCTTGGTCTTGATCTTCTCCGTCAACTAGTTCGGCAAACTTGCTGGCTTGTACATGCGAGGTAGAGTTGTTGTTCTTTGCATATTTACTGCAAAGAGTTGACTTTCCTACACCTGAAACGCCTGCGACTAGAATTAATTTTTTTCTCATTCCGCTTCCTCCAGTAAAGGAGTCTCTTTTTCTTTTATCCATCGCCAAGATACTGGTGGTGTGAAATTGTACTTATCTCTTAAATAATCTAGTTTTAGCGGTTGTGTTCGTTGCGGGGAAGACATGAAGATGGCGTTTCCAGATTTTTTATTTGAAAAGTATTCGGAAAAATCATTCTTTGAAACGAAGGAGAGCTCCATGGTCTCATTCCAAAGATTTGTGATATTATCATGTTTAACCTTTTCAATCTTTACCTTTCCGATGATGGCGCTCTTGGGGGAAGAAGCATATATCAATGCAGTTTCTATATCACTGTGTTGGGGTGTGAAGGATTTTCTCAGTTCTACGGTCTTATCGCCACCTAGGATCTTTTCAGCCCAACGTGGTTTTATGCTAATAATGATGGATTTTTTATGTGACATTTTTATCTCAGCCGCTTGGGTGATGCCAAGCCTAAGCTTACGGGGTAAGCGGTGAATAGGCAATGGTAAGGGCAGTCCTGATGTGTGGTATCCGCGCAGCTCAATCGGCCATGATGCCCGATGTAGAGCCATCTACAGGGTGTTGGTTTGTTCTTGGTGGCAGGTGAGCGTTGGGGAGTGAATATGCGCATGGTAAGTCTTTTATAACATCAGCTGTTTTTAATATCGATTGGTTTACTATCGATATTGATGATATCAAATATATTTTTTTACCTGCCGTCTTTTGAAGCCCTCCTTCGAGTTAGTGTCAATTACTGCCCCTTTAGGGAAGTAGAGGGCGCATCAGACATTTCCACTCTCTTAGAGGGGGGCCAAGCCCACCCACGGAGAAGAGTACCTTAAGTTGATTGCGTCCATGCAGGGCTCCCTACTAACCGATGACTCGTAGGAGCCTCTATGCATCGAGCTAGTGGTCAGCACATGCCGTCACCATCCATGACATCACACACCACACACCACCTATCCAATCACGCATCAATGGAACTACTCACCGGCCAACTGTCGGGCTTTGCTTTTTGTGTGCCCGGTTGGAAGCACCATGGTAATGGGCTGGTGTGAGGCTCAGCCGGTTGAATGATCCCACTTATGAGGAAAAAACGGTCACGTATAACGCCATCGTAACTGTCCGCTACAATAACGGAATAGCCTGTTCGACCCAAAGCATCTTCATCCCAGAGGAAGGTGAAGTGGTTGATGTAGATATTAGCACTGGTGAGGTCCTCTACAAGCGCCTAGTGCCTCTTGAGGATCACACTCCATACCGTCAACGTCATCTCTACGAGTGCCGCCCGCGCCTAGGCGCCTTGTTGGCCTTGAGGGACTGTAAACGATGGATGAACCGCCGGTGGACGAAGACGCCCCGAGTGCCGACAAAGCGGCTGAGCCTTCCGCCGATAAGAAGGCACCTGGTCAGCACTGAATTAGCGCTGCCTTTGCACGTGTCAGCGACAGGGGGCCGTGTCCTGCGCTAGTGTCTAGGTGACGACACTGAGCTACGCAAGGAACGCGTATGACACTGGCGATCATCTCGAGCCGAGCAAGCCTCGGCCTCGAAGCCCCGGAAGTGCAGGTTGAAGTGCATCTGGCCAACGGCCTGCCGGGCCTGACCCTGGTGGGCCTGCCGGAGACCGCGGTCAAGGAAAGCCGTGAACGGGTGCGCAGTGCCTTGGTCAATTCCAACCTCGAGTTTCCCAACACCCGCCGCATCACCCTGAATCTGGCGCCCGCCGACCTGCCCAAGGAGGGCGGGCGCTTCGATTTGCCGATTGCGCTGGGCATCCTGGTGGCCTCCGGCCAGGTGCCCGCCGAGTCCCTCCACGATCTGGAATGTGTGGGCGAGCTGGCTCTGGACGGTCGCCTGCGCCCGGTGCCCGGTGTGCTACCGGTGGCGCTGGCCACCCGGGCTCGAGGCCGTAAACTCATTGTGCCGAGCGCCAACGCCGACGAGGCGGCACTTGCCGGCGGTCTTGAAGTACTGCCCGCCGATCATCTGCTCGAGGTGGTGGCGCATCTGGTGAAGCAGACAGCGCTGACGCCTCATCGCCTGTCGACGCCCCTGCCGCCGGCGGTGATTAGCGCCGACCTCTCCGAGGTGCGTGGCCAGCACCAGGCGCGCCGTGCTCTCGAGGTGGCTGCTGCCGGCGGGCATAATCTCCTGTTCGCTGGGCCTCCCGGCACTGGCAAGACGATGCTTGCCAGCCGGCTGCCGGGCATCCTGCCGGCGCTTTCCGAGGATGAGGCACTGGAAGTGGCGTCGATCCGCTCGGTATGTGGCCTTGGCCTTCGCGATCAGTGGGGGCAGCGGCCCTTTCGCGCGCCTCATCACACGGCAAGTGCCGTGGCGCTGGTGGGGGGTGGTTCCCGGCCGCGTCCCGGTGAGATTTCGCTTGCCCATCACGGTGTCTTGTTTCTGGATGAGCTGCCGGAATTTTCCCGCCATGTGCTCGAGGTGATGCGCGAGCCGATGGAATCCGGGCAGATTCATATCGCCAGGGCCAGCCAGCAGCGTACCTACCCGGCGGGATTCCAGCTGGTGGCGGCCATGAACCCGTGCCCCTGTGGCTACCTCGGTGACCCGCGCCGGGCTTGTCACTGTACTGCCACGCAGATTCAGCGCTATCAGGGGCGACTGTCCGGCCCGCTACTCGATCGTATCGACCTACAGGTCGAGGTCCCGGCGCTGGCCCCGGAGCAGCTGACCTCACAGGAGACCGGTGAGGATTCGGCCACGGTACGAGAGCGGGTGATGGCTGCCCGCGCCCGCCAGGCCGAGCGGGGCGCGCTCAATACCCATCTGCCGGGTCGCGAGCTTGAGGCCGCCTGCGCCCTTGAGGCCGCCGATCGGGCCTGGCTTGCGACCGTGCTCGAGCGGCTGTCGCTCTCGGCGCGGGCCTATCACCGGGTGCTACGGGTGGCACTGACGCTCGCCGATCTGGCCGGCGAGCCCCGCCCCGGCCGCGCCGAACTGATGGAGGCGATCGGCTTTCGCCAACTCGACCGGTTGTTGAAACGGGGGTAACGCATGGCGGAGCTCCGGGCCCAAGCCCCGTGGCGCATGGCGTCTCAGGCTTGGGCCAGCGCTTTTTCCAGTGCGGCCAGGCGGCCGGGCAGCAGGGCATCCTCGACGGCACTGATGCGCAGGATATGACCAAGGGCCGGATGCGGCGGGCGATGAATCAGACTGCCGGCGGCCAGCAGATCACCATGTGCCTTTGCGGCAAGCTCGGCGTCGGGCAGGCGCACGGCGATGAAGTTGGTGGCGCTGGGTAGCACGTCGGCGCCGAGTCCGCGCAGATGGGTGGCCAGGCGTTCACGCCGGCCAATCACCGCCTCGATATGCTCGCGTGTCTCGTCCGGGTGGTCGAGCAGCGTCTCGGCGGCGGCTTCGGCAAGCGACGACACCGCATAGTGGATGCGTACCTTCATCAGCATCTCATGAGATTCAGTATCGACCAGGGCATAGCCAATGCGCAGCCCGGCGAGGCCGTGAGCCTTGGAGAAGGTGCGCACGCGAATCACACCGGGCAGCACGGCATGGCTCGGCGCATCGGGGCGGAAGTCGTGATAGGCCTCGTCGAGCAGCAGGGTGCAGCTATCAGGCAAGGCGTCACGCAGCGCGGCGATCGCTGCGTCGTTGTGCACATGCCCGCCCGGGTTGTCGGGGTTGGCCAGATAGACTAACCGTGCCTCTTCGCGATTGGCGGCCTCGGCCAGGGCCCCAAGATCCGGGGCCAGCAGCCCCGGTGCTTGCTGGTAGTGGGTCTCGACGATTCGGCAGCCCTGACCGGCGGCGAAGTAGCTAAACGTCGGGTAGCTGCCGGCGCTGGTTACCACCGTGGTGCCGGCGGGGGCCACGGCGCGCAGCGAAAGGGCCAGCAGGCTATCGGCACCGGCATCCACCAGCAGATGCTCAAGCTCAACATTGAGCGCCGCGGCGAGTCGCGTGCGCACGCCCATGGCTTCGGCGTCGCCATAGCCGCGAGCGAGATCGCTGAGTGCCGCGCCGAAGCGCGCCTCAAGCGCCCGGTGGGGCATGTCCAGGCCCTCGTTGGACCCCAGGCGGTGGGGAATCTCGCGGCCCAGGCGGCGCTCCAGCGCCTTGATGCCAGGGAAGGGGTTGTCGGGGCCATCGCGGTAAAGGTGATCGGCAAAGCGTGGCATGGGGGCTCTCCTTGCAAGCGATAGGACGATTGTCGCGCCCGGCGATGGATCGACTCAACTGTGATGCGCAGCAAGCCAGCACCGTGGGGGAGTCGTGTTTGGCGGCTGCGCCTAGAGGGCGTCGGTGTCGAAGGCGCCGCTCACCACTCGCTGCCACAGGATCTCTTCATTGCCGGGGCGACGCAGCGACAGGGTCAGTCGGTAGGGCAGCAGGTCGCGATCCGACAGGGTCAACATGGCACCATCGGTTTCGAGCCGGCTCTTCATCAGCCAGAGATTGCCGTTGTCGGGGGAGCGCGAGGCCATCTCCGGCACCCAGTCGAGTACCTGCGGGCCCTGTGGAGACGCCAGTAGCGCCCGCGTCAGGCTCTCGCCGAAGCGCTCCGGGGTAATGCCGAGATTGTCATCGACCTGCGGTTTTTCCAGCAGCATCACGATGTCCTGCTCAGCGCTGGTGGTGGTCTGGGACCAGGCCGGCTGGTTCAGTACCAGGGCAGCGGCGCGATCACTCAGCCCCAGCAGCGCCTGGCGCAAGGTGTCGGGGGCTTCAGGGGTGCTGGCGCAGCCGGCAAGCATCACAAGCATGATTAACAGCGCCAGGCATGTCGGATGCGAGGCGACGGCGAGGTGCCCACTTCGGCAGTTTTTGGGCTGCTGGCGGCATGTCGCATCGTTCATGATAAGGGTTCCTGCGTCACGGCAGGGCGCGTTTCAAACTGGGCCAGGAAACGCTCGAGTTCGGCAAACATGCTCTCTCGGATGGCTTCGGCTTCGTTGACCAGATGGTGACGGGCCTCGGGGTGACGATGGACGATGGCGCGCGGAAACTTGCCGCGCAGGACCTCGAGATTCCACTGCCAGTCGACGGTCAGGTCCTGCTCGCCCTGCAGGATCAGCACCGGTAGCTCACTCGGGGGCAGTGCCAGCAGGCGAGGCATCCAGCGGCGCATGGCATTGATCCAGCTTACCGGCAGTCGACTGGGCTGCAGCGGGTCGCTTTCCTTGAGGAAGGTCGTGAAGTCGCTGTCGGTGGAGTTGGGATTGAAGCGCCGCGGCAGGCTGCGCAGGAAAGGGCCGGCGAGCAAGTGTAGCCAGCTCGATTGTGACCAGCCGAAGGGGCGGACCAGCGGCGCCAGAAGGGCGAGGCCTGCCCAGGGGCTTTCCGGTCCCTGACGCAGCGCATCGGTGGCAAGAATGGCCGCGCCGGTGCTCTGGCCAATGCCCACCCAGGGGCCAGGCGCCAGGCCGCGTAGGTGAAGGTGATCCTGCAGCGCGCGCAGGCAGTGACCGTAATCGTCGAAGTCCTCGATGGTCGCTCGCGGGCCACTCGACAGGCCATGACCGGGCAGGTCCCAGAGCACGACCCGCCAGCCGCGCTCAAGCAGCAGCGCCAGCAGGTGGCGGTAAAGGCCGAGATGATCGAAATAGCCGTGAACGACGAAGGCCGTGCCCTTAGGCTCAGGAGGGCTCCAGACCTGCGCCCAGAGACGGAAGTTGCCGGCTTCGATAAAGCCCACATGCAGGCCGACCCTGTCGGCAAGCAGCGGTGATAGCTGATAATGCTCGAGATAACGGCCGAGAGTCCCGGCATGGGGGCCGCCGGAGTGCTCCATCGGCCCTAGCGCCTGCAGTGATGCAAAGTCGGTCATCAGTCTCTCCCTAGTGCTCACATGCTAGCGCTCACGAAGGGGACAAGCCATATTTGTAAACGATGGTTCTCATCATTTGGTCGAGGAATTGACGACGCCTGGTGCAAGATGGGATAGAATCGAGCCATAAGCATTATGGAATTAATTTCCAAAAATACTCTTGCCGACGAAGAGGGCCTTCGCCGCGGCGAGGCTGGCCGCCTGGTCAGTGTGCATCAGGAGATATCAATGGTTGAACGAGTTACCCGCCACCGCCTGCAGGTGGCCCGCGAGTTAGACAGTTTCATTACCGACCAGGCGTTGCCGGGCAGTGGTATCGAGGCCGAAGCGTTTTGGTCTGGCGTCGACGCCCTCTTGGCGGATCTGACGCCACGCAACCAGGAACTGCTCGCCGAGCGCGAACGCTTGCAGCAGGCACTCGACGCCTGGCACCGGGAACATCCTGGTCCGGTGCGCGACATGTCCGCCTACCGCGCCTTTCTCAAGGAAATCGGCTACCTGGTCGAGGCACCGAAGACTGTTACCACCACCACGGCCAATACCGACCGCGAGATCGCGGTGCAGGCGGGCCCTCAGCTGGTAGTGCCGGTCAGCAACGCGCGTTATGCCCTGAACGCCGCCAATGCTCGCTGGGGGAGCCTTTATGATGCGCTCTACGGCACCGATGTGATCAGCGAGGAAGACGGCGCCGAGAAGGGCACCAGTTACAACCCCAAGCGTGGAGCCAAGGTGGTGGCCTATGCGCGCGGCGTGCTCGACCGTGCCGCGCCACTGGCGACCGGCTCGCATCGCGATGCCGTCGGCTATTTCCTGCGCGACGGCCATCTGCTGGTGCGCCTCGACGGCGGTCGCGAGACCGGCCTCAAGGACCCGGGCAAGCTGGTCGGTTATCAGGGCGAGGCGAGCGCGCCCAGCGCTATCCTGATGGCCAACCACGGCCTGCATCTGGAGCTTGCCTTCGACAGCAGTCATCCGATTGGCAAGACCGATCCGGCCGGCGTCAAGGACCTGGTCGTCGAGGCTGCCCTGAGCACCATCATGGATTGTGAGGACTCCGTGGCCGCGGTGGATGCCGACGACAAGGTCGGCGTCTATCGCAATTGGCTGGGCCTGATGCGCGGCGATCTTGAAGAGAAGCTCGACAAGGGCGGCAAGACCGTCACCCGTCGCCTCAATGCCGATCGTGACTATCTGGCGCCTGACGGCAGCTCGCTGCGCCTGCATGGTCGCTCGCTGATGCTGGTGCGCAACGTCGGCCACCTGATGACTACCCCGGCGATCCTCGACGCCGAGGGCAACGAAGTGCCGGAAGGCATCCTCGATGCCGTGGTGACCGGCCTGCTTTCGCTGCACGACTTGAAGAAGGCCGACGGCGAGGCGCGTAACTCGCGCAGCGGCTCGGTCTATATCGTCAAGCCGAAGATGCATGGCCCGACTGAAGTCGCCTTTGCAAGCGAGCTGTTCTCGCGGGTCGAGGACATGCTGGGCATGGCACGGGATACGCTGAAGATGGGCATCATGGATGAGGAGCGCCGCACCTCGGTGAACCTCAAGGCCTGCATCCACGAGGCCGCCTCCAGGGTCGCGTTCATCAACACCGGCTTTTTGGATCGTACCGGCGATGAGATGCATACGGCCATGGAAGCCGGGCCGATGATTCGCAAGGGCGACATGAAGGGCAGCGACTGGATTGGCGCCTACGAGACCAACAACGTCCAGGTCGGCCTGGCCTGCGGTTTACGCGGTCGCGCCCAGATCGGCAAGGGCATGTGGGCGATGCCGGATCGGATGGCGGCCATGCTCGAGCAGAAAGTGGGTCACCCCAAGGCCGGTGCCAATACCGCCTGGGTGCCATCCCCTACCGCTGCCGTGCTGCACGCGCTGCATTATCATCAGGTTGATGTGAACGCCGTTCAGCATGAGCTGGAAGACAAGGGGGAGACCGATCTTCTGGACGATCTGTTGACCGTGCCGGTCACGGAGACGCCCGACTGGTCCGACGAGGATATTCAGCAGGAGCTCGACAACAACTGCCAGGGTATCCTGGGGTACGTGGTGCGCTGGGTCGAACACGGCACCGGTTGCTCCAAGGTGCCGGATATCCACAACATCGGCCTGATGGAAGATCGCGCCACCTTGCGCATCTCCAGTCAGCATATTGCCAACTGGCTGCACCATGGAGTGGTAAGCGCCGAGCGCGTCCAGGAGACGCTTGAGCGCATGGCCCGTGTGGTCGACGAGCAGAATGCCGGCGACGCCGACTACACGGCGATGAGCGCCGAATTTGCCGCGTCCAGTGCCTTTCAGGCCGCCTGTGATCTGGTCTTCAAGGGCCGGGTGCAGCCCGCCGGCTACACCGAGCCATTGCTGCACCACTGGCGTGCCGTGCACAAGGCCAAGGTCGCGCACTGACGTCGATGTCGGCTGGCCCTCAAGCCCTGAACCAAGGCGCAGTCATGGCCGGGTCAGGGCTTGTCAGTGGAGTGCAGCTTGATCGATAGCCTCAAGGCCCCGGAACTCAGCTTTCGGGGCCTTTTTCGTGGTTGCCTGGTTAGGCTCGAGCGGGTATCCATGAGGGCTCTCGCCATGCTGGGCGCGCCGCCTGCCGATGGGCTATCTTGGGCCCAACCTCGTATATGCTAAGAATGCCTCACAGGAACGTCTCACAGGAACATCTTGCTGCAGGGAGCCCGCCATGACCGTGATGACCGCCGCCGCCATCGAAGAATTTCTCGATGACGCCTTTCCCCACCGACAGGGCACCATCGAAGGCGTCGATGAGATGCGTGCCACCATGAGCCTTGCCATCGAGGATGAACACTTGCGCCCCGGGGCCAGTGTCTCAGGCCCGAGCATCATGGGGCTTGCCGATGTTTGCCTGTATGTGGCGATACTGGCTCAGATCGGGCCCGAGGCGATGGCGGTGACTACCGATTTCAACTGCCACTTCCTGCGCCGTGCCCGGGGCGATCGCGATCTGATCGCCAACGCCCGCCTCTTGAAGCTCGGGCGGCGATTGGCCGTCGGCGAGGTCGAACTCTACTCCGCCGGTGACGAGCAGCCGGTGGCTCTCGTGACGGCGACCTATGCGTTACCCGATAGCGACTAGGCGTCCTGACCCGTCGCCAACGCTCGTTGTTACTGGCTGCGTCGCACTCCTAGGCTCGCCAGGCGCTATAGACCAGTGCCAGCCAGCCAACAATCAGGCAGAGCCCACCGAGCGGGGTGATCATGCCAAGCAGCGATATGCCACTGAGCGCCAGGGCATACAGCGAGCCCGAAAAGAGCAACGTGCCCAGCGCCCACAGCCGGAGGACTGCCAGTTGCCCGGCGCGAGGCAGGCTCGATCGCCACGCCAGCACGCCGAGTATCGCCAGGGTGTGCCAGGCCTGGTAGCGCACGCCTGTCTCGAAGGCCGCCAGCAGCCTGGGCGCTAGTGCGTCGCCCAGGGCATGCGCGCCGAAGGCCCCGGCCATCACGGTCAGCGCACCGCTGCCGGCCGCCGTCATCCACCATCCTCTGTCTTGCATGCCGCTCTCCTGTTGAGTGGGGCCCGCGGGGCTCGATCATGCTCGCCGCAGGCGGTGCGATGCGCTAATTACCGTACCCCGGGCGCCGCGAACAGGCTACAATATGCCCCCTTTTCCAGCCTGTCGGGAGGATGCCATGCAGATACAGCTCAATGGCGATACCAAGCAGCTCGCGGGCGAGACGACCGTCGGCGAACTGGTCGTTGCCCTGGACCTTGCTGGGCGACGCATCGCCGTCGAGGTCAACGAAGAGATCGTGCCCCGCAGCCAGCACGATGCCATCCGGCTTGCCGAAGGCGACCGCGTCGAGATCGTGCATGCCATCGGCGGCGGCTAGGGAAAGGAGATAGCGCCTTCGCCGCCGCGTGCCACACCGAGGAGATAAGATGTCTGAACGTATCGAGGATCAACCGCTGACGATCGCCGGCCGCGAGTTTACCTCGCGCCTGCTGGTCGGTACCGGCAAGTATCGTGACTTCGACGAGGCGTCCCGCGCGATCGCGGCCAGTGCCGCCGAGATCGTCACCTTCGCGGTGCGACGCACCAACCTGGGGCAGGACGCCGACGAGCCCAATCTGCTCGACGTGATTCCGCCCAGCCGCTATACCCTGCTGCCCAACACGGCAGGCTGCTACACGGCACGTGACGCGGTACGCACCTGCAAGCTCGCCCGCGAACTGCTCGACGGCCACAAGCTGGTCAAGCTCGAGGTGCTCGGCGACGACGGCACGCTCTATCCCAATGTGGTCGAGACGTTGAAGGCCGCCGAGGAACTGCTGGCCGATGGCTTCGATGTCATGGTCTATACCAGCGATGACCCTATCGTTGCCCGGGAGCTCGAGCGCATGGGCTGCTGTGCGATCATGCCCCTGGGCTCGTTGATCGGTTCCGGCCATGGCATCCAGAATCCTCACAACCTGCGCCTGATCGTCGAGCAGAGCCAGGTGCCCGTGCTGGTGGATGCCGGTATCGGCACGGCGTCGGACGCGGCGCTGGCCATGGAGCTTGGCTGTGATGCCGTGCTGATGAACTCGGCGATTGCCCATGCCCGCGATCCTGAAGGCATGGCCAATGCCATGCGCAAGGCCGTGGAAGCCGGACGTGAGGCCTTCCTGGCGGGTCGCATGCCGCGCCGCCAGAGTGCCGAGCCGTCCTCGCCCTTCGCCGGGCGTATCAACGGTTGATCGCCGCCTTGCATTGATGACTGCCTTTTATTGACCACCGGATAGCCGATTGCCGCCGATGAACGATGACCGCACCCCGACGCCTGACACCGCCTCTGCCGTAAAGGCGGATGACGCCGATTCTGCCTCTGACGCGACGTCTGAGGCACCACCTGGGTCACTGGACGACCAGGCGCCGCAAGCGCCGGCTGAGCAAGCGGGCGCCACTGACGACGAGGCCGCGCCGCTGCATCGCCGTGGCATCAAGAGCTATGTGCTGCGGGCCGGGCGCATGACCCAGGCGCAGACCCGCGGCCTCGAGGAGGTCTGGCCGCGGCTGGGCCTGACGCTTGACGATGGCCCCCAGGAGCCCGCGAGCCTGTTCGGGCGTCAGGCGCCCCTGGTGGTGGAGATCGGCTTTGGTATGGGCGGCTCGCTGATTGAGCAGGCCGAGACCCACCCCGAGACCGACTTCATCGGCATCGAGGTGCACGCACCGGGTGTGGGCAAGTTGCTGGATGAGGCCGACAAGCGCGGGCTCACCAACCTCCGTGTTTACCGCGAGGATGCGCTTAGAGTGCTTGATGAGTGCCTTCCCGATGCAAGCCTTGATCGCCTGCAGTTGTTCTTCCCCGACCCCTGGCCGAAGAAGAAACATCACAAGCGCCGCATCGTTCAGCCGGCCTTCGTCGAGCTGGTGCGTCGCTGTCTGAAGCCCGGCGGCACGCTGCACATGGCGACCGACTGGGAAGCGTATGCCGAGTGGATGGCGGAGGTGATGACAACCGCGCCGGGTTATCGCAACACCGCCCCCGCCGAGAGCGCGCCCTACGTATCGCGCCCCGATTTCCGGCCGCTGACCAAGTTCGAGGCACGCGGCGAACGGCTGGGCCACGGCGTATGGGACCTGATCTTCGCCCGCGACGCCTGAGCATCGCCTAGCGGGTGAGCGCCCGTATGGAGTATTTCCTGGTCAGTGTTCTCACTCGCCAGGCAAGCCTCTTGCTGAGCGTGTGGCCGCGTTCCGGCGCGTTTGCCAGCGCCAGACCTGAGGGCGATCAGTACGCCGATGGTGGCCACTGCCATGCCCAGTGCGCCGAGTTGCCCTGGCAGTTCGTCAAAGAGTAGGGCGGTGAAGCCCATGGTCACCGCGGGCGTCAGATAGATCAGCGTCGATAGCCGCGCCACCCCCAGACGACCCAGTCCCACCACGAAGAAGCCGTAGCCGCCGAAGGTGGCGAGCCCTATCAGCCAGGCCATCACCGAGAGTGTCTCGGCATCCAGCGCCGGTGGCGCCACGGAGCCGCCACTGGCAAGCGCCGCGGCGAAGAAGACCAGCGTGGCCGCCGCCAACTGCGCGCTCAGGCGAGCCATCAGCGGCAGTTTAACGGCCGGTGCCGAGGTCATGACGCTGCCAAGCGTCACCGCAGCTACCGCCACGACCGGCAAGGCATAGGCCCAGACCGGGGCGCCGCCCACTCCTTGAACGTCATCCAGCACGCAGAGACCAGCCCCCAGGGTCGCCACGCCCATGCCGACCCAGCGACCGCGGCCATTGGCCTCGCCGAGCCACCAGGCGGCAAGCCCGGCGGCCGCCAGCGGCTGCAGGGCGCCCACCAGCGAGGCCACGCCGGCACTGACGCCTTGTTCCACGGCGACCAGCATGGCCAACAGATAAAGTCCCACGGTCAGGCTGCCGATGGCCGCCTCACGGCCCAGCGCCCGCCACGCGAGCTGTTCCCGCAGCTTTTGCGGCCCTGCCTGTGCAGCCCAGATCAGGGTTGCGATGAGGGTTGCCAGGGCGAACCGCCAGGCGTAAAGCGACAGCACCGGCGTGTCGATGGCCACGGCAAGGCGGCTGCCAACGAAACCGCTGCTCCAGCACAGCACGAAGCCCGCCGCGATAGATAGCGTCCCCAATGGCAGGCGGTGGGGGAGTCCTGGTAGCGATGTGTGAAGTTGCATGATCTCTCCTAGCGCATTCTCACATTCCTGACAGCCGGTGGGTGTCGGCGAGGATGGCGTGGCTATTCTCATGCGACTAGAGTGTTCAGGGAATCGACAAAAATTGCAGTGAGCCTTCAATATGTCTGAAGTCATGTCCGCCACCCTGGACCTGGAGTCGTTACGCAGTTTCCTGACGGTGGCGCAGCTCGGCACCTTGGCCGCCGCCGCGGAGCAACGCCATCGGACTGTCAGCGCAATTAGCATGCAAATCAAGAGGTTGGAAGAGCGACTGGCGACACGCCTGCTGGTCCGCAGCGCCCGAGGCATGACGCTGACGCCAGCCGGCGAGGCGCTGATGCGAGAGGCACGCGCTCTGCTTGGCCAGCATGATCGTATGCTGGCGCGTTTTACCGGCCGGGGGCTGTCCGGAAAGGTGCGTTTCGGCATGCCGGAAGACTTTGCAAGCGAGCTGGTGGGTCAGATTCTGCCCGAGTTCATGGCCCAGCACCCGGATGTGCTCTTGGAGGCGGTGACCGCCACCAGCGGTGAGTTGGCAAGACGGCTCGAGCGTGGCGAGCTGACCCTGGCGTTGCTTCTCGACAGGCAGCATCGGCTGGAGGGGGGTAAACCGCTATGGCGTACCTCACCGGTATGGGCCGCTGCTCGGGAGTATGCGCTCGACCCGACCCAGCCCCTGCCACTGGGACTGCATCCGGTGGACTGCCCGTATCGGGCGATCGGCATCGAGGCCTTGGAAGCCGAGGATCTCTCCTGGTATGCCGTCTTCACCAGCACCAGCGTTCACGCCCTGGAAACGGCCGTGGAGGCAGGGCTCTCCATCAGTGTGCTCGACCGTGAGCGGCTGACGCCCGGCATGCGTGAACTGGGGCCGGCGGATGGCTTGCCGGCGCTGACCGGTGGCGAGGTACAGTTGCATATTGGCAAGCGCATGTCGGCCGCCTCGAAGCCCGCCGTGGACGCCCTGGCCGAGCTACTGCACGAGCGGCTCTATTCGCGTGGTCTGTGGCGTGAGCGCGGGGCCCCCAGGTGAGATGGCGTTCCACGCGACTCGATGAAGGCGCAACCTGAGTGAAAAGGGGAACTGGATAATGGCGCCCAGGCGAGTGAGAAGGAAGGCTTGACGGAGGACAAGACGATGGCTGCCGAGGCCGGGCACAATGGATCGGTCGTCATGGCGGCAGCCAGACAAAAAAAGCCGCCCGGGAGGGCGGCATAAGACCGTGACTAGCTTGATGAGGAGAAACCATGACAGGGAACCTGACATTCTCTGCATGGTAAGTGGCGCTTGGCGAGCGCCACAATTCAAAGATAACCATTCTCATTTGCATGGTCAATAGAAACGAGAATATTTTTCAACAAGCCTTGGGCCAGGTCTCGCATCCGGGGGCGCCCAATGCTGGCCCAAGGTGTCATCAGGAGGTGTTCGTGACCCGCGTTGCCATGTTCAGTGCACAGCCCTACGATCGGCGCTTCTTTAGCGAAGCAGCCGTCGGCCATGATATCGAGCTTGCGTTTCACGAGGTGACGCTGACGCCTGATAGCGCCGTACTCGCTCATGGCGCCGATGGTGTCTGTGCCTTCGTCAATGATCGTCTGGATGCCGAGGTGCTCGAGGCGTTGGCGTCGCTCGGCGTTCGCTTCATTGCCTTGCGCTGTGCCGGCTTCAACAATGTGGACCTGGTGGCTGCCGAGCGGCTGGGCCTGGCCGTGGCGCGGGTGCCGGCCTATTCCCCCGAGGCGGTGGCGGAGCATGCGCTGGCGCTGCTGCTGACCCTCAACCGTCGCACCCATCGTGCCTTCAATCGGGTCCGCGAGGGTAACTTCATGCTGGAGGGATTGCTTGGCATGACGCTCGCCGGCAAGACGGTAGGCTTGATAGGCACCGGGCGCATTGGCCTTGCCACGGCGCGCATCTTTCAAGGTTTCGGCTGTCGGTTGCTTGGCGAGGACCGCTATCCCAGCGAGGCATTCGAGGCGCTGGATGGCGAGTATGTATCGCGGGAGACACTGCTGGCCGAGAGCGATGTGATCAGCCTGCACTGCCCGCTCAATGACGACACCCGTTATCTGATCAATGAACAGGCGCTGTCGCGTCTCAAGCCCGGGGCGATTCTGATCAACACCTCGCGGGGCGGGCTGATCGATACCCAGGCCGCCATCGCGGCACTCAAGACGCGTCGTCTTGGCGGCCTGGCCATTGATGTGTACGAGCAGGAGACGTCGCTTTTCTTCCGCGATCACTCGAGTGACATCATCGATGACGATATTTTCCAGCGGCTGACCACCTTCCCCAATGTGTTGATCACCGGCCATCAGGGGTTCTTTACCGCCGAGGCACTCAGTGAGATCGCCGAGGTCACGATTGCCAATATCGACGCGCTGGGTCGCGGTGCGCCCTGCGCCAATCAGGTCACGCAGGAAGGGTGACGCCGGAAGATGCGGGCAACGGCGATAGCTTACCTGCGCTGCGTGGGCGGAAAAGAAAAATGCTCGACTGATTTATCCGGCGACGACCCCGCCAAGCCATAGCGGCAGGGTCACCATCGCCAGTAGCGTCTGGGCGGTAATCAGGGCCGCCATCAGTTCGGCATCGCCGCCGAGTTGGCGGGCGAGGATATACGCCGAGGTGGCGGTGGGCAGCGCGGCGAAAAGCAGCGCTACATCGCGACTGATGGGGGGCAGGTCGAGTAGCAGGGCGAGGCCCAGTACCAGCGCCGGCATCAGCGCCAGCTTGATGGCTGTCGCGGCCCAGACCCCGGCCGATAGCCGCATCAACGCCTGAGGGCGCAAGGCAACGCCCACCGCCACTAGGCCCAGTGGCAGGGCAGCCCGTCCCAGCAGGCTGATCGCCGCCTCGCTCCAGCCGGGCAGCCCGATGCCGGTAAGGTTGAGCGTGATACCGGCGAGGCAGGCGAGTATCAGCGGGTTGCGGCCCAGGGCGGCGAAGCTCTTGCCAAGGCTCGAGGGGCCCAGCGTGCCGGCGGCGACGAAGGCGGCCACGCAAAGCACGTTGACCACCGGCACCATCAATGCCACCGCCACGGCGGCGACCGTCGCCCCGGCGCTTCCGTGCAGGGCCGCGGCACCGGCCACACCGACATAGGTATTGAAGCGCAGCGCGCCCTGGAAGGCCGAGGTAAAGGCTGGTCGACTCAGCGCGAGCCAGCCTCTGCTGAGCCACAGCAGTAGCGCGAACACCAGCATCGCGCCCAGCAGGGTCATCGCCAGGCGCACCACCGGCACCGAACCGACCTCGGCGGTGGCGAGCGTCGCCACCAGCATGGCGGGAAACAGCAGGTGATAGATAACCCCTTCCAGGCGCTGCCAGAAGTCACCGCCGGGCCATCGTGCTACACCCAGCAGTGCCCCGGTCAGAATCAGCAGGAAGAGCGGCCCGAGTGCCTGTTCGACGCTACTCATGATGTCTCCTCATCCTTGGGGTTGGCCTGCTAACTTCCTGCTAAAGGCGCTGCCTGTAAATGCTGATAAGCTTACCGTTTTCGTCATGCCTTTGGAGTGCCACTTTCGCTGCCATGAATACGCCACCTCATGCACAGGATGATGATGCGCCGCGCTCTCCCCTGCTCAACCTGTTGATCATGGTTACCCTCGCCACCGTGGTGGTGGCCTGCTGGTATCTGCTGGATTATTACCTGCGAGATAGTCAGGACGACGTGACCTGGTATCCACCGTCGGGTGACTGTGAGCTTCGCGACGAGCCCTGTGAGGCCAGTCTGGGGCTGGGTGCTCAGATGGTCTTCGGTGTCGGTAGCGATCTGTCGCCGACGATGACCCTCCCTCTCACCGTAGCGTTGCAAGGTGTCGAGGCTAATGCGGTCACGGTGGAATTTGTAGGACGCAACATGCCCATGGGGCTGCATCGCTTCCCGCTGAAGAAGGTAGGGCCGGGGACCTTCGTGGGTGAAGGGCAGATTGACCGGTGTTCCGAAGCGGTAATGCCGTGGCGCGCGCAGGTGGTGGTCGAGACTGACAAGGCACGCCGAGGCAGCTGGTTTGATTTCGAAGTCGTCAGGAGGCACTGAAGGCGCGCAGGGCAATACGCTGTCGCTTTTTCATACCGCCTTGGCGAAGGGGGACCAAGGCGGTTATTGGTTGCCCTGCTGTCGGGGCATTTATCGCGCCCATCCTTTGCCTGGCTATCTCAAGGGTTTGTTTCACTGGGCTATTTCACGGGCTATCTCGCAGAGCTATATCGAGAAGCTGTCACACTCGTAGGCCCAATACCCTATGTCATGGAGCATCAGGCTTGCCGACCAGCGCTCGGACCATGTTGACCAATCCCGTCAATTGCTCGCCGGCCCGGCTGTCGTGCTGAGGCTCCAGCTGCCACAGGCTTTCCTCGTAGCCCCACCAGTCCCAGCAGCCCTGGGGATTGGCCAGGCTGGCCGTGACCTGAGGGTAAAGTATCACCAGATCATTGGCTTCGGCCCAGTGGTTCAGGCCCGAGTGGCGAACGAAGGCCTCGTCGATGGCCTCGGCGCTCATGTTGCAGCCGTGCAGGGCGACCACCAGTCCGCACGCATTGCCACTCTCGCAGGCCTTGGGCACATACAGGTAGCCTTGTTCGGCCAGGTCGTCATCGAAGGCTGTCTGGTCGAAGCTCAGTAGGCGCTCTGCTGATGGCGTGGCCGCTGCTGCGCTTACGTCGCTTGCTGCCTCGGCTGGGTTATATAGCCAGCTGACCGCCTCGCCGGCACCATCGACACCACAGTCAAGCAGATGGGGTGAGCCGCCATCGCGGCAGCCGGCAAGTTCAGGCGCTGGCGCGCTTGCCGGGCTGTCGGCATCTACCGGCCAGCCGTGACCGGCCTCGGACTGGCGGACAACCTTCAGCTGAGCCTCGGGTGCTTTGAGCCAGTCGCGGTACTGCGCGGCGAGTCGCGCACCCAGGGCAGGTACCACGGTGTCATCCTCGTCGCCATGCCATAGATAGACACGCTGGTCGGCCAGGGCCGAGGCGCTGCCGACCAGGTTATCGTCGCGATAGTCCGTCAGGCGAGCCCCGAGTGCGGCGCGGTCGGGAAGCCCCTTGCGGATGCTCATGCACTGGCCGAGCGCTCGGCTAAGCTCGCCTTGTGCACAGCCCCAGGGGCCAGCAGCAAACACCGCGAGGCCGCGAAAGAGCTCGGGGTAGGCGACGGCAAGCTGTGTGGCCATATAGCCACCGGAGGAGACGCCCATCACACTGACGGCGCTAGGGTCGAGGGTAAGGTCAGGAAGCGGGGCAGGGGAGTCTTCTGCAGCCAGCGCTGGGCCCGCTAGGCCCAGCGCCAGACCGGCAATGCAATGTGCCGTCTTCATCGCTGCATCAGGAGCCGTCGGCTTGGTCGGCATCTGGGTTGATGTCGAGCAGCTCGACCTTGAAGGTCAGGGTTTCATTGGGACCGATGGGGCCTTGGCCGCTGCTGCCGTAGGCGAGATCAGCCGGGATGTAGACCATCCAGGTGTCGCCCGTGCTCATCATCTTCAGGGCTTCCTGCCACCCCGGGATGACCTGGCCGACCTGGAAGCTTACCGGTTCACCGCGCTTGTAGGAGCTGTCGAAAACGGTGCCATCGAGCAACTTGCCTTCGTAATGCACCTTGACGGTGTCACCTGCGCTCGGCGTAGCGCCGTCACCGGCTTCCATAACCTTGTACTGCAGGCCTGAGTCGGTCGTTTTTACGCCTTCTTTCTCGGCATTGTCGGCAAGGAACTGCTGGCCGGCTTCGAGGTTGTCGCTCGCTTCGGCCTGAGCGGCTTCCTGGCGTTCGGCCATGGCTTGCTGCTGGAACTGTTGCAGCGTCTTTGCCATGGCCTCTTCGCTCATGGCGAGGTCGTCGCCTGCATAGACATCTTCGAGGGCCTGGGTGAAGGACTCGAGATCGAGATCCTCAACGTCTTGCACCAGGCTCTGGCCAAGGGTCACACCCAGGCTGTAGCCAAGCTTGGCTTCGTCGGTCTCGGGGGCAGCCAGAGCATAAGGGGCGCCTGCGGTAAGCAGGGCGCCAAGCGTGGCAGCTTTAACCAATGTCTTCATGAAGGGTCCTTGCAGTCTTTAGAATGAATGCGCAACCCCTCGGACTCTAACAAGCCTGCTCGGGTTCCGCACCCAGTCGAA
Organism: Onishia niordana; assembly: GCF_004798965.1. Lineage (GTDB taxonomy): Bacteria > Pseudomonadota > Gammaproteobacteria > Pseudomonadales > Halomonadaceae > Onishia > Onishia niordana. The sequence goes on from NZ_SDSD01000004.1 coordinate 215,979, forward strand.
TGCTCATGCAATGGCATTGATGACGCGAGGTCAGACCACCAGGGTCGGACAGCGGGCCTGACTGGCGACCCGCTGAGAGACGCTGCCAAGGAAAGAGGCACTCTTCTCGCCACCGGTGCCCTGTGAGCCGATCACGATCAGGTCGATATGGCGCTTCTTGGCGAAGCGCACGATGGTGCTGGACGGGCGGCCACCCTTGACGAAGGCGCGGACCTCGCCCACACCCATCTCGATAGCGCGTCGCTTGGCATCCGTGGCGATCTCGGAGGCGTACTCCTTGAGCGCATCGTCAGGCAGGTCCAGTTTGGCCGGACGCACCATCGAAAGTGATGCCTCGAGTAGGCTGTGATGCTTGAACACGCAAAGTATATAGAGTTCGGCCCCGGTGAGCTTGGCAAGCTCCACCGCCTTGACCAGCGCCTCTAATGCGCCCCTCGAGCCGTCTACTGGTACCAGAATCTTCTCGAACATGGCGTTATTCCCCCGTCAGGGTCAGTCGGCGAAGGCGATATCGCGCAGGAACAGGGCGATCTGCGGGAACATGATCAGCAAGGCCGCCGCCAGGATCAGGATGAAAATGAACGGGGGCGTCCCCTTGATCACATCCAGATAAGGCCGCTTGAAGATGGCAATGGCCGTAAAGATATCGCAGCCGAAGGGCGGCGTTGCCGATCCTATCGCCACTTGCAGGGTGATCAAGATGCCGACCAGCACCGGATCAAGTCCTGTGCTCTCGATCGCTGGAGCGAAGATCGGCGTCAGTACCAAGATCACCACGATGGGGTCGACGAACATGCAGGCGACGAAGAAGGCCACGCAGATCGCGATCAGTACCCCGGTGGGGCCAGCCTCATTGATGCCGACCGACTCGAGAATCGCCTGAGGAATCTGAGCAAAGGAAATAATCCACGAGAAGCCATTCCCAACCCCGACCAGGATAAACACCACGGCGGTAATCAGGCCGGTGGACTTGGCGATGGTGTAGATGTCGTACATCTTCAGCGAGCGGAAGACCACGAACTCAAGCAGGATGGCATAGAGCACACAGGCGGCAGCCGCTTCGGTAGGACTGAAGATACCACCATAGATGCCGCCGACGATGATCACCGGGAAGCCGAGCGGCCAAAGCGCTTGCTGAACGGCGGTCAGGCGCTCACGCCAGGTGGAGCGTGGCTCGGTGGGAACCCCCTTGATCACCGCGTAAAGCACGCAGTAAAGCGAGAACATCGTAAGAATCATCAGTCCGGGACCGATACCGGCAATGAACAGCTCACCAATCGAGGTGCCGGAGATAACGCCGTAGATGATCATGCCGATGCTTGGCGGGATCAAAAAAGCAATGTCGCTGGCATTGATGATCAGTGCCAGGGTAAAGGAATCCGAGTACCCGGCCTTGAGCATCTTGGGCCGCAGTGGCGAGCCGACCGCGACCACCGTTGCCTGGGTCGACCCTGAGACGGCGCCAAAAAGGGTACAGGATGCAGCGGTACTGACGGCAAGTCCGCCCTTGATATGGCCGATGAAGGACATGACCATCGCGATCAGCCGGTTCGCCGACTGCCCCCGGGTCATGATGTCGGCGGCCAAGATGAACATCGGCACGGCGATCAGCGAGGCCGGACGGATGCCCGCCAGCATTTGCTGGATGAAGGTCTCCATCTGCCCGAAGCCGTTGAACATCATGAAAAAGCCAATGATGGCCGCCGTAATCAGCGGAATCATCATCGGAAAGCCCAGCAACAGCAGGGCTATCATGGTCGATACCATTATTGTTGTCATCGCGCGCTCCTGCGAGTTAGCCCTGGGTCAGACTTCCGTTTCCGTATCTTTGTAACTGTCCACCACCGACGTCGATAGGTAGACATCGCGTGTGCGGAAATTCTTGATGCCGGTCAGGAGGTACTGGATGCCGGTGATCAAAAATCCGATCGGTACCCAGATGTAGATAATGAATATCGGAAAGCCAAGGGCAGGCAGGATGCGCCCCTTGCTGTACAGATCGATAATGTAGAGCACCGAATAATAGAGCAGGAAAAACATCACCAGGGAGGTGAAGAAAGCGATACTGATCATCAGTACCCTGCGCCCGCCTACCGGCAAGGCATCATAGATCGCCGACATGCGGATGTGTCGGCCATGGCGCGCTGCATAGCCGATACCGGCGAAAGTGATCATGATGATTAGGATGCGGTTGATTTCGCCGGAGAAGAAAATACTTTCACCGAACACGAAGCGGCCGACCACGTTGGTCATGGTATTGAGCGCCATCAGCAGGACGCCGAGGGCCAGAATCACGGCCTCGAGCCGGCTGATGGCGGTATCAATGATGCCTAGGACTCCTGGAAGCCCGGAGGTATAGGCTCTTTCTTCCTCGTCGGACATGCGCACACTCCTTTAAGGGTTTCCCTGAATCTAGGCCCCACGTTCTCAGGCTACAAGAAACCCGCTACCCGATAGCGGCTCGATCTCAACGCTGGGTGTACGTTGGGGAGGCAGAAACAAAAAGGAGGCAGCCGTGGCCGCCTCCTTGGCGTGAAATGCGTGCCGTTATTCCTCGGTCACGGCTTTGAGATCGGCATTGAACTGCTCAAGCAGCTCCTTGCCACGATCGCCGGTCATTTCGACGAAGGCTTCTTCGACCTGCGGAGCGCGCTCCTTGAAAGCCGCGATCTCTTCGTCGGTAAGGCGTGTCACGGTCACATCGTCAGACGCTTCTTGAATCTTCGCAAGCGATTCCTCGGCAAGCCCCTGGATGTGCTCAATGGTTGTGTCATAGGCGGCATCGGTGGCATTTTGCACCAGCGTCTGGTCTTCCTCGGAGAGCCCCTCATAGAAGTCCTGATTGGCCATCATGGCGGTGGTAAACCAGCCGTGGCGGGTGAAGATCAGGTTCGGAGAAACCTCATACAGGCCACCAGACTCTATCCAGAAGATCGGATTTTCCTGGCCATTGATCTGGCCGGTCTGCAGGGCTCCGTAGACCTCGCCCCACGGCAACGGCGTCGGCGTGGCGCCGAAGGCGTTGTAGGTCTCGGCGAGCAGCGGGTTGGTCATCACGCGGATTTTCTTGTTGTCGAAGCCTTCCGGCGTGCTGATCGGCTCGTCGGCGGTGACCACCATCTCGCCTTCCGGGTACATCTGCAGTAGCTCGAGGCCCTGTTCGGCGTAGAGCTTGGGGAACATCTCGTTGATGGCCTTGCTCTCGTCGAAGAACTCGAGCACTTCAGCCATGTCAGTCGGCATCAGATAGGGGATGAAGAAGATCTGTGCTTCAGGGATCAGGGAGCCGGTGAAGCCGGGCGACTGGTTAACGAACTGCAAGATGCCGTTCTGGGTCTGCTCCATGATGTCATCGGACTCACCGAGCTCACCGAAACGATAGATTTGCAGGGAGTGGTCGGAATTGGCCTCGATGTAATCCTTGAAGGCCACAGCGAAGACGTCCTGAACATCGCCTTCATATTCTTCGTGGGCATAGCGCCAGTTGTCAGCGAAGGACGCGGTGGACAGCCCCATCATCAGGGCACCCACACTGGCGGTAGTCAGTAGTTTTTGTACCTTCATTATTGTCATCCCCTTAGCCATGTTTGGCATTGGATTGGCCCGTTGGACCGACCGTAGTGTTCTTCCGTAAAACGGCGAATTTAATAAGGTCTTCCTACTTCAACACTAGTCTGACGGGCCAGGGGGGTCAAGACGCGCCTGCAGGATAGACAGGGCTCGAAGGTCGGAAAACGTCGGTGTCGTAAGCCAGGCGCAGAGGCGTCTGGCAAGACCAGGGTCTCGGTCATTTAAAGGACGAATACCCTGCCCGCTGCTGGCCATGGTCTGTAGTTGCCAAAGCGCTTCGCGCTCGGCGAGCAGTTCTGCCTGCTTGATCGTTTCCCGTAGCTCGGCGATGGCCGGGTTGGCGAGTGCTTGCTCCTTGAGCGCCCGGCGCTGGCGCCTCAAGGGAGAAGTGATCTGCTCTTGCCAGGCGCTCACCTCGGCCCATAGCGGATGAGTGGCGTCGGCGAGCGCTTCCTCGGGCGTCAGCCCATGGGTATCGAGCCAGCAGGCCCACAGCAGGGCATTGACGTCCAGGCCCGCGCCATCCTGTAGCTGCAGGCAGGCCGCCTCGATGCCGGGACGAGCGTAGAAGGTCAGCGCGAAGTCCCATAGCGTTAGTTGCCAGGGCGGCGTGGTGTCGTCGTTATCAATTGGGGCCCGCAAGTGGCGGCGCAATTCGGTAGAATCCATGCTCATCGTGTCGTCGCCGCCTGAGGGAGAAACCGGAGGGTGGGACGCGAACTTTTTGCTACTCCGGAGTCAGGCATGATTGCACTGCGTCAACTCAGTCTGCAACGCGGGACCCAGACGCTGGTCGAAGATGCCGACCTGACCCTGCACGACGGCCACAAGGCCGGGATCGTGGGCGCCAACGGCGCTGGCAAGTCGAGTCTGTTCAAGTTGCTGCTCGGCGAGCTGGCCCCCGATAAGGGGCAGCTCGAGATGTCCGGCGGCCAGCGCATCGCCCATATGGATCAGGAAATCGAAGCACTGGATGGCGCCATCGTCGATTACGTGCTCGATGGCGACCAGGAGCTGCGGGCTACCGAGCGCGCCCTGGCTGATGCCCAGGCCAGTGGAAATGTGCATCGCGAGGCCGAGCTGCATGGCGCCATCGAGGCGCTGGACGGTTACAGCGCCCGGGCACGAGCGTCGCAGCTGCTGGTCGGCCTCGGTTTCGATCAGGGCGATCTTGATCGGCCGATGTCGGATTTCTCGGGGGGCTGGCGCATGCGCGTGAACCTGGCGCGCACCCTGTTCATGCCCTCTGATCTGCTGCTGCTCGATGAGCCAACCAACCACCTGGACCTGGATGCGCTGTTGTGGCTTGAGCAGTGGCTTGGCCGCTATCCCGGGACGCTGCTGCTGATTTCTCACGATCGGGACTTCCTGGATGCGGTCTGCGATCACATCGTGCATTTCTATCAGCAGCGGCTGACCCTGTATCGCGGCAATTATTCGACCTTCGAGCGCACGCGTGCCGAAAAGCTTGCCCAACAGCAGGCCGAGGCCGTCAAGCTGCAGGCCCGTCGGGAAGAGATAGAGCGCTTCGTGGCGCGCTTTCGCGCCCAGGCCACCAAGGCCCGTCAGGCCCAGAGCCGCCTTAAGATGCTCGAGCGCATGGGCACGGTGGCGCAGGTGCATGTGGATTCGCCCTTCCACTTCACCTTGCCCTCTGCCGACAAGACCTCACACCCCTTGCTGGTGCTCGATGAGGCGAGGCTCGGCTATCACGGCGAAGATGGCGAGCGGGTACAGCTCGACCACGTCAAGCTGACCTTGTTGCCCGGGCAGCGCATCGGCCTCTTGGGGCCCAATGGCGCCGGCAAGTCGACCCTGATCAAGTCGCTGACCGGGGAACTTGAGGTGCTCGCCGGCAAGCGCGTTGCCGGCGAACACCTCGCCATCGGCTATTTCGCCCAGCATCAGCTCGAGAGCCTGGATGTGGGAGCGACGCCCTTCCTGCACGTACAGCGGCTGTCGCCGACGGCCAGTGACCAGGAGATTCGCAACTTCCTCGGTGGCTTCGGTTTTCGTGGCGATGACATCTTCGCCAAGGTCGGCAGCTTTTCCGGCGGTGAGAAAGCGCGCCTGGCGCTATCGCTGGTGGCCTGGCAGAAGCCCAACCTGCTGCTGCTCGATGAGCCCACCAACCACCTGGATCTCGAGATGCGCGAGGCGCTGACCGAGGCCCTGGCGGGCTTCGAGGGCACGGTGATCATCGTCTCGCACGATCGTCACCTGCTGCGGGCGACCGTCGATGAGTTCTGGCGCGTGGCGGACCATCGCGTAACGCCCTTCGATGGTGATCTCGATGATTACCGGGCCTGGCTCAAGCAGCGACTCGAGGAGGACCGCCGTGAGGCGCGGGTCGAAAAGGCCGAGGAAAGCGCTGCCAGGGCCGTCTCGAGCGGTGTGGTCAAGGATGATCGCAAGACGCAGCGCCGTGCCGCGGCGGAGCTGCGTGAAAAGCTGCGCCCGCTCAAGCGTGAATGTGACAAGGCCGAGAAGGAACTCAACAAGGTCGTTGAGGCCCTCAAGGCGCTCGAGGACGAACTGGCCGATGCCGAGCTCTATACCGACCCGGCGCGCAAGGACGAGCTGGCGAAAAAGCTTGCCCGTCAGGCCGAGCTCACCAGCCAGCAGGAGCGTCTCGAGGAAACCTGGATGGAGGCCGCAGAAGCCATGGAGTTACAGGAACAGGCATTGCTGGCCGATGACTGAGCGAATGCTCGGGGCTTATTGGCGGGCCTCATCCGGAGGGTTTTTCATGGGGTGTTTCAAGACAGGCGGGCTCTTGCTGCTGACGCTGTGGTTTGCCGGCTGCCAGCCCTCAACCTTGACCCTGGATAACTATCAGCGCCTGTCGCCTGGCATGACCCGCGAGGAAGTCGAGGCGGTTATCGGCGAACCGAGCGAGTGTGCCGGGGCGATGATGGTCGACCAGTGTCGCTGGGGAGACGAGGCGCGCTATATCCAGGGGCAGTTTCTCAATGGCAAGGCGGTGGCCTTCCAGTACCAGGGGCTTCGCTAGCGCTGCCGGCGCTGAATGGAGGCGTCGTCAGAGGGAAAGGCTCGAGACACTCGAGCCTAGCGCTCCAGCAGGTTTAGCTCTCCAGCAGAAAGGTCACCGGGCCGTCGTTGATGAGTTCGACCTGCATATCGGCGCCAAACTCTCCGCAGGCGACCTTGGGCCAGCGTGCCTTTGCCGCCTCGACCAGGTAGTGATAGAGGCGCTCGCCTTCGGCGGGGGGGGCGGCGCTTGAGAAACTCGGCCGTAGTCCCTTGCGCGTATCGGCGGCCAGGGTGAACTGGGATACCAGCATCAGCCCGCCTTCGACCTGCTGAAGGTTGAGGTTCATCTTGCCGTCGGCGTCGCCGAAGACACGGTAGTGCAAAAGCTTGTGCAGCAACTTGTCGGCCCGTGCCTCATCGTCATCGCGCTCCACGCCAACCAGCACGGCAAGGCCCTGATCAATGCTGCCTGTCTCGCGGCCGGCCACGCTGACACGGGCCTGGCTGACGCGCTGAATCAAGGCTCTCATGGCGGTTCCCCCTCCTTGCTGAATTTTGAGGGGGCAGCCTAGCATGGCGCCGGTTCAACGCCCCAGCAGGGCATCGCGGAAGTCATCACCGAGTGGCTCATCACCGAGCCAGATGCTGAACAGGGCATTGGCCAATGCCAGGTCATTGGCGTCGAAGAGCGTCTCGTCATTGAGCGCCAGGCGCAGGGTCTCGCCATCCCAACTGAGGGTATAGCGATCGCCCGGGACCACGTCGCGGTACTGACGTCCGAAAGCCTCGACATCTTGGCGAAGCTGCTGATAGGCCTCGTTACCCAGGTTGTCGCGCAGCGTGTCCTCCGTGACTTTTGCGAAGTCCTCGGCCTCGATGGCGTGGAAGTAGTGAAGCTCAAGGCGGCGTGGCACATCTGACTGCGGTGCTGGTTCAGGTGATCCGCTGGCCTGGTAGTAAGCGCCAGCGTAGGCATCCCACATCAGGTAGCGAAACAGGCCGCTGCCGATCAGCCGGTACGACTGCCCCTGTTCCTCGAGTTGGGTGGGGAAGGTAGCGTCTTCGACGACGACCTGTTCCTGGGCGAAGGCGGTGGGTGCCAGGGTCAGCAGCCAGGCGAACAGCGGGGCAAACCGCAACAGCGACAGAAGCGAGCGCATGCGTTTTTCTCCGTAAGTTAAGGTCACCTTACGGACAACGAGGGCGATGGAAAGGTTCGTGGCGGTTATCCTTGGCGGCTATTCCTCGTGTCTATTCCTGGCCGACTATTACTGATGACGATTCCTAATAACTCTAAGTGGCCGGCGGCTTCATGCCTCGCGGCAGGTGTCACCAGGCGCGACAGACCATGACATCGCAATGGGGTTCGGCCAGCAGTTTGTCGCTGAGTTGCCCCCTTGCCTGCCAATCACCGCGGCTTCCCATGGCCAAAAGGTCCGGAGGCTGACGGCGCAGGCGATTCATCAACACCTCCTCCGGGTTGCCCTGTTCGAGTTCCAGCTCCAGCTCAGGCACGTCATCAAGCGTGGCCATCAGGGTTTCGATCTCGGCTTCCAGCTGGCGACGCAGCTGGCGGACACGGGTATCGCGCCACTGTGCATAGCTCGGCGTTGAGCCAAGCTCCCGTTCACCTGGCAGTTCCCAAGCATGTAGCAGTGTCAGGTGGGCGGCGGGAAAGCGCTTGAGCGTCTCGCGCAGGGCGTTGCGACACGTCAGCGAGAAGTCTAAGGGGACCAGGATCTCGCGCCAGGTCTGGGTCGGAGGATGGCTTGCCGAGATCACCGGACAGGGCGCACCACGAAGCACTCGGGCAAGGGTGCTACCGGCAACCAGGTCAGGGTGGCCACGCTTGCGGTGAACGCCCATCACGATCATCTCGACGTCGCGTTCATGAGCCTCGCGAATGATCTCGGCATAGGGGGCACCCGTCACCGTCTGGATCAGGCACTCCGGGGCCGGTAGCGCGTAATCCTCGCGGATGTCAGTGAGCATGTGTTCCATCTCGGCGACGACTGCCTGCTCAAGGTCGTGCAGGACCGCATGCGGCAGATAGGGGTCGAGGACGTGAAGAACATCGAGGCGGGCTCCGGTTTCCCGGGCCAGGCGGATAGCGCGGCCGAAGGCGGCACGATTCTCGGCGGATAAATCACAGGCGAACAACAGGGTGCGAGTCATGGTCTCCCTCCCTTCGTTTCGCGCATCAGGAGCGCGGGCAGGCAGGATTTAGCATGGTGGCAGTTACTTCTGCCTGCAAGGTAGATCATGCTTTCTGATGCCAGTCAGAACGAGGTTTGCGCTCCCATGACCTTTCTCTACAGCGGGTATGTCAGCGCTTACTCAGCCGCTTGCTCAAGCGCTACCCATGTCTCTTGTCGAGCCAGGCCTTTCACCTTTTACGCTTTTCAACGCCTCCCTTTTCTCAGTATCTGCTCATTGGTTACCACCAGGCATGGAAGTGATGGACCGGGCCGCGCCCCTTGCCGATCTGCAGACGCTGGCTGGCTTCTAGTGCGGCATGCAGCCAGCGCTTGGCCTCGCCGATGGCCTCGACGATGGCGGCGTGGGAGGCGCCTTCCGGCAGACGCGACAGCTGGGCGGCGATCGCCGAGGATAGCGCACAGCCGGTGCCGTGCAGGTTGTCGGTCGCCAGTCGTGGCGCCGGTAGCCAGGTGCTATCGGTGGGCGTCGCCAACAAATCCGGGCAGGCGCTACCCACGAGGTGCCCGCCCTTGAGTAGCACATAGGGCGCCTTCAGTGCCTGCAGGCCGGGTAGCATGGCCTCCATGGCATCGGAGTCATTTGGCACTTCGTCGCCGAGCAAAACCGCAGCCTCGGGCAGGTTGGGGGTGATCACATCGGCGAGTGGCACCAGCACCTCTCGCACCGCTCGTATACCCTCGGCATCGACCAGAATATCGCCACTCTTGGCGACCATCACCGGATCGAGCACGATCCAGCGCGGGCGGCGCCGCATCAGGGCATCGCGGATCGTTTCGGCGACATCGCGACTGGCTACCATGCCGATCTTGACGGCATCGATGTGGACGTCGTCGAGCAGGTTATCGAGCTGCACGCGGATGACCTCGGCGGGTACCGGGTGAACGCTTGCTACCCCACGGGTATTCTGGGCGATCACCGCGGTGATGACATTGGTCGCATAGGTGCCGAGGGCCGAGAGTGTCTTGATATCACCCTGCAGGCCGGCGCCTCCCGAGGGGTCGGAGCCGGCGATGGTCAGGGTATGAGGAATGCGGGAGGAGATAGACATCGTGACATCGTCTTGTAGTCAGAAAACGCCGCTAAGCATACGCCAGTCGCGGCGCTTCCGGCCATGCTAAGCCTTTTTCTGGTGGCACTGGCTAGCGCCACCCTGCTGCCGGGAGGCTCCGAGCTGTGGCTGGCGCGGCTGTGGTGCCAGGGCGAGCCGGTAGTGCTGCTGTGGGTCCTGGCCACCGCCGGCAACACGCTGGGGAGTCTAATTAACGTCGCTCTGGGGCGCTACGCTCGCCGCTATCAGCATCGGCGCTGGTTTCCGGCCTCGCCGCGGAGGCTGGCGCGAGCCGAGCGGGGGTATCGACGCTTCGGTGAGGCGAGCTTGTTGTTATCCTGGGTGCCGGTGATCGGTGACCCGCTGACGGTGCTGGCCGGTATCTTCCGCCTGCCCTGGTGGCGGGCCACGCTATGGATACTGATCGCCAAGGGCGGTCGCTACGCGCTGCTCTTGTGGTTGGCTGATGCCTGGCTGGCCCCCGTGTGCTGATCGTCGCGTTGATCACCTATCCGGCGCCGATGATCGGTTGGATCCAGGCCTTGCATGATGGCGATCGGGTAGGGGTAATGGAGAGGGGTAGTGGAGAGAGGGAATGGATAGCAAATCGCGCTCCTGGCCATTAATACACACAAAAAACCGGGCTCGCGTGGCGAGCCCGGTCGTTTGATGCGTCAGTGAAACGTTACTCGGTGGTGTCGCCTTCAGGGTTGCGAGCGTTGTAGTAGGCCTGCTCGGAGATGGCGTGATAGTTCACGACTTTTTCCTGGAAGCTGGTGTAGGAGTCGTAGATCTTCTTGGCCATGTCGCTGGACTCACTCAGCTCCTCGACCACATCGGAAGACAGCTCCTTGGCCCTTGCCAGCACGTCGTCGGGTAGGCGACGCAGCTGGACATCATGCTCGTTGACCAGCGTCTCGAGCGCATCGTTGTTGCGCGCGGTGTACTCGTCGAGCATGTCGGCGTTGACGTCGCGGATCGCGGTCCTGAGGATCGCTTGCAGGTCATCCGGCAGCGAGGCCATGGCTTCCTCGTTGACGATCGCCTCGAACATCACAGTTGGCTCGTGCCAGCCCGGGTAGTAGTAGTACTCGGCGGCCTGGTGGAGCCCGAAGGCCAGGTCATTGTAAGGCCCGATCCACTCGGTGGCATCGATGGCGCCGGACTGCAGCGACGTGAAGATCTCGCCGCCCGGCATGTTGACGATGGCCACGCCCATGCGGTCCATGACCTCGCCGCCAAGGCCTGGCATGCGCATCTTCAGGCCGTCCAGATCGTCGACCGAGTTGATTTCCTTGTTGTACCAGCCGCCCATCTGCACGCCGGAGGCGCCAGCGACCATCACGTCGACGCCGAAGTCATCGTAGAGTTCGTTCCACAGCTCAAGCCCACCGCCGTAATGCAACCAGGCGTTCATTTCCTGGGCGTTCATGCCGAAAGGCACCGCGGCGAAGAATTGTGCCGCCGGCGCCTTGCCTTTCCAGTAGTAGGAGGCAGAGTGGCCAAGCTCGGCAGTGCCTTCCGAGACGGCGTCGAAGACCTCGAAGCCGGGGACCAACTGACCGGCGCCAAAGACGTTGATGGTCAGGCGGCCATTGGACATTTCATCGACCAGCTTCGATAGCCGCTCGGGTCCCTGACCGACGCCGGGGAAATTCTTCGGCCAGGAGGTCACCATCTTCCATTCGAAGGTTTCCTGAGCCTTGGCCGTGTTGTCCACGCCCGAGACCAGAAATAGACCGGAGGCGGCGGTGCTTAGCGCCACGGCGGCGACGAGTGATTTGAGTTTCATGCGACTTCCTCTCTTTATTATGCAGATTGTGGTGCGAGAGGCCCGCCGAGGCGGGCCGGCATGCGAACCGGGCTCTGGCCCGGGCTGGCACCTTGAGGGTGCCGGAAGAACGTTATGCTCTTCTTTATACTCTTCTTATATAGGCAGCATCGTTCAAAATTGCTCGGGTAGCCAGGTGGCAAGCTCAGGGAAGAAGGCCAGGGCCACCAGCATGGCGAGCTGCAGGGCAATGAACGGCATGACCCCGCGGTAGATCGCTGACGTAGGTACCGATTCCGGCGCTACGCCGCGCAGGTAGAAAAGCGCAAAGCCAAAGGGTGGCGTCAGGAACGACGTTTGCAGGTTGATGGCGATCATGATGCCCAGCCAGATCGGGTCGAGGCCCATGGCCAGCAGGATGGGGCCGACGATCGGCACCACCACGAAGGTGATTTCGATGAAGTCGAGGATGAAGCCGAGCAGGAAGATCACCACCATCACCACAAGCGTCGCTCCCACCACGCCGCCGGGCATGCTCTCAAAGACCTCCTGGATCAACTCCTCGCCACCAAAGGCGCGGAACACCAGCGAGAACAGGGCGGCGCCGATCAGGATCAGGAACACCATGGTAGTGACGTGAGCGGTAGAGTGCAGCGCTTCCTTGAGCGTCTTGAAGTCCAGTTGGCGATAGGCGATGGCAAGTACCAGGGCGCCGAAGGCGCCGACCGCCGAGGCCTCGGTGGGCGTGGCGAAGCCGCCGAGAATCGAGCCCAAGACCACGATGATCAGCATGATCGGCGGCACCAGGCCTTTGAGCAGCAGCGTGAACAGACTGCCCTGATGGCCGAGTTCTTCCATCAACTCTTCGCGATCGGCGGGCGGTGCCGCCTCGGGCTTGAGCCAGGCGATGAAGGCAACATAGGCGATGTAGAGCGCCACCAGGATCAGGCCGGGCACCAGCGCCCCCATGAACAGGTCGCCCACCGAGACGGTCTTGGGGCTGAAGATGCCCATGGATAGCTGAGCCTGCTGGTAGGCCGAAGAGAGAACATCCCCCAGCAGTACCAGGGCAATCGAGGGCGGGATGATCTGGCCCAGGGTGCCGGTGGCACAGATGGTACCGGTGGCCAGCGGCATGCTGTAGCCGCGCTTGAGCATGGTCGGCAGCGACAGCAGCCCCATGGTGACCACGGTAGCACCGACGATGCCGGTCGACGCCGCGAGCATCATGCCGACCAGCGTCACCGAAATGCCGAGCCCCCCGCGCAGCGAACCGAACAGCAGCGCCATGGCGTCGAGCAGGGTCTCGGCCACCTTCGACTTCTCGAGCAGCACGCCCATTAGCACGAACAGCGGTACTGCCAAGAGCGTCTGGTTGGTCATGATGCCGTAAAGACGGTTGGGGAAGGCCGACAGGAAACTGGCATCGAAGTGGGCATTGATACCGAGCGCTTCGAGGCCCATGCCGAGGCCGGCGAAGGCAAGTGCGGTGCCGGCCAGCGACAGGGCGACCGGGAAGCCGAACATCAGCACTACGCAGATGACGGCGAACAGGATCAGGGGCATGAATTCCAGCATTACAGCAGTTCCTCAGCGTCGTCATCGTGAGTCGGCGCCATGCGCCCCGTGAAGATCATGGCGTTGCGTACCGCCTCAACCAGCCCCTGCAGGATCATCAGAGCGGCGAACGCCGGGATCAGCGTCTTGAGCAGGAAGACGCCGGGAATCCCCCCGGATTCCGGCGAGCCCTCGAATATCGCCCAGGATTTACCGACATAGCCAAGGCTGGTCAGGATCACGAAAATCATGACCGGCATCAGCAGGAAGAGGGTGCCGAGTAGGTCAACGAGTGCCTTCTTGCGAGCGGTCATGGCGCGATAGAAGATATCGACCCGCACATGGCCGTCATGCTTGAGGGTATACCCCGCTAACAGCATGAAAACGCTGGCATGCATATACATGACCGATTCCTGCATGGGGATGCTGTTGAAGTTGAAGGCGTAGCGCAGCACCACGACCAGAAACTGGATCAGCATCATGATCAGGATGAGCCAGGACAGACTCTTGCCCAGCCATTCTGAGGCCTGGTCGAGCCTTGAGAAGATTCCCGGCAGAGTGGAAGAGGAAGGCATGGGAGTCTCGCTTTGGATGTCCGACAGAGGTCAACGCCATGGGGTGTCCGCGATGGCGCGGTGGGTGGGTGATTGGTTCCACCATCGTCGATAAGTCTACGTGATTTGATCAAGTGCCGTTATGGCAGGGACTTATCCATTGGTCGAAAAGATTGGTCTTACCTATTGGCCAGGGCCGCGTGACAGGCCTCCGGCAGCGTGATGTCGACGGCGATCGGCAGATGGTCGGAGAAAAGTTGATCGAGCACCCGCACCTCATTGGCTTCGAGAGAGGTGGAAAGCAGAATGTGATCGAGTGCACGGCGAGGTTGCCAGGAAGGATAGCTCAATGGCGGCAGTGCTGGCTTTAGGGGCAAGGACGCGCAGAAGCGCGAGTGCGCATACAGCTGTTCAGGGGTGCAGTTCAGATCGCCCATGACCACCACATGGCGCAGTGGGGCGATGATCTCGCTCAGATAGTCCAGCTGGCGAGATCGGGTGCGAAAGCCAAGTGCCAGGTGGGCGACGAACATGTGCAGGGCATCCGGGCCGGTGCCAAAACGCGCATGAATGGCGCCGCGGCCGGGCAGTGTGCCGGGCAGTCGATATTCTTCGAGACGCGTGGGCGTGAGCCGCGACAGCAGGCCATTGCTGTGCTGAGCGACCCGCCCCAGGTTGCGATTGAGCTGCTGATAGTGGTGAGGAAAACCGGCCTGTTTAGCCAGATACTCGAGCTGATTGACCTGGCTTGAGCGGAAACTGCCGCCATCGACCTCCTGCAGGCCCACCAGGTCAAAATTTCTCAATACCTCGCTCATCACCGTCAGACGATCAAGGCGCCGGGGATGAGGCAGCAGGTGCTGCCAGCTACGGGTCAGATAATGATGATACGACGACGTCTGAATGCCGACCTGTAGATTGAAGGTCAGCAGGCGCAGGTGATGGCGGCCGCTATGCGTCTGCAGACCTTCGGTACGGTCCATGGTGTGGCCAGTGGCGCGGCTCATGGTGAGAGGCCTCCGTGCTGTTGCACATTCATGGCACTCATGAGGCGTCGTCGCGTTCCTCGCGGACTTGCTCGATCAATGCCCCGGCGATCTGTGGCATGTTCTCGAGGCTACCGGCACTGGACGGGGTGATCACGTAGCGACCGTCGACGATCAGCGCGGGTACGCCCATCAGTTTCATGGCGCGCATGCGAGCATGGGCCTGGTTGACCTGGCTCTTGACGCCGAAGGAGGTCAGCGCCGCCTCGGCTTCTTGCTCGCTGACGCCGTAGTCGCTGAAGAAGGCCGCGATATCGCCATCATCGGTCAGTTGCTGACCTTCCTGATGGATGGCATCGAAGAAGTCCTCGTGAATATCCTGCTGGATGCCCAGTTGCTCGGCGGCGAAGAAGGCCACGGCGTGGCGGTTCCAGGTGCCGCCCATGGTGGCAGGCATACGCTGGAAGGAGACATCGTCGGGAAGCTCGGCGACCCAGGCGTTGAGCGGGTCCTCGAGGTTGTAGCAGTGCGGGCAGCCGTACCAGAACGCCTCGGTAACCTCGATCTTGCCATCCTCGACGTGGGTCGGAACCGGTTCGTCGAGAACCTTGTAATGTTCACCGGCAACTGGCGGGGCCGCCATGGCCAGGGTGGACATGCCGATGCCAATGAGGGCAACGCTTAGTGTCTTGAACATGCTAAAGACTCTCCTTGATAGGGCTTGTACGGATCGCGGATCCGCCAGAACAGCAATAAAGGTAACAGGAAATGCCGGCAGGGTGAGCCCCAGCCACGTGCTTGGAGTCTTGCCAGGCGCAAGGGTTCCATTAGCGATGCCTCCTGACATGGCGAATCAGCGCCCCATGCCATGGAAATGCCAAGGGCGGCTCTTGGCCGCCCTTGTTCATCTCTACTCTACAAATGCTGCGTCTGGCACTCAGGCGATTAATGCAGGCCCAGTACGTATTGAGAGACCGCCTGCATATCGCGATCGCTCATCTTGGAGGCGATGCTGCGCATGATGGCATTGGGGTCATTGGCACGCTCGCCGGCCGCGAAGGCCTGAAGGGTAGAGACCGTGTAGTCGGTCTTCTGGCCGGACAGGGCGGGATAGACCGCGGTGCCGATGCCTTGGCCGGTGGGGGTGTGGCAGGCGGCGCACGCCGGGATGCCCTTGGCCATGTCGCCGGCGCGGTAGAGTTCCTTGCCGCGAGCGATCACCTCAGGGTCGGCATCGACCTGGCCGAGGTTCGGCGTCATGTTGGCGTAGTAGGCGGCGACGTCGGCGGCATCCTGATCGGAGAAGTTATCGACCTGACCGGCCATCTGGGCCACCATGCGCTCGCCATCGCGGATGTCCATGATCTGCTTGGCCAGATAAGACGCCTGCTGGCCGGCGAGATTGGGGAACATGCCCACCGCACTGATCCCCTCGGCGCCATGACATGCCGCGCAGCTCTGCGCCATTTCTCGCCCTGCGGCAGCGTCACCCTTGAACTCTGCATGGGCGGCGCCGACGACGCTTAGTGTCATTGCCAAACTTGCCAAAAACTTTCTCATCGCGAATCCACTCCGCCTGTACGTTAAGCCTGTCCGTTGTTGACCGATACGTGCCCGGAGGGAACGCTGTAAGAGCGGCCTTTTAATGGGGCGCTGTTCGCGGTCGGTAAGAGCGCGATGGTACACTGCCAACCCTTAGGACGCAGAAATTAGACCTGCATTATAGCCAGTTCAACTAGCAACGTGAATTGCCCTATCGTCGCCGTCAAGCCTCAGGATTCCCACCGACCATGCCGCGTGTCAACTACCAGACTGCCAGCTTTCTCACCAGTGCGCCTACGCTTGCCAAGTGCCCCCCGGATACCGGTGTAGAAGTCGCCTTTGCCGGACGCTCCAATGCGGGAAAATCCAGCGCCATCAATGCCCTGACGCAGCAGAAGGCATTGGCCCGTACCTCGAAGACGCCAGGCCGCACTCAGCTGATCAATTTCTTCGGCCTCGAAAATGGGGAAGATTGTCGCCTAGTGGACCTGCCAGGCTATGGTTATGCCAAGGTGCCCGAACAAGTCAAGCTTGAGTGGCAGCGTCATCTGGCCGAGTACCTGCAGGAGCGTGGCTCACTGCGTGGGCTGGTGCTATTGATGGACGTGCGCCACCCACTGACCGAGTTCGACGAGATGATGCTTGGCTGGGCCGATGACAAGGAGATGCCGGTACGTATCCTCTTGACCAAAGCCGACAAGCTCAAGTCAGGGGCGGCCAAGAATGCCCTGCATAACGTGCGAAGCCGACTGCGGGAGTGGGAAGACCTGGTGTCCGTCCAGCTGTTCTCGGCCCTCAAGCGTCAGGGCATCAACGAGGTGCACCAGCAACTGGATGACTGGCTCGTGGGCAATGAGGTGAACTGATACCTCTGGCGCCTGCTTTTTTGAAAGGGCCTGCCTTAATTCACTGTCTGGGTGCGTTCATGTTTAAAGCGGGCCTCAGCGTGCTCGGCTGATTGCACTGCTAACGCCGTTGCTTCACGAGAGAGGTTAAAAGACCCAGACAGGCGATTCTTGGCGATGGTGGTCGAGGAGGCGCTGGCGAAGGCTTTCGAGGCATTCACGGGTGCAGCCGGCACGTTCCATGACGATGGATTCTGACCCTTTTGGGGTGGGGGGCGCTAGGTAGTAATCAGTCCCCTCCCTGCCTAATGCCGGTGCCCATGGGGCGTACCCTGGGTCTTGACCGGAAGCACTGGCCACGATCACGCCTTGCACGTTGTGGGCTGATACGCTGGGTGACGTCACGGCGCCCGCATCGCGCAAGACGTTGTCGACCGTCGCGACCGCAAGCCCCCCGCCGAGCATTAGCGTCACTAGCAGTGCGGTTTTGGTCCATGTGCCGCTGTCGCGAGCGTTCATGAGGGTGCCTCCTGTACATAACCTGTACAGGAGTATGGTTCGGCAAGGCAGTTTGTACAAGGCTGGCGCGTCTTTTCGCCACACCAGCGTGCTCATTGTCATCCCGCTGGCGTTAACCACGCTCCTTGGTTATCACGCCGATATCACACCGGGACATCTCAGCCATCGTCGTTATCAAGGCTTGCCAGTAGCGTAGGCAAGTCGCGAACGTGGGCTAGCCTGTACACACCTTCTAGTCGCATCGGAAGCCCCTCATCCCGCTTGTCGATCCATGCCACCCTCATGCCCAGACGCTGGGCCGGCAGCACGTCTTCTGCCCAGGAATCTCCCACATGCATGGCTTGAGACGGCGTCGCGTTCAAGCGTGACAGCGCCGCCAGGAAGGGCCGGGCATCGGGCTTGGGGGCGTGCATCTCGCCGGCGGCGATTCTGATGGGGAAATGATGTGCCAGCGGCAGTCGGGTCAGGTCGACATTGCCGTTGGTGACGGAGGCCAGGCGGAAGTTGGCGCGAAGGCTCGTCAGCAGCATGTCGACTTCGGGGTAGGGCGTCAGCCGATGGCGCAGCGTCATGAACTGGTCCATGGCGGCGGTTGCCCAGCGCCGCGCCTCTGCCGTTGCTAGCCCATATTCTTCAAGCAGCTCACATAGGCTCTGTTCGCGAATCCAGGTGAAATCCCCCCGGCGAAGCGGATGGCGCGTGGCAAGCTCGCCGCGACGCTGCTGATAGGTATCCAGCGGGAAGCGCTCGCCGAAGCGACCCAGGGTCTCGAGCCGGTCGGCATGCCAGGTGGTAAGGGCCTCGTCGAGCCAGGCGTAGTGGCCGGTCTCGGTATGCGCCATGACGTGGCCATTGTCCCAGAGGGTATCGTCGAGATCGAAGGTGAGGGCCGTCAGTGGCCGGGTATAGGTCATGGGTTTCCCTCGTCGGGCGGCGTTCGATGGCGACGGCGTGCCCGTGGATGAGCGGCGTCGTAGCTGGTGGCCAGGTGCTGCCAGTCGAGCCGGGTATAGACCTGGGTCGTGGACAGGTGGGCGTGGCCGAGCAGTTCTTGGACCGCACGCAGGTCCTGACTCGACTCCAGCAGGTGACTGGCGAATGAATGGCGAAGCCGGTGCGGGTGCAGGTGCTCGGCGAGGCCGCGTTCGCGGGCGAGATTTGCCAGGCGTAGCTGAATGGCGCGATGACCGAGCCGCGCCCCGCGCTGGCCAACAAACAGCGCCGGCTCGCCGGCAGTGGCCAGCTGGCCGCGTGCGGTGAGCCAGGCGGTGAGCGCCGTGGCGGCGCGGCCTCCGACCGGGACCTGGCGAGGTTTTCCGCCCTTGCCGATCACGCGCACCCGTGATGACTCGAGATCGTCAAGGTCCAGCGCCGCCAACTCGGCCAAGCGAAGACCGCTCGAGTAGAACAGCTCCAGCATGGCCTGATCGCGGCGGGCCAGGGGGCTGTCATCATGCGGCGCATCCAGGAAGTGCGCCAGCTGGTCGACGTCCACCGGGCGCGGCAGGTGCTGGGGCTGGCGTGGCGAAGGTGTCAGTGAGACCGGATTATGGGTCAGTAACCCCTCACTCACTAGCTGCTCGGCAAAGCGCGACAGGGCCGCGCGGCGCCGCGCCAGGCTGCGTGGTGCCAAGCCCCGGCTGCGCTCCTGGCCCAGGAAACGGCGCACCAGAGCCGCGTCCAGCTGCGCCCAGGACTCAAGTCCCGCGTCCTCGGCATAGGCACGGAAGCGGGACAGGTCGCGGCGATAGGCATCGACGGTGGCCGGACTTGCATGACGCGCCAAGGCCTCGAGGAAGGTCGTCAGCGGCGCCTCGAGGAGCGAATCAGGCATGGCGGGGGGTGTCATGGGGTGGCGGTGCATGACGCATCAGCAGACGAGCCACCACCTCGCCCAGGTACTCGGTGAACAGGGTATCGAGACTCGCCCGGAAGTGATCCGGGTCGGGGCTCGCCAGTACCAGATAGCCCAGCGGTTCGCCGAGGGCCAGACGGGTCAGCGCGCAGGAGCCGGTCTTGTCGGGGACCTTCGCATGAGGCAGGAGGCGTTTCCAGTCGGTGGCCGAGAGTCGAGCGCAACGGCTGGCACGGCCGTCCAGCAGCGCCGACAGACGCGTTTCTGCGGCGGCGTCGAGCACCTGACGAGGCGCCTGTGGTGGAGCGGCTTCGCCGTCGCTCAGGCTGGCCGGGCACCACAGCGCCACGCTCGGTGTCTGGAAGCGTTCGCTAAGCTCTCGGGCCAGCGCCTGCCCCAGGTCGTCGTTGCTCTCGGTTTCGAGCAGGGCCAGCACCAGTTCTCGGGTGCGCCGATACTGGGCCTCGTTGTGACGCGCCGAGTCGAGCAGTGTCTCGAGGCGCCATTCGGCGGTTTCGGCACGGCCCCGCAGGTCATGGACCAGGCGCTCGAGGAGCGAGGTGGCACCGCCGGACTCCGGGTGGGGCACCTTGAGCTGCTGCAGCAGGCCTTCGCGTCCTTCGAAGAAGTCGGGATGGCGCGCCAGCCAGTGAGCGACCATTTCCGGATCCAGGGTCTGGCGCGGCTCGGGGATTTTGGCACCGGCCATGGGGCACTCCTTCTGTCGTCTCGTTTCGCCATGCCATCGTGATGATGAGGCGGTATCAGCTTATCGCGACCCGCCCATCGAAGACATGCATTGCCGGACCGGTCATGACCAATGGCGCCTCGACGCCCGGCCAGGTGATGGTCAGGTCGCCACCGGGCAAGTGCACGGTGACCGGGCTCTCGAGCTGGCCCTGGCGAATGCCGCAGGCGACGGCCGCGCAGGCGCCCGTGCCACAGGCCAGGGTCTCGCCGCTGCCACGCTCGAAGACACGCAGGCGAATTTCATGGGGCGAAACCACCTGCATGAAGCCGGCGTTGACCCGCCGGGGGAAGCGGGGATGCGCTTCGATCAAGGGGCCAAGACGGGCGACCGGTGCCGTGTCGACGTTCTCGACGTTGATCACCGCGTGAGGATTGCCCAGTGAGGTGACGCCGATCTCGAGTGCTTCACCGGCGACGTCCAGGTGATGGCGCAGTCGATCCTCGTCGGCCTCGAAGGGCAGACTCTTCGGGGCGAAGCGCGGCACGCCCATATCGACGCTGACGCGGCCATCGTCCTCGACCTTGAGCGTGAGCGGGCCGCCGCGGGTCTCGACGCGGATTTCGTGCTTGTGGGTCAGTCGCTGATCGCGCACGAACCGCGCGAAACAGCGCGCGCCGTTTCCGCAGTTTTCCACTTCGCTGCCATCGGCATTGTAGATCCGGTAGCGGAAGTCCATGTCCGGGTCCATGGGCGGTTCGACGGTCAGTAGCTGGTCGAAGCCGATGCCGAAGTTTCGGTCGGCCAACGTGCGAATCTGCTCGTCACGCAGCAGGGCTCGTTGGGTGATCAGATCGACCACCATGAAGTCATTGCCAAGCCCATGCATCTTGGTGAAGTGCACCAGCATCAGCGTGTCTCCGGGCCATCGGGGAGGCATGTCTCACCGGTCCATAGCTCTTCGATATGCTCACGACGCCGCACCAGGTGCATCGTCTCGCCGTCGGCCATGACCTCGGCCGGGCGCGGCCGGCTATTGTAGCTCGAGGCCATCACGAAGCCGTAAGCACCCGCTGAGCGCACCGCCAATAGATCGCCTGCGGCGATGGCAAGATCACGGTCCTTGCCGAGGAAATCGCCGGTTTCGCAGACCGGGCCGACCACGTCATAGGTGGCGCTTTCGCGAGTCTCTCGGGTGTCGACCGGCAGGATCGCCTGCCAGGCTTGGTAAAGCGCCGGGCGAATCAGGTCGTTCATGGCGGCATCGACGATGGCGAAGTTCTTGGTCTCGCCGGGCTTGAGGAATTCGACGCGTGTCAGCATCACGCCGGCATTGGCGGCGATCGAGCGTCCCGGCTCGAAGAGCAGGGTCAGCGCGCGGCCGCCGTGGCTGGCCAGGCGCTCGAGCAGCGCAGAGGCATAATCGAAAGGCGCCGGGGGACGCTCGCCCTGATAGGGCACGCCGAGGCCGCCGCCGAGATCCATGTGCTCGACCTGGATGCCGCGCTCTTCCAAGCGCTCGAGCAGCACCAGCAGGCGGTCGAGGGCATCGAGGAAGGGGGCGATCTCGGTGAGCTGGGAGCCGATGTGGCAGTCGATCCCGACGATCTTCAGATGGGGCAGCGCCGCGGCGCGCTCGTAGGCAGCCAGGGCATCATCCACCGGGATGCCGAACTTGTTGTCCTTGAGCCCCGTCGAGATATAGGGATGGGTGCCGGCGTCGACATCGGGATTGACCCGTAGCGACACCGGGGCCACCTTGCCGAGCCGCTCGGCGACGCTGTTGAGGCGCTCCAGCTCGGGCAGTGACTCGACGTTGAAGCACTTGATGCCAAGCTCCAGGGCCCTCGCCATCTCGTCTTCCTGCTTGGCGACGCCTGAAAACACCACCTTGGCTGGGTCGCCGCCGGCGGTTATCACCCGTTCCAGCTCGCCCCGGGAGACGATATCGAAACCGGCACCCAGGCGGGCCAGTACGTTGAGTACCGCCAGGTTGGAGTTGGCCTTCACCGCGTAGCAGATCAGGTGCGGGTGGCTGCCCAATGCGTCGTCATAGGCGCGGAAATGCCGCTCCAGGGTGGCCCGCGAGTAGACATAGCAGGGCGTTCCGAAGCGCTCGGCGACCGAGGCCAGGGGCACGTCTTCTGCGTACATCACGCCGTCGCGGTAGTCGAAATGATCCATGCTCAGCTCTCGTCTTCGGCGTTGGCCGGTGCGGTGTCACCGGCGCGGTTGTTGGCGTCGTCGCCCATGTCATTGCTCTGCTGGTCACTCACGGCGGCGTTGTCGCCTTCGCTGTCAGCGGGCAGGTAGAGCGGACCTTTCTGACCGCAACCGGCGAGCATCAGGGCCGCCAGTGCGATGATCGTCAGGGTTCGCATCTCAGCACTCGCTCTTGAGGGTAGCCAGGGCGTCACGGGCGCGCTGGGCAGCGGCGCGAACCTGGTCCGGGGCGGTGCCACCGATATGGTTACGGGCCGCGACCGAGCCTTCGAGCGTCAGCACCTCGAAGACGTCCTTGCCGATGATGTCGGAGAACTGCTTGAGTTCGTCGAGGGTCATCTCGGAGAGATCCTTGCCTTCCTTCAGGCCGTAGGCGACCGATTGACCGACAATTTCGTGGGCATCGCGGAAGGCCACGCCCTTGCGCACCAGGTAGTCGGCGAGGTCGGTGGCGGTCGAGAAGCCCTTGCGCGCCGCTTCGTACATGCTCGCGGGCTTGGCTTCGATGGCCGGGACCATGTCGGCGAAGGCCTTGAGGCAGCCCTTGACGGTGTCGAGGGTGTCGAACAGCGGTTCCTTGTCTTCCTGATTGTCCTTGTTGTAGGCCAGCGGCTGCGACTTCATCAGCGTCAACAGGCTCATCAAATGGCCATAGACGCGCCCGCTCTTGCCACGCACCAGTTCCGGCACGTCCGGGTTCTTCTTCTGCGGCATGATCGAGGAGCCGGTGCAGAAGCGGTCGGGCAGGTCGATGAAGTCGAACTGAGCACTGGTCCATAGCACCAGTTCCTCGCTCATGCGGGACATGTGCATCAGCAACAGGCTGGCGAAGGACGTGAACTCAATGGCGAAATCGCGATCACTCACGGAGTCGAGGCTGTTCTCTGAAGGACGCTCGAAGCCCAGCAGCTCGGCGGTGACGTGCCGATCGATGGGAAAGGTGGTGCCGGCCAGCGCCGCGGCGCCCAGTGGCATCACGTTGACCCGACGGCGACAGTCGAGCAGACGCTCATGGTCGCGGGCCAGCATTTCCTGCCAGGCCAGCAGGTGATGGCCGAAGGTCACCGGTTGTGCGGTCTGAAGATGGGTAAAGCCGGGCATGATGGTGTCGGCCTCGCCGGCGGCAAGCTCGATCATGCCTTCCCGCAGGCGGCCGAGTTCGGCACTCACCGCGTCGATCTCGTCGCGCAGATAAAGGCGGATATCGGTGGCGATCTGATCGTTACGCGAGCGTCCCGTGTGCAGTTTCTTGCCGGTGATGCCGATCTTCTCAGTCAGCCGTGCCTCGATGTTCATATGCACGTCTTCAAGTTTTACCGACCAGGCGAAGCGGCCCTCAGCGATTTCCTGCTCGATCTCACCCAGGCCCTCGAGGATGGCATCACGCTCCTCAGTGGTCAGCACACCGACGCGTTCGAGCATGGTGGCGTGCGCGATGGAGCCACGGATATCGTGGTGATAGAGGCGCTGGTCGAAATCCACCGAGGCAGTGAAACGCTCGACGAAGGCATCGGTGGGCTCGCTGAAGCGACCGCCCCAGGATTGGTTGGTAGACGTCGTCATCGGAGTGGCAATCCCGCTGTGAAGTAGCTTGAGAGTATGACCCCGGAGTGTACCAGAGTCGGCGATGCTGGCCACGCCGCCCGCGGGGCGAGTCGGGCGTCGCAAGGAGAATTTTTCCTGCACCGGTCGGTGCTTTATGATGAAGCTATTGCCGGTGTGGGCCTTTAGCCCCGCCACCGTCTTGGGGTTTCCCAAGATGTGCCCCGCCCCGATTTGGAGAACGCTGTGCCCGCCACGACATCCTTACGCATCGCCACTCGCAAGAGCCTACTCGCCCTCTGGCAAGCCGAGCATGTCCGTGATCGCCTGATGGAGCTGCATCCGGGGCTTGAAGTCGAGCTGGTCGCCATGTCCACCCGCGGTGACAAGATCCTCGACACGCCGCTGGCCAAAGTTGGCGGCAAGGGGCTGTTCGTCAAGGAACTCGAGGACGCCATGCTCGACGGCCGCGCCGATATTGCCGTGCACTCGATGAAGGATGTGCCGATGCACTTTCCTGAGGGGCTGGGGCTTTCGGTAATCCTCGAGGGCGCCGAGCCCACCGATGCCTTCGTCTCGAATCACTATGCTTCTTTTACCGAGCTGCCCGAGGGGGCGCGTGTCGGGACGTCCAGTCTGCGGCGTGGCCTGCAGGTGAGCGAGTCGCGCCCGGATATCGAGGTGCTGAGCCTGCGCGGTAACGTGCAGACGCGCCTGCGCAAGCTCGATGAAGGCGAGTTTGATGCCATCATTCTTGCCACCTCTGGCCTCAAACGGCTGGGACTTGAAGAGCGCATCGCTCAGGAGATGCCGCCCGAACTCAGCCTGCCGGCCTGCGGTCAAGGGGCGCTGGGTATTGAGTGTCGCACTGATGATGCCGACCTGATCCGCCTGTTGGCGGCGCTGGACGATCCCGATACCGCCGCCCGGGTCCGCGCCGAACGGGCCATGAACACCCGACTCGACGGTGGTTGTCAGGTGCCGATCGGCGGCCATGCGGTCTTCGAGAATGATGGCCGAACCCTGTGGTTGCGGGCGCTGGTTGGTAATCCTGACGGGACTGAGGTGCTGCGCGCTGAGGGGCGTGGTTCGGCAGACGAGCCGGAAGCGCTGGGTATGCGCGTCGCCGAGGATCTGCTCGATCAGGGTGCCGGCGACATTCTCGCCCGAGTTTACGGCAACGTTTGATGACAGTGGCGCCGCATGTGCTGATCACCCGTCCCGGTGAGCGGGCAAAGCGCTTGGCCGATGCCATCGAGGCCATCGGGGCCGTACCGGAGGCACTGGACGTGATGCGTCTGGAAGCGCTGCCAGAAACGCCCGAACAACGCAGCATCTGGCTGGACATTGATCAGTTCCGTCGGGTCGTGGTGATCAGCCCCTTTGCGGCAGAATGCCTGGTTGAGGCGCTCGATCGCTACTGGCCTCAGCTGCCGGTAGGCGTGGATTTTTATGCGGTAGGCGCCGCTACGGCCGCTATCCTGCATGAACGGCTTGGTGTTCGTGTCCGTGTGCCAGCCTCTGGCATAGGTAGCTTCGGGGACAGCGCTCAAGCAGGAGTACGAGTGGCAGCAGGGCAAGGAACAAGCGCGCAAGGGGATACCAGTGAGGGGTTACTGGCATTGCCTTCGCTGCAGGTGCTTAATGAGCAGAAGGTGCTGATGGTAGCCGGCGAGGGAGGCCGTCCCCTATTGGCGGATACCCTGGCGGCGCGTGGCGCTCGCCTGACCCGCCTGTCGGTTTACCGGCGCGTGCTACTAACGCCTGAGGCACCCATGCGGCAACGGTTGGCCGTTGGCGACTACGCTGCACTCGTAGTGAGTAGCGGCGAAATACTCGAACATCTGGCAGGATGGTGCCAGCCGGCAGCGTTGAACCAACCGCTAATCGTGTCCAGTCAGCGCTTGGTTACACTGGCAGGCAGCCTAGGCTTCGCGAATTGCCGCGTCGCCGCGGGCGCCACGCCAGATGCTCTGGCGGCGGAAGTCGCCGGGGCCTGCCACTTGGACGGTGCCGATGTCGATCACGACGATCTTGAAAAGGGCTAGCGACAGATGAGCAATCAATCACACGATCAGGACGAACCGCAGCAGGCGCCGGGCACTTCCGCCTCGGCCGCCGCTGCTCAGAATGACACCTCATCGTCGGGGGCCGAGTCGTCGACCGGCGACGCCTCGGGCGCCAGCACCTCGAGTGCTTCAAGCGCTGGCGAGACGAACAAGGCCAGCACCCGCGGCCGTCCTCGGGGACGCCGTGGTGGCAAGGGGCGGACATCGAACAACAACCAAGACAATGCCTCGCGCGATGATGCCTCGTCGCAGGGAAGTGCCGAGCAGCCGGTTGCCGCTAAAAACACCGAGACCACGGCTTCGGGCGGCAATCGTCAGAATGCTGATAGCAAGGCCTCTAGTGGCAAGAGCGCCAACACCCAAAGCGCTGGTGCCCAGGGTGGAGCGGCTCAAGGCTCTTCAAACCAGGGTTCTGCAAATCAGGGCTCTTCAAATCAGAGCTCTTCAAATCAGAGCGCTGGTGGCAAGAGCGCGGCCGAGTCATCGTCGGGCGCTTCGAGCGCCAAGGCAACCTCTTCCAAGCCGTCACCCTCTCAGCCATCTTCCCCCTCTGGTGGCTCGGCTGGCAGAGGCGGTGGCGCCCACAAGGCCTCGGGCGGAAACGGTGGCGGTCGCCAGACCGTTGGCATCGTCGCGCTGATCCTGGTGATTCTGCTGGCCATCGGCATGGTGGTCGCTGGCTGGTTCGGTTGGCAGCGCGTCGAGCAACAGCAGCAGCGCCTGGCGCAGGTCGAGTCCAATCGTGAAGCCGTGAGCGCCCTGGAGACCCGCCTACAGGAGACCGAGCAGTCTCGCGCCGCGGCGCTGGATGAGGCCGTGGCAAGCGTCGAGGGTGAATTTGCCGACTACCGTAGCGAAGTCGATGACACGCTGGACCGCGTGCTGGACGAGCTCAACAGCCAACAGCAGACGGACGAGCGCGAATGGCTGCATGCTGAGGCCGCGTATCTACTGCGCTTGGCCAACCAGCGCCTACAGCTCGAGCGCGACGTGGGTGGGGCCATGGCGCTGCTCGAGACGGCCGACAAGCGCCTGAAGGAGACCGGCAATCCGGCGCTGTTGCCAGTGCGCCGAGCCATCGCCGATGAGCTTGCCAAGCTGGATGCTGTGCCGGACATCGACCGTACGGGTCTCTACCTGTCGCTGAACGCTCAGCAGGAGCAGCTGGCTAGCCTGCCGCTCAAGCAGGATGTGGCCGAGGCCCCTGTCGAAGGCACTATCGAGACCCCGCCCAGCGGTGATTGGCAGCAGCAGTTGACCCGTTTTGGCAGTGAGCTCAAGGATCTGGTGACCGTGCGCCGCCACGATCAGGCCCTGGAAGCCTTGATGACGCCAGAGCAGGAGTCCTACCTGCGCCAGAACGTCAGGCTGGTGCTTGAGCAAGCCCAGTTGGCGTTGCTCAAGGAAGAGCCCGAGCTTTACCGGGCCAGCCTCGACAAGGCCATTTCCATGATCGAAGGCTACTACGACACCGAGCGTGAGAGCGTCGAGTCTTCCATCTCGCGGCTCACGGATATGCGTGGCAAGACCATCCGCCCTGAACTTCCGGACATCAGTGGTTCCCAGCAGGCCATGGCGCATTTCATCCAGACGCGTTTCGAGGCCCGCGCCCAGGGAGGTGATGCATGAGAAAGCTGATCCTGCTGATCGTCCTGGGGCTCGCCGTTGGCGCCCTGTTCGGCCAGCTGATGCAGTCGCTGCCCGGCTACTGGCTGATACGGGTTGGCGACACCTCGGTACAGACCTCCTTCTGGTTCGGTATCGTGCTGTTGCTGGGTGCCTTCCTGGTGCTGCACTTCGCGCTGCGATTGCTGATGCGCATGCATCGCCCGGTGAGCCGCCTCAAGCTGTGGAGTACCCGCAACCGTAACCGTAATGCCATGCGCCGCACGGTGCGTGGCTTGGTGGCCCTGGCCGAGGGGCGCTGGAAGCGCGCCGAGAAGTCATTGGTCAAGGCGGCCGATGACTCCAGCACGCCGCTGGTCAACTACCTGTCAGCGGCCTTGGCGGCTCACTACCAGGGGCGCTATGAACAGGCCGACACCCTGCTCAAGCGTGCTCACATGTCCACTGAGGGAGCGGATACCGCGGTAGGCATGGTGCAGGCCCAGCTGATGCTCGATCGCCAGCACTTCGAAGAAGCACTGGCGACACTGACTCGCCTCGACAAGCAGCTGCCTGATCACCCGCAGATCCTCAAGCTGCTCAAGCAGGCCTATCTGAGTGTCAGCGACTGGGATGGCCTGCGCCGGCTGATGCCACGCCTCGCCAGACACCAGCTGATCGCCGATGACGAGCGCAAGGAATTGGAACAGCGCGCTTATCGCGAACTCATCCTGCAGGCCTCGCACAACCCCGACGATATCGAGCGGGTGCGCAATCTGTGGGCTGACATGCCTGATCATCTGCGCAGCAATATCGAGCTTGTGGTGCTGTATACCGAGGCGCTGGTGCGCGGCGGCGAAGAGGCACTGGCCGAGCGCCTGTTGCGTCACTCGCTGAAGGATAACTGGGACTCGCGCCTGGTGACCCGCTATGGGCTTTTGAATGTCGATTCCTCGCGTCAGCTGGTCTATGCCGAGAAGTGGCTCCAGGAGCGTCCCAACGATCCCGATCTGTTGCTGACCCTGGGCCGTCTGTCGCTGCGCAATGCCTACTGGGGCAAGGCGCAGGAATACTTCGAGTCCAGCCAGCGTCAGCGTCCAAGCGGCGTGGTTTGTGCAGAACTCGCCCGGCTCTTCGCCAACCTTGGCGAGCACAACAAGAGCCAGCTCTACTATCGCCAGAGTGTCGAGCTGCTTGATCGCTCATTGCCCGCTCTGCCTCAGCCAAGCGAAGTCAATCGCTGAACCCCGCTCTTTTTTTGCTCTTCCGGGCGCCCTTGTGGCGCCCTTTTTTATGGAGCGCTGTTCAAGGCGGTGATGAAGGGTGGCCTGTGCCCCATATGGGCAATGGGCGCTGCGAGCGAGGCGCTAATGGTGCGTGCCAGCGGCCAGGGCAGAGTCCATCGAGGAGGATCCATCGAAGCAGTCCAACATAGCGTAGCGCTCAGTCGAGTCCTGAATTCGTTCTGGGGTGGCGGCGAGGATGTAGGTGGGCAGCTATGCCGGAGGGGCCGGGGAATGAATGGAGCTTTCTGAAACAGGCAGATAAAGATCAGGGGCTTGGCGCCTTCGTCTGTGCTGTAAAACTTGTGCTGGACAAAAAAGGGCCGCCCGAAGGCGGCCCTGCATTGATCCTTTAGGGTGTGAACCTGGATCAGTTCTCGTCGCCTGTACCATCGTAGTCGGCGGGAGGAATCGAGCGCTCGTCGCTTTTAAGCGGTTCCTCCTGAGCGTCGGCGTCGTCGTCGGTGTTCGTGCTGGCTCTTTGCTTGGCACGCCCCTCGAGGACGCGAACGTTGCCGGCCGGCGCCGAGCCGTCCTTGTCTTCGCCGAAGTAGAGCGTGGTGTGCGGGAAGGGAATCTCGATGCCCGCGGCGTCGAAGTGCATCTTGACCAGGCGGTTGTAGGCACGGCCAGTGGCCCACTGGGTGCCCGGCGTGGTCTTCAGGCGTACGCGGATGTTCACCGAGCTGTCAGCCAGGGCGATGACACCGGCGACCTCCAGCGGTGCGAGCAGGTTCTGCTTATGCTCGTCGCTGGATGAGAGTTCCTCGAAGGCCTCCTGCAGGCACTCGATTGCTTCATCGATGCTCTCGCGGTAGGCGATGCCGTACTCACCAACGTGGTAGGCGAACTCGCGCATGTAGTTCGACACGGTATCGACACTTGAGAAGGGCACGATGTGGTAGGTACCGGACAGGTCACGGATGCCTACCGAGCGGATGCTCAGGCGCTCTGCCACGCCAGTGACGCCGCCGACGGTAACCACATCGCCGGTGTTCATGGCGTTCTCGACCTGGATGAATACCCCGGTAATGATGTCCTGCACCAGCTTCTGGGCACCGAAACCGATGGCCAGACCCAGCACCCCGGCACCCGCGATCAGCGGACCGATGTTAATGCCAATCTCGGACAGCACGATCATCAGCGTCATGGCGATGATGGTGATGGCCAATGCGTTACGGAACAGGCTCAGCAGCGTCTGGGCGCGGGCAGTGGGCTCGCCGCCGCCGGTCTCCGGGTTGAGGCGGTGCTCGATCAGACTGGCTAGACCTACCCAGAGGGCCATGGACACGGTCACAATGACCAGCACACTGATGACCTTGGCGACGAGGCCACGCCCCATGTCGGTGGCATACCAGCTGGCGAGATCAAAGATGCCCCAGGCACCGGCGGTGATCATCACTACGGTGATCAGGATCAGTGCACGGATGACCCGCAGCAGATTGGGGACATAGGCATTCAGGCGTGTCTCGAGCAACGGCAGCTTGCGCTTGAGGTCATCCGGCAGGCGAATCCGCTTGCCGATGGTCTGCGTCAGCAGGCTTGAGAGCAACATGCCGGCACCGACCACGGCGAGCGTCTGCAGCGTGGCCATCAACACGAAGGGCAGCGCATCTTCGGGGCGGGTGAAGGTCAACACCAGCACCATCAGGAAGTAGGCGATCGCCAGCAGGTGCCAGACGCGTGCGAACAGCTTCAGGGAGACGCGTGTGGCGCTCATCGTGGCCTTGGCGGCCTTGGCATTGATGCCATCACGCAGGCGCTGGCGGTTCTTGAGTACCACGGCTACCGCATAGACAAAGGCACCCAACATGATCAGCGTACCCATGCCCTGGCCGAGTGCCGGTGATAGGTAGTAATTAAGCAGTGGTACGGCGACCATCAGGCCATAGCCAATCAGACCGATCAAACGGGCCATCCAGCGGTTCCAGTAGCTGGCTTCTTCGGCCGAGATAGGCAGCAGGCGCAAGCCTTTATAGCGGGAGGCAAACAGCATGCGCACGGCGGCCTTGAGCAGCTCAATCACCAAAAAGGCGTTGAGGAACAGTGAGGCCCGTGTCGAGAGCGCGCCGCTCTCGCCGATGGCGAAGGTGGCGATAAGGTTGCCGCCCACGTACGAAAGCGAGATCACCAGCACATCAACGACGGCGGCGATTGCCACGGCCACTAACAGGCGAATCACCGGCGTCATGCCGCTGCCCTGTTGCGACCAGCGGCTGGTGGCCGTGAAGGCCGGCCGCGCCAGGTGCCGGAAGGCGACGAACAGCACGAAGGTGGCGATGATCACCAGCCCCAGATTTAATGCCGCCGAGGTGAAGGCCTCCCTGTCGAACGCCTGGCCAGTGCCCACCCCCTGGACGATGCCGCTGACAGCCGTGGCGAGCCCTTCAAGCTGACTGCCGATTTCACTGGCAATGGTGCTGGTCAGTTCGGCCAGTTGGCGCGGCAAAGAGGCAGCGTTGGCCTCTTGACCGCTGGGGGCCTGGTCTGCAGCGGCCTCTGTACTAGAGGAGGCGGCTGCCTTGGCATCATCGGTCATGCCGCGCAGCTGTTCGATCAGCTGGGTGCGAGTTGCATCGTTCTCGAGCAGGTCGGCCAGGGTGGAATAGGCCGGCGCGTCGGCGGGTGGGCTCTCCTGAGCCTGGGCCTGAACGCTGAACAGCATCAATGCTGTCAGCAGCCAGGCCATCAAGGGTAGCGATCGCAATGTCAGCACACATGCCTCCATGTAATGGTGTGGATGATGGGGAGTAGGGCGCGCATCGGCGCGTTGTCAGGCATCACAGCATGCGACGATTGACGCCACAAGTTCTTGTCTGTCATGCCAGGGTCATGTTGTTTCGCTATAACAGCCGCTGAATCGGCGCGCTTAATGGCCTATTCTCGCACGACAAACCCGAGTTATACAGAGCTTGTACACCGTGTGTTAGATAGTGCGCTATATACTACCAGAAGTTGCAGGCGCAGGATGCGCCCGACCGGTAATCAGGAGATAAGCGGTATGTTGGAGGTTCGGCTAGAGCTGGAATGTTCGATCTGCGGTGCCCAGCACTTTCGAATTCCCACCCGCGATGAAGAGAGGGATATCGTGGTCTGCGCACGATGCCATAGCATCAAGTGCCGGGCAGATGACCTGGAATGGCGTATGGCCAAGGCCAGCGCGATGCGCCGTAGGTCGCGAGAGACCCTGCTGGCCAGCTGAATATTCAAGCACCGGGCGTCTGCTTGGCGCCCGGTGCTCGGCCTCTTGGTCAATGTCGACCACAAGAGGTTTCCCCCAGCCGTTTTGAGAAGCCGTTTTTGGCAAGCAAGCAGTACCTTGAGCAGTACCTTCGACCACCGGCTCGCGGGTGGTCTTTTCATGCCTGCCAGGTTCGCTATTTCTCGTCGGCGTAGGGCACCGTCTTGGAATCCTCGTCGCAACCAGGATCGCTGAGGAAGGTCTTGTCGACATCCAGCACGCCCAGATGGCTGATAGTGCGACGACCCAGCAGTAGCGGATAGTTCATCTTGCTGCGATTACGCAGGCTAAAGTCTTCCTCATAGCGGGTATCGCCCAGGCAGATGGTCATGATGACGGTCGGACGGCGCGAGGTGCCGCCGGCGCCGCGCAGTAGCAGATTGCGGTTCACCGGCCGTTCGAGGGCTTTTTCGAAGGTCTCGCCGGTTTCTTCATCTTCGAGCTCGAGCCGGAAGCGGACCCAGTCTTCGCCGTCTTTCTCGAAGCGCTCTATGTCGCGGGCATCCAGCGACGAAGTCAGGGCGCCGCTGTCGAGCTTGGCCTTCACTTCAACGCCCCAGGGCTCGATGTGTGCCTTTTCTACCCATCCAAAGACGGGTCGATCAGTCGTTTCCTCTGCCAGTGATGGCGTCAGGGTAGTCGTTGCCAGCAGCATGGCCAGCGGCAGATAGCGCATCAACGCAAACATCGAACCTCCTCGGCGTGGTGTAGACGCAAGTGAGAGCGGGGTAAACGCTGATGGTTCCACTGCTAGCGTCCGGGGGCAAGTATCGGTTGTCGTGAGCGAGCCGTTATCGCGTCATGGTGACGCATGAACGGAGTTAAGCCCGAGGGCGTGAAGCGTGCCGACACCGTTCTGGATTGAGGGCCCGCGGAAACGAAAAAGCCACTTGGCTGGGTAGCTTCTCTCGGGTGATGGTGAGAGCGGCGGAGTTGAGCCCGGGATTGTGAAGAGTGCCGACACCGTTCTGGATTGAGGGCCCGCGGAAACGAAAAAAGCCACCCGGTTGGGTGGCTTTTTTCTGATGATGGTGGAGGCGGCGTCCAAATAAAAGTTTCGGCATGATTATGATATTTGTGGTTATTAATGATTTTAGGCTTCTATTGTGCCCCCAAATATGCCCCCTTGGAGGCGTTTCTGCCCTCGTTTCTGAGCCCCCTGCCAATCCCTATTTTTCTCCACCTGGCTGCCAGCAGCGCCAGCCGTTGCTCGACCACTAATGCCTGACGGTGGTCGTCCGGCCTGTCCGGTTTGTCCGTACCGCGTCCAGGTGGCAACGCCGTTGCATTCGTCGCCCCGTTGCCCAGCCAGTGGCCAGGCCGATGTGGTGATACCGAACTGACGTTTTCTGAGTTAGCAGGGCGCTAGGGCGCGATCGGTTTCCTACCCTGCTGGTGCCTCGGTGCAATGATCCTGGCATCGCCCAGCCCTTCGGCGCTGCGGCAACCCTGAGAGTGTGACGCCTACCGCCCGCGTTCCGCACGGTTCGCCAGAAAGTCCCGGCTATCGCGTCACCCCGCTCTCGTCGAAGGAAAGGCAGACACGACCCCCGACGGTGCAGTTACCTTCCCGCCGTACCACAACCTGCTATATCCTGCGCTGGCAACTATTGAGCGCATACGCAGGGAGAGGGATATGGCTAAATGCGACATTTGCGGGACCAAAGTCCATTTCTTGGACACTCGATGCACCGACTGCATGGAGAAAAGAAATCAAGAGATACTCGCGAAACGAAACAAGCCCGATGAAAGTGAGGCCCGCCAGGAGGCGGAACAAGCAACGTTAGACCTCACAGTGACTACTGCGCAGTCGATCGAGAACCAGCGCGTTACCAAGACGATCGACATCGTGACAGCGGAGTGTGTGTTCGGTATGAACATATTCCGTGACTTGTTCGCTGGAATGTCTGATTTCTTCGGGGGGCGAAACAAGTCTTCACAGAAAGTGCTTCGTGATGCCCGTGTCACGTGCCTTAATGAATTGCGGAAGGAAGCTGTGGCCATTGGCGGCAATGCCGTGATCGCGGTGGATCTGGATTACAGTGAGTTCTCGGGTGGAGGCAAGTCGATGCTGTTCTTGGTTGCCAGCGGGACCGCAGTGGTCATCGAGCCTTTAGAGTCAGTTGTGGAGTGAGAGGTTATCCTACTGACTATCGAGCACGGTAGTTCCTACGCAATATTTTACTAACCTCGGGCTTTGCTTCCTCGAAGCCTTCTTCCAAGAATCCAGGTCCGCCATTCGGCGTCTCAGGTTACAGGTTTTATCAGGTCGGGCAGGCCGCGCCAGCCCGATCCGGTGATAGCATTTGTTAGCATGCTGGCGCCAATCATGGCCGGGCGACCTCAACACTCCTCAACATCCAGCCGGCTGCGTACCGATGGTGCGTACCGGGTGCGCACTGCTGCAAACCAGGGTGCGAACCGGCATCGACCTTAGCATTTCTTAGCATCAGCGAGCCCTACGCGCGTAGTGACCGGGGAAAACCTTCAAGGCTGCAATGGCCGTCCACTGCGTCCACTCTGTCCACCATGCGCGTGCGCGTACTGCTCTGAAAATCATCAGACACCAGGAGCAACTGCGGGCGGCCCTTTTAGGGGCCATCAAAATCATCAGACTGGCATCGTGCCAGCTCTCGTTCGACGGACTGCCTGACGAACCCAGCCCAGTTGCGGTGGCTATGAAACCGATCAATGGCCTCACCAGATCAGCATCGACACTCACTATAAGCCGTGAGCGCTTGGCAAACTGCCTGGGACTAATGCTCATTGTTCGACTTGCTCTGCGGTGTCGTGTGAAAGGTCGATAGCGGGCGTCTCAAGGGTAAGGTTCCGAAAGCCTGTCCAATTGATGAACGGCATAATTTCCAAGTCTATACCGTGACTTTCCAGCCAGGGGGTTAATTCAAATTCACCTTAACACCGTCCAAGACAATATGGCCGTACCCTTTGTCCCACTCGCTGTCATAGATTGAGTACTCCATGGTTTTATCTACAAAATCCCACTTTCCGCTGCCTTCGCGAGGGTCATACGTGGTACCGCTTATTACCAGACGACCGAACTCGCTCACTGCGACTCTTTTAATTCCCTGGAATATAAGGCCAGGAGATTGAATTCTGTAATTGACAAAGGGTGTTTCTGCGGCTCCGATTTCTACTACTGAAAGTTCCCAGCCGGTAGTCCCTGACCCTCCAAGACACAGCATATCTGTAAGCCAAACAACAGCAAACTGTTCTCCACGCTGGCCCAGAATATCCATGTCATCACTAGAATTTTCTTTAATCTTTACTGCGTGGAACTTTCGATCTTCCTCACTTGGCATGCAGGAGGACAGTTCACCAAAAGCTTCGACCTGAGCCTCTGCATCTTCTACTGTGAACGCGGTAGCGTGCTGCTGTGCCAGTGCCATAGAGCTGAACAATATAGGAACTGTGCAGACTGCTGATTTAATAGTATTTTTCATTATTTCATCCCTGATTTTCTTGCTTTCTATTGAAAAGCGGCTCTTCTAGCTCAGTATTTAAATTAGCACACCCTGCGGTCTCAATGACCAAGTGCAACACGTGACCCATCAGGTACGGTGTTGCCATGAACCACTGCTATCGCCCATCATCTGGGCCGTGCACCGAGTACCGTGTCGCGAGAAATCGCTCGCCACTCCATCAATGGCTACTATGCCAGCCTCGCAGGCTACCGGGCTCGCCTGACACGCTATCGGCCCCGTCGGCGTCCCAAGCTGCACCCCGACGGGGAGTTGTTTGAAGTCGTGGTCCATCTGCTGCGCAATTACTGGTCACCGCAACAGATAGCCCGCACACTGAAGCGCATGTCTCCCAACGATTCACGTCGACAGGTCTCGCACGAGGCCATCTACAACGCGCTCTATGTGATGCCCCGCGGTAGCCTCAAAAAGGAACTCATCGCCTGCCTGCGACAAGGCAACGGCAAACGCCGGCTACGAAGTCGTGGTACGGATCAGCGCAACCAGATTCCCGATCTGATCAGCATCCACGCGCGACCGCCTGAGGTCGAAGATCGTTTGATGCCTGGCCACTGGGAAGGCGATCTCATCATCGGCGCCATCAATCGCTCTGCCGTCGGTACGCTGGTGGAACGCACCACGCGATTGGTGATTCTGGCGAAAG
The DNA here is from genome assembly GCF_004798965.1 of Onishia niordana. Lineage (GTDB taxonomy): Bacteria > Pseudomonadota > Gammaproteobacteria > Pseudomonadales > Halomonadaceae > Onishia > Onishia niordana. The sequence continues at coordinate 252,234 of NZ_SDSD01000004.1, forward strand.
TGGATGGCACCACCGCCACCGCAGCGGCCGTTGGCTTCAGCGACAAGCTAAACGAGGTGCCGCGATCGCTGCGCTTGTCCATGACCTACGATCAAGGCAGAGAGATGGTGAAACATGCCGAGATCACCCAGAAGGCCGGCACGGCGATCTACTTCGCTGACCCGCATAGCCCCTGGCAGCGAGGTTCGAACGAGAACACCAACGGGCTGTTGCGGCAGTATCTGCCCAAGGGCACGGATCTCTCCGTCTACAGCCAGGAAGATCTCGACGAGATCGCCGACTCACTGAACACACGGCCTCGCCAGACACTGGACTGGCGAACCCCACTGGAAGTCTACGCCGAGGTGCTCAAGAAATCCGTCGGCGGTCCGAACACCCTTCAATAGCGTTGCGCTTGGAACTTGAGACCGCCGGCTGTCACCTGCTTACAGGGCAGAACAGGCGCCAGCTACCACTTCAGGGGATGGCTAATAGGATGGCGCATAAACGAAAAAAGCCACCCGGTTGGGTGGCTTTTTTCTGATGATGGTGGAGGCGGCGGGAATTGAACCCGCGTCCGCCGACACGCGCTCTTCGGCTCTACATGCTTAGGTCCGTCATTTGATTTAGCGGGATTGGCTCCGACGGGCAGGATCCAATACCGCGATTCTTCTAAAGTTTGACGATTGGCAGGAAGACGCTACCAACCGCGATCCCATTATCTTTGGCTCTTATCCCGTCCGTCACGAATGGGCACGTAACTTCTGGGCCAGGCTAACAACTAACAGCTATTTAAGCTGCCAGTGCGCCCTGAGCGTAGTTGTCGTCGTTTGCGACTATTTAGTCGTGATGTTGGATTTACGAGATACATCACGCTCTCGGCATGCACCTAGGAGGTTGTCATCGGCGTCGAAGCCATGTCGCCCCCGTGGAACGTCTTCAGTTTAACAGGTGAGGCCATTGCTACGCCAGTTCAAGGTGTCGCCATGCCAAAAACAAGCTTTCCTACTTGGCGTCACGCATGATGCGCGCTTTCTGGCGATTCCAGTCACGCTCCTTCTCGGTGGCACGTTTGTCGTGCTGCTTCTTGCCCGTGACCAGCGCGAGCTCGCACTTGATCAGGCTGTCCTTCCAGTAGAGCTTGAGGGGAACACAGGTGTGGCCCTTGTCCTGGGTGCGCGAGAAGATCTTGGCGATTTCCTTGCGATGCAGGAGCAGCTTGCGGGTCCGTGTCGGATCGGCAAGTTCATGCGTGCTGATGGTGTTGAGTGGCGTGATGTGTGTGCCCAGCAGCCAAGCCTCGCCGTTCTTGATCAGAATGTAGGTGTCGGTGAGCTGAGCCTTGCCCGCACGCAGACTTTTCACTTCCCAGCCGGACAGGGCCAGGCCTGCCTCGAAGGTCTCATCGATGTGGTACTCGAAGCGCGCCTTCTTGTTCTGGGCGATGACGTTGCTGCTCGGGCCCTTGCCCTTGCCTTTCTTATTGGCCATGGAACCTCTGTCTCGATATGCCTCGGTGTTCGCTTCACTGCGTTGGATGGTAGGTGGGGGGAAGCGTGATACCATTCAAGGCCTGACGAATTAACCGCTCATGATACGCCCAAGCCCCTGTAAAGTCAGCGGAGAGGTAGATGCCAACGGTCAATCGGTCCGCCTTGGTGCGGCATTCCCCCCAGGCGATGTTCGACCTGGTTAATGATTTCGAACGTTACCCGGAATTCCTTCCGGGGTGTAGACGGGCGCGCCTTATCGAGTCTGATGCTGAGCATCTGATCGGTGAGCTGACGCTGGCCAAGGCCGGCGTCGAGCAGAGCTTTACCACCCGTAACGACCTTTACAGCCCGGACCGTATCGAGCTGTCGCTGGTGCAGGGGCCGTTCCGGCGCCTGCGCGGGCGCTGGCTGTTCACGCCGATGGGAGAAAATTCCTGCAAGGTCAGCCTGGAGATGGAGTTCGAGTTCTCCAACCGCTTGATAGGCATGGCTTTTGGCAAGCTCTTTCAGCAGGTGGCCGGACAGCTGGTCGATTCCTTCTCGCGCCGTGCGAACGAGCTCTATGGCGGCGATGGACGCTACTGAGGGCGGTGGGGCGATTCGGGTGGAAGTGGCGTATGCACTGCCGACACGCCAGAAAATCGTCGAACTTAACGTGCCGGCTGAGACCACCGCCCGCCAGGCGGTGGTCCTGGCCGAGCTCCCGCGGTACTTCCCCGAGCTGCCTGTGGAGACGTTTCTCGAGGCGGACCTGGGCATCTTCGGCAAGGCGCTGCGAGACCCCGAGAACCATACCCTGCGTGAGGGTGATCGGGTAGAAGTGTATCGGCCGCTGAAGATTGATCCCAAGGCCGCCAGGGCGGCGCGGGCGGCCAAGGCGGCGAAGTCGCGCTAAGGCGTTTGTTGCCCAGATCGGCTGTTGCGATGCGTGTGATAAGCGCATTCGCATGGCAATAGCCGAAATCCCCTGCTCTTCGCGCTCGCTGACACACGGTCATTCGTGTGCAGCGCGTGATGTACGACGCGAAGCTGACAACGATCCTATTCGATCGGCGTGGTGGCACTGGGCGAGTTCCCGGGGCGGAGCGTCGCCGCGTCGTCCTCGGGCATGCTGCTGGGTCCCATGCCCGGCTGAGCGGTGAAATCCAGTGCCTCATCGAAATCACCGCTCATGCTCATGTCAGCCAAGCGGTTATTCTCGAAACTCAAGGTCACGCGGCGCTTGTCGATACCGCCATAGGCCTTGTCGAGGCGGAACAGATAGTCCCACTCGTCGTCACTGAATGGTGCCTCGAGCAGCGGCGTGCCCATGATCGCCTTGACCTGGCTACGACTCATGCCGGTTTGCAACTGGCTTATGGCCTCTTCGGTGACCAGATTGCCCTGAACCAGGTCGCGCTTGTAAACGCTTAAATAGCTGCACCCGGTGACCAGCGTCAGGGACAGAGAAAGGGTGAGCATTTTCATCAACTTTTGCATTTGCGCCTATTCTTCACTATCGTGGATTCGGTCGATCATACCCGACCCTACACGTTACTGCGAAGAGCAACCATGGCCGACCAGAACCATGAACTGCGCAAAGTGGGCCTCAAGGTCACGCTACCGCGCGTCAAGATACTCCAGATCCTCGAGAATGCCTCTAATCAGCATCACCTGAGTGCCGAAGACGTCTACAAGGCGTTGCTGGATGCAGGTGAGGATGTAGGGCTTGCTACCGTCTATCGCGTACTGACTCAATTTGAGTCCGCGGGGTTGGTGGTGCGCCATAACTTCGATGGTGGCCACGCCGTTTTCGAACTATCCCATGACGAGCATCACGACCACATGGTTTGCCTGGAAAGTGGCGAAATCGTCGAGTTCTATGACGAGCAGATCGAGCGCCGCCAGCAGGAAATCGTCGATGAGCATGGTTATGAGCTGGTGGATCACGCCCTGGTGCTCTATGTGCGCCCGAAGGGCTCACAAGCAACACGTCAGGAAGGTGTTACCAAGAAGTAGCCCCTCACTCTGATACGACCGTATTCAAGACAACGCCGGCCTATGTGCCGGCGTTGTCGTGTCTGGTAGCGAAGCTGGAAGTATGGGCGAGCGCCCCAGGCGAGCGCTAATAGCCACCGACCTAGGGGCGGGAGGAGTTGCCGGCTAATGGTGCGGTCGCTGGCTGGCGTCGAGCATTTCCCGTGCGTGAGCCAGGGTGCGCTCGGAAAGGTTGACGCCGCCGAGCATGCGCGCCAATTCGCTGATGCGGCCCCCTTCATCGAGAAGCGCCATGCGGGTCTGGGTGTGATCGCGTTTGGCCTGCTTTTCGATATGCAGATGCTGGTGTGCCTGTGCGGCCACCTGAGGCAGGTGCGTCACTGTCATCACCTGGCCATTGGTGCCCAGGCGTTTGAGTAGCTGACCGACGATCTCGGCGGTAGCGCCGGAGATGCCCACGTCGACCTCGTCGAAGACCAGTGTGGGAATCGTCGAATGGCTGGCAGCCACCACCTGAATGGCCAGACTGATGCGTGATAGCTCGCCGCCGGAGGCGACCTTGGCAAGCGCTCGCGACGGCTGCCCCGGGTTGGCGCTGATCAAGAACTGCACGCGGTCGAGGCCATCAGGTGCGGGATTGGTGCGCTCCTCGATGGCGACCTCGAAACGCGCCTTGCCCATGGCCAGAAAAGCCAGCTGAGCCTGCACTTCCTTGCCGAAGCGTTTGGCCGCCTTGTGGCGTGCCTCGCTGACCTCCTTGGCCTCTGCCCGCCACTGCTCACGCAGTGCTTCGACCTCGGCGGTGAGCGCTTCGATATCGTGCTCGCCGCCATCCAGTCCCTCAAGCTCTTCGCGAAGGCGCTGGTGCAAAGCGGTTATTTCTTCGGGCATCACGTGGTGCTTGCGAGCGATGCGGTGCACTTCGCCGAGGCGGTTGTCGACCTGTGTCAGGCGTTCGGGGTCTAGCTCGGTGGCATCGGCAAAGCGGGCCAGCTCACGGGCTGCCTCTTCGATCTGAATGCGGGCGCTGTCGAGCATGCCCAGCGCCTCGGCCAGGGCACCCTTTTCGCTGCCGGGTAGCGGCGAAAGATGGCTCATGGCCTGGTTGAGCAGCGTCAGGGCGCCGCCTTCGTCGTTCTCGCAGCATTCGCTGGCGAACTGGCTCTCGCGGAGGTGTTCTTCGGCATGGGCAAGGCGCTCCTGTTCGTCCTCGAGTTGGGCGAGCTCGCCCTCGGCCAATGCCAGTTGATCGAGTTCCTCGACCTGATAGCGCAGCAACTGGCGGCGGGCCTGAATCTCGTCGCCATCCTCGGCGAGCCGCTTCAGTTGCCGGCGGCTCGCTTGCCAGGCCTTGAACGTCTCGGCCAGCTGGGTCACGGCAGGGCGGTGGCCGGCGAAGTCGTCGAGTAGGCGCAGATGGGTATCCTCGTTCAACAGCGCCTGATGGGCATGCTGGCCGTGGATCTCTATCAGATGCTCGCCGAGTGACTTCAGATCGGCGATGGTGGCCGGTTGGCCGTTGATCCAGGCCTTGGAGCGGCCGCTCCTGGTGATCACCCGACGCAGCAGGCAGTCATCGGCGGGAAGTTCACGGGACTCAAGCCAGTGGCTTGCGGCGGGTAGAGCGGCAATATCGAAACGCGCGCTCAGGTCGGCGCGTTCGGCCCCGTGGCGGACACTGCCGGTATCGGCACGTTCGCCGAGGCATAGCCCCAGGGCGCCGAGTAGGATCGACTTGCCGGCGCCAGTCTCGCCGGTGATGGCGGTCATGCCGCCCCGAAGCTCCAGGTCGAGTCGATCGACGATAGCAAAATCCTGAATGGCAAGCTGCACCAGCATGGCTGTCTCCCGCCCGTGAAGGGTATGTCCCGCTGTTTCGCATCATGGTCTGTTCGTTTATACAGTAGTCTAATCCCCGCTTCAATTGCCAACGCAAACGCCGTTACGCCATGCCTTGAGTTCGCGGTGACCATCCCCATATAGGCGGGAGTTCACTCATAAGTTGACTCATTCAGCTGCCAGGGCGGCCGTTAGCCGCCTTCCGACGTCAGGAGATGCTCATGGCTAAAGAACCTCAGACGCCATCACAGGAAGACGAGTCCGATCGCAGCACGCTCGAGACAGAAGTCCACGACACTGTCGAGACCATCGAGCGCGAGAGCGAGGCTGACGAGAACGCCGAGGCCGATATGTTGGCCGCGAAGGTCGAAGAGCTCGAAGAGAGCCTGCAAGAAGCCAAGGACCAGCAGCTGCGTGCTGCCGCCGAAGCGCAGAACGTGCGCCGCCGCGCCGAGCAGGACGTGGAGAAGGCGCGCAAGTTCGCGCTGGAAAAGTTCGTCAAGGAACTGCTACCGGTGATCGACAGCCTCGAGAAGGCGCTGGAAGCCATGGAAGATGGCGCCAGCGATACGCACCGCGAGGGCGTGTCGATGACGTTGAAGATGCAGCAGGACGTGCTTGCCAAGTTCGGTGTGGAGGCCGTCGACCCGGAGGGTGAGCCGTTTGACCCGCAGTATCACGAGGCGCTGACCATGGTGCCGTCGCCCGATGTCGAGCCCAACTCCGTCATCGAGGTGATGCAGAAGGGCTATCTGCTCAATGGTCGCCTGGTGCGCCCGGCGATGGTGGTGGTCAGCCAGGCCGCGAACTGAGGTCAGGCAGGCGCATCCATTAGTGATGCGCCATTCATGCACGCCATCAACCGTGCATGACAGCAATTCGGAAAACGTCGTTAAAAAAGGGCTTGAAAAGATGCCAGGGGCCCCCACATAGACGACAACCCCGCGGCATTCGCCGCGAGCAACGATTCAAAGCAACGACTTCGAGGATTTCCTATGGGACGCATCATCGGTATTGACCTGGGGACAACCAACTCCTGTGTCGCCGTTCTCGACGGCGACAGCGCCAAAGTTATCGAGAACGCCGAAGGTGGCCGCACCACGCCGTCCATCATCGCCTACACCGATGACGGCGAGACACTGGTGGGCCAGGCGGCCAAGCGCCAGGCGGTCACAAACCCGGAAAACACCCTGTACGCCATCAAGCGCCTGATCGGCCGTCGCTTCAAGGACGATGTCGTCCAGAAGGACGTGAAGATGGTGCCTTACACCATTACCGAAGCCGACAATGGCGACGCCTGGGTGCAGGTCAAGGACAAGAAGCTGGCACCGCCGCAGGTCAGCGCTGAAGTCCTGATGAAGATGAAGAAGACCGCCGAGGAATATCTTGGCGAAGAAGTGACCGAAGCGGTCATCACCGTGCCGGCTTACTTCAACGACTCTCAGCGTCAGGCTACCAAGGACGCGGGTCGCATCGCCGGCCTCGAGGTCAAGCGCATCATCAACGAGCCGACCGCGGCGGCGCTGGCCTACGGCATGGACAAGTCGCGCGGCGACAAGACCATCGCGGTCTATGACCTGGGTGGCGGTACTTTCGATATCTCCATCATCGAAGTGGCCGACGTCGACGGCGAGACCCAGTTCGAAGTGCTTGCCACCAACGGCGACACCTTCCTGGGCGGCGAAGACTTCGACATGACGCTGATCAACTATCTCGTCGATCAGTTCAAGTCCGATAGCGGCATCGACCTGTCCGGCGACAAGCTGGCCATGCAGCGCCTCAAGGAAGCTGCCGAGAAGGCCAAGATCGAGCTGTCCAGCGCCCAGCAGACTGACGTCAATCTGCCCTACATCACCGCTGACAACACCGGTCCCAAGCACCTCAACGTCAAGGTGACCCGTGCCAAGCTCGAGTCGCTGGTCGAGGACCTGATCAAGCGCTCCATGGGCCCCTGCAAGACCGCGCTTTCCGATGCTGGCCTGTCCGCGTCCGATATCGACGACGTGATCCTGGTGGGCGGTCAGACCCGCATGCCGATGGTGCAGAAGCAGGTCGCCGAATTCTTCGGTAAGGATGCCCGCAAGGACGTCAACCCGGACGAAGCCGTGGCCGTGGGTGCTGCCATCCAGGGCGGCGTGCTGGGCGGTGACGTCAAGGACGTGCTGCTGCTCGACGTGACGCCGCTGACGCTGGGTATCGAAACCCTGGGTGGCGTGATGACGCCGTTGATCGAGAAGAACTCGACCATCCCGACCAAGAAGACGCAAACCTTCTCTACCGCGGATGACAACCAGACGGCCGTGACCATCCACGTCCAGCAGGGCGAGCGCAAGCAGTCCAGCGGTAACAAGTCGCTGGGTCGCTTCGACCTGGCCGACATTCCGCCGGCGCCGCGTGGCGTGCCGCAGATCGAGGTCGCCTTCGACCTGGACGCCAACGGCATCCTCAACGTGTCCGCCAAGGACAAGGCCACCGGCAAGGAACAGTCGATCGTCATCAAGGCGTCCAGTGGCCTGTCCGACGAAGAAGTCGAGCAGATGGTTCAGGACGCTGAGTCTCACGCCGAAGAAGACAAGAAGTTCGAGGAGCTGGTCCAGTTGCGCAACCAGGCCGACGGCATGGTTCACGCAGCCAAGAAGACCATCGAAGAAGCCGGCGACAAGGCCAGCGACGACGAGAAGCAGAAGATCGAAACGGCCATCGCCGAGCTGGAAGAAGCGTCCAAGGGCGACGATCAGGAAGACATCCAGGCCAAACTGGATGCGCTGACCGAAGCCTCCGGTGCTCTTGCTCAGAAGATGTACGCCGAGCAGGCCGAAGGCGAACAGGCTGAGGCTGGCGCCGAGGCGAGTGCCAAGCAGGAAGATGACGTGGTCGACGCCGAGTACGAAGAAGTCAACGACGACCAGAAAAAGCAGTAAACCACGACATCTGAATGACGGATGACGCCAGCGCGGGAGCCTGACTCCCGCGTTGGTGTTTCCGCACTGTCGCTACGGAGGCGGACAGACCCATGTCCAAACGTGATTACTATGAAGTTCTGGGCATCGAGCGCGGGGCTGACCAGAAAGAGGTCAAGAAAGCCTATCGACGCCTCGCCCAGAAGTTTCACCCGGACCGCAATCCGGATGATGAGACCGCACAGCAGAAGTTTCAGGAAGTGTCCGAGGCCTATGAGGTCCTGAGCGATTCCGAGAAACGTGAAGCCTATGACCAGTTTGGTCATGCCGGTGTCGATGGCCAAGCCGGCGGCGGTGGCTTCGGCGGCGGCGGCGCTGGTGGCTTCAGCGATATCTTCGGCGATGTCTTCGGTGACATCTTCGGTGGCGGCGGTGGTCGGCGCCATCCGAATGCCCCGCAGCGTGGCTCCGACCTGCGCTATAACCTCGAGCTTGATCTTGAGGACGCGGTGGCCGGCACCTCGGTCGATATTCGCGTACCGCGCCACGTCGAGTGTGGCCGCTGTGACGGCGGCGGGGCCGAGCCCGGCTCCACCAAGGAGACCTGCCCGACCTGCGCCGGCCAAGGCCAGGTGCGCATGCAGCAGGGCTTCTTCGCCGTGCAACAGACGTGCCCGACCTGTCATGGCAGCGGTCAGCAGATCAAGGTGCCGTGCCACGAGTGTCATGGCGAAGGGCGCGTACGCGAGACGCGTACCCTCTCGGTGAAGATTCCGGCCGGCGTCGATACCGGCGATCGCATTCGCCTCAATGCCGAGGGCGAATCCGGCATTAACGGTGGCCCGCCCGGGGATCTCTACGTGCAGGTGGCGATCAAGCCGCACAAGATCTTCCGTCGCGAGGGTCGCGATCTGCAGTGCGATGTGCCGATCAACTTCGTTGACGCCGCCCTGGGCGGTGAACTCGAGGTGCCGACGCTGAATGGCCGGGTCAAGCTGAAGATTCCCGCCGAGACCCAGACCGGCAGACTCTTCCGCATGCGCGGCAAGGGCGTCAAGCCGGTACGCGGCGGTCCTCCCGGCGACCTGCTGTGCAAGGTCGTACTGGAAACGCCGGTCAAGCTCAGCGATGAGCAGAAGGACTTGTTGCGTCAGTTCCAGGACAGCCTGGAAGGCAGCAAGAGTCATCACTCGCCGAAGAAGACCAGCTTCTTCGACGGCGTGAAGAAGTTCTTCGAGGACATGAAGCCGTAACGCGGCTTGCTTCCCCGAATGGTCAAGGCCCCGCGCTCCGCAAGGAGGCGGGGCCTTGTTGTGTCCGGCCTTACCTCAACAGGCGCCATGCGCCAGTGAAGTCGAGCGGGGCTGGCTGGTGTTATCTGATGTCGGTGCCGGGTCTCGATTGGCCATCAGTTGTCGCGTGGAGATGGGAATCATTCCAGTTTCCCGTGTACCATATCGCCTCGCTCGCCGGTGAGCCGCCTGCAAATGGCTCGATGCGGAACGCCTTTTTACTCGGATAGAACGACAAGGATACTCATGGACGATGTCGCGGATCGGCCATTGGCCGGCATCCTGCTCAGGCTGCTATCGGGCCTTCTTTTCACCGGAATGATGGTGTGCGTCAAGGCGGTGAGCATTGATGTTCCGCTGGGGCAGACCGTGTTCTTCCGCTCGCTGTTTGCATTGCTGCCGATCGTTGTCTTCATGACATGGCGTCGGCAGTTCCCCGCGGCCCTGGCCACGCAGCGCCCGCTCGGGCATCTGCTGCGCTCGGGGCTGGGGGCGGCGGCGATGTTTGCCTCCTTCGCGGCCGTGGCACGGCTACCGGTGGCCGAGGCGACGCTGCTGGCGCAGCTGTCGCCGGTCGCCATGGCGGTCGGCGGGGTACTGCTGCTCGGCGAGCGGTTCTCCCTGCACCGGGCGGTGGCTCTGGCGCTGGTGCTTAGCGGGGTGTCAGTGCTGGTGGTGCCGGACCTGCAAGGCCCTCAGGAGGGTGCTCGTGTGCTGGGGTATCTGCTGGGCATCCTGGCGGCCTTGCTGACGGCGGGGGCGTTGATGACCGTGCGGCGGATTTCGCGTACCGAGACGGCGGCCTCCATCGCTTTCTACTTCGTGGTGGTCACGACGCTGGCGGGGCTCGCAACGCTGCCGCTGGGGTGGGTGGCCGTCTCGGGGGAGACGCTTGGCTTGCTGGTGTTGTCGGGGCTGTTTGGCGGCGCGGCGCACATCTGCATGACCCTGGCGCTGCGCTACGCCGAGGTCTCGCGTCTGGCGCCATTCGAGTATGTGGCACTGATCTGGCCGGTGCTGGCGGATCTGTGGATATTCGGGCTGCCACTCACCAGCGGCTTCTTGCTGGCCCTGCCGCTGGTGTTGGGCGGTGCTGTGCTTGCGGGGTTCGAGGGACGGTTTAAACGGCTGCTTCGACGATGAGCTGTGGACGCCCCATAGAGCAAGGCTCGATGCGGGCGTCAACCTGAAAGACGTGGCGCAGCAGTGTCGGGGTCACCACCTGCTCGGTGGTGCCGCAGGCCACCAGCTGACCGCTTTCGAGCACCATGGCCTGGTCGGTGAAGCGCAGCGCATGGCCGATGTCATGCAGCGAGGCGATGATCAGCATCTCCCGCTCGCGGGCCAGTCGCCGCAGGATGCCGAGCAGGCTGATCTGGCGATGCAGGTCCAGCGCCGAGGTCGGCTCATCGAGGAGCAGGATCTCCGGGGCCTGAACCAGCGCTTGAGCCGCGCTCACTAGCTGTCGCTGTCCTCCACTGAGATCACTGATATCACGCTCGCCCAGTGACGCAATGCCCAGGTCGTTAAGGGAGCGGTCGACTTCATGCAGATCGTCGGGCTGCACCTTCAGGCTGCGGCCCTGCATGCGCGCCAACAGCACCGATTCGTACACCGTCAGTACTGCGCTGGACCCGGTCTCCTGGGGCATGTAGGCCACCGGGCGCTCGCGGGTGGTGCCCTCGATACGGACTTCGCCACCGCCCTTGAGCAGCCCGAGGATGCGCCGGAATAGGGTCGACTTGCCGGCCGCATTGGGTCCGAGCAGGGACACGATCTGGCCGCCGGCGAAGGTTGGCGTGGTGATCTCTGAGAGGATCTGGCGCCGGCCGTAGTGGGCCGAAAGGCGATCTAGCGTGAGCGTTACCATGAAGCCTTCTTGTGGCTGAGCACGAGGAACAGGAAGAACGGAATGCCCACCAGCGAGGTGATGATGCCGATGGGAATGATGGTGCCGGGCAGGATGATCTTCGACAGCACTGAACCCACGGAGAGGATCAGGGCGCCGCAGAGCGCTGAGCCAGGCAGGAAGAAACGCTGATCTTCCCCTAGTAGCAGGCGGGCGATATGCGGCCCGACCAGGCCGATGAAACCGATGGTGCCGACGAAGGCGACCGAGATGGCGGCCAGCAGCGAGACCAGCACCAGCACTTCCAGGCGCAGTGCGCGGGGGTTGATGCCTAGGCTCTCGGCCTTGGCGTCGCCCAGGCGCATGGCGGTCAGTGCCCAGCCACGACGCGCCAGCAGGGGCAGAATGAAGGCCAGCACGCCGAGGGCGATCCACAGCTTGGGCCAGGTGGCCTTGGTCAGGCTGCCCATGGTCCAGAACACCACCGCGGATACCGCCTGCTGGCTGGCGAAGAACTGAATCAGCGCCATCAGCGAGTTGAAGATGAACACCATGGCGATGCCGAGCAGCACGATGGTCTCGATCGTCACCCCGCGTCGCATGCTCAGCAGGTGAATGGCGCCGGCGGTCAGCATGGCCATGACGAAGGCATTGATCGGGATGATGTAGTCGACCGCAGCGGGCACCAGCGACACGCCGAAGGCGAGCGCCAGCGCGGCGCCAAAGCTTGCTCCGGCCGAAATGCCCAGCGTGAAGGGGCTGGCCAGCGGGTTGCTGAGGATGGTCTGCATCTGGGCGCCGGCGATCGACAGGCTGGCACCGACGACCAGCGCCATCAGCGCGACCGGCATACGAATTTCCCACAGGATCACTTTGACCGAGGGGCTGACGTTATCCGGCGTCAGCAGGGCGGTGATCACTTCCCCCAGCCCATAGCGTGCAGGCCCGAGCGCTAGATCGACACACAGGCTCAGGCCCAGCGCCAGGGTGAGGGCGGCGAGAATCAGCTGTCGCCTGGTCACCAGAGAGCGATAGAACTCGCCCTCTCGTGCGGTGGCGGTGCTGACGGTGGTATCACTGCTCATTCAAGGAGGTCCAGTATCCGGGTTGGTAATCGACCGGCAGGAAACGCTCGTGGAGGGTCTCAAGCGTCTCCTCGGGGTCCAGATCCTGGAACAGCTCCGGGTGCAGCCATTTGGCGAGGCGCTGCACGGCAACGAAGTAATAGGGGCTGTTGTAGAACTGGTGCCAGATGGCGTGGAAGTTGCCAGTCTCGACGGCGTTGATGCCGGTCATGGCGGTGCGCTCGGTCAGTCCCTCAAGTTTTTCCCGGGCCGTTTCCATATCGGCGCCCGGCCCCACGCCTACCCAGTCGCCGCCTGGCACGTAGGCATCCCAGTTGCCGCCGGTGACCACGACGTGGTCGGGGTTGGCGGCGATGATCTGCTCGGGATTGAGGTTGCCGAAGGTGTTGGGAATGATGTCGGCGGCGATGTTTTCGCCCCCTGCGAGTTCGACATACTCACCGAAATTGGCCGGCCCGAAGCTCATGCAGCAGTCCTCGGAATAGCCACCGGCACGGTCAATGAAAACCTTGGGGCGCTCAGGGTCGGCAGCCTCGATGGTATCGGTAACGCGGGCCATTTGCGCTTCGGCGAAGTCGATGAAGGCCTGGGCCTTTTCTTCCTCGCCCAGCAGGCGGCCCATCAGGCGCATGGAAGGGATGGTGTTCTGGAGCGGGTCCTCGCGGAAGTCCACGTAGACGATGGGAATGCCGAGCTGGTCCAGCTTTTCGTCGTAGGCGGCATCTTCGGTTGCCGCCTTGGCCTCGAGGTTCATCAGCACCACGTCAGGCGTGAGCGCTGCGGCCTGCTCAACGTCGAAGGTGCCGTCCTTGAAGCCACCGAAGGTCGGGATGTCTTCCATTTCGGGGAACTTGGCCGCGTAGCTCGCGTAGTTGTCTGGGTCAGCCTGGGAGAAGTCCTTGCGCCAGCCGACGACGTGTTCGAAGGGGGCGTCGGATTCCAGCGCTCCCAGCAGATAGATCTGACGGCCTTCACCCAAGATCATGCGCTCAACGGGCGCCTCAATGGTGACCTCGCGGTCGGCAATGTCCGTCACGGTGATGGTGTCGGCCTGTGCGGCCATGCAGCTGAGTGCAATGGCCGAGCCACCGACGGCCTTGAGCAGAGAGGTATGCATGTGTGGATGTCTTTCTCGTTGAAGGGTCATGTCACAATCCGATAGCAGGGATACTAACGGATTTAGTTGTCTTTTACGTATGATTCTTATTTGCGGATGCCGCGCAGTATGGCGCAATACCGTCTGTCGCGTCCAGATGTCAAGGCAGTCCCTCTGCCAGGGGTGGCGCTACCAGGGCGCGCCGTCATAGGCTATGAATTCATGACCGACACATACGGAGCCCGTTATGCCCATCTCACGTGCCGAGATCCCCACAGAGTCCGGCAGCAAGTTGATCAATCGCCTTTGCAAGCACTGGGCGCACAAGTTCGAGGTCGAGCATGGTGAGGGGAATGGCCGCGTTCAGTTCGAAACGGGCACCTGCCTGATGAAAGCGGAACAAGAGTGCCTAGTGGTGGCCATCGAGGCCTTGGACGTAGACGCCCTCGACAGCCTCGAGGGTGTGGTGGCGAGCCACCTGGAGCGCATGGCCGGCGATGAGGCGCTGACAATCGTCTGGGAGAATTGACTCGCACCGCGTGGTAATACTCAAGGCTCATCTTGGCCTGCTGCTGTGGGCGCTGCTGGTAGGGCTTTCCTTCCCGGCCGTAGGGCTTGTCGATAATGCCTTGCCCCCGATGCTGCTGACCGCGCTGCGCTTTTCGGTTGCGTCCCTTGCGCTCTGGACGCTGGCGCGCCGCGCCCCCGACCGCTGGCCCGAAGGAGTGGCGTGGCTTTTGTATGCCGCGATGGGGCTGTGCCTCGCCGGCTTCTTCGCGTCCATGTTCTGGGCGGCGAGCCATACAACGGCGCTCGCCATGGCCACGCTGTTCGTCAGCGTGCCGCTGCTGGCCTTCCTGCTGGGCCTCGCCGCCGGGCTCGAGCGCCGCAGCTGGCGGTTGCCACTGATCCTTTCGATGGGCGCCTTGGGTGCCATTATGCTGGCGATCGTCGAGGCCAGTGGCCGCGCTAACGCTAACGCCGCAGGAAGCACTGACCTTGGTTTCGGGGCCGGCGAGGCGGTATTTCTTCTTGGGTGCCTGGCAAGTGCGCTCTACCCGGTGCTGTCCAAATGGGGGTTGTCCCGAGGGTTGCTGTCGGCATCGGCGGCGGTACGTACCTTCTGGAGCCTGTTGCTGGGCGGGCTATTGATCGGTGTTCTGGGGCTTGTCCTAGAGCCCGCCGCGGCGCTCGCCCAGATGCGTCTTCGGGACGGCCTGGTAGTGCTTTACCTGGGGCTCTTCTCCAGTGCGCTGACCTTTTGGTTGCAGCAGCGGGCGACGGCGGTGCTGACGCCTGGAGCGGTGACGGCCTATGGCTATCTGGTGCCCTTCGTGTCGATGCTGCTGCTCTTCGTGCAGGTGCCTGGCCGTATCGGCTGGGGGTGGCTGCCTGGCAGTGTGCTGGTGCTTTTGGCCATGGTTTTGTTGTGGCGCGATGACGCTCGCCGCCGGCAGGCGAAGAGAGCCCGCTGATCCCAGGCGTAGGCCGCCGCACCCACAACAGACGCGCCGTATCGCCAGTTGCTATACTCCCGCGACTTTTCTCGCCACCTGTCACACAGACTTTGCCAACCATCTGGAGATCGCATGTCCTCTCACGCTCCCCGTATCGCCATCGTCGGTGCTGCCGGCCGCATGGGCCGCACCCTGGTCAATGCCGTCACTCAGGACCCGGAGGCCACCTTGGCCGCGGGAATCGTCGAGTCGGGTAGCTCGCTTGCCGGTGCAGACCTTGGCGAGCTTGCTGGCCTTGGCAAGCTCGGTGTCGCTGCAAGCGATGACCTGGCCGCCGTGCTCGAGGATGTCGATGTGCTGATCGACTTCACGACGCCCCGGGTGACGCTTAATAACCTGGCGTTATGCGCTCGGCACGGCGCGGCGATCGTGATCGGCACCACCGGGCTTTCCGATGACGAACTGGCCGAGCTCGACGGCTACCGCGACCGGGTGCCGATGGTCTTTGCGCCCAACATGAGTGTCGGCGTCAACCTGACCCTCAAGCTCCTGGAGACCGCCGCCAAGGCGCTCGGCGACGAGGGGTATGATATCGAGGTGATCGAGTCTCACCATCGCCACAAGGTCGATGCCCCCTCCGGCACGGCGCTGAAGATGGGGGAGGTGATGGCCGACGCGCTGGAGCGTCCCCTCAAGGAGTACGGTGTCTTCGAGCGGGTCGGTCAGTGCGGGCCGCGCACCGACAAGGAGATTGGCTTTGCCACCGTGCGCGCCGGTGACATCGTCGGCGAGCATACGGTGATGTTTGCCACCGAGGGCGAGCGCATCGAGATTACCCATAAGGCGAGTAGTCGCATGACCTTTGCCAAGGGCGCGGTGCGGGCCGCGCGCTGGGTCAACGGTCGGGCGGCAGGGCGCTATGACATGCAGGACGTGCTCGAGCTGAAGTGATGCAGCCCGGCCGGCACATCGGGTCCATTGGACTAAAGGGCTAGCTGGCGAGCGCCAATTCCGGTAACATAGATCAAATTTTTTGGCCGGGCGATGTTACCTCGCTTGTAACGAATCGCACCTCGCTTGTAGCGAATCGCGCCAGCAAGCATTACGAGTGAATGACAGCAAGCGGGATGAAACCGGTTCTCCGGGTTTCGTCCCGCTTTTTTACGAGCCGCAGGAAGCGCCCGTTGCCAAAAACACCAGTTGTCGGACGATGAGGCCGTTGCCCCTGGCGGCCTCCTGAGCTTGGGAGGAAGTTGCGTTGAACAAACCCGCGATATTGGCCTTGGAAGATGGCAGCGTGTTCCATGGCACCGCGATCGGCGCCGATGGGCAAACCAGCGGTGAAGTGGTGTTCAATACCGCCATGACCGGCTATCAAGAAATTCTCACCGACCCCTCCTACACTCGACAGATCGTCACCCTCACTTATCCCCATATCGGCAATACCGGCGTCAATGCAGAGGACGTCGAATCCGGCGCCATCGCCGCTGCCGGCCTGGTGATCCGCGATCTGCCGCTGCTGGCCAGCAGCTTTCGTAGCGAGCAGCGTCTCGATGACTACCTGAAGAGCCAGAATGTGCTTGGCATCGCCGATATCGATACCCGGCGGCTGACCCGCATCCTGCGCGACAAGGGGGCCCAGAATGGCGCGATTCTCGCCGGGACCGAGGCCGAGGGCGATGAGGCCGTCGAGCGGGCCCTGGCTGCGGCCAAGGCCTTTCCCGGGCTCAAGGGCATGGATCTGGCCAAGGTGGTGTCCTGCCAGAGCGCCTATGAGTGGAGCGAAGGCGAGTGGGCGCTGGGTGAAGGCTATGCCGATACCACGGCAAGCGAGCGTCCCTTCCATGTGGTCGCCTACGATTTCGGCGTCAAGCACAACATCCTGCGGATGCTGGCGTCTCGCGGTTGCCGCCTGACTGTGGTGCCGGCCCAGACTCCTGCCACCGAGGTGCTGGCGCTGAACCCGGACGGTGTCTTCCTGGCCAATGGCCCGGGTGACCCCGAGCCCTGCGACTACGCGATTACCGCTATCCGCGAGATCCTCGACACCGAGCTGCCGGTGTTCGGTATCTGCCTGGGGCATCAGTTGCTGGCGCTGGCCAGTGGGGCCAAGACCGCCAAGATGAAGTTTGGCCACCACGGCGCTAACCATCCGGTGCAGGATCTGGACTCCGGCCAGGTGATGATCACCAGCCAGAACCACGGCTTCGCCGCCGATGAGGCAAGCCTGCCGGATACCCTGCGGGCGACCCATCGCTCGCTGTTCGATGGCTCGTTGCAGGGCATCGAGCGCACCGACCGGCCGGCCTTCAGTTTCCAGGGTCACCCCGAGGCGAGCCCCGGCCCGCGCGATGTCGCGCCGCTATTCGACAAGTTCGTTGCCCTGATGCAGGCGCGCCGCTAGGCGTCCCTGTTCGATCGCGCCGTCGTCTGTCACCTTTTTTTCTGCGGGAAACGTCATGCCCAAGCGTACCGATATCCAGAGCATCCTGATCATTGGCGCTGGCCCGATCGTTATCGGCCAGGCCTGCGAATTCGACTACTCCGGCGCCCAGGCCTGTAAGGCCCTGCGCGAGGAGGGCTACCGAGTCATTCTGGTCAACTCCAATCCGGCGACCATCATGACCGACCCGGTCATGGCCGATGCCACCTACATCGAGCCGATCACCTGGGAAGCGGTAGAGAAGATCATCGAAGCCGAGCAGCCGGATGCCGTGCTGCCGACCATGGGCGGCCAGACGGCTCTGAACTGCGCCCTTGAACTCGAGAAGCACGGCGTGCTCGCCAAGCACGGCGTGGAGATGATCGGCGCCAACGCCGACGCCATCAACATGGCCGAGGATCGTGACCTCTTCGACCAGGCGATGAAGCGCATCGGCCTGGAGTGCCCCAAGGCCAAGGTGGCGCACTCCATGGACGAAGCCTGGGAGATTCAGGGCGAGCTGGGGTTCCCGGTGATCATCCGCCCCTCCTACACCATGGGTGGCTCCGGCGGTGGTGTGGCCTACAACAAGGAAGAGTTCAAAGAGATCTGCCACCGCGGTTTCGAGCTCTCCAACAACCATGAGCTCTTGATCGACGAGTCGCTGCTGGGTTGGAAGGAATACGAGATGGAGGTCGTGCGCGACAAGCACGACAACTGCATCATCGTCTGCGCGATCGAGAACTTCGACCCGATGGGCGTGCACACCGGCGACTCGATCACCGTGGCCCCGGCTCAGACGCTGACCGACAAGGAATACCAGATCATGCGCGACGCATCGCTTGCGGTGCTGCGCGAGATCGGCGTCGAGACCGGTGGCTCCAACGTGCAGTTCGGCATGGACCCGAATACCGGGCGCATGGTGGTCATCGAGATGAATCCGCGGGTGTCGCGCTCCTCGGCGCTGGCCTCCAAGGCCACCGGCTTCCCGATCGCCAAGATCGCAGCCAAGCTTGCCGTCGGCTACACCCTGGACGAGCTGCAGAACGACATCACCGGCGGGCGTACCCCGGCCTCCTTCGAGCCGTCCATCGACTACGTCGTCACCAAGATCCCGCGCTTCACCTTCGAGAAGTTTCCCCAGGCCAACGATCGTCTGACCACTCAGATGAAGTCGGTGGGCGAGGTGATGGCGATCGGCCGGACCTTCCAGGAGTCGTTGCAGAAGGCGCTGCGTGGCATGGAAACCGGCAAGGACGGTCTCGACCCGGTCGTCGACGACTATTCGCCGGAGACCATGGCGCACTTGAAGGGTGAGCTGCAGGCCGCCGGTGCCGAGCGGATCTTCTACATTGCCGATGGCATGCGTGCTGGCTTGAGTGTCGAGGAGATCTTCGCGCTCACCAACATCGACCGCTGGTACCTGGTGCAGCTCGAGGAGCTGATTCGCCTTGAGCAGGATCTTGAACGTCGCTCGCTGTCCGATCTGGACGGTCGCGAGATCTTCAGGCTCAAGCGCAAGGGCTTCAGCGACGCCCGCCTGGCGAGCCTGCTCGGCGTGTCCGAGGGCGAGTTCCGCAAGGTGCGTCAGGGCCACGACGTGCGCCCGGTCTACAAGCGCGTCGACACCTGCGCCGCCGAGTTTGCCTCCGACACCGCCTACATGTACTCCAGCTACGAGGAGGAGTGCGAGGCCGAGGTCAGCGACAAGAAGAAGATCATGGTACTGGGTGGCGGGCCCAACCGCATTGGCCAGGGCATCGAGTTCGACTACTGCTGTGTGCATGCGGCGCTCGCCATGCGCGAGGACGGTTACGAGACCATCATGGTCAACTGTAACCCCGAGACCGTGTCCACCGATTATGACATCTCCGATCGCCTCTACTTCGAGCCGGTGACCCTCGAGGATGTGCTGGAAATCGCCGACAAGGAGCGCCCCGAAGGGGTGATCGTGCAGTTCGGTGGCCAGACGCCGCTCAAGCTGGCGCGTGCTCTGGAAGCGGCCGGTGTGCCGATCATCGGCACCACGCCCGATGCCATCGATCGCGCCGAGGACCGTGAGCGCTTCCAGCAGATGATCGACAAGCTGGGCCTCAAGCAGCCGCCCAATGCCACCGCCAGAAGCTTCGAGGATGCCTTCGCCAAGGCCGAGGCCATCGGCTACCCGCTGGTGGTGCGCCCCTCCTATGTGCTGGGTGGCCGGGCCATGGAAATCGTCTACTCGGCCACCGAGCTCGAGCGTTACATGACCCATGCGGTCAAGGTTTCCAACGACTCGCCGGTATTGCTGGATCACTTCCTCAAGGCGGCCGTCGAGGTCGACGTCGACGCGGTCAGCGACGGCGAGCAGGTGGTGATCGGCGGCATCATGCAGCACATCGAACAGGCTGGCGTGCACTCCGGTGACTCTGCCTGTGCGCTGCCGCCGTATTCGCTGCCGGCCGACGTCCAGGATGAGATGCGCGACCAGATCAAACGCATGGCGGTCGAGCTCAACGTGGTCGGTCTGATGAACGTGCAGCTGGCCTGGCAGGACGGCGAGATCTACGTCATCGAGGTCAACCCGCGGGCCTCGCGCACCGTGCCCTTCGTCTCCAAGTGCATCGGCACCTCGCTTGCACAGGTGGCGGCGCGCTGCATGGCCGGCCAGACCCTCGCCTCCCAGGATTTCACCCGCGAGATCGTGCCGCACTTCTACAGCGTCAAGGAAGCCGTCTTCCCGTTCAACAAGTTCCCGGGCGTTGACCCGATTCTGGCGCCGGAGATGAAGTCCACCGGTGAGGTGATGGGGTCGGGCGAGACCTTTGCCGAGGCCTTCTACAAGGCGCAGCTGGGTGCCGGCGAGGCGATTCCGCGGCTGACCGGTGAGCGCAAGGCGTTCCTGTCGGTGCGTGAGCCCGACAAGGAAGGCGTTATCGAGGTGGCCCGTTCTTTGATAGAATTAGGCTTTACCCTTTGCGCTACCCGCGGCACCGCGCGCGCCCTCAAGGCCGCCGGCATCGCCGTCGAGTCCGTCAACAAGGTCAATGAAGGCAGGCCGCATATCGTCGATATGCTCAAGAACGACGAGGTGGCCTACATCGTCAACACCACCGAGGGGCGCCAAGCCATTACCGACTCCTCGGTTATCCGCCGCACCGCTCTCGCCCGCAAGGTCCCCTACGCCACCACACTGGCGGGGGCGCAGGCCGTTTGTCTGGCGCTCGAGTATGGCAACCAGATCACGGTTCGGCGGCTTCAGGAACTGCATGCAGGAGCGACACAATGAACAAGGTCCCGATGACCGTGGACGGCGAGACAAGCCTGCGTAAAGAGCTCGAACAGCTCAAGAGCGTGGAGCGCCCAGAGGTGATCGCCGCCATTGCCGAGGCCCGTGAACACGGCGATCTCAAGGAGAACGCCGAATACCATGCCGCTCGTGAGCAGCAAGGCTTTATCGAAGGACGCATTCAGGAGATCGAGGGCAAGCTCTCGGTCTCCCAGGTGATCGACGTCACTAAACTGCCCAAGACCGGCAAGGTGATCTTTGGCGTGACCGTCGACCTGATCAACCTGGATAACGACGAGGAAGTGCGCTACCGGATCGTTGGCGAGGACGAGGCCGATATCAAGTCGGGCCGAATTTCGGTGACGTCCCCCATCGCCCGCGCCCTGATCGGCAAGGAAGAAGGCGACGTGGTCGTGGTCAAGACGCCGGGTGGCGATGTCGAATACGAGATCGGCAGCGTCGAGCACCTCTGATCGCGAGATGCCACAGCGGTGGTGCAGAGATGTCTCTTTGTACCGCCAGGCACCAGGGCTCAGCGCGGTATCGAGTCCTGATGCGATAGCCACAAAAAAGCCCGCGACAGTGTCGCGGGCTTTTTCATGAGGCGTCGAGCGCTCGCGGTATGCTGATCTAGCGGCGGCCGTGGTGTTCCTCGAAGCGCTTGATATTGGAGAGCTTCGGGTTGGCCTTGGGGTTGGCGCGGTAGAGCAGCACCATCTTGCCGATGCTCTGCACATTCTCGGCGCGCGAGTTCTTGACCAGTGCCTCAATGACGGCGGCACGATCATCGCGCTCAGGGATAGCCAGTTTGACCTTGATCAGCTCATGGTCGCCCAGGGCGCGGTCGAGTTCCGCCAGCACGCCCTCGGAGATACCGTTCTCGGAGACGGTAACGACCGGGTTGAGGTGGTGGCCGATGCTGCGCATTGCTTTCTTTTGTGCCTGTGACAAGCTCATGATATCTTGAACGTTCCGGTTGTGCTGGCAGGTTATACTGAACACGCCATGGTACGTGGATTATTCTCTGCGCGAAAGCCATGCGACCGGCCCCTTCTGTTTATTCGATTCCCCAAGCATTTCAGGTGATGACGTGGCACGCTCCACCAGCTCCAAGAGTGCCGGGTCACGCGGTGGCCAGGCCAGCAAGACCAGTGGTAACTGGCTAAAGGAACACTTCGACGACCAGTACGTGCAGCGTTCCTGGCAAGACGGGTATCGCAGTCGCGCCAGCTACAAGCTGCTCGAACTGGATGCCAAGGACAAGCTGTTCAAGCCGGGCATGACGGTGATTGATCTGGGTGCGGCGCCGGGTGGCTGGAGCCAGGTGGCGGCCGAGAAGGTGGGCGAACGTGGCCTGGTGATCGCCTCCGATATTCTCGAGATGGATGCCTTGGCCGATGTGACCTTTCATCAGGGGGACTTCACCGAGGAGGCGGTGCTCGAGGCGATTCTGGAAACGCTCGGTGAACGGCGTGTGGACCTTGTGATGTCGGACATGGCCCCCAATATGAGTGGTATGGCGGCCATCGATCAGCCACAGGCAATGTATCTGGTCGAATTGGCTCTGGATCTGGCTCGCCAGACGCTTTCGCCCGGCGGCCGCTTCGTGGCCAAGGTGTTTCAGGGTGAAGGCTTTGATGCCTACCTCAAGGATCTGCGCAGTAGCTTCAACAAGGTCATGACGCGCAAGCCAGAAGCGTCTCGCGCACGTTCGCGCGAGGTCTACCTGCTGGCAGATGGTTTCCGCGGCTGACCCTTTGCAGCAGGCCTCTTGTGACAGGTCGTTGGCACCAGGTTTTTCGTAACTAAGAGCCTTCGCGATAGACCTCTTCGCGCAGGTCTCCTAGAGAGTATGTCGATGAGTGGCGGGAACGATGGTCGTCGCTCTGCCATAGTGACTGGCTATGGCTCTCATGTACGGACACGTACTGACGAGTGTGCGATGCTTAGCCACAGTGGCACCGGGTGGTTGAACACTCTGAGCTCCTGTAGTGTCGAATGCATAACCACGCTTGCAGTTTGATTTCAGCAATGAGGGTATTCCCTTGAATGATATGGCGAAGAATCTGATCCTGTGGTTGGTCATCGCGGCAGTGCTGCTGACGGTGTTCAACAACTTCAGTGTCGAGAACTCACCGCAGACGATGAACTACTCCCAGTTCGTCCAGCAGGTGCAGAACCAGCAGGTCCGCACGGTCACCATCGATGGCTATACCATCTCGGGTGAGCGCACCGACGGATCGGATTTCCAGACCATTCGGCCGTCGGCAGAAGATCCCAAGTTGATGGATGATCTGCTGGCCAACGACGTGACGGTGGTGGGCAAGAAGCCCGAAGAGCAGAGCCTGTGGACGCGGCTACTGATCGCCAGTTTCCCGATCCTGATCATCCTGGCCATTTTCATCTTCTTCATGCGTCAGATGCAGGGGGGTGCCGGCGGCAAGGGCGGGCCAATGAGCTTTGGCAAGTCCAAGGCCAAGCTGCTTTCCAATGACCAGATCAAGACCACCTTTGCCGATGTCGCCGGCTGCGATGAGGCCAAGGAAGAGGTCGAAGAGCTGGTGGATTTCCTGCGTGATCCCTCCAAGTTCCAGCGTCTCGGTGGCACTATTCCCCGCGGTGTGCTGATGGTGGGGCCGCCGGGTACCGGTAAGACTCTGCTTGCCAAATCCATCGCCGGCGAGGCCAAGGTTCCCTTCTTCTCGATTTCCGGTTCCGACTTCGTCGAGATGTTCGTGGGTGTCGGCGCGTCCCGTGTGCGTGACATGTTCGAGCAGGCCAAGAAGCAGGCGCCCTGCATCATCTTCATCGATGAAATCGATGCCGTGGGCCGCTCGCGTGGCGCCGGCATGGGCGGCGGTAACGACGAGCGCGAGCAGACGCTGAACCAGCTGCTGGTCGAAATGGACGGCTTCGAGGCCAATGAAGGCGTCATCGTCATCGCCGCCACCAACCGTCCCGACGTCCTCGACCCGGCGCTGCTGCGTCCGGGCCGCTTCGACCGTCAGGTCACGGTCGGGCTGCCGGATATCCGCGGTCGCGAACACATCCTGGGTGTGCACCTGCGCAAGGTGCCGCTGGCCGATGATGTCAAACCATCGCTGATCGCACGCGGTACCCCGGGCTTCTCCGGTGCCGATCTTGCCAACCTGGTCAACGAGGCGGCCCTGTTCGCGGCGCGTCGCAATCGGCGTCTGGTGGGCATGGAAGAGCTCGATCTCGCTAAAGACAAGATCATGATGGGCTCCGAGCGCAAGTCGATGGTCATGACCGACAAGGAAAAGCTCAATACGGCTTACCACGAGTCCGGTCACGCCATCATCGGTCTGGTGATGCCGGAACATGACCCGGTCTACAAGGTCACCATCATTCCCCGTGGACGAGCGCTCGGCGTGACCATGTTCCTCCCCGAGGAAGATCGCTATAGCCTGTCCCGTCAGCAGATCATCAGTCAGATCTGCTCGCTGTTCGGCGGCCGGCTGGCCGAGGAGATGACGCTTGGCCCGAACGGCGTCACCACCGGGGCGTCCAACGATATCAAGCGCGCCACCGAGCTTGCCCACAATATGGTAGCCAAGTGGGGCCTGTCCGAAGAGATGGGGCCGATCATGTACGACGAGGATGAGTCACATCAGTTCCTCGGCGGTGGCGGCCAGGGCGGCGGCAAGTTCAAGTCCGGCGATACCACCACCAAGCTTGATCATGAGGTGCGCCGGATCATCGATGGTTGCTACGCGGAGGCCAAGCAGATCCTCGAAGACAACCGCGACAAGCTCGATGCCATGGCCGAGGCGCTGATGCAGTTCGAGACCATCGATGCCGATCAGCTCGCCGACATCATGAACGGGCGTCCGCCGCGGCCGCCCAAGGATTGGGATGATGAAGGCGGCAGCGGGTCTCCGGTCGGCGGTGCGCCCAGCGCGGATGAGGCGTCCGACAAGAGCGAAGAGCAGGACACCTCGTCTGACTCGGATGAGGACGATGATGAGCCAAATCGTCGTCCCTCCGATCCCCTGGGTGGCCCGGCAGGCCATTGAGGCAGGGTTTCCCAGCAAGTAAACGAGGCGCCCCTAGTGGGCGCCTCTTGCGTTTATTGGGTATCATGCCCACCAGCATCCCCCGCGCGGGGCCAATCGCCAGTCAGCAGGACCAATCAAGCCATGAGTGACGGACAAGGCGCCAGCGCGCTGCAATGCGGCCGGCATCGTCTGGATATTTCCTATCCCCGCGTAATGGGGATCCTCAATGTAACCCCGGATTCTTTCTCCGACGGTGGGCAGCACGTGTCCATCGATGATGCGCTGCGTCATGCCGAGCGCATGCTGGCCGAGGGCGCGGCGATCATCGACGTGGGAGGCGAGTCGACCCGCCCGGGCGCCGTCGAGGTACCGCTTCAGCAGGAGCTGGACCGGGTCTCGCCGGTCGTCGAGCGGCTGGTGCGTGAGCTCGATGCGCTGGTGTCGGTCGATACCAGCGCTCCCGAGGTGATGCGCGAGACAACGGCGTTGGGCGCGGGGATGCTCAATGACGTGCGAGGCCTGCGCCGCGAGGGCGCCTTGAGTGCCGCGGCGCGCAGTGGCCTGCCGGTGTGCGTGATGCACATGATAGGTGAGCCTGACGATATGCAGCACTCGCCGGGTTACGAGCAGCCGGTGGAAGAGGCCGTGGCGGCCTTTCTCGAGGAGCGTATTCGTGCCTGCGAGGCGGCGGGGCTGCGTCGCGAAAGACTGATCCTCGACCCGGGATTTGGTTTTGGCAAGAGCGTCGAGCACAACCTGCGGTTGTTCAATCGCATGGCGGAGCTTAAGAAACTGGGGCTGCCGATTCTCGCCGGCATGTCGCGCAAGAGCATGATTGGTAAAGTGCTTGAGCGTCCGGTGGAAGAACGATTGCCGGGCAGCCTGGCATTGGCGGCCTTGGCCGTGGAACGAGGCGCACGGATTCTGCGCGTTCACGATGTGGGGCCTAGTGTGGATGCCGTGAACATGACCTGGGCCGTAATGGAGGAGGGCTTTACCTCATGAGCAGACGTTATTTTGGCACCGACGGCATTCGCGGGACCGTCGGTGATTACCCGATCACCCCTGATTTCATGCTCAAGCTGGGATGGGCCATGGGGCGCGTGCTGGGTCGGGAAGGTCGCACCAAGGTGTTGATCGGCAAGGACACCCGGATATCCGGCTACATGTTTGAATCGGCGCTTGAGTCAGGGCTTTCGGCAGCCGGCGTCGATGTTTCGCTGCTGGGGCCGATGCCAACGCCGGCCATCGCCTATCTGACCCGCACCTTTCGGGCGCATGCTGGCATCGTCATTTCAGCCTCGCACAATCATTTTGAGGACAACGGCATCAAGTTCTTCTCCGCCGAAGGTGCCAAGCTTCCCGATGAGATCGAGGAGCGTATCGAAGAGATGCTTGAGGCGCCGCTGACCACGGTAGCGCCGCACCGGCTCGGCAAGGCAGTACGGATCGATGACGCCCCGGGCCGCTATATCGAATTCTGCAAGTCGACGGTGCCTGACAGGGTCAGTCTTCATGGCTTGAAGATCGTCCTCGACTGCGCCCATGGCGCGACCTATCACATCGCGCCCAGCGTCTTTCGTGAGCTCGGGGCCGAGGTCAGTGTGGTGGGGGGCAATCCCGACGGCCTCAACATCAATCACGAGGTCGGCTCGACCCACCCGGCAAGCCTACGGGCAGCCGTGATTTCTCAGGGCGCCGATCTGGGCATCGCCTTCGATGGTGACGGCGACCGTGTGCTGCTGGTCGATGCCGACGGCCGCGAGCTCGACGGCGATGACATCCTTTACCTGATTGCCCGCGACCGCCATGCCCGCGGTGAGCTGGGTGGCGGGGTCGTCGGCACCCTGATGTCGAACTTTGGCCTCGCCGCGGCTCTCGAGGCGCTCGAGATTCCCTTCGAGCGTGCCAAGGTCGGCGATCGCTATGTGATCGAGCGTCTGGTGGCTAACGGCTGGCAGTTGGGCGGTGAGTCCTCAGGCCATATCGTCTGCGGGCATATTCAGACCACGGGCGACGGTATCGTCTCTGCGCTGCAGGTGCTGGCCATCATGGTGCGCGAGGGGCAGACGCTTGCCAAGCTACTGGGCGGTTTCGAGAAGGCCCCTCAGGCGCTGGTCAACGTGCGCCTTCCCGCCGACGCTGACCGCAGTGCGCTAATGGCCAGCGAATCGCTCAAGCAGGCCGTTGCCAGCGTCGAGGCCGAGCTCGGCGATGAGGGGCGTGTCCTGTTGCGCCCCTCAGGTACCGAGCCGCTGATTCGGGTGATGGTCGAGGGGCGGCCTCACCTGGACGTGGAAGGCCTGGCACGGCGGCTGGCGCACGAGGTCGAGTCGCTGGTCGGATGATGCCGCCACAGGCGGATGGCCGGCATGCCTTGTGGTCTGCCGGTTGTCATGCTATGAGCGCTCCTATACCATTTCGCACCACCTTGAAAGAGGATCGTCTATGCGTACGCCGCTGATTGCCGGCAACTGGAAGATGAATGGCTCGCTGGCCCTGGTCGATGCCTTTGCTCAGGCGGTTGCTGAGCGCGGCCTTCCGGCGAAGGTCGATGTGGCGCTGATGCTGCCTGCGCCCTATTTGCAGGCCGCTCATCAGGCCTTTGCCGGCCTGCCTGTTGCGCTGGGTGGCCAGACGCTTTATCACCAGCAGAGTGGGGCCTTCACCGGCGAGGTCAGCGGCAGCATGCTCCGCGACTGCGGTGCGCACTACGTACTGGTGGGTCACTCCGAGCGGCGCGAGCTGTTTGGAGAGGACGATGCTGAGGTGCTCTCGAGAGTTCGGGCGGCTCTCTCAGCCGGGCTGACGCCGGTGCTGTGTGTCGGTGAGACGCTGGCTGAGCGAGACGCCGGTCGCACCGAAGATGTCGTGCTTGGGCAGCTGGCGGCGGTCTTTGACGCACTCGCGCCGGACGACCGTTCACGACTGGTCGTTGCCTATGAGCCGGTCTGGGCGATCGGTACCGGGCGAACCGCGACGCCCGAGCAGGCTCAGCAGGTGCATGCGGCGCTTCGTGCGCATATTGTGACCTATGATGCGACGCTGGCCGACAGCCTGCGTCTGTTGTACGGCGGCAGCATGAAAGCTGCCAACGCCGCCGAGCTGCTCGCGCAGCCGGACATCGACGGCGGCCTGGTAGGAGGAGCCTCCCTCCAGGCCGACGATTTTCTAGCCATTTGCCAGTCAGCAGGTTGAATCCATGCAAGTTGCATTTCTCATGATCCACGTGGCGATTGCCATCGCCTTGGTCGTTCTCGTCCTGCTGCAGCAGGGCAAGGGCGCCGATGCCGGCGCCTCTTTCGGTGGCGGTGCTTCACAGACCGTGTTCGGGTCTCGCGGCAGCGGCAGCTTCCTGTCCAAGTTTACGGGGCTGCTGGCCGTGGGATTCTTCGCGACCTCGCTGACGCTTGCTTATTTCGCCTCCGAGGCGGGCCAGGCCCCTGAGGCCGGCATCCCTGACGCCAAGGTCGTAGAGCAGCAAAATAACGTGCCGACCCTTGACGATTCCTCATCTAATATGGATAATACTGCGCCAGTGCTAGAGGAGAACGGCAGCTAAGCCGTCCCCGTTTAGTGCTCCCCTGATGCCGAAGTGGTGGAATTGGTAGACACGCTATCTTGAGGGGGTAGTGGCCTTACGGTCGTGCGGGTTCAAGTCCCGCCTTCGGCACCATCTGAAACGCCTCTTATGCCGAGGCCTTCAGTAGCAAGATTGGCATGCAGGCGATGGCCACTTACACGGCAAGATAAGACTTCTTGACGTGAGCTGAAGTGGCAAGTAATATCGCCGACCTGTGATGCGGGGTGGAGCAGTCTGGTAGCTCGTCGGGCTCATAACCCGAAGGTCATCGGTTCAAATCCGGTCCCCGCTACCATTTAGGCCGTCTAGAGACGCCAAATGGTCTATAAGGATTCTTGTGAAAGGCCCCTTCCAGTGAAGGGGCTTTTTGTTAGTAGCTCATCTGTTAGCCGTTCCCCTGTTGGCAGCTTTCTGCTGGCGACACGCCAATCAGCCACCTCGCTTTCTCTTTAACTCCCGGCCAGGTGCCTGACGCAACGGCTGTAGGAGTCTTCGTCTGTGGCAATCAAGGACGCTGCGCTATACGCGTTAATCGAACCGGTGGCCTCCGCCATGGGCTTCGAGCTTTGGGGAATCAACAACCTTTCCCAAGGCAAACACTCCCGTCTGGTAATTTATATCGATGGTCCCAATGGCGTGACGGTCGACGATTGTGCCGATATCAGTCGTCAGATCAGTGCGGTCATGGACGTCGAAGACCCGATCGCTGGCGAATACCGACTCGAGGTATCGTCGCCGGGGTTGGATCGGCCGTTGTTCACCCTCGATCATTTCGAGCGCTTCAAGGGGCATGTCGTGGCGATCAAACTGCGCACGCCCTTCGATGGTCGGCGCAAGTTCCAGGGACTGCTGGCAGGGATCGAGGAAGACGAAGTGCTGTTGCAGGTTGAAGGCGAGGAGTACTGCTTTCCCATCGACAGCATCGATCAGGCGCGTGTCGTGCCCCAGTTCGAGGATTGAGGTCGATGCATAAGGACAGGTTTTCTGGCGAGGCAAAGGCATGAGCAAAGAGATTTTGATGGTCGTTGACGCGATCTCGAATGAGAAGGGCGTGCCCCGTGACGTCATTTTCGAAGCCGTCGAAGCGGCTCTGGCAAGCGCATCGCGCAAGCGGTTCGATGGCCAGGAAGTCAGCGTGCGTGTGGCGATCAACCGTACCACCGGTGATTATGAGACCTTCCGTCGCTGGGTAGTGATCAATGACGACGAGTTCGAGAACCCGGACGCGGAGATCAAGCAGTCCTACGCCGAGCGTCGCGATCCGCCGCTGACCGAAGGTGATGTGGTCGAAGAGCGCATCGAGAATGCGGTGTTCGGTCGTATCGCGGCGCAGACGGCAAAGCAGGTGATCGTACAGAAGGTCCGTGAGGCCGAGCGCGCTGAGGTAGTGCGCCAGTACACCGATCGTGAAGGCGAATTGGTGGCCGGCATCGTCAAGAAGACGACACGTGAAGGCTTGATCATCGATCTGGGGGAAAACGCCGAGGCGTTCCTGCCGCGCAACGAGATGATCCCGGGCGAACGCTACCGCATGAACGAGCGCGTGCGGGCGCTTTTGGTCAAGGTCGATGCCGAGGCGCGCGGTGCACAGCTGATTCTGTCGCGTACCTGCCCGGAACTGATCATCGAGCTGTTCAAGATCGAGGTGCCGGAAATTGCCGAGCAGCTTATCGAGATCAAGGGGGCGGCACGGGATCCGGGCTCGCGGGCCAAGATTGCGGTCAAGACCAATGATCGTCGCATTGACCCGGTCGGCGCCTGCGTCGGCATGCGTGGGTCGCGCGTGCAGGCCGTCTCCACCGAGCTGCAGAACGAGCGAGTGGATATTATTCTTTGGGACGACAACCCCGCCCAGTTGGTGATCAACGCCATGGCGCCGGCGGATGTCGCCTCGATTCTCGTCGATGAAGACAGCCATGCCATGGATGTCGCCGTCGGCGAAGATAACCTTGCCCAGGCCATCGGTCGCAGTGGCCAGAACGTTCGGCTCGCCTCAGAGCTGACCGGCTGGAAACTCAACGTGATGACCGAGGGTGAGGCTGAAGGTAAGCGCGAGCAGGAAATCGATAGCCAGGTGGAGTTCTTCATCAACCATCTGGAAATCGACGAAGAGTTGGCACGTATCATGGTCGAAGAAGGCTTCACTTCCCTTGAGGAAGTCGCCTACGTGCCTCTTGAGGAAATGCTCGAGATCGAGGAATTCGACGAGGCTCTCGTCGAAGAGCTGCGTGCACGCGCTAAAGATGAGCTATTGAACCTGGCAATCGCTTCCGAAGAGGAGCTCGACGGCGCTCAGCCCGCCGAGGACCTGCTCGAGATGGAAGGGATGGAGCGTCACCTGGCCTTTATTCTGGCCAGCCGGGGCATTGTCACCATGGAGGACCTTGCCGAGCAGTCCGTCGATGATCTGAATGACATCGAGGGCATGGACGAGGAGCGCGCTGCGGCACTGATCATGACTGCCCGTGCGCCTTGGTTCGAGAGCGAACAGTAAACAGGTCACGGGCTCAGGAGGGTCGTTAATGTCAGACATGACCGTAAAAGATTTTGCCGTAAAAGTGGGGCGCGATGTGCCCCGCCTGCTAGAACAGATGAAAGATGCCGGCCTGCCGCACAAGGCGGAGACCGATGCGGTGTCCGAAGCGGACAAGAAGTGCCTGCTCGACTATCTGACCAAGAGCCACGGCGGCGATAGCGACGCCGCGGCGAAGAATCGCGTTACCCTGACGCGCAAGACCAAGAGCCGGATCCGTTCTGGTGATCGTGGCAAGTCCATCGAGGTCTCGGTGCGCAAGAAGCGTACCTACGTCAAGCGCGAGGAAGAACCGGCCGAGAAGCCCAAGACAGAAGACGCGGGTCCGCGTCAGCTGGTGGGCGACATGGCTGATTCCCAGGCCGAACTGGCGGCTCGCGAAGCGGAAGAAGCCAAGGCTAATGCCGAAGCCGCCAAGGCAGAAGAAGCCGCTAAAGCAGCCGAAGCCGCTAAAGCAGCCGAAGCCGCCAAGGCTGAGGAAGCCGCCAAGGCACAGGAAACTGCCAAGGCTGCCCCTGGTGAGCCTGAGATTCCGGTTCCGGAACTCGAGACGAGCGAGCCTGCCACGACCGAGGTCAATGCGCCGCCCAAGGAACCGCGTGGCGATACGCGCCGGGCACCCAAGAAGGCCGGTACCAAGGCCAAGAAGGGTCGCAACGAGCGTGATGACGATGATCGCGAAGAGCGTCGTCGCGGTGGCAAGAAGGCCAACAAGCGTGCCGAGCGCCGTGGCAGCCGTCGTGGTGGCCGCGAAGGCGGTGGCAAGCACGGTTTCCAGAAGCCGACGCAGCCGATCGTCCGCGAAGTGTCGATTCCCGAATCGATCAGCGTCGCTGAACTTGCCGACAAGATGTCGATCAAGGCCAACGAAGTCATCAAGGCCATGTTCAACATGGGCGCTGCCGTGACCATCAACCAGACCATCGATCAGGAAACAGCGGTGATCGTGGTCGAGGAAATGGGCCACAAGCCCAAGCTGGTCAAGGATGATGCGCTCGAGACCGAAGTGCTCGAGAACATCTCCTATGAAGGCGAAGAGATCACTCGCTCGCCGGTCGTCACCGTCATGGGTCACGTCGACCACGGCAAGACCTCGCTGCTCGACTATGTGCGTCGTGCCAAGGTGGCAACCGGCGAAGCCGGCGGCATCACCCAGCACATCGGCGCCTACCACGTCGAAGACGATCACGGCGGCGTGACCTTCCTCGATACCCCGGGCCACGCGGCGTTTACCGCCATGCGTGCTCGCGGTGCCAAGGCCACCGACGTGGTTATCCTGGTGGTCGCGGCCGACGACGGCGTGATGCCGCAGACCATCGAGGCGATCGAGCACTCGAAGGCTGCTGGCGTGCCGATGGTCGTGGCGGTCAACAAGATCGATAAGCAGGGCGCTGACCCGGACCGGGTCAAGAACGAGCTGTCCCAGCATGGCGTCATCTCCGAGGAGTGGGGCGGCGATACCCAGTTCGTCCACGTCTCAGCCAAGTCCGGCGACGGCATCGAAGACTTGCTGGAATCCATCCAGCTGGTGTCCGAAGTGCTCGAGCTCAAGGCCGTGCCGGAAGCACCCGGCAAGGGCGTTGTGGTCGAGTCGCGTCTCGACAAGGGGCGTGGCCCGGTCGCGACCGTGCTGGTCCAGAATGGCACGCTGCGCAAGGGCGACATCGTCCTCGCCGGCCTGCACTACGGCCGTGTGCGTGCCCTGACCAATGAGCTTGGCAAGCAGGTCGACGAAGTCGGTCCGTCCATGCCGGTGGAGATCCAGGGTCTCGACGGTACGCCGGATGCCGGTGACGACTTCATGGTGCTCGAAGACGAGAAGAAGGCCCGCGAGATCGCCAACTTCCGTCAAGGCAAGTACCGCGAGGTGCGCCTGGCGCGTCAGCAGAAAGCCAAGCTCGAGAACATGTTCAGCCAGATGGGCAAGGAAGAGGTCGCCAAGGTCAATATTGTCCTCAAGGCCGACGTCCAAGGCTCGCTGGAAGCGATCAAGAGCGCCCTCGAAGAGCTGTCCACCGCCGAGGTTGAGGTCGCCGTGGTGTCCTCGGGTGTCGGCGGCATCACCGGTACCGATGCCAACCTGGCACTGGCCAGTGAGGCCATCGTGGTCGGCTTCAACGTCCGCGCCGACGCCGCTGCCCGCGAAATCATCGAGCGTGAAGGCCTGGATCTGCGCTACTACAGCGTGATCTACCAGCTGATCGATGAGGTCAAGCAGGCCATGAGTGGCATGCTGGCACCGGACTGGAAAGAAGAGATCGTCGGTGTGGCCGAGGTTCGTGATGTCTTCCGTGCGCCGAAGATTGGCGCTGTGGCCGGCTGCATGGTCGTCGAGGGCTCCGTTCACCGCAACAAGAAGATCCGTGTGCTGCGCGAAAACGTCGTCATCTACGAGGGCGAGCTCGAATCGCTGCGCCGCTACAAGGATGACGTCAACGAAGTGCGCAACGGTATCGAGTGCGGTATCGGCGTCAAGAACTACAATGACGTCCAGCCTGGTGACAAGATCGAGGTCTTCGATCAGGTCAAGGTCGAACGCACCCTGTAACCGACCGAGGAGAGCTGGTCATGCGCGAGTTCAAGCGTACCGACCGGGTAGCCGACCAGCTTCAGCAGGAGCTGGCGGTACTCATCCAGCGCGAGGTCAAAGACCCGCGCCTGGGTATGGTCACCGTCAGCGGGGTCACGGTCAGCCGTGACCTCGGCTATGCCGACATCTATGTCACCCTGCTCGGCGAGAATGATGCCGAGCGGGTCAAGGACAACCTCAAGGTGCTCAAGCGTGCCGCCGGTTTCCTGCGCAGTCAGATCGCTCGTCGTATCAAGCTTCGTCATGTGCCGGAACTGCGCTTTCATTACGATGAGAGTGTGGTGCGCGGGCAACAGATGGCGTCGTTGATCGAAGAGGCAGTTGCCAGCGATCGTGCCCAGCATCAAGAAGCGCCGGACGATGACAGCGATGTCGCCGACAGCGGTGATGTTGCTGACAAGGGTAGCGACCGTAGCAGTGACGAGGACGGCCGCTGATGGCGCGAAAGCGTCGCGGCCTGCCGATTGATGGCGTGCTGTTGTTCGACAAGCCCAAGGGTGCGTCGAGCAACAACATCCTGCAGCGCGTACGGCGGCTTTATCAGGCTCAGAAGGCCGGTCACACCGGCACACTGGACCCGATGGCCACCGGGCTGTTGCCGATCTGTTTCGGTGAGGCCACCAAGTTCAGCTCCTTTCTGCTTGAGGCCGACAAGGTCTATGAGACACGAGTGAAGCTTGGCGAGGTCACCGACACCGGCGATGCCGAGGGCGAGGTCGTTGAGCGCGCTCCGGTACCGGCCTTGGATGAGGCCGATATCGAGCGCGTGTTGTCGCGTTTTCGTGGCGAAATCGACCAGGTGCCGCCGATGTATTCCGCGCTCAAGCACGAAGGGCGCAAGCTCTATGAGCTCGCTCGGGAAGGCAAGACAATCGAGCGTGCAGTCCGGCGCGTGAGCGTTTATGATAGCCGGCTGCTTGAGGCGGATGCCGAGGGATTTGCGCTGCGAGTGCGCTGCAGCAAGGGTACCTATATCCGTACGCTTGCCGAAGATATTGGCCAGGCGCTCGGTTGCGGCGGTCATATCACGGCCTTGCGTCGACTCAAGACGGGTCCCTTCGACGGTGACGGCATGCATACGCTGGACGCGCTGGAGGCATTGCCTGATCAGGACGCCCGACAAGCGATGCTGATGCCGGTCGATGTGCTGGTGGCGCACCTCCCGGCCCTCGAGGTCGACGAGGTGGTGGCCTCTCGTATCCAGCACGGCCAGCCGGCGCGCGTCGATACCGGCGAGCTCGGCATTGACGACACTGTCAGACTCTATCGTGGTAAGGCCTTTCTGGGCCTGGTCACGATCAAGGCGGAAGGGGAAATCATCCCTCGCCGCTTGTTGAATACCGCTGCTGCCCAAACGGGCGGCGAAGCGTAACCCGACCTGCACCACGTGGCACCTGCCGCGTGGCGCTGGCGTGGAGACTGCAAATATGCGTGGTCTCCGACATTCATCACCAAGCATATTGCTTACTGGAGAAACAGATGGCACTGACCGCTGAAAAGAAGGCCGAGATCGTTCAAGAGTTCGGCCGTGTCGAAAACGACACCGGTTCCCCCGAAGTTCAGGTGGCACTGCTGAGCGCCAACATCGACGGCCTGCAGGATCACTTCAAGACCAACAAGCAGGATCACCACTCGCGTCGTGGCCTGATCCGCATGGTCAACCAGCGCCGCAAGCTGCTCGACTATCTCAAGCGCAAGGATTTCTCGCGCTACCAGTCGCTGATCCAGCGCTTGGGCCTGCGTCGCTAAGCGGCACCGGTCGCCAGAAAGGGAAGGGTTCACGAACCCTTTCCGGATCCACGGCAAGCGTCGTAGGGTCCTTCGGACAAGCAACCCTAAGGGGTTGCTTGTTCTTTTATGGGAACGTGGTAGCCCTTGCACCGACGACCTCCTAAAATGGGCGTCGTGACAAAAGACCCACATGAATTCGACAAGTTGAAGGAAGCCGCCGTGAATCCGGTCAAGAAAACATTCCAGTACGGTCGCAGTACCGTGACTCTCGAGACGGGCCGCATCGCCCGTCAGGCCACTGGTGCCGTCCAGGTCACCATGGGCGATACCGTGGTGCTGTGCACCGTGGTGGGCAAGAAGACCTTAAAGCCGGGCCAGGACTTCTTCCCGCTGTCCGTGCACTACCAGGAAAAGACCTATGCCGTGGGCAAGATCCCCGGCGGCTTCTTCAAGCGTGAAGGGCGTCCTACCGAGAAGGAAACCCTCACCTCGCGCTTGATCGATCGTCCGATCCGTCCGTTGTTCCCCAAGGGCTTCATGAACGAAGTCCAGGTCATCTGCAATGTGATGTCCGCTGATCGCAACCAGGATCCGGATATCGCTGCCATGATCGGCACTTCCGCGGCGCTGGCCATCTCTGGTCTGCCGTTCAGCGGTCCGATCGGTGCCGCGCGTGTCGGCTTCGATGATGATAAAGGGTACTTCCTCAACCCAACCGTCGAAGAGCTGACTCACTCGGAACTCAACATGGTCGTCGCCGGCACCGAGAAAGCCGTGCTGATGGTTGAGTCCGAGGCCAAGGAGCTGCTGGAAGACGAAATGCTGGGCGCGGTGTTATTCGCCCACCAGGAAATGCAGGTCGCGATCACTGCCATCAACGAACTGGTGGCCGAAGCGGGCAAGCCGAAGTGGGATTGGCAGCCGGCGGAAGAGAACGTGGCGCTCAAGGAGGCCCTGGCCAAGGACTTTGAAGCCAAGGTCGGCGAGGCGTATCGCATCACCGACAAGATGGCGCGTCAGGATGCCCTGAGCGCCGCTAAGGACTCGGCCATCGAAGCGCTGGCCGATGAAGAGTCGGGTGCCTTTGATGCCGAAGACGTGGCCAAGGCCTTCGCCGCGCTCGAGAAGCGCGTTGTGCGCTCGCGTGTCGTCAAGGGTGAGCCGCGTATCGACGGTCGCGACCTCAAGACCGTGCGTCCGCTGGACATCGAAGTCGGCATGCTGCCCAAGACCCATGGCTCGGCGGTGTTCACCCGCGGCGAGACCCAGGCCATGGTCGTGGCCACGCTTGGTACCCTGCGTGATTCCCAGCTAATCGAGTCGCTGGAAGGCGAGCGCAAGGACCGTTTCCTGCTGCACTACAACTTCCCCCCGTACTGCGTGGGCGAAGCGGGCTTCATGGGCGGTCCCAAGCGTCGCGAGATCGGCCACGGCCGCCTGGCGCGTCGTGGCGTCCAGGCCATGCTGCCGTCCGATGAGGACTTCCCCTATACCATCCGCGTGGTCTCCGAGATCACCGAGTCCAACGGCTCCAGCTCCATGGCCTCGGTATGCGGCACCTCGCTCGCCCTGATGGACGCCGGTGTGCCCATCAAGGCACCGGTAGCCGGCATCGCCATGGGCCTGGTCAAGGACGAGGACGGCTTCGCCGTGCTGACCGATATTCTCGGTGACGAGGACCACCTCGGCGACATGGACTTCAAGGTGGCCGGCTCAGCCTCCGGCGTGACCGCTCTGCAGATGGACATCAAGATCGAGGGCATCAACGAGGAGATCATGGAGCAGGCGCTGCAGCAGGCCCATGAGGCCCGCCTGACCATCCTCGAGCAGATGAACCAGGTGATCGGCCAGAGCCGCAGCGAGGTGTCCGACAACGCCCCGTCGATGGCCACCATCAAGATCAATCCGGACAAGATTCGCGACGTGATCGGCAAGGGCGGCGCGACCATTCGCAAAATCTGCGACGACACCGGCGCCTCTGTCGACCTGGACGACGACGGCACCGTGCGCATTTATGCCGAAGACAAGACGGCCGCCAAGGCCGCCATCGACACGGTGCTGGCGATCACTGCCGAAGCCGAGATCGGCAAGCTCTACATGGGCAAGGTGGTGCGTATCGCCGACTTCGGCGCCTTCGTCAACATCATGCCGGGCACCGACGGCCTGGTGCACATCTCGCAGATCGTACCCGAGCGCGTCAACGACGTGCGCGAGTACCTCAACGAGGGTGACGACGTGCTCGTCAAGGTGTTGGACATCGACAACCGCAACCGCGTGAAGCTCACCATCAAGGAGATCACGCCGGAAGAGAAGGCCGCCTTCGAGGCCGCCGAGGTGGTCGTCGACTGAGCCTCAGCGACGCCGCAACGACAACGCCCCCGCAGCCTTGGCTGCGGGGGCGTTTTTTGTCTTGTGCATTTGGCCGGGCATCGCCACCGCGAAGACGCTGTAAACCCATCCCTGGGCGCTCGGCTTTTTCGTACCTGAAAAAGACGCTTCGCTAGGTCGATGCCCCGGGCCCGGTGGGCCGGATTGCTTACCTCTCGATGGCCAGCGCCACCCCTTGCCCGCCACCAATGCACAGCGTCGCCAGGCCTTTCTTGGCATCGCGAGCGATCATCTCATGAACCAGCGTCACCAGTATCCGGCAGCCGGAGGCGCCGATCGGGTGGCCGATGGCGATCGCGCCACCGTTGACGTTGATCTTCTCGGCGTCCCAGCCAAGCTCCTTGTTGACCGACAGCGCCTGGGCGGCGAAGGCCTCGTTGGCCTCGATCAGGTCAAGCTCGCCGATCGCCCAGCCGGCCTTGTCGAGGCAGCGACGCGTCGCCGGCGCCGGACCAATGCCCATGATCGATGGCTCGACGCCGGCATTGGAATAGGCCTTGATACGGGCCAGTGGCTCGAGCCCCAGCTCCTTGGCCTTCTCGGCGGAGCACAGCATGACCACCGCGGCGCCGTCGTTGATCGAGGAGGCGTTGCCGGCGGTGACGGTGCCATCTTTCTTAAAGGCGGGGCGCATGCCACCCAGTTTCTCGGCGGTCACGCCGGCGCGCGGGCCTTCGTCGGTATCAAAGACCACGGGATCGCCCTTACGTTGTGGAATCTCGACCGGCACGATCTGGCTCTTGAACTTGCCGCTATCGATGGCGGCAGCGGCTTTTTGCTGAGAGGCCGCGGCGAAGTCATCCATTTCCTCGCGGGTGATCCCATACTTCTCGGCCAGGTTCTCGGCCGTGATGCCCATGTGATAGTCGTTGAAGGAATCCCAAAGCCCATCGTTTACCATGGTATCAACGGCCTTCCAGTCGCCCATGCGCTGACCGGTACGAGAGTGCGGCAAGACGTGGGGCGACGCGGACATGTTCTCCTGACCGCCGGCGAGGATCAGCTCGGCGTCGCCGCAGCGGATTGCCTGCGTCGCCAGATGCAGCGCCTTGAGGCCTGAGCCGCAGACTTTGTTGATGGTCATGGCGGGCACGGAGTCGGGGAGGCCGGCCTTGATCGACGCCTGGCGTGCTGGGTTCTGGCCCACGCCCGCTGTGAGTACCTGGCCAAGCAGTACTTCGTTGACCTGATCACCCGCGACACCGGTCTGAGCGAGGATATCCTTGATAACGAGAGCGCCCAGATCGCTTGCAGGAATATCGGCGAGCGAGCCGCCGAAGGTGCCAACGGCGGTGCGGCGAGCCGCGACAATAACCACGTCTTGCATACAGAGACTCCTCGAAACGAGCTAGTGATCCTTTAGCATAGGAGAGTCTTGTGCACCGCGACAATGGCTAATCGCGCACATGTGACCAAAGCGCAAGGTGGGCCGGGGGTAAATAAGGGAGCAGAAAGAGGTAATGGCCAGGTTCGTCGGTCGCAAGAGGGAGGCGAGCGGGGCGTCAACAAGGGGCGTTTTGCAACAGGAGGAGCGGCGATCTGCTCTCTAGGTCGGCAGGGTCCCGTGGCCGGCGCTTGCGAGTGCGCCGGCCATGGGCGGCCCTTCAGGCGAGCTGGATGGGGATGGCATTACTGGTGTGGCTGACGTCGTTGCCTTCTTGCAGATAGACCAGCGATGGCTGGTGCTGCTCGATTTCACGATCATCGTAGTGGGCATAGCTGCAGATGATGACGCGGTCACCGGCACTCGCCAGGTGGGCCGCGGCGCCGTTTACCGAGATCACCTTCGAGCCTTCCTCGGCGCGGATGGCATAGGTGGTGAAACGCTGTCCCCCCTCGACGTTGTAGATCTGGATCTGTTCGTTTTCGCGAATGCCTGCCATATCGAGCAACTCGCCATCGATGGCGCAGGAGCCTTCGTAGTTGAGCACGGCATGAGTGACACGGGCCATGTGCAGCTTGGCCTTGAGCATGATGGTGTACATCGGAGTGGCTTCCTTATCCGTCGCGTTGCGACAGGCTAACGTTAAGGTTGTCGATCAGGCGGGCCGGCCCCAGTTGGGCGGCGGCGAGAATGATCGCCTCTTGGGTCTGGGTGTCGACCTCGCCGAGGTCGTCGGCGCGGCGCAGCGCCAGATAGTCGGGTACGAAACCGCGTGAGACCAGGCGCTCATGGGCCGTTGCGATGGCATTGGCGGCAGGAGTGCCGGCAATGAGCGCATCGCGTAGCTCGCACAGCGTGGCGTAGAGACCGGGCGCCTGGGCCCGCTCTTCCTCGCTCAAATAGCCATTGCGTGACGATAGCGCCAGGCCATCGGCGGCGCGCACAATCGGCGCACCCACAATCTCGACGGGGAAGTGCAGATCGCGGGTCAGCTGGCGAATCACCGCCAACTGCTGATAATCCTTCTCGCCAAAGCAGGCCACGTCGGGCTGCACCAGGTTGAATAGCAAGCTGACGACGGTGGCCACACCGTCGAAGTGGCCGGGCCGCGAGCTGCCGCAAAGCCCCTCGCTAACTCCGGCCACCTGAACGCGAGTCTGAACATCAAGGCCCTTGGGGTAGAGTTCGCGAGTCGATGGGGCGAACAGCAGATCGCAGCCCGCCCGTGCCAGCCCGGCCTGATCCTCGGCGAGCGTGCGCGGGTAGGCGTCCAGATCCTCGCCCTCGCCGAACTGGAGCGGGTTGACGAAGATCGTCGCCACGACCAGGTCGGCATGGGCCCGAGCCGTGGCCACAAGCTCCAGATGGCCCTCGTGCAGGTTGCCCATGGTCGGCACCAGGGCGATGCGCTGTCCGGCCCGCCTGGGGCCTGCCAGTGCCTGACGCAGCGCCTGGATGTGATGCAGGGTCTCCATCAGAAGCAGTGCTCCTCTGCCGGGAAGCGGCGTGCCTTGACGTCGTCATGATAATGACGGAAGGCATCTTGGATATTATCGGCGTCGACCATGAAGTTCTTGACGAAGCGTGGCGTGCGGCCGTGGGTGATGCCCAACACGTCGTGCATGACCAGGATCTGGCCGTCGACATCGGGGCCTGCGCCGATGCCGATGACCGGCACCTCCAGCGCATCACGCACCTCGCGGCCAAGGCTCGCCGGCACGCACTCGAGCAGGATGATCGAGGCGCCGGCATCCTGCAGGGACTTGGCATCGTGGAGGATCTGCTCGGCGCGCGCCGTGTCACGGCCCTGAACCTTGTAGCCCCCCAACTGGTGCACCGATTGCGGCGTCAGGCCCAGGTGCGCGCATACCGGCACCCCCCGACGCGTCAGTTCGCGAATGCCCTCGGCCATCCAGGCCTCGCCCTCAACCTTGACGATTTCGGCGCCCGCGCGCATCAGTTCACCGGCATCGTCGAGCAGCCTGGGTAGGCTCGAGTTGCTCATGAAGGGCAGGTCGGCCATTAACAGGCTGGCGCCCTTGCCACGAGCCGCGCAGCGGGTGTGGTAGCAGATGTCATCCAGCGTGACTGGCAGCGTGCTGCCGTGTCCCTGCAGCACCATGCCCAGAGAGTCGCCGACCAACAGTACCTCGATGCCGGCGTCGCTGGCGGCGCGGGCAAAGGAGGCATCATAAGCGGTCAGGCAGCTGAAGGTCTCCCCCGCCCGCTTATGGGCCGAAAGCGTGCTCAAGGTGACGGTTT
Source organism: Onishia niordana (assembly GCF_004798965.1). Lineage (GTDB taxonomy): Bacteria > Pseudomonadota > Gammaproteobacteria > Pseudomonadales > Halomonadaceae > Onishia > Onishia niordana. Next base: position 293,381 of record NZ_SDSD01000004.1, read on the forward strand.
TCATAGTATTACGATCTCATCGATAGCGTCGTAGGACCGCGTTAACATCGAGCGGTCGCCTGGCTGGCGTCGGGGCTTTCGCCATCAAGGTGTTACCTGGCGGCCCCTGAAGTGTGAAATGGTAACAAGAGACGGGCAACTCTACCTCTAGGGTAACAGCGCCCGCAAGTCGCCAGCATCCTGCCAGCCAGGTAGTGTCGCGAGAGCCCCCAGACCCGGCAGCTCGAGAGAAGGTGCCAACTCGTGCAACGGCACCACCACGAAGGCGCGGTTGGCAAGTTCCGGGTGGGGCAGGCGCAGGCGCGGGTGATGTAGACACTGATTGTCGTACAGCAGCAGATCCAGATCGAGGGTGCGCGGTCCCCAGTGCCGCTGTCGTACCCGGGCGTGGCGTTGTTCGAGGGCCTGGAGCTGGTCGAGCAGCGAGAGCGGTGACAGCCGGGTCTCGAGGTGCGCCACGGCGTTGATGAAGTCGGGTTGGTCCTGAGGGCCCACCGGACGACTCGCATAGCATGAAGAGGCGCCTGCGACCCGGGTCAGGGGCAGCCTATCGAGCTCACCCAGTGCCCGCTCGACATGTGTAAGCGGGTCATCGAGGTTGCTGCCAAGGCCGATATAGGCGTGTGAGAGCATCCGCTCAGTCCTGCTGGCTCGGCGATGAAGGTGCCGCACTGCGCCGCCGTTTCCGGGGGCGACGCTTGCGCTTCTTGCCGTTACCGCTGCCGGCAGGGTCGCTGCCTAGCTTCTGCAGCAGGCGGCGCTGTTCGTGCTCGTCAGCATCCTGGAAGGCGGTCCACCAGCTGCCCAGGCCCGGCTCGATCTCGCCGGCTTCTTCGCGAACCAGCAAGAAGTCGTAGGCGGCTCGAAAGCGTGGATGATCCAGCGTCTGGAAGGCCTTCTTGCCGTGACGCTTGGGCAGGTGCATCTGTAGATCCCAGATCTCGCGCATTGGCATGCTGAAGCGTTTGGGGATCGAGACGTGCTTGAGCTGGCGACTCACTACCTGCTGGGCGGCACTATGCATTGCCGGCACCGCGGGCATGCCATCGTCGATCAGCTCCTGTTGACGCCTCGTCACGCCAGGCCACAGCAGGGCGCCGATCAAAAAGGCAGGCGTGACGGGGCGGTCGCGACGGATGCGGTCATCGGTATTCTCCAGTGCCCGCTCCATGAGCGGCTCCGCCCAGGGCAGGGCTTCCAGGGCCTCATCGGCCTCCGGGAAGAGCATCGGAAAGAGACCGTGGTGGCGAAGTGCCCGGAACGTGGCCAGGGCGTGGCCGGCCAGGAACAGCTTGAGGATCTCGTCGAACAACCGTGCCGGGGGAATCTGCAGCAACAGCGGCGCCAGCTCGTGTATCGGCGTCTCGGTGGCAGCGTCCATGGTGAAGTCGAGCTTGGCGGCGAAGCGTACCGCGCGCAGCATCCGCACCGGATCTTCCCGGTAGCGGGTTGCCGGGTCGCCGATCAGGCGCAGCGTGCGCGTCTCGATGTCGCGTACACCATTCGCCCAGTCATGGATCGAGAAATCGGCAATATTGTAATAGAGCGCATTGACCGTGAAGTCACGGCGCAGGGCGTCTTCTTCGACATTGCCCCAGACGTTATCGCGCAGCAGCAGGCCGTCTTGAGATTGCTGGGACTGCTGGCCACCATGATCGTCGTTGGGACGTCCTCGGAAGGTGGTGACCTCGATCACTTCGCGGCCGAAACGCACATGGACGATGCGAAAGCGTCGCCCGATGATCCGCGAGTTGCGAAACAGGTCGCGCAGCTCTTCGGGTGTTGCATCGGTGGCAACATCGAAGTCCTTGGGTGTCTTGCCGAGCAGGGAGTCCCTGATGCTGCCGCCGACCAGGTATGCCTCGAAGCCGGCATTGTGCAGGCGATAGAGAACCTTGAGCGCAGCATCTGAGAAGAGCTTGCGGGAAACGTCATGGTTATCGCGGGGAATAACACGCAGCGCGGGGGTCTGATCGGCAGAGTCCTGATGGCCGAACAGTGACCTTAGGCGCTCACTGGGCGCTTGTAGAAAGCGGGTAAATCCTTTGAACATGCAGCGAAATCGACTCGCTAAGGCAAAACCCAAGTGTAGCCGACCGCCGACACCTTGGGAACCATTGCCTGGTTAGGGGAATGGGTTGTAAGCACTCTTTGTTGGGGCTGATGACTGAGAAAGAAGTGCCACGGCCGTCATGACCATCAGACGCAGAAAGGGGAGGCCAGCTGGCCTCCCCTGTAAGCATAACGTCAGCATCCCTGCTGTTAGTTTTTCTTCGTGATGGCGCATCGCCTTGAATACGCACCACAGTCACCAAAGTTGGTTCAGGTAAGCAACATTTTTATTTTTGTCGACCCTTCCTGATGGCGACCGTCTCGTATTCAAAACAATAGTCCAACCACGACGGCAAGAGTTTGCCTACCTCCGGTGTATTGTTGTTGTTACCGGAGGTGCATCGCATGAGGGCTTGTTATTGTTTTGCCCTGGCAGGATGCGTTTCGTCTTGGTCAGCTTTCCGAACCCTCGACCGCAATTATTGTTGTGGTGGTCGAGCCGCATCGAGATGGCTTGTGATTGTTGTTGCCATCATGGGTGCTGTGTCGCGCCATCAGCATTGTTGTTATTGGGCTGGTGGCGGTGTCTGAGGTCTCGTCATTATTGTTGTTGGCACAAGACTCAGTGACGTTCGGCTGTTGTTTTTCTTGCCCTAATTAGTGCACTGCTCGTGCCATGATCAGGAAAGTTTAGTAAGAACAGAGTGTTATATTTTTTCCGATCTGTTCCATCGGTTCTGCACCTCGGTTGTGTTACCCCTTGTGCCGCATCTTGGGGCGCTTCTTGAGTGGGACGGTAACAACTGGTGCAAAGCTGGAGGACATGATGATCAAAAGTACCGGCGAATGGAACTCGTGGGCCGTTAGACCATGGTCGTGTCAACGGGGCGAAGGAGAAATGATCGGGGCTGATCAGGTCGGTCGGCTGCGATTGCTGCGCTTTCTGGGGATGCCAAGCCGCTGCCTGCGCTCCCAGAGGCACTTGCGGCTGATGCCGAGTTTGTGGGCCAGTTCGGTCTCGCTCATCTGCTCCTGGTGCTCGAGCACGAAATGCTGGAAGTAGTCCTCAAGGGACAGGTCTTCTTCGCTGGTGTCGCCTGCTTGAGCAACATCGTCATGGGTTGCGACCACATTGGCTGATGGGCGAGCGGTAATCTGTGAGGGTGCCTTGCGCAAGCCCAGGTCATCAGGATGAATCAGATGTCCCTCGGCGAGGATTACGCCGCGCTCGAGGGCATTCTCGAGCTCGCGTACGTTGCCGGGCCAGAGGTAGTCACGGATCTCGCGTCTTGCACTGCGCGACAACGTTAACCCTTGACGGCTGTGGCGTTGGCAAGCGCTATCGAGCAGCACATCGGCGATGGTCATAATATCGTTCTCGCGCTCGCGCAGCGGCGGCAGGTCGATCTGCATGACGTTGAGGCGATAATAGAGATCGAGTCGGAACTCGCCTGTCTTCGACATGGCCTGGAGGTCGCGATGGGTCGCGGCGATCAGGCGCACATTGACGTGACGCGTTTCCACCGAGCCGATCTTGCGGATTTCCCCTTCCTGCAGCACACGCAGCAATCGAGCCTGAGCATCCGGAGGTAGCTCGCCGATCTCATCGAGAAACAGGGTGCCACCGTCCGCGGCCTCGACCAGGCCAGTCCGAGCGGCACTGGCGCCGGTGAAAGCCCCCTTCTCGTGGCCGAATAGCTCCGACTCAATCAGGGTCTCGGGGATGGCCGCGCAGTTGACGCAGATCAGCGGCGCCTTTTCGCGCCTGCTCTGACGGTGGAGCGCGCGAGCCACCAGTTCCTTGCCGGTCCCCGACTCTCCCTGGATCAGCACCGTGACATCGGCTGGCGCGGTCTTGCGAATACGCGAATAGACCTCCTGCATGGCCGGACAGTCGCCGATCATCGCTGGCGGTGCAGGCTCCTTCACAGGGGCGGGCTTTTCGTTACCGTGCTCGGCGAGCAGGTGTTCCACCGTCTCGACCAGCTCAGCATGGTCAAAGGGCTTGGCGATATATTCCACCGCCCCCTGCTTCATGGCGTCGACGGCAGAGCGAATGCTGGCATGGCGGGTCATGATCAAGACCGGCACTGGGGCGGCACGTTGGATCATCGTGGTGCCGGGTTCGCCCGGCAAGTGAAGCTCGCTGATCACCAGGGTGAAGCGCTGAGGGTCCAGGGTCTCTGCCTCGACGACCGAGGCAGCCTCGCTGACGTCGTGGCCATGGCGCTCCAGCAGTTGCTTCAGGGCACTGCGGATGATGCTTTCGTCTTCAACGATCAGAATCCGGCTCATGGTGGAGCTCGTCGTCCTCTTTGCTCGGGGGGCTGCCTGCTCAAGGGGAGCCACATGACGATGCGGGTGCCGCTGTCGCGCCCGTCGGGAGGTGACACGATAGCGATGCGGCCATGGTAGCGAGTAGGCCAGCCTCTAGCGCCAGCCCCAGGCCTGTGCCCTTGTCGGGCGCCCTAGGCGGGGTGAAAGGCTTGACCAGGTGCGGGCTCGACACCCTGACCGGTATCGGTCAGGCACCATTCTACGCCATCTCTCCCTGGATCATCGTCGACGTTGGGCATTGATTTCGATAGTGCCTCATGGGCAGGAGCAAACGTGGGACATCCCATGCCACCGTCAGGGCCGCTAGCCGCTAGGCTGTGATTGAGCAAGTCCACATCGTGGCCCGTGCGCGCCAACCGGATCAAGTGACGGGCATCGTCGCTGCCCGAAGAGCGTTCGCACCGGGCATACGTGATGATCGGTGCTGGGCCCTCAGTCCTCGGGCCAGTCAGGTGCAACCCCTGAGCCACCGGTCTGCAGTCGTGTCGGGTCCCAGGCCTCGATGGCAGCCTTGAGTTGATCCTCGACCGGCGCGCTGGCAAGGGCCGCGTCGGGCGCCTGGTCGAGCGCCATGAGGGCTTGATGCAGTAGCGGGCGCACTCGCGCGTCCTCGGGAAGCGGGCGCGCCAGGTTCTGTTTGGAGAGCTTCTGGCCGTCGTCGCCGATGATCAGTGGCAGGTGCAGGTAACGCGGCTCGGACAGCGCCAGGGCGACCTGAAGCTGGCGCTGCCAGGGCGTGTTGTCGAGCAGGTCTGCACCACGTACCACATCGCTGATGCCTTGATCGGCGTCGTCGACTACCACCGCCAGCTGATAGGCCCAAAGGCCATCCTTGCGCTTGAGGACCACATCGCCGAGTTCGGCGGGATCCAGACATTGTCGGCCATAGTGTCGGTCCTGCCAGACCACCGGTCGCCACCCGAGATCGCAGCGCAGTCGCCAGGCCACTGGCGCATCGGGGTTGCTAAGCCCGTCGCGGCACCAGCCCGGATAGATCGGATAGTCGCGCCACTGCTTGCGCGAACAGCTGCAAGGGTAGGCAAGCCCTGCCTCGGCGAGCCGTGCAAGGGCTGCCTGAAAGACTTCGCCGCGGCGCTGCTGATAGTGCACCGGGCCGTCCCAGTAAAGGCCGAAGGCCTCGAGCTGGCGCAGGATGGTGTCGCTTGCACCGGGCGGGCAGCGCGGCGGGTCGATGTCCTCGATGCGTACGCTCCAGTGGCCGCCTGCCTGGCGAGCATCCAGGTAGCTGCCCAGCGCCGCGACCAGGGACCCGAAATGCAGCGGGCCGGAGGGGGTAGGGGCGAAGCGTCCGCGGTAGTCGGTCATGGCTGAAGGTTCATCAAGGGGTAGCGGTTTCTATCGGTGCACGTCGAGGATGGGCGGTTTTGGCCTGCTGCATACGCCGACGGGCACCCGAGGGTGCCCGTCGAAGATGGCCAAGGTTACCGCCGAGGACTGGCCGGCAAGCGTGGGTTAGCCACCGAGCTGCTTTTCCTTGAGTTCGGCAAGGGTCTTGCAGTCGACGCACTGCGTCGCCGTTGGGCGCGCCTCGAGGCGGCGTATACCGATTTCGACACCGCAGGCTTCGCAGAAGCCATAGTCGTCTTCGTCGATTTTATCGATGGTCTCGTTGATTTTCTTGAGCAGCTTGCGCTCGCGATCCCGTGTGCGCAGCTCCAGGTTGAAGCCTTCTTCCTGCGTGGCGCGGTCCGCCGGGTCAGCGTAGTTGTTGGCGTCTTCCTGCAGATGGCGCACGGTACGGTCCACCTCTTCCATCAAATCCCTTTTCCAGTCGAGCAGGATTTCACGGAAGTGCGCTAACTGTTGGTCGTTCATATACTCTTCACCCGGTGCCGGTTCATACGGGGTGAATCGCTTGAGGGCTTCCGGGGTTTGTGCTGCTGCTGCCATGTGGCTGCCTCATTACTCGAGTGACTGGGGCCAATACCCGATCGAAGGGTGCTGTCCATCGCGGGCCCAAAACCCAGTGTATTTAGCGAAAAAAAGCCGAGAACGCAACCGTTGTGACATCTTCTTTACTATAGAGGCGCCTCGCTGAACGGTTATCATAACGGTTTGACCGTCGCATTTGCCGGTGGTGCCCTCCGCCGCTAGCCATCGTTACTGCTCACTTTTACTACAGGAAGCCGCCCATGTCGTTCAGTGCCAGGCTGGATCGTGTTCAGCCGTTTCGGGTCATGAGCCTGCTTGAGGTCGCCCAGGCCCGTGAGGCGGCGGGTCACGACGTCATCCACCTGGAAATCGGCGAGCCCGATTTCCCGACGCCCGAGCCGGTGATTGCCGCCGGCCAGCAGGCACTGGCGGCGGGTCGCACCCGCTACACGCCTGCGGCAGGGCTACCGGCGCTGCGCGAGGCCATTGCCGGTCACTATGCCGAGCATTTCGGCGCGCAGGTCGATCCCGCGCGTATCATCGTCACCCCCGGTGCCTCTGGGGCACTGTTGCTGGCCAGCCAGCTGCTGGTCCAGCGCGGTGACAGGGTGCTGATGGCCGACCCGACCTATCCCTGCAACCGTCACTTCATGGCGCTGGCCGAGGCCGAGCTCGATACCGTAGCGGTAGGACCGGATAGCGATTGGCAGCTGAATGCCGAACTGATCGAGCGCCACTGGCGCGACGAGACGCGGCTCGCGATGCTTGCCACGCCATCCAACCCGACGGGCCATACCCTGGACGCCGATCAGCTCGCCGCAGTGGCCGACACCGTGGCCGCGCGTCGGGGGGCGCTGTTAGTCGACGAGATCTATCAGGGCCTTAATTATGACGTGGCGCCGGTATCGGCAGCGGCGGTGGCGCCCGAGGCCTATGTGGTCAACAGCTTCTCGAAGTACTTCGGCATGACCGGCTGGCGTCTCGGTTGGCTGGTGGCGCCCTCGGATGCCGTGGAGCCGCTGACGCGACTGGCCCAGAATATCTTCCTGGCGGCGCCGACGCCTTCGCAGCATGCGGCCCTGGCGGCCTTCACGCCGGCGTGTCGCGACGAGCTGGAGCGCCGTCGTGGTGAGCTACACCGGCGCCGTGATGCATTGCTCGACGGCTTGGCGGGCCTGGGGCTGGCGCCTTCGCTGCCGCCTCAGGGCGCCTTCTATCTGTGGCTCGATATCAGTCGCTACAGCCGTGACAGCCTGTCATTCTGCCGCCGCCTGCTGGAAGAAGAGAACGTCGCCATCACCCCGGGTATCGACTTCGCGGTGACAGGCGGCGAGCACCATGTACGCATCGCGTTTACTGCCGAGCGTGCGCGCCTCGAGGAGGCGGTAGCGCGCCTCGGGCGCTTCCTGGCCCGTCAGTAAGGGGAAGGCTTTATGGACTATTCACGACTGGTACCCGGCACGCTGGTTCGCCGCTATAAGCGCTTTCTGGCCGATATCCTTCTCGATGACGGTCGCGAGGTGGTGGCCCACTGTCCGAATACCGGCTCGATGCGTGCGGTCAACGTGCCCGGCTCGCGGGTCTGGCTGTCGCCGAGCGACAACCCCAAGCGCAAGCTTGACTGGACCTGGGAGCTGATCGCGCTGCCTCAGTCAGAAGGCGACACAGCGCTTGCCTCGGTACATACCGGGCGCACCAACGCGATCGTCGAGGAGGCGTTGCGCGCCGGCACCCTCACGGCGCTTGCCGGTTATGCCGAGCTGAGGCGAGAGGTCAAGGTCGATGGGGCGCGGCTCGATTTCCGCTTGCGCGGAGGAGAGGGCGATGTCGATGTTTATGTCGAGGTCAAGCAGGTGACCCTCAAGGAGGAAGACGGTCACGGCTACTTCCCGGATGCCGTCAGCGAACGCGGGCGGCGTCATCTCGAGGTGCTGAGCCGCCTGGCCGGTGAAGGGCAGCGTGCGGTGCTGCTGTTCTGTGTGGCGCATACCGGCATCGATGACGTGGCTCCCGCGCGACATCTCGACCCTGCCTATGCTCAGGCACTCGGCGAGGCGGTCGCGGCGGGCGTCGAGGTGCTGGCCTACGGCTGTGAGGTCGATTGGCGGCAAGGCGCGCCGATTGGCATTCGCCTGGCGCGGCCCTTGCCGGTATCACTCACTCGCCAGGTGGATCCCGCCGTTGTCGTCGACGGCGAGTGCTAGCGGTACAAGCGAATCATATTGGCAGGGGCCGGCCACGCACTCGCCGTTCTCCGGCAGGAAGAGGGCGCCGTGGTGGGCGCACTGGATCAGCTCACCGCCGTCGGCAAGAAAATGATTGGCGTCGATATCGAGCCGGCTGTCGCGGTGCGGGCAGCGGTTTTCATAGCCATGCAGCTGGCCATGCACCCGCACCACAAAGCCCGCGCGGCCATTGGGAAGCATGACCGCGGCGGCGCCGGTGGCGTCGAGATCGGTCACGTGGGCGAGACGGGCATCGCGCCTGTGCGTTTCTGTCGATGTGGCGTCGATTCTATTCAAGCAAAGCTCGGTACACGTCAGTTAGATTCACGTCAGATCGGGTCAGCGATCAATATAGAACCGTTGGATGAAGCTCACCTCGCCAGGCGGGGCATTGCGGTCATAGCGCACCCGCAGATCGAAGCGCATCGGCTCGTCTTCCTGAATGCGGAAGGTGGCCAGGTGATAGATGGCGCCCTCTTCGCGCACGGTGCGAAAGCTCAGTGGCTGAGACTGGCCGGCGAGGTTGCCTACCCGGCCTTCCACCGACGCCTCCACCGGGCGGGTGGTGCCATCATCCTGCTCTTTGCGCACGCTGACGTTCAGCAGGGCCTGCACTCGGCTGCGCTGGATGTCGTTGGCCGCCGCCACCTCCTGAGTCAGAAAGCTGGTGTTCACCGCGTTGTAGTGAACCTGGTAGCGGCCGAAGCGCTCGAACTGCTCGGCCTGGGCTGTCTTCGAGGCCCAGCCCGACCCTGCGATCAGGGCAAGGCCGAGCAGCAAGGCGCTAGCCCGGCTCATGCTGCTCCAACTCCTCGTCCGACCGGTTGGCCGATGGATCGCTTCCACCATGATGCCGCCCTCCTGAAAGCAAGACGTTGTGACGATCAGGCGTTGCCTGAGCGGCTGACGCGGAAGATCGCCGTTTCACCAAACAGATTAGGCCACATTCGCGAGCTCCAGTGAGCCTTGTGCGCCCCGTTGCCGACCGCCTGGTCGGTGATGATCAGGCCCTTGTCGCGACACAGGCGTTCAAAGTCGTTGAAGGTCGAGAGGTGGATGTTGGGGGTGTCATACCAGGCATGAGGCAATGACTTGGACACCGGCATGTAGCCCTTGAAGCCCAGGTACATGCGGTGGCGCCAGTAGGCGAAGTTGGGGAAGGTAATAATGCACTCCCCGGCCACCCGCAGCATCTCGTCGAGCATCAGGTCGGGACGACGCAAGGCTTGCAGCGCCTGGGTCATGATCACCAGGTCGTAGGCATTGTCGTCGAAGTTGGCCAGCCCCTCATCGAGGTTCTGTTCAATCACGTTGACGCCGCGGGTGACGCAGGCGGTCAGGCCGTCAGGGTCGATCTCCAAGCCATAGCCCGTGACCTGCTTGTCCCGTGCGAGGGCATCAAGCAGAGTGCCGTCGCCGCATCCCAGGTCGAGCACGCGGGCGCCCTCCGGTACCCAGCCATGGATCAGTTTAAGGTCAGCGCGCATCAGGAGCCCTCCAGCTGCTGGTCCCTTGCCACGCGCGCCATGAAGCCTGCGAACACTGCTTGATAGCGGGGCTCGGGCAGCAGGAAGGCATCGTGGCCGTGGGGGGAATCGATGTTGGCATAGCTGACTGGTTTATCGGCGCGTACCAAGGCGTCGACCAGTTCACGGGAACGCCAGGGTGGGAAGCGCCAATCGGTGGAAAAGCTGACCACCAGGAAAGGACACTTGGCTGGCGCGAGCGCAGCCGCCAGGTCGCCGCCTTGCGATGCCGCCGGGTCGAAGTAATCAAGCGCCTTGGTCATCAGCAGATAGGTGTTGGCGTCGAAAGACTCGGAAAAGGTGTCACCCTGGTAGCGAAGATAGGACTCCACCTGAAACTCGACGTCATAGCCAAAGCCGAGATCCTGACGCAGGTCGCGGCCGAACTTGGAGCCCATCGCCGCCTCGGAAAGGTAGGTGATGTGGCCAATCATGCGCGCCAGTTTGAGGCCGCGCCGCGGCAGGGTGTCGTGCTCGCCATACCAACCGTCGTGGAAGTCCGGGTCGGAGCGAATGGCCTGGCGTGCAACCTCGTTGAAGGCGATGTTCTGGGCCGATAGCCGTGGGGTGGCGGCGATGACGCCGGCATGGGCGATGCGCTCAGGATAGGACAGCGCCCACTGCATCACCTGCATGCCGCCGAGGCTGCCACCGATCACGGCGGCAAAGCAGTCGATGCCCAGCCGGTCGGCGAGCCTGGCCTGGCTGTGCACCCAATCACTGACGGTCATCATCGGAAAGTCCGGCCCCCAGGGGCGGCCGGTTTCCGGATTGATGGACAACGGGCCGGTACTGCCGTGGCACCCCCCCAAGTTGTTGAGCGAGACGACGAAGAAGCGGTTGGTGTCGATGCTCTTGCCAGGGCCTATATGGGCATCCCACCAGCCGGGCTTGCGCTCATCCTCATGATGGCGCCCCGCGGCGTGATGGTGACCTGACAGCGCGTGGCAGATCAGAACCGCATTGGTGCCCTCGGCGTTGAGGGTGCCATAGGTCTCGTAGACCAGCGAGTAGCTCGGCAGCGTCTTGCCGCAGGCCAGAGCCAGAGGATCGTCGAAATGGGCCGTCTGCGGCGTGACCACGCCGACCGAGTCGGCATCAAGCTCGGGCATGGCGGTCTCGGTATCCTGTTAGCAGTAGAGAAACGTCTGCGAGGCACTTGGCCCCACTCGTTGCGCGCCCCATGATGGGAGGTGCCATCACAAGCCCACCAGTGCGCCGGAAATGCCGGCTGCACGGGTTAGTGAGCCGACGACCAGGCTGTCGAGCAGGCTGATGGAGATGAACACCACAATGGGGGACAGATCGATCATACCCAGCGGCGGGATGACCTTGCGCACCGGGGCCATGATGGGTTCAACCAGTTGCATCACCAGTAACGCGCCCGGATGGCTCGCCTGGGGAGCCACCCAGCTCAGGATAATCATCACGATCAGCGCAAAGAAGTAGATCTTGAGAATGCCGCTCGCGATTGCGGCGACGCCGGCGATGGCGAGGCCGGCGATCGGTGGCATGCCATAGCCGGCCACCTGCATGATCAGAATGATGCTGACCACCTTGATCAAGAAGGCTGCCGCCAGTGTGGCCAGATCGAAGCGTCCCACTGGGCGTAGAAAGCCTTGGAAGGGCTTCACTACCGGTTGGGTGACCTTGACCACCGACTGGCTGATCGGGTTGTAGTAGTCGGCGCGGGAGGCCTGCAGCAGAAAGCGCATCATCAGCATCAGCAGATAGATGTTGATCAGCGTGTTGACCAGCAGCAGGCCGGCACTACCCAATTGACTGCCCATGGGGGCTCCTTATTTACAAAAGACGGCAACAACGAATGGTGATGACGACAGGAATCACCATAGTGCTGAATAGACAGCACGTCGGTGGGTAGCCGGTCAGCCGGCCACCCTATCCCAGTGGATTACTTCTGGCCGAGTTCGTCACCCATTTCTCGGGCACGGGCGGCGCAGACCTCGGCAGCTTCGAGGAAAATCTGACGCAGGCCGGCCTGCTCAAGGTGGTTGACTGCCCGCTCGGTGGTGCCGTTCGGCGACATCACGTTGCGACGCAGTTGAGCGGGGTCGGTGTCTCCCTGCTGAACCATCTGGGCGGCGCCGAGCCCGGTCTGTACCGCCAAGCGGCGGGCACTTTCGGCGGGGAGTCCCATCTTGACGCCCGCTTCCTCCAGCGCCTCGAAGACCAGATAGAAGTAGGCAGGGGCGCTGCCGGCTACGGCGGTCACCGCTTCGAGTAGCGCTTCCTTTTCGACCCATTCCACCAGGCCGACGGCTTCCATCAGGCTGGTCGCCAGCGTCTTCTGGTCGTCGTTGACGAGACGGTTGGCGTAGAGGCCGCTGGCGCCAGAGCCTACCAGCGACGGCGTATTGGGCATGCAGCGGATCACCGGCAGCTCACCGCCCAGCCACCGCTCCAGGGTCTCGGCGGTCAGGCCGGCAGCGACCGAAACGATCAGCGGCTTGCGCTCCTGAACGGCATCGCGCATGGCGGCACAGACGTCATGCATGATCTGCGGCTTTACTGCCAGCACCACGACATCTGCGTTGGCCACGGCGGTATTGTTGTCGGTCTCGGTGTGGATGCCGTAGCGCTCGCGCAGCGGCGCCAGCATTGCGTCGTCGGGGGAGGTGGCGGTGATCGCCTCGCGGGGATAGCCGCTCTCGATCATGCCGCCGAAGATGGCGCTGGCCATGTTGCCGGCGCCAATGAAAGTCACGTTGCTCGCCATGTGGAAATCCTCATTTGATGTCTGGGAGGCAGTGTGCCTATCCGGTGACGTCGTTATCGTGGCGTGCTGGGGTGGTCACGCTCAGTTGTCGTTCCATATCGTCATTCTGAGACGTGGCGACAGCTCTTGCAGCCAAGTCCTCGGCCTATACCGCCATGCTTATTGGTCGGATCGCTCCGTTGGGCGCGGGCGCGCGCCGAACAGGGCAGTGCCTAGGCGCAGCAGGGTCGCGCCCTCGGCAACGGCAGCCTCGAGATCATCGCTCATGCCCATCGACAGGGTATCGAGCTCAGCCTCGGGAAAGCGTGCCTTGAGCCCGTCGAGGGCCTCGCGCAGCCTGGCGAAGGGGGCACGCTGCTCGGCGGCAGTGGCGCTCGGGGCGGGAATGGCCATGAGCCCGCGTAAGCGCACGCCCGGCAGCGTCAGCACCGACGCCACCAGGGGATCGAGGGCCTCAAGGGTGACGCCAGCCTTGCTGGTCTCCTCGCTGATGTTCACCTGCAGGCAGATGTTCAGGGGTGGCCTGTTGTCGGGGCGCTGTTCGGCCAATCGCCGTGCGATCTTCTCACGATCGACGCTATGAACCCAGTCGAAGTGCTCAGCGACTTGGCGCGTCTTGTTCGACTGCAACGGGCCGATGAAATGCCAGATGATGTCGTCGAGATCGGCAAGTTCGGCCTGTTTGTCGAGGGCCTCCTGCAAATAGTTTTCCCCGAACTGACGCTGACCGAGGCCGTGGGCCTCGCGGATCATCGCCGCGGGCTTGGTCTTGCTGACCGCCAGCAGCTCAGCGGCCTGCGGCTCACGGCCCGCGTCATGCAGTGCGGCATTGAGCCGCGACCGGGCAGCGGCGAAGGTTTCGGATAACACAACCTCTGGCATACTGGAGCGACCTTACCTGGGAGCAGGGGAATCTAATGGATATTACCGAACTGCTGGCATTCTCGGCAAAGCAGAACGCGTCGGATCTGCACCTTTCTGCCGGTTTGCCGCCGATGATTCGGGTCGACGGCGATATTCGCCGGCTCAATGTCCCCGCCATGGACGATAGCGAAGTACGTGCTCTGATCTACGACATCATGGGTGACCGGCAGCGCCGCGACTTCGAGGAGTTCCTGGAAACGGACTTCTCCTTCGAGGTGCCGGGGGTGGCACGTTTTCGTGTCAATGCGTTTCAGCAAGGACGCGGCGCTGCAGCAGTGCTGCGTACCGTGCCTTCTGACGTGCTGACCATGGAAACGCTGGGCATGGGGGATGTCTTTCGTCGCATGGCGCAGCTCCCGCGTGGCCTGGTGCTGGTCACCGGCCCTACCGGCTCAGGCAAGAGCACCACCCTTGCCGCGATGATCGACTTCATCAACGACACGCGTTATGACCATATCCTTACCATAGAGGATCCGGTGGAATTCGTGCATCGCAGCAAACGTTGCCTGATCAACCAGCGCGAAGTGCATCGCGATACCCAGGGCTTCGCCCCGGCCCTGCGCAGCGCCCTGCGCGAGGACCCGGACGTGATCCTGGTTGGCGAGCTCCGGGATCTGGAAACCATTCGGCTGGCGCTGACCGCTGCCGAGACCGGCCACCTGGTGTTGGGTACCCTGCACACCACCTCGGCGGCCAAGACCATTGACCGTATCATCGACGTCTTCCCTGGTTCGGAGAAGGACATGGTGCGCTCGATGCTCTCGGAGTCGCTGCAGGGAGTGATATCTCAGGTACTGCTCAAGCGTGCCGGCGGCGGTCGGGTGGCGGCGCATGAAATTCTGGTGGCAACCTCGGCGATTCGTAACCTGATTCGCGAGGACAAGGTGGCACAGATCTATTCGGCCATGCAGACCGGCGGCAACCTGGGCATGCAGACCCTGGATGCAACCCTGGCCAAGATGGTCAACGATGGCGTCGTGGTGCGCGAGGAAGCACAGGCTCAAGCCAAGGGTGCGATTGCCAGCTGAGTCTGCCAAGACGGCGCCCACTAGCAAGGGAACAGGCGGAACATCATGAAAGCGAATGAATGGTTACAGCAGCTGCTCGAGATCATGGTCGATAAGGAAGCGTCCGACCTTTTGATCTCGGTTAACGCTCCCCCTACCCTCAAGATGGCCGGCCAGCTCACGCCGCTGGGTGAACAGGTGCTATCGCCGGCTCAAGTCGCCGAGCTGGTCAAGGCGGCCCTGCCACAGTCCCAACGCGAGCGTTTCGCCGCCGAGCAGGAGGCCAACTTTGCGCTGAGCCTGCCCGGACACGGGCGCTTTCGGGTCAGTGCTTTCCAGCAGCGCAATCAGCCGGCCATGGTGCTGCGGCGTATCTCCTTCGACATTCCAAGGCTCGAGACGCTGAACCTACCGTCGACGCTTGGCGAGTTGGCCGGTGCCAAGCGTGGTCTGGTGCTGGTGGTAGGTGGTACCGGTACCGGTAAGTCAACGACGCTGGCGTCGATGGTCCAGCAGCGCAACGAGACTCAGGGCGGGCACATCATCAGCATCGAAGACCCCATCGAGTATGTGCACCCGCACAAGAAGTCGATCATCAATCAGCGCGAAGTCGGCATCGATACCGAGTCTTTTGAGGTGGCGCTGAAGAACACCCTGCGCCAGGCACCGGACGTGATCCTGATCGGCGAGATTCGAACGCGCAAGACCATGGAACATGCCCTGACCTTCGCCGAGACCGGCCATCTATGCCTGGCGACCCTGCATGCCAACAATGCCAACCAGGCCCTTGACCGGATCATTAACTTCTTTCCGGCCGAACGCCACGATCAGGTGTGGCTCGACCTGTCACTGAACCTGAAGGCGATCGTCGCCCAGCAGCTGCTGCCAACGGTGGACCATGGGCGCCGGGCGGCCATCGAGATCATGCTGCGCTCGCCGCTGATCAGCGATCTGATCCGCAAGGGAGAGGTTGCCGAGATCAAGGACATCATGTCGCGCTCACGGGATCTCGGCATGCAGACCTTCGATCAGGCACTTTATGATCTCTATAAGGGTGGGGTGATCAGCGAGGACATCGCCATGGTTCATGCCGATTCGGCCAATGATCTGCGCATGATGATCAAGTTTGGCGATGAGGGCGGTGTAGCCGATGCCAAGGGCGCTGCCACTCACTTCGAACTGCGACGCGGCGATGACTATGAATGAGGACGCGCAGTGATCGCGCAGGTCCTGGCTCACCGCTCGCGTCAGGGGCTATATCGGAGTGACTATCAGGGGGAATAGACGCCACCTAGCACGCGGGGGCCGGCCGCGCCGGTGACCGCGGGCAGGTTGCCCGGTTGTTGGGTCAGGCGTCGCCAGGCGAGCCAGGCGAAGGCGCCCGCTTCCAGCCAGTCGGCGCTCCAGCCGTCCTGGTCAATCATGCCAACCTGTGTCGACGGCAACCGCCGGGCTAGCCGAGCAAGCAGGTCTGCGTTGCGTGCCCCGCCACCGCAGGGCAGCAGGCGTGCCGGTGGTGGCGCCTGGAATTGCGCCATGGCCTGCTCGATGCCGAGTGCGACGCTTGCCGCCGTCAGCTCGGCAAGCGTCGCCTGTACGTCCTGAGGCGCCTCGTCTCCGTTCAGTTGGGCATCCAGCCATGGCAGGTGGAAGGCCTCGCGGCCAGTGCTCTTGGGCGGTGGGGCGGCGAAGAAGGGCTCCGCGAGCAGGCGGCTGAGCAGGGGCTCGATGACGCGACCGCCTGACGCCCAGACGCCGTTAGCATCGAAAGGGGCGCCTTGGTGGCGTTGGTGCCAGCCGTCCAGCAGCACGTTGGCCGGGCCGGTATCGAAACCAATCACCTCGGCCGTGCTGTGCTCGGGGGGAAGCAGGGTCAGATTGGCGAAGCCGCCCAGGTTGAGCACCAATTGCCAGTCGTGGGAATGACGGAATAGCGCCGCATGAAAGGCCGGTGCCAGCGGAGCCGCTTGGCCGCCAGCGGCGAGATCGCGACGCCGGAAATCGGCCACTACCGGGCAGCCGGTCAGCTCGGCAAGAAGGCTTGGGTTATCCAGCTGCAGGGTATAGGGGGCGCCGGGTTCTCGGCCGGCGTGCCCAAGGGGGGCATGCTCGATGGTCTGGCCATGACTGCCGATGGCGGCCACTGCGCTTGCCGGCGTGTTGCTCGCCGCCAGCAGCTCATTCACCGCGCGCGCCTGCAGACGGCAGAAGGCGTCCTCGGCACGGGCCAGATCCGCGAAGCGCACGCTGTCGGCATGGCACAGGTCAAGCAGCGTGGCACGCAGGTCCGCAGGCATGGCCAACTCGTGCGTGGCCATCAGGCGGGGTGAATTCTCAGTGCCGTCTTGCCCTGGCGCCCCGCATTCGATGAGGGCCGCGTCGATGCCATCGAGGCTCGTTCCCGACATCAATCCGATCAGCAATGGCATGTGTGTCTCCCTGGTATGTCTAGCGCTCAACCGATTGAGCAAGTCATGCTACCATCTGCCCCATTATCAGGCCTGCCCTTGATGACAAAGGGCCTTAACCTGGCGATCAACTGCTTTTGAGGGGAGAACGGTAACGATGTCCGACGTCGCTGATGCGCTGGCGCTGCTTGAGCGCGGCACTCATGAGATTCTGCTGGCCGATGAGCTCAAGGAGAAACTCGTCTCTGGCCGTCCCCTGCGCATCAAGGCCGGTTTTGATCCGACCGCGCCGGATCTGCACCTGGGTCACAGCGTACTGTTGACCAAGATGCGTCAGTTCCAGGATCTCGGTCATACCGTTATCTTCCTGATCGGCGATTTCACCGGGCGTATCGGTGACCCCACGGGTAAGAACGTTACCCGTAAGCCGCTTACCGAAGAAGAAGTGAAGGTCAACGCCGAGACCTATAAGGCACAGGTCTTCAAGATCCTTGATCCTGAGAAGACCGAGGTACGCTTCAACGCTGAGTGGTTCTCCGCGATGAGTGCCGCCGACATGATCGAACTTGCTGGCCAGAGCACCGTGGCGCGCATGCTGGAGCGCGACGATTTCGAGAAGCGCTATCAGGGCGGTCAGTCGATCTCCATTCACGAATTCCTCTATCCGCTGGTACAGGGCTATGACTCCGTGGCACTGGAAGCCGATGTCGAGCTCGGCGGCACCGATCAGAAGTTCAACCTGCTGATGGGTCGTGAATTGCAGAAGCATTTCGGTCAGTCGCCGCAGGTGGTAATCACCATGCCGCTGCTTGAAGGGTTGGACGGTGTGCAGAAGATGTCCAAGTCGCTGGGCAATTACGTCGGCGTCGATGACACGCCAGGCACCATGTTCAACAAGTTGGTGTCGATGCCCGATACTCTGATGTGGCGTTACTTCGAGCTTTTGTCGCTGAAGTCCAACGAGGAAATCGAAGCACTCAAGCATGATGCCGAGCAGGGCGCCAACCCGCGCGATATCAAGATGGTGCTGGCGCGGGAGTTGGTTGGGCGTTATCACGGCGAGGAAGCGGCAGCCAACGCCCACAAGTCGGCGGGCAACCAGTTGGCCGATGGCGAGCTGCCTGACGATATGCCGGAAGTGGAGGTCGACTTCGAGGGCAGCGAGCAAGCGCCGATCGCCGCGGTGCTCAATCGCTCCGGTCTTGCCAATAACAGCGCCCAGGCCAAGGACATGCTTGGCAACGGTCGCGTCAAGGTCGATGGCGAAGTGGTCGCCCGCGATCATATGCTCTCGACAGGCGCGAGCTATGTGATCCAGGCCGGCAAGAAACGCTATGCCCGAGTGATCCTCGACTAAGCGATCGGCGCTGTTGGCTGCTAGTGGCTCTACTTTTAGTAGTACTTGAATAGCAGCACGTGAAACGCCCGCCCTCGTGCGGGCGTTGTCGTGTGTGGTACCTGGTTATCCACACCCTCTCGCCGCTGTTATCTATCCACAGCCTCTATTCACCTTTTTGAAAGAAAGGGGTTGTGTCGCTCCGCGATAGTCCGTAAAGTACGCATCCGCTGCCGCCGACGAGCACACGTCGGAAGCGGTGTAGAGTGTTGGAAGCACTTGTTTTTGTTAAGGTTTTTCGAATCGCTTGAATCGATCAGCATTGACAAAACAGCCGGAAACGGTAAAATGCGCCTCCACTCGATCGGCGTTCAACTCGCCGCTGGTTTGCCCGGTC
>NZ_SDSD01000050.1 GCF_004798965.1 Onishia niordana
ATAACGTTTCTTTCTCACGTAAAAATGTTTTGCGCGGTTTACACGCTGAACCATGGGACAAATATATTTCTGTAGCAGATGGTGGACGTGTTTTGGGCTCATGGGTAGATCTTCGTGAAGGCGAGAGCTTTGGTCATGTTTACCAAACAGTGATTGATGCCAGCAAGGGCATTTTTGTACCACGTGGCGTTGCCAATGGTTACCAAGTTTTAAGTGATACTGTTTCATACTCTTACATAGTAAAAGACTATGGGGCTGTGGAACTTAAACCAAAATACGCTTTCGTC
>NZ_SDSD01000051.1 GCF_004798965.1 Onishia niordana
TATCGTATTGTTGGATTTTTCGGTCTTGCTTATCTGGCGCTTGTTTTTGTAAAGAATAAAGATATCTGGATGATGCAAGTCACGAGACGTTCGAGGAGAAAAAACAAGCTATTGGACTGGAAAAAGATTCTTGCCGTTCCTTGTATTTTAATTGCGTATTATCTTTTTCATCTTTCGATGATTCTGGTTGAGAATATAAATAATGCAGCTTTTAGCATAGATTATATTTCCTTAAATTTGAATCTTCTTGTCGAGCGGTACATGCCATTAGCTTGTGTGAT
>NZ_SDSD01000052.1 GCF_004798965.1 Onishia niordana
CTTTAGTGTTTTGACCATGCAAAATCATATGCCATATACGAGCTATTCTGGTTCCTCTACTATCACAGCTTCAGGTGAAGGTTATTCCGAAGCTCAAAATAAACTTCTGGAGAATTATGTTCGTAAGATTTCGGATACAGATAAGGCAACCAAAGAATTCTTGACAGAACTTGAGAAGATTGATAAAAAAATTACTCTGGTTTTCTATGGCGACCACTTGTCAAATGTCTTTCCTTCTGACTATGCTGGCTTCAAAGAGGATCCACTAAATGCTTATAAG
>NZ_SDSD01000053.1 GCF_004798965.1 Onishia niordana
TTTATATTAAAGTTTTTCTACTCTCCTTACTTATTTTAAAAAAATGTACATACTTTGTCGCTAACATTTGTTACTCTTTGTCTGAGGCAGAATTTTTCTAGCTCCTTCGCTCCCTGCGTATTATCATTCTAATTTGCTAAAGCAAAAAGAACGATAATAAAAGCAAAGCTCCTTGGCTTTGCTTATTATTCGTTTTTCATAGTTTTTTATAAATAGAGTAAGCATCAACGAGGACACGTACTAAAATATACAAGGGCAGTCGACTATGGACATCAAGA
>NZ_SDSD01000054.1 GCF_004798965.1 Onishia niordana
TTCTCTCCTCTATCTTTTCTTTTGTTTCTCCGTGGAGCAAGGCTTTTATAACTCCTCAACTTGTGTGAGGGCTAGCCAAAACGGCTTATGCACGTTTAAGGTATTCACCTGTTTGTGTATTGATTTCAAGTTTTGTTCCTGCTTCAACAAAGTCAGGGACATTGACAACCAAGCCTGTTTCCATTGTTGCTGGTTTACCTGACCCTGTTACTGTTGCACCTTTGATAGAAGGTTGAGTTTCAGCGACTTCAAGTACGACAGTCGTTGGCAATTGAAGC
>NZ_SDSD01000055.1 GCF_004798965.1 Onishia niordana
GTCTTAGCCATTTCGGAGATGTTTACACCACCGATTTGATTCACTGTAATAATCCAGACAAAGCGAAATATAAAAATCGCAAACAGAGCAATAGCTACTACAAATAGACTTTTACCTACATGTTTACGATTTTGTTCAGGTCTTTGATGACTTTTTTTCGCTTTTTTCGAAATACGTCTGAAAGGGAGAGTAATTATTCGAAAAATATTTTTCATTTTGTCGCTTTCAATACATTATCAGAATTGTAGGAGATACCATACTTATCCGTAACTTTTTGT
>NZ_SDSD01000056.1 GCF_004798965.1 Onishia niordana
CTAAAACATCTTGTATTTTGAGCATGGGTTTTCTGCCTCCTTTATTTATACCATTTAACTCCGGAAGAGAGCTAAATTATAAGGCACTTCACTTAAATGTGGATAGGTGCTTTTTTCTTATACGTAGGCTTAATTATACCATTTTCACCTATATTTTTGTAACTTGATAACCGCTTCATGTTTTCGTGAACAAGAGACGATAGTGTTATAAGAAGTGTTTATCTTGCTTTTACTACGGTCTCTAAGCTTTTAATTTCCTGTTCAAGTTTCAGAGCAAT
>NZ_SDSD01000057.1 GCF_004798965.1 Onishia niordana
TCTTTAAGAGCTTACTATTTGACTTTGTTTTATATAAATTTAATAATAGAGCTTATGAATAAAACCGAAATAGAAAAGTTCCAGCAGGATTTATTAGGATGGTACAATATTCACAAAAAGCCTTTGCCGTGGCGTAAAAATACAGAGGCTTATTCTGTTTGGATTTCTGAAATCATGTCTCAACAAACACAGGTTGAAACAGTAATGCCCTATTATCTGCGCTTCATGGAGAAGTATCCTCAGATTGAGGATTTGGCAGCCGCAGATGATGATGAGC
>NZ_SDSD01000058.1 GCF_004798965.1 Onishia niordana
ATATCATGTGCAAGATAATAATCATTAGTCGCATTGATCTCTGCTTCAAAGTTCATACCACGTTTACCAAATTTTACTGCCGATTTAGATTTTACCATATTCGGAGTACTTTTCGCAGCGTTATGCACCACTTTTTTCTCTGTTTGTTTTCCTGAAAAATTTTTTCTTTGTTTATTTAATCCTTGAGGATATTTTAGCATTTGTGTTTTTCCATATATTAAATTGTTACTTCTATTGTATAATGTAATTAGAGCAAATTATTTGTCTTTTGGATTAT
>NZ_SDSD01000059.1 GCF_004798965.1 Onishia niordana
TTTCCTTCAAGATAATGGTGAGGGATGTTATTTTTCTTCAATGCTTTTAAGTGAATAGCAAAGTCAACAAGATATTGAATTTCTGCAGGTGTAAAATCTTTTTCTGCTAAAAATGAACGGCCTTGGAAAACTGAGTTAATTTTTGGTGTTTGCATTTAATTTTCTCCTAAATATAATTTTTTTATTTTTTGAAATAAGGACATTTGCTTGTGCTATAAGCAATAGAGTGTCAACGAGGTTGACAGAGCTGTAAACCAAGCAAATAGAGGGTGGATCT
>NZ_SDSD01000005.1 GCF_004798965.1 Onishia niordana
TAGCAGCCTGATGGGCGGCTTAGTCCAACAGGCATTTATACGCCATGCTCCGCACGGCGAAGAAATGCTGAACAGTTGGACGTCCAGACAAGAGAGCTTCTACATTTATCTTATCGGCCAGCCGTACGTTAGGCTGAATGAGAAAAGGCGGAAGGTGCATCATGAGCAACGAACAGACGCACACTGGCAGCTGCTTCTGCGGTGCAGTTCAGTTAATCGTTTCTGGCGATCCCGTCGCCATGGGCTATTGCCACTGTGAATCGTGTCGGCACTGGTCAGCCGGACCAGTAAATGCCTTCACTCTGTGGAAGCCGGAAGCAGTGAAAATCACTCAGGGTGCCGCCAATATCGGTACTTACGCTAAGACTCCGCAAAGCCATCGAAAATGGTGCAAAATGTGCGGAGGGCATGTTCTAACTGAGCACCCGTCGATAGGGGTAACTGATGTGTACGCTGCGGTGATACCTAGCTTTCCATTTAAAGCTGACGTTCATGTGCATTACCAGGAAGCTGTATTACGTATTCACGATGGCATCACCAAGTTGAAAGATGTCCCTGAAGAAATGGGTGGCTCTGGCGAGAGTATTGCTGAGTAGCATCGGAAGACGCAAATATCGGAGCGCCCAACTAGGCCATGCAGCCGACGCCGCAAAGCGGCGCGGCTGATGGCTGGCGTTAATAAGCTATGGCTGAACGTCTGGTTCTGGCCGTAAGCAATTACAAGCCGGCTAATTGGAGACAGGGCCTTCTATCCTAATCCAAGGCGGGTGTTACTCCCTTCATAGCGGCCCCATGCCGTGGGGCCGCTGATGACACGCGAGGCCATTCCCGTTGCAGCGTCTCTTCCAGAAGCATGGCCAGGCGCTTGTGGTGCAGGGCGTCGGCGGTCGCGGCGTAGGAGGGGGCATCCTTGGCTGTGAAGCCGTGGGCGGCGCCCTTGTAGAGCTCGGTGGTGTAGTCGCATGATACTTCGTGACTCCCCGCCCGGTGGTCAGCCGCCGCGCCAGGCCACCAACTGTAGCGTCTCCACAGATCCCTCCCTCTGAGATTTCTTCTGGTCGGCCTCCTCGAATTCGTCCCGCTCTTACGGCCGCCTTGTCCGGCGGGCGCGGCTCGTCATCTGCTGGGCTTCCTCGTCACTCGCTGAGCCGTATTCGACAAAGGTCGGCTTGAGTAAACGTTTACTCTTTCTACGTAAACGTTTACTTTTCTCGCCATGTCGCGGCGAATGGCGGCGACTCCATGCCCGCCAGGGCACGATCACGAGGAGACAGCCATGACGATCAAGGTCACGGTCTGGGGCGAGAACGTCCATGAGCAGACCAACGAGGTGGTAGCGCGCATCTATCCGGAGGGCATGCACCAGTGCATCGCCCAAGGGCTCAACGAGGACCCGGAGATCGTGGCCCGTGCGGTCATCCTGCAGGAACCCGAGCACGGCCTGAGCGAGGAGGTGCTGGAGAACACCGACGTGCTGCTGTGGTGGGGGCATGCCGCCCACGGCGACGTGCGCGACGAGATCGTCGACCGCGTCCAGGCGCGGGTGCTGCAGGGCATGGGCCTGCTGGTACTGCATTCCGCCCACTATGCCAAGATCTTCAAGCGCTTGATGGGCACCACCTGCTCGCTGAAGTGGCGCGAGGCGGGGGAGCGCGAGCGGCTGTGGGTGGTCAACCCCGGCCATCCCATCGTCCAGGGTGTCGGCGACTACATCGAACTGCCGCATACCGAGATGTACGGCGAGCCCTTCGCCGTGCCCAACCCCGATGAGGTGGTCTTCATCAGCGCCTTCGAGGGCGGCGAGGTGTTCCGCTCCGGCCTCACCTACAAGCGGGGCAACGGCCGGATCTTCTATTTCCGTCCGGGACATGAGACCTACCCGATCTACTACGACGACCAGGTGCGCCGCGTGCTTAAGAACGGCGTGAAGTGGGCGCGTCCCGAGGGCTCGCGCTGGATCGACAGCTGCCCCAACGTGCCGCCCGAGCAGGCGCCCAATCCGGTGGAAGTCAAAGGCGAAGGGCTGCACAAGCCCGGTGAGGAGGGCTTCAAGTGATGCGATTGGCGATCATCGGAGCCGGCAGCATGGCCGGCGAACATGCCAAGCACTTCGGGCGGCTGCCCGGCGTCGAGGTGGTGGCCGTGTGTGACATGGACGGCGACAGGGCCCGCGCCTTCGCCGAACGGCATGCCATCCCCGAGGCCTATACCGAACTCAGCGCCATGCTGGCGCGGGACGACATCCAGGCGGTGAGTAACGCCACCCCGGATGGGGTGCACAAGGTCACCTCCCTGGCCGCCATCGCGGCAGGCAAGCACATCCTCTGCGAGAAGCCGCTGGCGACCAACGAGGCCGATGCCCGGGAGATGGCGGCGGCGGCGCAGGAGGCCGGGGTGATCAACATGGTCAACTTAAGCTACCGCGATGCCCCGGCCATCCAGCACGCGCGAGAGCTGGTTGCTTCCGGCGCCCTCGGCCGGGTGATGCACGTGGACGCCAGCTACCGGCAGAGCTGGCTGGTCAGCCACGCCTGGGGACGCTGGGACCAGGACAGCCAGTGGTTATGGCGGCTCTCGGAAGGCCACGGCAGCAAGGGCGTGCTGGGGGATGTGGGGGTGCACATCCTCGATTTCGCCAGCTTCCCGGTGGGCGACATCACTAAGGTGAACTGTCGCCTCAAGTGCTTCGACAAGGCGCCCGGCAATCGCATCGATGACTACGTGCTGGACGCCAACGACAGCGCCCTGATGCAGGTGGAGTTCGCCGGCGGGGCGCTCGGCACGGTGCAGGCCACCCGCTGGGCCACCGGCCATCACAACGCCCTGACTCTCAGCGTCCACGGTGACCGGGGGGCGCTGCACATCGACCTGGATTCCGCCAGGGACAAGCTGCAGGTGTGCCTGGGCGCGGACGTCCACCCGGCGCGCTGGACCACGCTTAAGGCCCCGGCTACTCCGAGCATCTACCAACGCTTCGTCGACAGCATCGCCAGTGGCCACAACGACCTGCCGGACTTCGCCCGTGGCGCGGCGCTTCAGAAGGTGCTGGATGCGTGCTTCCTTTCTCATGCCGAGGACCGCAGCCAGGCGCTGGTCGGCGGCGAGGTGGCCGAGCCCGTGACGGCCTGACGCGGTCGCCGGATCGGCCTCTCTGTCTCGCCGGGCCTGCCGCCTCGAGCGTCCCGTTCCAGGTCGCGCCGTTGCGCAATTTCCGGCACAATCTCTCGCCGGAATGGGCGGCGAGAGTGGCGGCTGGCCACACCGGCTACTACCCGGGCGACGAGGCAGGAACATGAGCAGAGATCCGTCGAAGACGGCGACCATACGGGAAATCGCGCGGCAGGCCGAGGTGTCCATCGCCTCGGTCAGCCGCGCGCTCAATGGCAAGCCGGGCCTCAGCGAGGTGCTGCGTGACCATATCCTGGCCATCAGCCGCGAGATCGAGTATCGCCCCAGTGCCGCCGCCCGTCAGCTGATCAGCGGCAAGGCGGCGGTGGTGGGCATCTCGCTGGGGCGTCGCGACTTCGAATTGCGTCCCTACTACATCCTGCTCTACCAGCACCTGACCGTGGCGCTGCACCGCCAGGGCATGGTGCCCGTCTTCTTCGCCCACGATCAGACGGCGGCCCTTCCCGAGCAGGCCGGCGCCGCCATCCTGCTCGGCGAGTTCGCCGACGACCCGCGCCCGGCACTGATGGCGGCGCAGGGCGTGCCCGTGGTGCGCATCGGCCTGGCCGGAGAGGGATTCTCGGTAGCGCCTGAGGATCGCCACGGCATCTACCTGGCCACCCGCCACCTGATCGAGCGGGGCCGGCGTCGCATCGCCTTCGTCGGCGACGACCTGGCGAGCCCCCACAGTCAGCACCGCCTGGGCGGCTATCGCCAGGCGCTCGAGGAGGCCGGCCTCGCGCCACACCTCATCGACATCCCCCCCAACCATGAGCCGGCGCTGACCGGCTATCGCTGGCTGAGTCGCTGCCTGCGAGAGGATTCCCACGCCTATGATGGCCTGGTCTGTGAGAACGATGAGCTCGCCAGGGGCTGCCTGACGGCCCTGGAGGATCATGGCATCGGCGTGCCGGACGAGGTCGCGGTCACCGGCTTCGACGACCTGCCGACCCTGGCCGAGTCCCTGACCACGGTGCGCCAGGACATCGCCGCCATCGCCGCCACAAGCGTCGAGCTGCTCGGCGAGGCCTTGGCCGGCAAGCCGCCTCGTCACGTCTCCCTGCCGGTGACGCTGGTGGTGCGCGAGACCGGCTAGAGCAGCGCTCCCTATGCTATCCCTTGATGACGATGCCTCGGTCGGATGAGAGGCAGTCTGATTGATAGGGTGGGGGCGGGCTGGCCGAGCGCCTCTGTCGAGTACTGCCCGCCCTTGGAGTTGGCGTGCCTGGTGGCCGCATATTGGGCCAGGCATTTATCGTTTCCTAGCCTTCGGCGGGATTTGGCTTCGATGGGTATTGCGTGGGATACGCATCCATATACGCCGTACACGCGCGTAGTATGCGCACGTCGTCAAACTTCCCGCCTGCCAGCTGGAAGCCAACTGGCAGGCCCTCATCGGTAAACCCGCAGGGCACCGAAGCAGCCGGTTGCTCACTGAGATTGAACGGGTAGCTGAACGGCGCCCATTCTTCCCAGTCGCGCATATCGCTGCCCGGGGGCGTCTCGTGGTTCACGGCGAAAGGTTGTATGGCCACCGTTGGTGTCATCAGCAGGTGATAGTCTCGGTTGAAATGCTCAAGCTGTTCGGTCAGTCGGGCACGCCCCTCTAGCGCCTGAAACAGGTCGAGAGAGCTCCAGTTCTGGGCACGCTGGGCATTGGAAACCAACCCGGGGTCCAGCAGCTTGCGCTCCTTGTCGTCGCACTGCGACCAGACAGCGAGCGAGGCGGTGAACCAGATCTTCTCGAAGATATTGATCGGCGACTCGAAGCCGGGATGGATCTCGACCACCTCGGCACCCAGCGCTTCCAACTTTTGCGCGGCTTCCGCCACACGAGCTGCGACCTGTCTGTCGACCTTGGCGTATCCCAGCGTAGGGGAGTAGGCAATACGTAAGCCTTGCAGGTCGCACTCCAGGTCTGTACCCCAATCCTCGGGCTGGCCGCGAATCGCATACGGATCACGGTAATCATAGCGACCGATGATATTGAGCATGCGTGCGGCATCGCGGGGGTGGCGTGTCAGTGGGCCGATACTCGATAGCAGGGGTGCCTTGGCCGGTGGTCTCTGGGGCGTCCAGCCAAAAGTCGGCTTGAAGCCGAAGACACCGGAAAACGCAGCCGGTATACGGATGGACCCGCCGGAATCTCCGCCTTGGTGCAACACGCCCATGTTGAGCGCGGCAGCGGTGGCCGCACCACCTGATGAGCCACCAGGCGTAAGCTGTGTGTTCCAGGCATTGCATGTGGTGCCGTGAACGCGATTATCAGTGACGGCCTTCCAGCCAAATTCAGGGGTATTGGTCTTGCCCAGTATCACGGCCCCCGCGTCGCGTAATTTCTGTGCGGGTGGCGCATCCTTTTCACAGGGTACCGCACTGGTGGTCAGTGACCCTTCACGCGCTGGCATACCTGCCACATCGGTCAAATCCTTGAGTGATACCGGTATCCCGTCGATAGGGCTGAGTGGCGCACCTTGTCCCCAGCGCCGGGCCGAGGCTTTTGCAGCGGCTTCGGCAGCCTCGTGATCAACGTGGACATACGCGTTCACGGCCTCATTGAAGCGATCGATGCGATCAAGCGCCGCCCGAGTAGCCTCCAATGGTGACGCCTGACCTGACTCGAACAGCTTGGCCAGTTGACCGGCATCCATCGTGCCCAAATCGGTATCGTCGCTGCACATGCTATACCTCGCTACTCGATGGTGATCTATTCAGTCTAGGCGTTGCTTTGTTGACTAGGTGGCTCCCTGATGATCAAGACTGATACGGGGGCGCTACTGGGAGCAGAGCGCATCTTGTCCGCTGATAGATGGCTGCAGGGGAGCGGCGCTGATCAAATGATACCGGCATCCAGCCCCGCGGCCAGGTACAGCCCCAGTTCCTCGGCCTGGTCGACGAAGCCGTCCTGCCAGTCGCCGCGCAGCACCAGTGGCTCCTGCACCCACCGCCAGCATAGTCCTGTGATGATCGCTTCCACTGCTCGGCGAGTCCCTGTGCCATCATGGCCAGCGTGCACATAGAGCGCGCAGGGCAGCCCCTGTTTCTCCTCTAGCACGGCGTAGTAGCTTCGATCGAAGAAGTCTTTCAGGGCGCCGCTCATATAGCCTAGATTCTCGGTGGTACCGAGCAGGATGGCATCGCAGGCGCGGATATCGTCGGGGCCGGCATCAAGGGGGGCTTTCACGACCACCTCGATGTCATCGAGATCAGGGTGATGCGCGCCACGCACAGCGGCGTCACGAAGGTGCTGGGTATTGGGGGAGGGCGCATGGGCCACGATCAAGAGGTGCTTGGTCATGGCAGATAGGGTGCCAGCCGGTACTGTGTCTGGCTAGAGGCCGGCCAGTGGTTAACTCAGGTTTGCGGTCATGAGTCAGTTCGCTGGTCGTCTGCCGGCGCGCTCGCTAGTGCCGCTGCATAGCAGGGCGGCGAGCTGAGGGTTCTGCCATCAGCCTCGCGGTCTTCCTCTGCCAGAGCCGTGAGCAGTGCCTTGCGAAGGATCGGCAGGTGCGACTGTTCCAGGTCGCGGGCGGCGGAGAGCAGCGTCAGGCGACCATGGCGCGCTAGGCGCATCAGCGGCAGTAGACAGCCCACACTATCGGCTATCTCCCAGCGATAGCGACGGGTGAAGACCGCATGGCTGATTCTGTTTTGGTGCCAGTCGCGACGCAGGCCATTGGAGGGCGAAGCATCACGGTACCAGTCATTGAGTGCCAGCGTATCCCGCCGTTTGCCGCGCGGCCACAGCCGGTCCACCAGCACGCGCGCCCCGTCGTCGGCTTCCGGCGCGGCATAGATGCGCTTCAACTGAATGTCATGCGCCATGGCAAACGACTCCTGTCGGTAACGTAGCCCTTGGAAAGGCTAGCCACCTCCTCCTTCGCTTGCCACATATTCGAGTGATTCAAGCGATTCGGTACCCGTGACGATGGCTTCCAGCTCGTCGCAGAAGGCGGTGAAAGCGTCGCTCGAGTGTCCCGGAGTGCGATGCAGCTCGATCTCGACATGTCCAAGCGGTGGTAGGCCCTCGTCGTCGCCGACGATACGGCAGCCCTCGGGTACGCTGCGTGGCGTCTTGACGGTGGCCGCCAGGCCCGCTTGTACCGGCAGGTTGATGCCGGTGGGCGACTGGCTCGAGTAACGCACGTCCCAGCGACGATCGCTGGGACCCAGCGCGGCAAATGCATGCGCGCGGAAGGTGCAGCCCTCGGGATTCAGGGCCAGCGGCAGGGTTTCCCAGTCCTCAATCGAGCGCTCCTCGGCCACCACCCACACCATGGGCTCGCGACCCAGCAGTCGGCCGGTTTGCGTCGGCCCATGGCGCACCACCAGGGCGGCATCCAGCAGGCCTTCCTGAAAGTCATGTACCAGCGAGCCGCTGATACTGCAGATGACCTCAAGGCGAACCTCGGGGAAGCGAGTGGCGAATCGGGGTAGCAGCTCAGGCAGGTAGGTACTGGCCTGTTCCTCAGAGGTTCCCAGGCGAATCAGCTCGCCTTGCCGATCTACTCCCATCACACGACGCGCCTCGTCCTGCAGCTTGAGAATATGACGGGCATAGGGCAGTAGGCGGCCTCCCGGTGAAGTCAACACCACGCTGCGGCTAGTGCGCTCAAACAGCGATTCGCCCATTTGATCCTCTAGCCGCTTGATCTGCAGGCTGACCGCCGATTGGGTGCGATGCAGCACCTTGCCGGCGGCGCTGAAGCCCTCGCACTCGGCAACGGTGACGAAGGCGCGGAGCAGGTCGGTATCCATGATCTATGAGCCCTTGCAATCATTTTTATCTTAACCATTCATTTCTATTATTGAACCTGCCTCTCTACCCTGTCTATACGTAATTAATCAGGTAGGAGAAACGACATGCTCAGCAACCGCATACAGGAAGACGATACTTCACTGCACGGATTGATCGACCTGGAGCGTTACCCCATCGATAGTCTCGAGGGTGACCGCGGTCGTGCGCTGATCGACGAATGCCGCCAGCAGCTCGGTGAGGATGGCTGCGTCGTCCTCAAGGGATTCGTACCCGACGAGGCCCTGGCGCGGCTCGAGCGCGAGACCGAACGGCTCTCGCCGGACGCCCACTACAACCAGACCGAGACCAACCCCTACAACAGCGATCCGGACCCGAGCCTGCCGGCCTCGCACCCCATGAACCGCTTCGATGATCGCACCAACGGTTTCGTCGCCGGTGACCGCATCGACCACGACACCATCATCCGCCAGGTCTACTCGCACCCGGGCTTCCAGCAGTTCATCGCCAGCGTGGTAGGGGAGGAAGAGATTCATCCCTACGCCGACCCCCTGGCCGACCTGGTAGTCAACGTGCTGCGCGAGGGCTGCCAGCATCCGTGGCACTACGACACCAACGAATTCATCGTCACCATGATGACGCGCCAGTCGCATGGCGGCGGGCGCTTTGAGTATGCCCCGGGCATCCGCAGCCCCGAGGGCGAAAACTTCGAGGAGGTCGAGAAGGTCATCGACGGCGACCGCTCGCGGCTCAAGTCCCTCGACCTCCAGCCCGGCGACCTGCAGGTCTTCTTCGGCCGCTACTCGCTTCACCGAGTGACCCCGGCACAGGGCGACAAGGAGCGCCACACCGTCATCTTCGCCTATGCCAAGGAGCCGGGCTTCATCGGCCGACCCGAGCGCGCCAAACGCATCTTCGGGCGCATGGCGCCAGTTCATGAGCGGCTGCTCGAAGAAGGCATGCAGCGCAGCGACAGCCTGGCTGACTGAAGGCGAAGACGCCTCAGCCTGAGCTATGCAGATTCCCCGCGAATACGGCTACGAATAAACAGAGAGCTTGATCATGAGCATCGTCGACTTCGACAACCTGACCGACAACGAACCCGCCACCATCCCGGTGGTGCCTTCGGCGCCCGTGGGCAACGGCGACAGCATTCCTACCGCCTTCGACCCGGTGCAGCTGCGCGGCGGACGCCTCAAGCGCCTGCGGGCGATGATGGCCGAGCAGGGCTATGGCGCCGTGGTGCTGTTCGACCCTTACAACCAGCGCTATGCCACCGGCTCGCGCAACATGTTCGGCTACTTCCTGCGCAACTCCACCCGCTATATCTATGTGCCGCTGGAAGGGCCGGTGATTCTCTTCGAGTACCCGGGCAGCGCCCACGTCTCGACCTGGCTCGAGACCATCGATGAATCGCGCACCTCCAAGGTGGTGTGGTCGGCGGTCAACCAGCGCGACAACATGTCCTCCGACCCCTTCGGCATCGAGATCGCCGAACTGATGGAAGAGCACGGACGCGGCAACAGGAAGATCGGGCTGGACCGCTGCGCGCTAAACCTGGCCCGTTCGCTCGAGGCTCAGGGACTCGAGGTCTTCGACTGCATGCAGGACACCCTGCATTGCCGCCGCATCAAGACCCCGGAAGAGATCGCCTGTCTGGCGCAGTCGATGGCAGGATCAGAGGCCGCCGTGGCCGAAGTGGAAGCCGCCATCAAGCCTGGCGTCACCGAGACTGAGCTGTTTGCGACCCTCTACGGCAACGTCATCAAGCAGGGCGGCGAGTTCATCGAGACGCGCCTGCTCAACTCCGGGCCGCGCACCAACCCCTGGTTCAACGAGGCAAGCGACCGGGTCGTGCGCGCCGGCGAGCTGATCGCGCTGGACACCGACACCATCGGCTGCCACGGCTACTATTCCGACTTCTCGCGTACCTTCCATGTTGGGCCGGGCCGCCCCAGCGGCTATCAGCAGAGCCTTTACCAGATGGCCTATGACCAGGTGCACCACAACATGTCGATCCTGAAGCCCGGCATGAGCTATCGCGAGATCGCCGAAAACGCCTGGAAGATTCCCGAGCGTTTCCTCGATCGCCGCTATCCGTCGATCATCCATGGCGTCGGCATGCACGGCGAAACGCCGCTGGTCGCCCACCACATGGACTTCGATCGCTTCTCGAAGGACGGCACCCTCGAGCCCGGCATGGTGGTTTCGGTAGAGAGTTATATCGGTGAGGTCGGCGGTGCCGACGGCGTCAAGCTCGAGGAAGAAGTACTGGTCACCGAGACCGGCATCGAGAAGCTATCGCGCTATCCGTTCGATGAAGCCCTGCTGGGCCGCCAAGTCTGATCGCGCCCGAACATGACACGCCGGGCAACGCCCGGCCCGAACACCGAGAACACGACCCAAGGTTGGAGTCATCCCCCGATGCATACCCTGAACCATTTCATCGCCGGTGAAACCGTCAGCGGCGAGCGCACCATTGAGGTGTTGAATCCGGCCACTGCTGCGCCGGTGCGCCGCCTGGCCATGGCCGACGGTGCTACCGTCAAACGCGCCATCGATGCCGCCCGCGAGGCTCAGCCCGCCTGGCGCGACCTGCCGCCGGCCAAGCGCGCCCAAGTGATGTTTCGCTTCAAGACCCTGCTCGAGCGTGACGCCGACGAGATCTGCGCGCTGATCAGCGAAGAGCACGGCAAGGTGCTGGAAGATGCCATGGGCGAGCTCAAGCGTGGTATCGAGAACGTCGAATACGCTTGCGGCGTGCCGGAGCTGCTCAAGGGCGAGTATTCCCACAATGCAGGTCCCGGCATCGATACCTGGTCGAACCACCAGCCGCTGGGCATTGTCGCCGGTATCACACCGTTCAACTTTCCGGCCATGGTGCCGCTGTGGATGTACCCGATGGCGCTTGCCTGCGGCAACGCCTTTATCCTCAAGCCTTCAGAACAGACGCCCTCGGCTGCGGTCAAGATGGCCGAGCTGCTCGATGAGGCCGGCCTGCCCAAGGGGCTCTTCAGCGTAGTGCACGGCGACCGCGAGGCCGTCGATGCGCTGATCGAGGCGCCTGAGGTCCGCGCGCTCTCCTTCGTCGGCTCCACGCCAGTGGCGCGCAAGATCTACGAAGGCGGCACCCAGCAGGGCAAGCGCGTGCAGGCCCTCGGCGGCGCCAAGAACCATGCTGTCGTGCTGCCCGATGCGGACATCGACAACGCCGCCAGCACACTTATCGGTGCCGCCTACGGCAGTGCCGGCGAGCGCTGCATGGCGATCTCGGTGGCTGTGTGCGTGGGTGACGACACCGCCGACGCCCTGGTAGAGCGCCTGGCCGGCCAGGCCCAAGAGCTCAAGATCGGTCCGGGCACCGAGCGCGGCCTCGACATGGGCGCGCTGATCAACGCCGGCCAGCGCGACAAGGTCGCCGGCTACATCGAGCAGGGTGCCGCCGCCGGTGCCGAGCTGGTTGTCGATGGCCGCCAGCATCCGCTGGTCGAGGGCTCGCCCGGCTATTTCCTCGGCGCGACCCTCTTCGATCGGGTGACCCCGAAGATGAGCATCTACCGCGACGAGATCTTCGGCCCGGTGTTGTGTGTGGTCCGCGTCGAGACCTTCGAGGAGGCCATCGCGCTGATCAACGCTCACCAATACGGTAACGGCACCTGCGTGTTCACTCGTGATGGCGAGGCGGCGCGCCGTTTCAGTGATGCCATAGAAGTCGGCATGGTCGGCATCAACGTCCCGCTGCCCGTACCGGTGGCCTTCCACAGCTTCGGCGGTTGGAAGGACTCGTTGTTCGGTGACCTGCATGCCTACGGGCCGGATGCCGTGCGCTTCTACACCCGCCGCAAGTCGGTCTCCCAGCGCTGGCCAAAGCGTAGCGACCAGGAGAGCGCCCAGTTCAGCTTCCCGTCCTAGCTTTTGCAGGAAAAAAGTGAACAGCTCGAAACGTTGATCACCACGCCCGCCCCGCTTGCCGGGGCGGGCGTTTTTGTGTCGCACTCACATCTCTTGCCCTGTGGGGCCGCAGACCTTGCTCTCGTCCCATACGACGGGGTATTGAAGATGTCTGGCGCGCTAGTATTCGCCTTGCGAAGCCCGATGCCATGCCCGCGACAAGCGCGTGACGGCTGGCGTTAACCGTCTTGGCCACGTCACGCGCACACATCGATATGGGAGATTATTCATGAAAGGTTCTTGCTTATGCGGTGCGATCGAGGTTTCAACGGCGGATCGAAGCAAAATCGACGTATGCCATTGCAGAATGTGTAGGCAGTGGGGTGGAGGCCCGATGCTCGCTGTTCACTGTGGCCAAGATGTCACATTCAGTGGCACGCAAAAGGCTTCTACTTACCAGTCCTCTGATTGGGCCGAACGAGGGTTCTGTCCTACTTGCGGCACGCATCTGTTCTACCACCTGCTTCCGGCTGATGAGTACATTCTTCCGGCTGGTCTTTTTGAAGAGCTCACCCACTTTGAAATGAATAGCCAAATATTTATCGACCAAAAGCCAAGCTATTATGAGTTCGGTAACGCGACACCGACCATGACGGGGGAACAGGTGTTCGCGCAATTCTCGGAATCCGGAGACTGAGCAGAGCGCTAAACGAACCCAGGGACAGATACGATGCTTCCATTGCGGCTCCTCCTATACTACAAAGCCGCGCGGACGGTTCGAGCACCGTCTACCCGAGCAGAAGGGAACACTCAGCCGAAGGCTCCATGCGTGCGGCGCTGGATCTTGTCATGATACATGCGGTCGTCCGCAAGGCTGAGTACCTCCTGAGCCGGCGCTTCGGTGGAACAGGCGCTTCCCATGCTCAAACGAAGCTCTACCACCACATTCTCGCCGTGTGTCGAGGTGATCACGCAGCGCTGGCCTCCCAGTTGGGCCCGGATCAAGCCGGCGATGCGGTTGGGTGCCGACAGGTCCCCGGAAGGAAACAGGATGACGAATTCATCGCCGCCGTAGCGGGCGAGAATGTCGCCTTCCCGACACTGCATGCTCAGGCGCTCGGCAACCGCGGTAATCAGCTGGTCGCCCGCGACATGCCCATGGCGATCGTTCACTTCCTTGAGCCCGTCGACATCCATCATCAGCACGGCAAAGTCCAGTCCCGGTGGTTGGGCCTTGCCCTCGATGCTCAACTGAAGCGCCGATTCGAAGAAGCCGCGGTTGTAAAGCCCGGTAAGCCCGTCGCGCTCGGCTGTTTTCTTCAGTTCTAGTTGGAGCAGCTTATTTTCGGTGGCCGCCGCCAATTGGTCGACAAATAGGGTCAGCACGCCCTCCAGTGCGCCGTCCAGACTGGGGGCGCGCATGATCAGCCAGCCTTCGTAATGGCTCAGGCGTCCCCCCATGGAGGTCGCATATAGCTGCCCACCACTGGTCTTCTCACTAGGCGTGATGGTGCTGGCTTGGCGTTCGTGTAGCCTGGCCAGCAGGCTGTCCAGCCGGCGCTTATCTTCAGGGCCAAGGTGCAGGCCGGCGACGGCGGCATAAAGGGTTACCTCGGGACGTTGGTGCTCATGGAGGAACACGGCGAATCCGTATTCAGGGAAGTCGGCATGTAGATGCTTCAAGGAGTCTTCGAGCAGGGTATTGATGCTCGAAGCGCGATTGGCGACCACGCCGAGGTTGAGCAGGGCCTGAAAGACTCGGTTCTTGTACTGGGTCTCAGCAATGCTATGCCCGATCTTCCGGTTCTGGCCGTACATCACGTAGGAAAGCGCGAGGAAGTAGCTAACTGCGCCGGCGCCCTGGTAGATATCCAGGCCGGTGCTGACATAAGGACGAAACTCGAACCCCGTCAAGGCCCCCCACCCCAAGGCGCCGATGGTGAAGAGCAAGATTGAGAGGAGCACTCGACGCAGGCCGCCAACGACCATGTTGTTCATGAAGCAGGCGAGGCCGACGGTCAGGGTGGCCCAGACATAGTAGTCCAGCACGCTGCACCAGATACCGAATAGCAGGCTGTCGAAAAGCAGGTTCCTGAACTCGGCGCGCTTCGAGTCGAATGCCAAAGCGGCATGGGCGTATGCCATTCCGGGCCAAAGAAGCAAGAGCAGGCCCGGCACAATCAGCGCCCAGCCGCTGCCTTCCACCGAGGCGATCCATACCGTGAGACCAAAGGTATGCCAGAAGGCGAAGGCGCGAGGGCCCAGCGTCGCCAGGGCGAGACGATGGGGGCGTTTGTAAGACTGAGACAGCCGAGATTGAAGGGTCTCGATATCCAGTATGCTCACCTTTCCTGCCGATCGCAGGCTTGTGCGTCGCTGTTGCGTATTGGGTATGGCATCGCTTTATTCGAACTTGCTGAAAGCCTAGCACTGCCAGGGGGTCAAGGCCATGCATGAGAGGTGTCTGGCTCAATCATGTGGCGTTAATTTCTGGTTCTTTCGCGAGCCTGGTTGAAGTGCGCATTTGCCAATGCAACCCCCGTGTTTTTGGTGATTGTTGTCTTGCCGGACCATGTGCGTAGATTTCTCGACAGGATCTGGATCTGCCACGGTGAAGTAGTCGGAATAACCGCCCCAAAAGATGATTGGAACAGGCTTGAACAATATCGTGCCGGTGGCCACGGCCTGATTGAGGAGTGCATCGACCTCGGCTTCAGAGCCTAGGTTGTGTGCCAGCGCGACGCCGCGAAAGCCACAGCCTATGACCGACACGCTGGTTTCCTCGAAGAGTGTCTCGCGGTCATACAGCCCAGCCAACTGCCAAGAATGAACAGTAGGTGGATTCCAAGCGTGTCTGTTGGCCATCTATGGGAGGTGGCGTACCTCCTCCTGTTGGACCGGCCACAGTGATGGTTTTACCTAGCTCTATCTCCCGACGTTGTATTCGCAATGCGGCACACTGTAACTCAGCGCTTTAGCAAGGGAGGGTAGGGGGATGGTGCTGTTGGTTGTTAATAACATGAATAGGTGGCGGTAAAGGTCAGAGTGAGTTAAAGGGAATTATCTGGCCAAAGCAACATTGGAAATGCTGGCAAAATATTGCAACGGACAATTGCTGAATGTGGCGTACTACTAGGAGGTCAATGTGCAGGATAAAGTGAATATTCATGAAGCGTTAGAAACGGTCAAAGAACACTGGTCGCAAAAAGTTATCGGGGAGGCAAATGGCCAGATGTTCAAGGTGGCTAAGGGTGCTGGTGAAACCAAGTGGCATAAGCACGACGATCAAGATGAGCTTTTTATACTCTATAAAGGAAATCTGACCATCCAGCTCAGGGGCCGCAATATTGAGCTCTATGAGGGAGATATGTTTGTTGTGCCAAAAGGCATTGAGCATTGCCCTAAGGCTGAGAGCGAGGCGGAGTTCTTGATTGCTGGGATAAATGTCACGTCAAATGCGGCTGGTGGGAAGCCGAATGTGTTACCAAACTAAGCCAACCACTGAACCAAATACGGCCCTCGGGTGCCTTTGCCTCCTTTGTGCTGCGTCAAGCCGGCGGTCAAATCCACAGGTCATGATCATGAAGTAGAGAGCCTGGGGACAGCAGCCATGTCGGTCCTTTTCAGCCCTGGCTTCCTCACGCTCATCGCTCTGAAAGCTCGGCCTAGGCTTTTCATCTAGCTCGCTGGCTCGATGCTGAAGCAGCGCCGGGTCGAGCCGTCTATTCTTGGAATAGCCACGACGATGGCGACCCCCTGATAGCCCCATTTGTGTCCTGGTGGGCCGCGTACGCACACCCGTGTACTCATTCTGCCGGTTGCTGTCGGGGCGTGGCGTGCTGTTGCTTATCGGAGGCATGGCAGATGGCTACGCTAATCGTGTTTCACGAGGTCGAGGATGGTGAGCGCTGGGCGAAGGCCTGGAAGAAAGGGCCGGGTAGCCGGCACGAGATGTTCGCACAGGTCGGTGTCAGTGCGCGTACTTTCAAGGATGCAGAGCATCCGTACTCGGTGGGGTTGATACTGGAAGTGCCGGATATGGCGCGATTCCAGACCTTCATGGCGTCTGACGAGGCCAGACAGGCGATGGAAGAAGATCGGCTCAAGGTCGATTCCATGCGCATGCTGGGTGAGTTTACGCCCTGACGCTGCGATATCTGGGGGGAGGGGGAATGAGAGGCTAGAAACAGGGCTGCAACAGGGGTGTCAGCCGGGGCTGGTTGTTCATGCAGTGCCTCGGCGGTGGCGCCCGGGGTTGAAGAATCCGCCCTCGGCCATCATCACTTGGTATAGCGTTTAGTATGCGCAGAGATGCCTGACTTCGTTTCCAACAACACCCACTTGTACAGGAGCTAGCTCTTATGCCCTTCGCACCCTCTAGCATGCAGCTCACCAGTCCCGCTTTCGCCGCCCACGAACCGATACCTACCCAGCACACTGGTGAAGGCGATAACATTTCCCCCGCCCTTGCCTGGAAAGACGCTCCGGAAGGTA
Organism: Onishia niordana; assembly: GCF_004798965.1. GTDB lineage: Bacteria > Pseudomonadota > Gammaproteobacteria > Pseudomonadales > Halomonadaceae > Onishia > Onishia niordana. The sequence continues at coordinate 16,310 of NZ_SDSD01000005.1, forward strand.
CCAAGGGTTTCGCGGTGATCTGCCATGACCCGGATGCGCCCCTGGTACAGAACGGCAGCTATGGCTTCGTGCACTGGCTGCTCTACAACCTGCCGGCCGACACGACTTCACTGGACGAGGCGACGACGGTGGGCACCAGCGGCGTCAACGATACCGGCAGCATTGGCTACGGCGGGCCCATGCCGCCGGAAGGACATGGCGTGCACCTATATTATTTCTGGGTGCTGGCGCTGGATGCGCAAACGGAGCTTCCGGAGGGGCTGACGCAGCCCGAGCTTCTGAGCAAGCTCGAGCCGCATATTCTTGGCATGAACCGCCTAGTTGGTACCTACCGCCGCGACTGAGTGGCCACATCCTAGGTAGCCCCCCGGGGACATGTCGTATTGGGCCTCATGAGGTGAGAGGCAATCAGTGGCCGATTGATAAAAGTGCCCCGGGTCCGAGACCGCAGGACCCTCCTACCCATCACCAGTCCAGTCCTTCGATTTGCCCCCGGGCATCCAGTCGCATGGCGTTGGAAGCGGGCCTGCGGGGCAGGCCGGGCATCCGCATGACATTGCCGCAGATCACGACGACGAAGCCGGCGCCGGCAGCCAGCTCGGCCTCCCGGATCGGCAAGACATGGCCCGTGGCGAGGCCGGTCAGGCTAGGGTCGGCACCAAAGCTGTATTGGGTCTTGGCGATACACACCGGTAGATGGCCATAGCCGAGCGCCTCAAAATCGGCCAGCTGCCTGCGTGCCTTGGCCTCCAGGCTGATATCCAGGGCCCCGTACAGTTGAGTCGCGACGGCCCTGACCTTGTCTTCCAGGCGCTCGTCGTCGGCGTAACTCAGAGACAATTCCGCTGGGGCTTGATCGAACATGGCGACGACCTTCTCCGCCAGTGCCTCACTGCCCGCCGAGCCATCATGCCAATGGCTGCTGACGGCCATGTCGACCCCCAGGTGCTCGCAGACATCCCGCAGCACACGATGCTCCTCGTCCGAATCCTGGTCGAAATGATTGACCGCGACCATCAAGGGCACCCCGAAGCTACGCATATTGTTGACGTGCCGACACAGATTCTCCGCACCTCGATAGACGGCGTCGGGATCCGGCTGAGTCAGCTCGTCCTGCCGGACACCGCCATGCATCTTCAGAGCCCGAATCGTCACCACCATGACCACCGCATCCGGCTTGAGGCCGGCCTGACGACATTTGATATTGAAGAACTTCTCGGCCCCCAGGTCGGCACCGAAGCCGGCCTCTGTCACCACGATATCGGCCAGGGACAAGGCGGTCTTCGTCGCCATCAGCGAGTTGCAGCCGTGGGCGATGTTGGCGAAGGGCCCCCCGTGAATGAAGGCCGGGTTATGCTCCAGCGTCTGTACTAGGTTGGGGGCCAGGGCCTGCTTCAGCAGCACCGCCATGGCCCCGTCGGCCTTCAGGTCCCGGGCCCGCACCGGGCTGCCGTCCCGGCGGCGGGCCACGATGATCTCCCCCAGCCGCCGCTGCAGGTCCGTAAGGTCTGCCGACAGGCAGAGAATCGCCATGATCTCCGAGGCGGCAGTGATATCGAAGCCTTCCTCCCGGGGCATGCCTTGCCCCGACCCACTCAAGCCGATGGTCAGGTGCCGCAGGGCGCGGTCGCCCATGTCCATGGCTCGTTTCCAGGTCACATGGCGCGGGTCGATCTCCAGCTCGTTGTCCCAATGCAGATGGTTATCCAGTAGCGCGGACAGCAGATTATGGGCGCTGGTGATGGCGTGGAAGTCACCGGTGAAGTGCAGGTTGATGTCTTCCATGGGAATCACCTGCGCTCGACCGCCGCCCGCGGCGCCTCCTTTCATGCCGAAACAGGGCCCCAGGGAGGGTTCGCGCAAACATATCGCGGTCTTGTGGCCGATCCGATTCAAGCCGTCGCCCAGCCCCACGCAGGTGGTCGTCTTGCCCTCGCCAGCGGGCGTGGGGGTAATGGCGGTGACCAGGACCAGCTTCCCCTGGGGGCGCCCGACCAGGGCGTCGGTGAAGTCGTGAGGCAGCTTGGCCTTGTCGTGCCCATAAGGCAGCAGATGTTCCGGCTTGATGCCCAGCCGAGCGGCCACCTCGGTAATCGGCCAGGGTGTGATCGCACGCGCAATGTCGATATCCGGTGCGCCGGGTGGCGGCAACTTGGCCTCCCGCAGTGGGTCTTGTTGGGGCGCCAACCGCAGTCCTTGACCCCTCAAGGGCTCATCGTCACGCAACGGGATATAGTCGGTCATTTCGCGCCCTCGCTATTAACCACCACCGCCTCAATGATCCACCAATGGTTCCATTGGCCCCTTTGGTTCACTAGACCGCTCCCTCGCCACCTTGATGCACCGTCAGCCGCTGCGCCTCGATGGAGAATCGTCCCTCTTGCAGGGCCCGGAACCAGGCCGCCGTTTGGAGGGTGCCGCCGAACGGGTAGACGTGCACCCCCAGCCAGGGCCCGGGATGGCGCGCCAGGGCCAGCAGTTGGGCGACCGGTGGCTGGGGGCGCGTCATCTTCCATAGCTTGCCTGGCTGGTTGTGCAACGCCGTAATGGAAGCGCCGACCCCACAGGAGACGGCATACTTCAGGAGCGTGGCCAGCGATGCCGGCCCTGGCAGGCCGACCCGCACCGGAACACGAATTCCCTGGCGCTGGAGACGGGCCGACCAGTCGATCAGCGGCTGGGCATCGAAGGTAAACTGGGTGACCATCCAGAGGTCGGTGCCGGTCGCCTCGGCGTACGCCACCTTGCTGGCAAGGGCCCGGTCCAAGGCCTCGCGATCGGCATGGGCGTGGCCCTCCGGGTGCCCGGCGATGCCCAGGCGGGTCAGGCCATGGGCCGCGGGCGGGCAATCGTCCAACAACATCAAAGTGTCCCGATAGGGCCCTGCGACCGTCGTGGTGCCGCCGGCGATCAATAGTGCCTCCTCCACACCGGCTGCGGCCAGGCGGCCATACCAGCGTTCCAGGGTGGCGCGGTCGGGCACGCTGCGGGCCACGATATGCGGGACCGGTATCATGCCCTCCGCCCGCAACCGTTCGGCCGTCGCGATCACCGGCTCGTAGGGCTGCTTCGGCAAGTGCGTCACGTAGACCTGGGTCCCCGGCCTCAGCAGCTCAGCGAAATCTGCGATCTGCGTCGCGCCCTTCGGTGTCACCTCGAGGGACCAGTCGGCACACAGGCGTTGCACCAACCGCGCGAGGTCGCACGCAGGCGCCTCTCCGCCGATGGCCTCACTGTCGCTGGTCGCCCCGGCGATGTCGCTCCCGGTGCGCTCTCGACAGGGAGCGTCATCGGCCACCGCCGGGGAGGCTTTGCCGGAACACGGCGGGATATCATGCTGGTTCATGCGATCACCCTCCCCGTTAGGCGGCCGGTACCCCTGGGCACGTCCCTGTGGCGCAGAGGTGCCCCGACGTCGCCATGGCTAGGACAGGCACCTAGCTGGAGGCATCGTCTCCCCGCGCCAGGGCCCTCTCACGGGCATTGAGATTGACCGACTGCCGGAACGGCATCGGGACGATCTCGGCATCGACGGGCACCCCGATCTGGTCCGCATACTGATCCGGTAGCCAGACCTTGAGCCGCGTGCCGACGGCCTGCATCTCGACCGGGACATAGCCCATGGCGATGTTGGTGCCCAGCTCGGGGGAGTACCAGGGCGAGGTCACATAGCCGACCGGAGCCCCCGCATCCTCGGCGGATATCAGCCAGAAGTCCGGTGCATAGTCGTCGATTGGTCGACCGCCGAGCACCATCCCGACCAGGATATTCTTGAAGGGATAGCGCCCCTGATCGAGCTCGGCCCGCACCTTTTCCAGGGCGCCGCGGCCGATGTAGTCGGACGCCTTCTGACGGGGGACCTGGTAGCCCAGGTTGCACTGGAAGGGCAGGACCTCCTGGTCGACGTCCTGCCCCCAGGAGAGGATGCCGGCGGCAATCCGCCGGTGATGGGCGGGCGCGATGACTTTCAGGTGGTATTTTTCCCCGGCCGCCAAGACGGCATTCCACATCTCATCGGGGTAGAGGGTGGCGTTCTTGAGGTAGATCTCATAGCCCTTCTCGCCGGTAAAGCCGGTCTGGGAAATGATGACGTCCCGGCCGGCGACCTGGGCTTCCATCAGCCCGTAGTAAGGGATCTCACGTACCGACTCGCCGACGAGGTCCGCCATCAGGTCCTCTGACTTGGGTCCCTGGATCTGCACCGGTGCCACGTCGATCTCACCGATGCTGACGTTGAAGCCCATACCGACATTGACGCCGCGCAGCCACAGCTCGAGATCGCTGTCGGAGAGGGAGAACCAGAACTCATCTTCCGCGGGACGCAACAGCACTGGGTCGTTCAGCACCCCGCCGTCCTCGTTGCAAAGGACCACATACTTGCCGCGCATCGGCTGGATCTGCGAGGCATTGCGGGTGATGACGTAGTCAACGAACTTCTCCGCATCCGGCCCCTTGACCTGGATCTGGCGTTCGACCGCGACATTCCAGAGGGTGACATGATTGATCAGGGCATCGTATTCCACCATGGCGCCGCCATCTTCCGGACGCACATAGCCGCGGGGGTGATACATGCGGTTATAGACCGTCGCCCGCCAGCAACCGGCCTCATAGGATAGATGCCAATAGGGCGACTTGCGGACGCGGGTGGAGATCAGCATCTCTACCGGCGTGGGCCCCGACTGGCGGAGATTGATCGGCACCCGGCGGTCATGCTGATCGACGGTAAGGCATTGCTCGGTGCGGAAGTCGGCAATGCCCGCCTGAGAGGTGAAGGTGTCGGTAGAAGTGGATGCCATGATGAAGCCTCCCGAACTGCCTGAGGAATACATGCTTGAATTCAGCGTGGACGCGAATCGCACCCGGGGCATCCTGATTACGACATCTGTGTATTCAGCAAAGACGCCTTGTTCTAAGAATGTGAGGAATCGCAATGTAAGGAAGGCGCCACGGTCCGCCGCGTCGCACCGTTACGTCTCCCTCGTCTAGGAGGGCTCAGCGGACACTAGCCTAGTGGCCGCTGTCGCGGGAGCGCTGCAATCAGGGTATCTGCGGCGCCTTGCTCAGGTCCCGCACCTAGCCGTCCAGGTGGCCGAGTGTCTGGCGGGCCTGCCCGTAGTCGTGCAGTCGACAGCTCAGGGCCACGGTCGCAGCGTCGGGTAGGGTGGCCGAATCGAGAGGCAGGGCCAGGGCCGCCTCGGCTATGGCGTGCACCGGTATTATTTCAGGGTGCTGGCACTGGATGCGGTGAACGGGCTGGCGGAGGGAGCACGCACCCCGAGCTGCGCAACGAGCTCGAGCCGCATCTTATTGGCATGAATCGACTGGTCGTTACCTACCGCTGCGACTGAGGCTCTCCTGCCGCTTGCGCCTTTTGCAGGCAGTGTTCGGTGAGAGATGGCCCATTAACCTATGGCCCAGTGCGCGATAAGACGAATTGCTGGCCGGTTTGCCGCTAGCGCTGTTGAGCGGCCAGCGTGTCTCCCGTCACCACGTCTTCCTCATCGATATGTTCGCTCAAGAAGTCCAGCAGCGCCCGCACCGAGGGCAGGAGCCCGCGCCGCGAGGGAAAGACCGCATGCAGAATACCGCCGCGGGGCGCCCATCCGGGGATCACGTCGATCAGTCGACCTGCCTGCAGGTCTCGTCCGCCCACCAGCAGGCCCAGCTTGACGATGCCCAGCCCCGACAGGGCGGCCTCATGCAAGGTCTCCGCGCTGTCTGTCACCAGGCGTGGCTGGTGATGGATCTGGGCGCTCATCTCCTCCGGACCGGCCAGGTCCCAGAAATGCTGCTTGTCGTATTGCTCGAAATCCAGGCTAGGCCATTCGGCGAGATCGGCAGGTGTTTTTGGCATGGGATGATCCCCGAACAGGGCGGGAGCGGCCATCAGTCGCTGAGGGCTGTGCGACAGCACCTTCATGGTCAATTCGCTGTCTTCTAGCGGCGGAAAGCGGATGCGGATCGCCATGTCGAGGCCTTCCCTTACCACGTCGACTCGTCGGCTGGTGGCTTCCACCTGAACATTGACCTCGGGATAGCGAGTCATGAAGCGTGCCAGCAAGGGGGTGATCAGGTAGTGCAGCACGCTGGGGGAGCAGCTCAGTCTCACCGTGCCGCGGGGCTCGGCGCGGTTGTGTTCGATCAGCTCCTCGGCCGCCTCCGCCTCCACCAGCATCGCCACGCAGTGCCGGTAGTAGGCTCGGCCGATCTCGGTCATCGAGACATGCCGGGTCGAGCGGTTGAGCAGCCGGGTCGCCAGGCATTCTTCTAGCTGAACGATGCGCCGGCTCAATTTCGACTTGGGGATGCCCAGGGCCCGGCCGGCCGGAGCGAAGCCACCATGGTCCACTACCTGGACGAAGTAGTAGAGGTCATTGAGATCCCGCATCGGCTGTCCTATTTATGGAACGGTCTGTGCAGATTCTAGCATCTACTGCTGGCGGCGTTCCTTTCCTAGGCTTGCTGTACCGGAGGCAAAACTGCCCTACCTGCCAACAGGAGCCTGACATGAAGAAGATCCAGGGGATTTACGGCGCACCGCATGGCCATTGGGTGGGTGACGGTTTTCCCGTGCGCTCTCTCTTCAGCTATGACCGCATGGGAGCCGAGCACATCAGCCCCTTCCTGATGCTCGACCATGCCGGTCCTCATACCTTCACGCCGGCCAAGCGGCCTCGGGGTGTCGGACAGCATCCTCACCGTGGCTTCGAGACGGTGACGCTGGTCTATGAAGGTGAACTCGAGCACCGCGACTCCAGCGGTGGCGGTGGCAAGATCGGCGAGGGTGACGTGCAGTGGATGACAGCCGGTGCCGGCATCGTCCATGAGGAGTTTCACTCACCGGCCTTCACCGAGCGTGGCGGCAGGCTGGACATGGTCCAGCTGTGGGTCAATCTGCCAGCACGCGATAAGGACGCGCCAGCGGCCTACCAGACGCTGCTCAAGGCCGACATTCCGAGCGTGGCGCTGGACGACGAGGCCGGTCGGGTGCGCGTGGTGGCGGGGCAGTACCTTGGCCACAAGGGGCCGGCCTGTACCTTCACGCCGATCAATATGTGGGACATCCACCTGAAGGCGGGACGAGACGCCGTGCTGTCCGTCCCGGAGGGCCACACCACCCTGCTGGTGGTGCTGGAGGGCACTGTGCAGGTCAATGGCGAGACCATCGTGCGCGACGAGTCGGTGGTGAGCTTCGAGCGTCGCGGCGAAGAAGTGCATCTTGAGGCCAACAATGACGCCAGGCTGCTACTGCTCAGCGGCGAGCCCATCGATGAGCCGGTCGTCGGCCACGGTCCCTTCGTGATGAACAGCGTGGAGGAGATCCACCAAGCGTTTGCCGACTTTCAGCGCGGGAAGTACGGCGCCCTGAACGACTAGCGGATGACTTCCGCTGGCGTGCACGCCCGACAGCTTGGCTGCCGGGTCTTTTCAACCTGACGAAAGGAGTACCACCATGTCCTTTACCTACAACCGCCTGGACAAAGATGACGTGGCCCTGCTGATGGTCGACCATCAAGCTGGCCTTCTGTCGCTGGTGCGCGACTACAGCCCGGATGATTTCAAGAACAACGTCCTGGCGTTGGCGGATATCGCCAAGTTCTTCGATATCCCCACCATCCTCACCACCAGCTTCGAGACCGGTCCCAATGGCCCGATCGTGCCGGAGCTCAAGGAGATATTCCCAGAGGCGCCGTACCTCGCCCGCCCGGGCCAGATCAACGCCTGGGACAACGAAGACTTCGTCGCCGCCGTCAAGGCCACTGGCAAGAAGCAGTTGCTGGTCGCGGGCGTAGTCACCGAGGTCTGCGTGAGCTTCCCGGTGCTCTCCGCCCTGGAGGAAGGCTACGAGGTGTTTGTGGTCACCGATGCCTCCGGCACCTTCAACCAGACCACTCGGGATGCTGCCTGGGATCGCATGTCCCAGGCCGGTGCCCAGCTGATGACCTGGTTCGGCGCCGGCTGTGAGCTGCATCGTGACTGGCGCAACGACATCGAAGGCTTCGGCGGCCTGCTGGCCGGCCACCTGCCCGCTTACGCTAATCTGATGCAGAGCTACACTCAGCAGAACCAAGGTTGATCGCAACGGGCTCGGCCCTGGGTGGCCTTCACCGCACTATCTTTCCAAAGCCCCCGCGGGGTCGAGCCCTCATCCATTAGATTCAGAGGATATCGCCATGAGCACGCTCGTTGAAGATCGCGATCTGGGGTCGTCCCGAGACTGTCCGGTCGTCGAGGGCAAGCATCTGGTCCAGCGCGTCGTGCCCCGAACCGCCGATGTTGGGGGAATTCCCGTCAACCGTGTGCTGCCTTCACGGCAGCGCCGACTGGTAGGGGCCTGGTGCTTCCTCGACCATGCTGGACCGGCCGTCTTCAAGGGCGACTCCCGTGGCCTGCGCGTCGGTCCCCACCCCCATATCGGCCTGCAGACCTTCACCTGGATGATCGAGGGCGAGGTGTTGCACCGTGACAGCCTGGGCAACGAGCAGGTGATCCGCCCCGGTCAGGTCAACCTGATGACCGCCGGACGCGGCATCAGTCACACCGAGGAGTCGGTCTCCGGCGAGACTCTGCTGCATGCCGCCCAGCTCTGGATCGCGCTGCCTGAAGCGAATCGCCATACCGACCCGCGCTTCGATCATTATCCCGAGTTGCCGTCCTGGGAAGAGCAGGGCGTCGACTTCACGTTGCTGATCGGTGAGTTCGCCGGTCGGCGGGCGCCGACCCTGACCTTCTCGCCGCTGGTGGGGGTGGATCTGATCAGCCGCAAGGCGAGCACCCTGCGGCTGACGTTGCGGGAGGACTTCGAGTACGGCCTGCTGCCCCTGGAAGGCGAGCTTCACATCGAGGGCGACACCTTCCCGCCCAACGAGCTGGCCTACCTGGGGCGCGGGCGCGAGGCCGTCACCCTGAGCCTGCCTGCCGCTGGCCGTGCCATTCTGATCGGCGGCGAGCCCCTGGACGAGGAGATCCTTATCTGGTGGAACTTCGTCGGCCACAGCAAGGCCGAGATCGCCGAGGCCCAGCGGGACTGGGAGGCCGGCAGCGAGCGCTTCGGCAGCATTCCCGATTACGACGGCGAGCCCCTGACACCGCCGCCGCTGCCTTGGCAAGCATAGCGGGACACGCAAGCTTTCCATGGCGCGCCGTACAGCCCTTGATGCTGGGAGGCTCTCTCATGGCCTTATCGCCGAAAGCTTGGTGTCCTGTGCCTGCCCTTGTCATAGGGTGATAGCCTGAGCGGATCAGTCGTGGCTATTGATGACGCGCGGGCGAGGCCGCTCGCCTACTTCCACTTGATGTTGCAGCCAATTGACGGCATCTGATCGGGGTCCGGTGTTTCGCCCGAAAGCACTGCATCGGCCGCCGCGCGCAAGTCCTTGCCGGTTGCAGGCAGGTCCTTGCTGGGGCGGCTAGCATCGAACTGGCCCCGGTAGGCGAGTCGGTGATGTCGATCAAATAGGAAGAAGTCCGGTGTACAGGAGGCGCCGAAGGCGCGAGCGACCCGTTGGGTCTCGTCGACCAGGTAGGGGAAGGTATAGCCGCGTCGGCGTGCCTCCTCGATCATGTGTTCGGGGCTGTCCTCGGGATGTGTCGAGAAGTCGTTGCTGTTGATGGCGACGATGGCCAGGCCGTGATCGCGGTATTCTTGGGCGAAGTCGGAAAATGCATAGGCGATATGCTTCACGAAGGGGCAATGATTGCAGATGAAAGTCACCAGCAAGGGCGTATCCAGATACTGCTCGCTGCTGACCGGTTGGCCGTGGGCATCCCTAAGGTGAAAGGCAGGCATGGGGCTGCCCAGTTCGACCATCTTCGATGGAGTCAGTGACATGGCGGTTCACCCTCTTTATCCATGGATGAATGATGCAGTGCTGCGCCATGGCTTTCAGTCTAGCAAACCCATAGCAGGCGAAGGTCTCGAGTTCGTGATCTTCGTCAACGGCGCGTGATCAGTCGACGACTAGGCAGCTCGGCAGACTCTCGCGAAGTGAGTGGGGGATGATGCCCAGGTCGCTGAAGGTACCGACCTGGTGATTGACGATGTTGTCCTGTGCCATCAGCACCAGTTGGTCGTGGGTCAGCGGCGGGCTGGGCAGGGGGGAGAGTAACGTGGTCAGCACGCGCCACACCGGTACGGGCACCGGTACCAGCGGGTGCTCGCGGCGCAAATGCGCCATCACTAGCGAGAGGATGTCCCGATAGCGCATCACGTCCTCGCCACCCAGCTCGAAGAGCCGCCAGGCCGGCGGTCGCGGCCCCACCACCTTCTCCACGGCGCGGGCCACATCCTTCACATGCACGGGCTGCAGGTGTGTCTCGCCGCGGCCGAACAGTGGTATCGCCGGCAGGCGGGTGAGCTTCTCGAGCGTCGACAGGAAGGCATCGCCGGGGCCAAACAGTACGCTTGGCCGCAATAGGGTGGCCTTGGGGAAAGCACTGAGTACCGCCGCTTCGCCACGAGCACGGGCGCTGACGTAACGAGAGGGCGACTGCTCATCTACACCGATGCCGGAGATGTGCACCAGCCGGGTGATGCCGGCCTGGCGAGCGAGCCGGGCCACGCGCTCGGCGCCCTCGACGTGAAGGGTATCGAACCCTAGCTGCCGCGATTCCACGTAAAGACTCACGGCATTTACCGCGCCGCTGGCGCCGGCTAGTGCCTGGGCGACGCTTGCCTCGTCGAGGATATCGGCGCTGACCAGGCTCAACGGATCGCCGTCGGCCACGTTATCGGGCCATCTGGGTGTTCGGGCCGCGATGCGAACGCTGTGGCCGGCCTCCAGAAGCTCCCGTACGATGGCTCTGCCGAGAAAGCCGGTGCCGCCGAATACTGTGATCGGGCCGTCGGTCATGTTACCCCTTACGTTCGGCGCTGGGTCAGTCCATCAAGTCGAGTAGCCGCTCAACAGCCAGCAGCAGTTGGCGACGCGGCTGGGCACCTTCGAGGATACCGGCATGCTCACCGTTCAACGAAAAACGCAAGCCGGGCACGCCCTGAATACCCAGAGCCTGTGCGGCCTGTTGGTCGGCCAGTACCTGCTCGCGATAGCGGCCTTCGGCAAGCGCCTGCTCGAGCGAGGTGCCATCAAGCGTTAGCCCTTCGGCTACGTTGACCAGTGCCACCGGGTCCGCCAGGTCTAGGCTTTCTTCGAAGAAACCGCGGAACAGCGCCAAGCGGAGAGTGTCGGCCGTTGCAGGGTCGCTATGCTGTGCCCAGGCCATTGCCTCATGGGCGAGACGCGAGCGAGGTTGGATACGCGGCAAACGAAGTGTCATGCCGCGCTCTTCGGCCATGGGGTATACGGCGCGGTTCCAGATGTCCTGCAGGTAGTCGCCGTCAGGCTCCAGTGTCGGTGCAGGTTCCGGGCGCAGCTCGAAGGCTCGCCAGCGAATCCCGACCGCCTCGCCGAAGCGCGCCTTCAGCGCCGCCAGCTCGGGCTCTTCCAGATAGCAGAAGGGACAGACAAAGTCGCTGAACACGTCAATGGTGATACGCGCTGTGCTCATGGAATGCCTCATCGGAAAATATTGAACACCATAGCTCGCTCGTTTCTCCCAGCCAAATGAATGACGGCCGTTGCATTTGATACTTCGCCGCAGGGTGCCTGAGTAATAGGGTTAAGCCTGAGCATCAGTGATCATATGCCGCGTTGACCGCCTTATGCGGCTGAAATAAGATCGTCGTCTTTTTTCGCCGCTAGCCGCCTCGCGACCAGCCATTCGGTGTGGTTGGCCTCCTAGGATAAAGACAAGCCGGAAATGACGTTTGGTCTAAAGGTACCGGTGTCGCATTGGTGACAAGGATCGGTTGTGACGTATTGTATTCCAGAGATTTCTGAGCAAGCGAGCCTGGAGCTCGATGACTCCCTGCGCATCGGTCGGGGCAACAAGCGTGACTGTTATATGCATCCCAAAGATGCCGGCCAGTGCATCAAGGTGGCCCGTCATCAGGATCGTTGGGAAGAGTGCCAGGAACAGAGCATTGTCGAGTGGTACTACATCAACCACCTCAAGGCACGCTGCGTGCCACTGACCCATTTGATCGATTGCTATGGCTGGGTGAATACGCAGTACGGCGCGGGGTTGGTCATGGAGCGCATCCAGGAAGACAGCGGTGTGTCGGCGTTGACGCTGCGTCAGGCTATACAGCAAGGCCGCCTGAATCGCCACCAAGCCCACGACATGCTGAATGAGCTGAAGGCCTGGGCGATCAAGTACGCCATCGTCATTGCCGATCTCAATGCTGCCAATCTCATGGTTCGCCCGGGTGATGGGGAGCGCGGCGCAAGCTTGGTATTGGTAGATGGGGTAGGTAGCCGCAGGCCGGACTGGAAATTTACGCTTTACCAGCACTGCTTGCCATTTTCGCGCATGAAGACTCGGCGCCAATGGAAGCGTCAAATCGACAGCCTGTTGTAGGCGCTGGCGTGAATATCGATCGATTCGTCGCTGATCAAGATGGGGAATCTTTCGAGTTCAATCAGTGCGCGAATTATCCCTTCCATCCGACGCAGGCAGCCCTGGGTCCCGAGGCTTGCTTGTCTCTCTTGCCGGTACTGTCCGATGACGAGTCCAGGCGTGTGCTGGTCTATAGTGGAGTCATGCTGTTTCCCATAATGATCACAACCGCCTTGAGTATCGTGAGCCCCGACTTAGTAACGGCGGTGAAATTGCTGCCGAGATCGCGCCTCCAACGATCGCGTCAGAGGTGAGCGGCCACCACAGTTAAACCTGAAACAGCCATAGACATCACGTTGGATCCATCTCGTTTGTTTACCCGGCCCTGATGGAGGGAATCGATGATGCGCCCCCCCAGTAAAGACGCCGTATCTGGCAGCACCGAAAACAATCGGGACATTGACCATACGCTTGCTCCATTGCTGGTGCGCCGGGTCGGCATCGACACCTACCGCGAGAACGTAGTCTATCTGCATCGGGATTGTGCGCATTATCGCGCCGAGGGCTTCCAGGCGCTGTCGAAGGTTGAGGTGTGTGCCAACGGTCATCGTATCCTGGCGAGCCTCAATGTCGTCGATGACCCTGGCATCGTCGCCTGTCATCAGCTGGGCCTCTCAGAGGATGCCTTTCGTGCGCTTGGTGAGGAGGAGGGACGTCCGGTCAGCATCTCCCAGGCCGAGCCACCGGCATCGATTCCGGCTTTACATCGCAAGATCGCCGGTGAGCGCCTGTCACGCCAGGATTATCAGCACATCATTCGTGATGTCGCCGAGCTGCGCTATTCGAAAATTGAGCTAACCGCCTTTCTGGTGGCCTGCAGCCAGGGCGAGCTCGATCGAGAGGAAGTCTTCTACCTGAGCGATGCCATGAGCCGGGTCGGGCGGCGACTTGACTGGCGTGAGCACCCGGTGGTCGACAAGCACTGTATTGGCGGCATTCCCGGTAACCGCACCTCGATGCTGGTGGTGTCGATCGTCGCGGCGCATGGTCTCCTGTGCCCCAAGACCTCCTCGCGGGCCTTCACTTCACCTTCGGGCACTGCCGATACCATGGAGGTGCTGGCCAGGGTAGACATGCCCTTTGACGAGCTCGGCGAAATCGTGCGTATTCATCGCGGCTGCCTGGCCTGGGGCGGTACCAGCGAGCTGTCACCGGCCGATGACGTACTGATCGCTGTCGAACGACCGCTGTACCTGGACTCCCCGGGGCAGATGGTGGCCTCGATCCTGTCCAAGAAGGTGGCGGCCGGATCGACGCACCTACTGCTCGATATTCCGGTGGGGCCGAATGCCAAGGTGCGCAGCATGGCCGAGGCCCGGCGCCTGCGTAAGCTGTTCGAGTTCGTGGCCGGGCGCATGGGGCTGGTGCTGGACGTGGTGGTCACCGATGGCAGTCAGCCGATCGGACGTGGCATCGGTCCGGTACTTGAGGCCCGCGATGTGATGCGCGTCCTCACGCATCATGCCGAGGCGCCCAATGACCTTAGACAGAAGGCGCTGCGCCTGGCGGGACGGATGCTGGAGTTCGATCCCGACGTGCGTGGCGGCGATGGCTTCGGCATCGCCCGGGATATCCTCGATTCCGGTCGGGCGCTGGAGAAGATGCAAGCAATCATGCGTGCCCAGGGCGAGCGGCCGTTCGATGCGGAGCATCCGCCTTTGGCAGCTCACAGTTTTGAGGTCACTGCGCCGGAGAGCGGCGTGGTGACGGCTATCGACAACCTCAAACTTGCCCGCATCGCGCGACTGGCCGGGGCCCCGAAGCCCGCTGGGGCAGGGGTCGACCTGCTTAAGCGTATCGGCGATCCGGTAGAGGCTGGCGAAGCGCTTTATCACGTCTATGCGGCCTACCAGGCCGAGCTTGCCTTCGCCCACCAGTCCTGCGAGCGGGACAACGGCTTCAGCATCGGCCGTGCGGATGAGATCACCCGGCTAAACGTGGAGTTCTGATGGATACCCAGCTGGTCTATTTCAAGGATGAAGCCACGCCGGCGCTCAGTCTGGCAGAGACGTCAGGGCTTGCCGCAAGCGTTATCCAGCGCCACGATTTTCCCGATCAAGAGTTGATGCTCACTCTGCCAACGCCGCTCCATAATGCCGTGCCGCAAACGCTGGTGGTGTACAGAAGCCTCGATCGGCCCAATGACAAGCTGGTTGAGCTGATGCTGGTTGCCCGCCACGCCCGCAGGCTAGGTATCAAGCGGCTGGTGCTGGTGGCGCCGTATCTTGCTTATATGCGCCAGGATACCGCCTTCCATCCCGGTGAGGTCGTCAGCCAACCGCTGATCGGCGCCTTTCTTGATGAGCTGTTCGATGCGGTGATCACCGTCGATCCCCACCTGCATCGTATCTCGCGCCTGGATGAGGTCATGCCGCGGGTTCAGGCGCTGACACTCTCCGGGGCGCCACGGCTCGCGGCGCTGATCGAGGAGAAGCGCAGCAACACTTTCCTGATGGGGCCGGATGCCGAGTCGGTCCAGTGGGTCGAGGTGGCGGCCGCCGCCACCGGGTTCGATCATGGGGTGTGCCACAAGGTGCGCCACGGCGATACCCGGGTCGATATCGCGCTGCCGGCTATCGACCTGCGTGGTCGCGAGGTGGTGCTGATGGACGATATCGCCAGCTCAGGACACACCCTGGCCCGTGCAGCCGAGGCGGTGTTCATGGCGGGGGCCGACTCGGTGGATGTGGCGGTGACCCATGCGCTTTTTGCCGGCAATGCACTGGAAGTGATTCATAAGGCCGGCGTCAACGAGGTGTGGAGCACCGACTGTATCGCCCACCCGAGCAACGCCGTGGCCATGGCGCCAACGCTTGGTCAGGCGTTGGCTGAGGTACTGCTGGATGGGGCATGACGAGAGCCCGGCGGGATAAGCTAAGAGAGCCTGGGGCTCGCATGGTGTGAGGAGAGGCGCTTATTCCCCGTTCAGAGTGGCAAGAATCCGCCGTGAGCCGCCCTGATCCCGATGCTCACCAAGCCACACGCCCTGCCACGTGCCCAGTGCCAGGCGTCCATTGCTGATCGCGAGCGTTAGCTGGGTACCGAACAGGCTGGCGCCGATATGGCCGGGCATGTCGTCTGGGCCTTCCAGCGTATGGCGCAGGAAGGGCAGGTCGCCGGGGGCGATATGGCGCAGGAAGGCGTCCATGTCGTGGCGCACGTCGGGGTCGGCATTCTCGTTCAGGGTCAGCGAGGCCGACGTGTGTAGCAGTTGCAGATGTAGCAGGCCGACTCTCAGTCCGGAGAGGTCGTCGAGGGCATTCTCGATCTCGTGGGTGATCAGGTGAAAGCCCCGCGAGCGGGGGGCGAGGCGGATCTCTTGCTGCTGCCACATGGTCAGGGAGTCTCCTCTGAGAAAAGCGTATCGAGCTTGTCCTGGGCTGTTTCCTGCCACTTGCCTGGCAGGTCGGCTGCCTGTTCAAGGGCCTTACGGGCTTCCTGCGCCTGATCAAGGCCATGCAGCGTCAGCCCCAGGTTGAGCCAGGCCGCAGCAAGCGTCGGATCATGCAGGGTGGCAAAGCGAAAGGCGTCGGCGGCACCGGCTCGGTCGCCGCTTGAGTAACGTGCATTACCGAGCCCGAACCAGCCCATGGCGAGCCCCGGCCAGCGCTGAACAAGTGCCTCCCAGCTTTTCAGCAGTGCCTCGGCGCCTTGCACCCGGTCGGCATCGCTGATGGCGGTCAGCGCCCCCTTGGCAGAAATGCCGGGAGGAATCTCGCCGGGGGGCAGGGCGACCATCGCCCAGCGATCGCTGCGCGCCCAGGTGGCATCGAAGGTCGAGAGCGCCATGTCCTGGCTGGGGGTGAAGCCGGTGTGCAGCCGCATGGTATCGTCATCGAGGTCATAGCCGATCGCCACGGCATAATGCCAGAGCGGGGCGATTGGCAGTGACAGGTTCTGCATCACCACCACCGGATGGCCGGCATCCAGCGTCTCGATCAGCGACTCGATGTCATTGTCGAGGACGAAGGGAATGCGCCCCTGGCGGCGTGTCGTGGCGAGCATTTCCGGTTGCACACTACCCTGGCGATTAGGCAGGAACAGCTGCGGGATCAGGGCATCGACATCCGCATTCACGCCACTGTCGTTGAGTACCATGGCCAGAGCCGCAGGGCCGCACTGGTAATCGCGTTGGCCGAAGAAGGGCACATCGTCGAGGTTAGTCTGCCGAGCAATGCCAAGTTGCTCGGGTTTTGAGATGTGGGGTGTGCCGGCACAGCCAGCCAGCACCATCAGTATGAGGGCACAAAGCAGAACGCCCGCGGCGCGGGCGTTCAACATGTGCAGTCGAGGTGCACGCATCATGCGATCAACGTGTAAATGGATAGACGTTGGTCAGGCCCAGGATATCGGTGACCAGCAGGATCACGAATACCGCGAACAGGGCACCG
Organism: Onishia niordana; assembly: GCF_004798965.1. GTDB lineage: Bacteria > Pseudomonadota > Gammaproteobacteria > Pseudomonadales > Halomonadaceae > Onishia > Onishia niordana. Next base: position 33,160 of record NZ_SDSD01000005.1, read on the forward strand.
ATCACGCTGGCACCAGCCGGCATCTCGTCGAGCTGGTCGGCCATCTGGGACACTTCCTGATCGGACAGCGCCGCGACACGAGCCTTCACTTCTTCCGGCTGGACGCCTTGCAGCAGCAGCTGCTGCTGTACGTCTTCACGGGCCAACAGGTCATTGATGCGCTCCCGGTCGGCAGCTACTTGCGATGCGCTGAGCGCGTCCTGAGTGGTGACCAGGTCACTGGCCGAAGTGGCCGGTACCGATGCCACGGCGGGCAGGCTTCCCAATACCAGAAAAGCGATCAATAGCGGGCTAATGACGCGAGCGATTTTATTCATCATGGAATGATCCTTCTTGCAGAAATGGCTTTTGGCTTCTTCTGATGACCCAAGACGTCCTAGTCATGGGAACGATCGTGCGACACGCGATGCGTCACCAGTATAAGAGTAGATAGCGATGATTTTCATGCCTTTTCTGTATTCGTCAGGAAATGTCGACTCGGACGGCAAGGCATATCCACAAAGGATATAGCCATAGTGCCAGGGTGTACTTCACTTTTCCGGTGTGCTTTGCGAGACTCCTGCACTCTTTTAGTGCAGGACGTCTGGTCGAGTGAAATCCTATCTTATAAAAATGCGCGGTGAACCCATTCAGCGCCCCCGGGCTTGCTGGCGCGATGCGCTGTGGTCCTGGGTCGGCGCCTTTGCAGGCATGCTGGCCATCTGTGTGGTGGCAGCACAATGGCTAAGTGACCAACTACTGATCGTGGGCTCTTTTGGTGCTACCTCTGTGCTGATCTATGCCGTTCCGGCGAGCCCCCTGGCTCAGCCCCGCAATGTACTGATCGGCAGCATGCTCTCTGCGCTGGTGGGTGTAGCCTGCTTCCAGTTGCTGGGCGCTACTTCGGTGGCCGTGGCGCTATCGGTGTCACTGGCCATTCTGGTCATGCAACTGACTCACACGGTGCATCCCCCAGGGGCTGCCGCGGCGCTGATCGCCGTCATCGGCGGCCCTGACGTTCATGCACTGGGCTGGTGGTATCCGCTGTTGCCGATTGGCATCGGCTGTGCCCTGATGCTGGGAGTGGCGATCCTTGTCAACAATCTGGCTCGCCACCGTCGCTACCCTGTCCACTGGCGCTGAGCGGTGACAGGGCCTCAGCGGTAGCCGGCCATCAAGTCCCGTACCAGTGGGGTATCGGCATCGCGATGGGTCGGCAGTTCGAAGCGAGCTCGAGCAATCGCGGTGCGCGACAGGCAGGCCTCGATCAGCATTTCGCGGTCTTCGGCCAGTGCCAGGATTTCGCCGCGTGGACCAAGAATGCGCGACCCGCCCCAGAAGTGACTCTCGCCCTCGGGACCAAAGCGGTTGGCCATGATCACCGGGGTGCCGTAGGTCATGGCGTAGAAGTGCAGGTTGATGGCCCAGTTCTGCTCGTTGGAGAAGTCCTCGCTGACGATGCCCGAGGCCGAGTTAATCGGCGCGCAGAGTACTGTAGGTCTCGCCAGCAGGGCAGCATGCACCAGCCCCGGGTTCCACAGGTCGGCACAGATCAGCGATGTGGCGGACCAGCCCGGCTGCACCGCTCCATGGGTCAGTTCACTGCCGTGCGTGAATAACTTACCTTCTTCCAGGCCGCCGTAGGTGGGTAGGTTGAGCTTGCGATGCACGGCCTGAAGCTCGCCGTGCTGCAGGATCGCCAGGGCGTTGTAGTACTCGCCCGGGCTTGCTTCCTCGACGAAGCCCACCACCACCTGCATCTCACCGACCTCCCGGGCGAGAGCCGCCAGGCGTGGATCATGCGCTGGGCAGGCCACCTCGATCACCCGGCTGCCAAGGCCATAGCCGGTCAAGGACAGTTCGGGAAAGACCAGCAGCTCCAGCCCGGCCTGGCGCGCCTGGGTGATTTTCTCTAGGTGGCGCTCGATATTGGCATCGACATCGCCCAGGGTGGCATTGATCTGGGCGGCGCCGACGCGCAGGTGGTCCTGATAGTGCATGGAGGCATCTCGTCGTTGGGAAATGAAAGTTGGGAACACCTCGCCAAGAATCATTGCAGCCGCCTGACGGCACTTCAAGGCGCATTTAGCAGAGCCAGCAGGTCGCTCGCCGGGCGAGATTCCAGGCTCATTACCACGTCCCGCAACCCGTCGGCCCGCTCGCCCAGCACCGGCTCTGCCAGTGCCTGATACTTGGCGATTATTTCGGCGTCCGTGAGGGGCGTGTCCGGGTTGCCGCGGGCCTCAAAGTCGGCGCTTTCAATCACCTCGCCGCTATTGAGGTGTAGCCTGGCACGTGCCCAGCGCTCGGCGGGGAAGCGGGCGTTGAAGGTGTCGTCTTCGTGAATCTCCACCTTGCTTGCCAGCGCCTTGAGATCCGGAGCATCGAGCTCCTCGCAGACGCCGGCGACATTCACGGTGCCGCGGCCAAGCGCGCAGGCCACCGACCAGGGCAGGCTGTACTGGGCCTGCTCGGTGGTCATAGGGTGGGTCACATGCAGGCGCATGGCCTCGTGGAAGGTGATGATCTCGATGCGCACTATGCCTGCCGGGTCACGCTGTTCGGCGGGCAAGGCGAGCACGGCTTCCACCGCTGGCTGGGCCCAACGGCATACAGGGTAGGCCTTGAAGTATTGCTCATGGATGTACCAGCGCTCGCCCAGATCCTGCCAGATAGCAGACGCCAGCTGCGAGGTCACGGTCAGCGCCGGGGCGCCGGTGAAACCGTCCGCGGCAAGCAGGGCCGCCGAGAGGCCGGTCATGGCGCCCCAGCCCGAACCGTCCTTGAGCATCGTCGGGTGATCGATACAGCGCATCATCTGGCTGCGCGGGCCATAGAACTCGGCGATGCCGAGCGCATGGTGCAGAGTTTCGATGTCTAAGCCGCGCAGGCGAGCCGCCACGGCGGCCACGCCCAGCGCGTTCCAGGCGCCTGAGGTGTGATAGTCCGGGCTCGTGGCATGCAAGGCGATGCCGCCGCGGGTGGCGATCTCGTAGCCGAAGGTGAGCAGGGCCAGAAAGTCGCGCCCCGAGAGGCGTTCGACCTCGGGCAAGGCAAGCAAACCGGGGAGCAGCGCCACGCCGCAATGCCCCTTGGTCAGCACCTGTCCGTCATGGGCATCCAGCGCGTCGATCAGCCAGGCGCCGTGAAGGGCGGCCCCCGTGGGCGAGGCCCGCCCGGGTGTGAACAGCAGCGGGCGGTCACCGCCATGCTGGGTGATGACGAAGCGCGCGGCCTTGTCGGCAAGCGGCGTGCGGGTGGCGCCGGCGGCGACCCCCAGTAGGTCGAGCAGGCAGCGTTTGGCCTGATGCAGGTGAGCGTCGTCTAGGCTTGTCAGGTCGACTTGGTGCATCCAGTCTAGCGGGCCGGGGGCATGCACGGTTAGCTCAGGCATGGAGGGCGTCTCGTGAGTCAGGGCGGTAGCGAAGAAAAAAGGCCGCCCGGAGGCGGCCTTCGAGGCGATTGAATAGATGGGACCGGCTCAGTCACCAATCACAGCAGGTCGTGCTCCTCGAGGAAGTTTTCGGCGACTCGCTCGATAGTCACCTTCTCAACGTCGACCTGGGCATTGAGGCCAGACATGGTCTCGTCATCGAGTAGACCAGAAAGCTTGTTCATCTGGGCCTCGAGCTCGGGGTTTGTCTTGAGCGTTTCTTCGCGCACGACCGGGGTCAGGGCATAGGCCGGGAAGTAGTTCTGATCGTCTTCGAGGACTTGGAAGTCAAAGGCTGGGATGCGCCCATCGGTGGCGAACACCAGCCCGACCTCGACCTGGCCGTCGCGCAGCGCCTGATAAACGAGACCGGAATCCATGCGCTTGACGTCGGCGCGACCGACGCGGAAGTCATAGGCCTGTAGCAGCGGGCGCCAGCCGTCTTCGCGAGCATAGAATTCGGCGTTCAGGGCGAAGGTCAGGCCCTCGTCGTCGTTAACCGCCTGGGCCAGATCGGAAAGTGTCGCGATGCCGCGTTCTTTTGCATCGTCCTCACGCATGGCGAGGGCATAGGTATTGTTGGCATCCGAGGGCGCGAGCCACACCAGGCCTTTCTCGGCGTCGAGCTCCTTGACTCGCTCATAGGTTGCTTCCGGCGACAGGCGCTCGGTAACGTCGTTGTAGTTGATCAGCGAGGTGCCGGTGTACTCCCAGTAGAGATCGATCTGGCCGTTTTCCTGAGCCTGACGCAGCACGGCGGAGCCCATGCCGGAGCGCTTCTCGACGTCATAGCCCAAGCCATCTAGATACTGACTGGTCATGCTGGCCAGAATCTGTTGCTCGGTGAAGTTCTTGCCACCGACCACGATCTCGTTGGCCTGGGCGGTGGCCATGGTGCCGGCCAGTGCCGCGCCGGTAAGCAGGGTCATCAAGGTTTTCATGGAATCGCTCCTTGTTGTGATATCTGGGTTGTGACTACTAGGTCCTGCGTCTTGCCTTGGGGCGTCAGAACGCGACTGCTTGCGAGGTGACCGATGGCCACACTCGGCTCAGGTGCGACTTGGATTCACGCCCCGCGGTACCACCAGAAAGGCGGTGATGGCGATCAGCATGTCGACAACGATCGCCAGCATGGCCGTAGGAATGGCGCCCGAGAGCATCATTACCGGGTCATACAGATCGATGCCGGTAAAAATCAGCTCACCCAGTCCCCCGGCTCCAATCAGGAAAGCCAGCGGCACGGTGCCCACATTGATGGCCAGTGCCGTGCGAATGCCGGCGAAGATCACGTACAGCGCATTGGGTAACTCGACGCGCAGTAGGCGCTGGGTGGGCGACATGCCGATGCCTGCCGCCGCTTCCTTGAGCGCGGGCGAGACGCCCTTTAGCCCAGTGTAGGTGTTACGTGTGATCGGCAGCAGCGTCGCCACGAAAAGACCGAAGACTGCAGGCACGGTGCCGATGCCCAGGAAACTCATCGACAGCGCCAACACCGCGAGTGTCGGAATCGTGGTACCCACATTGAGCACCTGCATGACGGATTCGGCGACCTTGGCCATGCTGGGGCGAGACAGCAGGGTGCCCAGTGGGATGGCAACGACGATCGCTAGGCTGCCAGATATCACGGTGAGCCATATGTGCTGGACGGCCAGGAACTGGATATCCGGCAGGTAGAAAATGAAGTCGTCGATCACGCCGCTGGACTGGCTCCATACACCGGCCACGAAGACCGCCGCCAGCATCAGCAGGCGCATTGCCCCTGAGAGGTTCAGCGTCGGCATGGCTTACTCCTTGTCGTTCGATGACAGCGATGCCGCGGCATCCAGAGTGGTGTCGTCTCGAGAGTGGGTCCGGTAGCGTGAACCCAGATGGTGGGTAATCGCTCGTTGAGTGATCTGGCCGACGATCCGTCCATCGTCGTCGACGCAAGGCACCCAGGTCATATCGTTGGCAAACATCAGCGAGGCGACCTTACGCAGGTCGTCATCGAGACTGACCACCACCGGCACGCTCTGGAAGTGATCGCGGCAATGGCCCTTGGTGGTGCGAGCCACGGCGGCGTTGACGATGCCTACCGGCTGTCGCTTGTCGTTCACCATCACGATGCTGTTCTGGTAGCCGTATTCCTCGATGCGGGTGAGGGCGGCGTCGAGAGTGTCGTCCGGCCGCACCAGGCCGATCTCTTCGCTGGCCAGGTCACGGACCTTGACCAGGTTGAGGCGCTTGAGCGCCCGGTCTTCGCCGAGGAAGGATTCGACGAAGTCGTCCTTGGGCGCGGCCAGCAGTTCATCGGGCTCGGAGTACTGCACCAGCTTGCCGGCACGGAAGATGGCGATGCGGTCGCCCATCTTGATCGCCTCGTCGATGTCGTGACTGACGAACATGATGGTCTTCTTCAGGTCCTGCTGCATCTTCAGGAACTCGTCCTGGATCACCGCCCGGTTGATCGGATCGATGGCGCCGAAGGGCTCGTCCATCAGCATCACGGGCGGGTCGGCGGCCAGCGCTCTGGCCACGCCAATGCGTTGCTGCTGGCCCCCGGACAGCTCGCTCGGGTAGCGCTTGAGGAAGGCGTCCGGCTCCAGCGCGATCATGCGCATCATTTCCCGCGCGCGTTCGCGATACTTGGCCTTGTCCCAGCCCAAGAGCTTGGGCACCACGGTGATGTTTTCCTCGATGGTCATGTTGGGGAACAGGCCGATCTGCTGGATCACATAGCCGATGCTGCGGCGCAGGTCTTGGGTATCGAGGCTGGTGGTGTCCTCGCCGTTGATGAACACCTTGCCCGAGGTCGGGCGGATGATGCGGTTGATCATCTTCAGGGTGGTGGTCTTGCCGCAGCCCGAGGGGCCGAGCAGGATGCAGATCTCGCCGCTCGGCACTTCCATGCTGATGTGGTCGGCGGCGGTCACGGCGCCCTTTGGGGTGTCGAAGACCTTGGTCAGGTTATCGAGTCGAATCATGAAGCGGTCCTTGTCGGGTCAGCAGAATGTGTCACGAGTGACGTCTCAGGCAGTGGCGTCGGCGCGCTCCATGCCTTTGGGCGTCAGGCGCTTCTGCAGCGCCAGCAACGAATAGTCGACGATGATCGCCAGCACGCTGACGGCCACGGCTCCAAGGATCAGCTGGCGCGGATCGGACTGGGAAATGCCGCGGCTGATGAAGGTGCCAAGCCCGCCGGCGCCGATATAGGCAGCGATGGCCATGACCCCGATGTTGAGCACCACGGCGGTGCGCACACCGGCCATGATCACCGGCACGGCGAGCGGGATCTCGACCAAGCGCAGACGCTGGTTCTGGCTCATGCCGACACCGCGAGCGGCCTCGCGAAGGGCCGGGTCGACGTTGTTGATGGCGGTATAGGTGTTGCGAATGATCGGAAGCTGCGAGTAGAGCAGTACGGCGATGACTGCTGGCATATAGCCGATGCCCTGACCGATGATCGACAGGATAGGGATCATGATGCCGAACAGCGCGATCGAGGGGATCGTGACGATGATCGAGGCGATATAGAGGACGGCCTTGGCGGCGCGCTCGTTCTTGGTGATGGCGATGCCGATGGGCACACCCGTCAGGGTTGCGATGCCGACCGCCACGCCCACCAACGAGATATGCTCGATCGTGCGGGTCATCAGCAGCTCAAGGTTGTCCAGAGCATATTGAAACAGTTCCAAGCGTCGTCTCCTCGATTGTTATGCCTAACGGCGGCCGGCAGGCGCTTGCCGGCCAGTCATCTCGGTTCAGCGCAGAAAGTCGAGCGCCGGCAATCACGCAGCAATGTCGGCGCGAGAACGAGCTTAGCGTAGCAGAGCGGCATTGCCATTTGTTATTGCTATGGATGACGATGCAAAATGACAATTATTGATGATACTGATTCTGCAGCGTCAGCGGTCGCGCAGGTAAGTCGACACCTGCTTTTTAGCGGTACCTATCGCTCTTACGCGTTTCACTGCATGCTGCATGGTTGTAGGTATTGGCAACATCGTCGCAATGGAAGGTATCCCGGTATCATGAATACAGAATATCCCGATCGCGATGCTCGCTCGGCGGTTGCGCATTTCGACGCAACGCTTGAGGGCTTCAGGCTAGCCCGTGCGACTGACCCAAAAGCATCAAGCGATGACGTGCTGGAATCAGCGAGGGTCGTCATGACAAGGCAGGGTGGGCTCGATGCGCTTTATGCGCGTGTCGCTCAGCTGGAACAGGCGGGGGTCTTTGCTGGCCGGGACTGGGCACAACCCTCCATTCTGCAGCCGGTGTTGGCGGTGCGCTCCTTGCGGCAAAGCAACGCCGATATCACGGTCATTGAGGCACTAAGCGAGCTTCGTCTGCTGGCGGTGGCGTCAGGCGACTACTTTCATCCGGGGATTTCCACCGAACAGGCCAGAAACTTCCTGACTCAGGTAATGGCACTGAACCTGGACCTTCTGTCCGGGCAGATGAGTGAGGCCGACCGCGAGCGCCCGCAGTCGCTGGGTTCTATCGTGCAGTCGCTCTATCAATACCTGCTCGACCGCTTGGGCTACGAGAGCATCCTTGCCAGCCTGGTAGCAGAGGTCAGACGTCTGCTGGCGCAGCGCCCGATCCAGACCGACAGCATCAAGGAAATGATCAGCCAGATTGCCAAGTGCCTGTTCGATCCCGACATCGAAACCGCCGGCACAGAGGGCGCGGCGAGACTGGTCAGTGCACTGTTCGGGCCTACCCAGGGCTGTCGTGAAGATCCTGGTGTGACGGTGTATGCCACACGCCTCGAGGCCATGGGCCGGGAGGCCTTGGTCAGGGAGGCCAGCGATCTTGCGCGGGCGATGCACGACACGGGGCTGGTCTCGGCGTATCACCCGGTTTTGCTGCGCCACTTGCGCGGCCAGCATGACGACCTGATCCCGAAAGCCTTGGGGCTCAGCATGACGGGGATCGATGTCCTGCAATGCTACAGCCAGCTTGTGTACCGCTTGATCGATGAAGCGATCTATCCCGCCACCAGTCAGGCGATTTACGGCTTGGCCATGATGCTCGAACGGGGCGCCCTCTTTACCTCACCCGTAGCCGCCGGGCTATGGCGGCAGATCGAACTGAAATTGTCGGATGCAACATCCAAAACCTTGAGCGAGGTCTTTGGCGATGAGCAATCGCCCCGGGTCTTTCTGCTTGCCGGTGTGCTAAGCATCCTGGGCTTGCCATTGGGGGTCGGGCAGGGCAACAACCCCACTTGTCAGTCGGTAATCGGGCTTTCCATGTGGGCCGATAATGATGCGGACTATCTGTTGCAGCTCGTTGCCTGGGCGGCGCGCGATGATGAAGTACTGACGCGGTTTGAGGGTCAGCCCATCTCGTCCAAGGGATTGGAGTCAGGCCTTGCCAAAGCGCCGCCGCAGGATGTGGATGCTGTTTCCCTGATACTGGTACCGCATCTTGACCGCCTCTACATGGAGATGGGGCGCCTGTGCGGTGAGCGTGACGATGACCTGCACCGCTGGATCAATCCTGAGTTTTACGGTTGGTGGGTAGGGCATGGCTTTCGTGTGGTAGTCGATATCCACACCGGTAAATTGGATGACTACGCGGGGTTCATCCGCCAGTTCTATGCCAGTTATCACCCTTATTACAATGGCCATATGCCGGTCATCCATCCGCAACCCGCCGGCATCGCCGTCACCGACAGCGGCGGGCGCTATGTCGGGCGACACGCCATCACCATCCTGCGTGTGGCGTTGGATGCCAAGGGGGATATGCGCGTCTACTTCTTTAACCCCAACAACGACAGCGGTCAGGACTGGGGACAGGGCATAGTGTGCGCGATAGAGGGTAATGATGAGTTGAACGGGGAAGCGTCACTGCCCATTGCCGAGTTCGCCTCGCGGCTTTACGTGTTTCATCACGACCCGCTGGAGCTGGGGGATATGGAAGCAGTGCCCACTGAGGAAGTCGCTCGTGTGATGGAGCTGGGTTGCACTAGTTGGGCCGTCAACGTCTAGGCCCTGGCTGTCTGGGAAAAGTGGCCAGGGCGTTTTTCACTAGTGTTTAACGTAGCAATTAACCAAGAGCGCGTTCAGCCAACCTTGTAGGACTGCGGCGATTCCGCCAGCAAACCTCGCCCGCCGGCAAGTGTCAGTGCTAGGTCATGCAGGCCATCCCACAGTGGCACGCTGCTGGCGCCCTTGATGGCCAGATCGAGGCGCTGGGAGAACAGCAGCAGCTTGTGAAGGCGCTTGACCGGCAGCCGGTTCAAGGCCTGCTGGTAGGCAGGGCGCCGCTTGTCGAAGATCGGCGGCTTTTGGGCCTTGCAGGCGTGCTCGAAGCTCTGGCCCTGGTCGAGGTGCTGGTAGAGCGAGAGCAGGGTGCGCAGTTCGCGCGTCAAGGCCCACAGCACGATGGGAGCTTCGAGGCCCTCGCGTTGCAGGCTCTTGAGGATTCTTGAAGCGCGCTCGCGCTCGCCGCGCAGGCAGGCGTCACTCAGGGTGAAGACATCATAGCGGGCGCTATCTTCCACGCCCTGGGTGATCGCCGCCACATCGAGCCTCGCACCGCGGGGCATGATCAGCGCGAGTTTCTGTAACTCCTGATCGGCGGCCAGCAGGTTGCCCTCGGTGCGTTCGCCGAGCAGGCGCGCCGCCTCCATGTCCATGCTGAGCCCATGGTGGCTGGCGCGGTCGCGCATCCAGAAGCCCAGACGCTGATGGTCTACCGGCCACACCGGCACGAAGAGCCCGGCCTTATCCAGCGCCTTGAACCACTTGCTCTGCTGTTGCCGACGGTCGAGCTTGTCGGCCATGATCAGCAGCACGTTGTCGCTGCCCTGTATCTGTTCGGCGTAGGCTTCCAGCGCCTTGCCGCCCTCCTGGCCGGGGGCCTGGCCGCCCAGGCGAAGCTCGATGAGCTTCGATGAGGCAAACAGCGACAGACTGGCAGCCGACTCGGTAAGCCGCCCCCACTGGAAACCGTTCTCGACGTGCAGGACCTCGCGCTCTTCGATGCCGGCCTTGCGCGCGGCGGCGCGCACGGCATCGCAGGCTTCCATGTGGATCAAGGGTTCATCGCCTGAGACGATCACCACCGGCGGCAGGCCCTTGGTCAGCGCCGGGGGTAGCTTGTCGGGAAATACCTTCATACGGCCCTACCTAAAACCTGTCTGTGCTCGCCCATACGGCGTTAAAAGCTCGCTCAAAATACCCATTTACTCCTTTGTAAACCCCGTTTACTCACGAGCCTTTGCCTTAGCTACGCGCCCCGGTCTTGCCTTCGCTCGCCGAGGTTTCGAGGCAGGGCCTTGACTATCATTGCTCGGCCAGCGGCCGCAGTCGCTCGAGGAGCCGGCGGGCCGCGGTTTCGCGAAGGGTTTCACGGGCGGCGCGACGGGCATCGTCCTGGGCCAGAAGCTCGTTGTCGTTGACGCTGATGCGCTCGCGGACCGTCAGCGTCTGCTGGTCGATCAGGTAGGCTTCGTTGGACTGACGCTGCACCGAATAAGGAACCGTCAGGGTGAGCTCGACGTCGCGACTGCCGGCGCCGGGCAGGCCCTGATTGGTTTCGCTTATGTTTGCCCGGCCCAGGTTGAGGCGCAGGGGGGCCGTGCTGTCTACCCGAGTGCCGGCACGGGTCAGCGCGTCGCGCACGATGGGCGCGAGATCGTCGTTGGCGCCGGCAAGTGCCAGCGCCTCCAGGGTGGGGAGGTCCTCACCGTAGCCCCGCAGCTGGAAGCCACAGCCGACGAGGCCCAGCCCCAGCGTGCTCACGGCGGTCGCGCCCAAGGCGACCTTGAGACCCTGTTTCAGAAAGCGGCGGCGTTGCATGATCGTCTCCCTCGCTTGCGTGACCGGCTGATCCGGCATCGGCCATTCATCAACCGCTTATCCAGCGGCTTTTTATCCAACAACACCTTACCCGACTACAATGTTGACCAGCTTGCCCGGTACCACGATGACCTTGCGTACCGTCTTGCCCTCGAGATGACGTTGGACGTTCTCGGAGGCCATCGCCTGCGCCTCAATGGCGGCCTTGTCGGCATCGGCGGGCACCTCGAGACGGGCGCGCAGCTTGCCGTTGACCTGCACCACCAGTTCGATGGCGTCTCGGGCCAGGGCGGCTTCGTCGAAGGCAGGCCATTCGGCATTGATTACGGGCTCTTCGTGGCCAAGCGCTTCCCAGAGGCCGTGGCAGGCATGCGGCGTGATCGGTGCGAGCAGCAGCACGCTGGCTTCCACGGCTTCACGGGCCACCGCCAGGTCCTGCGGGCTCTCGTTGTCGACGTCGTTGTGGAAACGGCCGATCGCATTGGTCAGTTCCATCACCGCGGCGATGGCGGTGTTGAAGGTCGTGCGACGGCCGATGTCGTCGCTGGCTTTCTTGATGGTCTCGTGGGTCTTGCGCCGCAGTTCCCGCTGGGACTCGGTCAGGGCCTCGGGATCGAGTTTGCCCGGGGTGCCGGCATTGGCGTGGTCGGCGACCAGGCGCCACAGGCGCTTCAGGAAGCGATGGGCTCCCTCGACGCCGCTGTCGGACCATTCCAGGGACTGCTCGGGCGGTGCGGCGAACATCATGAACAGGCGCACGGTGTCGGCGCCGAAGCGGTCGATCATCGCTTGGGGGTCGACGCCGTTGTTCTTCGACTTTGACATCTTCTCGATGCCACCCATCTCGACGGGCTGGCCGTCTTCGATCAGCACGGCGCTGACCGGCCGGCCCTTGTCGTCACGCTTGACCTCGACGTCGGCCGGGTTGAACCAGTCCTTGCCGCCGTTGGCGGCGGGCCGGTAGTAGGTCTCGGCGATCACCATGCCCTGCGTCAGTAGGCGCTTGAAGGGCTCATCGGACTCGACCAGGCCGAAATCGCGCATCAGCTTGTGGAAGAAGCGCGCATAGAGCAGGTGCAGGATGGCGTGCTCGATGCCGCCGATATAGAGATCCACCGGCAGCCAGTAATTGGCGCGCTCGTCGAGCATCGCCTCCTGGTTGTCGGCGCAGCAGAAGCGCGCGTAGTACCAGCTGGACTCCATGAAGGTGTCGAAGGTATCGGTCTCGCGTGCCCAGCCATCGCCCAGGTCGCTGAACTCGGGCATCTTCTTGAGCGGCGAGCCGGAGGCATCGACGGTGACTTCGGTGGGCAGGGCAACCGGCAGCTCGTCGTCGGTAAGCGGTACGGTCTGACCTTCGGGGCCGTACTTGACCGGAATCGGCGCGCCCCAGTAGCGCTGGCGTGCCACTCCCCAGTCGCGCAGGCGATAGTTGGTCTTGACCTCGCCGTGGCCTTGCTCACTGAGCTTGGCGGCAATGGCATCGAAGGCCGCCTGGAAATCGAGGCCATCGAACTCACCGGAGTTGATCAGTACGCCGTGTGCGTCATGGGCCGCCAAGGTGATGTCCGGAACTTGGCCATCTTCGGTGGCAATCACTGCTTCGATGGGCAGGCCGTACTTGGTGGCGAACTCCCAGTCGCGCTGGTCGTGAGCGGGCACCGCCATCACCGCACCGGTGCCATACTCCATCAGCACGAAGTTGGCCACATAGACGGGTACCTGGCGACCGGTGAGGGGATGGACGGCCAGATAGCCGGTGTCCATGCCCTTCTTCTCCATGGTGGCCATTTCGGCCTCGGAGGTGCCGCCGTGAGCGCACTCTTCGTTGAAGGTGGCAAGTGCTGGGTTTTTCTCGGCGGCCGCCTTGGCCAGCGGATGGCTGGCGGCCACGGCGACATAGGTCACACCCATCAGGGTGTCGGGGCGAGTGGTGTAGACCCGTAGCGGTTCGGCACTGGTATCGCCGCTAACCTCGAAGGCCAGCTCGACGCCTTTGGACTTGCCGATCCAGTTGCGCTGCATGGTCTTGACCTGCTCGGGCCACTCGACATTGTCGAGGTCGGCAAGCAGTTCGTCGGCGTAGTCGGTGATCTTCAAGAACCACAGCGGGATTTCCTTGCGCTCCACCGGCGCGCCGGAGCGCCAGCCGCAGCCATCGATGACCTGCTCGTTGGCGAGCACGGTCTGATCGACCGGGTCCCAGTTGACCGTGGACATCTTCTTGTAGACCAGGCCTTTCTCGATAAGCTTGGTGAAGAACCACTGTTCCCAGCGATAGTAGTCGCTATCGCAGGTGGCGAACTCACGGTCCCAGTCATAGGCGAAACCCAGCGCCTTGAGCTGGTCGCGCATGTAGTCGATGTTCTGGTGGGTCCACTCGGCTGGCGGCACCTGGTTCTTGATGGCGGCGTTCTCGGCAGGCATGCCAAAGGCGTCCCAGCCCATGGGCTGCAGTACGTTCTTGCCCTGCATGCGCTGGAAGCGCGAGACCACGTCGCCGATGGTGTAATTACGCACGTGCCCCATGTGTAGCTTGCCGCTGGGGTAGGGGAACATCGACAGGCAATAGAACTTTTCGCGATTGGCGTCTTCCACGGCCTTGAAGCACTGGTGCTTGGTCCAGAATTGCTGGGCGTCGCGTTCGATGTCGTGAGGCTTGTACTGTGCGTCCATCGGTCTGAGTGGTTACCTTGTAGCGTCGTTGGCGAAGAGCAAGGGACTTTCCCGCTCCATCATGGTCCAAAAGGCTTGATGGCACGGAAAGATAGCGTCTAAATGGGGGCCAGCATACCGCAGCGGGGCCTTAGCAGGTAGGGGCGCCGCGTTCGGCGAGAGCAACGCCCGGCCAAGGGACGTCAAGGAAAGCTACAGGAGAGTCATATGAGCGATCAGGACAAGCATTCAGATCATCGTCTGAGCGAAGGCTATGAGCGTCTGCTGGCGCGGCTCCAGCACGGTGCCAACGAGCTGTCGTGGGAGAACCTGCAGCAGGATCTCGACGAGGCGGTGGAATTTGAGGCGGAAGTCGAGGACTTTACCCGCGATGAGCTGGCATTGCTGCGCGCCTGGGTAGAGCGCGATCTGAAAGACATGCGCCGCTATCTGGCGGCAAGCGGTGAGGGCGTGGCCAGCTGGCTGGGCATTGATCTCGACGTGCTGTCGCGTCGCATCCGCGAGGCCCTGTTCTCGATCGCCGATCGCACCGTGATTGATCGCGTACGTTTCGAGGACGATCTGGAAGCGGCCCGTGCCGACTACTGCGAGGGTGAGATGATCGCGCCTGGCCTCTTGAGCTGCGTGCATTGTGGCGCCGAGGTCTCGCTTGGCGAGGTGGCGCGCCTTGAGCCCTGTCACCAGTGCGGGCATCGCTATTTCGCTCGCGGGCCTCAAGCGGCCGGTCAATAATAGGGTAGTGTTGCACGACGACCATGAATGGCTCCAGGGTCGTCGTGTTTGCGAGATGCCGTGTGTTTCTTGGCTAAGGGGGGCTTAGCCCTGAAAAATTTGGCCCGGGATGATTTAGCTCGCAATGATCGGGTTCGCGATGGGTTAGTTCAGGCGGGCCAACAGAGCGAGCGTCAGGCAGACCCCCAGTGACATGATCAGGGCATAGACAAGGTTGTGGCGCATCATCACGCCGCCGCTGGTGCCGTAGCGTCCCTGGAGTGACAGGTTGATTCCCGATAACGGTCCGATGGCTGCGCCAACCGCCCAGGACGTCAGTGCGACGACACCCAAGAGGGTCTGGTTGGTGCTGCCAAGGTCCAGCAGTGATGCCAGGGTCGAAATGCCGATGATCGGATGCAAACCAATGACGGCGCTCAAGACAATGGCCAGATAGCTTAAGATGGCCTCCTTCGCGCCGAAATGATCGAACAGCACCCACTGGCTGCCGGTTGCCGCGTCGATGAAGGTCGAGAGCCCCTGGGTGAAGAGCCCGGCCGCCAGGAATAGCGAGAGCTCGCCGCGCATCGCCGGTAGCCGCTCCCGGGTATGCGTCAGCATGCGTTTCGAGGTGAAAGCGAGGCCGTGGGGCAGGTTGGCGGCAAGGGCGGTGGCTGGTAGCAGGAAGGTGATGATGCTGACGATGGATAGTGTCGGCGTCAGGCCGTAGTGAAAACTCAGCACCAGCATCGCCAGCCCTACCGGCATCAGCAGGTTGCGCGGGGCCATTGAAACGCCGGGTGTGTTGGCGAGGTCGAAGCGTCTTGCCAACTCGACACGTGTGAGCAGGCCGGATAGTGCCGCTAGCGGCACGCCGGCGGCCAATGCGATGGTAAAGTCGAGTTGAGGCGCCAGGCCCATGGCGACCCCCATGGCGGCGAAAAAAGGCGACCAGAGCGCGGCGCTTGAGAGCCCACGGTTGAGGGTCAACAGCTGTGGCAGGCGTAAACCATCGTCGCGTTTCAGCTGATCGCCGATTAGAAACACCGAGGACAGGTTGAGAATCGCACCCAGCAGATGAACGCTTAGCCAGGTGGTGATTACGCCCTGTCCGCCATGGGTCTGGGTGCCGCGAGCCGGCGGGGCCTGGTTGATCAGGCCGACAAAACTGACCCCGACCAGCATGGCGACCACGTAGGTATTGCCATCCAGTACGCTGTTCCAGGCGAGCTCAATGCCATATGCGCCTTGGCTGATCGCCAGAAGCCCTGCACCGATCATCGCCAGTGCCCCAACCTGGAAGCGGTTGCGCCGCGGGATGTCCCTCCACAGTAGCCCTATCGCCAGCCAGAAAGCGACACCGACCAGCGGTGCCACTGCCGCGACACCGGCCAGACGGGCAATCTGTAGCATGAGGCCGAGGGCGATGATGAGCCCTGCCAAGCGTTGCCGCCCGGTGATCTTGGGAGGCCGGGGGGCAGAGTCTGAGGTGGCGCGCGCGGGGGCAGACGTCGATGGTCGATCCTCGTCTGCTGAAGAGGATGACCACGGCATGGAGGGCGGCATGGGCGCGTATCCGAGCAAAGCTGCTCATCCTAGGCAAGCCGGGCTAGCGGGGCAAGCGCCGTGCATGCACCACCTTGTGCGAGCCGCTTCACGCCTTTGAGGTTGGCAGCGTCCAGCGCTTCGCCTCCTCCGTGCGCGCTGCATCGAGTTTTACCATCATCGCATGAGTGGCATTGGATAGCGTGCGGTTGCGATGCACGAGATAGCCAAGCGGACGCTCGATGGGAGGGTGCTCGATCGGCAGGATATGCAGATCCCCATCGATCATGCTCTCGGGCAGTACGCTCCAACCGAGCCCGATCGAGGCCATCATTTTCAGCGTTTCCAGATAGTTGGTGGAGAGCCCCACCTTCACGTTTAACTCCTCGCGGGAAAACGTGTCGAGTACGATGCCGCGGGTAAAGGTCATGGGGCCCGGCAGAACCGCCGAATGGGCGGCCAGCGCCGACATGGAGAGTCGTTCGTGGCGTGCCAGCGGGTGATCGATACCGCAGACGAAGCGCAGCCGGTCGATCCACACCGGCACCACCCTCAGTTGTGGGTCGGGCACCGGCGCCAGGGTGACCACGGCGATTTCGAGGGCTCCATCGAGTACGCCTTGATAGGCCTGTTCCGAGTCCAGAAATCGCAGATCCAGTTCCGCGGCCGGGTGGTCATGAGTAAAGGCCTTGAGCAGAGGGGGTAGCCTGTGCAGGCCAATATGATGGCTGGTGGCAAGCGTTAAGCTGCCGGCTACATCGCCAGCGAGATTCGATAGCGCCCGACGACTGTCGTCAACCATCAGCAGGATCTGACGCGCCCGGGGCAGCAGAAGGGAGCCGGCTTCGGTGAGGGTGACGCGGCGACCGATACGATCGAAAAGCCGCGAGCCCACCTGGTCTTCAAGGGTGGCGATGCGCTTACTGACGGCGGGTTGTGTCAGGTGGAGCTTTTCGCCGGCAAGCGAAAAGGATCCGCCATCGGCGACGGCAAGAAAGGCCTGCAGGCTTTGTGTGTCCATGGTCGCTTCCTTGACGTCGGTCATAAGGGTAGGGCGCTGTCGAGATCGCGTGGGCTTGTATGCATAGCGTCACGCTGTATGTCCTGTCGTTAATCGTGAAATACTGCGCGGCATGTATTCCAATATGGAATCTATAACATAAATAACATGAATTGCTTTTATGTGTCTCACCCCCTAGTCTCGGGTGTATGGCAACACTGCCTGACCTCAAGAAGGCAGCAGGCGTGGCAAGATCAATCAGAGGGCAACCTAAGCCCCGTGGAGGAGAGACATGGCAGGCCAGACGCTTTACGACAAGCTGTGGTCCCAGCACTTGGTCAAAGAGCGCGATGATGGCACCGCGCTCATCTATATCGACCGCCAGCTGTTACATGAGGTGACCTCGCCGCAGGCCTTCGAGGGGCTGCGTCTGGCTAATCGTCGCCCGTGGCGCCTGGATGCCAACCTCGCCACTCCCGATCACAACGTACCGACCACGGTGATTGAGCGTGCCGAGGGCAATGCCGGTATCAAGGATCCGGTGTCGTTGATTCAGGTGCAGACCCTGGATGACAACTGCGAGTCTTTTGGTATCGAGGAATTTCGCATCAACGACGCCCGTCAAGGCATCGTGCATGTGGTGGGCCCTGAGCAGGGCGCGACATTGCCGGGCATGACGGTGGTCTGTGGTGATTCTCATACCGCGACCCATGGTGCCTTCGCGGCGATCGCACACGGCATCGGCACCTCTGAGGTCGAGCACGTGCTGGCCACTCAGTGCCTGCTGGCCCAGAAGATGAAGAACATGCAGGTGCGGGTCGAGGGCACGCTCGGTACCGGCGTTACCGCCAAGGATATCGTGCTGGCGATCATCGGCCGTATCGGTACGGCTGGCGGTACCGGCTATGCGATCGAGTTTGCGGGCAGTGCGATTCGCGAGCTGTCCATGGAAGGTCGCATGACGGTCTGCAACATGGCCATTGAGGCGGGAGCCAGGGTCGGTTTGATTGGGGTGGACGACACCACCATCGACTATCTCCGTGAGCGCCCCTTCGCGCCTCAGGGCGATCAGTGGGAGGCCGCCGTCGCCGAATGGCGCGAGTTGGTCTCCGACGCGGATGCCGACTTTGATAAAGTGGTAGAGATTGCCGCCGAGGACATCGAGCCGCAGGTCAGCTGGGGAACCAGTCCCGAAATGGTCACCGGTATCTCTGGTGAGGTGCCTGACCCCGCCGAAGCACCCGATGATACCACCAAGGGTAGCTATAGCCGGGCACTCGAATACATGGGTCTCGCGGCCAAGCAGAAGATCACCGATATTCGCCTCGACAAGGTGTTCATCGGTTCCTGCACCAACTCGCGTATCGAGGACCTGCGGGCGGCCGCCAAGGTGGCCAAGGGACGCAAGGTCGCCGACTCCATCATGCTGGCGATGGTGGTGCCGGGCTCCGGGCTCGTGAAGCGTCAGGCCGAGGCCGAAGGGCTTGATAAGATCTTCACCGAAGCCGGTTTCGAATGGCGTGAGCCGGGTTGCTCGATGTGTCTGGCCATGAATGCCGACAAGCTGGGTGCCGGCGAACACTGCGCCTCGACCTCGAATCGCAATTTCGAGGGTCGCCAGGGCTTCGGCGGGCGTACCCATCTGGTGGGCCCGGCGATGGCTGCCGCTGCCGCCATCGCGGGGCATTTCGTCGATGTCCGTCAATTCGCTGCTGGCAATGATAGCCATCACGATACCCCGTCTCAGGAGGCCTGAACCATGAACAAGTTTGTCCGTCAGCAGGGCCTGGTGGCACCGCTCGATCGAGCCAATGTCGATACCGACCTGATCATTCCCAAGCAGTTTCTGAAGTCCATCAAGCGCACCGGCTTTGGCGTGAACCTGTTTGACGCCCTGCGCTATATGGATGAAGGGTATCCGGGCCAGGACGTGTCAACGCGTCCGCTCAATCCCGATTTCGTGCTTAATCAGCCGCGGTATGAGGGGGCCAGCGTGTTGCTGACCCGTCGCAATTTTGGCTGCGGAAGCTCACGGGAGCACGCCCCCTGGGCGCTTGAGGATTTCGGCTTTCGCGTGGTCATTGCGCCGAGCTTCGCCGACATCTTCTACAACAATGCCTTCAAGAACGGCATTTTGCTGGTGACGCTTGAAGAGGACGTGATCGAGCGGTTGTTTCAGGAAGTGGAAGCCAATGAAGGCTACCGGCTGGACGTCGATCTCGAAAACCAGCGCGTCACCACGCCGTCAGGCGAGATCCTCGAGTTCGACGTCGACGCCTTCCGCAAGCATTGCCTGCTCAACGGCCTCGACGACATTGGCATTACGCTGCAGGACGAAGAGGCGATTCGTGAGTTCGAAGCCAAGCATCGGGCCGCTCGACCCTGGTTGTTTCGTGAGACGGCCAAGGCGGCCACGTCCTGACGCAGCGTTTTAACGCGTAGGCCGACATTTGGCCCATCAAGGGCCAGCTTTCCAGCCGCAACGCTGGACACCAAAGAAGAGGGATGCCCGTAAGGGCAGATGCGCAGGGAAGCGCCATCTTTCTAGTCGTCAGCCAAGGGTAAACTGGCTGGCGGTTGATTCATCATCGAACCATCGGGTCCGCGAAGCGGGCCCTTTTGCCAAGAGAGCCACAGCACATGAGCCGCAAGATTCTCGTTCTGCCGGGTGACGGCATCGGCCCGGAAATCACCGCTGAGGCGGTCAAGGTCCTCAAGGCTTGTCAGGCCGCGGGTCTGGACGTCGATATCGAAGAAGGTCTGGTGGGTGGTGCGGGTTATGATGCCCACGGCGAGCCGCTGCCGGCGGTTACCCTCGATCAGGCGCGGGGTGCCGACGCCATCCTGCTCGGCGCCGTGGGCGGGCCGAAGTGGGACAAGATCGAGGACATCAGCAAGCGCCCGGAAAAGGGCCTGCTTGGCTTGCGCAAGGAGCTGTCGCTGTTCGGCAACCTGCGCCCGGCGCTACTCTATCCGCAGCTTGCGGAGGCCTCGAGCCTCAAGCCTGAGGTGGTGTCAGGTCTCGATATCATGATCGTGCGCGAGCTCACCGGTGGCATCTACTTCGGTCAGCCGCGCGGCATCGAAGAGCGCGACGGCCAGCGGGTCGGCTTTAATACCTATGTCTACTCGGAGAGCGAAATCGAGCGTATCGGTCGCGTGGCCTTCGAGATGGCGGCCAAGCGTGGCGGCAAGCTGTGCAGCGTCGACAAGGCCAATGTACTCGAGGCGACGATGCTGTGGCGTGAGGTCATGGAACGCCTGGCGCCTGAGTATCCGCAGGTCGAGCTTTCGCACATGTACGTCGATAACGCCGCCATGCAGCTGGTACGTGCGCCCAAGCAGTTCGATGTGATCGTCACCGGTAACATGTTCGGCGATATCCTGTCGGATGCTGCCGCCATGCTGACGGGGTCGATTGGCATGTTGCCCTCGGCCTCGCTGAATGCCGACGGTCAGGGCATGTATGAGCCCTGTCATGGCAGTGCGCCGGATATCGCCGGTCAGGGCGTCGCCAATCCCCTGGCGACCATTCTCTCGGTCGCGATGATGCTGCGCTATTCACTCAACGAGGCGGTGCTTGCCGAGCGTATCGAAGCCGCGGTGGGCCAGGTGCTTGATGACGGATTGCGCACCGCCGATATCGCCTATCCCGGTACGCGTCAGGTCTCAACCGGTGAGATGGGTGATGCTGTGCTGGCGGCTTTCGAAGCCAGGTAATGCCCGTCTTCTTGCTGCAAGGTACTTGAAAAGAGCGTGAAGCCGCCCCTGTCTGCGCGAGACGGGCGGCTTGTGTATACTAGTTGCCCCATTATTTTGAGGAGGACGTCACATGTTGACAGTCGGTTTCGTAGGTTGGCGTGGCATGGTGGGCTCCGTGCTCATGCAGCGTATGCAGGAAGACAATGAGTTCGCAGGCATTGAGCCGGTGTTCTTCACCACTTCCCAGGTCGGTCAGCCAGGGCCTAATGTCGGCGTTGATGTGCCCCCGCTCAAGGATGCGTTTGATCTTGACGCGCTCAAGGCACTGGATGTGGTCGTCACCTGCCAGGGCGGCGACTATACCGAAAAGGTCTACAAGGACCTGCGCCAGAGCGGCTGGAAGGGCTACTGGGTCGATGCGGCCAGTACCCTGCGCATGGCAGATGACGCCACCATCGTGCTGGACCCGGTCAATCGCGACGTCATCGACGCCCAGCTGGCCCGTGGCATCAAGACCTTCACCGGCGGTAACTGCACGGTCAGCCTGATGCTGATGGGGCTTGGCGGCCTTTTTGAGGCCAACATGATCGAGTGGATGACCTCGATGACCTATCAAGCGGCCTCAGGTTCCGGCGCCAAGCACATGCGCGAGTTGCTCAACCAGATGGGCAGCCTGCGGGACAGCGTGGCCAGCGAGCTTGCGGATCCGGCAAGCGCGATTCTCGATATCGATCGCAAGGTCACCGAGACCATGCGTGGCGGGAGCTTCCCCACCGATAACTTCGGGGCGCCACTGGCCGGTAGCCTGCTGCCCTGGATCGACAAGCCGATGGAAAACGGTCAAAGCAAGGAAGAGTGGAAGGGCGGCGTCGAGTCCAACAAGATTCTCGGTCTCGACAACAACCCGATTCCCATCGATGGCCTTTGTGTGCGCATCGGTGCCATGCGCTCTCACAGCCAGGCCTTTACCATCAAGCTCAAGCAGGACGTGCCGATCGACGAGATCGAAGATCGCCTGGCCAAGCACAACGAGTGGGTGCGCGTCATCGCCAATGACAAGGATGCCACCATCGATGGTCTGACGCCGGCTGCCGCCACCGGTACCTTGAATGTGCCCGTGGGTCGCCTGCGCAAGATGGCCATGGGCGGCGAGTATCTGTCTGCCTTCTCGGTCGGTGATCAGCTGCTTTGGGGTGCCGCCGAGCCACTCAAGCGTATGTTGAAGATTCTGCGCGAGCAGTAATCGGCGTCGCTGCCTCGTATCCAGCGCCTCCCTATCGGGAGGCGTTTTTATTGCGGGCTGATCAAGTTGGTTACGCTTTGTATTAAGACGTTCTGTATCTTTTGGCGGATGTATGAAGGGTGTGCCTAAGCGTTGAATTGAGACGTCGCTTTGCTTTACATGAATCTCCCGGCTAGCCGGAAGTGTAGGTAGAATAAGTCTTAAATTCGATCATTAGGCTGTCGTGGCTCACACTTTTTTCTGAAACATCTGATGTGCGAGTACGTTGCCTCCGACACCTGAGAGGCCCATCGCCCCATGAAGCGCAAGTTTTCTCTGGTCATCTTGATGTCGCTGTCTGCACTGAGCCTACCGGCCTGGTCGCTGGGCGTGGGCGAAGCGCAAGTCGAGTCTGCGCTGGGTGCGCCACTTGAAGCGACGATCCCGCTGACGGATACGCAAGGGCTGGAACCGCGAGGGCTTACGGTCAGCCTGGCTGATGCTGAGAGCTACCGGCGCGCCGGCCTGGAGCGCAGTCTGTTGCTCGATGCCGTGAGTCTCTCGGTTGTGCCGGAATCGGGAAGACTGTCGATCCGGTTGAGCTCCGAACCCGCTGTGAATGCTCCCTACCTCGATCTGTTGCTGGAGATTGATGGGCCTGATGGTCGTCAGCAGCGCCAGGTAACACTGCTTTTCGACCCGCCCGGTTTCGGTTCTCAGCCGGCAGATAGCCCTCAGCAAGCTAGCGCGCGTCAAGCCGAGCCTTCTCAGGCCTCCATGGCATCTCGCGAGCGGGCCACCGGCTACGTCGACTCCGGCGAAACCCTGTGGAGCGTCGCCAAGCGGCTTCGCCCGGATGCCGATATATCGATATCGCAAATGATGCTGGCGCTGCTGGATGCTAACCCTAATGCGTTTCCGGGTGGCAACATTAACCGACTGCGAGCCGGCTATGTGCTGGAGGTACCCACTCAAGAGAAAATAACGTCGCGGTCAGCTGATGAGGCCTGGCAACGGGTCCAAGCGCATAATCGCGCCTTTGACCGTGGCGAGCCGGTGTCTGGTGTGGGGGCATCGACAGGGCGTACGTCAGGCTCTGATGCGGTTCAAGCGCCCGAGCAAATGGCTGATATTGTATCTGGCGGCCCTGATGCCACTCAGCCAGAGGCCTCTGGCTCATCTGTTTCGTTAGACGGGGCGCAGCGTTCTGCGCTTACCAGCGAGGGCGGCCAGCCGTCTTCCTCTGCCTCCTCTACTTCCGATGCTCGCCCGGCTGATCAGCCCGATGCTCAGTCAGATACTCAGTCAGATACTCCGCGCCTGACCTTGCTGACGGATGCTGAGGTAGAGTCGGAAGCCAATGCCGGTGCCGTTGATTCGCTATCAAGTGAGCAGGCCGAACGTCTCAATCGCCTGGAGGCGCAGCTTTCGCAGAGCCAGCAGTCCCTGGCTGAAATTCGTGCCGAGCGCGATAGTGCCGAGGCTGAGTTGGCGGCAATGCGTGAAGAGGTCGCCGATATGCGTGACACGCTTGAAACGCTTGCAAAAGCCCAATCCTCTAGTGTCGCGCAGACCCAAGGTGAGTCGGCAAGCAACAGTGCCGTTGAGCGTTATTTGATGCCGTTATGGACCGCTATCGCTCAGGCGGGTCGAGCTCTTTCCGCTCAGCTGGCGGCGGCTGGGCTGGCGCTTCTCTTGGCACTGTGGTGGTGGCTGCGTCGGCGCCGAGCAGCCGATGAGGATAATACGACTGACAACGCGCCGGCTGTCACCGGTGCTCAACGCGATGCGGAATCGACGGAAAAGCCGCGCGGCAAATCGGCTCGCTTTGCTCCTGATGTAAGAGATGCCTTTATGCCCAAGGCGGAGGCGGTCAGTGAGGCGGACATCTTTATCGCCTATGGTCGCTACGACAAAGCGCGAGCGATACTCGAAGAACGTCTCGATGCCGAACCCGACCGCCATGACCTGCGACTCAAGCTGGTCAAGGTGCTGGTCGAGCAGGGGCTTTGGCAGGAGGCGCACATGGAAGCCGCGCGCCTGGCCTTAGATGACGACCCTGGCCGTCAGGCAGAGCTTGAACGCCTCCTGGCCCGTGCGCGGGGTGTGTCGTCTCCAGCTGAGCCGGAGACGGAGGCTCATAGCGGCGCTCAAGGAGGTGGGGTTGGCGAATCCGAGCCGCAGCCATCGTCCCAGGCGTCGCCAAGCGACGAGGCGGATACAGTACCCGAGATGGCACTAGAGCCGGTTGAGTCGACACTGATGTTTCGACCACCGCTGGAGCGCGAGCCGGTCGCCTTTGATGGTAAGCATCATCATGCCGAGCCGTCCTGGCAAAAAGGCAAGGAGGTGGACCCAGAGCAGATCCGAGAGGCGCTTCGCGAGCTTTCGACCAGCCAACAGAATGTGTCTGGTGATGATGACGTCTCGGGCGTCGCCTCGCATTCAGCTGGCCAGCCTCCGCGTGTCGAGCAGAATGCCAGCATCGAAGGAAATGAACAGGAGGCGGCCAGTAAGCCGGTCGGCGCTGCCGAGAGAGAGAGCGAGTCGTCTAAGTCGACGCGCGACCATGTGATCGATTATCACCCGCCGACCCTGGAGCTGGAAACCGCGCCACCCGAAGAAGCGCCCATGCAACCGAGTGTGGAATTTCCTCAGCCACAGGTATCTGCCCCAGCTGATGGGGAAGCGTCTGTTGATACCCAGGCGCCGACGTCAGGTGAGCAAGATATCCCCGCTCTCGGTGAAGATGCAGGGAGTAATCTCGCTGACTTGATGCGTGAGCCCGACGAGCGGGCGCCTGGCTCGGCGTATGGCGTCAACGAAGAGGAGTGGGACATCGAGGAGGTGGCTTTCGAGCCGCTCCATCTGGATAATGACCAGCCTGTCGACTCCCCGGCGTTGACGCGGTCGCTGGTTGGCGAGGCTGAAGAGCACCTCGAGCAGGGCAATCATGCCAAGGCGCAGGATAAGCTCGCCCGTGCGTTGGACGAAGGGGATAGCGAGACCCGCGAACAGGCCAAGCGCCTGATCGCTCAGCACAACTTATGATGAGCCGATGCCCCTTTTTGAGACCCTTGATGAAAAGTCACCCCTGACTGGCCGCTTGGCCATGGGGGTTGAGTATGATGGCAGCCACTATAGTGGCTGGCAGCGCCTGAAGCATGCCTCCTCGGTACAGGGGGCGCTTGAGAAAGCGATGTCTCATATCGCCAATGCACCCGTGAATGTGCACTGTAGTGGACGAACCGATAGTGGCGTGCACGCCACTCGTCAGATCGTTCATTTTGACTCCCCTGTGCCGCGCTCCGAGAAGGCCTGGGTGTTCGGCACCAATGCCAAGCTGCCGCGAGATATCGCCGTGCACTGGGTCAAGCCGGTGCCGGACGATTTTCATGCCCGTTTTCTGGCACTCGCCAGGCGCTACCGCTATGTCATTCTCAATCAACCCAGTCGCCCGGTATTGGAGCGTGCCAATGCCACCTGGTGTCGTGATCCTCTGGACGTGCCGGCCATGCATGAAGCGGCTCAGGCGCTGGTGGGTGAGAAGGACTTTTCGAGTTTTCGTGCCGCGGGCTGTCAGTCCAAGACGACGCGGCGCCACCTGCACTTCATCGAGGTGCATCGCCATGGCTCGCTGGTCGTGATTGACGTCCAGGCCAACGCCTTCCTGCACCACATGATTCGCAATATTGCCGGCACGCTTATTGCGGTGGGCCGCGGCGAGAAAGGGCGGGATTACCCGGCGCAGCTTATGGCCATGAAAGATCGCACTCAGGGCAGCGTCACGGCCCCGGGCTGTGGCCTGCATTTTGTCGATTCGATCTATGATGATGTCTATGAGCTACCGCGCGAGCCGCTGGGGCCGAACCTCTTGGCGTTTCTCGGTGAATGGACGGGCGAGCGCGAGTTGCCAGACTGTCCGCTGGTCGATTTTCGCCGTACCCGTCCGACCAAGGCCTCGGTGCCTCCGGGCTTCGTCGAAGCGGGTAAGCCGACCTGATGAGACGGTCGTCCAGGAAGGGGCATCCAGAAGGGAACGTCATGAAAGCCGCTGAGCCTAAAAGAGGCCTACCATGCAGCGCACGCGCGTAAAGATCTGTGGTCTCACTCGTGAGGAAGACATCGATGCAGCGGTTGCCGCGGGGACTGATGCGCTGGGGTTCGTGCTATGGCCGGGCAGCAAGCGCGCCATCGGCCTTGATCGTCTGGCCGAGCTGACGGCGCGGGTGCCGGCCTTCGTGACGCGCGTCGGTCTTGTCGTCGATCAGGAAGCGGCGTTCATCGAGGCGGCCTGTGAGCATCTCGATTTACTGCAGTTCCATGGCGATGAGACGCCGGATAGTTGCGACGGCTACTCTCGGCCCTATATCAAGGCGCTGCGCATGCGTGAAGGGGTCGATCTCGAGGCAATGGCGAGTGCCTATGGCACGGCCCGAGCCCTGTTGCTGGATGCGTATAAGCCTGGGGTTCCCGGCGGGACCGGCGAGACCTTCGACTGGTCCCGAATCCCCGCAAGCCTGGCAAAACCTGTTATTCTGGCGGGAGGTTTGCATGCGGCAAATGTTCAGCAAGCCATCCGTGCAGTTGGCCCCTTTGCCGTCGATGTTTCCGGTGGTGTGGAAGCCTCGCCTGGCATCAAGTCGGCGGCCAAGTTAGATGATTTCCTGCACCATGTTTTTACGACTTATCCATCCAAGTTCCAGTGACCCTGTGAGGTGTCTTTCGTGACCAAGTTCAGCGACCTGACCCGCATGCCGGATGCACGAGGCCATTTCGGCGCCTACGGCGGCCGGTTCGTCTCGGAAACGTTGAGCTTCGCCCTGGAGGAGTTGGAAGAGACCTACGCGGCTCTTCGCGATGACCCCGATTTCCAGGCCGAATTCGACCATGATCTGGCCCATTACGTTGGCCGTCCTTCGCCGCTTTACCATGCCGAGCGCTGGTCAAGGGAGCTCGGTGGGGCACAGATCTGGCTGAAGCGCGAGGACCTGAACCACACCGGTGCTCACAAGGTGAACAACACCATCGGTCAGGCCCTGCTCGCCAAGAAAAGTGGCAAGCCGCGGGTCATCGCCGAGACCGGCGCCGGTCAACACGGTGTGGCAACCGCTACCGTGGCGGCTCGCCTGGGGCTCGAGTGTGCCATCTACATGGGGGCGGAAGACGTTCAGCGTCAGAAACTCAATGTCTATCGGATGCAGCTACTGGGCGCCAAGGTGATTCCGGTCGAGTCCGGCTCGCGCACGCTCAAGGATGCCATGAACGAGGCACTGCGAGACTGGGTCACCAACGTCGACAATACCTTCTACATCATCGGTACTGTCGCGGGGCCGCATCCCTATCCAATGCTGGTGCGCGATTTCAACGCCGTGGCAGGCCGCGAGGCTCGGGAGCAGTCCCTCAAGCAGATCGGTCGCCTGCCGGATGCACTGATCGCCTGCGTCGGCGGCGGCTCCAACGCTCTGGGACTCTTCTATCCCTTCGTCGAAGATGAGGATGTCGCCATGTACGGTGTCGAAGCTGGTGGCGATGGCGTCGAGACAGGCCGGCATGCGGCACCGCTGGCCGGCAACGCGCCGCGCGGTGTACTGCACGGCAACCGCACTTACCTGATGTCCGATGAAGGTGGTCAGGTCTCCGAGACCCATTCCATTTCGGCGGGGCTCGATTACCCGGGTGTGGGACCAGAGCATGCCCTCTGGAAAGATGTTGGACGCGTCAACTATGTGGCGGCCAATGACAAGGAGGTGCTCGAGGCATTCCGCGAGCTCACTCATGTCGAGGGCATCATGCCGGCACTCGAATCGGCTCATGCGCTGGCCTATGCCAAGGTGCTGGCGCCGACCATGCGGCCTGACCAGCATATCGTCATCAATCTCTCAGGGCGTGGTGACAAGGATATCCTCACCGTCGCCAAGCTTGACGGCATCGAGATCTAAACGTGGACCGCGACCAGGACAAGGGTATGAATCGAATCGATCAACGCTTCGCCACGCTCAAGGCGCAGGGCCGCACGGCCCTGATACCGTATCTCACTGCCGGTGATCCCGCACCTCAATACACCGTGGGCTTCATGCATGCCCTGGTCGAGGCCGGGGCAGATATCATTGAACTCGGTGTGCCGTTCTCCGACCCCATGGCCGATGGCCCGGTCATCCAGAAAGCTTGTGAGCGGGCGCTCAAGCATGGCACCCGTCTTTCTCACCTTTTCGCCATGGTGCGTGAGTTCCGCAGCCAGGATACCGATACGCCGGTGGTGCTGATGGGCTACTTGAACCCCATCGAGCGCATGGGGTACGAGGCGTTTGCCGATCAGGCAAGCGAGGCCGGCGTCGATGGTGTTCTGACCGTCGACATGCCGCCAGAAGAAGCGGATGAATTTGGCCCTGTGTTGAAGGCGCGTGGCCTGCAGTCGATCTTTCTGGTGGCCCCTACCACCTCGGATGCCCGCGCCGGTACAATCAGCGCCCATGGCGAAGGCTATCTGTATTATGTCTCGCTCAAGGGCGTGACCGGTGCCGCGACGCTGAATGTGGAAGAAATCGATGAGCACCTGGCGCCGCTCCGTAAACTCTCCGACTTGCCGCTATGCGTAGGCTTCGGGATCCGCGATGGCGCAACAGCCGCTGCGGTGGGCAAGGTCGCTGAGGGTGTCATCGTTGGCAGCGTGCTGGTCGGGCAGATCGCCGCCTGCGTCGATGACCCGGCAGCCATTGCCCCGCGCCTCAAGGATATTATGGGCGAAATGCGCCAGGCGCTGGACGCCTGATGCCGGTGAATCCCGGCATTGCGCAGCTCGCACGCTGCGTCATTTGAATCAACATCGGCCCGGTCGTGCCGGGCCCCGGATGATGGAAACCTTCTGATATGAGCTGGCTAGACAAGATCGTGCCCTCCATGGGGCGCATTCAGCGCAATGACCGACGCACGAGTGTACCCGACGGTTTGTGGCGCAAGTGCCCCAAGTGCGAAGGGGTGCTTTACCTCCCCGAGCTGGATAAGCACCAGAGCGTCTGTCCCAAGTGCGACCATCATCTGCGCTTAACGGCGCGTAAGCGCCTCGACTGGTTCCTCGATCAAGATGACCGGGAAGAGATCCAGACCGACCTGCAGCCCGTGGACCGGCTCAAGTTTCGTGACTCCAAAAAGTACAAGGATCGTCTCGCGGCGGCTCAGAAGAGCACCAACGAGAACGATGCCCTGATTGCCATGCGTGGCCAGCTGGATGGCATACCGCTGGTCGCCGTGGCTTTCGAATTTAGCTTCATGGGGGGCTCCATGGGGGCCGTGGTGGGCGAGAAATTCGTGCAGGCCGCGACCCGCTCTCTCGAAGAAGGCATTCCGCTGGTGTGCTTCGCCGCCTCCGGTGGCGCTCGCATGCAGGAAGCCCTGTTCTCGCTGATGCAGATGGCCAAGACCTCTGCGGCACTTGAGAAACTGAAACAGGCAGGTATTCCCTATATTTCGGTGCTCACTGACCCAGTCTACGGCGGAGTTTCAGCGTCTCTTGCCATGCTTGGCGATCTTAATGTGGCCGAGCCCAATGCCCTGATCGGTTTCGCGGGCCCGCGGGTTATCGAACAGACGGTTCGCGAGAAATTGCCCGAAGGTTTTCAACGCAGCGAGTTCTTGCTGGAACACGGTACCGTCGACATGATCGTGCACCGTCAAGAGATGCGTGATCGGCTCGGCGGAGTGTTGCGCAAGCTGACGCATCAGCCGATTTCCGGTCCGCCGGAAAACGCAGAGCCGGATCTGGTCGACGAGGCTCAAGGCTCGGAAACACCAGAGACCGACGACGTCAACCGTGAGGCCTGACATCAGCCGTCATGAGCAAAGCTAAGCCATCATCACCGCAGGCCTTTGCAAGCCAGCCCTCGACGCTTGATGGCTGGCTTGAGCGTCTCGAACGCCAGCATCCGGTAAGCATCGACCTTGGCCTCGAGCGAGTGGCCAAGGTCGCTTCGCGTCTGGGACTTGCGCCAACGCCTCAGGCAGGTCGCCTGGCGGGTAGGGTCATTACCGTTGCCGGCACCAATGGGAAAGGCTCAACGGTCTCCATGCTTGAAGCCTTGGCACTCTCTCATGGGCTGACGACCGGCACCTACACCTCTCCGCACTTGTTGCGTTACAACGAGCGCCTGAAGCTGGACGGGGAAGAGGCCAGCGATGCGATCCTGATCGAGGGCTTCGCCCGCGTAGAGGCAGCGCGGCTTGAGGGTGAGCCGATCAGCCTGACCTACTTCGAAGCCGGTACTCTGGCAGGGCTCTGGGCCATTGGCCAGCGCCAGCCCGATATCGCCATCCTGGAAGTCGGGCTGGGGGGAAGACTGGATGCCGTCAACGTCATCGATGCCGATGTCGGGGTGGTCACCACCGTGGCCCAAGACCATGCGGCCTTTCTGGGCAACGACTTAGAGGGGATTGGTCGCGAGAAGGCCGGTATCCTGCGGGCCGAGCGCCCAGCCGTGTTGGGAAGCGAGTCCTTGCCGGCAAGCGTCTACCAAGTGGCGACAAGCCTTGAGTGTCGCGTGCATCGCCTGGCACACGAGTTCTCGCGAAGCGCTGGCGCCTCGGGATGGGCTTGGCAAGGGCGTGATGACAAACATGAGCCGTTTGTGTTGGACGCACTGCCAGATCCTGGTCTGCCGCTCGACAATGCCGCAACCGCGCTTCAGGCATTGGCGCTTTCGGGTGTGACACTCGAGCCAGCCGCCTGTCGCCGTGCCTTCAGTGACGTCACGCTTGCCGGACGCATGCAGTGGCGAGACAACTGGTGTCTGGATGTAGGACATAACCCGCATGCCGCCGCCTACCTTGCCGACCGGCTCACCGCCAGGCCATACACCGGGCGTCGCGTGGCGCTACTAGGCATGTTGAGCGACAAGGATGCCGAGGGCGTTGTCTCGGCTCTTGCCGGTGTCATCGATGCCTGGGTGCCGGTGACGCTTGGCGGCGAGCGGGCTAGGCCGGCCGGCGACCTTGCTGACCTGATTCGCGCTCGTGGCGGCGATGTGCTGACACTCGCCGACTCCCCGGCAGACGGGGCAGCGTGGCTCGAGGGGAGCATTACGGCCGAGGATGAGGTGCTGGTGTGTGGTTCCTTCTTTACCGTGGCAGAGGTGCTGGCGCGCTGGTCATCGCCAGCACTCGATGTGTCACGGCCACAGTAGCCAGTGGCCCGCCAGGAAGGCGAGCCGGGGAGGGTGAATGAAGTACGGAATGCGTGAAAGAGTTAGCGGCGCAGTCATCCTGCTCGCTTTGGCGGTTATCTTCTTGCCGATGCTGTTTGATGATCCGGTGTCCCGGGACGAAAGACCCCAGCCGATGCTCAGCATCGAGGCGCCATTGGAGGTTGAAAGAGTGGCAGTCGATGAGCCTCAGCCGCCCAGTCGTCTTGATGAGACATCGAATGAGGCGTCTACCCAGGTGGAGCGCCAGCAAGATAGCGCGTCCAGTGAGGCTGAAGCGGTCAAGCCAAATGGCAATGCTGATAAGCCTGTCGTCGATGTGCCCTCCGTTGCATCAGACGAGCAGGAGGAAACGGCGCGTGAGACGGCAGAGGCCTCAGAGGCCTCTCAAGAATCCGCGCCTCAGGCGCAGGCCGATGCCAGTCAGCCGGAGCAGGCCGATCCGATCGCCGATCTGGCCAGGGCCGCGGAGGAAAAGCGGGCCGCTACCGGTGAATGGTCGGTGCAGGCCGGAAGCTTCGGTGAGCCCGGCAATGCCGAGCGCTTGGAGGAAAAGCTCGAGTCGCAGGGCTTCAATGCCTATCGCCGGCCTCGAGGTAACGACTTGACTGCCGTCTACGTTGGCCCGTTCGCCAGCGCCGAGGAAGGCGAGCGCGCCCGCAGTGAGCTCAAGGCCAAGGCGAATCTCCAGGGGCTTGTGGTGAGGATGTCACCATGACGCTTACGTGGATCGACTGGATATTCCTTGCGGTGCTGGGTGTCACCATGCTGGCCGGTTTCATGCGAGGCCTGGTCCAGGAAGGCCTAGGACTCGTTACCTGGGTGCTGGCGCTGATGGCGGCAAGGTTCTTCGCCGAACCCGTGGCGGACATGCTGGCCGGACTGATTGACAGTGATGATGGTCGGCTGGTGTTGGCCTTTGTGCTGGTGATTTTGGTGGTCATCATGCTTGGCGGTATGGTCATTCGCCTGCTGCATGCCGCCGTTGAGTGGGTGGGCATGGGCTTTTTCAACCGGATCGCCGGTGCCGTGTTCGGCACCCTCAAGGGGGCAGTGATCCTGGTGCTGGCGACGCTGCTGATCGGCTTCACCCCGCTTGAGCAGCTCAGCGCCTGGCAGAATGCCGAGGTGCGGCCCACGTTTGAGCGTCTGGAAAGCTGGGCGCTTGATCGTGTCGCCGCCTGGGAGCGTCAGGATCCGGAACGTGCCGAGCAGCTGCGTTCTTTATCGCTGCCGGACATATTGGGGCAGGATGCCCCGTCGAGCGACACCGCTCCCTCGCGCGAGGATGGCGCACCCTGAATCCGATTTTTCATGGCGTCGGCCCCGTTCGGCGTCGAAGCACCATTGCAAGCGAGGTAAGCCGGAATGTGCGGTATCGTAGGCCTAATGGCCAATCAGGCGGTCAACCAGGCGTTGTATGACGCGCTGACGGTTCTTCAGCATCGTGGGCAGGATGCTGCGGGGATGATGACCTGGAACGAAGGGCGCTTTCTGCTGCGCAAGAGCAATGGCCTGGTACGTGATGTCTTCCATACCCGCCATATGCGCCGCCTCAAAGGCAATCTGGGGATTGGCCATGTCCGCTATCCGACCGCTGGGTCTTCCAGTGAAGCGGAGTCGCAGCCGTTCTATGTCAATTCGCCCTACGGCATTTCGCTTGCGCATAACGGCAACCTGACCAATTCCGATCAGCTCAAGCAAGAACTGTTCTCGAGCGATCTTCGTCATATTAACACCAGTTCCGACTCCGAAGTGCTGCTCAACGTCTTTGCCCACGAGCTTGGCAAGCAGGGCCTGAGCATGGGCCCCGAGGATATCTTCGATGCCGTGCGCCGTGTGCATCGTCGCTGCAACGGTGGCTACGCGGCCGTGGCCATCATCAACGGCTATGGCATGGTGGCCTTCCGTGATCCTCATGGTATCCGCCCGGTGGTCTTCGGGACGCGTCAGGAAGCAGGGCGCCAGGAGGTGATGATCGCCTCGGAATCGGTGGCGTTGGACGTGGGGGGCTTTGAGCTTCACCGTGACCTGGCGCCGGGGGAGGCGATCTTCGTCGACCTCGACGGCAATATCCATACCCAGTCGTGTGCCGATAATCCCACGCTTGCCCCCTGCATATTCGAGCATGTCTACCTGGCGCGTCCGGACTCGCTTCTCGACGGCGCTTATGTCTATGGCACCCGCATGCAGATGGGGCGCAAGCTGGGTGATCGCATTCGCAAGGAATGGCCGGATTACGACATCGATGTGGTGATTCCGATTCCCGATACCTCACGGACCTCGGCGCTGGAGCTCGCCCAGCACCTGGGGGTGACGTACCGTGAAGGTTTCATGAAGAATCGCTATATCGGGCGTACCTTCATCATGCCGGGGCAGACCCTGCGCAAGAAGTCCGTACGTCAGAAGCTCAATGCGATTGATGTCGAGTTCAAGGGTAAAAACGTGCTGCTGGTGGATGACTCCATCGTGCGCGGCACCACCTGCAACGAAATCATCCAGATGGCCCGCGAGGCCGGTGCCAACAAGGTCTACTTCGCGTCTGCCGCGCCGCCCGTGCGTTATCCGAACGTCTATGGCATCGACATGCCGTCGGCCGAGGAATTGATCGCCCATGGCCGCACCGAGAGCGAGGTGGGCGATCTTATCGGAGCCGACCGCATGATCTATCAGGACCTCGAAGACCTGAAGACCGCCTGTCGCGAGATCAATCCGGCGCTCGAGGAGTTTGACTGCTCGGTCTTCGATGGTCGCTACATCACCGGCGATATTGACGAGACCTACCTGAATAACCTGCAGGCTTCGCGCAACGACTCTGCCAAGGATCACAGCGCCGGTGACCATGCCTTGGTCGGCATGCATAACCAGGATGATGATCTGGACGACGAATTCGCTTGAAGGGAGACGGCATGAACGACGAAAGCGGCTTTGAGGCTTGGCACGACTGGGCGCTGGACACCCAGGCGATCCGTGCCGGCCATGCACGTACGGCAGAGCAAGAGCATGGCGAGCCGATCTTCCCGACGTCTAGCTTTGTTTATGGCAGTGCCGCCGAGGCAGCCCGTAAGTTTGGTGGCGAAGAACCAGGCAATATTTATTCCCGTTTCACCAACCCCACGGTAAGAACCTTCGAAAAACGCCTGGCGGCGATGGAAGGAGGGGAGCGTTGTGTCGCCACCAGCTCCGGCATGGCGGCCATCCTGTCGACGGTACTTGGGTTACTCGAGGCAGGCGATGAGATCGTCGCGTCGCGCTCGCTATTCGGCTCCACGGTCAGCTTGTTCGACAAGTACCTCGCCAAGTTCGGTATCGTGACGCACTATGTTGAACTGTCGAATCTCGAGGCGTGGGAGGCGGCGATGACGTCGCGCACCAGGCTTCTTTTTGCCGAGACGCCGTCGAATCCGTTGTCCGAAGTGGTGGATATCCCGGCACTTGCCGAGATCGCCCATCGTCATGAGGCCCTGCTTGCCATCGATAACTGCTTCCTGACACCGGCACTGCAGCGCCCGCTGGCACTGGGGGCCGACCTGGTGATCCACTCGGCGACCAAGTATCTGGATGGTCAAGGGCGTGCGCTTGGTGGGGCGGTCGTCGGCCGCGACCAGGAGCTCGAGGCGCTCTACGGCGTCGTGAGAACCTGTGGGCCCTGCATGAGCCCGTTCAACGCCTGGGTGTTCCTCAAGGGATTGGAAACGCTCAGCCTGCGCATGCGAGCCCATTGTGACAATGCGCTGGTGCTTGCACGTTTCCTCGAATCGCATCCGGCGGTGATCAAGGTCCATTACAGCGGTCTTGAGAGCCATCCGCAGCATCAACTGGCGGCAGATCAGCAGCGCGGCTTCGGTGGCGTGCTGGGGTTTGAAGTCGAAGGGGGACGCGACGCCGCCTGGTCGGTCATCGATTCCACTCGTATTCTGTCGATCACCGGCAACCTGGGCGACGTCAAATCGACCATCGGCCACCCTGCCACCACGACTCACGGTCGTCTCTCGGCGGAGCAGAAAGAGTCTGCCGGCATCGCTGAAGGGTTGGTACGGATCTCCGTGGGGCTCGAGGATATCGAGGACATCAAGGATGATCTTGTTCGTGGACTCGATTCATTGATGAGCTAGCGTCGGCATCACCTGCCCCCGATGACGCCACGCTTGTGAACTGCACCCCGAAAGTTGGACACCACATCCAACCTTCGGGGTGTTTCTACGAGTAACCTGCACAGCAACCATTGATAGAAACTGCATGAAGCGTTCACTTTTTTGCGCTGTTTAAGCCGGTAACGATGAGTATGATCGAATGTATGCTGTAAACAGAGGTCATATGAGCTGATAGCCAGTTATGACGTACTAAGTGCCAGGAGGGCAGATGAATGTGGTGTAACACGCGTCGAGGTTGGGGCATCGTGAGTATCGTACTGCACTGGTTGAGTGCCGTGGCGATCATCGGCCTTTTTGCTCTCGGCTGGTGGATGACCGATCTTGGTTACTATGACAGCTGGTATAACTTGGCCCCCTGGTGGCATCGCTCGGTCGGTTTGCTGTTGTTCGCCGCCACGTTACTACGTCTGATCTGGCGAGTCCTCAATCCCACGCCCGCCGTGCCTGGCTCAAGGTTTGAACGCCTTGGCGCCGCACTTGGCCACGTGGGGCTCTATGTGCTGCTGCTTGTCATACTCGCCAGCGGTTATCTAATTTCAACGGCTGATGGCCGTGGCATCAGTGTGTTTGACTGGTTTGAGGTGTCCGCGGTGCTCAGTGATCTGCCCCAACAGGCGACTATTGCCGGCACCATTCATTGGTATGGCGCTCTATGCTTGATGGGCCTCGCTACCCTCCACATGTTGGCCGCATTCAAGCATCACTTCATTAGCCGGCATGATGTCTTGGCTCGTATGTTGAACCCGCGCTTTTCTCGCAAGTCGTGATGGCATGTCATGCCATCACGTTAGCCCCAACTTGTCTGACGTCGCCAAGGCGGCGCCTTATCGAGCGTTAACCCAAGAAGGAGTGAATATAATGTTGAAGAAGACAACACTGGCCGCCCTAACCGCTGCCGCCCTGGTACCTGTGAGTCAGGCGCAAGCTGCCGATTATGTGATCGATACCGAGGGTCAGCATGCCTTCGTTCAATTCAAGATCAGCCACTTGGGATTCTCCTACATCTTGGGTTCCTTCGAGGAATTTAGCGGCGAGTTCAGCTACGATCCCGAAAACCTGGCAGCATCTTCAGTGTCCATGGAAGTCGATATCGACAGCCTCAACACCAATCACGCCGAGCGTGACAAGCACATCCTGAGTGAGGACTTCCTGAACGCCGGGGAATATCCGACCGCAACCTTTACGTCCAGCGGTTTTGAATCCACCGGTGAGGGTGAAGGCGTGTTGACTGGCGAGTTGAGCCTGCATGGCCAGACACAGGAGATCGAGATGGACGTCGAGCATGTCGGCGGTGGCGAAGATCCCTGGGGTAACTATCGTCAAGGGTTCGAGGGCACAACGACCCTGACGCTCGCCGACTATGATATCGACATGAGCAGCATGCCAGAGTCAATGCAGGAGCTTGAACTCTACGTGACGTTTGAAGGCATTCGCCAGTAAGGCAAGTCCGTCACGGGCGGCAATCAAAACACCATCGGGCTACCGGTGGTGTTTTTTTATGCAAGAGCATAACGCTCTTAGAATGAGGGTCCCTGAGAGACAACAGAAACCGGCCAACGAGGTTGGCCGGTGAGCGAGTTCCTTTCGCTCTTCGTTTTCTGGTGCATGCTTATCCCTGCATTCCTTGTGGTGTCATGTTCTGACGACGTGGCCAGGGGCCTTAAAAGACGTCGTTGAGCACCGCATCAGGGAAGTGACGGCGCAGTATCCGGTTCTGGAAGCCGTCCACGAAGCGACTATTAATGATAATGATGAAACGCTCAAAGGAACGGTTTGAGTCCTGCTGAGTCATGGCATCGACGCTATGGAAGAGTCGGTCATCATGAATATGCAGGACCTCGCCGGGAGCGGTGACGTGCTCAAGCAACGACTGCTTGCCTGTCTTGTCGGCAAACAGACGGTTGGTGGCTCCCTCGACGTTGTCGCGGTTGATGACCAGGATACTCAGAAACTTGCAGCCGTCTGCATGGATGCCCTGGCCTTGCAGGGGGTCGATCATTCCCTTGCCGCGGCTACCGGTGATCTGCATCAGGATCGGCTCCCGCTGACCAATGCCCCAAAGTTCGGCCCAGGATTTGACGAACGTCTTGACATCCTGGCGGGCCATGAAGGCCTCTTCGAGGGCTGGATAGTAGCGCAGTTTATCCGCCATGCTCTCCGCATCGTTGAAGGCGCCGCCCTGCGCCATCGGGCAGTCGCCCATCACTTCCACTTGATCGTTCTCATTGATGTTCAACCATGACATTCGCTTCCAGCGACGGTTGACGTAGGGGTCTCTGGGCAGCGATGGCAGATAGCTTTTCCAAGCCTCCAGATTAATCTTGTGCGAGACATCGGACAGACTCCAGCCTTGGCGAGAGAGTTCCTGAATGACGCGGGGTTCCCAGTAGGAGGGGGTGGCTGGCTGGGCGACGGTAGAGAGGTCGTAACCGTGCTTAAGGCTTTCATTTTTCATGATCTCATCCTCTTGGATAGCGCCGCCGAAATTGGCGGCACACAAAGGTTGCTACAAAAGCAACCCCTCAAGAGTTGAGATACTTGGTCAGGAAAGCCAATCAAATGGAGGAAATTATCGATCTTCGAAATAACTAGCTTCTGATAAATAGACTAAGCTATGTGTCGTGGTACCTTTAATCCTTCAGCATGGAATGCACCAGGAAGGAGTGCCGTATGTAGAACGGCTGTATTTTTGCCGCACTCTGCTGTGGGCTTGCTTCGAGCAGAGTTGTGTGGCGTCCGATGATGAACTGGGAGACACCCCTTTGCCTTTTGGTTTTCGGATTATATCGAAAGCACTAAAGCGACTAGACACCCGGCGTCACGCCAAGACGGTCATTTTTTCTGGTCTGGCCGGGTTGATCACCTTGCTCAGCGTTGCCTTGAACGCCCCAGATGCCGTCCAGATTGGCAGTACCTTACTGCTTTGTGCGGTACTTTACGTTTGTTTGAGGCGTCTTAATCTGGATCAAGTGGCAGCCATGTCGGGTGCTGGCAACCTTGAGAAAGTTCAGCGCCACTATTCTGAAAGCGAGCAGCGCTTCCAAGCCCTGCTGGAAAGCCTCCCCAAGGTAGCCGTACAGGGTTACGACCGTGACCGGCGAGTCATCTACTGGAACTCGGCGAGTACCGAGCTCTACGGCTATACCGCTGATGAGGCGTATGGTCAGCTACTTGAGGACTTGATTATTC
Organism: Onishia niordana; assembly: GCF_004798965.1. Classification (GTDB taxonomy): domain Bacteria; phylum Pseudomonadota; class Gammaproteobacteria; order Pseudomonadales; family Halomonadaceae; genus Onishia; species Onishia niordana. Next base: position 71,758 of record NZ_SDSD01000005.1, read on the forward strand.
CTGCCGAGATGCGCTTCGGGGTCATCGGGGCGCATCGTGCCTGGATGCAAGAAGGCATTGAGATTCCGGCCGGGGAAATAGAGCTCAAGCGAAAGGGGGGAGAATCTGTTTCGGTGTTTTCCCATCACGTGATGCTTGGCGAGCATACCGATGCACCATTGATGTTTTGTGTCGACGTGGATTTATCTGACCAAAAGCAGGCGCGTCGAGATCTGGACTTCATCACTCGGTTCGACTCGCTCACGATGCTTCCCAATCGCTCGACGTTCGCCGCTCAACTGGATGAGTGTCTGGAACAAGCCGGGCGGTTGGGAGAAGTCGTTGCCGTGGTGTTCGCCGATATTAGGGGCTTTGGCGAAATCAATGATGCTGAGGGATACGAACGTGGTGACCGTCTGCTGGTAGAAGTCGCGCATCGGCTGCGGGGCTGTCAGCGAAGCTCAGATCTGTTGTCGCGGTTTGGGGGCGATGAATTCGTGATGGCCTTCCCGCATCTGGAGTCTGACCACAACGCACTGCCGTTGGTCAAGAAGGTGCTCGCCGCCTTCGATGAGCCATTCGATATAGGCCTAGGAGAGTTGCATGTCGGCTTGAAGCTCGGCATTAGTCTTTATCCGAACAATGGCCGCAGTGCACAAGAGCTGATCCAGCATGCCGATGTAGCCAAGAACCGGGCCAAGGTGGCCACTGGTCAAGCCCACTGGTTTTTCGATAAGCGCCTGCATGATGAGCTGGTTCATGAATACCGTACGGTCGAGCGGTTGCAGAGAGCGCTGCGTGAAGGTGAGCTGAGATTGCACTATCAGCCTCAGGTGGCAGCCAACAGTGGTCGAGTAGAGAATCTCGAGGCTTTAATACGCTGGTTCCCCAGCGAGGGCGGCAGTGTGCCACCCTCTGAGTTTATCCCTTTGGCCGAGCGCTCGAACCTGATCTATCGCATTGGCGATTGGGTCATCCATGAGGCCTGCCGTCAGCAGGCGGAGTGGCGGAAAGAAGGGTTAGGCGACTGCCGAATTGATATCAACCTATCCGGCAAGCAAGTGATTCAGCATGATGTCTTCGCTTACCTCGAGACTTGCATGGAGCAGTTTGGCCTAACGACGCGAGAGATCGGTATCGAACTCACCGAAAATGTGTTGATCAACGCCGATCAGCGTGTACTCAGCACGTTGCGTCGGCTTTATCACCGAGGCATGAAAATCAGTATCGATGATTTCGGTACCGGCTATTCATCCCTGAGTTATCTCAAGCAATTTCCGATTACGGCGTTGAAGATCGATCGCAGTTTCGTCCGTGATGCCCCAGAGGAGCCCAGTGATCGCGCTATCATGGCGGCCATGGTCTTTATCGGCCATCAATTGGGGCTTGAGGTCATCGCCGAGGGCGTCGAAACCGAAGAACAGCTCGAGCTGGTTCGTGAGTTCGGTTGCGATATGGTGCAAGGCTATTACTACTTCAAACCGATGAGTGCTGGCGATATCGGGCGCCTGCAGCGATCGCTGCAGGCGGTACGCGGGCAACTCCCTCAAGACTGATCCCCTAGCGTTCACCATCAGCCGGGCCTGCGTGGCGATGCCAGGGCGCGTACAATATTGCCTCTTTGCACAGTCGTCTGGAGGCAATGTGCCCGAATCGGATGCAATGAACGCGTCGCTGGGGTGCCGTCTATGGCGTCAGACCTGGCCGATGGCCATCGGCGTGATGGCCTTGTTGGGCTTCCAGTTGGTGGACAGTGCCTTCATCGCCCGGCTGGGCACAGCACCGCTGGCGGCGCAGACGTTTACCTTTCCGCTGTCTTTTCTGGTCATCGGCGTTCAAGTGGGCCTGGGAATCGCTATCGCCGCCCAGCTTTCGCGTGTGCTGGGCGCGGGTGAACGCGCTCGAGCCAGGCGCCTGGGGAGCTTGGTGATGGTGGTCGCGGGCAGTGTGATTGCACTGCTCGTGCTCTTGTTGTGGGTCTTTCAGAGCCGCTTGTTTTCCTTGCTTGGCGCCGAGACCACTAGTCTGCCTTTGATTCGCGCCTATTGGGGGCCACAGCTGCTATCGGCCTGGCTGGGGGCAGTGTTGTATTTTGGCTATAGCCTTTTTCGGGCTCATGGCGATACTCGCTTGCCGGGCAAGCTGATGGTGGTGACCAGTTTGATCAACCTGGCACTCGACCCGCTGCTGATCTTCGGTGTTGGTGACTGGAAAGGTCTGGGTCTGCCTGGTGCGGCCTGGGCCACCGTGCTTGCCTTTGCCTGCGGTTTGGCCATGCTGGTTGGACGGCTCGCCCATCATGACTGGCTGTCTTCGTCGGGTTTATTGGCAGAAGCGCATCGCTCGGCACCAGGCTTCGCCAGTATTGCCGCGCCGGCGATGGTCAGCCAGCTAATGCCACCCTTAGCCGCGATGCTTTCTACACGTATCGTTGCCACTCTCGGTGAAACCAGCGTCGCGGCTTGGGGGCTTGCGAGTCGCCTGGAAACGGTAGCGCTGATGCTGGTATTAGCACTGACCATGTCGCTGCCACCCTGGTTGGGGCGCTGTCATGGTGCCGGCGATGGGGAGACCATTCGCCGCCTGATGCGGTTGGCGGCGAGGGTCGTCCTCGGCTGGCAGCTGACGCTAGGCATCGTGCTGGCCCTGGCGGCTCCCTGGCTTGCGCTCTTGCTGTCGGGCAGCCCCGAGGTCCGCGATGAACTGGCGCTGTTGATTCGCTTCCTGCTGCCGAGCTATGCCCTGCTGGGACTGTGCATGGTGGTCGTGTCGGCCGGCAATGCGTTGGGCTGGCCGTTTGGCGCGATGCTGATGTCGGGCGTTCGCCTGTTCGTCTGTTATCTGCCTTGCCTGTGGTTGGGCAGTCAGTGGTCGGGGATGACGGGGCTGGCCATCGGGGCTGCGCTTGGTAATGTCCTGGCCGGCACGCTCGCCTGGTGGTTGTATCGATATCGGCGCCCGCTGTCTGAGGTGAAGTAAAAACGACGCATCCAGATGCTTTTTTCAGGTTAATAGTTTGGCTATATGGCTATAATTTGGCTTATATAGCTTCATGTTAAGCCTTATTCAGAATATCTTCTTTACTCCTTCCCTTATACTTATGCCTTTCCATTGGCGTTCCTGGTGGTTATTCGTTCACCGCCAAGCACGGGCATGGGCGAAAGATTCCAGATACAGCAACAAGAAGGGGAGAGGCAATGAAGGTCGTCGTTCTCGGCAGCGGTGTAGTGGGTGTGACCAGTGCGTATTACCTGGCGCGTCAGGGCCATGACGTCACGGTCATCGACCGCCAGGCGTCTCCGGCCATGGAGACCAGTTACGGTAACGCGGGTCAGGTCTCGTTCGGCTTTTCCTCGCCATGGGCGGCTCCCGGCATTCCTCAGAAGGCCATGAAGTGGATGTTCCAGGAGCATGCGCCGCTCAAGGTCCAGCCCAAGCCCGATCCCACCATGGCGCGCTTCATGATGCAGATGTTCAACAATTGCACGCCCGAGCGTTATGCCATCAACAAGGAACGCATGGTCCGTATCGCCGAGTACAGTCGCGGCTGCATCAACGCGCTGCGCGAGGATACTGGCATTCGCTACGAGGATCGTCAGAAGGGATTATTGCAGCTGTTCCGCCACGACAGCCAGGTAGAGGCGGTCGGCAAGGACATGCAGGTTCTCGAGCAGTGCGGGGTGCGCCATAGGCTTCTTGATGCCGAGGAGATCAAAGGGGTCGAGCCGGCGCTCGCCCGAGTACCGGGCAAGTTCGTGGGCGGGCTGCACCTGCCCGACGACCAGACCGGAGACTGCCATCTCTTCACCAACCGCCTGGCCGACTACTGCCGCGAGCGCCTCGGCGTGACCTTCCGCTTCGGGGTGACCATCGAACGCCTTAAGCGTAGCGCGGGACGCATCGAGTCGGTGGTCACAAGCGCAGGCGAGATCAATGCCGATGCCTATGTGGTCTGCATGGGCAGCTTCTCCAAGTTCCTGGTCAAGGACCTGGACATTCGCCTGCCGATCTACCCGGTCAAGGGCTACAGCCTGACGGTACCCGTCAGCGACGATGGCGGAGCGCCTCAGTCCACGGTGATGGACGAGAGCTACAAGGTGGCGATCTCGCGTTTCGACGATCGCATCCGGGTCGGTGGAACGGCGGAGCTTGCCTCCTACGACATGAGCCTGCTGGAGAAGCGTCGTGCCACCATCAGCATGGTGGTGAAGGATGTGTTCCCGGAGGGCGGCGACGTCAAGCGGGCAGAATTCTGGACCGGCCTTCGCCCGATGACGCCAGATTCCACACCCATTATTGGCGCCACCAAGTATGACAACCTGTGGCTCAATACCGGCCATGGCACCTTGGGCTGGACCATGAGCTGCGGCAGCGCCCACTTGCTGGCCGACCTGATCGGGGGCCGCCGGCCTGAGATCGATCCGAAGGACCTGGACGTGTCTCGCTACGCGCGCTGAAGAACTGTCTACTCGCTTACGCCCCACCTTCTGCTATCGGCAGTCGGGGTGTCTTTGTTTGGGGACAGTGTAACTATCTGATAATGAATGCTTTTTTATATGTGCCTCAGGTGCGTTGGTGACATGCAACAGATCATGCCTGGTTTTCAGTCGGGTAAGGGTTTGAAATAGACATTGACCTTCTTCATCTAGTTGATATTGATGATTTTTCCTTGAATTTGGCACGCTGCTCGCAATACCTATTACGTGGTCTCGCCATGACGGCGCGGCCCAGCAAGTGAGGTCGCCTGAGGCAGGGACATGCCTTGTGAAGGATGGCTAAGTGGCTTGGGATAGGCCGGCGTCAGGCGACATACGACAGGTAGTCGAGTCGCCCAGGAGCAGGATGAATAGACACCTCGCTTGCTCAAGGACGTGGCCGGCCCAAGGACGGGCCTCGGCGACCCGTGCAGAGGCCCGGTCTCTATGCCACAACCAAGGTCTGCAGCCGACGCGGTGCATCAAACCAGGAGGATCTATGAAACTGAAGACACTCAGCATGAGCATTGCCTTTGCCATCGCTGGCCTGAGCGCCAACGTCGCGATGGCCGATCTTAATGCGCAGACTGATACCTCAGCAGAGGCCGGCGTATCTTCGGGTACTGCCGATAGCAGTTCAGTCGGCCTTTCAACCAATGCAGAGACCGACGCTGGTGTTTCTGTCCAGGGTGGAGAGGCTGGTGAGAATGCCTCAATGAGTGGCAATGCCAGCATGAATTCTCAGCCCGATGCCGGAAGCCGCACCGGCACTACTAGCGATCAAGCGGCCAGCGAGCTCGAAGGTGCCTCTGACAAAGCCGAACAAGCGTATCAGCGCGGAACAGACAAAGCTGCGACGAGCGTGGAATCGGCAACCGACACAGCGGGTGATGCCCTCGATACGTCGGCCGGTGCCACCGGCAGTGCCGCTGGCGAAGTGAGCGATAGCCTGGGTGGCGATACCGCCGGCCAGACCGGTGTTTCCACGCAAACCGACACCACTGGGAGTGTGACGACTCAGTAAGTCAGGACGTCGTCTCGATAGTGGGTCGGCGCTGAAGAGACCCGGGGCGAGAGCGCATGATGGCTCTCGCCCCATTTCGTATGTCCGCAGGAAAAGGGGAGTTCACGGCGGAGTGATGCCCGTAACGCAAGACGCCCGGCGAATGCCGGGCGACGTCATGCAGGGTCCATCCATTCGTGGAGGCGTTACCCCCTTAGTTGACCGCGGCAAAGGCCTTGGCCAAGTAGGGTAGGTTCTCATCTGAAAAACCTGCCACGTTGGCCCGACCCGAGCGCACCATGTAGATGCCGAACTCGTCGCGCAGCCGGTCGACCTGCTCCGGGCTGAGGCCCGTGTAGGAGAACATGCCACGCTGCTCCCCAATGCAGGCGAACTTGTCCGCCAAGCCATGTGGTTTAAGGGCATCGACGAAGTCGCGGCGCAGGCCGTTGATGCGATCACGCATCTCGGTCAGTTCTTCGCGCCACATCGCGGCAAGCTCAGCTGATTCGAGGATCTCGGTGACGATGGCGCCACCGTGGGCCGGCGGGTTGGAATAGTTCTCACGTGCTACGACGGCAACCTGAGAGCGCACGTTCTCCATGTTTTCCTGGTTCTTGGCGATCACCACCAGAGCACCGGTGCGCTCGCGGTAGATACCGAAGTTCTTGGAACAGGAGCTGGTGATCAACACCTCATCCAGGCTCTCGGCCATTAGGCGCGCCCCATAGGCGTCTTCTGTCAGGCCCTCACCGAAGCCCTGGTAGGCGAAATCGATCAGCGGCAGCAGTTCACGCTCCTGAACCACTTCCAGCACTTGCTGCCACTGCTCGCGGGAGAGATCGAAGCCGCTTGGGTTGTGACAGCAAGCGTGCAGCACGACCACGTCGCCTGTTGGAATCTCTTTTAGCGCTGCCAGCATCCCCGGGAAGTCGAGGCGATTGTCGGCATCGACATAGGGATATTTGCCAAGCTTCAACCCGGCGGCCTGGAAGATACCCAGGTGGTTCGGCCAAGTAGGGTCGCTGACCCAAATGCCGCGACCGGGCAGTTGAGTGCGAACGAAGTCTGCGGCCAGGCGCAATGCACCAGTGCCGCCTGGAGACTGGGTGGCACTGGCGCGGTTAGCCGCCAGCACCGGTGATTCCTCGCCCAGCAACATGGGCAGAATTACCTTGCCGTAGCGCGGATCGCCGTGAGAGCCAATATAGCTCTTGGTGGTCTCATTCTTCAGCAGCAGGGCCTCGGCCTCCTTGACGGCCCGCATCACCGGTGTCGTGCCCGCGGCATCCCGGTAGACACCAACCCCAAGGTCAACCTTCTGGGGGTTGGTGTCATTCTTGAAGGCTTCGATCAACCCGAGGATCGCGTCCCCGGGCACCCGCTGAATCTGCTCGAACATTTTAGGCTGCAACCTCGTCGGTTCTGGCGGCTAGGATGAAATCGTTCTTGTGTAGGCCCTTCATTTCATGTGACCACCAGGTCACGGTGACCTTGCCCCACTCGGTGAGAAGCGCGGGATGATGACCGGCTTCTTCGGCAATATCTCCGACCCGGTTGGTAAAGGCGAGGGCCTGCTTGAAATTACGGAACTTGAAGACACGTTCCAGCTGCATGATGCCATCGCGCTCGATAATCTGCCACTCGGGAATCTGCTGGCCAAGTGTCTCGATCTCGCTCTGCGTTACCTGGGGAGCATCCCAGCTGCAGGCTTCACACTGCTGTTCGGAAAGATCGCTCATGGGGTAATCCTCAAGGGTTGGGTGATGATAATGGGTGGTCGGACGTGTCAGGTTGCCTTCGAATCGGCCGGTCGATTTAACAATGACCAGGCTGGCAATGATCAGGCTCCGACGGCTTTGGGCTTGGGTGGAAACTTGGGTTCATGCAGGCCCAGCGCCATGGCGCGATGCACCAGTGCCATGATGTCCTGCTGGGAAAGGTCGTGCAGGGTCTCGAGATCGTCAAGAACGTAATAGAGCGGCTGCAGGATGTCGATGCGATAGGGCGTGCGTAGTGCCTCAAGCGCATCGAAATCGTGATGCTCGGGCGTATCGGACAGCGCGTGGAGGGTCTCCTTGGGAGACGAGATGATGCCGCCTCCATAGATACGGCGCCCCTGTGGGGTGTTGACCAACCCGAACTCTACCGTCATCCAGTAGAGCCTCGCCAGGTAGACTCTTTCTTTGGGGCTTGCCGCCAGGCCAAGCTTGCCATAGGTCGCGGTAAAATCGGCGAAGGCTTGGTTAGTCAGCATTGGGCAATGACCGAAGATCTCGTGAAAGATATCCGGCTCCTGCAAGTAGTCGAGTTCTTCCGGGGTGCGAATGAACGTGGCGACCGGGAAACGACGGTGGGCCAGCAACTCAAAAAAGGTATCGAAGGGGATAAGCGCTGGCACCTGGGCGGTTTGCCAGCCGGTAGTGGCCTCGAGTACCCGGTCGACTTCGGCGAGCTGTGGAATGTGCGTCTCGGGCAGAGCCAAGCGCTCCATGCCGTCGATGTATTCCTGGCATACGCGGTTCTCGAGGATCGGCAGCTGGCGTTGCATCAGGGTTTGCCAGGTGGCGTGTTCTTGATCGCTGTAGGTGATAACGCCGTTAGCATCTGGCATGCGTGCCTGATACTTGCTTGGCTTGGCGGCGATGGGCTTGGTCTGCGTGGCCATACAGCAGTCTCCGGTTGGCGTGCTCTTGTTATTGGTCGTCGCGGCCGGCAGTGGGGCGCGTTCTTTTCAAACCTGACCTCAGTCTATGAGAGCCGTCGACGGAAGAAAGCTATCCCACTCTCGCAAGGCCCATCCGATGAAGAGCTAAGTGTCACGAAAAATTGACGATTGTCCGTTTGCGGTATCAGGAAATCGCCGCGTTGGCTGGTGAATGACCTTGAGGCTTTCCTGGCGTCACGTTAACTTGACAGTCGAGTCACGCGGCCTTGACGTCCACGTGATATGCACGCGTTCTTTTGCGCCTTACGCTTCATAAAAGTACGTCCCTGTGATTGTTGGCGGCAGGTTGGCCAAGGCGCTTCGTCGAGAAGCGTTACCGTAACGTCAATTATCTGGTCTTTTATCAATACGTTTTTCAATCAAGCCTTGGACCACGGCTTGTTGATCCAGAGGCCGTCATGCGTCTGAAATTTCATTGTCAGAACCGGATCGGCATCCTCCGGGACATCGTCGCTCACTTCGCCGATTTTGGCGTCAATGTGGCTCACGGCGAAGTGGGAGGCGATCACGGCAACACCATCTATCTGCATCTGCCACAGCTTCTTAATGCTCAATTGACGTCACTCAAGCCGACGCTTGAGACCATCCCCGGCGTCTTTGGCGTCAAACGCGTCAGCTTGATGCCCAGCGAGCGTCGCCACCTGGAGCTGGATGCGTTGCTGTCATCGCTTTCTGAGCCGGTGATGTCGATTGATATGGAAGGACGAGTGGTCGCCGCTAACCGGGCCGCTGGCCAGATGCTTGGCGTACGGGTCGACGAAGTACCGGGTCTGTCGCTTGATCGCTATCTGCCGGACCATGATCTGCCTGACCTGATCCGGCGCAACAACGCCCGCGTCAATGGCCTGCGGCTCAAGCTCAAGGGAGCCACTTACCTGGCCGACATTGCGCCATTGCACCGCGAGAATCACGATGACGTGGCCTCGCTTGCCGGCGCCGTAGTGACGCTGCATCGCGCCGACCGCATCGGTGAGCGTATCTATCAGGTCCAGCGCCAGGAACTTCGTGGCTTCGAGGCGATTTTCCAATCGAGCCCGCGGCTGGCGACACTGATCCGCGAGGCCCGGCGCATGGCGCCGCTGGATGCGCCGCTGCTGATCGAGGGGGAGACCGGTACCGGCAAGGAGTTACTGGCACGCGCATGTCACCTGGCCAGCCACCGTGGCCAGGCGCCCTTCATGGCGCTCAACTGTGCCGGGCTTCCCGAGTCGATGGCCGAGACCGAGCTATTCGGCTACGCCGCAGGCGCTTTCGAGGGCGCTCGGCCGGAGGGCAAGCTGGGACTGCTGGAGCTGACCGCAGGCGGCACCATCTTTCTCGATGAAGTCGGCGAGATGAGCCCGCGTTTGCAGGTAAAGCTGCTTCGCTTCCTGCAGGACGGCGGCTTTCGCCGAGTGGGGAGCGATGAAGAGACCTTCCTCGATGTGCGGGTGATATGTGCCACCCAGCAGGACCTGCCGGCTCTCTGCGCTGAGGGACTATTCCGGCAGGATCTTTACCATCGCCTCAACGTGCTTTCAGTCCAGGTGCCTCCGCTGCGCGACTGCCTCGATGGTATCGAGGAGCTGGCGGCTCACTTTCTCGACCGCGCCGCACGCCAGATCGGCTGTCCGATGCCGCAACTTTCCCCGGCGGCGTTGGCGAGGCTGTCGAGTTATCACTGGCCGGGCAATGTGCGCCAGCTCGAGAACGTGCTCTTCCAGGCCGTTTCATTATGCGAAGGCGGAACCATCTTGCCGGCGCATTTGCGTTTGCCTGAGGTGGGGCAGGCGCCGGGACTCGCCGGTGTCGACTTGGACGGGTCGCTTGGCGAGATCATGGGCGATGTCGAAAAGCGCGTACTCGCCGCCCTGTATCCCAAGCATCCCTCGAGCCGCCAGTTGGCGCGCCGGTTGGGTGTGTCGCATACCACCATTGCCAACAAGCTCAAGCGCTACGGCATCGGTGATGAGGGTGAGTGAATGGCGTACCGGCTACCCCTTGCCCTGAAGCTTGGCTTGACCGCTTGGATCCTCGTCTGGGCACCGACTTACTGGCTGCTACTGGGGCCGGATAACTTCCTGTGGCTGTGTGATTTGGCCAATCTGCTGCTGTGGCTTGGAGTTCTCATGGAAAGTCGCCGGCTGGTGTCGATGCAGTTGCTTGCAGTGGCATTGGTCGGATTCCTCTGGACACTGGATGTCGCCGTTGCGGTGCTCAGCGGGGTTCATCCGATCGGCGGCACCGAGTACATGTTCGACTCCGCTTATCCGGCCGCTGTTAGGGGGCTCTCGCTTTTTCATCTGTGGTTGCCCTGTGTGGCCGCCTATGGCGTCTGGCGCCTGGGCTATGACCGCCGGGCGATTCTCTGGCAGGTCGGCCTGACCTGGCTGGTGGTGCCGCTGAGTTATTGGGTCACGGCCCCCGAGCACAACATTAATTGGGTACAGGGGCCCTTCGGGCAGCCTCAGGAGAGCGTGGCGCCGTTGTTCTATCTCGGGGCTCTGATGCTTGCCTGGCCGCTGGTCATCTATGTCCCGGTGCATGTCCTCGTGCTCGCCATCTCGCGCTGGCGCCGGCATCGGGCGGGCGACTAGTCAGCAGGGCGCAGTGGTTTGCCTGACCGATTCTCGTTCCACCAGTCTTGGCGGCAGCGCCGTCACTGGGTCGAAAGGTCGGTCATGCTCAAGGCGGTCGATGAGCTGCGCGATAGCAGTCGCGCCGAGTTCGTAGATGGGCTGGTGGATCGTGGTTAGCGCCGGGCTTGTGTAGCGGCCAATGTCGATATCGTCATAGCCGATGACGGATAGATCCCGCGGTAGGCTGAGGCCCTGTTCGATGGCGGCGCGCATGGCGCCGATGGCCACCAGGTCGTTGAAGGCAAATACGGCCTGGGGTGCTTTCCCTGTGGCGAGCACATCATGCATGGCGGCATGCCCGCCCTGGGCCTGCAAGTTGGTCGCAATGATGCGTCTTGCCGGCGGTGCAAGGCCCTGGTTGGTCAAGGCGTCCAATGCACCGGCCAGGCGCTCCTTCGAGCGTGGGTGGTCCGCGGGGCCGGTGAGTAGGGCGATATCCTCTAGGCCTTGCGCCAGCAGATGGTCGATGGCAATTCTAGCGCCCAGGCGAGAGTCGTCGTTGACGACGGCGATATCCGGTCGTGGGGTCGTCGCTGCGTCCAGCATGACAGTGGGCAGGGCCTGACGGTTCAGTGCCTTCACAAAGTTGGGGCCATTGCGTGAGGTCATCACGATCAGGCCATCGATGCGGCGCTCCTGGAGCGAATCGAGGTAGGCTACCTGCTTGTTGTCGATGTCGTCGGCGTTGCACAGCATCAGGCTGTAACCGCAGTCGAAGCAGTGATCTTCGACGCCGCGGATGAGAGCCGAGAAAAAGGGGTTGTCGGCGCTGGTGACGATCATGCCGATGGTGCGGCTGCGCCTGGATTGGAGCGAGCGTGCGATGGTATCCGGGCGATAGCCAAGTTCTTTGATGGCGCGTTGCACCCGCACGCGGGTGGCGGGTGCAACGGCACGACTTTGATTAACGACATGGGAGACGGTGGTGATTGACACCCCCGCCTGGCGTGCCACGTCCTTTAGACGAACCATGTCCTGAGTGTTATTCCTTGGTGATCAGTTTGAGGGGAACCGGAATATTGGCTTCGACGCTTTCCCCCTTGAGTAGGGCGTCGGCGGTGTTAATGCCCAATGCCCCGATGAGCGCAGGACGCTGGGCAATGGTGGCGTCCATGATGCCCTCTTCAACTGCCTGAATGCCGGCATCGGTACCGTCGAAGCCCACCAGGATCACATCGTCACCACCACTGGCCTGCAGCGCGCGCTGAGCACCGAGTGCCATTTCGTCGTTCTGGGCGAACACGGCTTCAAGGTCCGGATGTGCTTGAAGCAGGTTCTCCATCACGTTGAGGCCTTCGGTACGGTTAAAGTTGGCCGGCTGGGTGGCCACAAGCTCAATGCCGGGGGCCTCTTCGACCGCTGACATGAAGCCTTCGCCACGGTCGCGCGTGGCCGAGGCACCTGGGACACCTTCGAGTTGAACAACCTGACCTTCCCCCCCCAGGCGGTCGGCGATGTACCCGCCGGCCAGCTGACCGCCGGCCACGTTATCCGAGGCGATGTGCGAGGCCACGCGACCGCCGTTGGCGCTGCGGTCCAGGGTGATCACCGGCACATTGCGCGCGTTGGCAGAGCGCACACTGGACACCGCGGCGTCCGAGTCCGTCGGGTTCATCAGCAGCACATCGATATCGCGGGACAGGGCGTCCTCGACGTTGGAGAGCTCTCGGGCCGCGTCGTTGCCGGAATCCAGCACGATCAGCTCGTGGCCAAGTGCTTCGGCCCGTTCTTCGGCCCCTTCCTGCATGGTCACGAAGAAGGGATTGTTCAGCGTGGACACCACCAGGGCAATACGATCGGCCATGGCCTGGCCGCTGAGGCCGATGCCGGCTGCGACGGCGGAGGCGAGTAGCAGTTTCTTCATGGTCTGGCTCCTTGGGTCTTGTTGTGAAGCGTGTTGTGAAGCATAGCGGTCGTGCTGGCGTGTCACGACGAGGTCGACCGGCTGTCGAGCAGCACGGCCAGGAGAATGACCGCGCCCTTGGCGATCATCTGGAAATAGGATGAAACGCCCATGATGTTGAGCGCGTTGTTGAGTACGCCAATCACCAGCGCGCCGACCAGGGTGCCGAAGATCCGACCCCGCCCGCCCATCAGGCTGGTGCCGCCGATCACTACCGCGGCGATGGCATCGAGTTCATAGCCTGTGCCGGCGGTGGGCTGCGCCGAGCCCAGTCGGGCGGTCAGTACCACGCTTGCCAGCGCCGCGCAGGCACCGGAAATCGCATAGACGCTGATCTTGATGCGGTTGACGTTGATGCCTGACAGACGCGCCACCTTCTCGCCGCCGCCTACTGCATAGACATGTCGACCGAAGCGCGTGTGATGCAGGACAGCCCAGCACAGGATGAAGACGAAGAACATCAGGTAGATGGGAATGGGCACTCCCAGCCAGTAGCCGCCGCCGAGCTGCCAGAACAGATCAGCCGCCTCGGTGGTGCCGATCGAGATGGGACGTCCGTCGGTGAAGACCAGTGCAGCCCCGCGCAGGATGGTCATGGCGACCAGGGTGACGATGAAGGCCTGGATGCGTCCGTAGGCGACGAAAGCACCGGCAATGGCCCCCAATGCCGCCCCTGCGGCAACGGTGCCGGGCACGCCGATCCAGGGCGTCAGGCCTGAGGCGGTCATGGCACCGGCGAAGGCGCCGGTCAGCGCCAGTACAGCGCCCACCGACAGATCGATGCCGGCGGTCAGGATGACGAAGGTCACCCCCATGGCGATGATGGCGTTGATGCTCGATTGGCGCAGGACGTTGAGGATGTTGTCGACGGTCAGGAAGTTGTCACTCAGCGCGGCGCTGACGATGACCAGCAGCGTGAGGGCGAGAAAGGCCTTGTTATCGATCAAGAGCCGAGTGGCGGCCTTATTCATGGTGAGGGTACTCATGAGGTGACGGTCTCCGTGGCGCTGTTCGTATGGGCAGCGGCGGTCATGATGGTTTCCTGGGTGGCGTCGTCGCGAGTGAATTCGCCGCTGATGCGGCCATTGGCGAGCACCATGATGCGATCGGAGAGCCCCAGCAGTTCTGGCATCTCTGAGGAGATCAACAGCACGCACTTGCCCTGGCGCTTGAGCTCATTGATCAACAGGTAGATCTCGCGCTTGGCACCGACATCGACCCCGCGGGTGGGCTCGTCGAGAATCACGATCTCCGGTTCGGTCATCAGCGCCTTGGCAAGCGAGGCCTTTTGCTGATTGCCCCCGGAAAGGGTGTCGATGGGTTGGTGCATGTCCTGCAGTTTGATGTGGAAGGCCTTGATATAGTGCTCGACGGCGGCCTGTTCTTGTCCGGCACGCACAACGCCCAGTGGACCGCAGAAGGCAGGCAGAGCGGCGAGTGACATGTTGTTTGCCACCGAGTGCTCAAGCAGAAGGCCGGCCTGCTTGCGATCCTCGGGCACATAGACCAGGCCCGCCCGCAGCGCATCGCGAGGTGACGTGAAGCGTACGGGCATGTGACGGATACGCACTTCACCGGCCTTGATCGAGGTGTCGCCGCAGATCGCCTGGGCCATTTCCGTGCGTCCGGCGCCCATCAGTCCGCCAAAGCCCAGCACCTCTCCGGCGCTCGCCGAAAAGGACACATCGACGACGCCTGGTGCCGACAGCCGCTCGACCTCGATCATCACCTGGCCAAGTGTCGGTGGTTCATAGGGATAGCGGTCGGCGAGTTCGCGCCCCACCATCTTGCGTATCAGCTCGTTCTCGTTGAGCTCTGTCGTCGGGCCGTCGTGCACGAGTTGGCCGTCGCGGAGCACCGCAACGCTGTCACACATCCGGAAAATTTCGGGCAGGCGGTGAGTGATCATCACCAGTGACCTGCCTTCCTCGCGCAGGGCAATGACCACTTGCTCGAGTATCTCGGTCTCGATGTCGGTCAGCGAGTCGGTTGGCTCGTCCATGATGATGATCTCGGCGTCCAGGGACAGGGCGCGCGCGATTTCCACCATCTGCTGTTGCCCGATACTGAGGCCGGCGACCGGGGTGCGGGGATCGATGGGCTGCCTGAGGCGGGCCAGTAGCTCGCCGGCCTGGCGATACAGGCGCCCCCAGTCGACCATGCCCAGACGATTGCGCGGTTCACGACCGAGAAAGATGTTCTCGCCGGCCGAGAGGCCTCCGATCAGGTTGAGTTCCTGATGAATGATCGCGATGCCGGCATCCATGGCCTGGCGCGGCGCCGTGAAATGCACCCGCTCGCCACGCAGCCATATCTCACCGGCGTCGGCCTGATGGACGCCGCTGAGAACCTTCATGAGGGTCGATTTTCCTGCGCCGTTCTCTCCGGCCAGCGCCTGGACACGGCCTGGATAGAGGGAGAGATCGACACCCTCAAGCACGGTAACGCCAGAAAAGCGTTTCGCTATGCCTCTGAGCTCCATCAGGGGCGTTGGCATCTCGGCGCTGTGCCATCTGTCTTTTGATACGGCACTCAAAATGGCACTCCACTGTGCAGGGCGATGTTGGCAAAGGGGGTACATTCCCCGGTGCGGATCACCGCCTTGGCGTTATTGAGTGATTGCTTGAAAGCGTCGTGGGATACGTAGCTTGCTTCCACGGGGCGTCTGTCGCGCGTTTCCAGCGTGGTCAGACGGTGTTGGATATCGCCCTCGAGGGTCGGGCTGTGCGTGCTGATTTCGTTGGCCAGCGTCACGCCCTCGATGCAAAGCTCATCAAGCAGGGCATCGAGTATCGGCAGGAAGCCCGGCAAACCGGGCACCACGGCCAGGTCGATACGCGGCACGTCGCTCGGAATCGGCAGTCCGGCATCGGCAATCACCAGGGTGTCGGTATGTCCGAGCTCGGCGATCAGGGTATTGAGCGAAGCATTGAGCAGGCCATGACGTTTCACGGGATTCACGCTGTAGCTGAGAGTTCAGGCCAACAGTGTAACGCGCAAACGTTTGCGCCACCGATGCGCAGAAAGTCTAAGACGGCGTGGAGATCACTCTGGACATCTCGATCAGGGCGCTAAATGGTCGTCCAGGAAGGCCTGTACGTCGGCGAAAGGGTAGGCCTCCAGGGCGGCAAAGCCATCCAGGCGACGGGTCTTGAGGCGAGTGAACACCGGCATCGTCAGGCCACAAAGAAAGCGCGCAAGTAACGCAGAAGATGGCGTTGTACCGATCAGATCCCCGTAGCGCTCGCGCAGTGGCGCGCACCAGGCCGCAATCTGTTGCGGATCCAGAGGGGGCTGGTCCGGGCCGGCCGGCAGTCTTGCGGCCCCTTGACGACACACCGAGCAGTGCCCACAGCGTTCAGGCACTTGATCGTCGCCGAAATAGCCAGCCAGGCGCCGACTGAGACAGGTGTCGCTTTCGAAGAGATCAAGCATGGCGTGTATGCGCCGAATCTCGCTGCGCTCTTTCTCCTGGAAGTAGGTGCTGAGCTCTTGTGTTAGACGCTCGGCATCGACGCCAGGGGCAAGGACCTCGTAGACCTCGGTCATCTGCTTGCTTTCGAGCTCCAGCCAGCCCTGGTCTCGGCAATAGTCGAGCGCGGTGATCACCCTGGCCCGACGGGTGTCCAGGCCTCGTTCGGCACCGAGCCGCTCAAGGGCCGCAAAGTCCAGGGTATGCCAGGTACGAGCGGCCTTACTTGCGTCGATGATGGCCTGCAAGAAAGCTGCGCGCTCGCCGGAGAAGCGGGCGACCAGTGATGCCGGGCCGTCAGGGAACTTGAGCCGATAGTCGGCGAAGTAGGCATAGCGTGGCGCAATGATGCCACGCAGTTCGAGCTGTACCAGCAGGGTCTTCAGAGGCAGCGGGCGGATATTGCTGTCCTGGGAAAGAGCGTTGAGCATTAGCTCCCACTGTCCGCCGGGCGCCGCCAGGGCTTCATCTATCACTCGACGAATGCCCTCGGGCTCTGGTGTGTCGCCGTAGACGAAGTTCTCAAGCACGTTGAGAGTGTCGCGTCCGCCCATCACCAGGCACTCGGAAGGCTTGCCATCGCGGCCGGCGCGGCCGATCTCCTGGCTGTAGTTCTCGATCGACTTGGGCAGGTCGAAGTGTACCACCTGGCGGATGTCGGCCTTGTCGATGCCCATGCCGAAGGCGATGGTGGCGACAATGCAATTGACCCGGCCGCCCATGAAGTCCTGCTGCACCCGGTCGCGGGTCTCGGCCGGTAGCCCGGCATGGTAGGCACAGGCTTCGATGCCGGCCTTGGCGAGATAGGCGGTCAGGCGCTCGGCGCTCTGCTGCAGGGTCACGTAGACAATAGTGGGGCGTGGGCCAGACGTTGAGAGTCGCGGCCCTAGCCAGTCGACCATGGCGCGTGCCCGCTGCTCGGCGGCCACCGGCATGACCGCAAGATCCAGATTGGGACGATAGAAGCCGGTAGCGGTAACGTCCTGCGCGTCGATGGCGAAGCGCTCGCGCATATCCTGGATCACCCGCGGCGTGGCCGTGGCCGTCAGCAGCAGCGCCTGGGGGATACCGAACTGACGCTGGTAGTCGGGCAGTTTCAGGTAGTCAGGACGGAAGTTGTGCCCCCATTCCGACAGGCAGTGCGCCTCGTCGACCACCTGTAGTGAAATGGGAACGCGGGCAATGAAGGCGCGGAAACGCTCGTTCTTGAGCCGTTCCACCGAGATCATCAGGATGCGAATCTCACCGCGTTGGACGCCTTCCATCACCCGGGCCGCTTCCTCACGGCTCTGGCTGGAGTCGATGCTGGCCGCGGCGATGCCGTGTCGGGCGAGGAAGGCGAGCTGGTCCTGCATCAGTGCCAGCAGTGGCGACACCACAAGCGTCAGGTGGGGCATCACGAGTGCCGGTAGCTGATAGCACAGTGACTTGCCGGAGCCAGTGGGGAAGATCGCCGCCGCACTGCGCCCGTCGGTCACTGCCTCGATCACCTCGCGCTGGCCGGGACGAAAGTCGTCGTAGCCGAAGACGTCGCGCAGGGTCTGCTGAGGTGTCGGGGTCATGAGGGCTCCAGATACGGGTCTTGAAGGCGAGGCGTGAGGCCCCGGGGAGTGATGCCGAATCACAGGATACAGGTTCAGCGCTTATTGCTTGAATTCAGGTTTTCCGCCCAGGCGGCCTGACTGGCGATTTAAGTGAGGAGGGGCACTCGGTAGGCCAAGCTGAGTTATCAAGACTGAGTGATCAAGACTGAGTTATTCAAGGCGCTCAGGGCTTGGCCTACCTTATATCGGGAGGGGCATATGGCGAGGTGTCATGAGGAGCCGAGGATGAGCATCGTTCACGTCACGGGTTGCTGAAATCGTTCAAGGTGTCGACCATGATCATGGCCGCTTCAAACGCCTCTTACGTCCTTGGTTAGAAGGTTGCTTTAGCTACCACGCAGTTGCGGCCGAGATGTTTGGCTGCATAGAGGCGTTGGTCGGCGCGTTCGAGAAGCTGGTCGCGCAATTCCCCGATGCGATGCTCGGTGATGCCGGTGCTGATGGTGATGCCACCTTCAGGCAGACCGAAGTCATGACGCGCGATTTCTTGACGTAGGCGTTCGGCCATGGCTTTACATTTAGCGATCGGTGTCAATGGCAACAGCACGGCAAACTCTTCTCCGCCTAGGCGTGCCAGGCAGTCTTCTTCCCTCAGCAGGTCATTGCATAATTCGGCAAGACGGCGCAGTACCTTATCGCCCTGAAGGTGTCCCCAGGTATCGTTGACGCGCTTGAAATGGTCGATATCGATCATCATCAGCGATAGTGGCGTGCCATGGCGGTTGCTCAGTGATATCTCCCGGCCGAGCTCGCCCATCAGCTTTCGCCGATTGGGCAGGCCAGTGAGGTCATCGGTATCTGACAGATCGCGGAGATGTGTCTGATACTCGATCTGTTCGCTAATGTTGACCATCAAGCCATGCCAGAGGATACCTTCCTCGATACGCTCAGGCATGGCCCGCACGGCAATCCAGTATTCCTCGCCTCCTGGCTCGCAGTGACGAAACTGGGTGGTCAGTGGCATCAACGACTTCGCCGAGCGTTCGACGGCGACCATCAGGCGGGGAAAGTCTTCAGGATGTACGTGGTCGAAGGCGTGACTGCCATCTTCGGTGAGTCGTTCACGGTCCGTGGCATTGCCGAAAATCTTACTGTCGCCCGCCAGGTAAGGAAAACGGACCATGCCACATTGGCTGCGGTAGAACTGAAACACGATGCCGGGCAGGCGCTCGGTCATGGCCTTCAGTTGACCGTAGTCGCTCTGTGTCTCATCCAATGAGGGGTCATCATCAAAAGGCATGAGGCAATCTCTTCCCTTAGGCAACAAAGGCCTACTCTAGTGGTGATGGGCGCAAGAGGCACATCGCAAAGGTGAGCGCCCGATCACCTTCGTGCGTAGAAGGGGAAGCGCACTACCTATGAACACAACATGATGCTTTATTTTATTAGGTGTCTACTCTAAGCCAACTGTGACGATTTTTGTAAGAGATTGTAGTAAAAGATTGCGAAAGACATGCTTCATATCAAGTGGCCGCGAACTCAAGCCGAAGCGCCGTGCCGGGCACCGAACCATCGTAAACGGCAGTCTAAGGCGAAAATCGCAATGTAGGAGTGTTACTGCCTCGGGTGAGGACGGCGAACAGGAATCGCCGTGGAAGTGTCGCCTCTGTCAAGCAAAGAGACCTTGCCCTCTTATCTTATCGTGCAGCGTCGTATCGGCCCTCACGTCCCTTGGAAAAAACCAGTTGCCAGAGCTGAAGATCCCTGGCCCGGAACGCCCCGGCACAGACTGAGAGGTAGTAGCGGAACATGCGCCGCGTGATGTCGTTGTAGCGGTCGGCTATTTCCGGCCAATGTTCATCGAAATTTTCAAGCCAGGCCATCAGGGTACGGTCGTAGTCGGCGCCGAAGTTTTGCCAATCCTCCATCAGCAGGTAGTTCTCGCTGGCGCGAGCGATATGCATGGCGGAGGGCAGTATGCCGTTGGGGAAGATGTACTTGTGGACCCAGGGGTCGGCACTGATGTCTGAATTATTGGAGCCGATGGTGTGCAGTAGGAAGAGGCCGTCCGGGGATAGTAGCCTGTTGACGGTATCGAAGTAGGTGCGATAGTTGCGATGGCCCACGTGTTCGAACATGCCGATCGAGACGATGCAATCATAGCGGCCGTCGAGTTCGCGGTAGTCTTGCAAGTGAATCGTGACCGGTAGTTCGCTGCAACGCTGGCGAGCCAGTTCGGCCTGCTCTCTGGAAATGGTGATACCGGTGACTTCCGCACCGTAATGGCGAGCAGCATGTTCGGCGAAACTGCCCCAGCCACAGCCGATATCCAGTACTCGCATGCCTGGCGCGAGTTCCAGCTTGCGAGCCGCCAAGTCGAGCTTGGCAATCTGTGCCTGATGAAGGGTGTCGGCGCCTTTCCAATAGCCGCAGGAATAGCACATAGTGGGGTCCAGCATGCGCTCGAACAGATCATTACCCAGGTCGTAATGTGTCTCGCCGACGATGTAGGCCCGGGCCTTGCTTTGCAGGTTGAAAAGACCGGTCTGTAGCTTGTACAGCATCCGCTCCGTAGGCGTATTGGATCGTTCGCCCAGACCATGCCGCAGCATGCGATGAATCATCTCGTCGATTCGCTCACACTGCCACCAGCCCTCCATGTAGGCTTCACCCAGTCCCAGAGAGCCCTGGTGGAGCATGCGCGAGAAAAGGTCGGGGTGGAGCACCTGCAGATCCCAGGGGGCTGTACCATTCAGGCTCACGCCAGAACCGTTGAGTAACTGCTCGACGATTCGGCGGGCACGGGTGTCGGGTAAGGCAATGGCAGCGATCCGCGGGTCACTTGTCATGGCAGTCTCCTAGTCCATCAGCCTAGTCCATCAGACAAGGGGAGCGTACTGGTCCTACTGGACCGGCATGCGTTCCGAGTCCTTTTGCTACCCTTTGACTATCCAACATAGCCATAAATGTGTCGCCGAGCATAATCCCGTCGTGTGGCGGCGACTGCGAACCAGCTTGTTTATCAATATCTTCATCCCTGTTCAGGAGAATCCTATGCGCGTGATCGTCGACCTTTGCGTGGTGCCGTTGGGAGTAGGCGTCTCGGTGTCAGCCTATATTGCGGCCTGTCAGCGTGAGATTGAGGCTGCCGGGCTGGAGTACAGCATGCATGCCTACGGCACGAATATTGAAGGTGGCTGGGACGAGGTGATGGCGGTAATCAAGCGCTGCCACGACGTCGTTCATGAGATGGGCGCCCCCCGGATCACCACGACCTTGAAGCTGGGGACCCGTATTGATCGTGAGCAGCATATGAAGGACAAGGTAGAAAGCGTCGAAGCATTGCTTGCAAGCGATGCCCGAGGGAGTGGGGTAGCCTGAGGACAATACGTGAGACAGCGCTTGAGTGCGGCCAGCATGGGACATGGCACTCGCGTATAGATATCAGTGGTGTCAGTCAGGTCGAATTCGTAGGTGCGACCGTTCCTGCTGTTTTGTCATTGGCCATCAACCAGCGTATCGCCGCCTGAGCAAGTGCCTGGTTGGGATTATCGTTTTGCCCATGTCGCCCCGCTTGCGGGGCGTCGTGCTGCGCATGCAGTAAATGTCGCGAAGAAGTAGTAGCAGGAAAGCTGAAAGGGGTTTTTGATTAGCATGCTAATTGTGGTAGTATCTGTCGAAATCTTATCTTGCTAACTATTTGCGTATCTCCACCCTTGGAGATGCTGGCTTTCAGGAACCTGTATGACGCCCGATCAACACTTTGCCCGCTTGGTCAGGGTGGCGCTTGTCGTCTTTGCCCTATGTTTTGTTTATTTTCTCGCCGCCGATTTATGGATGCCGCTGACACCACAGGCTCGCGTCATGCACCCGGTGGTGCGCGTGGCGCCTGAAGTGGACGGGCGCGTCGCCGAGGTGAGCGTTACCAACAATCAGCATGTGGACGTCGGCGAGTCGATGTTCACCCTTGATCGCCGACCCTACATGCTGGCAGTGGAAGAAGCGGAGCTGGCATTGGATGAGGCGAAGCGTGAGAACGCTAAGCTCGATGCTTCGATCGCCGCCGCCCAGGCGACGCTCGCCTCACATCGCGCCGGTGCCGATGAGTTAGCGCAGGAGATGGCCCGTGCCGAGCGATTGATTGCACAACACAGCATTTCCCGACAGGCCTATGACCAGGCCCGGGCCAGCTACCAGACGGCGCGTGCTCAGGTCCAGGCCGCACAGGCCAAAATCGAATCCTTGAAAGCCGAGCGTGGCGGAAAAAGTGAGGACAATCTTCGGCTTCGACAGGCACGCAATGCCTTGTCCAAAGCCCAGCTTGATCTTGAGTATGCCAGTGTTCGAGCAGAGGTCAGTGGCACGGTTTCCAACCTTCAGTTAAGCGTTGGAGAGTATGCCAATGCCGGTAACCCGAAGCTGGCGCTGGTTAGCGATGACGCAGATATCATCGCCGACTTTCGTGAGAAATCGCTTCGCTCGGTGGAGGTAGGCGATGCGGCCAGTGTGATTCTCGATGCTTTTCCCGGCCGCGTGTTCGATGCACGCGTGGTGGGCCGAGACGCAGGTGTCAAGGATGGCCAGCTGAACCCCGATGGCAATCTTGCCGACCCCCGGAGTTCCGACCGCTGGGTGCGCGACGCCCAACGTCAGCGCCTGCACCTTGATCTGGAAAATGCCCCCGAGGTGCTTGCCGCATTGCCGACTGGCGCCCGTGCCACCGTGCAGCTTCACCCGATTGGTGGGTTGGCCGCGGGGCTTGGTGCCCTACAGGCCCGTCTGGTCAGCCTGATTCACTTCATCTACTGAGACCGTTTATGCGCCATCCCGGCTCTGTGGCTTCCACGTCCCTGAATGAAGGTGTCACGTCTTCACGTTTGAGTCGTAATGACCTGCGCCAAATTCTGCGTATCGCCTGTGGTGTGCTGCTGGGATTTCTGATCTGCAAGCTTGCCAACTGGAATTATGGCACTTTCTTTGCCGTCTACCCGGTGCTGTTGCTGGGATTGGTGCCGGTACTCTCCGCGCATGTTATCCGCCAGTTTCTGGCCAGCATGCTGGTCGTCAGCGCTATTACCTTGGTTATGGCAGGGGGGCTCGGTGATAAGCCGGTACCGATGACGCTGCTGATGGTGGGGGTCTATGCCTGGCTGTTTCGATGCATGACGCAAGGCGTCCTTTTTCTATTCGGGGCCCAATGCGTCGTCAGCTTGTCCGTGCAGCTGAATTTCGTCAGCTACCCGCAGACCGGCGTCTTCGACATTGTCACCAGTAACATCGTAGGGTCAGTGTTGACGGTTGCCATCGCGATGCTGATGCATGTTGTTTTCCCCGATGTGTCACCACGAACACCGCCGACACGGCCGGCTAAGCCCACGAGCAACCAGCGCCACGAGATCATCCTGGCGACCACCGTGGCGACACTATCGTTCCTTGTTTTTCAGTTGCTGGATCTCAAGGATTCGTTATCGGCCCAGGTTGCCTCGATTCTGGTGTTGTTTCCTCTAAACTGGCGGGGCGCCGGCATCGCCGGAAAGCACCGGGCTGTGGGCACCTTATTAGGCTGCAGTGCTGGCCTTATGATGCAGGTGGGCCTGCTTGGCCATTACAACCTGCTGCCCTTCGCTGCTTTCTCGCTCTGGCTGGGTTGCCTGGTTTTCGCCCGCTACCACATGTTGGAAGGTGGAAAGTCGGCGACAGGGTTCGGCGGACTGACCACGATGGCGATTCTTTTTGGTCAGTACCTGACTCCACAACAGGACCTTGTCTACGATGCCTTGTACCGCTTTAGTTCGGTGGCGACATCCGTGCTGTTGACGCTGATGGCGGTCTATCTCATGCACCATTTACTTGACCGCTTTGCCGCCACGCGCCTTCAGCGACTGGACTGAGAGCAGATCGCCATCAAACCGCTGCTGTCTGTATCTCAAGGGGCATGGGTCCCAGCCATTGACTGCTGATGGCGAGCAAGTGGTCGGTCAGGGTGGCCAAGGTCTGGCCGCCGTGGCGCCAGTGATGCCAGTAGAGAGGCACATCGATGTAGCTGTCAGGGGCGATATCTACTAACCGGTGTTCTTCCAGTTCCCGGGCCGCTTGGCGTTCAGGAATCAAACCGTATCCCATGCCCGCCAGCGCCAGACGCACAAAGCCTTCCGATGATGGGCAAAGATGGTGGGGGAAGGGAGCCTGGTAGTCGCGCATCGCCAGATAACGATGCTGCAAGCGATCGTCCGGACCATAGACAATCGCCGGTGCGGTAGACAGCTGCTGGTGGTTGATACCCTCGGGAAAGTGACGGGCCACATAGCCAGGGCTCGCCAGGGCGCGATAGCGCATGCTGCCCAGCGGATGGGCCCGTGCGCCTTGCACGGGGCGAGGGGTGGTGCAGATGCAGCCCGCTACCTCGCCATCGCGCATGCGTTTCAGTGCCACGTCCTGATCCTCCACCACCAGGTCCATCAGCACACGATGCTCATCGCAGAACCGACCCACCGCTGGTGGCCACCAGGTCGCGATGCTGTCGGCGTTGATCGCCAGCCGCAGGCGCTGCTCGCTCTCGCCCAGCGCCGGTACCTGGTCGAGCAGATCATGTTCGAGCAGGCCAACCTGCAAAACGTGATTGAGTAATCGCCGACCCAGCGGGGTCGGGGCGAGCTTGGGGCTTCTGACCAGCACAGGCTGACCCAGGCGTGCCTCAAGCAGCTTGATGCGTTGCGATACCGCGGATTGCGTAAGGCCCAGGTGTCGAGCACCCCGCTCGAAGCCGGACTGGTCGACCACGGCGGCTAATGCTTCCAGAAGCTTGTAATCGAGCATAAATCTGGGTAATTCCCCATTCCGTCAATTAATTTCACTTATCCCCCAGTCAAGCCTAGTCTGGCGATGGTCTGCAAGTCATTGGATGCAGAAAGTCGGGATTAGGAGTCGCTTTAGATGTGGGTATCTGCCTTACAGGGCCTGCTGGTGGGAGCCGGTCTGATCATTGCTATCGGCGCCCAGAATGCCTTTGTCTTGAGTCAGGGGCTGCGTCGCGAACATATCTGGTTGGTGGCGACCGTTTGTGCATTGTGTGACTGGGTACTGGTCGGGATGGGTGTGCTGGGGCTGGGAACGCTGCTTGCCGAGCAACAGATGCTAATGGTGCTGGCGCGCTGGGGTGGGGCAGGTTACCTGGCCTGCCTGGCGTGGCTGTCATTAAGGCGTGCCTGGCATTCGCATTCGCTTCGCGCTGATGCAAAAGCGCCTGTCTCACGTCGGGAAGTACTGTGGGCGACGCTCGCCGTCACGTTATTAAACCCTCAGGTGTATCTGGATACGCTGGTCATGCTCGGGGTGGTGGGGGCCCTTCAGGAAAGCCCCGGTGGCTTTTTCATGGGGGCAGCGTTGGCATCCTTTGGCTGGTTCTTCGGGCTGGTGGCGGCAGCGAGTTGGCTGGCGCCCAGACTGGCAAGCCCCAAGGCCTGGCGCGTCATCGATACTCTGATTGGTATCACCATGGCGGTGATCGCCTGGCGACTGCTGTCTGGCGGAGTGCTACCCCTCTGACTGAGAGGTGGTTTTGGTCAGGATGACGTGGGTCGAGAAGGAATCGCGAGCGCCCGCTGTAAGATATTCGTGACACTCTGTCAGGCTTTTACGCCACCCCTGGAGCATGAATTGTGCTACTCGGGTTGGCTGTAATCTTTCCTTTACGACTGGTGGGCTGCTTGGCTGCATTAGGGGGCGCGAAAGGCGGTTTCTGTCGTTCCTCGGCGCCGTCCAGGCCCCTAGGCTGTTGGTCACGGATCGCCCGCTGCCTCCTCTGGTGGCCGGCAAACGACACGTCATGACAACAACAGCAAGGAATTGCCGAGGAGATCACCATGAACGCCGCTGCTCCCCAGACTCAGGCCACTGCGCAAGTGTCCAATCACAACCCGATCGGTACCGATGGCTTCGAATTTGTCGAGTACACCGCTCCGAGCGCCGAGGGCATCGAGTCGCTGCGTGCGCTTTTCAATCAGATGGGCTTCACCGAAACCCGTAAGCATCGCTCCAAAGAGGTTTTCCTGTTTCAACAGGAAGGCGTGAACTTTGTGCTCAATGCCGAACCGGACAGCTTCGCCGCCGAATTCGGTCGTATCCACGGCCCTAGCGCCTGTGCCATGGCCTGGCGAGTGGCCGATGCGCGCAAGGCCTTCGAGCATGCAGTGGCCGAGGGGGCCGAGCCTGCCGAAAATCCGGTCGGCGAAGGCGAAGTGGGCATTCCGGCGGTCAAGGGTATCGGTGGGTCGTTGCTGTACTTCGTCGACCATCAGCTGGACGGTGAAGGTCGCACGATTTATGACATTGATTTCCAGGCGATTGACGGCCGCACGCCGAAAGATCACAGCGTGGGATTGCAGGTGCTGGATCACCTGACGCATAACGTCGACCGTGGCCAGATGGACGTCTGGGCCGGCTTTTATACCCGGGTCGCCAACTTCCGCGAGATTCGCTACTTCGACATCGAAGGCAAGAAGACGGGGCTCTTCTCTCGGGCCATGACGGCGCCCTGCGGCAAGATGCATATCCCGATCAACGAGTCTGCCGACGATAACTCCCAGATCGCCGAATTCCTGCGTGAATACAACGGTGAGGGTATCCAGCACCTGGCGATGGCCACTGATGATATCTACGCCACCGTGCGCGCCCTGCGTGCCAACGGGGTGACATTTTTGACCACCCCGGACACCTACTACGAAAAGCTCAATGACCGGGTGCCCAACCACGAAGAGAACGTTGATGACCTGCGTGAGCTGAACCTGCTGGTGGATGGTGCGCCGGAGCAAGGCGTGCTCTTGCAGATATTCACCGAGACGGTCATCGGGCCGATTTTCTTCGAGATCATCCAGCGCAAGGGTAACGACGGCTTCGGCGAAGGCAACTTCAAGGCGCTGTTCGAATCCATCGAGGAAGACCAGATCCGTCGCGGCGTACTCAAGGACGATTGAGATCAGGCGGCCAGGCGTGATGGATATGTCACGCCTGGTGCAACCTGCTGTCGTTAAGCCCTATCAGCGATGGATTCCCATGCAATATGACTTATCGATAGCACATCCCTTCGTTCGCATGGTCAAGGCACGAATAAAAAAGCTAAAATCCCCTATAACAACAACCCCCAAAGGTGTGACATGACGGCGAGACAACAACCCAAGAACCTGTGGCTAGGACGCTGGGGCTTCATCCTGGCGGCTACCGGTTCTGCCGTAGGCTTGGGCAATATCTGGAAATTCCCGTACATGACGGGTGAGTACGGTGGCGGCGCCTTCGTGCTGGTTTACCTGGCCTGTATCCTGGCCGTTGGCATCCCGGTGATGATGGTTGAAATCGGCCTTGGTCGTCGCGGTCGTGGTAGCCCGATTGATGCGATCCGGCGGGTTGCACGGGAATCCGGTCGCGGCGGACTCTGGTCGCTGATTGGCTGGATGGCGATGCTGTGCGGCTTCATGATCCTGTCGTTTTACGTGGTCGTCGCCGGCTGGTCGTTCTCCTACCTGTGGAAGACGCTGACCGGCGGACTGGTGGGCTCCGAGGTCGGTGATATGGCAGCGATCTTCGCCGCCAACAACGCCGACCCCCTGGCGCTTGGCGGCTGGAGCACGCTGGTTACCGTGATCACTCTGGTGATCGTTGGTAAGGGCGTGCAGCAGGGCATCGAGAAGAGTGTCAGCTGGATGATGCCGGGCATGGTGATCATGCTGGCGATCATGATCGGCTATTCGATGTTCTCCGGTGGCTTTGGTGCCGGTGTCGACTTCCTGTTCTCCTTCGAGGTCGGCAAGCTCTCAAGCGAAGGCCTGCTTGCGGCCATGGGCCATGCCTTCTTCACCCTGTCGCTGGCCTCCGGCGCCATCCTGACCTATGGCTCCTACCTGCCGGATGGCGCGTCCATTGCGCGTACCACCTTCACGGTGGCCATTGCCGATACGCTGGTCGCGTTGATGGCGGGCCTGGCCATCTTCCCGGTGATCTTTGCCAACGGCATGGATCCAGCAGCTGGTCCTGGGCTTTTGTTCATGAGCCTGCCGCTGGCCTTCCAGGCGATGCCGTTCGGCAGCGTCTTCATGACCATCTTCTTCGTCATGCTGTCGATGGCGGCGCTGACGTCCGCCATCTCGATGATCGAGGCCACCGTGGCCTGGCTCAACGAAAGCAAGGGTATCTCGCGTACCAAGGCGACTTGGGGGGCCGGCATCGTGCTGTGGCTTCTCAGCACGCTGGCCATGCTCTCTTTCAATGTCGGTGCCGACTGGACGATTGCCGGCAAGCATGCCTTCGACTGGCTTGATTATCTGACCTCGCGTTTCATGATGCCGCTGGGCGGCCTGGGCATGGCGCTGCTGGCAGGCTTCGTGCTGCGCCACGAAATCTTCAAGTCCGAGTTGGGGCTTTCCAAGACCCAGCATGCCCTTTGGCTGTTCATGGTGCGCTATGTGAGCCCGCTGGGTATCGTGCTGGTGTTCATCGATAGCCTCGGGCTGATGGCCCTGGACATGGGCAGCCAGTGGTACTGGTGGCTCGGCGTGCTGGTCGTCATCACCGTGGTAGGCGAGCTTGCGAGTCCGCGCCTGAAGCGCCAGCTTGCTGCCTGATCATCACCCTGATCTGAACCATGAAATATTCGCTGCCCCCGCATCCTGCGGGGGCAGCGTCGTTTGGGGCCCGTTATCTTCAGATCATCAGCTCAGCCCTCTTGTCTGGCGCTTGTGTGCCTGAGCACGCCTAGACCTATGCCATAATGCGCGTATCCACTCATGTACATGCCAAGACGTTATCCAAGGAGCCAAGGTGTCGGGATATCTTTCAAGCGATCAGTGCGACCAACTGCTGAAGGGCGTTCGCGCCGCTGGTCGTCAGGTACTGGCGATTTATGATCGCGAGTTCACCATCGAGACCAAGCAGGATGACAGCCCGTTGACCGAGGCTGACATGGCGTCTCACCACGCTCTGGTGGCGCTGCTTGAGGCGCTGACGCCGGACGTGCCCATTCTTTCCGAGGAATCCGGGGATATTCCCTTCACCACGCGTCAGGCCTGGTCACGCTATTGGCTGATCGACCCGCTAGATGGCACCAAGGAATTCATTAAGAAAAACGGTGAGTTTACGCTCAACGTGGCCCTGATCGAGAATGGCGAGCCGGTATTCGGCATCGTCCATGCCCCCGTGCTTGGCGAGGACGGAACCACCTGGTGGGGCCAGGTAGGCGAGGGCGCCTGGAAGCAGGCCGATACTGGCGTTGAGCCGATTCAGGTACGCAAATTACCGGATGCAGCGATTGAGCCCTGGAGGGTGGTTGGCAGCCGCTCTCACGGCGCGGCGGAATTCGAGGCCTTCTGTGCTGACTTGCCCGCCAACGAGCGAGTCTCTATGGGCAGTTCGCTGAAGCTGTGCCTGGTCGCCGAGGGAGTCGCGGATCTTTACCCGCGTCTGGCACCGACCTGTGAGTGGGATACTGCCGCGGCCCAGGCGGTTGTGGTCGCGGCCGGTGGTGAAGTGCTGAATGCCCGCAGCCTGGCGCCACTGCGCTGCAATCAACAGGATAGTGTGCTTAACCCTTATTTCATCGTCTGCGGCGAGCGCGACGTGCGCTGGGAGCTGGCGCTGACCAAGGCGCTGAGTTGAGACAGGCCATGAGGTCGTCAGGTGTGGTCGACGCGAGAGCAGCGGGTAGGGGCTAGAGTTATAAGCTTCTAAGCAGAGATTACTGGCGATCCGTCGGTTAAAACCTTAAATTTGGCTATAAGAATTTTATCTTTCTGCGTAAAATGGAATAAACGGTTCATCGATTCGAGACGCTTGCCATGACCTCCGACCTGCACTCCACATCGCTTCCCCAGTACGGGGGTGACGCGTCGCTTTCTCGACTGCGTGATTTTCCCCGCGGCCAGGTGGCGCTGGTCGGAGCGGGGCCTGGCGACCCGGAGCTGCTGACGCTTAAGGCGCTCAAGCGGCTGCAGGCGGCTGAAGTGATCCTGCATGATCGCCTGGTCAGCGAGGAAATCCTGGCCATGGCCAACCCTCAGGCGAGGCGCCTGTATGTCGGCAAGGCTCGCTCCAAGCACAGCCTGCCTCAGGATGGCATCAATCAGGCGCTGGTTGATTGGGCCCGTGAGGGCAAGCGAGTGGTGCGTCTCAAGGGAGGCGATCCCTTCATCTTCGGTCGCGGCGGCGAGGAACTCGAGACCCTGGCGGCTGCAGGTATCGCCTTCGAAGTGATTCCAGGCATTACCGCGGCCTCCGGCTGTGCGGCCTACGGGGGGATTCCACTCACCCATCGCGATCATGCCCAGTCGGTGCGCTTCGTCACCGGGCATCTCAAGAACGGCAGTTGCGATCTGGACTGGGCGACGCTTGCCCACCCCGGTCAGACGTTGGTGTTCTACATGGGCCTTGGCAGCCTCGATATCATTCGGGAGTCACTGATGGCTCATGGGCTTTCTGCCAAAACGCCGCTGGCACTGATCGAGCAGGGCACCACTGCGCGTCAGCGAGTGCATGTCGGCAGTCTGTCTCACCTGCCTGCCGCCTTTCATGGCGACACCATCAACCCGCCGACCCTGATAGTGGTCGGTAGTGTGGTTAGCCTGCATGAGACCCTTGCCTGGTTTGATGGTGAAAAATCTGGCAGCAGCGGTTGGCAAGAGGGTAAACATCCCACCCCGCTCAAGGCATCAGACAGCGCCTGAAGGGTGTGAGCCAAAGCGTCCTACTGTCGCCTGAAGGCGACGTTTGATTCGCGTTGTTGGCGACGTATCGTGATGGCTTTTGCCACGATGGATCCCCGTATGTTGCATTTCCTTCCTCCGCGCGGCCTCTCTGGTTCCGCGCAGGGCTTGTCCTATAGAGCGCTTGGCGGACTCGTGTTATCCGCCATGCTGATCACCGGCTGTTCCAGTCAGGCGACGCACGAGAATGCCGGTGCGGGTGACATCGTGAACAGTGAGGTCGGGATGGCGTCCTACTACGCGGATCGCTATCACGGGCGGACGACGGCAAGCGGTGAACGTTTCGATCAAGAGGCCATGACGGCTGCCCATCGCACCCTGGCGTTCGGCACTCGCGTGCGTGTCACGCGACTCGACAATAATCGCCAGGTGACGGTGCGTATCAACGATCGTGGTCCCTTCAGTCGTGGTCGCATCATCGATCTCTCCAAGCAGGCCGCGCGAAAGCTCGGCATGCTCAGAGACGGTACCGTCAGGGTGCGGGTCAGCGTGCTGCGCTAGTGTTCTCGCCTGTCATGTCAGGCCTGGATGCTGATGTCGTTTGGGATGTCGGTAATGCTGCGCCGGGTTTGCCTGAGGAGGGTGAGGGCTGCCAGCGCCGAAACTCGCGTTGCCAGCGCGTGAGCAGCGCGCGTCGTTTGAGATCGTCGAGGGTCGCCAGTAGGGCAGGACTCAGGCGGATGGGGCGCAGCGCCTCGCCGAGGCGTGACTTCAAGTCGTTGGCGGTGCCGGGGCCTTCGAGTGCGGGATGCACGGCACCTAGCGCCGTGCGCTCTGCAAGCACGCGTTGTCCGTGCTCACTGAGCAGATAGTTGACGAAGCGCTTGGCCGCGGTGGGGTGGGGTGCTCGAGTAGGAATCAGCACCAGCCGCTGAGTCACCAGGGCATAGTCCTTGGGGATCACCATCTTGAGTGCCGGGTCGGCGTCGACGACGTCCCGGGCATAGCTGCCCAGCAGGTTGTATCCCAGCCAGTACTTGCCTTCCTCAAGGCCCTTGAGCATGGCGCCGGTGGTTTCCTCGAGCACGGCATCGGCACTTCCTAGCGCGGCGACCAGCTCCCAGTAGCGAGGCGACAGGCGGGCTTCCTCGACGGCATAGCTGTAGCCGGCGCCGCTCTTTGCCGGGTCGTAGGTCACGACCCGGCCACGCAGTGCGTCACCATGTTGCTCCAGCAGGTTGAGCAGCGCGTCGTGGCTTTGAGGCGCCCCAAAATCTTCTTCAAGCTCCTGTCGGTAGACCATCACGATGGGTTCGAAGGTGACCGCAAACAGTTCATGTCGCCAGCGGGCCCATTCGGGCCAGGTATCGGCAAGGGGGCCGTTCAGCGTTTGGCCGTGGCCGTCGTTGGCGAGTCGGTATTGCCAGGGCATGGCCGAGGAAATCAGCACGTCGGCGCTTGGTGTCTCGGCCGCCAGAAAGCGCTGATTGAGCTCAAGCGTGGTCAGGTTGCGATAGGTGAGTGTGACGAACGGGTGACGGTGGTGAAAATCCTCGAGCAGCGGCCGAATCTGGGGAATGTCCAGTGCACCATGAACCGTTAGCTGCTCGAGTGGCTCTGTGGGCGTGGCCGAGCCAGAAAAGCGCAGTGTCTGTTCGGCCTGGACGGGCAGGGTGCTGACAACCAGGCAAATAGCGACCCATAAGGCGCTGAATACCCTCGGCCGAGCCCATTCCCTCACGCCCGTTGCGAGCCGTTCAGCCTCTCGATGTCGAGTGCGACCCAGCATGCCGTTCATCAGCGATCTCCCGTGAAGTGAATGGCGACGCTCAGGCCGCGATCATTGGCCATCGGCTCAAGCGTCAGGCGAGCCTTATGACTGCGCGCGATGCCATCGACAATGGCAAGCCCCAGCCCCGAACCTTCGCCACCATCGCGCCCACGATAGAAGGGCCGCAGCACCAGCAGGCGCTGATGCTTGGCGATGCCAGGGCCATCGTCCTCGACAGCAAGCGTCGGCGGGCCATCCGTTACCCGTACCGTGATGCAATGCGCGCCATAGCGGCGTGCGTTGTCGATCAGGTTGCTTAGCGCTTCCTCGAGCTGCCAGGCGACACCATCGATCATCAGCGGTGTATCCTCGGCCTCGACACCCAGGTCAATGTTGGCGCGATCGCAGCTGGCCCAGGCATCTCGGCAGGCGCGTCGGGCCAGCGCATTGAGATCCAGCGGCGCAAGGTCCGGTGTCGCTTCCGGGTTATCGAGGCGGGTCAAGGACAACAGCTGACCCGCGAGGCGCGCGGTGCTGTCGCTGGTGGCCTGCATGGCCTCCAGTGCACTGCGCCAGGCGGCCGGGTCATCCTGGCGTAGCGCCAACTCGGCGCGGGTCGAAAGCCCGGCCAAGGGGGTACGCAACTGATGCGAGGCATCGCCGATGAAGCGCTCCTGGTTGGCCCGAACGCGACGCATGCGTGCCAACAGATCGTTGAGCGTCTCGCGCAGCTCGGCAAGCTCCCGGGGCAGTGTCAGCTCCAGAGGGGTCAGGGTGCGTGGATCTCGGGCACGTATCGCGCGGCGCAGTCGCGTCAGTGGGGCAAGCGCCGAGCGAACTGCCAGCAGCAGGGCGGCGATGGCGAGCGCCGCCATCACGCCGATATAGGCGAGATTCGTCCGCAGCAGGCTGAGCGTCAGTGCCTCACGGCCCTCCCGGGTATGGGCGACGCGGACTTCGAAGCGCTCCTGCAAACTCCAGTCCTCGAGGCGGCTGCGACGGATGCCCTGTCGCAGGGTAAGCGAGTGCCATTCGATGTCGCGGTAGAGCAGGGTATCGCCGCGTGCACTCTCATGGACGCTATCGTGGACTCGGTCCGGACGGGTATCGCCGGGCAGACGCGCATTGCCGGTGATGAAGCGCCCATCGCCATCGTAGAGGGCATAGAACACGCGCTCTTCGGCATCGGTTGCGAGCATTTCCAGGGCGGCAGGTGGCAGGTCCAGCCATAGCTGGTCATCCTGCCACTGAACCCGGTCGGCAATGGCAAGGGTGGCGGCCTCAAGCAAGCGGTCGAAGGCACGGTCGGCGGTGTGGCGCGCATCCAGATACGCCTGCACCAGCATCAGGGCGCCTAGTCCCACTAGCGGCACCAGCAGCCAGATAAGCAGCCGACGGTAGAGGCTATCGGGCCGCTTCACTCGGCCTCCAGCAGATAGCCGAGGCCGCGCACCGTGCGCAGGTTCACGTCGCTTTGCTTGAGACGCCGGCGCAGGCGGTGAATATAAACCTCGATGGCATTGTCGCCCATGGCATCGCCCGCAAAGGCTTCTTCTGTGAGGCGTGCTTTCTCCACTGGCGTGCCGGCATGACGCATCAGGCAAGCCAAGAGCCGCTGTTCCCTGGGAGGCAGGGAAAGTGATGTGTCATCAAGCGTGAAGCGCTGCGTCTCGGGGCTGAAGCTGAGCCCTCCGACCCGCAGGGCCTGGCTGCGGCCGCGACGGCGAAGCAGGGCTCGTACCCGGGCCTCCAGTTCGTCAAGGGCGAAGGGCTTGGCAAGGTAATCATCGGCGCCGAGGTCCAGACCCCGGACACGATCCTCGATGGCGCCTCTGGCGGTGATGATCAGCACTGGGGTATCGCTATCGTGGCGGCGGAGTGCGGCGAGCACGTCCAGGCCGCTGGTGCCCGGCAGGTTCAGATCGAGCAGCACCAGGTCGGCACCACTCCCAGGAGCAGAGAGGAGGGCAAGGGCCTGATCGCCGTCATCCAGTGTCGTCACCTCGAATTGCTCGAGACGCATGGCATCGCCAAGGGTCTCGGCAAGCAGCGGGTCGTCCTCGATCAGTAACAGCTTCACGGCACGACTCCTTCATTGTGGGTCGCCGAGGCTTCGAGCCTGACCCGTGCGGCTTCAAGAAGCGCCTCACCCCGCGACGCTTCAAGCCGCCCATTGGGCCCCGAAAGCGATAGCCAGAGCCCGCCCGCGCCCGAGATCTCTTCGCCTATTGCCGTGCACAGCATGAGGCCACCGCTCAATGGTTGTTCCGGGGTGTCGGTGTCACCGATGGGCCAGCTCTCTCCTGGGTGCAGCTCATGGCGCAGGCTTGAGTCCGGCAAGCTGACCAGGCGGCAGTGAGCGAGCCCCTGCCTGACTTCGAAGAGGGCAGCGGTTTCCCCGCTTTGCTCGCATAGCCGATCCAGTACCGGCTGAACGAGGGTGGCAAGCCCTAGGCCCGGGCGATGGCGCCGTCCCAGTCGGGCGGGGGTATGGCCGAGCGAGAAGTGTCCGTCAGGGCGTCGAATGACATAGTCAAAACGCTCGAGGGAGGCCAGCAATCGAAGCAATGTGCTCTTGTAGAAACCGGTGGCCTCGGCCAGTTCGGTCAGGGTAAACGCCTCTTTGGGGGCATCGAAGACCTCCAGAATCTTGAGTGCCCGCTCCACCGCCTCAACGCGCTGTTCTGCCATGTCTCGTTTTCCTCGCAGGGTTGCTTGATCGTCTGATTTTTACCTATGCAACTTTGGTCGTGTTTGGGCGTACGGGCGTTGACGGGGCGGAGCCGTGCGCCTAACTTTCCATTCCAAGGAATGATGTTCTGCCTTACAGAATTGTAAGGTGGCTGAAAGCTTCCGACAAGCCTTGAGTGCAACATTTACAAGCGAGTTGCTGAAGGCGTACGCCAACGCATCACCATCAACGGCATCCTGACTACCCGTGTTGCGGGCCGGATGACCCAGCGAGGCCAATAACAATGTTGACGAAAAGCATGTTCCAGAAACGCATCTCGATGAAGACGCCGCTGACGCTGATCACCGCGGCGGCACTGACCCTGAGCGCCTCCTTCACTCAGGCCTTCGAGCCGGAAGGCAAGGTCGAGTGTCTGGCGCCGGCTGATCCGGGCGGTGGCTGGGATTTCACCTGCCGCAGCGTCGGCAAGGTGATGGAAGGTCTGGATATCGTTCCGCGCAGTGTCCAGACCATCAATATGGCTGGTGCTGGCGGCGGTGTGGCCTTCGCTCATACCGTCAGCAAGCGGGCCGGCGATGAACAGCTGTTGGTGGCGGCGTCTACCGCGACAACCACGCGACTGGCCCAGGGGCAGTTCCCGGGCATGAATGCCGATATGGTCAACTGGGTCGGGGCGCTGGGCGCTGACTACGGAATCATCGCTGTGGCCGACGATTCCGGGTACGACGACCTGCCTGCGCTGATGGATGCCATCAAGGAAGATCCGCGTAGCGTCAAGTTCGCCGGGGGTAGCGCCAAGGGTGGCTGGGATCACCTGAAGGTATTGATCGCGGCCCAGAAGGCGGGCGTCGAGAATCTGCCGCGCATTCCTTATCTTTCCTACAACAACGGCGGTGAGGCCATGACCCAGGTGGTTGGCGGTCACGTGGATGCCTTTACCGGTGACATCACCGAGGCGCAGGGCTTCATGGAATCCGGTGATCTGCGTGTGCTGGCGGTCCTGTCCGAGGAGCGCCTGCCGGGCAAGTTCAGCGACATTCCTACTGCGCGTGAGCAGGGCATCGATGCCATCGGTCCTAACTGGCGCGGCTTCTACATGCCGGCGGATGTTTCTGATGAAGCCAAGCAGTACTGGATTGATGCCATGGACACCATTTATGAGAGCGAAGAGTGGAAGCAGGTGATGACCCAGAACGGCTTGATGCCTTTCCACATGACCGCGGATAAGTTCGAAAACTTCGTCCACTCGCAAATCCAGTCAATTGAAGATCTGTCTAAAGACATCGGGCTGATTAACTAATGACCTTCAACGACCGCATCTTCGGGGTCCTGATGATTGTCCTGGCCGTCGCGTACGGCTGGGGCACGACCCAGTTCAATGAACCCTTTGGTGGGGCCGAAGCTGTCGGCCCTGAAACTTTCCCCCGCTTGTTGGCCGCGGTACTGGCGCTTTCCAGCCTGTACATGATCGTTAGACCGGACCCGGATAATGCCTGGCCCTGGAGCCGTACCGGCATTGAATTGATCGTTGCCGTCGTGGTGCTGATTCTCTATGCGGCGTTATTGCAGCCGCTTGGTTTCATTATCAGCACTACCCTGGCCGTGGGCACTCTGTGCTGGCGCATGGGCGCTCTTCCGGTCAAGGCATATATCACCGGGGCGGTCTCGGGAGTGGTGGTGTTTTTGCTGTTCACCCTCGCGCTCGATCTGGCGTTGCCTTTGGGCCTGCTCTCGTTCCTGGAGGTTAACTGATGGAAACCCTTGGCTACTTGATGGACGGGTTTGGCGTCGCCCTGGCGCCGCACAACCTGATGTTCGCCCTGATGGGGGCTTTCCTTGGCACCCTGATCGGCGCTCTGCCGGGCCTGGGTCCTGCCAATGGCGTCGCGATCCTGATTCCGCTGGCCTTTACGCTGGGCCTGGCGCCGGAAACCGCGATGATCATGCTGACCTCGGTCTATGCCGGGGCCATGTACGGCGGGCGCATTTCGTCGATCCTATTGAATATTCCCGGTGACGAGCCGGCGATGATGACCTGCCTCGACGGCTATCCGATGGCCCAACAAGGCAAGGCGTCCGAGGCGCTGGCCATTTCGGCCGTGGCGTCCTTTATCGGCAGCCTGGTGGCCACCGTGGGACTTATCCTGCTGGCACCGTTGCTTGCGGATTTCGCGCTGACCTTCGGGCCGGCCGAATACTTCGCCCTCTTTCTGCTGGCCTTCGCCACCCTTGGCGGCATCACCGGCAAGAACCCCATGAAGACAGTGGTCGCCGCGTCGATCGGTCTCATGATTGCTACCGTGGGCATCGACTCCACTGGTGTGCAGCGCTATACCTTCGGCACGCTGGAGCTTTATGAGGGTGTCGACTTCATCATCGCCATCGTCGGCTTGTTCGCGATCTCCGAGCTCTTGTTCTTCATCGAAGAGAAGGCCGGCGGTGGCAAGGAAAAGATGGCCGTCAATAAGCTGACCCTGACATGGAAGGATATCCGCAACATCCTGCCGTCAAGCTTTCGGGGTGGTGTGCTGGGCTTCATCGCCGGCGTGCTGCCGGGGGCAGGTGCGTCGCTGGGTAGCTTCATCGGCTATACGCTCGAGAAGAAGATGGTGGGCAAGAAGGGCTACTTCGGCAAAGGTGATCCGCGTGGCGTCGCGGGCCCCGAGGCGGGTAACAACGGTGCCTCGAGTGGTGCGCTGGTGCCCATGTTGACCCTGGGTGTGCCGGGCAGCGGCACCACCGCGGTGCTGCTTGCGCTGTTGATCTCGCTGAACATTACGCCGGGACCGTTGATGTTCACGCAGAACGCCGACATCGTCTGGGGCGTGATTGCGGCGTTGTTGATCGGTAACTTCCTGCTTCTGTTGCTCAACATTCCGCTGGTCGGCATCTTCGTCAAGCTGCTTTCGATACCACCGATGTTCCTGTTGCCGGTGGTGACCATGATTGCCTTCGTCGGTATCTACTCGATCAGTAACACCATCTTTGATCTCTACTTCATGGTGGCCTTCGGTGTGGCGGGGTATATCTTCCGTAAGCTGGAGCTTCCACTGGTGCCCATCATTCTCGGCTTGCTGCTGGGGCCAGAAATGGAAAAGAACCTGCGGCACGCGATGGAAATCTCCGATGGCGACTGGGCCATCCTGTGGGACAGCGGCCTGGCCATTGGCCTCTGGGTGTTTGCCGGCCTGGGCCTGATTCTGCCTTATATCGTCGGCCCACTGCTTCGCCGTCGCATGCAGGCAGGCGGATCTCAGGTGGATTGACACACGTTGTAACGTAACTTATTTGACACCCTTTGAGGCACCGACCGTCAGGTCGGTGCCTTTTTTTGTGCGGATCTCTCGGCATAAAGGCAGCGGTGCATCATTTCGGTGCCCGAGCTTATTTGAATCGCACTAAGCCTTATGGCTGCACCAAAAGTAAGCATGGAAGCGCC
Organism: Onishia niordana; assembly: GCF_004798965.1. Lineage (GTDB taxonomy): Bacteria > Pseudomonadota > Gammaproteobacteria > Pseudomonadales > Halomonadaceae > Onishia > Onishia niordana. Next base: position 110,068 of record NZ_SDSD01000005.1, read on the forward strand.
AAAAGAGAGCACGTGACGGGTCATGTGGTAGGCAAAAGCGGCAAACAAGGCAAATGCCTGTTTAATGAGATAATCCTAAATAAATGATTTTTAAGGGTTATTCAGCCTTTTCAGTGTCTTGGCATGTCCCTTGCGATGGGTGCTGGGCCGGCCAGTGCATGGCTGGCAGCGTCGCTGGATATTGCCGAACAATAATTTTTAATAACAAGACACTCTCAAGGAGATCCATGTGAACACTTCGACTCCGTCCGCTCGTTGGCTGGTCGCGGCCCTTCTCTCACTCGGTGTGGCCGTGCCGGCCCAGGCGCAGGAAAACGACCCCATCAAGGTCGGTATCCTGCACTCGCTTACCGGCACCATGGCGATCAGCGAATCCACCCTCAAGGACACCATGTTGATGCTGATCGAGCAGCAGAATGCCGAGGGTGGCCTGCTGGGGCGTCAGCTCGAACCCGTGGTCGTGGACCCGGCGTCCAACTGGCCGCTATTCGCCGAGAAGGCTCGTGAGCTGCTGGCGCAGGACAAGGTCGATGTGATCTTCGGCAATTGGACCTCGGTGTCTCGCAAGTCGGTGCTGCCGGTGGTCGAAGAACTCAACGGCCTGTTGTTCTATCCGGTGCAGTACGAGGGCGAGGAGTCTTCCGAGAATGTGTTCTATACCGGTGCAGCGCCCAATCAGCAGGCGATTCCCGCGGTTAACTACCTGAAGGACAACGTCGGCGTGGAGCGCTGGGTACTGGCCGGTACCGACTATGTCTATCCGCGTACCACCAACAAGATCCTCGAGGCCTACCTGAAGGGCCACGGTGTAGCCGATGAGGACATCATGATCAATTACACGCCGTTTGGACATTCCGACTGGCAGAACATCGTCTCCGAGATCAAGCGTTTCGGCAGCGAAGGCAAGAAGACCGCGGTTGTCTCGACCATCAATGGCGATGCCAACGTGCCGTTCTACCGTGAGCTCGGCAACCAGGGCATCGACGCCGCCGACATTCCGGTGGTCGCCTTCTCGGTGGGCGAGCAGGAACTGTCCGGTATCGATACGGGGCCGCTGGTCGGCCACCTGGCCGCGTGGAACTACTTCATGAGCGTCGACAACGACGCCAACTATGACTTCATCGATGCCTGGATCGACTATACCGGCGATGAGATGTCGGTCACCAACGATCCCATGGAAGCGCATTACATCGGCTTCAACATGTGGCTCGAGGCGGTACGCAAGGCAGGCACCGCCGACGTCGATGCGGTCAAGGACGCGATCATCGGCGTGACCGTACCCAACTTGACCGGTGGCTATGCGGCGATGATGCCCAACCACCACATCACCAAGCCGGTGCTGATTGGCGAGATCCAGGACAACGGTCAGTTTTCGGTGGTCTGGGAAACACCGTCCACGGTCGCAGGCGATGCCTGGTCGGACTACCTCGACGGCTCTCGCGACCTGATCAGCGATTGGCGCAAGCCCATGGAGTGCGGCAACTACAACGTGGTCGAGGGTAGCTGTGGTGGTGGTGTCGAGGCGGAATGAGCCCGGATGCAGGCCTGCTTCCATCGGAGTAAGCGGGGTTTTGTCAGAAACTGACGGAAAGATCGCCGGGCCTGAGTGTCCTGCCCGGCGAACCAACAGGTGATGCCAGCTCTCTTTTCCGCTGCTATTGCATTGCTTTACCAAAGGATATGTCCATGAGGATCACCCGATACCTCACGCTATGGCTACTGCTGGTAGCTCTGGTTGGTACCGCACAGGCGCAGCAGGATGACCCCGCTAGGTCGCTTCTCGAGGCGCTTGCCAGTGCCTCCTATGCCGCCAAAGGCGAGGCGATTGACGCCATCGTCGAAAGCGGGGACGCGCGCAGTCGTGCCTGGCTTGAAGCCCTCAACGACGGCAAGCTGCAAAAGAACAAGAAGACCGGTCAGTTCGTGGTGGTGTTGGCCAATCGCGGCCGGAACTGGCCGGTGGAAGACGCCTTGAGCGGTGAGCCGCTCGGCGAAATGTCCCGACGCGAGTTGGACCGTATCGGCATCAATAATGCCCTGCGTGGCCAGCTACGTAGCACCCTTGCGGTGCTCGATCTGTACGTTGATAACCCTGATGCTCGTCTGCAGGCGGCCAACGACCTGCTCGGTCAGGTCGATGAGGCCATGATGGCGCCGCTCAATGCGGTGAGGGACCAAGAGTCTAATGAGGCGGTGCGGGACCGGCTGACCGAGGCGCTGGCCATTTATCGGCTCGAACAGGGCGACCCCCAGGCCATCGAGACTCTGCGCGGGAGCCTTCACCCTGAAGCCCGGGCCGCCCTTAACGGGGTCGTGGCCGGCGCCGATGCGAAGCTTGCCGCCGAGGCCAAGGCGGCCCTTTCCGGCATCGAGCAGACCCTCAAGATCAACCGCGGCGTCGAGACGCTCTATTTCGGCCTGAGCCTCGGGTCGGTGCTGGTGCTGGCGGCGATCGGTCTGGCCATCACCTTCGGTGTGATGGGGGTGATCAACATGGCGCACGGTGAGCTGATCATGCTCGGCGCCTATACCTCCTGGGGCATGCAGCAACTGCTGCCGGGCCAGCCGGGCCTTGCCGTGATCCTATCGATTCCGGCCGGCTTCCTGGTCGCAGGCTTGGCGGGTGTCGCCATCGAGCGCTGCGTGATCCAGTTTCTCAAGGGGCGCCCGCTGGAGACGTTGCTTGCGACCTTTGGTGTCAGCCTGATTCTGCAGCAGTTGGTGCGCACGCTGATTTCGCCGCTCAACCGTACCGTGGTCACCCCGGAGTGGATGAGCGGCTCATTGGTGATCAACGACGCCTTGTCGCTGACACTCAATCGCCTTTATGTCCTCGGCTTTGCGCTGCTGGTCTTTGCGGCACTGATGCTGGTCATGCGCCGCACCAGGCTCGGGCTCGAAGTTCGGGCGGTCACCCAGAATCGCGCCATGGCGCGCTCCATGGGCATCCGCGCGACCCGCGTCGATATGCTCACCTTCGGCCTCGGTGCCGGGGTGGCCGGGCTTGCCGGCGTGGCGCTGGCTCAGTTGACCAACGTCGGCCCCAACCTCGGCCAGAGCTACATCATCGATTCATTCATGGTGGTGGTGTTCGGCGGCGTCGGCAACCTGTGGGGCACCCTGGTGGCCGGCATGTCGCTTGGGGTGATCAACCAGGTGCTGGAGCCCTGGGCCGGCGCTGTGCTCGCCAAGATCATCGTACTGGTCTTCATCATCCTGTTCATTCAGAAGCGGCCTCGCGGACTTTTTCCGCAGAAAGGCCGGGCGGCGGAGGGCTGATCCATGACTTCATCAACTGCGATAACTGCGCTGCCTTCACGTGCGTCGAATTCAGCCATGTCTCCTTCAGGCATGTGGCTGACGCGGCCCTTTACCGAACGCTCGACTCGCCTGTTTCTCGGCGTGCTGACGCTGGCGCTTGCGTTGGTCACGGTGCTGCATCTGGCACTGCCCGAGGGGCATGCGCTGCACGTCTCGAGCTATACCGTGACGCTGCTCGGCAAGTACCTGTGCTATGCGCTGCTTGCTGTCGCGGTGGATCTGGTCTGGGGCTATCTGGGCATCCTGAGCCTCGGTCATGGCGCCTTCTTTGCCCTCGGTGGCTACGCCATGGGCATGTACCTGATGCGCCAGATCGGTGATCGCGGCGTCTATGGCGATCCGGTGCTCCCGGACTTCATGGTCTTTCTCAACTGGGACAGCCTGCCGTGGTTCTGGCACGGCTTCGACATGGCCGGTTTCGCCTTCCTGATGGTGTTGCTGGCGCCGGGGCTGCTGGCCCTGGTGTTCGGCTTCCTGGCCTTTCGCTCCCGGGTCACCGGCGTCTATCTGTCGATCATTACCCAGGCGCTGACCTTCGCCCTGATGCTCGCGTTCTTTCGCAACGAGATGGGCTTTGGCGGCAACAATGGCCTGACCGATTTCCGTGAGCTGCTGGGCTTTGACCTGAGAAGCGATGCCACGCGACTGGGACTCTTCCTGGCCTCCGGCGTGGCACTGGCGCTCGGTTATGTGGTGTGTCGTGGCATCGTCGCCAGCAAGCTTGGCCGGGTCTGTGTGGCCTCTCGCGATGCCGAGGCCCGGGTGCGCTTCCTGGGCTACCGAGTCGAGCGGGTGCAGCTTTTCGTGTTCGTGGTCTCGGCGATGCTCGCGGGCGTGGCTGGCTCTCTTTATGTACCCCAGGTGGGCATCATCAATCCCAGCGAATTCTCGCCGCTGTTCTCCATCGAGGTCGTGGTATGGGTAGCACTGGGCGGTCGTGGCACCTTGTATGGCGCTGTCATCGGCGCGGTACTGGTCAACTACGCCAAGACCGTCTTCACCGGCGTGATGCCGGATGCCTGGCTGTTCGCCCTCGGTGGGCTCTTCGTGGTGGTTACGGTACTGCTGCCCAAGGGCATCGCCGGGCTGATGACCCGGCGTTCCAAGCCGGATAACCCGACGTCACTCAAGGAGGCAACGCCATGAGCCTGCTCGACGCCTTGGCCGATCGTGATCGGGTCTTCGACTTCCTGGTGCCGGCGGCGTCCCCCGTGGATGTCCGTCACGGCCCGATTCTCTACCTGGAAGACGTCAATGTGAGCTTCGATGGCTTCAAGGCCATCGACAACCTCAACCTGACCATCAACGACGGTGAACTGCGCTGCATCATCGGCCCCAACGGCGCCGGCAAGACCACCATGATGGACATCATCACCGGCAAGACCCGGCCGGATAGCGGCGAGGTGTGGTTCGGCAGCCGTCACAATCTGCTGACCAAAAGCGAGCCCGAGGTTGCCTCGCTGGGCATAGGACGCAAGTTCCAGAAGCCGACGGTGTTCGAGGCGCTCAGCGTCTTCGATAACCTGGAGCTCGCCATGGCGGCAGACAAACGCGTGCTACCGACCCTGGCGGAAAAGCTATCCGGTGAGCAGCGCAGCCGTATCGACGAGGTGCTCGAAACCATCGGCCTCGAGACGCTTCGCAGCCGCCAGGCGGGCATTCTCTCCCATGGCCAGAAGCAGTGGCTGGAGATCGGCATGCTGCTGATGCAGCGCCCAAGGCTGCTGCTAGTCGATGAGCCAGTGGCCGGCATGACCGAGCAGGAAATGGAGCGCACCGCTGAGTTGCTCACTAGCCTTGCCGGCAAGCAGTCGGTGGTGGTGGTCGAACATGACATGGGCTTCGTACGCTCGATTGCTCGCCAGGTCACGGTGCTGCACCAGGGCAGCGTGCTGGCCGAGGGCACGATGGATCAGGTCTCGAATGACTCCAGGGTCATCGAGGTCTATCTGGGCGCGGAGGAGGAGGCCTGATGCTCGCGATTGACAAACTCAACCAGTTCTATGGCGAGAGCCATACCCTCTGGGATCTTGATCTTGAGGTGCCCAAGGGCGAGTGCACCTGCGTGATGGGACGCAACGGCGTGGGCAAGACGACTCTGCTCAAGTGCGTGATGGGCGAGGTGCCGATCAAGAGCGGCAGCCTGCACCTTGATGGCGATGTGGAGCTTGGCAGCAAGCGCCTCGAGGATCGCTCCCGGCTCGGCATCGGCTATGTGCCTCAGGGCCGTCAGATCTTTCCGCTATTGAGCGTCGAGGAAAACCTGCGCACCGGGCTTGCCGCGCGCAAGGACGGGAGTCGGCGTATTCCTGAGCGGATCTTCGAGCTGTTTCCGGTACTCGATGAGATGCGCCATCGCCGCGGCGGTGACCTGTCCGGCGGGCAGCAGCAGCAGCTGGCGATCGGGCGGGCGCTGGTGATCGAGCCGCGTCTTTTGATCCTCGACGAGCCGGGGGAGGGCATCCAGCCCAATATCGTCGCCCAGATCGGCGAAGTGATCCGCCGGTTGATCCGCGAAGATGGCCTGACCGTGCTGCTGGTCGAGCAGAAGCTGCCCTTCGCCCGCAAGTACGCCGACCGCTTCACGATCCTCGATCGTGGCCGCCCGGTGGCCAGCGGGGGCATCGGCGATCTCTCCGATGACCTGATCAAAAGACACCTGACCGTATGATTGTCGACGCGCCTTTGAATCCCGCTAAGGGACGCCCTGTGCCCAGCGATCATGCCATCGCCAGCGGCCATCGCTTCGATGGCGAGCGCTACTGGGCCGCCGCCATCGAGCTAGGCTTTGGCCGTCGCGAGGAGCCCGCCGGCAGCATCACGCGCCTGGTCCGGGCTCGCCACCAGGGCCCGCTGAGAGTTCAGCGCCCCTTTTACCCCGAACCCCGCGATGCCAAGGGAGAGGCCGGCAGCTGCCATGTCTATCTGCTCCACCCGCCCGGCGGGCTGGTCAGCGGCGATGCGCTCTCGATCCGCGCCGAGGTGGGCGAGGGCGCCCGGGCGCTGATTACCACGCCGGCCGCCAACAAGCTTTACCGGGCCGACAGCCACGGAGTGGCCTGGACGCAACACACCCGGCTCAGGGTCGAGGCCGGCGGAGAACTCGAGTGGCTACCCCAGGAGACCATCGCCTTCGATGGTTCCCGCGGGGTACAGAGCACCGAGCTTTCGCTTGCCGAGGGAGCGCTCTGTCTGGGCTGGGAGGTGCTGGCGTTGGGGCGTCCGGCCGGTGAGCTGCCGTTCGTCTCCGGGCATCTCGAGCAGCGTTTCTCGCTCACCCGGGACGGTCGTCCGCTGTGGCATGAGCGTCAGCTTCTCGACCCCACGCACCCGCGTTTCGCGGGTCGCTGGGGGCAGGGTGGTGCCAGCGTTCAAGCCACCCTCTGGGCGGTGGGACTCGCTGACGAGGCAGGCGCCGTTGCCATGCTGCGCCAAGCGCTGCCGGCATCTCCCCGCTGGGCGGTGACGGTGCGCCAGGGCGTATTGCTGCTGCGTTATCTCGGCGATGAACGCAACGAGGCCTGGGCGCTTTGCCAGGAAGCCTGGAAGCTTCTGCGGCCATTGTTGCTGGGGCGAGAGGCCAGCGTGCCGCGGATCTGGATGACCTGACAGCAGCCGGAAGCTTGAAGCCAGCAGTTGGAAGAGATCGCCATCCGGCCAATGGGGGCTTCAGGCTTCCATCTTCCAGGCGCGTAGCGTCGCTCTTCCAGCTTGGAAGCGACAGCCTGGGCACAGCAGAGAAACAACATGATTTGGGAGCTACTGCGATGGAACTAACTCCGAGAGACAAGGACAAGCTGCTGCTCTTTACGGCGGCGCTGCTCGCCGAGCGCCGCCGTGATCGCGGGCTCAAGCTCAACTATCCCGAGGCGGTGGCGCTGATCAGCGCCGAGATCATGGAAGGCGCCCGTGACGGGCGCAGCGTGGCCGAGATGATGAGCGCGGGACGCGAGATCCTGACCCGCGAGGATGTCATGGAAGGGGTCGCCGAGATGGTCGACGAGGTACAGGTCGAGGCGACCTTTGCGGATGGGACCAAGCTTGTCACCGTTCACAACCCGATCGTCTAAGGAGAGCGCGATGATTCCCGGCGAATATCAGTTGAAAGACGGCGAGATCGCGCTGTGTGAGGGGCTCACGCGGATCACTGTGACGGTTGCCAATACCGGTGATCGGCCGGTTCAGATTGGCTCGCACTATCACTTCTTCGAGGCTAATCCGGCGCTTGATTTCGACCGTGCTCCGACCCGCGGCCATCGCCTGGACGTGGCCGCGGGAACGGCGATTCGCTTCGAACCCGGCCAGAAGCGCGAGGTGACGCTGATTCCCTACACGGGCAGCCGCATCGTCTATGGCTTCCGGGGGGAGGTCATGGGTGAGCTCTCTAATGCGCCCGCCGACGCACGACCTAGCGCGCCCGCCGACGCGCGACCTAACGCGCCCGACGATGCGCGAACCCCGTCATCCGATGATGCCGATCAAGGAGAGTCGTCATGAGCGATACCACGCCTAGCAAGATCAGTCGTCAGGCCTATGCCGACATGTATGGCCCGACCGTCGGCGACCGGGTGCGTCTGGGCGACACCGAGCTGTGGATTGAGGTCGAGCGTGACGCGGCTCACTACGGCGAGGAGGTCAAGTTCGGCGGCGGCAAGGTGATTCGCGATGGCATGGGTCAGGGCCAGCGCAGTGATGCGGCGGTGATGGACACGGTGATCACCAATGCGCTAATCCTCGACTGGTGGGGCATCGTCAAGGCGGACGTGGGCCTGCAGGCCGGGCGCATCGCGGCGATCGGCAAGGCCGGCAACCCGGATACCCAGCCCGACGTCGAGATCGTTATCGGCCCGGGCACCGAGGTCATTGCAGGGGAAGGCAAGATCCTCACTGCCGGCGGCATCGACGCGCATATTCACTTCATCTGCCCGCAGCAGGTCGAAGAGGCGCTGATGAGCGGGGTGACCACCATGCTCGGCGGGGGCACCGGTCCGGCTACCGGCTCCAATGCCACCACCTGCACCCCCGGTGCTTGGCATATTGGCAAGATGCTGCAGGCGGTGGATTCGCTACCCATGAACATCGGTCTCCTCGGCAAGGGCAACGCCAGCTTGCCCGAGGCCCTGGAGGCACAGCTGGAGGCGGGGGCTATGGGTCTCAAGCTCCACGAGGACTGGGGCACCACGCCAGCCTCCATCGACGCCTGCCTGTCGGTGGCCGAACGCTATGACGTCCAGGTGGCGATCCATACCGATACCCTCAACGAATCAGGGTTCGTCGAAGACACCCTGGCGGCGTTCAAGGAACGCGGCATTCACACCTATCACACCGAGGGCGCCGGCGGTGGTCATGCGCCGGATATCCTTACCGCCTGTGCCAAGGCCTATGTGCTGCCGTCGTCGACCAACCCGACCCGCCCCTACACGGTCAACACCATCGACGAACACCTCGACATGTTGATGGTCTGCCACCACCTCGACCCCAATATTCCCGAGGACGTGGCCTTTGCCGATTCGCGCATCCGCCGCGAGACCATCGCCGCCGAGGACATCCTGCACGACATGGGGGTGATCTCGATGATCGCTTCGGATTCCCAGGCCATGGGGCGGGTCGGCGAGGTGATCTGTCGCACCTGGCAGACCGCTCACAAGATGAAGGTCCAGCGCGGCCTGCTGCCGGAGGACGGGGCGCTGGGTGCCGATAACCTGCGGGCCCGCCGCTACATCGCCAAGTACACCATCAATCCGGCGATCACCCACGGCATCGCGCACGAGGTGGGCTCGATCGAGGTCGGTAAGCTTGCTGACCTGGTGTTGTGGGATCCGGCCTTCTTCGCCGTCAAGCCGGCGCTGATCCTCAAGGGCGGCATGATTGCCGCCGCGCCCATGGGCGACCCCAATGCCTCGATCCCCACGCCGCAACCGGTGCACTACCGGCCGATGTTCGGCGCCTTCGGCAAGGCGGCGACCGCCACGCGGCTCTCCTTCGTCAGCCAGGCGGCGCTTGAGGCGGGCATCAAGGAACGTTTGGGGCTCGACAGTGCGCTGGTGGCCTGTCGCGATACCCGGGCCGTGCGCAAGTCGGACATGAAGCTCAACGATGCCTGTCCGGCACTCAGCGTCGACCCGCAGACCTATGAGGTGCGCTGTGATGGCGACATCTTGACCTGCGAGCCGGCCACCGAGCTGCCCCTGGCCCAGCGCTATCACCTCTTCTGAGCAGTGGGTGATGACCACACGTCAAGCGGCGCCGGTGGCAGGTCGAAGTGAGGGGCTTTTGCCAGGGACGGCAAAAGTAGCGTACAGGGAAGTATTTACAGTGCCCCGCGAGACTGCCATAGGATCAGCCGCGAAAAATGTCTAGAGAAGATGCCAATGCTGAAATTGATCGAACGCCTGGGGCCCATCGAGGCGAGCCAGGCCAGCGACACCCTGACGCTGCCCTTCGAGCTTCGCATGCGCGGGCGCCTCAAGGCGCAGACCGATGGCGGTCAGGACGTGGGGCTATTTCTCGACCGTGGCCCGGTGCTGCGGGAGGGAGAAGGCCTCGCGACCGAGAACGGCGAGATCGTGATCATCCGCGCTGCCGCCGAACCGGTGGTGACGGCCCGCGTCGAGGCCGGCCTGGCCCTGGCGAGACTCTGCTATCACCTCGGCAACCGCCATGTGGCACTGGCCATCGGTGCCGACGACGAGGGCGGCTGGGTGCGCTTCCCGCCGGATCATGTGCTGGAGGAGCTGGCCACGCGGCTGGGGGCCCGCGTGATGCATCATGAGGCCCCCTTCGATCCCGAATCCGGCGCCTATGCCCAGGCGGGCCACGATCATGACCATTCACACGGGCATTCACACGGGCATTCACACGGGCATTCGCACGCTCATTCTCACGATCATTCCCATGAGTCGGACAATGGGCATACCGCGCCTGAGCATGGCCATGTCCACTGAGCCGCAGGTATCTGCCCCATCGGCTGATAGCCAAGCTCAGGGCGATGACCTGGCCCTGCTAGGATTGCTACAGCTGGTCAGTCCGGCACTGCCGATTGGCGCCTTTGCCTGGTCCCAGGGCCTGGAGAGCGCCTTCGAACTCGACTGGGTGCGTGACGAGGCAAGCCTTCATGCCTGGCTTGCCGGGGTGCTGGACGATGGCCTGTCGCGCTGCGAGTTGCCCGTGCTGGCGCGCCAGCGGGCGGCCTTGCAGGCCGAGGACGGTGAGACGGTGGCGTACTGGGATGCCTGGCTGGCGGCCAGCCGCGAGACCCGCGAGCTCGCCGAGGAAGACCAGCGCCTGGGAGCGGCGCTTAGGCGGCTGCTCAATAATCTCGAGCTATTGCCAGACGCGTCCGCACTACCAGGCTTGCTTCCAGAGCAGCCCGGCTATGTGACGCTTTTCGCCTGGCTGGCGCAGGCACGCGGCGTGCCATCGCGGCAGGTGCTGCTGGGCTTCGCCTGGGGCTGGCTCGAGAACCAGCTGGCGGTGGCCTGCAAGGCATTGCCGCTGGGTCATACCGCCGCTCAGCGCCTCATCGAACGCTTGCGCCCCGAATTGGTCGTGGCGGTCGATCGTGCACTCTCGTTGGCTGACGATGAGCTCGGCCCGCTGCTGCCGGGGTTGGCGCTCGCCAGCGCTCAGCACGAAACCCAATATTCACGTCTGTTCAGAAGCTGAAGGAAAGGAGCACCCTCATGAATCATTGCCTGCGTGTCGGCGTTGGTGGCCCGGTCGGTTCCGGCAAGACCGCGCTCTTGAAGCAGCTGTGTCTGGCGCTGCGCGATCATTACGATATCGCCGTGGTCACCAACGATATCTATACCCGCGAAGATGCCGACTTCTTGTTGCGCCACGATGCCCTGCCGGCCGATCGCATCCTTGGTGTCGAGACCGGCGGCTGCCCGCATACCGCCATTCGCGAGGATGCCTCGATGAACCTCGCCGCCATCGACGACCTGCAGGCCCGTCATCCGGGCCTCGAGCTGGTGCTGGTGGAATCCGGTGGCGACAACCTCTCGGCGACTTTTAGTCCAGAGCTCTCGGATCTGACGCTATACGTGATCGACGTCTCGGCCGGTGACAAGATCCCCCGCAAGGGAGGGCCCGGCATTACCAAGTCCGACATGCTGATCATCAACAAGATCGACATCGCCGAGCGGGTACATGCCTCGCTCGAAGTCATGGAACGCGACTCGAAGAAAATGCGCGGCGAGCGTCCCTTCGTGTTCGCCAACCTCTACGACGGTATCGGCGTCGAGGAGATCATTCGCTTCATCCTCGATCGCGGCATGTTGCCGGAGCGTCGGCCATCGGCCGAACGTACGGCCGGCGATCAGGCTCAGGTAAGTCCGTCCGTCTGAGCCCGGTGCCTTCACCCCGCTATCTCGTCATATCACCAAGAAGGACGCCACTATGATTCGTATTTCACGCTGTACCGCCCTGATCCTGGCGCCGCTGGCGCTGATGACCGCTGGAATGGCCAGTGCCCACGTCGGTCACGAGGCCAGTGCCGGCGGTATCCTCGCGGGCCTGCTGCATCCTCTGACTGGCATGGACCACCTGCTTGCCTTGTTGGCGATCGGTCTATGGAGTGCGCGCCAGTCACGGCCGTTGGGGCGTGCCGTGCCCGGACTTGCCGCACTGGGTATGTTGCTGGGCGCGGCACTTGTCTGGGCCGGGCTGAGCCTGCCGGGTGTCGAGACCGGCATTGCTCTGACGGTGCTGCTCGCCGGGGTGCTGCTCGCCAGTTTGGTGCGTCTGCACGCGGGGATCGGCGCCACCTTGGTGGTGGTTTTTCTCGTCTGGCATGGTCAGGCCCATGCGGTAGAAATGCCGGCGGCTGCCTCAATGGTGGCTTATCTGTCGGGCTTTCTGCTGACCACGCTGGTGATCAGTCAACTGGGGAGGACGGTTGGCCAGGTGCTGTTGCCGCGTTTGCCCTATGTCGATCGTCTGGTGGGTGGTCTAGTGGCGCTTGTTGGCGGATTGCTGGTCATCGCCTGAGTGCTTGAGCAATAGCCTTTGATCAACGCCCGGTCTCGAGCCGGGCGTTGTCGTTTGCAGATGACATTCAAGAAAATCGCGGTGCGGTCGATAAGCCATTTCAGGTATGGAAATCGGCCGGTATTCATATCGGTATAGAAACGGGTTGTTTTATTCGGCGCCCAATACGACGCGTATGACATTAACGTCATATCCTGTGCTTTAAGCTCGACATAGGTGCTTGATGCGGAATTTAGTCGGGAGGATATCTGTACATGGCGCCATCCCTAGCGTCTGAACATGTATTTCGCGAGCTGGCTGATGGCTTGGCCTTGGACATGCCGGAAGACCGCTTTTTTGCGAAGCTTGCCGGTAAGCTGTCGCGAATACTAGAAGTCGATCACGTGGTGATCGCTTGCGTCGATCCTTCCGATAAGCAGATAGCACGCACCCTGGGCTTGTGGTCAGGTGGAGAACTGCGGGATAACATTAGCTATCCGCTGGCCGGCAGTCCCTGTGAGCGGGTGACTCAGCATGAGCCCTGCCACTTTGCTCAGGGCGTTTGCACTACCTTCCCCGATGATCTTCTGCTCGCCGACCTGGGCGTCGAGTCCTACCTGGGCATGCCCATCATCGCTCGCGATGGCGAAACCCTGGGGTTGATCGCGATACTGGATGCTACCCCCCTGCGCTCACCCGAGCTTGGCAGAGAGGTCTTGCGTATCGCTGCGATGCGCGCCGGCGCCGAGCTTACTCGCCAACGTTTCATTGCCGACATCCAGGAAAACGAACGCCGGCTCAATACCCTGATGAATCAATTACCTGGCATGGCTTACCAGCGCCTCCATGACCGTGAGGGTAGTCTCACTTTCGTGAGTCAGGGCGCCGAGGCTTTGATTGGGCATGATGAAACTCATTTGACCGCGGGTGCAGGCTATCCCTTCATGGAGCTGGTGCATCCCGAGGATCGCAAGCGTATCCAGCATCAGATCGTCGCGGACGTTAAGAAGCAGCGCCCGTATCATTTGAACTACCGGCTGTGCACGTCGGGCGGAAAAGTCCGTTGGGTTACCGATCAAGGTCAGGCCGTGCTCGATGCGGCTAGCCGGGTCGCCTGGCTGGAAGGCTTCATCTTCGATAACACGCGCGACTATGAGTCCCAGCGAATTCAGCAGGCGGTCATGCAAATTGCCTCGTCTGTCACCGCGCGTGGCGGCGAGCGTTTCTTCGATCAGCTCGCCATTCACCTGACGCGGGCCCTCGATGCCGATAGTGGCATCATCGCCACGGTCGCGGACAAGACTGCTGAAACGAGGATGATGACGAAGGCGGCGGTGATACATGACGAAAAAATCGATAATTTCAGTTATACGCTTGAAGGCACCCCTTGTTCCGAGGTGATGGAGAAAGGCACCTGCGTCGTACTCGATAAGGTGGCCGCAGCATTGCCATTCAAGGCCGATGCCATGCTCGGCTGGGCTCGCGGATATGTGGGGTTGCGCCTGGATAGTAGTAATGGTGACGCACTGGGTGTGCTGATGGTCATGTTTCGTGACCCCATTGAGGATCCGGATTTTATCACCACCGTACTCAGCATCTTTGCGTCAAATGCGGCAGCAGAGCTTGAACGGCAGATCAGCGATGATCGCATCAACCGTCTAGCTTTTTCTGATCCCGAAACGGGGTTGGCCAATCGTGCCTTCTTCATGGCACGAGTGGGCGATGTTTTGCAGAAGGCGCAATCTGAAGACAGGGCTTTTGGTTTGTTGTTAATGGATCTCAGACGGTTCAAGGAGATCAACGATACCTTTGGTCATAGCGTAGGCGATCAGGTGCTGGCGGCTGCAGGGAGTCGTTTTCATAGTGTGCCGCTGACAGGCTGTGAGCTACTGGCTCGTCTCGGCGGTGATGAGTTCGCCGTGCTGGTTGAGTCGCCAACAGGTTCAGTGCTGATTGATCGAATGCGACACTATCAGCAGTGTCTTGAAGCGCCTGTGCAAGTGGGGGAGCGTTTTTTTAATCTCGATCTGAGTATCGGCGGAGCCCTCTACCCCGAGCATGGCATGACCTCTGGGGAGCTTTTCCAGCATGCCAGTTTGGCGGCGCATCACGCCAAACAACAGGTGTCCGGGTACTGTCTTTATGACGATCAGTTAGGGCAGGCAATCATACGTCGCCAGCAGTTGCTTGATGATTTTACCCGGGCCCTGCGAAACGGGGGGCTGATGCTTCAGTATCAACCTCAGATAGATCTGAAAACGGGGGCGCTGTCCGGTGCTGAAGTGTTATGCCGGTGGTTCGATAGTGAGCGTGGCTGGGTCAGCCCAGGGGAGTTTATCCCACTCGCTGAAGAGCGTGGGCTGATGAAAGAGCTAGGTGGCTGGGTGCTTAAGAGTGCAAGCCAGCAGTTGCGTGAATGGCAGCGGTCCGGAATGGCCGCGATGCCTCGTTTATCGGTAAACGTATCGGCCCAACAGCTGGAAGATATCCATTTTGGCGAAGAAGTCGAACGTCATACCGACGGTGTCTGTCCGGCTAATATCGGTCTGGAACTCACCGAAAGCGGTTTCATGCACGACCCGGAGCAGGTCATTACCCTCATGCAGGCGCTCAAGGCCCAGGGCTTTGGTCTGGCCATCGACGACTTCGGTACGGGTTACTCCTCCTTGGCGTATCTCAAGCGGTTTGCCGCTGATACGCTCAAGATTGATATTTCGTTTGTCCGCGATATGCTTTCATCAAGTCATGACTACACCATCGTCACTACGATTATTGCCATGGCACGCAGCATGGGGATGAAGACGGTTGCCGAAGGCGTGGAAACGGCTGCTCAGGCGAAGGCTCTGGCCGAACTCGGTTGTGATCAAGCTCAAGGCTTCTACTATGCTCGCCCGATGAGCGCCGAAGAATTCGCCAGCCACTGGTTGTGTCATCAGTGAGGTTTGCTCTCTCAATGACGCCCGTCGCCCAGCACTTCGTGCTTCTCTTCGAGAGGGGGCCGATGAGCTGCATCGAAACGTCGAGTGACATCCCCTGTTAGGGCCTTTGATGAGACCAGGTTTGATCTGACAGGCCTATGCGTCGGTACTTGAGGCTTTTTATGGCTTTCGAAGGCACGCCTGTGCTGTGAGGCAGAGGAGCGTCTTTCGAAGCGCCATGCTCTTCTCATTCATTTCGACGCAACCAATAGGCGCAGAAGCGCATCCCCATGATGCATGGGAATATCAGGATAATACTGGGAGCTTATGGGGGCCAATAATCTGGAAAATCGACATTTTCAGATCAATGGAATTACTCAGGAAGGATTTTGGTGCGGATGGGGAGACTCGAACTCCCACGCGCTAGGGCACTAGAACCTAAATCTAGCGTGTCTACCAATTCCACCACATCCGCAACGCAGCAAAATTATATAGATGACAGCGTCTAAGTCAAGGTATTTCCGGAAGTTTTAGATGCCTAGCGGCGCATTCGGGGTGCGTGTCGCTAGGCTCTTCCGTCAGGTGAGGGATGCGGCCAAGGCAAGGTGCTGAGAGGTAATGACTGAGGGTTGATAAATTGTCATCAAGCTCGTCGAAGTCGCTCGAGATGCCGTTGGCAACCCAGCCGGCAAGCGGTAACCCCTGAGCGACAATTGCCTCGGCGGTCAGGCGCGCATGGTTGATGCATCCAAGCCGAAGTCCAACGACGAGAATCACCGGCAGTTGCAAGGCGGTGGCCAGGTCACTCAGGTCCTCATCATCGTTGAGCGGTACACGCCAGCCGCCTGCGCCCTCAATAAGCGTGAGGTCGCGCTTCAGGGCGACAGCATCGGCCATAGCATCGGCAAGCAGCGTTACGCGTAATGTCTCCCCCGCTTGGCGGGCCGCCAGGTGCGGCGCGATGGCGGGTGCGTAGGCAAAAGGGTTGACGGTTTTATAGTCGATCTCGGGATGGCTGCGTGCCTGAAGCATCAGGGCATCATCGTTGCGAAGCCCTTCTGCCTGGCGGTGACACCCCGAGGCCACGGGCTTGAGCCCCAGGGTCGTCAGTCCCTGATGGTTTGCCAGGGCAAGCAGACCGGCGGTGACTAGCGTCTTGCCCGCGTCGGTATCGGTTCCGGTGATAAAAAAGGCAGCCATACGGGATCCATCGGTGTTGGTGTGGTCAGGTCTTGATGAGCTCGATCATCAGGCGCTGATAGGTGACGGGCAGGCCCTGAATTTCGCGTAATTGTTCGTAGCGCTGCTTCGCGTGGGCAAGGTCACGCTTCGTGAGGCAGGCAGTGGGCCGAGAGAGTTGGGCGCCCACCCCCTTGATCGAGGCCATTACCGCGGTGAGGTCTGCATAATGAAAGCGCTCTTGGGCTTGCTCTAGCGCTATTTCAGTGAAGCCGGCGCGAAGAGCGGCCTGTTCAAGGATTTGGGGTGTCTGAAAGTTGAGCAGCGCATTTGGGCGCGACCAGGCCCAGCCTACCTCGCCGAGAGTGCCGGGGCCGAGGGTATTGATCAGCGCGCGTCCGCCTGGCTGCAAGACGCGATAAACCTCTGTGAACACAGCGTTTACATCCGGGCACCACTGGATGGCCAGGTTGGAGAAGACAAGGTCGAGGCGTTGATCGGCCAGTGGCAGGCAGGCGGCATCGCCGCATAGCCAGTCCAGGTGCTCTCCTTGCTCGGCACGGGCCTTGTCGAGCATGCCAGGCGCCAGGTCTAAGCCGAGTACGCGGGGTTGAGTATCTGACGCCGCATAGTGGTCAGCCAGGCGAGCGGTCCAATGACCAGGCCCGCAACCCATGTCGAGAATATGGGACGCCTGGTCAGGAAGTCTCTGCCACAGAGCCTGCCCCATGGTCTGTTGCGCCGTGGCAAGCTCGCTGTAACGGGGGGCGGCGCGGCTGAAAGCACGGGCGACGCGCTGGCGCCATTCATCGGTGGCGATGGCTGCCCTTGGCTTGGTGACAGGATTCGAGGCAGGCGTTGCGAGTTTCACGAACGCTCCCTGTGAGGGTCTCGGCCTCCGGGGCTGTGTGCTTGAGTCAATGCCATCAGTCGACCGGCCAGTATCTCGGGTTGTGAGAGTTGTGGGCAGTGGCCGGCCTGGTCGATTGGGCGAGCCAGATGTTGTGCCATAGCGTCATTGGCGTTTGCCGTAAGCGGGTCTCGTTCGCCGGTCATAGTGAGGATCGGACAAGGAGAAGCCGCGCAGATATCACTGTTATCGAGCGTTGCCAGCCAGTCGAGGCCCGTGGCAAGACTTTCCGGATGGGCGGGAGGGTTGTTGCCAATCAATGCCTGTAGCTGGTGAAGCACATGGCGAGGCCGGGACTCGCCACTTAGCTGCCAACGCAGAAAGTGGCGCCAGGTGACAAGTGCATCCTGTTCGAAGGCATCCTGAAAAGCTGCCAGTGCCTCTGGCGTTACGCCGCCAAAAGTCTCTTGGCGGGTTGTGAAGCGCTCACGCATGCCGAGCATCACCAGTGCCTGCGGCGCCGGTAGATGCTGCAATAGCGCCGTTGCCAATAGGCCGCCAAGTGACCAGCCGACCCAAAGGGCGTTTGAGGGCAGGGCACTGGCCATTGCCTTGGCCAGTGCGTCCATATGCTTGGGCATGGCCTCTTCACGCCGGGTGCCGTAGCCGGGCCAGTCCGGTGTCGTCACTTCGATATTGTCGGGCAGGGAGGCAACCAGTGGCTGCCAGATGCGGGCGTCGATGCCCCAGCCGGATAGCAGCACAAGCCGAGTCACGAAACCTTTACCTCTTGATCCTTCAGCTCGGCGAGAACGTCGAGCAGCGCCTGGATGTCGTGCCATTCATGCAGTGCATTGAGCACGATGCGCAGGCGTGCCGTGCCGCGGGGGACAGTCGGATGACGAATCGCGCCGACCATGAAGCCGGCTTCGCGCAGGTGAAGACTCCACTTCATGACCCGCTGATTGTCGCCGAGCAAAATGGGCTGAATCGGCGTCGTGGAGTCCATCAGCGGGAGTCCGAGTGTCTTGGCCGCCTGTCGGAAGCCCGCGATGTGGGCATGTAACCTTTCCCGGCGCTCGGATTCCTGCTCACTGATGTCCATCGCGCGAAGGGTGGCCCT
The DNA here is from genome assembly GCF_004798965.1 of Onishia niordana. Taxonomy (GTDB): domain Bacteria; phylum Pseudomonadota; class Gammaproteobacteria; order Pseudomonadales; family Halomonadaceae; genus Onishia; species Onishia niordana. The sequence continues at coordinate 128,429 of NZ_SDSD01000005.1, forward strand.
GGCAACGCCGGGAGGCTGGGCCGTGGTATAGATGTAGGGCCTTGCGAACTGTGTCAATGCGTTGATCAGTACCTCGTCGCCCGCCACGAATGCCCCGAAACTACCAAAGGCCTTGCCCAGTGTGCCGACGAGGACGGGGACCTGGCTGACCGAAAAACGCTGCCCCACCAGGCCCGCGCCTTGTTCGCCCAACACGCCGATACCATGGGCATCGTCGATCATCAGCCATGCCCCCTGGCGCTGACAGGTGGCGGCAAGACCTTCTACGTCGGCGGTGTCGCCGTCCATGCTGAAGACCCCATCGCTGACCACCAGCTTGTCGCGCTCTTGGGGGGTGCGTGTCAGGAGGCGATCCAGGTCAGCCAGGTCGCGATGGTGAAAGCGGCGGGAGGGAGACTGAGCCAGTCGAGCGCCATCAAGCAGAGAGGCGTGATTCAGTCGATCCTGAAATACTCGCGTTTCACTGTCGCAAAGGGTTTGCAGCACGCCCAGATTGGCCATATAGCCAGTCGAAAAAAGCAGGGCCCGAGGTCGACCAGTAAGGTCAGCCAGGCGCTCTTCCAGTGCGTGGTGAGCCGGGGAGTGGCCATTGACCAAGTGGGAAGCGCCTGCGCCTGCACCCTCCTGCCGGGCGCCTGCCGCCAGTGCCTCAGCGACTCTGGAGTCTCGGGCCAGACCTAGATAGTCATTGCTCGCGAAGTCGCGCAGCTTCGCTCGCGGATTTGGCGACATGCTGAGTCGCTCACGCCATTGGCCTTGCTCGCGCTGGTGAGCCAGGCGCGCCTCGAGTCGACTCTTAAGCATGTCAGGCGAGGTTGCCTGATGTGGCGGTAGCATTATAGAAGAGTTCCTGAGGGACAGTGTCTTCCATCGCCTGGTGGCGCAGTGAAGCATCCAGCGATGCTTCCTGCTCGGCTTCGTCATGACAGGTCTGTTTTTCCTCGGGGTGCAGGCCGAGCTTTTCAAACAGCGCTCGGTCGCGCAGCACATCGGGATTTTCAGTAGTCAGTAATTTATCACCATAGAATATAGAGTTGGCGCCGGCGAGAAATGCCAGGGCTTGAGTCGACTCATTCATCAACTCGCGCCCGGCAGACAGGCGAACATGGCTCTTAGGCATCATGATGCGCGCGACGGCGATGGCGCGCACGAAATCGATCGGGTCCAGGTCCTCCACATTCTCAAGTGGTGTGCCTTTGACCTTGACCAGCATGTTGATGGGCACTGATTCCGGGTGCGGTGACAGGCTGGCCAGTTGTCTAAGCAGGGAGGCGCGGTCGCGTGGCGCCTCGCCCATACCAATGATGCCGCCAGAGCAGATTTTCATGCCGGCTTCACGCACGTTGGAAAGGGTCTGGAGACGCTCATCGTAGCTTCGCGTCGTGATGATCTCGCCGTAGTATTCCGGGGAGGTGTCGAGGTTGTGGTTGTAGTAATCCAGCCCGGCGGTGGAGAGCTGCTGTGCCTGCTCATCGTCGAGCGTGCCAAGTGTCATGCAGGTCTCGAGTCCTAGCGCCTTGACCTGCCTTACCATCTCGAGCACCACGTTCAGGTCCTTCTGACGCGGGGTTCGCCAGGCTGCGCCCATGCAGAAGCGGCTAGCGCCTGCGGCCTTGGCGTCGCGTGCCTGTGCGATCACCTTGTCGATTTCGAGCAGTTTTTCCTTGCCAAGCCCGGTATTGTAGTGGCCCGACTGGGGGCAGTACTTGCAGTCCTCTGGGCAGGCGCCGGTCTTGATGGACAGCAGGGTTGATACTTGTACGGCATTGGCATCGAAGTTCTGACGATGGACTTGCTGGGCCCGAAATAGCAGGTCGTTGAAGGGCAGGGCGAACAGTGCCTCAATTTCATCAAGTTGCCAGTCGTGGCGGATGGTGGCGGAGCTGGCTAAGGTCATATCAGAGGCACTCGGTATGTCTGGTTAACTTTTGCTAAATATGAGGTTAACGGTGATGATAGGGACTCTGCGCTCACTGTCAACCGTCGGGTTAATGTGGGTTAACCATTGGCTGCGATGTGCCTTGCCGGGGCATTGCGCTTTTTGCCTTGGAGAAACACCTAGGGCGACTCACTGGTGCGCGAACTGCTTAGAACAACTGCCCTGGAATGACCATGCCTGCGTTGTCTGTGCCGAACCCATGGCGACGGGCACTAACGAGGGCGACGGGGCTGTTCGTTGTGGCGCTTGCCTGACAAGACCGCCAGTCTTTGATGGTGCCTGGGCACCGCTGCGGTATGAGGACGAGGTGGCACGCCTCATGCAAACGTTCAAGTTCGCGGCATCACCCCGAGCCGGTATGCTACTGCTGTCGCTGCTAGAAGCAGGGTTGGAGGCGCGTATTGGTGCGAGTGTGGAACAGCATGAAGCGTTTTGGCCTGCCCGTCAGGGGGTTGAGGCCATCATTCCTGTGCCGTTGCACCCTCGGCGAGCGCGTGAACGTGGTTTTGATCAAGCCGACTGGCTAGGGCGGCGCCTTGCACGCCGCATGGATTTGCCAGTGATCAAAGCGCGGCGAATGCGGGTGACGCCAACACAGCGTGGCCTCGCGCGCCAGGCACGGCGTTCCAACCTGCGTGATGCCTTCATGATTGACTCTCCGTTACCCCAAAGCGTCTTGTTGCTTGATGATGTGATGACAACCGGTGCCACCTTCGATGCCCTGGCACAGGCTTGTCGAGCGGCGGGGGCGCGACGAATTGAGGTCTGGGCGGTCGCGCGCACGCCCAAACGCTAAGCGTGAGTTGAGCTTCACGTGTGAATTCAGGGTGCTAGAGTGATATCTGCTAGCATGTATGCCTGTTTTTCAATCTGGATCATGCCGTGGCCCTCGCTCTTCATCCTTTCGAACAACTGAGTCCCGCTCGCATCGTCGATGCCGTCGAGTCCCTTGGATTCTGGTTGCCGGGTGAACCCTTCGCACTCAACAGCTACGAGAACCGAGTCTTCCTTTTCCATGATGATGAACGTCGTCGCTGGGTAGCCAAGTTCTACCGCCCCAGGCGCTGGAGCGATGCTCAGATCCAGGAAGAACACGACTTTCTGGCCGAACTAGATGAGGCAGGTATCCCCGTGGCCGCTCCCTGGTGTAATGCAGCCGGGGCCAGTCTGCACTTCTTCGAGGGCTTTCGTTTCGCGCTATTTCCGCAGGTCAGCGGGCAGGCGCCGGAACTCGATAATCCGTCTCACCTTTTTGCGCTGGGCGATCTTGTCGGGCAGCTACATGGAGTGGGTCAGCGTCGCTCCTTCATTCACCGTCACCAGCTGGACGTGCCGACGATGATCGAGGAGAGTCGTGAGCAGGTGCTGGGGTCGCCCTGGTTAAGCCGTCATCAGCGTAAGGCCTATGAGCGTATCAGCGCTGCCCTTGGCGAGCAGCTCAAAGCCCGAGCGTGGCCATCCGAGTCACTGCTGCGGACTCACGGTGATTGCCACCTTGGTAATATTCTGGGTAGGGATGAGCACTTTGCCCTGGTCGATTTCGATGACTGCCTGATGGCGCCGGCGGTTCAGGATCTTTGGATGATGTTGACCGCTCAGGATGATCAGGAAGCTCAGATGCAGCTCTCTGAATTGCTCGAGGGCTACGAGCAGCATCGGGATTTTCCCCGTGGCGAGCTCGCCTTGATCGAGCCTCTACGAGGCCTGCGTTTGATGCGCTATGCGGCCTGGCTGGTGACGCGCTGGTCTGATCCCGCGTTCCCTAAAGCCTTTCCCTGGGTCGCTGACGAAGGCTATTGGGATCAGCATCTGCGTACGCTAGAGCAACAGCGCCAGTTGCTTGAAAGCAATCCGCGCTGGCTCGCCTGATTGGCTCTCCCGACTGGCTCTCATGGGTAGGGCCGTCATGAGCGGGTCAGTAATGAGTGAGTTAGGGGAAAGAAGAGGCGGGGTTCGTGCTTTGTGGAATCACTAGCAAAAGGGCAATGGGTGACGAGCGAAATGTTCACGTCACCCGTCGTTTGGGCCCTTGATGACCTATGCCGTTAGTTTGAGGGGGTTGATGTCCCAGCCGATTGACGGCGCTGCTCATTGAGTCGCTCTGAGGGGTTGTCCTGCGCCTCAATAGCGAGTGCTTGTCCCAGTTCCAGTTGAAAAACGTGAGCGGGCGGCAGCTGGGCACGTTGGCAGCCTTGCTCGTTGGTTTCGGTGCAAATGACATCGACGCCGAATTCGCCGTTGCTTTCACGAGCCGCCGCTGAAAAATCGCCGCTATAGATTTCCCGCGTGTCACCCATCATATCGATGCAGGTCACGGTATTGGCAGACAGTCGCGCGCGGCCATCGACCAACTGGGCATCGGCGGTTATCAGACAGTGCGCCGGCAATTCGTGCTCTGCCCCTTGGCCGACAACGGGCTTCAGCAGCACGTTGTCATGGCTCGGCTCTGTTTTTTTCAGGCTCAATGTATCGATGACTTGCACATCGATACGGGCGTCTGAGGGGAGGCGCAGGGTATCGGCCATGGCAACGTTTGGCAGCATCAGGCCAACCACCAGCAGGTGAGCAAAGTATTTCATCATGAGTTTCTCACTGTCCAACGGACCACATTCGGAAGATGCTTAACTCTACCATAGGGGGGTTGGTCGGCCCCAGCCACTGGCTAACCCCCTGACGTGGCACGATGTCACGGCTTTGCGGTGCTTAATAGAAAGGAGCGCTGCATGGCGGGCCTGGGTAGGATAAAATTAATACTTTTATGACATTAAAATGTTGTACGGAAAAGTATTTCTGTATACTTTTTGTATATTAATACCGTGAAGGCTCTACCATGACCGAACAACTCGCCGAGCATTTTCGTCAGATCATCACCGGCCTGGGTGAAGACCCCGAGCGCGAGGGCCTGCGCGATACGCCAAAACGGGCCGCCAAGGCCATGCAATTCTTGACCCATGGTTATGAGCAATCCCTTGAGTCGTTGATCAATGGGGCCGTTTTTGAATCCGAAACCGACGAGATGGTGTTGGTCAAGGATATCGAGCTGTACTCGATGTGCGAGCACCATATGCTGCCATTCATCGGTAAGTGTCACATTGCCTACCTGCCAGATGGCAAAGTATTAGGGCTTTCCAAGTTTGCTCGCATCGTCGACATGTATGCGCGTCGTTTGCAGATTCAGGAAAACCTTACCCGCCAGATTGCAGAAGCCGTCCAGCACGTCACTGAAGCTCGTGGCGTAGCGGTGGTCATCGAGGCCAAGCATCTTTGTATGATGATGCGCGGTGTAGAGAAGCAGAATTCCAGCATGAGTAGCTCCGTCATGTTGGGGGCGTTTCGCGCTAACCAGTCGACTCGGCAGGAATTCTTGACGCTGATCAACGGACGCTAAGACGCTCATTCCCAGGGAGTTCGATATGCCGCTGCACGCCTTGAACGATCAGCACCTCGACCATGACCTTGCCACGATCCGCATCAAGAACTTGAGGTTGCGCACCTATATTGGCATCAAGGAAGAAGAGATCCGTAACCGCCAGGATGTGGTGATCAATGCGGTGATCCGCTATCGTGCGGATCGTGCAGTCAAGTTCAACCACATCGACCAGGCGTTGAACTATCGCACCATTACCAAGCATCTCATCGCCCATGTAGAAGAGAATCGCTTCTTGCTGCTTGAACGCATGACGCGGGAAGTGCTCGATATCATCATGTCCTATGAGCAGGTGCTGACGGCTCAGGTAGAAATCGACAAACTTCATGCCCTGCGCTTTTCGGATTCGGTGTCGATCACGCTGTCCGATTCTCGTGAAGTGGGATCCGATGTGTGAATGAGTTGGTGACGATGCCCGATTCGGCTTAGCATGGTGAGTAGAGTCGATTGACAGGAGATTCCTTTGGACGGCGACATTCTCGCCTTCGATGATGACGCTCAGCAGGGCGTCGTCGAGGCCACAAACGGTCAGCGATATACCTTCGGGCTTGCAGATTGGCGTGGTCGTGGTCTGCCTGCTCCTAACACAGCGGTATGTTTTACCCCACGAGGGGAGTGTGCAGAGCAGCTGATCAATCGACCGGAAGCCCAGCGCAAGGCCAGGGCCAGCCGGCCCTTCCCCTCTAACGATGAGCTGGACGATGTCCCTTCGCGGCGGTACTCAGGATTTTCCATCGCGGCCATCAGTCTGGCGTTTATTGGCATGTTCTTCGATGGGCAGGTTCCCCTGTTGGGATTGGGGGCTGCGGTGCTCGGCGTGCTTGGCCTGAGGCAGATTCATCGCGCTCCCCAGCGCTACACGGGGCGTCTGTTCTGCTGGGGAGCGATCGGTTTGGCACTTCTGCTGGCTGTGCTCTCGATGTTGGTGGAGCCATCGCTGCAGCACACCAACTGACTTGGCATTATCCGTATGCGGTTTGGGTCATCCCGCCGCTTCACTGGAAGGAGAATTCCCATGGAAGCCCTGCAAGATAACCCACTGTTTCGTCCCTTTGCCTACATTGATGGCAGTTGGGTCGCCGCTGATAGCGGCGAGCAGATCGAAGTGCTCAATCCGGCGACCGGCGAGGTGATTGGCCAAGTACCACGCTTGGGGCGCGATGAGACCGAGCGCGCCATCACTGCCGCAGAGTCAGCCTTCCCTGCCTGGCGAGCGCTGACCGCGATCGAGCGTGCCGACATCCTCATGAAGTGGCATGATCTTATGCACGAGCACCAGCAGGAGCTGGCGCAGATCATGACCCTTGAGCAGGGCAAGCCGCTCAAGGAAGCGGCAGGGGAAATTGCCTATGCCGCCAGCTTTTTGCGCTGGTTCGCCGAGCAGGCGCGACGCGTATATGGCGAGACCGTTCCGGAGGCTAACGCTAACCAGCGTGTCCTTGTCACCAAGTCGCCGATCGGGGTGGTTGGTGCCATTACGCCCTGGAACTTTCCGGCGGCGATGATTACCCGCAAAGCCGGTGCCGCGCTGGCAGCGGGCTGCCCGATTGTGGTCAAGCCGGCCAGCCAGACACCGTTCTCGGCTACTGCCATGGCATTGCTCGCCGAGCGAGCAGGGGTGCCGCGCGGTATCTTTAACGTGGTGCCAGGTCAGGCCAGTGCGATCGCTGAGGCTCTCACCGAGTCGCCGGTCGTTCGCAAGATCACCTTTACCGGCTCCACCGAAGTCGGTCGCAAGCTGATGGCGCAAGCCTCGCAGCACATCCAGAAGCTGTCTCTGGAGCTAGGCGGCAATGCGCCCTTCATTGTGTTCGAGGGAGCCGATCTGGACGCGGCTGTCGATGGCGCCATAGCTGCCAAGTTCCGCAATGCCGGGCAGACCTGTGTATGCACCAACCGTTTCCTGGTGCAGTCTAGCGTCATCAATGCGTTCTGCGAGAAGCTGGCTGCCGCGATGAACTCTGAGCTGCATGTCGGTGACGGCACCAAGAAGGGCATCAATATTGGGCCGTTGATTGATGAAAATGCGGTCAGCAAAGTCAGTGAGCACGTGCGGGATGCCGTTGATAAGGGGGCTCATGTGTTGCTCGGTGGTCATCCGCACCCGCTCGGGGGAAATTTCTTCACCCCGACGCTGATCAACGGCGCTAATGCTGATATGCAAGTGGCCAAGGAAGAGACATTCGGGCCGCTGGCTGCCGTCTTTTCTTTCGACGATGAGGAAGACGCCGTAAGCATGGCCAACGACACCGAGTTTGGTCTGGCGGCTTACTTCTACAGCCGCGATCTGGGGCAGGTATGGCGTGTATCGGAAGCGCTGGAGTATGGCATGATTGGCATCAACACGGGCTTGATTTCCAATCCTGCAGCCCCCTTCGGTGGTGTGAAGGCCTCGGGTCTTGGGCGCGAGGGTGGCCATCAGGGCATTGAGGACTTCCTCGAGACCAAGTACCTGTGTATCGACCTGGGGCAGTGACCATGAACGCCTAGGTCGTCGCGCCATCAGCGTTCAGGCCTGAGTCTAGAACCCCATTGCCTTCAGGGTGGTGGGGTTTTTTGTGACTACTCTATTCAGGACGGGGCAGTGTATTCAGGATGGGTCGCTGTCCATAAAAAAAGCGCCCCAACCGGCGGGTAGGGGGCGCTTTCACAACGAAGGCCAGAGAGGCGCCACTTAGGGCGCCTTTCTTCTATTATGGCCTATAAAGTTATGGCTCTCGGTCGGGGCTTCCGCGATAGGCCTCGTAATGGACTAGTGGCGGAAGTGGCGCATACCGGTGAATACCATCGCGATACCGGCCTCGTTGGCCGCTTCTATCACTTCGGCGTCACGCATGGATCCGCCCGGTTGGATCACGGCGGTGATGCCGGCGTCGGCGGCGGCGTCGATGCCGTCACGGAACGGGAAGAAAGCGTCACTTGCCATCACTGAGCCGGGTACCGACAGCCCCTCGTCAGCTGCCTTGATGCCGGCGATCTTGGCCGAGTAGACTCGGCTCATTTGGCCGGCGCCGACGCCGATGGTCTGGCCATGCTGGGCATAGACGATGGCGTTGGATTTGACGTGTTTGGCGACCTTCCAGGCAAAGGCGAGATCACGAAGTTCCTGTTCGCTGGGGGCGCGCTCGGTGACCACCTTGAGCTCATCACGGCCGACCATGCCCAGATCGCGATCCTGGACCAAGAGCCCGCCGGTGACACGCTTGAGGTCATGGGCCGGGTGGCGCTCGCCGGGCCAATGAGCGCTCACGTCGAGCAAGCGGATGTTCTTCTTCTCGGCAACGATCGACACAGCTTCGTCGCTGACCCCTGGGGCGATGATCACTTCCACAAACTGGCGATCGATAATCGCGCGAGCAGTATCGGCATCCAGCGGTACGTTGAAGGCGATGATGCCGCCAAAGGCGCTGGTCGGGTCCGTGGTGAACGCCTTCTCGTAAGCCTCGAGCGCTGTCGCGCCGACAGCCACTCCGCAAGGGTTGGCGTGCTTGACGATCACACAGGCAGTCTCGGTGTACGCCTTGACGCACTCGAAGGCAGAGTCGGTATCGGCGACGTTGTTGAACGAAAGTGCCTTACCCTGCAGCGAGGCCGCGGTGGCAACGCTTGCTTCGCGGGTATCGTCCTCGACGTAGAAGGCGGCCTGCTGATGCGGGTTCTCGCCGTAACGCATGTCCTGCTTCTTGACGAACTGCGTGTTGTAGGTCCGTGGCAGACCGTCGGTGCCACCCTCGACCTTGGTGCCCAGGTAGTTGGCAATGGCACCATCATAACGAGCGGTGTGCTCGAAAGCCTTGACGGCCAGATCAAAACGCGTGGCATCGCTTACGGCGGCGTCTTGCTCCGCCATCTCGGCCAGTAGCCGCGGATAGTCGTCGGCATCGACCACAATGCTGGTGTGGGCATGGTTCTTGGCGCAGGCACGCACCATGGTCGGACCGCCGATGTCGATGTTCTCGATGGCGTCCTCGAGGCTGCAGTCCGGCTTGGCCACGGTCTGGGCAAACGGATAAAGATTGACCACCACCATGTCGATCGGCGCAATGTCGTGCTCTGCCATCACGGCATCATCCTGGCCGCGGCGACCCAGAATGCCACCGTGGATCTTGGGGTGCAGGGTCTTGACCCGGCCATCCATGATCTCCGGGAAGCCGGTGTGTTCGGATACCTCGGTGACCGCGACGCCCTGTTCCTTGAGCAGGCGGAAAGTGCCGCCGGTCGAGAGCAGCTCGACGCCGTGGGCGGCAAGGCCCTTGGCAAATTCGACGATGCCTGTCTTGTCGGAGACGCTGATCAGGGCGCGGCGAACCGGCAGCGGTGAAGGGGCTAGATTGGCCATGGGCGGACTACCATTTCGTTGCGTTGGGGGAGAGGGAAAACGGCCAAGGGCGCCACGAGGGCGCCCTTGAAGGAAATTAGATCAGCGCGTATTGCTTGAGCTTCTTGCGCAGCGTGCCTCGATTGAGACCGAGCATCTCGGCGGCGCGGGTCTGGTTGCCATTGGCGTGCTCCATCACTGTCGCCAGTAGCGGTGCCTCGACCTCGGCCATGACCATGGCGTAGAGGTCGGTTACCACGCCGCCATCCAGGTGATCAAAGTAGCGGCGCATGGCGGCATCAACCGCCTCGCGCAACGGCTGTTCCTGATGATGGGGGGCACTTGCCAGGGCGGCACCGCGTTCGATGGCGGTGAGACTCAAGGCGTCCTGGCCGGTGGTCACGATATCGTCGGGCGTTGTCGCTTGCCTACTGGTCATGCTGCACTGATTCCATCTGCTGTCAGGGTCCGTGGCGAGCCTTCGGCGCCGTGACAAAACAGTTCGTCCACGAAATGAAGTTGATCCTGGGCGCTATCCAGAACGTTGAAACGGGCTCGATGAGCCTTGAGGGTGTCGGCTGGGCAATGCCTGACCAGATACCATCCCAGGTGCTTGCGCGCGATGCGCACGCCCATATGCTCCCCATAAAAGTCGTGCAGGGCCATGAGATGTCCCTGCATCACCTCTCGACGCTCGTCGCGGGAGGGCGTGGGCAATACCGCGCCGTTATGGCGAAGGTAGTGATCAATTTCCCGGAATATCCAGGGGTTGCCCTGGGCGCCACGGCCGATCATCACTGCGTCCGCACCAGTATAGTCGAGGACGGCGGCGGCTTTGGTCGGTGAGTCAATATCGCCGTTGGCAAATACCGGTATCGACACGGCGGAATTGATGGCGGCGATGGTGTCGTACTCGGCAAAGCCGCTATAGCGTTGCTGGCGATGGCGACCATGTACGGCCAAGGCCTCGATGCCTGCGTTTTCGGCAAGTGTGGCAATTCGCACGCCATTGTTGCTATCGGCGCACCAGCCGGTGCGGATCTTCAGCGTCACCGGAATGTCGACAGCAGCCACCACGGCATCAAGGATCTCGGCAACCAGTGCCTCATCGCGCAGTAGCGCTGAGCCGGCGGCCTTGTTGCATACCTTCTTCGCCGGGCAGCCCATGTTGATGTCGATGATCTCTGCGCCTTGATCGGCATTGAGGCGCGCTGCCTCGGCGAGCATGGCGGCATCGCCGCCGGCGATCTGCACGCTACGTGGCCCGGGCTCGCCTGTATGGTCAAGCCTTAGGCGCGACTTGCGCGTATGCCACAGGGCGGGGTCGGCAGTGACCATCTCGGAAACGACCAGGCCAGCGCCCAGACGCCGGCATAGCTGGCGAAAGGGGCGGTCGGTGACGCCGGCCATCGGGGCCAGAATCACGCGATTGGTCAAGCGGTGCCGACCGATGGCGGGTAGGCTAGCGGGCATGGGCGTCACGGAGTTGCTTGAACAAGGGGTGCATATCATACCCATCGGCAGGCGTTGGGTGAAGTTTAAAAACCCCCTTCTTGCCGTGTCGGCCCTAGTTATCAGGCGCCGGGGCGGTGGCCTTCCAGCCGTACCCAGCCTTCACGCTCCTCGGGTTCGGCCATGCTGAGGCCCTGGGCGAGGTAAGCGTCCAGTACTTCGTCGGCCTGGTGCGAGAGGATGCCTGAGAGGGCCAAACGGCCGCCGGGTGCGACGTGGCTGGCGATGGTTGGTGCCAGCTCGACCAATGGGCCTGCCAGGATATTGGCGACCACAATGGGATAGCTTCCGGCGTCGAGCTGCTCTGGGTAGAAGAGCGAGAGCCGCTCGGCCTCGATATCGTTACGCTCGGCGTTGTCGCGACTGGCGGTGAGGGCCTGAGGATCAATATCGCTGCCGGTTGCCCGCTGCGCACCCAGCTTGAGGGCGGCGATGGCAAGAATGCCCGAGCCGCAGCCCACGTCCAGTATCTCGTTACCCTCGAGTTCGCCGGCAACCGCCAGGCCATCGAGCCATTCGAGGCACAGGGCCGTGGTCGCGTGGGTGCCGGTGCCGAAGGCGAGGCCCGGGTCGAGTCGCAGGTTGACGGCGTCCTTGTCGGGCGCTTCTTCCCAGCTTGGCACGATCCATAGGCGGCTACCCATCTTCAGGGGGGCGAAGCCGTCCATCCACTCCCGTTCCCAGTCACGATCGGCCAAGAGTTCATAGCTAATCTCGGGGCAGGGCTCGTCGGGAATCTCGGCGGCCCAGGAGGCCCGCACCTGGTCCAGCATCGCCTCGATCCCTTCGAGGTCGTCGTAGAGCCCCGTCAGTACCGTTTCGTCCCACAGCGGCGTCGTACCCCGCTCGGGTTCAAAGACAGGATCATCGTGGGCATCCTGAAGGGTGATGGCGGTGGCGCCCTCGGCGAGCAACAGCTCCTCGAGAATTTCGGCGTGGGCCGGGGCGATGTGGGCCTTGAGTTGTAGCCAGGGCATAGCGTGAATCTCTTGGTTAAAACGCCAGCGGGGCGGCATAGGCCGCCCCGCTGGGGGAAAGTCGCTCGATTCACCCGTCGGTGAAGCCTTGCAGGGAACCTTGTCCCTCCTCGGCTCAGCTCTCGAGTTTCTTCTCCAGGTAGTGGATATTGACCCCGCCTTGCTGGAAATAGCCGTCGCGGACCAGGTCCTTCTGCAGGTCGATGTTGGTCTTGATGCCTTCTACCAACAGTTCGTCCAGCGCATTGCGCATGCGGGTGAGGGCGGTCTCACGGCTTTTGCCCCAGGTGATCAGCTTGCCGATCAGGGAGTCATAATGGGGGGGAACCGAATAGCCGGTGTAGAGGTGCGAGTCCATGCGCACGCCTAAGCCTCCGGGCGCATGATAGAGGCTGACCTTGCCGGGAGAGGGCATGAAGGTGCGTGCATCCTCGGCGTTGATGCGGCACTCGAAGGCATGGCCATTGAGGGCGATGTCTTCCTGACGAACCGACAGGGGAAGGCCGGAGGCAATCAGCAGCTGTTCCTTGACGATGTCGATGCCGGTGACCATCTCGGTGACCGGGTGCTCAACCTGAACGCGGGTGTTCATCTCGATGAAGAAGAACTGGCCCTTCTCGTACAGGAACTCGAAGGTGCCGGCACCCCGATAGCCAATCTCGATGCAGGCATCGGTACAGGCCTTGAGTACCTGTGCGCGGGCATCAGGGTCGAGCTGTGGCGCCGGCGCCTCTTCCAGCACTTTCTGATGGCGACGCTGCAGCGAGCAGTCGCGATCATAGAGGTGAACGGCATTGCCCTGACCGTCGGCCAGCACCTGCACCTCGACGTGGCGGGGCTGCTCGAGGAACTTCTCCATGTACACCGTGCCATCGCCGAAGGCCGCATTGGCCTCATTCTGGGTCACGCTGATGGAGGAAAGCAGGTGAGCTTCGGATTGAACGACGCGCATGCCGCGACCGCCACCACCAGAGGCCGCCTTGATGATCACCGGATAGCCGATGCGCCGCGCCACTGCCATCGCTTCCTCTGGATCCTCGGGCACTGCGCCGTCGGAACCTGGCACCGTCGGCACGCCGGCCTTCATCATCGCTTCGATGGCGCTGACCTTGTCGCCCATCAGGCGAATGGTCTCGGCGCGCGGGCCGATAAAGGTAAAGCCGGAGCGTTCGACCTGTTCTGCGAAGTTGGCGTTCTCGGAGAGGAAGCCATAGCCCGGATGGATGGCATCCGCGTCAGTGACTTCCGCCGCGCTGATCAACGCCGGAATGTTCAGGTAGGACTTCGCTGACGAGGCCGGGCCGATGCAGACGGCTTCGTCAGCCAGTCGCACATGCATCAGTTCTCGGTCGGCCAGGGAATGCACCGCCACGGTCTTGATGCCCAGCTCTTTGCAGGCACGCAGGATGCGAAGGGCGATCTCGCCACGATTGGCGATGAGTACCTTGTCCAACATCTTGTATCCGCCCAGGTTGGAATGGAAAGGGGAGGTGAGAATGGCCTTAGCCGATGACCAGCATGGGCTGGTCGTATTCCACCGGTTCGCCGTCTTCGGCCAGAATCGCTTCGATTACGCCGTCTTTGTCGGCTTCGATCTGGTTCATCATCTTCATGGCTTCGACGATGCAGATCGTTTCCCCTTTCTTGACGCTCTGGCCCACTTCGACGAATGCCTTGGAGCCCGGCGCCGGCGAGCGATAGAAAGTGCCGACCATCGGTGAATTTACCGTGTGGCCTGTAGGCGCGGCGGGCGCTGCAGGCTCCGCTGAAGCCGCAGGTGCTGTTGCCTGGGCGGGAGCTGCCTGAGCCGGCGCCTGCGCGGCGGGGGCCGGCTGGTAGGCCACGCCGTTGGGGTGACGGCTGATACGAACCGACTCTTCGCCTTCTTGAATCTCGATTTCGCTGATATTGGATTCTTCCAGCAGCTCGATCAGCTTCTTGACCTTGCGGATATCCATGAGTCTGTCTCGATCAGGTGGTAATTAGGGGATTTTCGGGCAGGCTGATGCGCCAGTGGGAGCTGTCAACCTGCTCAAACTTTGTCTAGATCACGGCATGATGTTGCAAGATGCCGCTGATAGCCGCCTCTAAAGGGCGTGTCGGCGGAGTGTGCCGAAAAAAACGGGTCATGTCCAGTGACGGCCAGTTCTACTCAGGTGGGGCGATTGGCGGGCTCGTCACGCTGGGCAAACCTCTCAAGTAGCGCGCCTAGATGGTCGGCAAAGGGCTCGGCTTCAACTTCGCCCTGAATACGCGCATCTCTAATTTCCTTGCCCTGCGCAAAGAATAGCAGGCTGGGGGGGCCGAATAGCTCGAAGCGCTGGAGCAGCTCGCGGCTTTGTGCATTGTTGTCGGTCACATCGACGCGAATGCGATGAAATCTGTCGAGTTGAGTGGCCACCTGAGGGCTTGGAAAGACGTCACGCTCCATGATCTTGCAGGAGATGCACCAGTCGGCGCTGATGTCGACGAAGGCCGGTTGCCCGGACCTTACGGCGCTCTCGAGTTCCGCGTTGAGGGCTTCGAGATCCGTGACGGTGTTGAAAGGGGATGAGGGGGCGGAGGATTCGACGCTAGTGGGCGTCGACTCAGTCGTATGCCAGGCCAATGGTCGCAATGGATCCTCGCCGCCTCCGGCCGCACCGATGATCAGCGCGAGCCCCCAAGTCAGCAGTATCAGGCCTGCGGCTTGCCCCAGTCGCGCCATCCCCTTGGGGTGATCAAAGCGTAGCGCCCCCAGTGCTAACGCACTACTGATAGCAAGTGCGCCCCATAACAGCAGCGTCAGTGCCCCCGGCAATAGACGCGCGATCAGCCATATCGCAACGCCCAGCAAGAGCACGCCGAAGGTGTCCTTGATGCTTTGCATCCAAGCACCCCGGCGGGGAAGCAGGGTCGTGCCGAAGGTGCCGACGATGATCAGTGGCACGCCCATGCCGAGCGCCAGGGCGAGCAAACCGAGTCCACCCATGGCGGCATCACCGGTAGAAGAGATGAATACCAGCGCCCCCGCCAAGGGAGCCGAGACGCAAGGCGAAACCACCAGCACGGATAAGGCGCCTGCCACGGCGAGGCCTAGCGGGCCGCTCTGTTGGGCGCGGCTTTGCCAGTCGTCGAGACGCTGAGCGATGCCCTGGGGCAGGCGAGGCTGAAAGACGCCGAACATCGCCAGGGCAAAGAGCACGAAGAGTACCGTGAAGGGGATAAGGATCGTCGGTGACTGCAGGCGCGCCTGGAGGTTGAGCCCGGCACCGAAGAGCCCCATCAGCACGCCGACACCTGCATAGGTCAGTGCCATTCCCGTCACATAGCTGCCTGATAGCGCGAGAGCGCGCAGCCGCGTCGGATTCTGGCCGACAATGATAGAGGCAAGGATGGGTATCATCGGCAGCACGCAGGGCGTGAAGGTCAGCCCCAGGCCGGCGAGGAAGAAGAGTCCCAATACCAGCCAGGGCGAGGCCTCTGCGAGCAGATTACTGAAACGGCCATCTTCGCTAGTCAGGGTAGAAGGGGCAGTCGCGACGGCGGGCGATACTGCTACGGTATCGTTGGTTGCTTGGTTTTCACTTACCTGGCGAGAGGAGGGGGGCGATGCAAAGGCTGCTGGCGCAGACCCTGGCAGGGCCGTGAGCTCGACTTGCTGTGGTGGGTAGCAAAGTCCGGCTTCCGCGCAGCCCTGATAGTGAAGCGTAAAGGTAATGGCGTTAGCGTCGACAGCTTCCTTGATAGGCACCGGAAAGGTGACACGGTCATGGTAGACATAGACCTCGCCAAGGAATTCATCCTTCTTGAAGGTGCCGGCTGGCAGGGCGGGCTCCCCCAGGGTGACGCCAGGAGTATCGCTCTCGACGCCTAAGCGATGACGGTAGAGATAGTAGCCGTCGGTGGCTTCGATACCGATCATCAAGCGGTTATCGTCGATCCAGGCGTTAGGACTGAAAGCCTCGTCCACTGGCAAAAAGTCACCGTTACTCCCTCCCGAGGAGAATAGCTGAGCCTGCAGAGGGAGCGGAAAGGCTAGCAGCAGGCCAAGGGCGAGAAATAAGAGCCGTGGAATCAACGTCAACATCCTTGCGGGTATTCGGGTCGATAAGAAAGTGATAGCAATAGCCTGCAGATAGCCTTGTCTGCGACCGGGATACGAGACAGGAGTTCCGCCGTCGTGGAAACCTCTCAGTCATACACCTGCTAGGATAACTCATGCCCTTGTCGGCTTCATGCCAAGCATGCGGTCAAAGGGGCTTCGGAATTCCTCCAACCGCCAAGGACGTAGACGATGCCATTGTTCGGATCACGCAATGCCCGGCCCAATCGACCCACCGATATTCTGGAGCGCCCTGACTACGGCTGGGTGTGGAAGCCGCTGTTGGGGCTAGTCGCTGTCTACCTGGTTGTGACCCTAGCGCTGGGCGTCTGGTGGAGCCTGACGCCCGATGGCTTCGACGTGCAGCAAGCCAGCGCCGAGCAGCGCGGTCGCCTTGCGCCTGACGCTCAGACGCACTCAGATGCCCAGGGCGCGGAGAATGATGGCGGAAGCGTTGCGGCAGCCACTGACGATAGCGAGGCCACCAAGACAGCGCTGGATACCAGTCCAGCAGGCCGGGGGGCAGTGATCATCGCGACCCAGATGACACTGCTCGATACGCTGCTGGATAAGTCGGGCGGTTATGTACGCAACGACATGCTGCCGCCTGGTCTGTGGCTCGACAACATGCCTGCCTGGGAGCTGGGCGTGCTCGAACAGGCGCGTAGCCAGGCGCATTCCTTGGTCGAACAGGCCGATATGGAAGCGGGGGCGCTGGTTGAGGCTCAGGAACGACTCGACGGCGACAGTCAGGATTGGCTGTATCCGGCGACCGAGCATCGCCTGAACAAGGCAAATGATGCCTATGCAGTAGTGCTCAACGACATTAATGAGCAGCGCCAAGCCCTGCCGGCCGAGGGCGATGTGCCGGCGGACTGGTTGTCACGGGTCGCCATGCGTCTGGAAGAGATGACCTATCGCCTATCGGCGAGTGTCGCCGACCCCGAGGCCCTGCGCGAACTCGAGGTGGATGTTGACCAGCTGCCCGGCAGAACGCCTTGGTACCGCGTCGATAATATTTTCTTCGAGGCTCGCGGTCAGACATGGGCGCTGGAGCATCTGCTGGCAGCGATGGCCGCTGACTATGGCGATGTGCTGGCCGCCGCTGAAGCCCAAGCGCTGGTAGATCGCTTGATGGCCGAACTCGAGCAGGCGCAGCGTCCGCTGTGGAGTCCGATGGTGCTCAACGGTACGGGTTTTGGCATCTTTGCCAATCACTCACTGATGATGGCGGCCTATACCCAGCGTGCCGCGCGATTGGCCGAGGCACTCTCTGAGCGCTTGGCAGGTGTCAGTGCACCCGCTGAGCCGGTGAACCCAACGTCGGCCGCTGAAACGTCTAGCCAGGCAGATGCCCAGTCTGCTGCCCAGCCGCCAGTCTCAGAAGGTGCTGGCGCTTCGTCAGAAGGGGCGGCCAAGGTCGATGCCGCGCCACAAGGCGCCGCTTCCGATGTCGATACCCAGGGGGGTGACGGCGCTGATGCCAGTGTTGAGGAGGGGGCTAGCGAGCCAAGTTCTGCTGAAAAAGCTGGCCCTGTTGAGAAAACTGAGCCTGCTGAGACAACTGACCCCTCGGTCGATGGTCAGGACGCCAGCGCAACGCTATCGGCCGAGGATGCTGACGTTGCAGATGAAGGCGTGGCCACGGATAGCGGCGACTGACCCGCTAGCCAGCGGGGTCCGGTAACGAATAAGGGGCGCTCAGTGAGCGCCCCTTATTCATCTTGCTGCATCGGTTAGATGCGAAATGCGGTCGTTCAGGCCTTTTCAAAGGCGGCGACAGCCTTCTCGATGGCCTTGCGAGCGGCGTCGGCACCGTCCCAGGATTCGACCTTGACCCACTTACCCTTCTCGAGATCCTTGTAGTTCTCGAAGAAGTGAGCGATCTGCTGGCGCAGCAACTCGGGGAGGTCGGTAACTTCCTGAATATCGTCGTAAAGGGCGGTGAGCTTCTGGTGCGGCACGCAGACCAGTTTGGCGTCTTCGCCGGCTTCATCGGTCATGTTCAGGATGCCGACCGGGCGTGCACGAATCACGCTACCCGGCTGTACCGGATAAGGGGTAACGACCAGTGCATCCAGCGCATCGCCATCGTCGGCCAGGGTGTCCGGGATATACCCGTAGTTGGCCGGGTAGAACATGGGGGTCGCCATGAAACGGTCAACCAGCAGCGCATCCAGATCCTTGTCGATCTCATACTTGATCGGTGCATGGTTGGCGGGGATCTCGATGGCGACGTAAACGTCGTTAGGGAGATCTTTGCCAGCGGGAATCTTGTCGAAGCTCATTGTCACGTCCTTGGGTGGGCAGTAATCGTTGCCTGTAAAGTCCGGCGAATTATACGAACTGCAGGGCGCGATTACCAATGCGACCAATGCCTCCATGGGCCCTAGGGGGCATTTGAGTGTGTATGATAGGCGGCGCCTCTATCAGCTGGAGGTGTGGCCGCCGGATCAAGGAGACTAGCAGGTGGATTCCGAGTTAGCGCTGAGTGTAGGGCAGGCCTTCGTGGCCCCGGAACGTCGTCGTCACCGCAGTTCGATGTCGGTGCGGATTCCCGAATCACGGCTGTTAGCGTTGAAGGGCGCCTGTGCGCTGATCAGCGACTCGAACTCGCGCAACGCCCTTGCTCATCAGGCCGGTGAGCTCAGCGTACGTGGGTTTCTGGCCGATTATATTTCGACTCCCGAGCATTGGGACATCAAGACCTCGGCAACGCGTGTCCTTAGGGCACTCAATGGCTGGTGTCACAGTCAGAGCGATCATATCAGCGGGGGCAGCTATGTCTGCTCGTTATCGGCCATGATCTACCGTGGCCGTGAAGCGCACCTCTTCCATATGGGCGATACGCTGGTCTTTCGACTGCGGGGGGCCGAATTCGAGCAACTCTCTCGCGATCATGTCACCGACCTGGGGGGATATCGCTATCCATCCCGAGCGTTGGGCATGGATGGCAATCTGGACATCGATTACCTAACCATGCCGTTGAAACAGGGCGATCTGTTCCTTTTCACCACCCCAGCGGTCCGCGGCACGCTGATGCCTTCTGACTACGTACAATTGATTCGCCAGGATGCAAGCGACCTGGATGCCGCCTGCGAGCGCCTGGCGGCCACGGCTCTCGAACGTGCCCAGGAGCGAGGCTACGGAGGCGAGCAATTCTGTTTCCAGTTGGTTCGCATCGACCGTCTTCCAGAAGAAATGACCGAATCGCCGGACAAGATTTATGGCGATCTGCCGGTGCCGCCGGAGCTTGCGAAAGGGCAGCGTCTTGACGGGTTGGAGGTCAGGGAAGTGCTGTCTCGCACGGCTCAGTCACGCGTCTACCGGGTATTTGATTCGGTCAGTGGTCGCGACATGGTGATGAAGGCGCCGAGTCCCGAGCTCTCGAGTCGCAACGCCTACCTGGAGCATTTTCTGCTGCAGCAGTGGGTGGTTGAGCGGGTACACTCGCCTTTCGTGGCCCGCGTCGTGGAGCCCTCCAGGCCGCGCACCCATCTCTATTACTTGATGAACCTGGTCGAGGGAGAGCGCCTCACTGATTGGGCGTTGCGCCATCCCCAGGCGAGTCTCTCGCAGCGCCTGGATATTGCTCGCCAGCTGGCCAAGGCCGTGCAGGCCCTGCATCGCCGGGATCTACTGCATCAGCAGATTCATCCCGATAATGTGCTGATAGATACCCATGGTCAGCTGGTACTTGCCGATTTTAGTGCTTGCCGATTGCGGGAAGGCGACGGCCATAAGCATTCCCGGGAGCTGGCTCGTCAGCTGGGCCTTACCGAGCACAGTGCCCCCGAATACGCTCTGGATGACGATGTGGGCAGGCGCAGCGATCAGTACGCGCTGGCCTCGACGATCTACTGGCTGGTGACAGGAGGTCTGCCCTACGATATTCCGCCTCATCAATTGCGCAGTCACACGGACCTGGAGCAGCTGAGCTACAAGAGTGCCTCACTGCGTAATCCCGACGTTCCCAAGAAATTGGACGATGCGCTTCGGCGAGCCCTTGACCCGCAGCGGGCGCTACGTTTTCGGCGTCTGTCGGAACTACTCGTGGCGCTGCGAGAGCCCCGCGGCGAGGGTGAGTCCGCCGCTGCGTCGAAGTTAGCCTCCGGCCGTTTCTGGCAGGCAGTCGCGGGATTATCGTTTGCGCTGCTGATTGTCTCCTGGCTGCTGCGCTAGGCCCGCCCATGCTCGTTGGAGGCACACAAAAACGCCCCGGCTAAACCGGGGCGATGTCGATAGCTGTTGCCTTAACGCTGCTTTGTCATTGCTCAGCGGCGGTATTGAGAAGAGACATGCTGTCGCTTGGCGATGTGCTTAGAGCGTAAACGTCGGCAGCTTGCGCTCTACCCGCGCGAGCTTGAGGCGCGCGACCTTCGGCAGGCCGTTCTCGAAGGGCGGGAAATCTTCACCCTGGATCAGCGGCGACAGGTAACGGCGGCACTCCTCGGTGATGCCGAAACCATCTTCGCGGATGAAATCCTTGGGCATGAACTTCTCGCGGTTGGCGATCTCGGCGAGTGGCGCGGCGCCGATTTCCCAGGCATAGGGGGCTTCGCTTATCCGGTTGATGGTCGGCATCATGGCATTCTCGCCGGCCACCGCAAGCTCCACGGCTTTCTCGCCGACGGCATAGGCCTGGTCGACGTCGGTCTTGGCGGCCAGGTGGCGTGCGGCGCGTTGAAGGTAGTCGGCGACCGCCCAGTGGTACTTGTAGCCCAGGTCCTGCTTGACCATGCCGGCAAGTGTCGGCGCCACACCGCCCAACTGGCGGTGGCCGAAGGCATCGGTATTGCCAGAGTCCGCCAGGAAGGTGCCATCCTCGTAGCGGGCCCCTTCGGAGACTACGATCACGCAGTAGCCATAGTGCTTCACGGCTTCCTCGACCCGCGCCATCACTGCCTTACGATCGAAAGCGACCTCGGGGAAGATGACCAGATGGGGCGGTTCGCCTTCGCCTTCGCCGGCAAGGGCGCCGGCGGCTGCGATCCAGCCCGCATGGCGGCCCATGACTTCGAGCACGAAGACCTTGGTCGAGGTGGCGCACATCGAGGCGATATCCAGCGAGGTCTCGAGGGTCGATGTGGCAATGTACTTGGCCACACTGCCAAAGCCAGGCGAATTGTCGGTGATCGGTAGATCGTTATCGACTGTCTTGGGCACGTGAATGGCGGTCAGCGGGTAGCCGAGCTTTTCGGACAGCTGAGAGACCTTGAGGCAGGTGTCGGCACTATCGCCGCCGCCGTTATAGAAGAAATAACGGATATCGTGAGCCTTGAAGACCTCGATCAGGCGCTCGTACTGGGCGCGATGCGTCTCGATATCTTTAAGCTTGTAGCGGCAGGAGCCGAACGCACCACCTGGGGTGTGACGCAGCGCGGCGATTGTCTCGTCGGTTTCCTGCGAGACATCGATCAGATCCTCGGTCAGGGCACCGATGATGCCGTTGTGGCCGGCGTAGACCTTGCCGATCTTGTCGTCGTGGCGACGGCACGCTTCAATCACGCCACAGGCGCTGGCATTGATGACGGCTGTGACGCCGCCGGACTGGGCATAGAAGGCGTTGTGCTGTGCCATGGGGCTTGTGAGCTCCTGCTAACCGGGTCATCGAAAGGGTAAAAAAGTCAGGGCAATATACTAGCCCAAAGTAGGGCGAGCTGCACCCGCTGGAATGCCTAAGGATCACAGGATGGAGGCGGCGGGGGCGCCATGCTAGTCTGCCTGCCACCCTGGCAGGAGGCACTCGATGCACGTACATATTCTTGGAATCTGTGGCACCTTCATGGGCAGCCTGGCATTGCTGGCCCGAGAGCTTGGTCATCGGGTCAGTGGCTCGGATGCCAATGTCTATCCGCCGATGAGCACTCAGCTTGAAGCCGCGGGAATCACCCTGCAGGACGGCTACGGTGCGACCAATCTCTCGCCGCGTCCGGATCTGGTGATCATCGGCAATGCGTTGTCTCGTGGCAATGCCGAGGTGGAAGCCGTGCTTACCAAGCGCCTGCCCTACGTGTCCGGCCCACAGTGGCTCGCCGAGCATGTGCTGCCCGGACGGCGAGTGATTGCGATAGCGGGGACTCACGGCAAGACCACCACCGCTAGCATGACCGCTTGGCTACTCGAAACACAGGGGCTTGAGCCCGGCTTTCTGATCGGGGGCGTGCCGCGCAACTTCGGTGTCTCGGCCCGCCTTGGCGCGCACGGAGCGCCCTTCGTAGTCGAGGCCGATGAGTATGACACGGCCTTCTTCGACAAACGCTCCAAGTTCGTCCACTACCGGCCCGATATCGCGGTGCTCAACAATCTCGAGTACGACCACGCCGATATTTTCCCGGACCTCGCCGCTATCGAGCGCCAGTTCCACCATCTGGTGCGAACGGTGCCAGGCGATGGCGCTCTGTTGGTGGCTGACGGCGAGCCGGCGCTTGCCCGCGTGCTTGGAGAGGGCGCCTGGACACCCGTCAGCCACTTCGGCAGTGCAGATGACAGCGACTGGCAGCTGCTGTTGGATGCATCCGACGCCAGTCATTTCCGCATACACCACGACGCTATGGAAGTCGCGGTTCAGTGGTCGCTCACCGGTGAGTACAACGCCCGCAATGCGCTGGCTGCGCTAGCCGCCTCCCATGCTCTCGGCGTGAGTGTCGCATCAGGCGCGGCGGCACTGTCGCGCTTCGAGAGCCCACGGAGGCGCCAGGAATTGCGCGGCGAGGTTGCCGGTATTCGGGTCATCGACGATTTTGCTCATCATCCCACCGCCATTGCGGCCACTTTGGGCGGCCTAAAATCCGCTGAGGGACGACTTCTGGCCGTGATTGAACCGCGCTCCAACACCATGCGGCTGGGTACTCTGCGCGCTCGGCTTGCCGAGAGCATCGCCGATGCCGATGCGGTGTGGTGGTACCAGCCGCCGGGGCTCGACTGGCCCCTTGATGAGGTGGTCGCGACAAGCCCTGTGCACTCTCGAATCATCGACGATCTCGATGTGCTGGTTGATGCATTGGTCGCCGAGGCCAAGCCGGGTGATCGTATCGTTGCAATGTCCAACGGCGGCTTTGGCGGTATTCACCAACGGCTACTCGACGCCCTGGAGGTGGCCCATGGCTGAATCATACCCATCGCACCACATACCGGATAAGGGCGGTTTCGCCTTTCCGGTCACCGTTGCGCTGACTGGCGCCTCTGGGGCCCAGTACGGCCTGCGCCTGATCGAGGCGCTGGTCGCCGCAAACCATGAGGTCTGGGTCATGATCTCCAAGGCCGCCCATCTGGTGATTGTCACCGAGACCGACGTCAAGCTGCCGGCCCAGCCCGAACGGCTGACCGAAGCACTTGCCGAGCGAAGCGGTGCGCGGCCCGGGCAGATTCGCTGTTTCTCTCGCGAGGACTGGATGGCGCCGGTGGCATCGGGTTCCGGCTCGCCCAGTGCGATGGTCGTCTGCCCATGTTCAACCGGGTCGTTGTCGGCGATCGCCTGTGGTGCCAGTAACAACCTGATTGAACGGGCCGCGGATGTGGCGCTGAAAGAGCGCCGAAAGCTGGTGCTGGTGCCCCGGGAAACGCCGTTCTCGGCGATTCATCTCGAGCACATGCTAAGCCTTACCCGCATGGGGGCGGTGATCTTGCCAGCGGCGCCGGGTTTCTACCATGAGCCTACAAGCATTGATGACTTGATCGATTTCATCGTGGCGAGAATTCTCAATCAGCTCGGCATCGAGCATCGGCTGATGCCGCGCTGGGGTGAGCAGGGCAGCCGCGATGGAGGAGGAGACGATTGATGGCACCGGTCGCTCTATCGGTCTTCGTGCCGACCTTCTTCCTGGTATCGCTGACGCCGGGCATGTGTATGACGCTTGCCATGGTGCTCGGCATGACCCAGGGCGTTCGTCGCGCGTTGTGGATGATGCTTGGCGAGCTCACTGGTGTCGGCCTGGTGGCGGTAGCGGCAGGCGCGGGGGTGGCCACCCTGATGTTGGCTCAGCCTTTGCTGTTCAGCGCCTTCAAGTGGTTGGGCGGTGCTTACCTAGCGTACCTTGGGATCATGATGTGGCGCGAACGGGGGCGTATGGCGATCCCTGAGCTTTCCGGCAAGCAAACGCCAGTTGGACGCCGGGCGCTTGTGGTGCAGGGGTTCGTGACCGCGGTCGCCAACCCCAAGGGGTGGGCCTTTTTCGTGGCCTTGCTGCCACCGTTTCTTGATGCTAGCCGTCCACTGGCGGTTCAGCTGATGGTGCTGGTGGGAATGATCCTGACCATCGAGTTTATTTGTTTGATGCTATATGCCGTGGGCGGTCGCGGAGCGGGGCGCCTGCTTGGCAATGCCGGCCGGGTGAGGTTGCTCAATCGTCTGGCGGGTACGCTGATGATCGGTGTTGGTGCCTGGCTGGCGCTAGGCTAGAGGTCGCGGCCCGGCCCGGCCCGGCCCGGCCGGCTGCAGCGAAGCGGGGCGTTATACCGCCGGTAGCCAGGTGATGCGAACCGTCAGTAACACGAGTGATGACAGAGCGAGGCATCGCCACGGCGCGTCGTTCAAAGGGTGATGTGGTGTGCGGTGATAGCTGATGTTGATCATCGCACAGACCATCAAGCCAAGAAGCGCGCCGCCGATCAAGTCACTGGCCCAATGCACGTCCAGCACTAGCCGTGATAGTGCCATCGGCAGACAGGAAAGTATTGCCAGCCAGTAGACCAGATGTCGGCGATGCGAGGCGAGTTGCTTGGCGAAGATGGCTGCAGCGAGGCCGAAGAGCAGCACGGTCGTCGACGTATGGGCGCTAGGGTATGACCCGGAGTCGATAAGATAGGCTGGTGCCTCGGGCCGGGCACGGCCAATCACATGCTTGAACAGCGTGTTCGCGGTGGCGATGCCAACAAGCCCTGCAATGAGGTGCGCAAGGGTCGTGGTATGGCGTTTTGCCAGCAGCCAGATGGCCCACGGCAAGCTGAGTGACAAGATGCCGGCCGTATCGCCGATTTTGGCCAACCCTTCGGCCAGCCATGTAAGCCAGGGTGTTTCGATGGCTTGCATCAGCGCGCGAATCTGCTCGTCCATGAGCAGCGGACCATCGGCCTCAAGTACCACCAGTGTCCAAAAGCAAAAGGTGGCCGATGCGAACACCAACATGCTCAACGTGGCCAGTGGAATCTCGCCCTGGGACTGGGCGCGAAGTGCTTGCCAGAGTTTGCGACTCCAGGGGCGAGCCCGCGCTAGCAGCGCGAGTTGCCGGTACAGCCACCCCTCCTTGGCCAAGTGGTGGCGTAACCAGGAAAAGGCCAGGGCTGTCAGGCCAATGGCGACGGCGAACAGGATCAACCACTTGTCGCTGTCCGCCGGCAGTTCCAGTAGTTGCTTCCAGGTGCGTCCCAAGAGATAGCCCGGCAATACGTAGACGGGAGCCCAGACCAGCGCCGAGCCGATGTTGGCACAGGCAAAGGTAAAGGGGCGCATATGCATCATGCCGGCAATCAGTGGCACGATCGGCCTGACCGGGCCAGCGAAACGGCCGAATATCACTGACAGTGAACCATGGCGTTGGAAAAAGCGGGCACCCTGAGCGAGCCATTCCGGATGGCGCGTGAAGGGCCATAGCCCTGGCACGCGTTGGCGTTGGGTGTAGCCCAGCGCGAAGCTTAGAGCATCACCTGCTACTGCCCCCACGAAAGCCGATAGCAGAACCAGAGGGATGGCGAGTTGCTGGTGCCCGGCTAGCGACGCAGCAGCGGTTATAAGGACTACACCTGGCACGATCAAACCGATGACGGCCAGACTCTCCACCAGTGAAATGACCACGATCCCAAGCAACAGCAGGGGCGGAGAGGGCGTGAGTTGGTATAGCCAGTCGACGACACTCATGGAGTGCTATCCATCAGTGCCCGCTCCTTGATGTGCAGGCGCTGCTCGAAGGCCTGCAGGCTTTCGTTAGCATGCAGTGTGCAGGCAACGACCATGGCGCTCAGGCGACCTGTCTCGCTGACCTCGGTGTCATTGAGCATGGTCAGTAGGCGGTTGCGCGTCATGAGAGCATCGTTCTCGTCGGTGCCAGGCAGCAGCATCCATAGAAGTGAGTCGCCAGTTCGGCCAAGGGTGTCGTCGAGTCGGCAGCTTAGCCGAGCCATCTTGCAGAATTGCTGCAGGAGTTCCAGGCGCAGCCTTGCACCGAACTGTTCATGCGCCATTTCCAGCTGGGGCAGATGAATCACCAGCACACTGAGGCGACGATCAAGTGCCTTGGCACGTTGGTATTCCTGTGGCAGGCGTTCAGCCATCATGTCTTTTGATAGCGCGTCACATTCGGGGTCATGGGGCGACGTCAGCTTGTCCAGCATCAGCTGTCTGACCATCTCCCAGCGGCCAAGGGCTCCGACCAGGCTGATCGCCAAATAGGCAAAGATGGCCACGAGTGGTGGCCAGTCGCCCTCGAGCAGTAACAGCCAGACCGGCGCCATCAGCAGGTTGAGAACCAATGCGCGTCGGGTCGACAGCAACATTGTGGTCAGTACCGGGGGGAAGCCCAGCCATAGCAATACATGCATGTTGCTATGCAGAAGCATCTCGGCGCACAGCGCGTAACTGGCTGCCAGAGTGATGATGGCGGCTGCCCGCCGGGCGGTCGCGGTACCCAAGCTCATCAGGGTGGCGGTCATGAGCGCGACGCTCAATGCCGCGGGCAACAAGATGCGCTCAAAGCTGCCCATGTGGTATTGCCAGAGGGCGGTGCACAAGGTCAAGGCGGTAACCCAGGCGTGGAAAAAGGTATATAGCCCTGGATGGGGCAAGGTGTCTTGATGGTTCATGAGCCTAGGCCTCTTCGATAATGACCAGTGGCTGGCGCTGGTCGCGTAGAGCCTGATATTCGCTTGCCAAGGTAATGGGGCGAGCCAAGGTGACAACGCGGCTGCACAGGGGGGAAGGTAGGTCATCGAACAGGCGATGCCGTCGCTTGCGTGCCTGCTCGAGATCGGCGCTGACCAGCAGTGTGGCCAGGGTGCGATTGTCGAGTTTGTAGCAGGATTCGAAGTCGTTGAGGCGTTGGCAGAGCCGGCTCATCAGGTGCCAGAAATGCCGGCCATGAGTGCGCAGCAGGACCAGTTCGCTGTACGAACCCTCCCGTTCGCTGCGCATGATTTCGCGTGGCAGGTCTTCACCCAGTTGATGATCCGACCACAGGCGTGTGCCGGGTACCAGTCGCCGGCGGCGGCCGATCCGTTTCCAGGCCGACTGGGCATCCCGAGCACGGGCGACCCCCAGTACCATCAAGCCAGTCAGCAACATGGCGACCAGTAGTGTCTGTCCAATGTCGAGATCGGCTTGTACGTTCCACAGGCTATAGCCTGCCAGCAGAAAGTGCAGGAGGGTCACCCAGCTAGGCTGTGGGAGCATGAGCAACAGTGCGAAGCACCAAAGCCAGAGAGTTTGGTGCTCGGCATCGACGCTTAACAGGCCGGTTAATAGCAGGCTTGGCAGCAGCTGCCAAGGCACCCGAGAAGGCCACCGCATGCTGCGTTTCAGGGTCAGCGACGAGCCTGCCAGCCAAAGGCCTGTAAGCCCCAGAAGTAGGGCGCTAGGCAGCGTAGGCGCTAACACAGCAAGAAGGGCGAAAAGAAAAGCGCATCCCTGCATGGCCGCTTGCAGTGGGCCGACTTTGTACTTGCTTCCCATGGGCCTTATATTGTTTCCCCTGCGCAACTTAGCATGATAATACCGGCCTTGAAGCCGCCTACGAGGAGTTTTAATTCCCTATGTCACGACACCACTCAGAGGCCGGCGTTGGCGATAGCGGCATGGTGCCGATCACCGATGTCGACTCTTATATGACGCAGGTAGGTCAGCAGGCAAGTGCCGCTGCCGCTATGATGCGGCGTTGCACTTCGGCTAGCAAGAATACGGCCCTGCTTGCAATGGCCCGATACCTCGATGAGGCGCGTGAAAGCGTGCTTGAGGCGAATCAGCAAGATATGGCTCGTGGCCGAGAGGCAGGGCTTGATGATGCGTTACTGGATCGTCTGGCTCTGAATGATGCGCGGGTCGATGCCATGATCAGCGGCCTCGAACAGGTCGCAGGGCTCCCCGACCCTGTCGGAGAAATCGATGGGCTACGGGCACGTCCCAGTGGCATCCAGGTCGGTCAGATGCGAGTGCCGCTGGGGGTCATCGGTATCATCTATGAGTCTCGCCCTAACGTGACTCTTGAAGCGGCCAGCCTGTGTCTCAAGTCCGGTAATGCCTGCATCCTGCGCGGTGGCTCCGAGGCGCGCGAGAGTAACGCTGCCTTGGCGCGCTGCATCGCTGCGGGCCTTGCCGAGGCGCCGCTGCCTGCGGCAGCGGTTCAGGTGGTAGCGACCACTGATCGTGCTGCGGTGGGTCGGCTCATCGCCATGTCTGAGCACGTTGATGTGATCATTCCGCGGGGCGGCAAGTCGCTGATCGAGCGCATCACCCGCGATGCGCAAGTGCCTGTCATCAAGCACCTTGACGGCGTTTGCCATGTCTATGTCGATGCGACTGCTGATCTCGACAAGGCGCTGGCCATTGCGGTCAATGCCAAGACCCAGCGCTACGGCACCTGTAACACCATGGAGACGCTCCTGCTCGATGCGCCGATCGCTGAGGCGCTGCTGCCGGCACTCGCTGCGGCGTATGCCGAGCATGGGGTCGAGCTTCGTGGCTGTCCGCGCACTCAGGCCCTGCTGCCGGGGGTCGTGCCGGCCGAAGAAGCCGACTGGCATGCGGAGTATCTGGCGCCGGTGCTGGCCATCCGGGTGGTCGATGGAATCGACGTGGCCATGGATCATATCGCCTGTTACGGCTCCGATCATACCGATGCCATCGTGACCGAACAGTATGGCCTGGCGCGCCGTTTCCTGGCCGAGGTCGATTCCAGCTCCGTTATCGTCAATGCCTCGACCCGCTTTGCCGACGGTGTGGAGTATGGACTGGGAGCCGAGATCGGCATTTCGACCAACAAGCTGCATGCCCGCGGCCCAGTGGGTCTAGAGGGGCTGACAACACGGAAATACGTGGTAATGGGCGATGGCCATGTGCGCGGCTGAGCACCCCTATTCAACGGCTGGAGCAGGGCGCCGCCTGCCCCATGTGGCAATGCTTGGCGGTACCTTTGATCCCGTGCATCTGGGGCACCTGCGTAGCGCCGTCGAGCTGCGCATGCAGTTGGGGCTCGACTGCGTTCACATGATTCCCGCGCATGTGCCCCCGCACCGTGCCGCACCTGGCGTGTCCAGTGCCGAGCGCCTGGCAATGCTGCGTGCTGGCATCGGCGACACGCCGGGGCTCTATGCCGACGATCGTGAGCTCAGGCGAGAGGGCCCGTCCTATTCCGTCGATACTCTGAGAAGTCTACGTGAGGAATATGGCGACGAGGCGCGGCTCGTGATGGTTGTCGGCCATGACGCCTTTTTGAAGCTGGCTCACTGGCAGGATCCCAAGGCGCTGTTCGATATTGCGCATGTGGTCGTGATCGCACGGCCAGACCATGCAGCGCCATTGCCGCAAGCCCTTCAGAAACTGATCGATGGGCGTGAAGTCCAGACGCCTGAAGCCTTATTTGAAACGCCTGAGGGTCGTCTGATGCAGCTGGCATTGCCAAGTCGTCTGGCGGTATCCGCCACCGCTATTCGCCGCTGGCTTCAGCAGGGAGAGAGCGTGCGCTACCTGCTGCCCGAGCCAGTGCTGTCGCATATCACTCGGGCTGGCCTGTATCGCAGTGCATGAGGCGCTGTCGCCTGGGTCTCAAACGGGTAGAATAGGCGTTGAACCACGCATTCATGAATGAGGCGATATGCACACCGACGTTTTGAAACCCCTGGTCATCGATGCTCTTGAGTCACTGAAGGGCCAGGACATCACTACCATCGACGTATCCGAGTTGACCGACGTGACCGATCAGATGGTGATCGTAAGCGGTACCTCCAGCCGCCACGTGGCGGCGCTCGCCAACAGTGTGGTCGAGACTGTTAAAGAGCATGACGTGATGCCGCTTGGCGTTGAAGGACACAGCGGCGCAGATTGGGTGCTGGTCGATCTGGGCGATCTTGTGGTGCATGTGATGCTGCCCGAGGCCCGCGACCTCTACGATCTCGAACGGTTGTGGACCGAGTTGCCGCGAGACGGCGCCAATGAGCGTCAAGGTGGAGGCCAGGCGTGAAGCTGCGCGTGCTGGCAGTCGGCACGCGCATGCCTGACTGGGTAGAAAAAGGCGTCGAGGAGTATCGCAAGCGCCTTCCTCGAGACTTCACCCTCGAGATTCACGAGATACCCCCAGGTGCTCGGGGCAAGAATGCCGATACGGCCCGTGCCATTGCGCTGGAAGGCGAGCGGATGCGAGACAAGCTGCGAGGCAACGAGCAGCTTGTGGCACTGGAAGTGGGTGGCAAGCCCTGGAGCACCGAGCAGTTGGCGCAAGAAGCCGACCATTGGCGTCTGGAAGGGCGAGATGTGGCGCTGCTGATTGGTGGCCCAGAGGGCCTGGAGCCGACCCTGTCAGCCAGCGCCCATCAGCGCTGGTCACTATCGCCACTGACCCTGCCACATCCCCTGGTACGTATCCTGCTGGCCGAACAGCTGTATCGGGCCTGGACCTTGCTGGTCGGTCACCCCTATCACCGTTGAGCCGTCGAAGGCCGTGGGCCTGTCGCTCCCGTGGAGAGTGATTGTTTTGATGTTGTTGGAATCCGCGAGTGCCCCACATGCGTAAACATCGTTCGGCGCTGAAGAATGCACGTCAGGAACTGCATACCTTCCGCGTCCGCTCGCTGGTCGCGGCCTTTGTCGTGATCCTGCTCACGGGTGCCTTGATGGCGCGGCTGGTGTATCTGCAGGTGGCCCAGCACGAGGTCTATATCACGCGTTCGGAGAACAACCGGGTCCGCGTTGAACCCTTACCCCCTACACGGGGACTTATCTTCGACCGTAACGGCGAGCTTCTGGCTGAAAATCGTCCGACCTATAATCTGACGTTGGTGCGGGAGCGGGTCGAAGACATCGATGCCACGCTTGAACTGTTGATCAATCTCCTCGATCTTCCCGAGGCTGAAATAGACGCCTTCCGTGAGCGTTCCCGGCAGCGCCAGCGACCCTTCCAGCCGGCGTTGTTGATGAGTGATCTCAGCGAGGAGCAGATCGCTAAGTTAGCCGTCAATCGCTATCGCCTGCCTGGCGTCGAGGTGGAAGCGCAGTTGCTGCGCTATTACCCGGATGCCGAGATCATGTCTCATGCACTGGGCTTTGTCGGGCGTATCAATGCCGAAGAACTCAAGGAGCTGGACCCGGGCAACTACGCGGGGACCCACTTCATGGGCAAGACGGGCGTCGAGCTTTTCTACGAGAAAGAGCTTCATGGCCAGGCGGGGCTGCGCAAGGTCGAGACCAATGCCCGGGGGCGTGTGCTGCGTGAGCTAGGGCGCACCGACCCGGTGCCAGGAAAGAATCTGACCCTGACCCTCGACAAGGATCTGCAGTCATTGGCCGTTGACCTGATGGATGGCCGGCGCGGCTCGATCGTGGCCATCGCGCCTCAGACTGGCGAAATCCTCGCCATGGTCTCGACCCCCGGTTTCGACAGTAATCAGTTCGTGACCGGCATTGATGTGGCGTCTTATCGGGCGTTGCAGAATGATATCGATCTGCCGCTGTTTAACCGTGCCGCGCGTGGTCAATACCCGGCGGGCTCCACAGTAAAGCCGTTTATGGCGCTGGCCGGCTTGATGGAAGGAGAAATCACGCCCAAACAGACCATCTATGACCCCGGGTATTATCAATTGCCCAACGATTCGCGTCGTTATCGCAACTGGCTGCGCTGGGGGCATGGCAAGGTTGACCTGGAGCGTGCCATTACCGTCTCGAACAACACCTACTTCTACAGTCTGGCTCATGAGCTGGGTATCGATGCCATCAATGAACATATGCACGAATTCGGCTTCGGCGAGCGTGTCACCGAAGATGTTCATGGCGAGAGCAAAGGGCTCATGCCCTCACGTGAGTGGAAGCGTGCGCGCTTCAATCAGCCCTGGTATCCCGGCGAAACCCTGTCGGTAGGGATCGGCCAAGGTTACCTGCAGATCACCCCTTTGCAGCTGGCGACAGCGACGGCGGTGCTGGCGAACCGTGGTCATTGGGTCAAGCCAAGACTGGCCAAGGAAATTGGTGACAGAGAGGTGCCAGTCGACCTTCCCGACACCAAGCAAGACATCACACTCGAAAGTTCCGAGTGGTGGCAGGATATCTATGCAGGGATGGAAAATGTGCTGTCGGGGCGCGAGGGGACAGCACGGCGCGCCGGCAAGGGCCTCGAATATCGTATGGGCGGGAAATCGGGCACTGCCCAGGTGTTTTCGTTGGGGCAAGACGAAAAATACAACGCCGATGAGCTTGCCGAGCGTCTGCGTGACCATGCGTTGTTTATCGCCTTCGCGCCGGTGGATGACCCCCAGATCGCGATATCGGTGGTTGTCGAGAATGCCGGTGGTGGGAGTAGCCACGCATCCTACCTGGCACGTGACATGGCCGATGCCTGGATTTCGGATAAAGACGATGAATCCGAGGAAGCGAATGGCACGGAGGATGACGCATGACGGCCCTGAATGATCTGGCCAGGTCCATGCGTGGCCGACCTGTCAGGCCACCGCAGAGTGGCATGTCGCGTCGCAAGAGCCTGTGGATGCGAGCTCATGTTGATCCTTGGCTTCTGCTGTTGCTGCTCGTGTTAATGGGAGCTGGCTTGGTAGTGCTCTACAGTGCCAGCGGCCAGAGCATGGCTGTGGTGGAAGCCCAAGCCATTCGCTTGGGCGTCGCCCTGTTAGTGATGTTCTTGCTTGCCCAGTTATCGCCAGTGACCCTGATGCGCTGGTCGCCCCTGGCCTATGGAGGAACCTTGCTGACCCTGGTGGCGGTGGAGGTGATGGGCGATGTCGGTATGGGGGCTCAACGCTGGCTGGTGATTCCCGGGGTGATGCGCTTTCAGCCCTCAGAGTTGATGAAACTGGCCATGCCGATGATGCTGGCGGCTTATCTGGGGCGACGTCAGCTGCCGCCACGGCTTCCGGATCTGCTGGTCTGCGCGCTGATCCTGCTGGTTCCTGTGGTCTTGATCGCTCGCCAACCAGATCTTGGAACCTCGCTGCTGGTGGCAATGGCGGCAGTATTCGTCGTGCTGCTGGCCGGATTGTCCTGGCGCTTCATTGCCTTCCTTAGCGTGCTGGTCGCAGCGGCGCTGCCGCTCCTGTGGATGAACATGCACGCCTACCAGCAACAACGCGTGCTGACCTTCCTCAATCCCGAAAGCGATCCTCTGGGGGCCGGCTGGAATATCATTCAGTCGACCACGGCCATCGGCAGCGGTGGGGTATTCGGCAAGGGGTGGCTGGAGGGCACCCAGTCCCAGCTCGAGTTTCTGCCCGAGCGTCATACCGATTTCATCGTGGCGGTACTCGGCGAGGAATTCGGCCTGGTGGGCATGCTAGCGGTGCTGTGCCTGTATCTGCTGATCGTTGCTCGAGGGTTATGGTTGGCCAACGGCGCTCAAGACAGCTTCGGGCGCTTGCTTGCTGGCAGCATTATTCTGACTTTCTTTATCTATGTATTCGTCAATGTGGGCATGGTCAGTGGCATCCTGCCAGTGGTTGGCGTGCCGTTACCGCTCGTCAGTTTCGGCGGGACCTCCAGCGTGACCTTGATGGCCGGTTTCGGTATTCTCATGTCCATTCATTCCCATCGGCGGTTGTTGCCCCGTTAGGGGACATTGACCACGGAGAGCCCTGATCGATGATTGCAGGACGTATGACAAGGACGCTGTTGCCCCTGATCGCCGGGCTGGGCCTGTGCCTTCAGGCGGCGAATGCCGCCGACACCCATGATGATTTCGACCCGACGACTCATCCAGAGGTAGCGGCATTGGTCGACGAGTTGGTCGAGCAGGGCGTCGAGCGCGAGTGGGCGAGTAATGCCCTGCGCGATGCCGACTATCGACAGAAGGTACTGGATGCCATGGCCGGTGCCGCCGAGCGTCATCTGCGCTGGGATGAGTACCGTGCCATCTTCCTGAAGCCTGACCGTATCCGTGGCGGCGCGGCCTTTATCGCCCAACACCGAGACGCGTTTGAGCGCGCCGAGGCTGAGTATGGCGTTCCTGCCCCGGTGATTGCCGCGATCATCGGTGTCGAGACGGATTATGGACGAGTGACTGGCAGTCATCGGGTGCTGGATTCGCTGGCGACGTTGGCGTTCCATCACCCGAGCCGCGGTGATTTTTTCCGGGGCGAGCTGGCGGCTTTCCTGGAAATCACCCATCAGGCCGGTGTCGCCCCGGGCAGTCTCAAGGGATCCTATGCTGGCGCGATGGGCTACCCACAGTTCATTCCGACCAGTTATCGCGCCTATGCCGTCGACTTCGACGATGATGGCGTACGTGATCTGTGGCGCAATCCGGTTGATGCCATTGGCAGCGTTGCCAACTATTTCGCCGAACATGGCTGGCGCCCCGAGGGCAGGCTCTATGTCGAGGCTAGCGGCACAGGTATGCCTTCGGAGGCAATCGCCTTCAATCAGACGCGGCCTCCCTATGTACGCCTATCTTCCCTGGCTGAGGCCGGTGTTGTTGCCGACGAGCAGGCTCGCCTGACCGCCGATGCCGAGGTGATTCCCCTGGCGCTGGATCTGGCCGATGGCGAGTACCGTTACCGGCTGGGTCTCTACAATTTCTATGTCATTACTCGCTACAATCACAGCCACCTCTACGCCATGGCGGTGACTGAGCTTGCTGAGGCGATTGCCCGG
This sequence comes from Onishia niordana, assembly GCF_004798965.1. Lineage (GTDB taxonomy): Bacteria > Pseudomonadota > Gammaproteobacteria > Pseudomonadales > Halomonadaceae > Onishia > Onishia niordana. The sequence continues at coordinate 163,476 of NZ_SDSD01000005.1, forward strand.
GAGGAGTCAATATGAAGCCCTGGTGGATGCTGCTTCCGGTAGTCGCCGTGCTGGCTGGCTGCGCTTCGAATGGTGGTAGCGTACAGCCCGCGAGCTCGGGCACGACCGAAACATCGGCTCAGCCCGGTACCTCCGGTGGACGCTATGCAATGTCAAGTGATGCCTATCCAGAGACGCCACCGGATGTGGACACGGTACCGGATGCCGTACCGCGTCCCGAGCCGCGTGCCAGTGGTGGCAACCGTTCGAGGTACGAAGTATGGGGCAAGACCTATCACGTTCTCGATGACCCGCGTGGCTATCGTCAGGAGGGGACTGCCTCCTGGTACGGGCAGAAGTTTCACGGCTATGCCACGGCCAGTGGCGATATCTATGATATGTATGAGATGACGGCGGCTCACCGCTCCTTGCCGCTGCCCACCTACGTTCGCGTGACCAACCGAGATAACGGTCGTCAGGTGATCGTGCGCGTCAACGATCGCGGCCCCTTCCACGGGAACCGAGAGATCGACTTATCCTATGCGGCGGCGGCACGTCTCGATATCCTTGATAATGGCACGGGCCGGGTCAGGGTCGAGGCGATCGACCCGGTCGCTTGGCAGGCTCGCCACGCCGGCAAGAGTGCGCCAGACGCGGATAATGAGCCGGTATCGGGTAGTGAGGCGTCCGGCACCGTGATGGCGAATCAGGACGCTCCAACTCAGCAAGCGCCTGCTGGCCAGTCTCAGTCTCAAGCAACGGGGTCGGCGGGTGATGCAGCCACCGACAATGCCGCATCCGGCGTGTTTCTTCAGGTCGCGGCCTTGGGATCTCAGGGCAATGCCCAGGCCCTCAAGACGCGTCTGGAAGACACCCTCAATCGTCCGGTCCGTGTGACAAGCGATGCTCGTCTGCACCGGGTGCAGGTCGGTCCGCTGGCCGCCTCCGGGGACCTAGGTCCAGTGCGCGAAGCCCTGCGACGCGCAGGCTTCGGTCAGACCCTGGTGATTCATGACGGCACCTGAAAGGCGTGCCGCTGTCACCGTTAATTATCTTCGCTCAACGCCACGAGAAAAGTTGTCATGAGAGTCTCTCTGTTCCGCGCCGGTTTCGGCCAACGCCTGATGTCCGCGCTTCTGCTGTGCCTGATGTGTTTTGCCCTGCCGCTCCAGGCGCAGGAAGTCGATAGCCCCCGACCACAGAACATGATCCCGTCGCCGCCGAGCCTCGCGGCCTCTTCATGGATGCTGATGGATGCCGATACCGGTGAGGTGCTGGTCAGTCATAACGCCGATGAGCGTCTGCCGCCCGCCAGCCTGACCAAGCTGATGACGGCCTATTTGGTCGAGCACGAGCTGGATCGTGGCGACATCGACCGAGATGATCAGGTGCTGGTCAGTGAGAAGGCGTGGCGCACGGGCGGCTCCAGAATGTTCATTCAGGAGGGCTCCCTTGTCAGCGTGAGTCAGCTGCTCAAAGGGGTAATCATCCAGTCGGGAAATGATGCCAGTGTGGCGCTTGCCGAGCATATCGCCGGAGGGGAGTCCGCCTTCGCAGATCTGATGAACCAGCAGGCAGATCGAATGGGCATGGCCAATAGCCATTTCGTCAACGCCACTGGCCTGCCGAATGAGAACCACTATTCTTCCGCGCATGATCTGGCCCAGTTGGCGAGCCACATCATTAATGACTATCCCGAGCAGTACAAGTTGTACGCCGAGAAGGAATATACCTATAACGATATCCGCCAGCCTAACCGTAACCGCCTGCTGTGGCGTGATTCCAGCGTCGATGGCCTGAAGACCGGCCACACCGAAGCCGCTGGCTACTGCCTGGTGGCCTCAGCCAAGCGCGATGACATGCGTCTGATTTCGGTGGTGATGGGCGCTGACTCCGACGAAGCACGGGCTCAGGAATCGCAGAAACTCTTGAGCTACGGCTTTCGTTTCTTCGAGACCATGGAGCTCTATCCGCAGGGCGCCGTGTTGGCCACCCCGCGGATATGGGGCGGTGAGAAGAACAACCTGCGCATTGGGGTTGACCGCGAAGTCAGCATGACAGTCCCGCGTGGGCGTGGCGAAGAAATGGCGGCACGCTTGAATCTGCCGTCATCGATCGATGCGCCGGTTGAAGCCGGAGAACGGCTGGGTACGCTCGAGGTCAAGCTGGGTGATGAGGTTGTCGGTGAGCGTCCTCTGGTCGCGCTTGAAAGTATCGAGCAAGGCGGTATCTTCAAGCGCCTGCTGGACACCGTGCGTCGCTTTATCAGTGGTCTGTTTGACTGAACCGCACAGTGTAGCCAGGACCGCGGGCGGCCCTCTGGGTCGCCCGCTCTTGGTTGAGGGGAAAAGGTTGAGTAGAATACTTGGACAAACCATTCGTCGAGTATGCTCATGACCGACAAGTCCCTGCGGGACATGCGCCTTTCGGGCGCCCCCGCCTCAGCCCATGCCACTGAGCTTGAATATCCCTGTGATTATTCTCTGAAGATCGTTGGCGATGCCGTCGACCACCTTAGCGAAACAGTCGTCAAGGTCGTCGAAGATCACGACACGGTCTTCGATCGCAACACGGTGCGCCTGGTGGATAGTCGTAACGGTAAGTTCCAGTCGGTTCGACTCACCATCACCGCGACCGGCCCCGAGCAAATTGCCGCCCTGCACGCCGATCTTAAGGCCACTGGCCTCGTGCACATGGTGATCTGATGCCCGAACTCGAGGTCTATCGGCTTGGCCGGCAGCCTTATCTGCCGGTCTGGCAGGCCATGCGCGAGCTCACGGATCATCGTGGCGCCGATCAAGCGGATCAACTATGGCTGGTCCAGCACGATCCGGTTTTCACCCAGGGGCAGGCAGGACGTCCCGAGCACTTGTTGATGCCCGGCGATATTCCGGTCGTCGATACCGACCGTGGTGGTCAGGTGACCTATCACGGTCCCGGACAGCTGGTGATGTACCCTCTGCTTGATATCAAGCGAGCCGGTATCGGCGTTCGCACTTTGGTTTCCGCCTTGGAAGAAGCCGTGGTTGATGCCCTTGCCGAGCACGGCATCGCGGCCAGGGCGCGTCCCGATGCACCGGGTGTCTATGTGGGTGATGACAAGATTGCCTCGCTCGGGCTGCGCATCCGCAGGGGTTGCAGTTTCCATGGCGTAGCTGTGAACCTGGCCATGGATTTGTCACCGTTTGGGCGCATCAACCCGTGTGGCTATGCTGGCATGGCCATGACCCAGCTCGCCGACCTGATCGATGATACGCCTGATGTCGAGGTCGAAACTCATCGTCTGGTCCGTTGCCTGGCCGCTCGGCTTGGCAACATGCAACTCACCGACAAGCCCGGCATGCCGCCTTCTCTGGTTTCCGACCAGAGCGCGAGTGCCTAACGTTTACGAGCCCAGGATACCCTGATCATGACCGAGAGCACCGCTACCCCCGAAAGCCCGTCTACCGCCGCTGCTGCCGCCGCCGCCAAGAAGAAGGCCAGAGTCGAGCGGGGCGTCAAGCTGCGCGGCGCCGAGAAGGTCGCCCGCATACCGGTGAAGGTGATCCCCACAGATGACGTGCCCCGCAAGCCTGACTGGCTGAAGGTACGTATGCCGATCTCTCAGGAGGTCACGCGTATCAAGCAGACCCTGCGCAAGCATGGCCTGCACACCGTCTGTGAAGAGGCATCCTGTCCCAACCTTGGGGAGTGCTTCAACGGCGGCACCGCGACCTTCATGATCCTTGGCGATATCTGTACACGTCGCTGCCCGTTCTGCGATGTGGCCCACGGTCGTCCCAATGCGGTCAACGAGAAGGAGCCGCGTGAGCTTGCAGAAGCCATTGCCGAGATGCGCCTGAATTATGTCGTGGTGACCTCGGTGGACCGTGATGATCTGCGTGACGGTGGCTCTCAGCACTTCGCTGACTGCATCCGTGAGATCCGCAACGACAGCCCCGAGATCGAGGTCGAAGTGCTGGTGCCGGACTTCCGTGGCCGTATGGAAGTGGCGCTGGATACCCTCGAGCAGACACCGCCGGACGTCTTCAATCACAACCTGGAAACCGTGCCGTCGCTTTATCGCAAGGTGCGCCCGGGGGCCGACTATCAGTGGTCACTGGACTTGCTCAAGGGCTACAAGGAGCGTCGTCCCGATGTGATGACCAAGTCCGGGCTGATGCTCGGCGTCGGTGAGACCGACGAGCAGGTCATCGAGGTGATGCGCGATCTGCGTGCCCACGGCGTCGATATGCTGACACTTGGTCAGTATATGCAGCCATCCAAGAACCACCTGCCGATCGACCGCTGGGTGCATCCGGATACCTTCGATTGGTTCGCCGAGCAGGGCAAGGCGATGGGCTTCAAGCACGTGGCCTCCGGTCCGCTGGTGCGCTCCTCCTATCACGCCGACAAGCAGGCCCATGGCGTCGAGGTCAAGTAGATCGCCGTGACAATCGCGATCGCTCGGCCCGCCTGGTAAGGGGGCGAGCAGTGCCAGGACGTCATCTCCACAGAGGCGTCCGCACACAAGAAGGCCGCGCCCCGAGGGGTGCGGCCTTCTTGTGTGCGCCACTGTGACGCCGATTAGCGAAAAAGCAAGCCCGCCGGACTGAGCGTCAGGCGTCGTCTTCCTCGCTCAGATCCTCGTCCAATTCCTCTGCGGCATCGGCGTGCGATAAGCGCAGTCCTTGAGAGGGTAGTGGGGTGCCATCCAGCGTCGGGCCTTTGGCCGCCAGGATGAGTCGGCCCTCGAGGAACCAGCGCACCGCGATCGGGTAGATCAGGTGCTCCCGGCTGTGGACCTTTGCCTTGAGGCTTTCCTCGGTGTCCTCGGGGGTGACGTCAACGGCAGCCTGCACAACGACTGGGCCGCCGTCGAGCTCCTCGCTGACGAAGTGCACGCTGACCCCGTGCTCGGTTACGCCGTCGGCCAGCGCCCGGGCGTGGGTATTAAGGCCCTGATACGCCGGGAGCAACGAAGGATGAATGTTGAGCATGCGCCCGAAGAAGCGCTGGACGAAGCGTGGAGTGAGGTAGCGCATGAAACCAGCAAGCACCACGAGGTCCGGTTCGTGACGCTCGATGACCTTGATCAGTGCACCATCGAAGGCGTCGCGACTGTCATACTCGCGATGGGGCAGGGCGACCGCCTCGATGCCGGCGTCCCGAGCGCGCTTGAGGCCATAGGCATCTGCCTTGTTGGAGATCACCGCGACGATCTCGCCGCCCAGCTCATCGTAGGATTGGGCGTCGATCAGTGCCTGCAGGTTGCTGCCGTTACCCGAGATCAGCACGACCACCCGAGGGGTGCTGGCCTGCTCGGCCTCGAAGCCATTGAGGTTGTCGGTTTCCTCGCTCATGCCTTGAGATTCTCCAACGTGACCTGTTCTTGTTCCTCGCTGCGAGCGACGATGTTACCCAGCTGGTAGACGGTTTCACCCTGTGCTTCCAGGTGAGCCTTTGCGGTATCGGCATCGTTAGCCGAGACGGCGATTACCATGCCGATACCGCAGTTGAGCACCCGATGCATTTCTTGCTCATCGACATTGCCCTGGGTCTGCAGCCAGTCAAAGATCGCCGGTCGCTTCCAGGCATTGACGTCGATGCGCGCCCCCAGTGTGTCGGGCAGGACACGTGGGATGTTCTCGGATAAACCGCCGCCGGTGATGTGTGACAACGCATGCACGGAAACGCCGCTTTCCTTGATCAGAGACAGCAGGGGCTTGACGTAGATGCGGGTCGGGGCGATCAGCGCATCGCGCAGTGATACGCCATCGATCTCGGTATCGAGGTCAGCACCGCTGATGTCGAGAATCTTGCGAATCAGTGAATAGCCATTAGAGTGCGGCCCCGAGGAGGCGAGGCCTAGCAGCACATCGCCCTCGCCGACACGGCTACCATCGAGGATCTCGTCTTTCTCGACCACGCCGACGCAGAAACCGGCCAGGTCATAGTCGTTGCCTTCATACATGCCGGGCATCTCGGCGGTCTCGCCCCCCACCAGGGCGCAGCCGGACTGAGCGCAGCCTTCGCCGATGCCGGTTACCACGTCGGCAGCGATGTCCACATCGAGCTTGCCCGTGGCATAGTAGTCGAGGAAGAACAGCGGTTCGGCGCCGGCAACTACCAGATCATTGACGCACATGGCCACCAGATCGATGCCAATGGTGTCATGCTTGCCGATATCCATGGCGAGGCGCAGCTTGGTGCCGACGCCATCGGTGCCTGAGACCAGCACTGGCTGGCGATAGCCGCTCGGCAGTTCACAGAGTGCACCGAAGCCGCCAAGACCCCCCATTACCTCGGGGCGAGTGGTACGCTTGGCAACGCCCTTGATGCGATCGACCAGGGCGTTACCGGCGTCGATGTCCACGCCGGCGTCCTTGTAGCTCAGCGAGGCGGAATCGGCGGAAGAAGGAGAAGAGGAGTCCGACGGGCTGCGGGTCATGGGCTTTCCTGTCGTAATACGATCATCAAGTGGGGCAAAAGTGGAACGGAATTGTAGCATCGTGAAGGCCACACCGCACCGTGGCGACGCACACGAACAGGGAGAGACGTAATGCGCAGACAGTGGTGGCTATTGCTTGGCCTGGCAGGATTGATATGGCTATTTATCAGCCTGCAACCGATCCTGACGCCATTTTTCGTCAGCATGATCCTTGCTTACCTGGGAGATCCGCTGGCTGATCGTCTGGAGGCGCGAGGCATGTCGAGACGACTCTCTGTGTCACTGGTCTTCCTCCTACTCAGTATTGTCGTGCTGCTGGCCTTCTTGTTGCTGGTGCCCTTGCTTGGCCGCCAGATCGGACAGCTGGTCGAATCGCTGCCCGCCATGCTCAACTGGGTACAGGCCACCGTGGTGCCCTGGATTCAGTCACTGACGGGGCAGGACCTGTCCACGGATATCGATGCCTTGCGCAAGGCCGTGGTAGATAACTGGAAAGAGACCGGCACCTTCGCCGCTACGCTGCTGGCACAAGTCTCGCGCTCGGGACTGGCGCTAGTTGCCTGGGTCGGGAATCTCGCCCTGATTCCGGTGGTGACCTTCTACCTGCTACTCGACTGGGATCGGCTTACCGCCAAGCTGCATGGCGCCTTGCCACGCCAATGGGAGCCGGCGGTGGTGCGCCTGGCAGGGGAATGCGACGAAGTGTTGTCGTCTTTTCTGCGGGGCCAGCTGATCGTGATGCTGTGCCTGGGTGTCATCTATGCGTTGGGCCTGACCTTTCTGGGCCTACGCTTTGCGTTGCTGATCGGCCTGCTGTCGGGTCTGGTCAGCATTGTGCCGTATCTGGGTGTCATCGTGGGTATCTCGGTGGCCGGTATAGTGGCTATCTTTCAGTTTGATAGCTGGCTTCCCCTGTTGGGGGTTGGCGCGGTGTTTGCCACCGGTCAACTGGTCGAAACCCTGGTGCTGCAGCCCAAGCTTCTTGGCGACAAGATTGGCCTGCACCCGGTAGCGGTCATCTTTGCCGTGTTGGCCGGGGGGCAGCTGTTCGGTTTTACCGGCGTGCTTTTAGCCCTGCCGGTGGCCGCGGTAATAATGGTACTGTTGCGCTATCTTAACGAACACTATAAAAACAGCACCTTATATGATGCTCATGGCATCAAACGCCAGGATGAGGAGGCTTCATGAAGCCCGGTGCAGCGCAGCTTCCGCTCGGCGTGGGTATGCGCGACGATGCAACGTTTGCCAACTTCCAGCAAAGCGGCAATGAGACGCTTGTGGGCACACTGCGCGCACAGCTCGATGATGCGGGCGAGCCTTTCCTTTTTCTATGGGGTGGAGAGGGGGTGGGCTGCAGTCACCTGCTGCAGGCGGCCTGCCACGAAGCCAGTGATCGCGACAAGCGTGCGCTGTATCTGCCCTTAGATGAGATTGGTCACTTTCCGCCGCATATGCTTGAAGACAGCGAGCGCCTGGACCTGGTGGCCATTGACGACCTACATCGGGTGCTTGGTCGCAAGCGTTGGGAGGAGGCGCTGTTTCATTGCTTCAATCGCCTTCGTGATGCGGGCAAGCGGCTGGTCATTGCCGCTCCCGCCGCGCCTCGACAGCTCGACATCGCCTTGCCGGATCTGGCGTCGAGGCTCACCTGGGGCATGACCTTTCATGTCAAGCCACTGGATGATGCCGGTCGCTTCGAGGCGCTGAAGCTACGTGCACGAGTTCGTGGCATGCAGCTACCTGATGAGGTCGCGCGCTATATCCTGCACCGGGGGCCGCGTCGCCTGGGGGATCTGTTGGGCGTGTTGGAGACTCTCGATCAGGCGTCACTTTCGGCCCAACGCAAATTGACTATCCCCTTCGTCAAACAGGCGTTGGACTGGTAGACACTGTCCATAGCCTCCATTGGCAAACGGTGGCTGGCAAAGGGGTGACTGGCAAAGGACTGCTAGCAAGGACTACCAGCAAAGCGCTACCGGTTTGGCGCTAGTCACCGACCCTTCATATTGACTTCCCCGAAGACGAGCCCTCTAGTCCCATGAGCACGATCTCGAAAGACCTTTCACCCGATTCGTCACCAGGCTATAGGCCTGGCGCCGCTTGTCCCTGTGGCCGCGGCGTCTCTTACGCTGAGTGTTGTGCGCCACTCCATCGAGGCGCGCCCGCCGAGAGTGTCGAAGCGCTGATGCGCTCACGCTTCACGGCCTTTGTGTTGCATCAGGAAGATTATCTGCGCTGGACCTGGCATCCCGACACCTGCCCGGTAGAGATGGGGCTTGCCGATGCGACTGACTGGAAGCGACTTGAGGTGTTGGATGACGGCCAACAGCAAGGCGAAGGGGAAAGGCCGTTGAGTGGCTGGGTGCACTTTCGCGCGACCTTCAAGGAGCGTGGGCGCTGGCAGTGTCTCGAAGAGGTGTCAAACTTCACGCTTCTGAATGGCCGGTGGGTATACGTGGACGGTGATGCACAGGTGATGTCATTGAAGCCCGGTCGTAATGATGCCTGCCCCTGCGGTAGCGGACGCAAGCTTAAGAAGTGTTGCGCCCAGTAAGGGAGTGTTGAGGGCTATTTGTCCGCAGACGAAGGCCTGGATGCAGGAAGCGGTAGCATTTCCAGGTGTTCTAGCAAGAGTTGATGCTCAGCCCGCTTCTGAGTGCAGCCTTCATTGAGAAATGTCTGAAGCGATAGCGTGACGCTGGATTCGCACATGGACTCGTAGACGTATAGCGCACGTTTTGCCGCGGCAATCGCTTGGCTAAATTGTCGGCGGGCAACGGTGGCAGGCTCATCGTCGTGGGCGAGCGACACCAGGCTGAAATGGCCTTGCTCATGAGCGATGTCGGTCATGTCCATGTCATGCGTAAAGGGGGCTAGTCTGGCTAATCGTGCCTCGCACTCCGTCCCTAGCAGAGCCAGCAGTCGACTGGTGGTCGGGTCGAGCATCAGGAAATGAAAGGCGGCGCTCCGGTAGCGCTGCTTTTCCGCTTGTTCATGTGCCCAGAGCTGCTGAATCTGTAGCTCTGGACGTGGACTGAGGGCTAGGCGCGGCTTGACCTTGTCGATCATGATGGCCTCCTTGTCGCGTTGACGGCGAATAAGCGGATGATACCCAGCGCACATCATAAGGCCCTTAGTAAAGCTTCATATTGATGCGCGTCAGCCATGCGAATGATCAGTGCTCGGTAATAACCTCCGACGAATCGCTAGGCTGGCTTAGCGACTTGCCGATGAGGTTATCCATTAGTTTAGACGACTGGCAAGAGGACAGCGCTAACGGATTGGGGCTCCGCCTGGTGTTATTCTCGTGTCAGGCATCGCCTGGGCCAGACATGCAAAAGGCCGCCGATCAATGATCGGCGGCCTTTTTGTAGGCGTCATCGTGGTGTTGGTAACACCCGACGCTCTAGCCTTACTTGGCGGCTTGAGATGCGCTTTTCACGCTGCTCTCGACCAGCTTCTGGCTCTGCTGAGCGAAGTCTTGGTTGAGGGCAACCACCTTCTCGGCATCGTTCTTAACGCGCTCGCCCAGGTCCTTGGCAGTATTCTGCTGGCCTTCGATGTAGCTGCGCAGACCTTCGGCATCCTTGATGTCCATAGCGGCACGCGCCTGACTCAGGCTAGCGTCGCTGTAGGCCTTGAAGGCATCCAGCTGAGCGCCGACGAGCTTCTCGCTATAGTCCAGGCTCATCGCCGCGTAAGCGCGGGCCGGGCCGAAGAAGAATGTCTCGAGCTGTTCAGTGGTCTTGCCAAAATTGATGTTGTTCATGAAATCGTTCATTGCACACCTCCGTAGACTGACTGGATACGAAGGATGTTGACCTTCGTTGCAGTGCACAATAGCAGGCCGCTTGTTGCAGTGCAACATGCCTGTGTCGCCACCGCGAGTATTAGACGCTTGCCACGGGCATTCGCTATCCCACGGCGAGCTTGGCATGATGAGGAAAACAACCGCAGGCGCTGCATTGCTCGAACATGCCGACCAGGTCATGTATAGGAACAAGGCTGCGGGGGTATCATGTTCTCCTGTGCAGTGTGTATGCGAAGGTAGCCAGCTGATTTTTTCCTAAGGAAGAAGGACAGCCAGATGAACGATACTCGCATTGAGCGTGACAGCATGGGGGAGCTGGAAGTGCCTGCTGGCGCCCTCTACGGTGCCCAGACCCAGCGTGCCGTCAATAATTTCCCCGTCAGCGGCCAGCCGATGCCAGTGGCCTTCATTCATGCCATCGCGCGCATCAAGGCAGCGGCGGCGAAGGTCAATGCCGATCTGGGCCTGCTGGATAAACCGCGGGCTGAGGCAATTGACCAGGCGGCAAGGGCGATCATCGAAGGCGAGCATGACGATCAATTCCCCATTGATGTTTACCAGACCGGGTCGGGGACCTCGAGCAACATGAACGTCAATGAGGTGATTGCTCACCTGGCTTCCCGTGATGAGTTGCCGGTAGGGCCAAACGATCACGTCAACATGGGGCAATCCAGCAACGACGTCATTCCTACGGCGATTCATGTGTCGGCGGCTCTGGCGGTGAAGGACGCGCTTCTGCCGGCACTGTCGCACCTGCAATCTCGTATCGATGCCAAGGCCAATGAACTCGATGGCGTGATCAAGACCGGGCGTACACATCTGATGGACGCCATGCCGATACGCATGAGTCAGGAGTTGAGGGGCTGGTCGAGCCAGGTATCCCAGGCCATCGAGCGTTTCGAGGACGGTCAGGTGCGGCTGGGGCGTCTGGCACAGGGCGGTACCGCCGTCGGCACTGGCGTCAATGCTCACCCTGAGTTCGCCGAGCGCATGGCCATGGTCTTGAGTGATCAGACGGGCCTGGCGCTGATGCCCAACGACAGTGCCTTCGCCAGCCTTGCCGGCCAGGATGCGGCCGTTGAGCTCTCGGGGCACCTCAAGACCTATGCCTGTGCGGTGATGAAGATCGCCAACGATCTGCGCTGGATGAATTCCGGTCCATTGGCCGGTCTTGGGGAGATCGAGCTGCAAGCTCTGCAGCCCGGTAGCTCCATCATGCCGGGCAAGGTCAATCCGGTGATTCCGGAATCCGCGGCCCAGACGGCGGCTCAGGTCATCGGGTTGGATGCTGCTGTAGCGGTGGCCGGGCAGAGCGGCAACTTTCAGCTCAACGTCATGCTGCCGCTGATCGCGCACAACCTGCATAGCGCGCTTACCTTGATGACCAACGCAAGCATGTTGCTGGCCGATCGCGCCATCGCGACCTTTACCGTGCGTGAGGACAACATCCAGGCGCCCCTGTCGCGCAATCCGATTCTGGTGACCGCCCTGAATTCCGTGATCGGCTATAACGCCGCGGCCGCCATCGCCAAGAAGGCATACCAGGCGGGTCGGCCGATTCTCGATGTCGCTGAGGAAGAGACCGACCTTGGTCGTGACGAGCTGGAAAAGCTGCTGGATCCCGAGGCGTTGACCCGCGGGGGCATCCCGAAATAACGCCTGCGTCCAGCACCTGGCAGAAGCCCGCCGGGCCATCGCCAGGTGCTGGACGACGAGGTGCTGCTCTCCATGCCGCATGAGAGCGTCGGGCCGTTCTGGAGCATTCCCGGGAGCGGCCCTCAAGATCCCTAGGATAGCCGCCGGATGAGGAAAGACGCCTGAAGCCCGCAGGCCCAGACGTGTTCCCCCTCGCGGCTTGCATCTTTAGTGCGCGTCACAGCACCTTGCGGCGTAAAAGGCCAGTAATGGCTTCGCCGACCAGCACCAGCGCGATGATGGCGATCAGGATCGTCGCCACGGTTGGCCAGGCGAAGGTATCGATGGAGCCCTGCAGGATCACCCCGATGCCGCCGGCGCCCACCAGTCCCAGCACGGTGGACTCGCGGATGTTGATGTCCCAGCGTAGGATGACGATGGCGAAGAACGCCGGCATCACCTGTGGCACCACCGCGTAGGCGATCACCTTGGCCTTGGAGGCGCCGGTGGCCTCCATGGCCTCCACCGGGCGGCGGTCGATCTCCTCGATGGCCTCGCCCATCAACTTGCCGATGAAGCCCACCGAGCGGAACATGATGGCGAGTATCCCCGCCAGCACGCCGGGGCCGAAGATCGCCACGAACAGCAGCGCCCAGATGATGGTGTTCACCGAGCGGCTGGAGACCAGGATGAAGCGCCCCAGCCACAGGCAGGCGCGGTTGGGGGTGGTGTTCTGGGCGGCGATGTAGGAGACCGGCAGGGCGATGAAGATGGTCAGCATCGTCGCCAGGGTGGCGATGTGCACCGTCTCGATCATGGCATCGACGATCTCGCCGAGCCGGCTCGGATCCGGCGGCCACATGCGTGCCCCCAGGCTCGAGATCTGGTTGGGTGCGTCCCACACCCAGGGCCAGAAGATGTCGATGTCGCGCACCGCCCAGACGACCACCATCAGGGTCAGCAGCATCACGCCATAGCGGATCAGCTGCTGCTTGGGGTTGTGCCGTCGCCAGACGCGATCGGCCAACAGGTCGGCATCATCTACCATATCTTCTTCCTCACCCAGCCGCTTACGCCTTCACTGGCCAGGATCACTGCGATGATCACCAGTAGGATGGCGAAGGCAAAGTCATAGTCGTAGCGCCCGAAGGCGTTCATCAGCGTGCTGCCGATGCCGCCGGCGCCCACGATGCCCACCACCGCGGATGCTCGCAGGTTGCTGTCGAGCTGATACATGGAGAGCCCCACCTGGCGTGGCAGGATCTGCGGAAAGACGGCGTAGTACAGCGTCGCCAGGTAGCCGGCGCCGGTGGAGCGCATGGCCTCCACCTGCCCCCAGTCGATCTCCTCGATCTCCTCGGCGAGCAGCTTGCCGACGAAGCCGATGGAGTAGAGGGTCAGCGTCAGGATCCCCGCCAGCGGGCCGAAGCCTACCGCTGCCACGAACAGGATGGCGACGATCACCGGGTGGAAGCTGCGCGAGATGATGATCACCGCGCGCCCCAGCAGATAGATCGGCAGCGGCGCGATGTTGCGCGCCGCCATTACCGCGAAGGGCACCGACAGCAGTACGCCGAGCAGGGTGGCCATGATGGCGATCTGCAGGCTCTCGGTGAAGCCGGTGAGCAGTAGGTCGAAGCGCGACAGGGTGGGGGGGAAGCCGCCACCGAAGATGCGCGCTGCCCGCGGCAACCCCTCGCTGATCCGCTCCCAGTTGAACGGCAGGCTGCCGAACGCCCAGATCAGGTAGGCCACCAGCACTACCAGCAGGCCGTAGCGCACCAGTGGGTTGGCGATGAAAGGTGGCTTGCGCCAGGTGCGCGGAATAGCGGACTCCTCGTGCTCAGGCGTGGCCATCGTGCACCTCCTCGGCCGGTGGAGCCGGTTCGTCCTCTGGTGCCTCGATGCCGCCATAGATGGCGTCCAAGGCGTCCTTGTCGAAGTCCGAAGGGATGCCATCGAAGATCATCGTGCCGTGGCGGAGCCCGACGATGCGGTCGGTGTAGGTCCTTGCCTGAGCCACGTTGTGGATATTGATGAGCACTGGCAGCGATAACTCGCTCGCCAGGCTCTGCAGCAGCACCATGATCTGCTCGGAGGTGCGCGGGTCCAGCGAGGCCGTGGGCTCATCGGCGAGCAGTACCTCGGGCTCCTGCATCAGTGCCCGCACCACGCCGACACGCTGGCGCTCGCCGCCGGAAAGTTCGTCGGCGCGCTTGTTGGCATAGTGGGCGATGCCTACGCGCTCCATCAGCACGAAGGCTCGTTCGATGTCCGCGGCCGGATAGCGGCGAGTGATGGCCTGAAACAGGTTGACGTAGCCGAGTCGTCCGGCCAGCACGTTCTCCATCACGGTGAGACGATCGATCAGGTTGAAGCCCTGGAAGACCATTCCGATCTTGCGTCGGGCACGGCGCAACTCGGCATGGCGCAGCGTGACTAGTTCGGTGCCGTTGAGCTTGATCGAGCCGGAGGTGGGCTCCACCAGGCGGTTTATGCAGCGCAGCATCGTGCTCTTGCCGGCGCCGGAGGCGCCCACGATCGAGACGACGCTGTTGCCTTCCACGGTCAGGTCGAGCCCCTTGAGTACCGGCTCATCTCGGCCGTAGCGCTTGATCAGGTTGGATATCTCTAGCATGGAGGGGTCCGTCGAGAAAGGATCGCCAAGACGACGGCGCCGGCCTTCCGGGAAGGCCGGCGCTGCTGACTCGCGAAGGTTACTGGAGGTTGTCGGGCGTGTACTCGACGCCGTTGGCATTCTGGATGGTGCGGATGACCTTCCAGTTGTCCTGGTAGTTGATGGGGATGAACTTCTCGACGCCCTCGAACTCCTCGCCGAGCTCGGTGCCGGCGAAATCAAAGCTGAAGAAGGCCTCCTCGATCTTTTCCACCAGATCCGGATGCAGGTTGTGGGCGTAGTTGTAGGAGGTGGTCGGGAAGCTGTCGGACTCGTAGATGATCTTGACGTCCTCCGGATCATAGAGCCCCCTGGCGGCCATGCGATCGACCACCTCCGAGGCCACCGGGGCGGCGTCGTAGTCCTGGGCCACCACGCCGAGCATGGACTGGTCGTGGCTGCCGGAGTAGACGACCTCGTAGTCCTCGTCGGGCACGATGCCCATCTCGGGGAACAGCGCCCTGGGCGCCTGGTTGCCGGAGTTGGAGGTCGGCGAGGTGTGGGCGACCCGCTTGCCCTTGAGGTCCTCCATCTCGTCGATACCGGAATCGACGTGGGTGTAGAGCTGCAGGGTGTAGCCGAAGCGGCCGTCGTCCGAGCCCATCAGGGCGAAGGGCACTGCGCCCGCCAGGTTGACGGCGAAGGGCGTCGGGCCGGTGGAGAAGCCGGCGATGTGCAGGCGGCCGCTGCGCATGGCCTCGACCTGGGCCGAGTTGGACTGCACGGCGAAGAAGCGGACGTCGCGATCGGTGACCTCCTCGAGGTGCTCGATGAACGGCTGCCAGATGTCGGAGTAGATGGCCGGATCCTCGACCGGGGTGTAGGCGAAGATCAGCGTGTCGGGATTGGCCCATTCGGACTCGTCTGTCGGCCGGTCGGCGACCATGTCGCCATTCTCGTCGCAATAAATGTCGGCCAGGGCGCCTCTCTCGCAGTCTTGTTGAGCCTGTGCTTGTCCGACGGCCAGCGGCAGCAGTGAAAAGAAGGCAAGAGTGGCGAGCGGGAGTCTTCCTGATCGGGCTAGAGGGTGGATCATGGCGTGCCTCATGATTATTGTTCGATTATTGTTGTATCAAGCTTTCGGAAACCTATATGTCAATTGTTATTGATGATTGATTCCGAATAACCACCTTCAATCTAGGGTTTGTCTCGAAACCATGTCAAACACTTTCCCCCCCGCCAAGGGTGCCTGGCGCAATCACTACCTGCTGATGCGCCACGGCCACAGCCAGGCTAACCAGGAGGGGCGCATCATCAGCTCGCCGTCGCTTGGCCTGACGGAGTTCGGCCTGTCGCCCCACGGTCGCTCGCAGCTCGACACCCTGCTGGCCGAGTGGCGCTGGGCGAGGCCAACAAGGATTCTGCACTCGGATTTTCGTCGTACCACTGAGACCGCCGAATGCGTCGCGCGACATGTCGGCCTGGCGCTCACCGCCGAGCCGCGCCTGCGTGAGCGCCATTTTGGAAGCCTCGAAGGGGAGAGCGATGACCGCTATGCACAGGTGTGGGCACGTGATGCCCGGGACCCGGCGCATCGCCATGGGGGTGTCGAGGCCGTGGTCGATGTGGCGGCGCGGATGCGTGCGGTAATCGACGAGGTTGAGTGTCGCCACCGTGAAGAGACGATCCTGCTGGTCAGTCACGGCGACCCGCTGCAGATCCTGCTGACCGCCCTGGAGGGGCGCCCACTTAGCCGCCACCGAGAGCGCGAGCCCCTGGCGCCGGCCAGCATTACCGTCTTGTAACCTGGCCTGTCAGGCGCTGCGGCGGATAGCTTCAGCGTCCGTTCATGCCTTGATGTCAGGCGGCCTGAGCCCCGTTGCGAGTACGGATGTAGTGCCCCAAGTGGCTCACTTCTTCCGTGGAGAGTCTCAGCCCCAGTTTGGTGCGTCGCCAGAGAATATCCTCGACGTTACGTGCCCATTCATGCTCGATAAGGTAGTTGACCTCTGCCGCGGTGAGTCCTGCGCCGAATCTCTCGCCAAGGTCTTCTTCACCACGGGCATCGGCCAGAAAGCCAAGGCACAAACTGCCGTAACTCGACGCCAGGCGTCGAGCCCGGGATTCGCCGAGGAAGGGGTATTCGCGCACCAAGCGGGCGACGAAGCTTTCCTGACTGCCGATATCGCCACCCGGCAGCGGCTTCTCGGCGGTCCAGCTGGGACCCATGTCTGGCAGCAACGGCGACAGCTTGTCCATGGCGGCCTCCGCCAGTCGGCGGTAAGTGGTGATCTTGCCCCCAAATATCGATAGCAGCGGCGCGCCTGAGTCATCCAGGTCAAGGGTGTAATCACGGGTCATGGCCGAAGGATCGGCGGACTCGTCATCGCACAGCGGGCGCACGCCGGAGAACGTGGTGACGATATCGTCTCGGCTAAGCGTCTGACGGAAGTGGGCGTTGATGACATCGAGGATGTAGTCGGTCTCCTCGTCGCTGGCAGAAACCTTGGCCGGGTCGCCCTCATAGCGCCGGTCAGTGGTCCCCAGCAGGCTATAGTCCTGCTGGTAGGGCAGCACGAAAACGATACGCCCGTCGTTGTTTTGCAAGATGTAGGCGCGCTCGTCGGCATTGATGCGGGGCACCACCAAATGGCTGCCCTGGATCATGCGAATACCGTAGCGCGATCGGCGGGTGGTCTTTCCGCTGATGAACGATTCCACCCAGGGGCCGGCTGCATTCACCAATGTCTTGGCGCGCCGGGTCATCTGGTGTCCCGTATCGCGCGCTTCGAGGGTGATATGCCATTCGCCGTTTTCTTCGCGCGCGTCGATGCAACGGGTGCGGGTCAGAATTTCGGCGCCCAGATCCTTTGCCTGAAGGGCGTTGAGTACGACGAGACGTGCATCATCGACCCAGCAGTCGGAGTATTCGAAACCGCGGGTGATGCCAGGCTTCAAGGGGCTCGCTGCATCGAAGCGCAAGCTCTTGGACGCCGGCAGGCTGTCGCGCTGGCTTAAGTGGTCATACAGGAATAAGCCGGCACGAATCATCCAGGCCGGCCGCAGGTGCGGCTGGTGGGGAAGAATGAACCGCAGTGGCCAGACGATATGCGGGGCTTTACTGAGCAGTACCTCGCGCTCGTGGAGGGCCTCGCGCACCAGGCGGAACTCACGGTGCTCAAGGTAGCGCAACCCGCCGTGAATCAGCTTACTACTCGCCGAAGACGTGGCGCTTGCCAGGTCGGCCTGCTCGCATAGCCCGACCTTCAAACCGCGCCCCGACGCATCATTGGCGATGCCGACACCATTGATGCCGCCACCGACGATAAATATATCGAGAAGCTCATTCTGCTGGGGATCACGCATGGCTTGCTCCGCGAGATATAGGGCCCAGAGGGACAAATGCCGATGCGCCCAAGGTGTGTTCGTTTTAGAAAATGTAGTATAGAAAAGCGAACACCAAAGATGCAAATCGAAAGCGGCTATGTTTCATGGCGGCTGCCAGGCGCGACGTGGTAGGAATAGGCTGGCGGTAGTGGCTTGAAGCGTGGCCACGGGGCGAGAGCAGGAAGAGGCCCGCTTATGAAGCACGGGGCAACATGTTTGACGATGGTGGGGTAGAGGTCTGGCGCCGGGGCCTTAGGCTAGGTCTGAAAAGTGTCTACGCTCGGCTATACGGCGTTAAAAATCTGCTCGTGCGCGGGCCAGGTCCTTTTTTCGCTGATTTTTGCCTTGTCTATCCTTCGCTCGTCGAATTTTCGGACAAGGCCTAGCTGTCAGGTCCTGATGTTAGATTTTATCGTCAGGTCTTGGAATTCGTTGGTGCGATATGAACGGCCACGTCGTTGCTGTCCAGCAGTCGGCGGATCGCCTCGGGTGGCTCTCGATCCGTGAACAGGGCGTCGATCTGGGTGATTCGGCCCTGGCGGACGACCGCATTACGGTGAAACTTCGAGTGATCGGCAATCAGGAAAACCTGGCGAGAGTTCTGGATGATAGCCTGAGCGACTCGCACTTCCTGGTAATCGAACTCGAGTAATGAGCCGTCCTCGTCGATACCGCTGATGCCGATGATACCCACGTCAACCTTGAACTGATTGATGAAGTCGATGGCCGCTTCACCGATGATGCCGCCATCCCGTGAGCGTACCTGGCCGCCAGCCACGATAACGTTGAAATCCTCCTTGTGCTGCAGGATCGCCGCCACGTTGAGGTTGTTGGTTATGACTTCCAGGCCCTGGTGATGCTGCAGCGCCTCAGCCACCAGTTCGTTGCTGGTCCCGATGTTGATGAACAGCGAGGCGTGATCGGGAATCTGCGAAGCAAGATAGTCGGCAATGCGACGCTTGGCTTCGACATTCAGTGTCTTGCGCGTGTGGTAGGCAGTGTTGACGGTGCTCGACTCAAGGCCTGCGCCGCCGTGAACGCGACGAATCAGCCCCTCGTTGGATAGCGCATTGAGGTCGCGGCGGATCGTCTGAGGCGTGACGCCGAAGTCGCGGGTCAACTGCTCGATAGAGGCATAGCCCTGATGTTTGACCAGAGCAATGATGGCATCGTGGCGTTTCTGCTGAATCATGACGGGCCCGGTCTGGCTAAAGGTAAATATGGATCGCGGCTGGCCGCGTTGGCGTTAATGTTAGCAAGAAACGGCCGGGCGTTGGTGCCGTGGTCATCGCATTGGTGAGGTGTTAGACGATGGTGTAATGTGTCCCGCCCGCCCTGGCAGTTGTTGTAAAGTGAACATTGCTTTGCCTTTTCATGATGCAAAAGCGAAACCTCATGCCGCCCCAGCAAGGGCGATATAGTCGTCTAGTCAAAGGAATCTGTTTCATGGCCTCCTGCATCCTCTCCATCGACCAGGGAACGACCAGTTCTCGTGCCATCCTGTTTAGCCGGGAAGGGGAAGTGTTGGCCTCGGCTCAGGAGGAGTTCGAGCAACACTTTCCTGCAGATGGCTGGGTGGAGCATGATCCGGAGGATCTCTGGGCGACTGTCGAGCGCACCTGTCGCGCCGTGCTTGAGAAGGCCGGTCTCGCGGCCGATCAAGTGGCGGCCATCGGCATTACCAACCAGCGGGAAACCACCCTGGTCTGGGATCGCGTGACCGGCAAGCCGGTCTATTCGGCCATCGTCTGGCAAGATCGACGCACACATGACGTATGTCGGCGCCTTGGCGATCAGGGTCATGGCGAACTGATTCGTGAGCGCACTGGCCTCCTGATTGATCCCTACTTCTCAGCGACCAAGCTCAAGTGGCTTCTCGATGAGGTGCCCGGCGTGCGTGAGCGTGCCGAGGCCGGCGAGTTGGCTTTTGGGACTGTCGATACCTTCCTGCTCTGGCGTCTGACCAGCGGGCGCATACATGCCACCGACGCGACCAACGCATCGCGTACCGCGCTGTTCAACATCCATACCCAGTGCTGGGATTCAGACCTGCTCGAACTGTTCGGGATTCCGGAGAGCCTGTTGCCGGAGGTGAAGGATTCGAGTGATGACTTTGGTAGCGTCGATGCGCATCTGTTCGGAGCGCCGATCACGGTAGCCGGCATTGCCGGCGATCAGCAGGCGGCACTGGTCGGTCAGGCCTGCTTCGAGCCCGGGATGGGCAAGAGCACCTATGGCACTGGCTGCTTCATGATTCTCAATACCGGCGACAAGGCCGAGACATCTCGAAACCGCTTGCTGACCACCGTGGGGTATCGACTCAATGGCAAGGTCACGTACGCCATGGAGGGCAGTATCTTCGTTGCCGGTGCTGCCATACAGTGGCTACGCGATGGCCTCAAGCTGTTCGCCGATGCGGCCGAAACCGAGCAGTTGGCAAGCACCACGCGCAGTGGTCATGGTGTCTACCTGGTTCCGGCCTTTACTGGTCTTGGTGCCCCGCACTGGGACCCTCAGGCGCGTGGCGCCATTTTCGGGCTGACACGTAGCACCGGCATCGCCGAGCTGGTCGCCGCCGGCCTGCAGTCGGTGTGCTTTCAGACCCGTGACCTGCAGGCCTGCATGGATGACGATATCGCTGCGTCCACCGGCACCCTGAGGGTGGATGGAGGCATGGTCGCCAACAACTGGGTCATGCAGTTTCTGGCCGATATGCTGGGCGTGCCCGTCGATCGTCCTCAAGTGCTCGAGACCACGGCTCTGGGCGTGGCCTATCTTGCCGGGCTGCATATCGGGTGGTATCGCGACCTGGATGAGGTCGCCGCGCTCTGGAATGGCGAGCGTACCTTTACCCCGGAGATGCCTGAAGCGGAGCGTGAAAAACTCTATCAGGGCTGGTGCGAGGCCGTGCGGCGGGTGAAGAGTGAAGCCCAGGCAGGTGATGATCAGGTGGTCGTGCTCTGAGGATCACACTGCTCGCCAAGCGATTGAGTTGCCATCAGTTTTTTTAGGCAAGAGACTTGCAATCTGCGCTGCGATGGGTAGAATACGTCTCCGTTGCCGAGGCAAGCATCGCTTGTCATGCAGCAGTTGATGCAGGACCGTAGCTCAGTTGGTTAGAGCGCCACGTTGACATCGTGGAGGTCAGCGGTTCAAATCCGCTCGGTCCTACCAAATTCTAAAATCCCGCAGCCCATGGCTGCGGGGTTTTTTCGTTCTGGACGTTTCTTTCTCGGCGATCTCTGGGGGTATGCCGTCAGAGCGTCGCCAGATCGGTGCGCTCAATGAAGATCTTCATCAGTGCCTCGATGCCGGCCTGGTCCTGGTCGTTGAAACGCGCGGGCAGTGGGCTGTCGAGGTCGAGAAGGCCCCATAACTGATCACCGCTCGAGAGGGGAATGACCAGTTCAGAGCGTGAATCCGCGTCGCAGGCGATGTGATCTTCAACGGCGTGCACGTCATCGACCCGCTGAGTGACACGGCTGCGGGCCGCGGCACCACAGACGCCTTTGGTAAAGGGGATGGGATTGCAGGCAGGCTTGCCCTGGAAGGGGCCCAGTATCAGTGTCTCTGGCTTGCGATGCAGGTAGAAGCCCGCCCAGTTAAGGCCCGGTACGCTCTGCGTGATAAAGGCGCAGGTCTGGGCCGTGTTGGTCAGGGCGTCGCGCGTGTCGAGCAGAGCCTCGAGCTGGCGGGCAAGCAGGCCATAGTCGGTCTCGGGCAGTTCAGCGCGATTCTGGGTCATGATCGGTCCTTGTGTCTTTGCAGGTTAAGACGGCATGGCAGTAGGCAGTAAAAGCGAGGCCGGCATCAGACGGTAAAACGCCAGCGCTCGAGGCGCTGGCGTTAACAGGTGGCTTGGGAGCTAAGCGTAGGAATTACTTCCAGCCGGGAACCGCTGCGCCTTTGAACAGTTCTTCAGCCTTTTCGATGACGGCCTCGCTCTGATAGGCATCGACCAGCTGCTTGATCGCTTCGCGGTCTTCGTCGCCACCACGTACCACGATCAGGTTGACGTAGGGAGACTCGGGGCCTTCCTTGATCAGGGCGTCGTCCAGGCTCAGGCCGGCCGGCTGAGCGAAGGTGTTATTGATGAAGGCCAAGTCGACGTCGGGCAGCACGCGCGGCAGCTGAGCAGCCTCGATCTCGCGAAACTCGAAGTCGTTCGGGTTATCGATGATGTCGATCGGCGTCGCTTCAAGGTTCTGCGGATCTTCAAGCTCGATCAAGCCCTGGTTGTGCATCAGGATCAGGGCGCGTCCTTCGTTGGACGGATCGTTCGGCAGCGCGATAACGGCACCTTCCGGCAGCTCTTCGATGCTATCGAATTTCTCGGAGTAGGCGCCGATCGGATAGACGAAGGTGCGCCCGGCGATGGCGAAGTCATAGTCACGGTCTTCGACCATGCTCTGCATGTACGGCTCATGCTGGAAAGCGTTGGCATCCAGGCTACCGTCGGCCAGCGCGGCGTTGGGCGAGACGTAATCGGTGAACTCGACGATCTCGGCATCCAGGTCATATTCTTCCTTGGCGATGCCAAGCGCCACCTGCATGACGTCGGTCTCGGGCCCGGCCACCGTGCCGATCTTGAGCGTCTGGTCTTCATCGCTGCCGCAACCGGCAAGCAGAGTCGTGCCGACAAGGGCAGCAGCCCCCAGCAGGCGGCTGGGGCGAAGCAGAGTTGCCAGGGTGTTGGTCATCGTGATGCTCTCCCATGAGGCTAAAAAGCCGCGAATGTTATCTCGCCGGATAGGCGAGTGGTGTAGTGGCAAACCGAATGGGTAGCATCCGGCGCCGTCTGTCGCTCTGCCATCCCGGCAGAACGCGATCGTTACTTGTGGTCTGCCTTGCGCACCAGGTGGTCGCCGATGCTCTGAAAGCCCTGCACCATGACCACCAGAATGGCCACGGTAATCAGCATGACGACCGGGTCAAAGCGGTTGTAGCCGTAGCGAATGCCCAGGTCACCAAGACCGCCGCCGCCGACAGCGCCGGCCATGGCCGAGTAGCTGATCAGTGTCACCACGGTGATGGTCATGCCGTTGATGATGCCGCCCTTGGCCTCCGGCAATAGCACCTTGGTAATGATCTGATAGGGGGTAGCGCCCATCGATTGTGCGGCCTCGATCAGCCCCGGCGGCACTTCGTTGAGTGCACCTTCCACCAGGCGAGCGACAAAGGGAATCGCCGCAATGGTCAGCGGCACGATGGCGGCGTTGGTGCCGATCGAGCTGCCAGCAATCAGTCGCGTGAAGGGAATGATCGCCACCATCAGAATAATGAAGGGGATAGAGCGGCCCACGTTGGTGACGATGGCCAGCACCTTCTGAGTCACCGGATTGGCGAGGATCTGCCCCGGGCGAGTGACGTAGAGCAGCACGCCCAGCGGAATGCCTGCCGCCGCCGCGATAAGCCCGGCGACGCCGACCATGTAAAGGGTATCGAGGGTCGCCTCGAGAATCAGTTCAAGCATTGCGCTGGACATGACCAAGCACCTCCACTTTTAGATCGTGGTTTTCCAGGTATTCAAGGGCCTTGCGCGTGTCGTTGGTGTCGCCGATCAGCTCGGCGATCATCAGCCCCAGGGTGCGTCCCTGAATCGACTCCACCTTGGCCTGCAGGATGCTGACATCCACGCCACACTCCCGCGCCAGTCGCGATACCAGTGGGGTGGCTACGGCAGCCCCGCCGAAGGCCAGGCGCACCACAGGGTGGCTGTGCTCATTGGGTGTGGCTTCGAGTCGCTCGACCAGCGCCTGGGGCGGCTCGAGCTCCAGAAAGTTATTGAGAAACTCACGGCCCAGCTGCGTCTTGGGCGCGGTGAAGAAATCGCCGACGTCGGCTTCTTCGACCAGTTCGCCGTCGGAAATCAGACCCACTCGATGGCAGATGGTCTTGACCACTTCCATCTCATGGGTGATCAGCAGAATGGTCAGGCCCAGCTGCTGGTTGATGTCCTTGAGCAGCTCGAGGATCGAGCCGGTCGTCTGTGGGTCCAGCGCCGAGGTCGCCTCATCGCACAACAGCACCTTGGGGCGACTGGCCAGCGCCCGGGCAATGGCCACGCGCTGCTTCTGTCCACCGGAAAGCTCGGCCGGATACTTGTCGGCCTTGTCGGCAAGCCCCGTCAGGTCAAGCAGCGGCATGACGCGCTCCTGGATGGCGGCCTTGCTCATGCCCACCAGTTCCAGCGGCAGGGCGATGTTGTCATAGACACTGCGCGAGGCCAGCAAGTTGAAATGCTGGAAGATCATGCCGATCTGATGGCGAGCATGGTTGAGGCTCTGACCATTCAGCTGGGTGAGCTCTTCGCCATCCACCTGGACGCTGCCGGTGGACGGGCGTTCGAGAAGGTTGACGCAGCGAATCAGCGTTGACTTGCCTGCACCGGACAGGCCGATGACGCCGTGGATGCTGCCCTTGGGGACATGCAGGTCGACGTGCTTCAAGGCCT
This sequence comes from Onishia niordana, assembly GCF_004798965.1. GTDB lineage: Bacteria > Pseudomonadota > Gammaproteobacteria > Pseudomonadales > Halomonadaceae > Onishia > Onishia niordana. The sequence continues at coordinate 187,789 of NZ_SDSD01000005.1, forward strand.
GAATGGCATGAGCACCGCTGCCGTATGTCTTGGAGACGTTTTCGAGTCTGATCATGGGTCCGTCGAGTCGCTGGCCGATCGATGGGAATGCGGGCTTTCGAAGCAGGGAAGGGGCAGTCCAGTGCGAAAAAAAAGGCCACCCTGACGGGTGGCCATCAACGCTGGACACACCCTTTTAGCTGCACTTCCCGCTTGGCTCGACGAATCCGAGCCGGACGAGGGCGCCCGCAAGCCGGGTACAAATCGGCGCCAAAAAAGTGGGGTGAATCTTAGGGTGACGACCCTGGGGTGTCAACAAACTTGGTACAAGTTTCGGTCTATCGCCTCAATACCCAGCATATATCGCTGCCTTTGTAGCGATAGGTACCAAAAGGTGCGGTCGTTGCGCCGCATCTACTCGTGCAGGGGCATTCATACGGGTTGCCAGAGCGCCTTAAACAGGGCCCTTTTAATAGAACTCTCTCGACAAGATCCTGCTTGGTGGCCTTTCTGGCTGGTAGACTCGATATCCTGGTGGGCGTTGAGTCGCCCGGATGATGTCGCACGCAGAGGATCACCATGTTTACGGGTATTGTACAAGGCACCGCTACCCTGGTGTCAGTGACCGACAAAGCGGACTTCAAGACATTCGAGATGGCCCTGCCGTCCGAGCTTTGCGATGGGCTTCAGACCGGTGCCTCGGTGTCACACAACGGCGCCTGCCTGACGGTAACGGCTATCGATGGCAGCCATGTCTGGGTGGATCTGATGCGCGAGACGCTGCGCCTGACCAACCTTGGTGCAGTCAACGTCGGTGATCGCATCAATATCGAGCGGGCGGCGCGTTTCGGTGACGAGATCGGCGGACATGCCATGTCGGGTCATGTGGTTTGCATGGCCGAATTGGTCGAACTCGAAGAGGCGCCCAATAATCGTCGTCTGTGGTTCTCGGTACCTGCCGCCTATGGACGTTTCCTCTTTGACAAAGGCTATGTCGGTGTCGATGGCATTAGCCTGACCATCGGCGAGGTGCGACCCGATGAGGTGGGCAGTAGCCCTCGCTTCTGTGTGAACCTGATCCCAGAAACCCTGGCGCGTACCACGCTTGGTGATCGCAAGCCTGGCGATTACGTCAACATCGAGATCGACCCGCAGACCCAGGCGATTGTCGAGACGGTCGAGCGGGTGATGGCCCGTCGTGGCTAACTGGCGAGACCTTGGTGAAGAGGGATCGAATTGACCATTCCGTCAAGTTTTCGTTGATGATCATGCGTGACACTGGCTTGGCGCTTGCTTGTAAATAGCCAAGCGAAGGCCTCTGCATGACGCCTCGCTGCGGCCGGTGATCCCACAAGGTTCGCCGGCCGCGCCGTATCAGGATGCCGCCTAACGTATCGCTTCGGCCTTGGCCGATAGGGTAAGATGTGCGGCTTTTCTCGCACCCGGACCATCCAGGTCCACGCGCCAGGGTAGGGTAATGCCGATGTTGAAACGATTGCTCGACAACCACTTTAAGCTCAGCGAGCACAAGACCAATGTTCGCACCGAGATCATCGCCGGGGTCACGACCTTCCTGACCATGGCCTACATTATCTTCGTTAACCCGAGCATTCTCTCGGAAGCGGGGATGGATTACGGGGCGGTATTCGTGGCGACCTGTGTGGCCGCTGCCATTGGCTGTCTGATCATGGGGTTGTGGGCCAATTACCCGATCGCCATGGCGCCGGGCATGGGGCTCAATGCCTTCTTCACCTATGGGGTGGTGCTGGGCATGGGCTATACGTGGGAGACCGCCCTGGGCGCCGTTTTCCTCTCTGGTTTCACCTTCTTCCTGCTCAGTGTATTTCGCATCCGTGAGTGGATCATCAACTCCATTCCCATGTCCCTGCGACTGGGCATTGCGGCGGGTATCGGCCTCTTCCTTGCCATGATCGCACTCAAGAACGCCGGCATCGTGGTCGATAATCCGGCGACACTGGTATCGCTTGGCGATCTGACTCAGCCGTCGGCGCTTTATGCTCTGGGTGGCTTCTTCGTGATCACCGCGCTTTCACACCTGCGCATCACAGGTGCCGTGATGATCGGCATCCTGGGTGTTACCGTGCTGTCGATGCTGCTTGGGCACAATGAGTATGCGGGCGTGATGTCGATGCCGCCCTCCGTGGCGCCGACCTTCATGGCCATGGATATCGCCGGCGCCTTCGATGTGGCGATGTTCAGCGTGATCTTTGCCTTCCTGTTCGTCGATCTGTTTGATACCTCGGGGACCCTGATCGGTGTCGCCCAGCGCGGCGGGCTGCTCGACAAGGACGGTAAGCTGCCGCGTGTGGGTCGCGCCATGATGGCCGACTCCACCGCCTCGATGGCGGGTGCCGCGCTTGGCACCTCGACCACGACCAGTTACATCGAGAGCGCGTCGGGCATTGCCGCGGGCGGTCGTACCGGTCTTGCCGCGGTGGTGGTGGGGGCGCTGTTCCTGATCAGTTTGTTCTTTGCCCCGCTGGCCGGCTCGATTCCTGCCTATGCCACGGCAGGGGCGCTGCTCTATGTAGCCTCACTGATGGCGGGCAGTCTTGCCCATGCCGACTGGGACGACGCGACCGAAGCCGCGCCGGTACTGATCGCCGCCCTGGCGATGCCGCTGACCTTTTCGATTGCCGAGGGCATCGCACTTGGGTTCATCAGCTACGCTGCCATCAAGGCATTGTCGGGTCGCTTCAGTGACCTGAGCCCGGCGGTAATCGTGCTGGCGATCGTCTTCGTCCTCAAATTCTTCTTCCTCGACTGACCACTGGATTCGATCTTCGATGAGCATCTACGGCGACTATATTAAATCCGTGATTCGCACCGTTCCCGACTGGCCGCAGTCGGGGGTCAACTTCCGTGATATCACGCCGCTTCTGCAGAACAGTGCTGCCTTCCGCAAGCTGATCGACAGCTTCGTACACCGCTATCAGGAAATGGATATTGATGCCGTGGCAGCCATTGATGCGCGCGGTTTCATTATCGGCGCGCCGCTAGCCTATGAGCTTGGTTGTAGCTTTGTGCCGGTGCGCAAGAAGGGCAAGCTGCCGTTTCGCACCATCACCGAAACCTACACCTTGGAATACGGCAAGTCAGAGGTCGAGCTGCACGCCGATGCCTTCCAGCATGGCGACCGCATCCTGATCGTTGATGACCTGATTGCAACCGGCGGCACCATGTGCGCCGCGGCTAACCTGATCACCCGCTCCGGTGGCCGTGTGGTCGAGACGGCAACCATCATCGACCTTCCTGAGCTCGGTGGTTCCGACAAGATTCGCGAGGCCGGCTACAGCGTCTTCGCGGTCTGCTCCTTCACTGAGGACGAGTGATTCCCGTCCTTTCCGTTCCGTTTTTGGTATTCCGTCATGAGCGCCAATCGCTATCAGCAACACTTCATTGTTTCCTGGGACCAGCTGCATCGTGATGTTCGCGAGCTTTGCCATCAGCTGGTCGAGCGCGACTTCAAGGGCATCATCGCCATTACCCGTGGTGGGCTGATCCCGGCAGCCCTGATCGCGCGCGAGCTCAACCTGCGTTTGATCGATACGGTATGTATCAAGAGCTACGACCACATGGATCAGGGCGGTCTTGAGGTCATGAAAGGCATTGATCATGACGGAGATGGCTGGCTGTTGGTGGATGACCTGGTCGATACCGGCAAGACCGCACGCAAGGTGCGCGAAATGCTGCCCAAGGCCCACTTCGCCACGGTGTATGCCAAGCCGGAAGGGCGGCCGCTGGTCGATCAGTTCCTGACCGAGGTGGGCCAGGAGTGCTGGATCCAGTTCCCCTGGGACATGGGCGTTGCCTATGTCGAGCCGCTGGCGGATCGGATGCGCAGCGAGGCGTCTGGCCAGGGCGATGCCTGAGGTCGAAACAGCGCAGCGTTCGTTGAAGGGAGCCGATCTTATGGAAAGCCCGCTGCCACAGAGTTGGGATCGTTATCTGGGCGCTGAATTCGGCGCCCCCTACATGCAAGAATTGCGTGACACCCTGGCCAAGGACAAGCGCGAGCATCGGGTCATCTATCCGCACTCCGCGAACTGGTTTCGCGCTTTCGAGCTGACCCCGCTCGATCAGGTCAAGGTGGTGATCCTCGGTCAGGACCCTTATCACGGCCCGGATCAGGCGCATGGGCTGTGCTTCTCGGTACAGCCTGGGGTCAAGGTGCCACCGTCGCTCAAGAACATCTACAAGGAGCTTTCAAGCGACCTTGGATGCACGCCCGTCGAGCATGGCCATCTCGAGCGCTGGGCGCGCCAGGGCGTGCTGTTGCTCAATACGGTGTTGACCGTCGAGGCGGGTCAGGCGGCGTCACATCGTGGCCGGGGCTGGGAAACGTTCACGGATAGGGCCATTGCTACCGTCAGTGAGGCCTGTGCGCCCTGTGTCTTTCTGCTGTGGGGAAGTCATGCCCGCCAGAAGAAGGCATTGATCGATACAAGGCGCCATCTGGTGCTTGAATCGCCGCATCCCTCGCCACTTTCGGCGCACCGAGGCTTCTTTGGTAACCACCATTTCTCGCAGGCAAATGCCTTCCTCGCCGAGCATGGCCGCCCCCCTGTTGACTGGCAACTGCCTGATCAGCCTTAACCTCTTCGATCGATCCGGGTAGAATGGCGCGCAATTTGTGCATGGTCTTCATGCGACAAAGCCGCCATTCGTCCCATCCCGTGCCCGAAGAGGTCCGCCGCCATGAGCGTTCATGCCATCAACCACCCCTTGGTCAAGCACAAGCTCGGCCTGATGCGTGCCAATGACATCAGCACCAAAAGCTTTCGTGAGCTGGCAGGGGAAGTGGCCAAGCTGCTGACCTACGAAGCCACTCAGGATCTCGAGGTCGAGCCGACCACCATCGAGAGCTGGAGCGGCGAACCGATCCAGATCGACCAGATCAAGGGCAAGAAGGTCACCATCGTGCCGATCCTGCGTGCGGGCCTTGGCATGCTCGATGGCGTCACCGACCTGATCCCCAGCGCTCGCATCAGCGTGGTGGGGCTCTATCGCAATGAGGAGACGCTCGAGCCGGTGCCGTACTTCGCCAAGTTCGCCAACGACATCGAAGAGCGTCAGGCGATCGTCATCGACCCGATGCTTGCCACCGGCGGCTCGATGGTGGCAACGCTTGATATGCTACGGGAACGGGGCTGTCAGCAGATGAAAGTCATCGTGCTGGTCGCTGCGCCAGAGGGCATCAAGCGTGTCCAGGCGTCCTACCCGGATATCGAGATCTACACCGCGGCGGTGGATGAGCGTCTCGACGAGAATGGCTACATCGTGCCGGGCCTCGGTGATGCCGGCGACAAGATATTCGGCACTCGCTGATGTTGACGTGATAGACCCTGACGCCCCTGACGTTTTCACGCAGGGGCGTTTTGCTGTGTCCTGAATGTACATGTCCAGAAAACACATGCTCTGACAATAACGAGACCCTTGAGCATATGGGGGTCGATGCCTTTGTTCCTGAATGCGGAGAACCTGACATGACCGATACGGTCGCCGGCGCCGAGCCGACACAATCCTTGCTTCGCACCCTGCTGACCGGGGTGCAGATGCTGTTCGTGGCCTTTGGTGCCTTGGTGCTGGTGCCATTGCTGACAGGGCTCGACCCTAATGTGGCGTTGTTCACGGCGGGTATCGGCACGCTGGTATTCCACAGCGTGACGCGTCAAAGCGTGCCGGTCTTTCTGGCGTCGTCGTTTGCGTTTATCGCGCCCATTCAGGGCTCGGTTCAGAACTTCGGCATTCCCGCGACCATGGGGGGCTTGATGGCGGCGGGCCTTGTCTATGTGGTGATCTCGCAGATCGTGCGCCTCAAGGGCACCGCCTGGTTGCACCATCTGCTGCCCGCGGTGGTGGTGGGGCCGGTGATCATGGTGATCGGGCTGGCACTGGCGCCGGTGGCGGTCGATATGGCTACCGGCGAAACCAGCGATAGCATTGGCTCTGGTCAGGCGCTGGTGTTGTCGATGTCGAGCCTTCTGGTGACGTTGGTACTGGCAGTCTTTGGCCGTGGCCTGATCCGGCTGGTGCCGATCATGGGCGGCATCATCACTGGTTACGTACTGGCGCTGCTGATGGGGCTTGTCGACTTCACACCCGTGAACAATGCGGCCTGGCTGGCGCTGCCGTCATTCACGGCCCCGACATTCCACTGGGCGGCGATACTCTTCATGATCCCGGTGGCCATTGCCCCGGCGGTAGAGCATATAGGCGACATGGTGGCCATCGGTTCGGTGACCAGGAAGAACTACCTCGAGAAGCCAGGCCTGCATCGCACGCTGCTGGGAGATGGTCTGGCCACCAGCGTCGCCGCGCTGCTCGGTGGCCCGCCCAATACCACCTATTCCGAAGTCACGGGGGCGGTGACGCTGACCCGCGCCTTCAACCCGCGAATCATGATCATCGCCGCCGTGACCGCCATCGTGCTGGCCTTCCTTGGCAAGCTCGGCTCATTGCTACAGACGATCCCATCACCGGTGATGGGTGGCATTATGACGCTGCTGTTCGGCTCGATCGCAGTGGTGGGCATGAACACCCTAGTACGGGCCGGCCACTCGCTGACCGCGCCGCGTAATCTGGTGGTCGTGTCGCTGATTCTGGTCTTCGGCATTGGCGGCATGCAGGTGGGCGGTGGACAATTCACGCTGCAAGGCGTGAGTCTTGCTGCACTGGTGGGCATCGTGCTCAACGCCGTGTTGCCGCCGGCCAAGGAAGGTGAGTAAACGAGTAAGCCAATGATTCAGGCGTGATGCTGCTCATCTCCGCCGTCCGAGAAGGACGGCGGGGTATTGGCACTGACGATCACGCATTCGCTGGTCCCCATGTTGCGAAAGCGGTGGGGCAGGCGTGAGTCGAAGTAGTAAGCATCGCCTGCCTCCAGCTGCTGAATGTCGTCGCCGACCTGTATCTCGATGGTGCCGGCGATGATCACCCCGCCTTCTTCCCCTTCGTGCTCCAGCATCTCCTGGCCGGTATCGGCACCGGGCGGGTAGTGCTCATGGATGATCGACATGCTGCGATTGGGTCGGCGCGCCCCCACCAGTTTCCAGGACAGGGTGTTGTCGCCGATCTCGGTGAGCTCGCTGGATCGGTAGAAGACCTGTTTCTGGGAAATGCTCTCGCCAGCGAAGAACTCACTGATGGAAACTGGCATGGCATCGAGAATCTTCTTAAGCGAACTCACCGACGGGCTGACACTGTTCTGCTCGATCAGTGAAATGGTGCTATTGGTGACGCCAGCCCGTTTGGCCAGTTCGCGCTGCGACAGATCTCGCGACAAGCGCATCTGCTTGAGGCGGTTGCCAACATCAAATCCACTCATGGGCGGCCCTTGTTGAAGATCTTTTACGTCATGATACCCACTCATGAGCGGGAACTTAAGAGCATGACGTTTTCTAGACTGCGACCTTGGTGGTCAACTGTCATGATAAGGGTTCGTGCCAGGTGGCTTTGCGTTAGGCTGTCATTAGTCAGAATCCTTGTGAATCAGGGGCCAAACGGGAGCGTTAGATGACGCATGATGATGTAACGGGTGTAATCCTGGCTGGCGGCCAGGGGCGTCGCATGGGCGGTCGCGACAAGGGGCTGGAGCCCTTTGGTTCAGCGCGGTTGATCGAGTATGCCAAACGCAGCCTCGACGGCCGGGTAGCCGAGGTGCTGATCAATGCCAATCGGCATCTCGACGATTACCGGGCGTTGGGGTGTCGCGTGATCAGCGACCGGGAGAGCGGCTATCAGGGGCCCCTTATGGGGATCTGGAGTGGGCTTGAGGCGGCTCAAACGCCTTGGGTGGTCATCGTGCCCTGTGATAGCCCGGCACTGCCCGACGACCTGGTGGCGCGGTTGATTGCGGCTATCGGAGAGGCTGATATCGCCGTTGCCCATGATGGCGAGCGGGATCATCCGGTTGTGGCACTGATTCGCCGAGATCTGACCGCCGATCTTGGTGAGGCACTTAAAGAAGGCGAGCGCAAGATCGATCGATGGTACGCCCGCCATGTCTGGACGCGGGCAGACTTCAGTGATTGCCCCGCGGCCTTTGCCAATCTCAATACCGAAGACGACAAGGCTCGGCTGGCACAGCAGTTGCGAGCCGGCGACGCATAAGGAGCCAGATACGTGCCGCACGAAAAGGGTCGCAACCCATGAGTGAGCAGACTCGACACAGTCTCCAGCTGGCCGATGAGCCATTGCCGCTTTTGTGCATCGCCGCCTGGAGCGGAACCGGCAAAACGACCCTGCTTGAGGCGCTGCTGCCGCGTCTGGCGGAGCGGGGCATCCGTGCCGCGGTGATCAAGCATGCGCATCACCAGTTCGATATCGATCAGCCGGGCAAGGATAGCCATCGCCTGCGTGAGGCCGGTGCCACGCCGATGCTGATTGCCTCACGTTCCCGCATCGCGCTGATGATGAATACCCCGGGGCAGAATGAAGAGCCCGATCTGGCGGCGTTGATCGAGCAGGTGCGACCGCTGGCCCCGGACCTGGTGCTGATCGAGGGGTTCAAGGCCTGGCCGCTGCCTAAGCTTGAGCTTCACCGCTCCTCGCTTGGCAAGCCGCTGCGAGCCACCGATGATCCCTGGGTGCGGGCGGTGGCCAGCAGCACGCCGATCACCTTGCCGACAGGAGTCGAAGCGCTATCGCTCGATGATCTTGATGCGCTTACCGACTGGGTGGCCGGCTGGCCCAGCCGCTGGCCAGAGCAGCGCGGCCTGCCGGCGCGTCGGATGACGGATCAGGAGGTGGAGAAGTGAGCCTATCCTGTTTTGATCTCGGCGAGCGCATGTTGTCGGTGGACGAGGCGCTGGACGCCATTCTGGGGTTTGCCGCGGGTTCGTCTCCCGTGCAGCAGACGCTGCCCTTGGCCGACCTGCGTGGTTGTGTGCTGACCGAAGATGTCACCTCGCCGATTGATGTGCCGCAGAACACCAATGCCGCCATGGACGGCATCGCCGTGGCATGGCCGACCGATGCTGTGACGTCTGTGAAGGAAGATGACGCCGAGTACGCCTTTCTTGAAGTGGTGGGCGAATCCCTGGCCGGCCACGGCTATCATGAGACAGTGCCTGCGAATGCGGCGGTGCGCATCACCACCGGTGCCCCGATGCCGGCGGGTACCGATACGGTGATCATGAGCGAGCAGCTCGAGGCGTCATCTTCCGATGACGAGCGACCGAGCGTAAGGGTCACACGCCCCGAGACGGTGAAGACAGGTCAGAATGTACGCCAGGCAGGCGAAGATGTGCGTCGCGGAGCCGTGGCGCTGACCGCGGGCACTCGGCTGGCCGCCGAGCACCTTGGCCTGCTGGCTTCCTTGGGTATCGACAGGGTCCGGGTCTCTCGGCGCTTGAGAGTGGCCATCTTCTCGACCGGCGACGAGGTGACCGCGCCCGGTGAGGCACTGCCGGCGGATGGCATCTATGATGCCAACCGCTTCTCATTACATGGGCTGCTCGCCGCCATCGGAGTCGAGGTCATCGATCTGGGGATCCTTGCAGATTCCGAGCAGGGGATGGTCACGGCCCTGCGTGAAGCGGCTGAGTCGGCGGATATGGTTATCACCAGCGGTGGTGTCTCGGTGGGCCAGGCGGACTGGATCAAGCCTGCGCTTGCCGAGACCGGGGCGCTTGGTTTCTGGCGTATCGCCATGCGCCCGGGTCGGCCGCTGGCCTTTGGGCGCCTGGGTGCCGAGCGCGTACCGTTTTTCGGCCTGCCGGGAAATCCCGTGGCCGTGATGGTGACCTTCCTGCAGTTTGTTCAGCCACTGATACGTCGCCTTCAGGGCGAGCATGACTGGCAGCCACTGAGGCTCAGGGCGCGTGCCGAAGATGCACTAAAGAGTCGTAACGGACGCGTGGACTTTCTGCGTGGTGTCTATCACTCTGATGAGAGTGGGCAGCTCTGGGTGCGCAGCACCGGCCACCAGGGATCCGGTATCCTCTCCTCAATGGTCGCCGCCAATTGCCTGATCGAAATCCCGGCATCTGACGCGAGTGTCGAGGCGGGTGATGCGGTGTTGCTTCAACCATTTATGCATCGCGGTTAATGGTGCGACAATATGGTATGTACGATTCAATTACGAGCGGGTGATCCTGTATGAGCCTGACCCATCTTAATGCCCGCGGCGAGGCCCACATGGTCGATGTGGCCGACAAGGTCGAAAGTCAGCGAGAAGCCGTCGCCAGTGGACGCATTCGCATGCACCCAGAGACGCTCGCCCTGCTGGCCGACGGCGAATTGCCCAAGGGCGATGTGCTCGCCACGGCCCGTATCGCCGGCATTCAGGCAGCCAAACGCACCCCCGAGCTGATTCCGCTCTGTCACGCGTTGCCGCTATCCAAGGTAGCCATCGAGTTTCGTCTTGATGAACCGAGTTCAAGCGTCGAGGTCAGTGCCACCTGCCGTCTCAATGGCCGTACCGGTGTTGAAATGGAGGCGCTGACGGCCGTGTCGGTGGCCTGCCTGACGCTTTACGACATGTGCAAGGCCGTCGACAAGGACATGGAAATTGGCGAGATCCGCCTGGAAAGCAAGACCGGCGGCAAGTCCGGTGATTATCGTCGCCAGGCGGTGAGTTCACCCATCGTTACCGGTGCTTCGCGCCATGCCGATCCGGGACTGGCGCTGGCGACGGCGGAGCCCACTGTCCATATCAAGTGTCTGGCCGAGCTGCGTGAGCGACTCGGTGTCAGTGATCTGGACATACCCTTCGATACATTGGAAAGCGCTGATATCGCCGGCCTCAAGGCGGCGCTTATCGCAACGGATGCCCGCTTTGCCGGTCTCAATGAAGGGCGGGTACTGTGCGCGGTCAATCAAGTGATGGGTGGCGATCAGACGCCGCTGACCGACGGCGATGAAGTCGCCTTCTTTCCGCCGGTAACCGGAGGGTGATGATGATCCGCGTGCAGCAGAAGGCCTTTGATGCCGGTGCCGAGCAGCAGGCGCTGTTGCAGGGCCGCAGTGATATCGGCGCCGTCGTCAGCTTTACCGGTCTGGTACGAGACTTCAATGAGCGCCCGGACGTAAGGGCGCTGACGCTTGAACATTATGCCGGCATGACGGAAAGGGCACTCGAAGCTATCGTCGAAGACGCAGAGAGTCGCTGGTCCCTCCAAGGGGTGCGGCTTATCCATCGGGTGGGGTGCCTGGAACCGGGAGATCCCATCGTGCTGGTGGTGGTCGCTAGCGCTCATCGTCGCTCGGCGTTCGAGGCCTGCGATTTCATCATGGATTATCTCAAAACGCGCGCTCCCTTCTGGAAGAAGGAGCACACTGCGAGCGGTAACTATTGGGTCGCCGAACGCTCGAGCGATCATCAGGACGCCGCGCGTTGGGAGGAAGAATGCAACAATTGATCGACAACTTCGATCGCCGCATTACCTATGTGCGGATCTCGGTCACAGATCGCTGTGATTTTCGCTGTGTCTATTGCATGAGCGAAGAAATGACCTTCCTGCCACGCAACCAGGTCCTGTCCCTGGAAGAGCTGGAAATGGTTGCCCAGGCGTTTGTCGAGTTAGGGGTCGAGAAGATTCGTCTAACCGGGGGAGAGCCTTTGGTCAGGCGTGGCATCGGCGAGCTTGTCGGTAAAATCGGGGCGCTGCCTGGCCTCAAGGATTTCGCCATGACCACCAATGGCGCGAGTCTCGACAAACACGCTGAGGTGTTGAAGGAAGGCGGCCTCGAGCGGCTTAATATCAGTATTGATTCCCTCGATCCAGAGCGGTTCCGGCAGCTCACCAGAACCGGTGAGCTGGATAAGGTGATCGGTGGTATTCGTGCCGCCAAGGACGCCGGTTTCTCGCGCATCAAGCTCAATGCGGTGATCCTCAAGGGCCGCAATGACGATGAAGTGCTCGACCTGGTCGAGTTCGCCCGTAATGAAGGTCTCGACATCAGCTTCATCGAGGAAATGCCGCTCGGGGATGTATCTGACCACTCGCGGGCCGAAACCTTCTGCTCAAGTGATGAGGTGAGGGAGCGTATCGAATCGCGCTATCCGCTGATGGCTTCTGCGGAATCAACCGCAGGTCCCTCACGTTATTTCCGCATGGCCGACAGCGATACGCGCATCGGCTTCATATCGCCTCACAGCCACAACTTTTGCTCCTCCTGCAATCGCGTCAGGGTGACGGTGGAAGGACGCTTGCTACTGTGCCTGGGTAACGAGCATTCGGTCGATCTTCGTGAAGTATTGCGTGAATATCCCGGCGACATGGACGCACTCAAGACACGCATCATCGACGCCATGCCCCTCAAACCCGAGAAGCATCACTTCACTACCGACGGTGACGTGCAAGTGGTTCGCTTCATGAACATGACGGGTGGCTGAGCCTTTTCTGGCCAGATCGCGATATAAGGTGTCGATATAAATAGTGACAAGAACCGGCCCAATAGGCCGGTTTTTTTATGGGTAAATTGTGCCTATTTCTTGCCAAATAATGGACTGTGCATATACTTTATTCTCCTGTAGTTATCGGTTTTTTAGCACTCGACAAGTGGAGAAGCCAATGTCATCGGAAACGCTCGAGCGCATTGCTCGCAATAAGAATGTCGCACGCGCAGCGGCACGGCAGCTGAGCATGGAACAGTTGCACAAACTGGCTGAGGTCATTGGCGAAGTCATCGAACAAAAGCAGGAAGAAGAACGCGATCGCCAGCAGGAAGAGCGGATGAAAGAGCAAAAGCTCGCGGAGATTCGCGAAGCGATCAATGATGCGGGGCTTTCCGTGGATGATCTGGTGCCGGAGCAACCCAAGCGCCGTCGCGGACGTCCGCCCAAGGATGCCAAGTGATCTGCATGCCAAGTAATCTGCATTATCGGCCACCCGCTGCCTCGCCGCATGATGTGTCGCACACCGCATGAACTGACGGTCAAACTATCGGTGAGCGAGTGGCCAAAGCATGCGGCTTAATCTGATTAAGACGCCCCGACGGGTGCCTCTTCGACAGGTGGTTCTGCGGCCAATAGTTGCAGATGCACTGCAGGCAGATGGCGCAGGCGCTCGCCTAGGTAGTGCATCAGGCTTGGTTGAAGCTGCTGGCGCAGTTCGGCGAGATTATCGGCCGATAATTCGCCAAGCCGCTCATCCAGCCAGTCCGCGAACGCCTCTTCATCAAGCGGCGTGGACGTTGAAATGTCGATCAGAAGGCGACCGATGCGTGTCCAACCTTCATCAAGGGGCGTAACCGGCAACGCAAGGAAGAGACTGCCGTTGCGTTCATGTCGGCCAGACTGGGGATCATTGAGATCCGGCACCGGGGTCACCGCTTCCTGGCTGATGATGCAGGGGGGCTGGGGATGGCGCGACTCTCGGGTCAGCCCTTCACCGTCGAGACGAATTAGATCACCATTGACCGGCACCAGCGGCGCTACAATGCCTCGGGCTTCGGCCAGTTCCCGGTGCGCCTGCTGGTGGCGGTGCTCACCATGAACGGGCAGTAGATGGCGCGGCTTCACCCAGTCATAGAGCGTGTTCAGCTCATCCTGATACGGATGGCCCGAGGCATGAATTTCCGGGTGATCACGTTCGTCGAACAGCGTCACCCCGAGCTGGCGAAGGCCGTGTTGCAAGCGCTCGATGAGTCGCTCATTGCCCGGGATCGCCTTGGCGGAAAAGATCACGCTGTCGCCAGCGGTGAGCTCGAAATCCCCATGGCGGCCTCGTGCCAGACGTGACAGGGCGGCTCTTGGCTCGCCCTGGCTGCCGGTAGCAATCACCAGTACCTCTTCTGGCGGCAGGTAGCCGAGGTCACGCACGGGCACTAGCGGCGGGAAATCATCGAGATAACCAAGACCCCGGGCGACACCCACCATGCGCTCCATGGAACGCCCCATCAGGCTGACGCGGCGCCCACAGCGCTGAGCGGCAAGGCCGATGGCCAGCACCCGGTCCAGGTTGCTGGCAAAGCACGACACGATCACGCGGCCACTGCAGCTTGCTATGGTGCTTTCCAGCGCCTCGGCAACGTCACGCTCGCTACGCGAGTGTCCGGGCAGCGGCGCATTGGTGGAATCACCCACTACTAGGTCGACCGGCGCGATGCCACGATACAGTTGCTCATCGACCGGCTTGCCGATCATGGGCGCCGGGTCCAGCTTCCAGTCCCCGGTATGCAGCACCCTCTGCTCGGGGGTGGTGATCAACAGCGAGCAGCTCTCGGGGATGGAGTGCGTCAGCGGCAGGAAGCGCAGACCGAAGGGGCCGGATTCCATGGCCTCGCCAGGATCGATGATGTGGATGTCGTTGGTGGCAAGGCCACGCTCGGCGAACTTAGCGCGAAGCAGGCCCGCAGCCAGCGGTGTGGCATGGATCGGACATCCCCACTGGGGCCAAAGCCAGGCGGCTGCGCCGATGTGATCTTCGTGACCGTGGGTGATGATCAACGCCTGCGGCTTGATATCGAGGGTCGCAAGCGTCGTCAGATTCGGCACCTGAAGGGGGCTGTCAGGCAAGTCCTGGCGGATCATCATGCCGCAGTCCACGGCAATCCAGTGTCCGTTGTAGCCGTAGAGATTGAGGTTCATGCCGATCTCTCCGCACCCACCGAGCGGCAGGAAATGCAGAGGCGGGCGGCGGCGAGGGCGAATCTGGACACGAGGTCGGGACATGACGAACACGATGTAGCGAAGAGTCGTTTCATCATACGCATCTGGTGAGGGCTGCGACAACGCGATGCGCGATGCATGGAGTGTTTCGGCGCGGGTGAATTGGTTACACTTGTTTTCCTGGCGGCTCGCCAGTAGCCATCACTGTTTTCTGTTGTTTTCTCTTCTGGTTATTAACTGACGGTCAATCCATGTCTCATTACTATCGCTTGGTGGTCTCCTGCCCCGACCGCGTCGGCATTGTGGCGCGTGTCTCGAACTTCCTCGCAGGTCATGGTGGCTCAATTACCGAAGCCAACCAGCATTCCGATCTGACGAGCGGGCGTTTTTTCATGCGTTATGAGGTGGTCGCGGAATCGCTACCCCTCGACGCGGACGGCTTTCGTGACAACTTTGCGCCGATTGCCGATGAATTCGAGATGGACTGGAAGCTGACCGATACTCGTCGTCCGCAGCGGGTCGCTGTGCTGGTCTCTCGCGAGTCTCACTGCCTGGTTGATCTTCTCTATCGCTATACGGCGGGCGAGCTCGATTGCGAGATTCCCTGCGTGATCTCCAATCACGACGATCTGCGTTCATTGGTCGAATGGCACGGTATTTCTTTCCATCACGTCCCCGTCGACCCCAGTGACAAGGCCCCGGCCTTCGCCGAAGTCGAGCGTCTGGTCGAGGCGGCTCGGGCCGATACGCTGGTGCTGGCGCGTTACATGCAGATTCTTCCGCCTGCGCTATGTGAGCGTTATGTCGGTCGCGTCATCAATATTCATCACAGCTTCCTGCCGTCCTTCGCCGGCGCGCGGCCTTACCATCAGGCCCATGAGCGCGGGGTCAAGCTGATTGGCGCGACCTGTCACTACGTGACCGAGGAACTGGATGCCGGGCCGATCATTGAGCAGGACATCCAGCGGATCAGCCACTGCCATACGGCCACGGACCTGGTGCGTTTCGGCCGTGACGTGGAAAAAGCCGTGCTGTCGCGAGGGCTTCGCTGGCACCTGCAGGATCGCGTACTGATTTACGGCAACAAGACCATCGTCTTCGCCTGAGGCCGAAGAGCGCGGCAATACCCGGTTAGTCACACCCGCAAAGAGGGGAGGGACGCCAACTCATGACCTTCGCCGAGAGCATTCTCGCCCCCTGGATGCTGGTGCTGTGTGGCGTACTGAGTCTGCTGGTGCTTATCTATAGCGCGCTTGGCTACCCCTGGCGCAGCCTGCTTGCCGATAGCGGCCAGCAGCATCGGCTGATGGCCGCGGCCGTCGCGATCGTGCTGCTATGGCAGTTGCGCGCTCAGGCGGTCGACTGGCTGTCGTTGCATCTGGTCTTCACCGCGCTGCTGACGCTTGTGTTTCGTGCGCCACCGGCGCTTGCGGTCAACTTGGTGGTCAATGTGGCGATGGTTGCCATCGGCAAGGTCGCCTGGCCACTGCTCGGTGTCAATGTCCTGATCAGCGGCGTCATTCCGGCATGGGTGACCGGGTGGGTCTGGCGATGCGTCGATCGCTCACTGCCAGATAGCCTGCCGGTCTTTCTGTTCGTGTGCGGCTTCTTCGGCGTGGCGTTGGCCACTCTGGTCGCGGGGCTTGCCACGGTGGGTATCGTCTTTCTCGGCAACAGTGATCCCCAGGCCTGGTTCCTGGTGCGCGAGTATGCGCTCTTCCTGCCCCTTTTGATGCCAGCCGAGGCCTTTATCAGCGGCATGCTGCTCAGCCTGCTGCTGGTCTACCACCCCCACTGGGTGGCGACCTTCAATGCCCACCGTTATATCGATACCAAATAAAGCCTCGTGACGATGGTCCATAACGCCTACTGACTCGGCATGTGAGAGAACGTGTGAGAGAACGTTTGAGAGGACGCGTGAGAAGGGCCAGGAGGCCTTGATAGGGTTGTGAGGCGTGGGATAAATCGCTATTATCTTCGGCGTTTTGGGGGAGTAGTTACTTTCCAACCGCCTTCCTTGGGTGTGTCCGAGAGCCTGTCAGCAACATCGACAGCCAGCCGCGACACCCCTGCAAGAAGCGACCGAGAATGGTCGATGTCAACAAATTTGGTCGCGACGACCATGGCATCGACGACCCGGGCCTGGCCTTTATCACCAGCCTGCCCAAGGTCAAACGAGACTCAGAACATGATGTGCTTCCGGGGCCGGCGGCACGTCATGTTCTGTATCGTCTAGTGGCCGGCCCGGGGGAATGTTTCATTGGACGCGCTAATCACTTCTGGTCTGGCCATCGGATTGGCTGAAATCGGTGACAAGACGCAGTTGCTCACCTTGCTGCTGATTGCCCGCTTTGCCCGACCCTGGCCAATCTTCTGGGCCATTGTGGTCGCCACCCTGATCAATCACGGCGTATCGGCCTGGTTGGGTGCCACCCTTGTCGATCTGATCGATCCCCGCCTGATGACCGCCCTGGTGGGTATGGCCTTCATTGGCATGGGTCTTTGGCTGCTCAAGCCTGACGATGAAGATGGCCTGGAAGCCGGTGCCCCCGGCCATGGCGTCTTTTTGACCAGCTTCGTGCTGTTTTTCCTTGCCGAGATCGGCGACAAGACCCAGATCGCGACCGTGTTGCTGGCCGCTCGCTTCGAAGACGTGCTGATGGTGACGCTGGGCACCACCCTCGGCATGCTTGCCGCCAATGCGCCGGTGCTGTGGCTGGGGGCGCGTTTCTGCGAACGCCTGCCGATGCGTGCCATCCACCTATTGGCGTGCCTGGTGTTTATCCTGCTCGGGATTTGGGTGGTGATTGTCGAGGCGAAAGCCTGGCAATGGCTAACGGGCTAGGCGCCCTGAGATGAACCGGATGAGCCAGTGGAGAGGAAAGGGGCGGGCGTTTCTGTCGTGTCGTCGAGTTCGCCCTCGAACAGCGAGAGCTGGCGGCGGGCGTCGGCCGATACCAGGCGGCCCCCCACGCCCAGCAGGCGCACCGGCTGTGCCGCTCTCGACCAGGCTTGCTCGAGCAGGCGGTTAAAGAGCTCGGTACTGACCGAGGTGCCCTGGCATTCGAGGCTGGTAAGGGTGAAGTCGCTGAAGCGCACCTTGATGAACAGCTTGTCCAGCGGCGGCTGGCCGTGGCGTTCGACGCGGCTGGCGAGCCGCTCGATCAGCGGCAGAAGCGCTTCCTGGCAGGCGGCGAGGTCCGGTAGATCGTGGTGGAAGGTGGTCTCGACGCTGATCGACTTGCGCTCCCGGTGCGTGCGCACCTCGCGCTCGTCAATGCCGCGAGCCAGCTCGAAGAGGCGTTTGCCGAACTTGCCGAAGCGATCCAGCAGGGTCTCGATGGGCCAGGTACGCAGGTCCTCGCAGGTGGCAATACCCATGGTCTCGAGCTTGGCCGCGGTGGCGGGGCCGACGCCATGCAGGCAGGTCACCGGCAGGGTGGTGATGAAGCCATCGACGTCATCCGGCGTGATCACGGTCAAACCGTCCGGCTTTTCCCAGTCGCTTGCGATCTTTGCCAGAAACTTCGAGGGTGCCACGCCCACCGAGATGGTGATGCCGGTGCGCTTGAAGGCCTCGGCCTTGAGCCATTGCGCCATCCAGGTGGCGCTGCCCTTGAAGAGATCCACGTCGCTGACGTCGAGGAAGGCCTCATCGAGGGAGAGGGGCTCTACCAGCGAGGTCAGCTCGTAGAAAATGGCCTGAATGTCCCGGGAGACTTCCCGGTAGCGCTCATGATTGCCACGCACCAGCACCAGGTCGGGACATAGGCGCAGGGCACGTGCGGTGGGCATGGCCGAGCGAACGCCGAAAGCGCGGGCGGGATAATTGCAGGTGGCAATCACCCCGCGTTGATCCACCCCGCCCCCGACGGCTATGGGCACGTCTCTCAGGGCAGGGTTGTCGCGCATTTCGACTGCGGCAAAGAAACAGTCGCAGTCGGCATGCATGATCTTGCGTGGCGTGCCGGCCATGTCTGTCGGTCCGTTTATCTCGTTGGGTAGGTCGTAGAAGCGTTCAATCAGTGCAGCGCCTGACCGTTGCCACCGCGAATTACCCCCACACCGACACCCTCGATTTCCAGCTCCTGATGGCGCAGGTCGATCTCGATGGGAGCGAATTCCTCGTTCTCGGCCAGCAGCCAGACCGTATGGCCCTGGCGTTTGAAACGCTTCACCGTGACTTCCTCTTCGATACGTGCAACGACGATCTGACCGTCGCGGATACGCTCGGTGCGGTGCACGGCCAGCAGGTCGCCTTCGAGAATGCCGATGTCCTTCATCGACAGCCCGCGAACCCGCAGCAGGTAATCGGCACGCGGCGTGAAGTAGTCGGCCGGCAGTGGGCAATAGCGGTCGATATGGGCCGTTGCAAGGATCGGGCTACCCGCCGCGACTTCACCGATGATCGGTAGACCCTGTGCGCTTGACTCAGGCGCGCTGGCGGCCTTGGGTTCGCTCTCGGCGGTTTCGGCTTCCATTGCCGGCAGCCGAATGCCGCGCGAGGTGCCGGGCACCATACGAATCGCGCCTTTCTTGTCCAGGGCCCGTAGGTGTTCCTCGGCGGCGTTAGGCGAGCGGAAGCCCAGAGCGCGGGCAATTTCGGCGCGAGTCGGGGGATAGCCCAGTTCGCTCATGGTCTTGACGATGAAGTCATAGACGTTCTGCTGGCGCGGTGTCAGGGGGCGTGTCATACGGCCTCCGCCGGTGGTCACTAAGGATGTTTGGTCAAGTATACAGTATGTGATTGCATCCAGTAATCCGGTGAGCGTTTTTCATCAACACCTTCCGCAGCGCTCAGTACGTCATACAGAAAGCTCAGCAACGTCTTGCAGTAATAAGCCCAGCAACATCCCTTTTATGCCCTTGAGCGGGATCGAACTGGATTTTCTGTACCGTTGTGACATTCTGATACCCAACATAGAATTGGAATATGTTTTAAACATTCGTTTATTGGTGACAGGTGACGAGGCATGAGCATGGCCCAGACCGATACTGTGACGCGGATTCTTGATACCGCAGAGGTCCTGTTCGCGGAGCGCGGCTTTGCCGAAACCTCCCTGCGGACGATTACCAGCAAGGCCAAGGTCAATCTGGCGGCCGTGAACTACCATTTTGGCTCCAAGAAGTCGCTGATCCAGGCGGTCTTCGCGCGCTACCTCGACCCCTTCACCGTGCGCTTCCACGAAGCGCTCGATGGGCTGGAACGGGACTATAAAGGCCAGACCATCCCTCTTGAGGTGCTGCTTGAAACCATGGCCCGCTCGGTGCTCGAGGTGCCTGCCGAGCGCAACAGCCTTAAGGTGTTCATGAAGCTGTTGGGGCTCGCCTACAGCCAGGCGCAGGGTCATCTGCGCCGCTACATTCAAGAGCACTATGGCAGCGTCTTCACCCGCTTCACGGACCTTGTCCGACAGGCAACGCCCGAGCTACCGGACGCCGAGCGTTTCTGGCGCCTGCACTTCGTGCTCGGCACGGTGATTTTCACTCTTTCAGGCCTGGATGCCCTGCGCGATATCGCCGAGAAGGATTATCACGAGCATGTGACCGTGCGTGACCTGGTGCGTCGTCTGCGCCCGGTCGTGGTAGCCGCGCTTCAGGCGCCTTTGCCTGAGGAGCCGAACGACTCCGTCCAGGTAGCGGGGTAGGGCATGCGCACGCCACGACTCGACGCATTACCGCCCGCCAATGGCCCCTGGCTTGAAATCGATGTAACGGCTCAGCGCCTTGTCGTATGGCAGGGTCGCGAGCGCCAGGCCGAGCATGCGATCTCAAGCGGTGAAGCCGGTCACGGCCAGCATGATGGCAGCGGCCAGACACCGCTGGGTTGGCACTATGTGCGTGCCGCGATCGGCGACGGCCAGCCAGCGGGCTGTGTCTTTCGGGGCCGCCGACCGACCGGCGAAGTCTATTCATCGGCACTTGCCGCCGCCCACCCCAAGCGCGACTGGATTCTGACCCGTATTCTCTGGCTGTGCGGTCTCGAGCCCGGCTATAACCGCGGTGGAGGCGTCGACTCCCAACGACGTTACATCTACCTGCACGGCACGCCGCCCACCGAACCCATGGGCGTGGCCGCCTCTCATGGCTGTATTCGCCTTCGTGATGAGACTTTGCTCGAGGTGTTCGCCGTTGCCGCCCCGGGCACGCCGGTCTGGCTGCATGACTGAGCGTCTGTTGTCAGACGAGACATTGCTCTAGAATTCTCCTCCTTCAACGCCAAGGAAGATCAAGATGACGCAACCGCTGGGTTCAGTGATGCTGGATCTCGAGGGTCCCCATCTGACGCCTGAAGAGGCTGAGATGCTCATTCGCCCCGAAGTCGGGGGCGTGATTCTGTTTGGGCGCAATGTCGAAGACGCGACCCAGGTTCAGGCTCTGTGCGCCGCGATTCGCGCCGTACGGCCGGACCTGCTGCTTGCCATCGATCAGGAAGGCGGGCGAGTACAGCGCCTTCGTCGTGGTGTGACCCGGCTGCCGGCCATGTCTCGCCTGGCCGAAGGTTTCGACGCTGATTCCCAGGCCGCACTGCAACACTGCCAGGACGCCGGCTGGCTGCTGGGCATGGAGATGGCCGCCTGCGGGCTGGACATCACCTTTGCCCCGGTGCTCGACGTCGATGGCGGCGAGTCTACGGTGATTGGCGATCGCAGCTTTTCCCATGAGCCGGAACAGGTCAGCCGGCTGGGTGGTGCTTTCATTGCCGGTCTCAACGAGGCCGGCATGGCCGCGGTGGGCAAGCATTTCCCCGGGCACGGTAGCGTGGCCGCCGACTCGCATCACGAATTACCCGTCGATCCTCGGCCACTTGCCGACCTGCGGGCGCATGATCTGGTGCCCTTTGCCGCCCAGGCATCGCGACTCGGCGGCGTAATGCCCGCGCATGTGGTCTATTCCGCCTTCGATTCCCGGCCGGCGTGCTTCTCGCGCAACTGGCTGGGCCTTTTACGTGAAGAGCTCGGCTTCAAGGGCGCGATCTTCTCGGATGATCTGTCGATGGCCGGCGCCCATGTTGCCGGCGGCCCCGGTGAGCGCACCTTGGCCGCGCTGGATGCCGGCTGCGACATGGTGCTGATGTGCAACGACCGCGCCGCGGCACTTGAAGCGCTGGACGCTTGCGTGGGTCGTGCCAGCAAGCGCCAGGCCAAGCTGCGCTATGGCCGCGCCCGCCCGAGCCTCGAGAACCTGCCGGCCTTGGGGCGCTGGCGCCGCGTGCATGCCCGGCTCGAAGCCCTGGCCAATGGCGAACCCCCTTCTACACTCCCAACCGATTCGTGACCCCATGACTCCAAAAGCTTCTGCCTCCGATGCGTCTCTGGCCGCCATGCGCGACATCATGGACAACGCCGATTGCCTGATTTCCCAACAGGAAGTCGAGCGGGCGCTGGACCAGATGGCCGATCGCATCACCGCCGATCTCGGCGACAAGCTGCCGGTCTTCTACTGCGTGATGAACGGCGGGCTGATCACCACCGGCCACCTGCTGACCCGGCTCGGCTTTCCGCTTGAGGTCGATTACCTGCACGCGACCCGCTATCGCGGTGGCACCCGCGGCGGCGAGCTCTTCTGGCGTGTCTCGCCCGAGGTGCCGATGGCCGGCCGCCACGTGGTGATCGTCGATGACATCCTCGACGAGGGCTCGACCCTGGCCGCCATCCTGGCCTACTGTCGGGAAGCTGGCGCCGCCAGCATCTCCACCGCCGTGCTGGTCGACAAGCACCACGACCGCAAGGCGGTACCGGGACTCAAGGCCGACTACTGCAGCCTCGATGTCGAGGACCGCTACGTGTTCGGTTTCGGCATGGACTACAAGGGCTACTGGCGCAACGCGCCGGGGATCTTCGCGCCCCAGGGGATGTGAGCACTTAACATGCTCAGCTCGTCACAGTGCTCCGTGAATCTCTGCCATCGCTAACAAGGAACATTGCGCATGCTGGCTATTATCGGCGGGACCGGCCTCACCCAAATGGAAGGGCTGGAAGTCACCAAACGGCACAGCGCCGAGACCCCTATCGGTACGGCATCCGGTGCCGTGCTGGAAGGGCGGCTCGGTGAGCATGATGTACTGTTCCTGGCCCGCCATGGCCACCCGCACAAGCTGCCGCCGCATCGCATCAACTACCGTGCCAACCTCTGGGCGCTCAAGCAGGCCGGGGCCAGCCGCATCGTCGGCGTCAATGCCGTGGGTGGCATCGACCCCGTCCATGCGCCCGAGGCTCTGGTGGTGCCCGATCAACTGATCGACTACACCAGCGGGCGCGAATCGACCTACTTCGATGGCCGCTTCAAGACCTTGAAGCACATCGACTTCTCTTGGCCCTACGACCAAGCGCTGCGCCAGGCGGTGCTGGAAGCGGGCAGGGCAGCTGGTGAGGCCCTGCACGATGGTGGCATCTACGGCTGCACCCAGGGGCCACGGCTCGAGACCGCCGCCGAGATCGCCCGCATGGCGCGCGACGGCTGCAGCCTGGTCGGCATGACCGGCATGCCCGAAGCGACCCTGGCCCGGGAGCTTGAAATCCCCTATGCCTGCTTGGCGCTGGTGGTCAATCCCGCCCCCGGTGTGGTCGAACGTGAGATCACCATGGCCGAGATCGAGGCCGCACTGGAAGGTGGCATCGAGCGGGTCAAGCGTGTGTTGCGGACGTTGCTGGAGGCGGGGTAGACGAGAGCTGGCCGCCTAATAGTATGGCGGCCTTTCTTTCGATGGTGACTGGCTCAAGAGGTCGGACTCAAGAAAGATATTCGACAGGTCTCTGAAGCGAGACTGCCGTACCCGACACCACAATGCCCCCCGAGGCAGGAATTGCCACCTCGAGTTGACTTGGCCGTCCCATCACGTCGCCCTGAAGCAGCGTCAACTGCGCGGGGGCCTCGATCAACTCCGCGTCGCGCAAATAGCCCCCTAATGCCGCCGCCGCTGCTCCGGTAGCCGGATCCTCCACCACGCCACCGACCGGAAACGGATCGCGCACATGAAATCGTGTAGACGATTCCCGCCACACGAGTTGGAGAGTGGTGAGATGCTCACGCAGCATCAGAGCCTTGAGTGACGCGAAGTCGTAGGATAGGGCATCGAGTCGCGCCTTGGAGGCGGTGGCCAGCACCAGATGCCAGGCGCCGGCATAGGCCACTGCCGGCGGTAGGGTTGGGTCCAGCTCATCCGCCTGCCAGCCGAGGCTTGCCAGGGCTGCCTCGACCAGGGCGGGGGCGGCGGTCCGCTGTTCTGGCGCCACCGAGACCAGCGAGGCCTGCCAGTCGCCGTCGATCTGCTCCACGGCAACCGGCACTTCGCCGACTGCCGTGGAGAGCCTATAGGTGCCAGCGCCATCGAGCTGACCCAGCACCACGCCTGCGGCGATGGTGGCATGACCACAGAAGCTGACCTCGGCCTCGGGGCTGTAATAACGCACCGTGCGCACGCCGTCATGGTCAGGGCCGAGGAAGGCCGTTTCGGAATAGCCCACTTCGGCGGCAATGCCGCGCATGGTGGCCGCATCGGGCAGGGCGTCGCCGATCCAGACGCCGGCGGGGTTGCCGCCCTTGGGGTCACGGGTGAAAGCGGATAAACGGTAGAGAGTGGCAGTCATGTCAGTGGTCCTGATCGCGGGGTAATGACTGGCATTATCGGCCTAATAGGGGTAACAACAACGTATCGTTCCTCACCCATAGGCTTAACTGGAGTAAGCCATGTCGCCTTCCTCTCGGCTACCCTTGCCCACCCTGCGCGCCTTCGAGGCGGCAGCGCGCCATGGCAGCTTCAGCGCGGCCGCGGACGAGCTGCATGTCACCGCCGCTGCCGTCAGCCATCGTATCAAGGCTTTGGAAAAGAGCCTGGGACTTCGGCTGTTCGAGCGGAAGGTGCGTGGGGTGGTGCTCACCGAGGCCGGCGTGCGCTACCAGGCGCGCATCGCCGAGGCCTTCACCCTCATCGATCGCGCCACCCGTGAGCTGAGTCAGCCGAGTCTCGACGGCCCGCTGCGGGTGTCGGCGCCCCAGGCTTTTCTGCAACATAGCCTGATGCCGCGGGTGGGCGAACTGCTGCACCGCCACCCGGGGCTGGATCTTACGCTCATGGGCGACAACCGGCTCGCCGATCTGCGCGACGGCAAGGTCGACCTCGCGATCCGGTTCGGCACCGGCAATTATCTCGGCCTCCATGTCGCGCCCCTGCTTGACGATGCCATCACGGTACTGGCTCCCTCTCTTGGTGATGGGGTGCCCGATGATTGGCGGAAAGCCTGCTTCATCGAGGACGCAAGCGCCTTGCCCACCGAGCCCTGGAGCCACTGGCGCCCATGGTGGCGAGAGGCGGGGCTGCATGCGCCGCAGGAACTGCGTCGGCTTACGGTCTCGGACAGCGGGCTGGCGCTCGCCGCCTGCCGTAAAGGGCTGGGGCTGTGTCTGTCACGTCTGTCGGTGGCCCAGGAGGCAATCGATCACGGCGAGATCATGGCCCTGCGCCCCTGGCGGCGCACCGAGTTCAGCTACTACCTGGTCAGCCTGCCGGAGGCAGCGGATGCCCCTCGAGTCGCCGCCTTTCGCGACTGGCTTAACGAGACACTATGCGACCTGCGTCAGGCGATGAAGGCGGCAATCCGTCAGCCATCAGCCTAGCGGGCCGCTGCGCGATGCTGTGCTGGGCTCATCCCCCTGACACGCTTGAAGGCGGCGCTGAAGGCATAGGGGGTGGCATAACCGACCCGTTCCGCCACACCGCTCACCGTGGCACCGGGCTGGCACAGCAAGTCCGCCGCCAGGGCCATCCGCCAGTGCTTGAGGAAGGTCATGGGCGGCTCGCCGACCCGTTCGTGGAAGCGCCGTGCCAGGGCGGCTCTTGAGGCGCCGGCCTCTGCCGCCAGAGCATCCAGCGTCCAGGGGTGCGCCGGATGGTCGTGCATGATGCGCAGGGCATGCTCCACGATGCGGTCGCCCTGATAGCGCCACCAAGCCGGTCGGTCCGCTTCCTGCCGGGCGAACCAGGCCTTGAGCACGGCAGTGATCAGCAGGTCGAGCAGGCGGTCGAGCACCGCCGCCTGCCCCGGCTCGTCAATCACCATGGCGTCGCAGAGCAGCGCCACCAGCGGCGACTCCCAGTCGTCACGAGATAACTTCAGCACCGGGGGCAGAGCGCGCAGCAGGCGGTCGCTGATATCGCTCAGTTGCTCGTAGGCGCCGACGAGGAACGTCGTTTCGCCTGCGGGATCGTTGCCCCAGGTGCGTACTCCATGAGTCATGGCCTCATCGACGGACTGGCCCGTCAGGTCGCGGCAGAGCTGGCCCGGGTGGATGACCACCTGCGGTGGCGCGTCAGTCGCGTGGGCGACGGTGTAGTGGGCCGGCGCGCGGGTGACGGCAATATCGCCAGGGCCGATCCGCAGCGGCTCGCCGTCGTCGGGCATCAGCCAGGCCTCACCGGTCACGCCGGCGATTAGCGTAAGCGGCGATTCGGCGAGGATGCGCAACGACCATGGCGCGCTCATCACCGTGCGCAAGGCGAAGGCGCCTCGTGCCCGCGGTGCGTCTAACAGTCCACCTAGAGTATCCATCGCTCGATTATAGACGGATGCGTATGCATCCGAGCACCCTACGCATGGTGGCAAACCGGCGAGCTCCCTAATCTTGAGCGGTATGGCAACCGCCAATATCGCCCCATAAGAGGAGAGCCCTCATGAACGTCACATCCCCTTCGGATCAGATCCCCCGTCAGACCCACGACGATCTCGTGCTCGTCCTGGGCGGCACCGGCAAGACCGGGCGTCGCGTCGCCGAGCGACTCAAGGCGCGCGGCGTCACCACTCGCATCGCCTCACGTTCCACGCTGCCGGCCTTCGATTGGCAGGACCCAAGCGGCTGGGGCGCAGCCCTCGCGGGTGTCTCGGCGGTCTACATCTCCTACGCCCCGGATCTGGCGATCCCCGGCGCCACCGAGGCGATCCGCCTTTTCGTGGACGAGGCTGTGTCCAGCGGCGTCCAGCGCCTGGTGCTGTTGTCGGGACGTGGCGAGGAGGAGGCCCAAGCCTGCGAGCGGATCGTCCAGGCGGCAGGTGTTGAGTGGACGGTGGTGAGGGCGAGCTGGTTCCTGCAGAACTTCTCGGAAGGCGAGTTTCTCGGCATGGTACGAGAGGGCGCTATCACTCTGCCCGCCGCGGACATTCCCGAGCCATTCATAGACGTCAACGATATCGCCGACGTGGCGGTGGCGGCGCTGACCGAACCAGGCCACGCTTATGAGACCTACGAGGTCACCGGGCCGCGCAGCCTGACCTTCACCGAGTTGGCCGATGAGATCTCACGCGCCGCCGGGCGCGAGGTGCACTTCACGCCGATCCCCCGGAACGCCTTCGCCCAGGCGCTGACCGAGTCCGGCGCGCCGGATGAGATCGTTTGGCTGCTGAACTACCTGTTCGAGACCGTGCTCGACGGGCGCAACGCCCATGTTGGAGATGGGGTGCAGCGGGCGCTGGGACGAGCACCCGCCGATGTGACGACCTTCGCCTGCCGCATCGCCGCGCGTGGCATCTGGCAGGCAGCGGACGAAGCCGCGACCGCCTGAACTGCGAGGCCTGTAATCGGGTAGGGGCATGCACTGCATGCCCCAAGCGACTCTGGTCCATGAGCTTGAAATCCCCTATGCCTGCTTGGCGCTGCTTGTGAACCCTGCCCCGGCATGGTCGAGCGTGACATCACCATGGTCGGCATCAAGACCGCGTTGGTCAGCGGCATCAAGCGGGTCAAGCGTTTGCTGAGGACGTTGCTGGAGGCGGTGTAGCCGACGACTTCTCGTCCGAAAGTCGCGGGCCACATACGTCACGTCATACTTTGACGGAGTATTTCAGGTCTCGCGCCTCATCGCCTGTCATGCCCCGAAAGCCCCAGCAGTGAGCCGGTTGTTCCTTTATCGTGATCTCGATGTCCACGGGCGAAATGCCCACCTCGGACTCTATCTTGTGGAACAGCTCTTTGATCAGCGCCTTTTGCGTCTCAGGGTTACGCCCCTGCATCATGTTGATCTCTATGGCCGTGTAGGCGGGAGTCCTTCCACCCGGATAATAGAAATCCTCCGCATCCATGGGTATGAAGCGATGAGCTCGCTTGTCTTCGGGCATACCGAGAACCGACTGCATACAGCCGTGAATGACCTCAGAAAGCTGGGCCTTGATCGGATTAAGGTGCTCTTTGATTCCATAGATGACTATCACGATGCCTCCTGCAATGTGTAATGCTTCAAACTCAGGCGCAGCATTGCTACGCCCATGTGATCTGATGTGTCATGTGACTTTTTTTGGGAGTCTCAGCCAGTTGAAAGATCTTCTAAGAAATTCGTCGGCATTTTCTTTAATTATCATTCCGTGGGATATAACGATTATTTTAGGCTCCCAGCTAAGGATTCTTTCAAGATGTCGTCGTGCCTCTAGCTTGTTGAAATAAAAGCTGTAGCGCCAATCGATGGGCATTCTCCCATTGGGCGCCAGTATTCCAGCAAATCTGGCAATCTGTCGTTTGAAGAACGGGAAGGCATCGGGTGCGAAATTTTCGATGAGGTCCGTTACTATCAAAACGCCAGACGGCTTATGAAAGAAAACACATTCCTGCGTGGCGGGAGAACCGGTGACAAGCAATTGGTCTAGCTCCGCCTCCCAGGGTGGGGGATTGGTGTTATCAAGAGGGCCGTCGAACGAAATATCATTTCGTTTACTGATCACTTCCTGTGTGCCATACAGTAAGGCTTCTGGATAGGCGTGTTGCCATTCTTCAATGAATAGATGGTGGAGATGGTTGGGGGCAATGATGTACTTAACCCGCCCAAGTGCTTCGACCTCGGCTTGTACCGCTGGCTCCAGTTGTATGGGGCTATGTACCCATAGGTTACCGGTTGAGAGCCTGATAATCGTCATTCGCGTGGTGTATAGTAACGAATAGAAATTGACTGCTTTGCCATCAAATATCCAGATGTTTTCGGCAATGTTCTCCATTCCCCACTCTCCGAGTTACATAACGCTGAAATTAAGTGGAGGGGCATTCACCACCCAGAGTATCGGTCGGCAAGCTGGCCAATTCACCGGGAGCCGGGAAGGCTTTTTTGAACGTGAAAGCCTCGGCGGTTGGTCCGTGCTCTCTCAGGATATTCAGCTTTTGCGCTGCTTCTTCGACTGACGGAATGTGACCGGCCGGCACCCACCAAAGCACCATGTATGCCTCACCCATTTTATGGAACCACTCTTTCTTGCGACGCATGATCTCGACGTGGGCAGACCGATATACGTAATTATGCAAAGCCTCGACCGAATCCCAGAGAGAAAGATTCACGATCTTATCGGAGCCGAAATAATCAATGCCGGTGGCATCACCTTCTTCGGTTTGCAAGCGCCAGACGAAACCAGGGGAATCCTCAGCCAACGCGTTGACCCTGTCCAAATTCGCGACGAAATCTGAAAGCTGAGGCGAGTCGATTGGAGCCATCAGCGTGGCAATGTTTAGCTGAGCAATTTGATACTTACTCACAATTTTCTCCCTGAAAACATTTGGCGCATCAATCAGCCGACGAGTCAGTGGTCGGCTGCATTGATTTGTTATCTTCAAAGTTACGCTCTAAAACTTGTCTGGCAACACCGTCGTAACCTGGAAATATTCTTGATGTTCCATACCCCATTTTTTCTAGAATTCTCAGCCCTTCCTGAGCGTTATTAGCAGTCACAATGAATTTTTTCATGAGCGCTATATTTTCGTCCTCTTTTGCCGTACTTGAAATAAACTCATCCAAAGGTCGTCTATCAACTAATTGAACCTTGCTATCTTGCATTAGTTTAGCCTCTTCCATCATGCTCAGTCTTTTAACTGGACAGAGAGTGAACAAACCTTTTTGTGCGTTTAAATTGGGATTTGATGCGTAATGTGGTGTTATAAATTCAATATTTATTCGGTCTACCGTAGGCTGAAGAAATGAGATATGATCTTTATTCAGAGCCCAAACAACCAATTTTCCTGAAGTCTCAACTGCTCCCTTAAAAGCAAAATATAGCGCAACATACGGGTCATAGGTCCAGTCAAGTAATCTTGTAGGAATTCCATAATGTTGAGCTAGGGCAGTTGCCTCATGCAAATCTTCTGGGAGCCAAATAGACTGCTGATCAATGTGCCGGGCTCCAAAAGCATCAAATGTTTGTGCTAAATTCTTACGAAACGTGTTTGCTACTGGTACACCTAAGCCTTGCATATCAGCCAGTTTGTAAAATTCACGTAGCAACTGAAATTCTGCATCTATTTGTAAGCTCAAAAATTCAGTTTGATCTGTGTTAACGTTTCCGCCGTTAACATATTTCCATAGCTGTTCAACATTTTCGGGGCGAAGCGCATTAGGGATTAACTTGTAAGACTCTTTTGAATGCCCCCTGAATACAAAACCATCAAGGGCCTGCCCTCTATTCCATGGCGCCAAGTATTCAAAAAAATCAACAATTGAATCAAAGCTACTTTCTTCAATCATAAGCACATCCTTGAAAGCTGACGCCCGCGTTTTCGGCTGATTTTAAGCGCAGCGGAAACCAGTCCGACAACATGCGCTTGTTATGCATTACTTTAACTGAGGTACGCCATCGATATTCTCCAGCCACTTATTTATAGCAGCCTTTTGTTTCTCAGATATTTTTCCTTTTGAGACGATGGTGTTTCTTACTCCAGCTAAAAATTCCGTTTTATCTGCAGGTAGCTTTTCTATGCCTACGTCGATCCAGAACAAATAATTGTAGATTCTTTGTAGTACCGCTGGGTTTAGGTTTTCTGGCACTTTGGATGCAATATTATTTATATGTCTAACGTCGGAATTCGATAGCCCTTGAGAATTGTGCTTTTCATAGTACTCTTTTAGAATCGGATATGAACATTTAAGTTCATCCACAAGTTTATTTTCTCTTAGCGTTAAGTACTCGATTGCGCTCTTTGCTGGATTTTCGGTGGTAGCTCCACCTTGCCCGCCTGGGCCTCCATCTTCACGATTATTTGTAGATAAAGTGAATTTAGTCAAATCAGGAATTCCTGAAGTGGAGCCTTCCCCAGCATTATTTACTGCACAAGTAGGACCTGCATAAGATAACTCTCCAGTCTCTAAATCCTTTAAAACATATGCCTTTAGAGAGGTTAAATATTGAGGGCAGAAATCACATCTTCTAGTGGTTTCTGTTAGATCTCTTCTAATTACTTGATATGGCACAATACCTCCTTGTTTGCATAACGCTTGCAGCATGCGCGCCCGTGGAATGGAGCCGAAGGCGCAATGTAAGGGGCGTCGCCGTGCCTGCACTTGTTAGATATCGCCATTGGATAACACATTATTTGCAAAAGCCACTGCCCCCCGTTTCTTCTAAAGACAAAAGTTCCACTTGAGACAGCAGCGATTTACTTAAGTAACGGCATAGTAAACGTAAAACCAATGCCAAGTAGAAACTTTCAGCATCGTTCTCAAGCCCGCGGCCCCTGGCATTCGATTGCGAGGTTGTCGCCATAGGCGAGTCATGAGCCTGTATAGAGAGTAGCCGATAATAAAACCCAAAATGTTCGTCAATAAGACCCGTCAACTTCGCTACTTCAGCATCAGTGAGGTGCATGTCCGCATTCCCCGAACGAATCTTTTTCGCCATATTTTTATCAAGACCTTTATACACCGAGGACGCGGTGATATCTGCTTTGGCTTTAGGTAGATTTTCCTCGAAACTTTTCAGTATTACGTGATCGTGCTTTTCTGAGTAAAGTCGATACTTCTCACAGTTGATTCGGTAGAAATGGAACTTCCGTCTGAAATCACTTCCTCAGATGATAACCCAGGCTCAATTAGGTACAAGTATCGGTGCGTTGCCTCAATCAAAGATCTTGCTAACACAGCTACGGATGGAAAGTCCCATAGCTGTGAGTGGTTTACTTGGTTACCAGGAAGAATCGAACCGATCGTCATTGCACTAAGGACCAAACGCGTATAGATCTTGGTACCTTCAATACCAAGAGTACTGGTGTCAATGCCACCCGATCTATCAGACACGCGAACAAGATGCGGTATCAGCAGTTCGTACTGACGAAGTGCGTCTGGATACGAAAATATTTCTTCGTTCTGAGGAGATGTCATAGATAAATCTAACGCTGCCAGCTTGCGCGCCTACGAAATGAAGGCGAAGCCGCAATGTAGTAGGCGTCGCCGTGCCTGGCCTGGTTAAATTTCGGCCCCCTATTTAATGGCATACTTCTCGTATCTTGGTTGAGAAAACTCTTCCATTAATTCGTCCACGCCAATGATGCGGCTCTCCTTGTTGAGCTCTTTACCAATAAATTTAGAAACACACCACACTGTTCCGGCTGTCGAATTTATCCAAGTGTCACTGCCGATAGTGTTGTAATACTCTTGTTCCCGATTGCTGATGAAATCCATAACATCGAGCCGATAACGCAAACCAACCGGCAAGGACTGGAGTTGGTCACACACTGAAGAAACGCTCTCCACAATTTCTTCAGGAAGATGTGGCAATGCAGCCGGTTTCAATTTGTCCATGTGGTGTCGATAGTTCTCTACCTTCTTGACCAATTTCCTACCTTGAAGGTTGCTGTGGCAGTAGTAAGAAACAACTGACTTTAAAGCACTTTCCATTGCCATCCGCAGGTCAATAAAGCACTTCATTCGGCGAGACTTGAGAGACGAAAAGTCCGGAAATTCACTTTCAATGCAGTGCTCGTGCCGCTTAAGCAGATCAACCGAATCGTGATAGAAATGATCTGCCACCTCTATGTGTGTAGGGCGAGTTGTCTCCATACTTCTCCCGAAATTTAACAGTCAATAAACGAGCGCGCTATCTTCTATATAACTCATTGATAGCAAAGGGGTCCAAGAATAGCTCGGCTACCTAAGCAGAATTCGCGCGCGTACGCGCTTTTTTGTCGGACCCAATAATACTGTGCATTCATCCATGCTCCGAGATGGCCGCGCAATGCATACCACCGTAGCTGATAGATCGGGTGAGGGCGGTCATGCGAGTTAAGCTCTATAGGTTGGCGGCGAGGACTGAGTTCAGGGGGGGATGCCTCAAAAGGGGCTTGGTACGCTACCGCCCCTACCTGGGCATGTCGTGATGGCGTCCTGCCACCCATGCAGTAGTCCGTTCCCTGACGCGATGCTGTCGGTCATTCCGGCGTTGATACTGACCGTGAATGGTCAGCCTATTCATTAGTGGCTTTGGATGCAAAAGGCGGTGGGTGACAGGCCGCGCTCGATCCCGCGGTGCGTAGGGGCATGGCACTTTCTAGATGCACGAAGATAAACACCCCGAAGGTTGGAGGGAGCGTCCAGTCTTCGGGGTGTGGTTCAGGTCGTGCAGGTCTTGAAGTAAGGAGCAGGGCGCACGACGTTTCTGTCAGGCGGCGAGCGTCAAAGCCCCAGTTCGTGGGTCGCCGCTTCGCGCATCTTGTATTTCTGCACCTTGCCGGTGACGGTCATCGGGAAGGCGTCGACGAACTTCACGTAGCGGGGAATCTTGAAGTGGGCGATCTTGCCCTGGCAGAAATCCTTTAGCTCCTCCTCGTCCAGTTCCTCGCCGTCGCTGAGCTTGACCCAGGCCATCACTTCTTCGCCGTACTTGGCGTCCGGCACGCCGATCACCTGCACGTCCGAGATGGCAGGATGGGTATAGAGGAAGTCCTCGATCTCGCGGGGATAGATGTTCTCGCCGCCGCGGATGATCATGTCCTTGATGCGCCCGACGATCGCCACATAGCCGTCCTCGTCCATGGTGGCGAGGTCACCGGTGTGCATCCAGCGGCTGGCGTCGATGGCCTTGGCGGTGGCCTCTGCGTTGTCCCAGTAACCAAGCATCACGCTATAGCCCCGGGTGCACAGCTCGCCGCGCTCGCCTCTGGGCACCACGGCGCCGCTGGCCGGGTCGATGAGCTTCACCTCGAGGTGCGGGTGAATGGTGCCCACGGTGGTGACGCGCTTCTCGAGCGGGGCATCGGTGCCGGTCTGGAAGCTGACCGGGCTGGTTTCGGTCATGCCGTAGCAGATGGTCACGCCTTCCATGTGCATCTGATCGATCACCTGGCGCATCACTTCGATGGGGCAGATGGAGCCGGCCATGATGCCGGTGCGCAGGGTCGAGAGATCGAAGTCGGCGAAGCGCGGGTGCTCAAGCTCGGCGATGAACATGGTCGGCACCCCGAAGAGGGCGGTCGCCCGTTCGTTCTGTACTGCCTCGAGGGTCGCCTCGGCGTCGAAGCCATCGCCGGGATAGATCATCGCCGCGCCGTGAGTCATGCAGCCCAGGTTGCCCATCACCATGCCAAAGCAGTGATAGAGCGGCACTGGGATCACCAGCCGGTCGCGCTCCGAGAAGCCCATGGCGCGGGCCACGAAGAAGCCGTTGTTGAGGATGTTGTGGTGTGAAAGGGTCGCGCCCTTGGGCGAGCCGGTGGTGCCGGAGGTGTACTGGATGTTGATCGGCTGGTCGAACTGCAGCGCCCCCTGCACCTCGGCGAGTCGCGAAGGGCTGACCGCCTCGGCGCCCTCAAGCAGTGCCTGCCAGGTCAGCATGCCGGGCAGGGCCTCGCTGGCATCCAGGCATACCACCCGCTTCAGCGCCGGCAGGCGAGCGGCGTTGAGGTCGCCGTCTCGCGGCGCTTCGAGCTCCGGGGCCAGCTCAGCGATCATCTCGACATAGTGCGAGGCCTTGAAGCGCCCCTGCAGGATCAGGGTCGCGGTGCCGGACTGGCCTAGCGTGTA
Organism: Onishia niordana; assembly: GCF_004798965.1. Classification (GTDB taxonomy): domain Bacteria; phylum Pseudomonadota; class Gammaproteobacteria; order Pseudomonadales; family Halomonadaceae; genus Onishia; species Onishia niordana. Next base: position 222,099 of record NZ_SDSD01000005.1, read on the forward strand.
CTCCAGCTCATGGGTGCGGTAACTGGGATTCAGGTTGACCAGGATGGCACCGATCTTGGCGGTGGCGAACTGGGTAATGGCCCACTCGGCCCGGTTGGGGGCCCAGATGCCGACGCGCTCGCCTTGCACAACACCAGCGGCCAGCAGGGCGCGGGCGGCCTCGTCGACGGCAATTTGCAGCTCTCGCCAGCTGTAGCGCAGGCCCTGGTGCAGGCTGAGCAGGGCATCACGCTCGGGCACGCGGGCGACGGTGGCATCGAAGCAGTCGCCGATGGTCTGGCCCTTGAGGGGCGTATCGCTGATGCCGCTGACATAGCTGGGGGTTGGCGAGAGTGAAGACGGCGTCGAATCCGGGGTGTGGCGTTGGCGAGTCATCCGGGCTCCTATGCTTATTGGGATTGTTAAAGCGAAGTGCCCGCCCCGCGCCACATAGGGCGCGTTTTTGCTCTTGTTGCTAGGGGGCCAGGCCTTCCAGTGCCGCCCGGCAGCGAGTCTCGACGTCGTCTAGCTCATTCTGCATCAGGCGGATGTCCTCTTTGCGTTGCTCCATATCGGCACGCTTCTCGGCGAGAATTTCGAGGATGCGGTGAAGCTGGCGGGCATTGCCGTCGGGCATGGTGTCGTAGAGCTCGACGACCTCGCGGATCTCGGCCAGCGTGAAACCAAGCCGCTTGCCGCGCAGGGTCAGTTTCAGCCGTACCCGGTCCTTGTCATGGTAGATACGCCGCTGACCGCGCCGCTCGGGTGCCAGCAAGCCTTCCTGTTCATAAAAGCGAATGGTGCGGGGCGTTACCTCGAACATCTCGGCCAGCTCACCGATCGCGTAGGTTGGCTTGTCTGACACGGTCTCCTCGGGATTGTCCGGTGGCGTGGCCTGAGGCGCGATATGGCTGGGCTTGGGCATGGTGGTGTTCCTTGGCGTATACGATGTTGTTGTGAGTTAAGGAATGATCGCATGAACGCCTGGGCGCTTCGACTCCAAGACTAGTTCTGCTTGACGTTAACGTAAAGTGAAGATATTGCTGTTGGCCTTAGACCAAGGGGTGGCTTGCGCCCGACCAAGCAAATGCTAGCTTGGTCACATTACCGGTGGGGGTGCTATACGCCTCTTGTGCTTGCCATTGTCATTCTTGTCATCGCCAGCACCGGGCCGACGCGACCTCTAACCGTCAGTGTGATGCCGGTCATGGCCTGACGGAGTCGAGACATCTGACGGCCTGTGGCGTTAAAGGAGAGCACCATGGATTTTGCACTGACCGAGGATCAACGTGCCTTGCAGCAGGCAGCAGCCGATTTTTGCCAAGCGGAGCTTGTCGCTCACGCTGCCGACTGGGATGCCCGTTCGCACTTTCCGGTGGAGGTGATCAAGCGCGCCGGTGAGGCCGGCTTCCTCGGCATCTATATCGATGAGGATCGCGGCGGGCTGGGTCTTTCTCGGCTCGAGGCCTCGCTGATCTTTGAGCAGCTCGCCCAGGGCTGCATCTCAACCACTGCCTACCTGACCATTCACAACATGGCGAGCTGGATGGTGGCCAACTGGGGCAGCGAGACGCTGCGCGAGACCTGGCTTGAGCGCTTGATCAGCGGTGAGCTGCTGGCCTCTTACTGCCTGACCGAGCCGGGTGCCGGTTCGGATGCGGCCAACCTGCGCACCAAGGCGGTACGCGAGGGCGACGAATACCGGATCACGGGCTCGAAGGTGTTTATCTCAGGTGCTGGCGAGACGGATGTGCTGGTCGTGATGGCCCGCACCGGCGCGCCGGATTCCGGCGCCAGTGGTATCTCTGCCTTCCTGGTGCCCGCTGACAGCGCCGGTATCGAGTACGGCAAGAACGAAGAGAAGATGGGCTGGAAGAGCCAGCCGACACGGATGGTCAGCTTCGATGATGTGCGGGTGCCTGCTGATTATCGTCTCGGTGAGGAAGGCGAGGGCTTTCGGCTGGCCATGAAGGGCCTGGATGGCGGTCGGCTGAACATTGCCAGCTGCTCGCTGGGCGCCGCTCAACAGGCGCTGACGCTTGCTCGCGATTATCTCGGTCAGCGTCAACAGTTCGGTCGAGAGCTTTCCAGTTTTCAGGCGCTGCAGTTCAAGCTGGCCGACATGGCAAGCGATCTGCTGGCATCACGACTGATGGTGCGCCACGCGGCCTGGTGTCTCGATCAGCAGGCCCCCGAAGCTACCGCGCATTGCGCGATGGCCAAGCGAGTCGCCACCGACATGGGCTTTAACGTCTGCAACGAGGCCCTCCAGCTTCACGGCGGCTACGGTTACATCAAGGAATACCCGCTTGAGCGGCTGGTCCGCGATACTCGCGTGCATCAGATTCTTGAGGGCACCAACGAGATCATGCGCGTGATCACGGCCCGGCGTTTGCTCGCCGATGGCGTGATCGAATCACTGCAATGAGGAAAGCCCGCCGAGGCGTCGCTATCGCGGTCATGGATCGACCATTAATTAACCTATTTCACTCAACCCGCTAAAGGAGCCCGAGCGATGACCGATGCACCCGTGCTGTTCGAGGAGCGCCCGACACGCGATGGATGCCTTATCGGCGTGGCGACCCTCAATGCACCTCGCTCTCTGAATGCCCTGTCGCTTGCGATGATTGAGCAGCTATCGGCCCGGCTGACCCGGTGGGCCGACGATGACCGGGTGGTGGCTGTCTGGCTGGAGGGCGCCGGGGAGAAATCGTTCTGCGCTGGCGGCGACGTGGTGGCGCTCTACAAGGCGATTCAGGCCGGCGAGGGCGGTGCCTTCGCCGAGACCTATTTCACCGGCGAATATGGCCTCGATCATCAGATTCACTGCTTCCCCAAGCCGCTGCTGGTGTGGGGTGATGGCATCGTGATGGGCGGTGGCATGGGGCTGATGGCCGGTGGTGGTTTCCGCCTGGTTACCGAGACCTCGTTGATGGCGATGCCTGAGATCACCATCGGCCTCTACCCGGATATCGGTGCCAGCTGGTTTCTCAACCGCATGCCGCCAGGCATCGGCGCCTATCTGGGGCTGACCGGTGCTCAGCTTAATGCACGCGACGCGCTAGACCTGGGCCTTGCCGATCGATTCGTACCTCGGGAACGTCGCGAGGCATTACTCGAGGCGCTGGCCGGGGCCAGCTTCGGCGAGGCTGATAGTAACCAGTTGGTGCATGCGGTGGTCAGTCAGGTACTTGACCAATTCGAGGATCGCGACCAGGCGCCGGCGGCTCAACTCTGGCCGCAGCGCGATCATATTCAGCGCCTGACCGCCTGCGCATCGGCCTCCGATGCAGCCGAGCGCATTCTTGACGATACCCACTCGGATGCATGGCTCGCCGCCAATCGAGCGCGCCTTGCGGCGGGCTGCCCGCTGAGCGCCCAGCTGGTCTGGCAGATGATCGAGCGGCATTCCCGGGCGAGCCTCGCCGACGCCTTCCGCGAGGAGCTCAATCTCTCGGTGCAGTGCTGCCTGAGGGGAGACCTCGCTGAGGGCGTGCGGGCGCTTTTGATCGACAAGGACAAGCAGCCTCGCTGGTCGCATACCAGCGTGGGCAAGGTGCCCAAGGCCGATATCGAGGCCATGCTGCGCCCGCTGTGGAATCCTGAGACGCACCCGTTGCGCAACCTGTAATCCGCGGCGCATGGCCCTCACCAGAGCATGACTGGGCGCCATCTCAACGGCCCAGCACAGCAACGAATACAACAACCGACACAACAACCAACACAACAACGAACAGGGAGCCTCACCATGCGTATCGCCTTTATCGGTCTTGGCAACATGGGGGCGCCCATGGCCACCAATCTCGTCAAGGCCGGCCACGATGTTTGCGTCTTCGATCTGTCGGAAAAGGCCATGCAAACCCTCGAGGATGCCGGCGCCAACCGTGCGGAAAGCGCCGAAGCAGTGACCATGGGCGCGGATGTGGTGGTCTCGATGCTGCCCGCCGGTGCCCATGTTAAGGGCCTTTATCTTGGCAACGATGACGCTCAAGGGCTGCTGGCTGCGCTGACGGGAAACCCGCTGATCATTGATGCCTCGACCATCGCGCCGGATGATTCTCGCACCGTGGGTGCCGCTGCCGCCGAGCGGGGTTTTGCCTTTGTTGATGCGCCGGTATCCGGTGGGGTGGGTGGCGCAGTCGCCGGCACCTTGACGTTTATTGTCGGAGGCAGCGAGGAAGGCTTTGAGCGGGCAAGGCCGGTACTTGAGGCCATGGGCAAGAACATCTTCCATGCCGGCGATACCGGGTCAGGGCAGGTCGCGAAGCTCTGCAATAACATGCTGCTCGGCATTCTCATGAGCGGCACCGCCGAAGCCCTGGCGCTGGGTGTCGAGAATGGCCTGGACCCGGCGGTGCTTTCAGAGATCATGAAGGAGAGCAGCGGCGGCAACTGGGCGCTTAACGGCTACAACCCCTGGCCGGGGGTGATGGAAAAAGCGCCGGCCTCGAACGACTACCAAGGCGGCTTTCTGACTGACCTGATGGCCAAGGACCTGGGGCTTGCCTGGGAGCTGGCGCTTAAGTCAAAGTCGACGGTGCCGATGGGCTCTCAGGCACGCAATCTTTTCGCCCTGCATGCAGCACAGGGCAGCGGTGGGCTCGATTTCTCGAGTATTCAGCGGCTCTATCGCCGAGACAAGGAGTGAGCCGCCGCGACCACCCTTGAGCCTCGATTAGGCCCCGACACCCAGCACGCATTGGGGCCATGGCCGGAGTGGGGCACAATGACGCCCCCTTTCGACCGAGGTTGCCATGACGTCGACACCGTCTACCCCATCCCCCGCCCGGCGCGGCTCAATGCTCGAAGCACCGATTGCGCGCACGCTGGTACGCAAGACCCTGCCGGTCATCGGCGGCATGTTGGCGATGATGACCTTCAACCTGGTCGATGCCTGGTACATCGCCAAGCTGGGCACCGTGCCATTGGCAGCGGTGTCATTCACCTTCCCGGTGGTTTTCGCGGTGATCAGCCTGGCGATTGGCCTGGGTATCGGTACCTCGGCGGTGGTGGGGCGCTTGCTTGGCCAGGGCGATCACGACCGGGTGGCGCGGCGTGCCACCGATGCGGTGTTGCTGTCGCTGCTTGTCGGGGCGCTGGTCACCCTTGCCGGGTTGCCAAGCATCGAGGCGCTGTTCTCGCTGCTGGGAGCCGATGCCGATCTGATGCCCTATCTCGAGGCCTATATGGGTGTCTGGTACTGGGGCGCTGCGCTGGTGATCGCGCCGCGCATCATCAACAGCGTGCTGCGTGCCCACGGCAATACCCTGGCAGCGGGACTGTCGATGGGCGTGGCGGCATTGCTCAATATGGCACTCGATCCGCTGTTGATCTTTGGTTGGGGGCCGGTGCCGGCGATGGGGGTTGCCGGTGCCGCACTTGCCACAGTGCTGAGCTGGGGGCTAATGACGCTTGGCTTGATTTGCCAGCCACGGCTTCGCGGCCTGATCGCCCTACGGGGCATGACGCTCAAGGCGCTGGCGGAATCCTGGCAGGTGCTTGGGCGTATTGCCCTGCCAGCGGCGGTAACCAGCCTGTTTACGCCGGTGGCCATGGCGCTGGTGACGCGCATCGTCGCCGAGCATGGCCATGCCGCGGTGGCGGCCTTCGGGGTCGGCTCGCGGTTGGATGCCATCGCTCAGATCGTGGTGCTGGCGCTGTCGATGACGCTCTCGCCGCTGGTCAGCCAGAACCAAGGTGCCGGCCAGCTGGCGCGGGTGCGTCGTGCCATCGGCGGCTGCCTTGTTTTCGTGCTGATCCTGCAACTGGTGATCTGGGCTGCTCTTCAGATCCTGGCGCCCTGGCTGACCGCGCACTATGCCGAGGGGCCGGCGGTGGGTGAGGTGCTGCGCGCCTTCATCTGGCTGGTGCCGCTGGGGCTTGGGGCTCAGGGGGTAGTGATCCTTTCAGTGTCCTCGCTCAATGCCCTGCATCGGCCGCGCGATGCCATGGGGCTTTCCGTGGTACGCCTGTTCGTCTTGTTTGTGCCCCTGGCCTGGCTCGGCAGTTTGGTGGCCGGGCCCAGCGGCATTTTCACCGGCATGCTGGCGGCTAACCTGATCATGGCGGGTATCGCCTGGTGGCGCCTGCGCGGTGAGCTGGCGCGACAGCAGCGGTCTTCTCCTGAATCTTCGAGCTGATGAGGGAACGTGGCGTCGATGGCGGGCTGGAGCTGACGGGCTGATCTGACGGGCTTGGGCTGGCTGATCTACGCTCACGGAGGCACAACCTTTCGGGGCCGGGCTCTAGGTGAAAGAGCCGGCCGAGACCAAGGTCGGCTTGGCAGGGCAGGGTGTTTGATCTACATTATTTCAAAATGTCGATATTATTTGGGAGTACCGCATGAGCCAGATTACCCCTGTCACCTGGGATGACCCTTTCCGCCTTATCGACCAGCTCGATGAAGACGAGCGCATGGTGCAACGCACCGCCCACGACTATTGCCAGGACAAGCTTTTGCCGCGGGTGCTCGAGGCCAATCGCCACGAGCATTTCGACCGCGAGATTATGAATGAGATGGGCGAGCTGGGCCTGTTGGGGGCGACCCTCGATGGCTACGGTGGCGCGGGGCTCAACTACGTGAGTTACGGCCTGATCGCCCGGGAAGTGGAGCGTGTCGATTCCGGCTATCGCTCGGCCATGAGCGTGCAGTCGAGCCTGGTCATGTACCCGATCCATGCCTTCGGCAGCGAAGCGCAACGTGAGAAATACCTGCCCAAGCTTGCCAGTGGCGAGTGGGTGGGGTGCTTTGGCCTCACCGAGCCGGATCACGGCTCAGACCCCGGCGGCATGAGCACTCGTGCGGTGCGTACCAAAGATGGCTGGCGCCTCAACGGCAGCAAGACCTGGATCACCAACTCGCCGATCGCCGATGTGTTCGTGGTCTGGGCCCGGGATGAAGAAGGCACCCTGCACGGCTTCATCCTCGAAAAAGACATGCCGGGCCTCACCGCGCCCAAGATTGAAGGCAAGTTCAGCCTGCGCGCCTCGATCACCGGTCAGATCATGATGAGCGATGTCGAGGTCAGCGATGATCAGCGCCTGCCGAACGTCACCGGCCTCAAGGGGCCTTTCTCGTGCCTCAACCGAGCCCGCTACGGGATCGCCTGGGGCACCATGGGCGCCGCCGAGGCCTGCTGGCATGCAGGGCGCCAGTACACGCTGGATCGTAAGCAGTTCGGGCGTCCGTTGGCGGCCAATCAGCTGATCCAGAAGAAGCTCGCCGATATGCAGACCGAGATTGCCCTTGGCTTGCAGGCGGCGTTACGGGTCGGGCGGATGATCGATGACGGCCAGCTGGTGCCGGAGGCGATTTCGCTGATCAAGCGCAACAACGCCGGCAAGGCGCTGGATATCGCCCGTGTCGCCCGCGATATGCACGGCGGCAACGGCATCAGCGATGAATACCACGTTATTCGCCATGTGATGAACCTCGAGGCGGTCAACACCTACGAGGGCACCCACGATATTCATGCCTTGATTCTTGGCCGTTCCCAGACCGGTATCCAGGCGTTTTCCGCCGAATGATCTGGCCGAACGCCTGTCCGGGAGGGAGGTCACGCCCATGTCAGGACCGCTAGAAGGGCGCGTGGTGCTGGATATGTCGCGAGTGTTGGCGGGGCCCTGGGCCGGGCAACTGCTCGCGGACCTCGGCGCCCGAGTGATCAAGATCGAGCACCCGAGCCGCGGTGATGATACCCGCGCCTGGGGGCCACCCTGGCTCGAAGACGCCGCCGGTGATCCGGTGGCGGCGGCCTATTATCTGTGTGCCAACCGTGGCAAGCAGTCGCTGGCCGTGGATATCGCACAGCCGGAGGGGCAGGCGCTGATCCGTGCCCTGGCGAACCGCGCCGATATCCTGATCGAGAACTTCAAGGTCGGCGGGCTCAAGCGCTACGGCCTCGACCATGAGAGCCTGAAAGCCGAGAACCCGGGGCTGATCGGCTGCTCGATTACAGGCTTCGGCCAGGATGGCCCTTATGCCGGTCGGCCTGGCTACGACTTCATGATCCAGGCGATGGGGGGCTTGATGAGCCTGACCGGCGACCCGGACGGCATGCCAATGAAGACCGGGGTGGCGATTACCGATGTGATGACCGGGCTCTATGCCGCCGTGGGTATTCTCGCGGCACTCGATGAACGCTCGCGCACCGGCCACGGGCGCTACATCGACGTGGCGCTGCTTGATGTTCAGGTGGCGACGCTTGCCAACCAGGCCCTGAATACGCTGGTCAGCGGCCGTTCTCCTGAACGCCACGGCAATGCGCATCCCAACATCGTGCCTTATCAGGCCTTTGCCTGCGCCGATGGCTACCTGGTGTTAACCGTCGGCAACGATGCCCAGTTCGCGCGGCTTGCCACGCTGCTCGACTGCCCCGAGTGGGCTCAGGATCCGGCGTATGCCACCAATGCCGCTCGCGTCGCCAATCGCGGGGCGCTGGTCGAGAAGATCACCGCCTGCCTTTCGCGTGGCACCCGGGATCAGTGGCTCGCGGCCTTCGAGGCACACGGCGTTCCCGCCGGGCCGATCCATAGCGTCGCCGAAGCCCTCGAGGATGCTCAGGTGCGGCATCGCGGCCTGGTCAGGCATCTGGAGAGTGATGGCATCGACGTGCCTCAGGTGGGTAACCCGCTGCGCTTCGATGGTGTCTCATGCACCAGCGAGTCGGCGCCGCCGACGCTTGGCGCCGACAGCGATGCGGTGCTCACCGAGATGGGACTGTCGGCTGAGGATATTGCCAGGCTGCGGGATCTCGGCGTGGTGCGCTAGGAAGCGTCGTTTTTCAGCGCGGGCTAAAGCGACGCTGCAGGCCGGCTTCGGCGATCATGCGCGTGGAAATCTCTTCGATCGAGAAGCGGGTGGTGTCGATGTAGGGAATGTGCATCTGGCGATACAGCCCTTCGGCCTGGGCCACTTCCTGCATGCACTGGTCCATCGAGCAGTAGCGGCTGTTGGGGCGGCGCTCGCTGCGGATAGCCGCCAGCCGAGGGGCGGCGATGGTCAGGCCAAACAGCTTGTGGCGATAGGGCGCCAGGGCACGGGGCAGCTTGAGGCTGCCGTCTTCGTCGTAGTCGTCTTCGGTGAGCGGATAGTTGGCGGCGCGGATGCCAAACTGCAGCGCCAGGTACAGCGAGGTGGGCGTCTTGCCGCATCGAGAAACGCCGACCAAGATGACATCGGCCTTGTCATACTGGTTGAGCCGCGCGCCGTCGTCGTTGTCCAGGGCGAAATGCACCGAATCGATGCGGTTCATGTAAACTTCGTCCTGGCCGATCGAGTGGGTGCGGCCCACCGTATAAGTGGAGTGGGTCGCGAGCTCTTCTTCCAGCGGCTTCAAGAAGGTCGAGAAGATGTCGACCTTGAAGCCCTCCGCCGTTGAGACGATGCGACGCACGTCCTCGTCGACGATGGTATCGATGATGATTGGCTGCTCGCCGTCCCGGGCCGCGGTGGCATTGATGCTGTCGACCAGCTCCTGCGCCTTTTCGTTGTCATCGATGTATGGCTTGGTGACCATGCGGATCTCGACGCTCTCGAACTGAGCCAGCAGGCTGCGGCCGAGGGTCTCGGCGGTGATACCGGTGCCATCGGAGATGAAAAAGGCGGTGCGGGTCATGGGGAAACCTTCGGTTCTTGTAGTGGCGAGTAGTGGCGAGTAGTGGCGAATAGTGGCGAGGTGATGGCGTGATTGTCTCGGCTAGTGGCCGGCGCGGCAAGCGCCGTGCGAGCTGTCATGCCTTCTCCAGGGTGGCAGCGAGCGGCTTCATTGCGGCTTGAGAGGTTTCTGGCGAGGCCCTGACTACAGGAAACGCCGCCAAAAGGTTCGTGTTGTAAAAATCCTCCAATGACTTCGCTGTTAGACCAATGGCGAATATCGCCCTACCTTGGTAGGGTTCTTCCCATTCAGCCGTGGCGGCTTTCGATCGCAACGATCGTTGGCAGTGAGCGTCATCAGTCGACTAGGGGGTCGCGTGGAAGAGTCCGTGAATCAGTACATTGAGTGGTTCGATAAGCTGGGCATGAACGACGTCGAGCGGGTCGGTGGCAAGAATGCCTCGCTTGGCGAAATGATCTCCAACCTGGCCAATGCCGGGGTCAGCGTGCCTGGTGGCTTCGCTACCACCGCTCACGCCTATCGCGAATTTCTTGCTCACGATGGCCTCAACGAGCGCATCAATGAAGCGCTTGCTCGCCTTGACGTCGATGATGTGGCGGCACTGGCCAAGACGGGGGCCGAGATTCGCCAGTGGGTGATCGACACGCCGTTGCCGCCGACCTTCGAGGCCGCGCTTCGTGAGGCCTACGATGACATGGTCGCGCGCCACCCGAGCCTCAAGGTTGCGGTAAGAAGCTCCGCTACCGCCGAGGACCTGCCGGATGCCTCCTTCGCCGGGCAGCAGGAGACCTTCCTCAACATCGAAGGCTTCGACAACATCAAGCGTGCCGTGCACGAGGTATTCGCCTCGCTGTTCAATGACCGGGCGATTTCCTATCGAGTGCACCGCGGCTATGCCCACGAGAACGTGGCGTTGTCCGCCGGCATCCAGAAGATGGTGCGCTCCGAGACCGGCGCCTCCGGCGTGATGTTCACCCTCGATACCGAATCCGGCTTCCGCGATGCCGTCTTCGTCACGGCCTCCTGGGGGCTTGGCGAGACAGTGGTTCAGGGTGCGGTGAACCCCGATGAATTCTATGTTCACAAGTCGACGCTGGATGCGGGGCGTCCAGCGGTGCTGCGCCGTAATCTGGGCTCCAAGCTGATCAAGATGATCTATACCGGTGATGCCAGCGCCGGCAAGTCAGTGGAAACCGTGGACGTGCCACTCGCCGATCGTGGTCGCTTCTGCATCAACGATGAACAGGTCATGGAGCTTGCCCGTCAGGCGATGATCATCGAACGTCACTACGGGCGCCCGATGGATATCGAGTGGGCACTGGATGGCGACGACAACCATGTCTACATCGTCCAGGCACGCCCCGAGACAGTGGTCTCCCAGGAAGAGGGTGGCAAGCTCGAACGCTTCCACCTGCGCGAGAAGGGTCGCAACCTGATCGCCGGTCGCGCCATCGGACAGCGCATCGGCAGCGGCGAGGTCAAGGTGATCATGACCCCGGACGAGATGGGCAAGATCAATGACGGCGACGTGCTGGTCACCGACATGACCGACCCGGATTGGGAGCCGATCATGAAGCGTGCCTCGGCGGTGGTGACCAACCGTGGCGGGCGCACCTGTCATGCGGCGATCATTGCCCGCGAACTGGGCATTCCGGCGGTCGTTGGGTCAGGCGATGCCACCAGTGTGCTGCGCGACGGCCAGGAGGTCACGGTTTCCTGCGCCGAAGGCGACACCGGTCATGTCTACGAGGGGCTGCTGGACTTCGAGTGCAAGACCACCAGCGTCGATAGCATGCCGGAACTGCCGTTCAAGATCATGATGAACGTCGGCAACCCGGATCGTGCCTTCAACTTCTCGAGCCTGCCCAGTGCCGGCGTCGGTCTGGCGCGTCTGGAATTCATCATCAACCGCATGATCGGCGTGCATCCCAGGGCGCTGCTCGAGTTTGATAGCCAGCCGGTAGAATTGCAGCAGACCATCGAGCAGCGCACCGCCGGCTATGATGATCCGGTGAGCTTCTACGTCGACAAGCTGGTCGAGGGCATCTCGACGCTGGCTGCGGCTTTCTACCCGCAGAAAGTGATCGTGCGCCTGTCGGACTTCAAGTCCAACGAGTACGAAAACCTGATCGGTGGCAAGCAATACGAGCCGGGCGAAGAGAACCCCATGCTTGGCTTCCGTGGTGCCGCCCGCTACCTGTCGGAATCCTTCCGTCCCTGCTTTGACCTTGAGTGTCAGGCCATCAAGCGGGTCCGCGATGTCATGGGCCTCGACAACATCGAGATCATGGTGCCCTTTGTGCGCACCACCGAAGAAGCAAGCGGCGTGATCGACATCTTGTCCGAGAATGGCCTCAAGCGCGGCGAAAACGGTCTCAAGGTCATCATGATGTGCGAGCTGCCGGCCAACGCGCTGCTCGCCGATGAGTTTCTCGAGTACTTCGACGGCTTCTCCATCGGTTCCAACGACCTGACTCAGCTGACCCTGGGGCTGGACCGTGATTCCGGCGTGATTGCCCATCTGTTCGATGAGCGCAATCCGGCGGTGCTCAAGCTGCTGTCGATGGCCATTCAGGCCTGCAAGGCGCAGGGCAAATACGTGGGCATCTGCGGCCAGGGACCTTCGGATCATCCGGATCTCGCCAAGTGGCTGATGGAGCAGGGCATCGACTCGGTATCCTTGAACCCTGATGCGGTGCTCGAGACATGGTTCATGCTGGCCGGTGAGACTATCGGCTAAGCACTCGCGCGCCTCGCACGATCAACAACCCCGCCCTTCGAGGCGGGGTTTTTTTGTGGGGTTGTGGACCGACAGCGTGATGGCAACGTGGACTGGCGAATCGGGGCTGATTCGACAATAACCGTCAGCCTGCTAATATTGTGCACGATTTAATAATGTACACGATACGCCGGATCACGGCGCACGTGCGGCGCAATGCGTCGCCGATGACCACCGGAGGAGAATTCCCCTTGGCCAGCTTTACCCTGAACGGCAAGCCCGTCAGCGTCGAGGTGTCCCCTCAGACCCCACTGTTGTGGGTTCTGAGGGATAATCTTGGCATGACCGGCACCAAGTTTGGCTGCGGCATCGCGCAGTGCGGCGCTTGCACTGTCCACCTCAACGGCTCTGCCACGCGTACCTGTGTGCTACCGGTATCCGCCGCCGAAGGTGGTGAGGTCGTCACCATCGAAGGGCTGTCGGACAACGATGACCACCCCCTGCAGCAGGCCTGGCGGGAGCACCAGGTGCCGCAGTGCGGGTACTGTCAGTCGGGCCAGATCATGCAGGCCGCCGACTTTCTGAGCCGTACCCCGGACCCAAGCGATGAGGAGGTCACCGAGGCCATGTCCGGCAATCTCTGCCGGTGCATGGCCTATGTGCGCATTCATCGGGCGGTGAAGCGTGCCGCCGAGATTAGCCAGGCAAGTGAGGCCAGCACCGCCGGCGTTGGCGTCTTCGACCCGAGCCGTGATCAGGAGGTGACCCATGGCCAGGTTTGAAGACCAGCTGGCGGCTGTTGAAGCGCAAGGCAGCGATGCCCAAGGCAATGACATTTCGAGCAACGGTGGCGAGGGCTTCACGCGTCGCGGCTTTCTGATCGGCACCATGGCCGGCTCGGCGATGATGGCGTTCGGTCTCTCCGGCGCAGCCGCTGCGGCAAGCGATGGCTCGGCAAATAATGGCTCGGCCAGCGAGTCACTGGCCGCCGGGCGTTATGAGCCGACGATCTGGTATGCCATCGCCCCCGACGGCACGGTGACGGTGCACATCACTAAGGCCGAAATGGGCCAGCATGTCGCCACCAGTCTAGCGCGTCTGGTCGCCGAGGAGCTTGAGGCGGACTGGTCGAGTATTGAAGTCGTCTATGTCGATAGCGATCCGAAGTGGGGCTACATGGTCACCGGTGGTAGCTGGTCGGTGCACCATAGCTATCTGCCGCTGTCGCGTGCCGGCGCGGCTGGGCGTATTGCGCTGATCGAGGCCGGTGCCAAGCTGCTTGATGTCGATCCCGCCGATTGCCGGGCCCGTCATGGGCAGGTCATCAGCGGCGACAAGTCGGTAAGCTATGGCGAGATCGTGTCTCAGGCAGGGCTCGAGCGGACCTTCTCCGAGGAGGAGCTCAAGGAGATCAGCCTGAAACCGGCAAGCGAGCGCCGTGTGCTGGGCACCAAGGGCACGGCCCTTGATGTACCGGCCAAGGTCAATGGCGAGGCGATCTACGGTATCGATGTCACCGTCGACAAGATGCTTTATGCCCGCCCGGTTCTGCCGCCGACCCGTTTCGGTTCCAAGCCGGTCTCGATCGATGACAGCGCCGCCAAGCAGATCGACGGCTATCGCCAGACCATCGAACTCGACGACCCCTCGGGCGTCTGCCAGGGCTGGCTTGCCGTGATTGCCGATAGCTATTCGTCGGCGATGCGGGCAACCGATGCCCTCAAGGTCGAGTGGCAGCGGGGCGACAGCTATGACATTAGCGAGGCGGATATCCAGGAGCAGGGCCACACCCTGGTCAACTCGCCAAGCCGCGACAACGGTTCGCTGTTCGTCGATATCGGCGATGTCAGTTCCGGCCTCGAGGGGGCAAGCGAGGTCATCGATTCCACCTATACCACCTCGAGTGTGCTGCACTTCCAGCTTGAGCCGGTCAACGCCACCGTGTTCGAGGAAGACGGCCATTGGCACGTGCACTGCGGCAACCAGCAGCAGACGCTGGCGGTGGGGATGCTGTCCAAAGCGCTCCAGGTCGATAAGAGCAACATCACTCTGCACCAGTACTACCTGGGCGGCGGCTTCGGTCGTCGCCTGTACGGTGACTACACCATTCCGGCCGCTCTGGCCGCCAAGGCGCTGGGGCGTCCGGTGAAGATGCTCTTCACGCGCCCTGACGATACGCGCTTTGACTGCGTGCGCTCGCCCTCGGTACAGCGACTGCGCTCCGGGCTCGACGGCAATGGCAAGGTCGTGGCATCCGAGCATGCCGCGGCCGCCGGTTGGCCTTCTGCCGCCATGGCGCCGGCCTTTCTCATCGAGCCGGTCGAGGACGGTGGCAAGGTCGACTCCTTCGCCATCAGCGGTGCCGATCACTGGTATGACGTGGGCGCACAGCGCGTCTGGGCGCAGCAAAACCACAAGGCGCATGAAGTCTTTGTGCCGGGTTACCTGCGCTCGGTGGGGCCGGGCTGGACGACCTGGGCCGTGGAGCAGCATATCGACGAGCTGGCGCTGGCCGCCGGGAAGGACCCGGCGCGCTTTCGCCTCGAATTGCTCAACGCCGAAGGCCGTAACGCCGGTCAGGCACCGCACAGTGTCGGCGGTGCCGAGCGACTCAGGGCGGTGCTCGAACGGGCGATGGCCAAGGCCGACTGGGACAGCCGTGACAGCCTGCCGGATGACGTGGGGATGGGCGTGGCGCTGACCTTCGGTCAGGAGCGCAGCATGCCGACCTGGGTGGCCTGTATCGCTCGGGTCAAGATTAATCGTGGTGACGGCTCGGTCGATGTCGAGCACCTGACGGCAGTGGCCGATGCCGGTACGCTGGCGCACCCCGACGGTGCCATGGCGCAGCTCGAAGGCTCGCTACTGTGGGGGCTTTCCATGGCCCTCTACGAGGGCACCGAGGTCGAGAAGGGCAAGCCCAAGGCGCTGAATCTTGGCGCTTATACGCCGCTGCGCATGAACCAGGTACCCAAGATGGATCTGGAGTTTGTCGATAGTGACGCCATGCCGGTGGGCCTGGGTGAGCCCGGGACTACCGTGGTCGCGCCCGCCATCGCCAATGCGATCCAGCATGCCGTCGGCGTTCGGTTGCGTGATATGCCCATGCGTGCCGAGGCCCTCAAGGCGGCTCTCTAGGACAGCGATTCAAAGCCCCGCCCCGGCATGCCCGGGGCGGGGTCTTTGCTGAGTAGGGCATATCATGCAACACCTAGATTTGACGGTAATCCGCCAGGCGCTTGCCTGGGCGCGAGAAGGGCAGCCGGTGTGGCTGTGCACAGTGCTTTCGACCTTCGGTTCGTCGCCGCGAGAACCCGGTGCCTGGCTGGTAGCGCTTCGCGATGGCCGGCATGTGGGGTCATTGTCTGGCGGCTGTGTCGAGGAAAATTTCCTGGCTCGGCTGGCTGACGGCGCTTTCCAGGCGCCAGTGCAACGGGTCCGCTATGGTGACGGCGAGGAGGGCGATGGCCCCGGCATCACTCTGCCTTGTGGCGGTATTCTCGATGTGCTGGTTGAGAGGCTGGCGCCGGGTGATGAGACGCTTGTGCATCTGGCAGCACTTGAAGCGGCACTGACCGGACAGCGTCCGCAATTGCGCCATGTCGATCTGGTGAGCGGTGAGACGAGCCTTGCTGACGATTCAGGGCTCGGTGAGCGGGTGGTGCTGTCTGTTGAACAAAGCTCTCACGAGGAAAGTTCTGAAGGAAACAGTTCTGACGGGCAAAGCGCTGACGAGGGCAGCCCCCAGGCCCCTGGACAGGTGCAGATGCGCGTGGGACCGGCGGCGCGGCTGGTGCTTGCCGGCATGTCACCGGTGGCGGAAGCCTGTGCCGAGTTTGCACAGCGATTGGGTTTCGAGGTGATTCTCTGCGACCCTCGCCCCGACGTATTCGCGGCGCTATCGCTTTCGGGTGTTGAATGTGTCGAGACTCTGCCCTCTAGCTTTATAGCGGAAGGGGGCTGTCATGGAGCCACCGCGGTGGTGGCGCTGACCCATGATCCGCGTATCGATGATCTGGCGATGATCGAGGCGGTCAGAACCAACGCCTTCTATATCGGGGTGATGGGGTCGAGGAAAACGTCTGCCGCCCGTGCCGAGCGGCTTGAACGCAGCGGTGGGCTGAGCAAGACCGCGCTTGCCCGCATTCAGATGCCGATTGGGTTGGATCTTGGCAGCAAGACGCCGGCTGAGATTGCCCTGGCGGTGATGGCCGACATCGTGCGGGTGCGCCGGGGGCGTGAACGAAGCGAGCTGTAAGCGCGCATTAGCAAGCGCTACCAATCAGTACCAATCGCTGCCAATCCAATCAGTACCAAGCGCTGCCAATCCAATCAGTACCAAGCAGTATTAAGAGGTCAGAGCGACCCAACAAAAGCGCCCAGCCAAGCTATTGGTTGGGCGCTTTTTGCATGCACCATTTTGTGGTCAGTCGTCGTTCTTACCGAGCCAGGTAGCGACCATCTCTGGGTGCGCGTCGACCCAGGCCCGGGCGTTGGCTTCATAGTCGCCGTTGGCCTGGTTGGCGGCCATCAAGTCCTGGATGTCCGCGCTGCGCCACTGGAAGCGGTCGAGGATGGCGGTGATTTCCGGCTTGTCCTCGGCGAGCCCCTGGCGGGTCACGGTATGGATCTGCTCGTCCCCTGAATAGCGGCCCTGAGGATCGTCGAGATAGCGAAGTGCTTGCCCCGAAAAGACCGGATGCGGCGCCCAGGCGGTGACGACGATCGGCTCCTGACGAGACATCGCGGTCTTGAGCGTCTGACTCATGGCCGCATCGCTGCCCGCGACCAGTTGCCAGTCCTCGATGCCGTAAGCGTTCATCGCCTGCTCGGTGAGTGCCATGATGCCGGCGCCCGGATCGATGCCGTGGATACGCTGGCCAAACGTCTCCCCGGCGGCAGCGAGGTCGGCGATCGAGGTAACGTCTGCGTAGGTCGGTACCGCCAGCCCGACGCGGGCGTCAGTGAGGTTGGGGCCAAGATCATCGATCTCATCGGCCTTGCTTTCGTAGTAGCTTGCCTGAGTGACCGGAAGCCAAGCGCCGGTGAAGGCATCCAGCTCACCAACCGAGAGCCCTTGCCAGATGGCAGCAAGGCTTACCGAGCTGATATCCACCTGGTGGCCAGCATCTTCAAGGACGGCCTTCAGCACGTAGGTGCTGGCCTGGCCGGTGGCCCATTCGCCTATACCAAGACGCAGGCTGTCTGCTTGTGCGAGGGGGCTGACGGCGGCGAATAGCAGGCCGGTAGAAACGAGCAGTGAACGGACATGCATCTGACTATCTCCAGCAATAACATCCAGGGAAAGCGCCTTATTAGGCACTCATGATAACGGTTCCTTGGCGATGATGATGCCGTTGTTGTCGGCGTACAGCCATTGCTCGGGCGTGATGGTCACGCCCGCAAAGGTCACCGCGATATCGCGTTGGCCCTCGCCGCGCTTTTCGCTCTTGCGGGGGTGGGCCGCGAGGGCCTGAACGCCGATGTCGGTCTCGGCCAGCACATCGACATCGCGAACGCAGCCATACATCACCACGCCTGACCAGCCGTTACTTGCCGCTTGTTCGGCCAGCATGTCGCCAAGCATCGCGCAGCGCAGCGAGCCACCGGCATCCACGACCAGCACAGCGCCGTTGCCCGGCTCGGCGACGGCTTCCTTGACGCGCGAGTTGTCCTCGAAGCACTTGACCGTGCGCACCGGGCCGCCAAAGGCGTCGCGACCGCCGATGTTAACGAAGATCGGTTCGAGTACCTCGACGTCCGGGTGGGCGTCGCAGAGATCAGGCGTGATGATGGAAGTCATGGGATTCTCCTTGAGCGGGAACCCTGATGGTGCCACAACCTGGGCGTTGAAAAACGCTGCGATGAGATATGCAAACGCCGGGTCTGTACCCGGCGTTTGTGTTTTGCTGGCTTGGTGTTGCTAGCCAAGTTTTCTGGCTGGGCTTTGCAATATCAGAAGCGCATACCTGCCGAGGCGGTGAAGGTGTCGATCTTGTAGTCGCTATCCATGTCGTAGCGCTCGTATTCGGCGCGGACCAGGAAAGGATCGAAGTTGAACTGGGCGCCAACGCCATAGACCGGGTCGGTGCCGTCGTTATCCTTGAGGTCCAGGTTGGCGTTGCCGAGGTTGCCATCGACGTCGGTTTCCCACTTGGCAAGGCCTGCTTTGGCAAAGGCCGTGAACCAGGGCGTGACCGGCAACTGGCCGACAACGTTGACGCCGTAGGCGTTGGACTCAAGGTCGGTGTTGCCGATGTCGTTGCCCTTCAGGCGGGTGTGGCCAAGGTCTGCGTAGAAGAGCTCGGTGGCGAAGTAGGGGTTGACCTCATAGCCGACGAATCCCTTGAAGACGTTGTCGTCATCGTCGACGTTGAAGTCGTCGGAGCCGGACTCGATGAAGTTGTCGACGTCGTCACGGTCATTCTCCAGCGAGCTGAAGCCTGTGCCTAAGCCCAGGTAGAGGCCTTCGGCATCCGGGGCGGCGAGCACGGTGGGGGCCGAGGCGCACAGGCCGGTGGCGACGGAGGCGGTAATCAGGGCACGTAGTTTCATGATTTTCTCCTTGATAGCGGTTTCTGAGGGAGGCCGGAGCGATGATGGTGTCTTTGCGGTGCTTCGCCTCACCCAGAAAACACGGGCAATATCGTGTTACTAACTCGACATACAGAATGTAAATAGAACACTGTTCGATAACAAGGGTGGCGCAGTAACGACGAGTAAAGCTTTGTTGCAAACATTCGTTTGATCATTGTTGCTATCAAGGTTTTCTGCACAAAAAAAGCGCCCCGCAGGGGGCGCTTCGGTCATCGACTCCGGGTCATGTCGGCTGATTCGGGCGTAATGTCCTCTTCAGCAGGATGAACCGGCGATGTTGCGAGCATCGGCGATTTAAGGGTGATTCGGTCTCAGGCTTCAGCGACCGGAATCACGTTCGAGGCAGCTTTCTGGAATTCCTCGATTTCATGGAAGTTCATATAACGATAGATTTCACTTGCCATCGCATCGAACTCACTCATGTAGCCCTGGTACTCCTCGACGGTCGGTAGACGACCCTCGACCGCTGCTACCGCGGCAAGCTCTGCGGAGGCGAGGAAGACGTCCGCGCCATCGCCCAGGCGGTTGGGGAAGTTACGTGTCGAGGTGGATACCACGGTGGACTTGGGTGCCACACGTGCCTGGTTACCCATGCACAGCGAGCAGCCCGGCATTTCCATACGGGCGCCGGCACGGCCATAGATGCCGTAGTAGCCTTCTTCGGTCAGCTGGTGCTGGTCCATCTTGGTCGGCGGTGCTAGCCACAGCTTGGTCTTCAGGCTGCCGGCGGGCTGCTTCTCGAGCAACTTACCGGCGGCGCGGAAGTGGCCGATGTTGGTCATGCACGAACCGATGAAGACTTCATCGATCTGGCGGCCGGCGACTTCGGACAGCAGGCGGGCATCGTCCGGGTCGTTCGGGGCGCACAGCACCGGTTCCTTGATGGCATCGAGATCGATCTCGATGACTTCGGCGTATTCGGCGTCTTGGTCGGCACGCATCAGGCTCGGATCAGCCAGCCACTCTTCCATGGCCAGGATGCGGCGCTCGATGGTACGACGGTCGCCGTAGCCTGCATCGATCATCCACTTGAGCAGGGTGATGTTGGACTTCAGGTATTCGGACACCGAGTCCTCACCCAGGGTGATGGTGCAGCCGGCAGCACTGCGCTCGGCGCTGGCGTCGGACAGCTCGAAAGCCTGCTCGACGGTCAGGTCTTCGAGACCTTCGATTTCCAGGACGCGACCGGAGAAGGCGTTTTTCTTGCCGGACTTGTCGACGGTCAGCAGGCCCTGCTGAATGGCGTAGTAGGGAATGGCATGGACCAGGTCACGCAGGGTCACACCCGGCTGGCGCTTGCCCTTGAAGCGCACCAGCACCGATTCCGGCATGTCCAGCGGCATCACGCCGGTGGCGGCAGCGAAGGCCACCAGGCCGGAGCCCGCCGGGAAGGAAATGCCCATCGGGAAGCGGGTGTGGGAATCACCGCCGGTGCCGACGGTGTCGGGCAGCAGCATGCGGTTCAGCCAGGAGTGGATGATGCCGTCGCCCGGGCGCAGCGATACGCCGCCACGATTCATGATGAAGTCGGGCAGGGTGTGGTGTGTTTCCACATCGACCGGCTTCGGGTAGGCGCTGGTGTGGCAGAAGGACTGCATCACCAGGTCGGACTGGAAACCGAGGCAGGCCAGATCCTTCAGCTCGTCACGGGTCATCGGACCGGTGGTGTCCTGCGACCCCACGGTGGTCATCTTCGGCTCGCAATACATGCCCGGGCGCACGCCATCCATGTTGCAGGCCTTGCCGACCATCTTCTGGGCCAGGGTGAAACCCTTTCCGGTGTCGGTCGGCTGCTCGGGTAGACGGAAGACGTCGGACGGCTCGAGGCCCAGGGACTCGCGGGCCTTGCCAGTCAGGCCACGGCCGATGATCAGCGGGATGCGCCCGCCAGCGCGCACTTCATCGAGGATCAGCTGGGTCTTGAGCTCGAAGGTGCTGACCACTTCATCAGTGCCGTGCTTGCAGACCTTGCCCTCATAGGGGTAGACATCGATCACATCGCCCATCTCGAGCTTCTCGACGTCCATCTCGATGGGCAGGGCGCCGGAGTCTTCCATGGTGTTGAAGAAGATCGGGGCGATCTTGCCGCCGAAGCAGAAGCCGCCAGCGCGCTTGTTGGGCACGTTGGGAATGTCGTCACCGAAGAACCATAACACCGAGTTGGTGGCGGACTTGCGCGAGGAGCCGGTGCCGACCACATCGCCTACATAGGCGACAGGGAAGCCCTTGGCCTTCACTTCGTCGATCTGGGCGAGCGGGCCGGTGGTACCGGGCACTTCCGGGTGGATGCCGTCGCGCGGGTTCTTGAGCATGGCGTTGGCATGCAGCGGCATATCCGGGCGTGACCAGGCATCCGGTGCCGGGGACAGGTCGTCGGTGTTGGTTTCACCGGGTACCTTGAAGACGGTCAGCGTGATCTTCTCGTCAAGCGCTGGCTTGGCCAGGAACCACTCGGCATCGGCCCAGGACTGGATGATGTCCTTGGCCACGGTATTGCCTGCCTTGGCGCGCTCTTCCACATCGTGGAAAGCATCAAACATCAGCAGGGTGTGCTTGAGCTGTTCGCCCACTTCCTTCGCCAGGCTCTCGTCATCGAGGAGCTCAACCAGCGACACGATGTTGTAGCCGCCCTGCATGGTACCCAGCAGCTTGACCGCGTGGGTCTTGTCGATCAGCGGGGATTCGGCTTCGCCCTTGGTAATGGCGGTCAGGAAACCGGCCTTCACGTATGCGGCTTCATCGACACCCGGCGGAACGCGATCGGTCAGCAGCTTAAGCAGGAACTCTTCCTCGCCGGCCGGCGGGTTCTTCAACAGCTCGACCAGTTCGGCGGTTTGCTCGGCATTCAGCGGCTTGGGCGGCACGCCCTGAGTGGCGCGTTCTTCGACATGTTGGCGATAGGCTTCAAGCACGGAGGGACCCTCATCAAGTTGATCTTCCAGAGCGGGCCTGTGTGACGACACTTGAAGTGTGACGGTCGTCAATCGAGGTGCTCCGGGACTTTCGTTATGCGTCTTGCGGGAGGCAACACAGTGTACGTGATTTTGTCGACAATGTTAAGCAAGCCCCTGCTGACAGGCTTTGTACGATGGTCGTGTGCTCCTGAGCTGCGGCTTTAGCATGAAAAGAGGGCAAACAAGCAGCCTTTACGAAAACGACGTCAATGGTCCTGATACAAAGGGCTTGATAAGCGCATAGTCATACAGCGATAAGATCGGCTGGAGTGTCGTGGGCTTTTCTAGCCGGGTAAGATAGCGGGCAGCAATACGCTAGGTGGTAGCCAATAAGGAGAGCCATGACACGCCGAATCATTTCGCCCTGCGTCGGTCTGTGTTCGACAACGGTGGGTGACGATGTCTGCCGGGGGTGTCAGCGCCATGCCGATGAGATTCGCGACTGGCCGGCCTATGACTTTGATGAGCGCGATCTGCGCCTTGTCGAGCTGGATACGCTGCGCGTGGCGGTGGCGGGCGAGCTTCTGCGAGTGGTCGATGCCGATATGCTCAAGGCCCAGCTCGAACGTCATGGCATTCGTCATCGTGATGATCAGCCGCCGCTTTCTCAGGCCGTTGAGCTGTTGCGGGTGGGCCGGCATCGTATCAGTGACCTGTCACGTTACGGGCTTGAGACGGTGGGCGAGGGCGCTGGCCTTGCTGCGGCCGACTTGCATGCCATGCTGGTGCCGCGCTTGATGGAGGCCGCCGAGGCACGACGCCTTTCGTCAATTTGATGCTCGTCATGACTTGGCATTATTTCCGCCACTCAGCCGGCATGCTCTGTTGTGCCTGCTAGCTACCCTGTTTCACTATTTGAATGCGCTCGCATTGAATACTCACTTTCACTAACGATCAGAGAAACGATGCAAGAAACTGTGGATGACCTCTTACCCGCCGAGCTGCGGGACTTCTTGGCCTGCGAGACCCCGGGCACCTGGATTGACGCGGCGCTTGACCACCCGGATCTGCTGCTGATCGATCATGCCCAGTGCGAGAAGAAAGCCGCCTCGACGGCGATGAGCCTGATGTATCGCTATGTCGACCGTCCGCTGCTATTGACCAAGATGTCACAGCTGGCGCGAGAAGAGCTCTTGCACTTCGAGCAGGTGATTCGCGTCATGGAATCGCGCGGCATCGAGTATCGCCATCTCAGCGCGTCGCGCTATGCCGAAGGGTTGCGCCGCCATGTTCGCCGCGAGGACCCGCAACGCCTGGTCGACATTCTGATCATCGGTGCCTATATAGAAGCGCGAAGCTGCGAGCGATTCGCACGCCTGATCCCTCATCTCGATGCCGAGCTTGCCAAGTTCTATCGCAGTCTGGTTAAGTCAGAAGGTCGCCACTATGAAGATTACCTGATGCTGGCCCGTCGCTATGCCGCAGAGGCCGATGATACGAGCGTGGATGCGCGCATTGCGTTCTTTGCTGATTGTGAACGCCAGCTGATATGTGAGCCGGATGAGGTGTTCCGATTCCACAGTGGTGTTCCTGTCGCCGCCTGACGGCCAATGGCATACGTAGCACGGTGCTATCGAAAGGTGGTAAGCACGAGACGAGCAAGCAATAGAGGGTGAGGGGCAGCGCAATAGTGCTGCTCAGTGGGGAATGTCGGGGACGAAACGCAGCCGCGTAAACATAATTACAGGCTCGGCAGGCTCGCTTCGCGTAAGGGTGTCGTAGTTGTCCGAGCCAGCAGGATAATAACGCAGGAACCAACACGATGCGGGAACCCTCAGTCAACGAGCAGTTAGCGCTTTTTGGACACTTCTCACTGAATCTAGGTGAGGACTGCCTGACCCAGTTCAGTTACGACAAGGTCAAGGCGTTGCTGGTCTATCTCTTGCTCCATGACCAGCCGGTTAATCGGGCGACGCTGGCAGAGTTACTATGGCCGGATCAGGGCCTGTCTTCCGGGCGTACCAACTTGCGGCATGCGCTGCACTGTCTTCGTCAGTCGCTGGGTGACGAAGCCGATCAGGTGCTGGTGGTCTCTCGACAGACAATTGCCTTCAAGCTGCCCAAGAGCTGGGCATTCGATCTGCATGAACTGCAAGACTTGCTCGATGGGGTCGCCAACATCCCCAACCTGGAGGCCATTCTCGACGCCTATCGCGGGGATCTTGTCGAGGAGTTGCAGCTCTCTGCCTGCTCAGAATTTCAGCGCTGGCTCCTGCAGGTGCGCAACGAGTGGCGACAGCGGGTGATCGCCTTCGCCGAGACGGTCATCGACGAACATGACGATGTCCCTGAGTCGCTGCTGCGCACCCTGGTCAGCCGTTTTTCCGGCTATGGTCCCTTTCATGAGTGCCTGGTGCGTCAACTGGCCGAGCAGGGCCAGTCGGCGGCCGCGCATGAAGAATACAACGCTTACCTGCAGCTGCTGGCGCTGTCCGGACAACAGCCTGAACTCAGCTTTCTTCAGCTGGCGCGCTATTGGTCTGAAAGTCAATCGGAGCTGTCGCCGATCACGCATCAGGGGGCGTTTTCAAGGGCTGTGGCCGCCGATAGCGCGCCACTTCAGGAAGATGAAATCGAGCAGCGACAGTTGTCGGTCATGGCGATCCGCCTGAAGCTCGAAGGTGATTGGCAGGATCGGGCCGAGACCTGCGCCTGTCTGCGCCTGCAGATCGAGCTCCTCCGCTGGCTGGAGGAGCAGTGCCATCACCTGGGCGGTTTCTGGCTGACCGGTGCGACCGGTGGGCTGGGCCTGGCTTGCTTTGGCACCCATGGGCCGGCACATCAGCTTGCGGAACTCGTCGCGCTTTATGAGCACTGCCGCAAGGCGCTTCCCGAAGAAAGTCAGCGTCGCTGGTCAGGTGAAGGCGACATGCCGACATTCACGCTGGCGGCCGGGCTTAACAGCGGTCGAGTGGTTTATGTGCCCGAGCGTCAGTTGGTGGATCCTCTGGGCCAGGTCACCCAGCGCTCTTTGGACCTGATGGGCGCTGCTGATGGCAGTGAGTTGGTGATTTCGCATGAATCCAGCCAGCACATGCCACCGGCGCTTGATCTTCAGCCGCGCCTTACGTCGCGGCTAGTGGCCTGTGATGGCAGGGTGCAGCTGCGCGCCCTGGTCCTTGGGGAGAATGAAGGCGGTCGCGATGCCTTGCCGCCAAGTCTTGTGGGTCGCGAGTCGGATCTGCGCAAGCTGCGCGATGCCCTGGCTCGGGCCGGCATAGGTTTGCGTCAGAGCGTCTTGGTACGTGGTCCCTCGGGGATGGGTAAGTCGGCGCTGATGGTGGCCTTTCGCCAGCTCGAACAGAGTCGTGACGCGGCTATATGCTGGCAACCCGCCACACGTATGGCCGCGCAGACACCCTACAGTGTGGCGCGAATGCTGCTGCGTTGGCATTTGAAAGAAGAGCTGAGCGAGTCGCTGCTGGATGAGGTGCTGGCGGGGCATCCGGCACTTGAGATGGATGACAATCACCGCCGGCTATTGGCCGAGGCGCTAGGGATCTGTCAAAGCGATGAGACAGACCTGACGCAGAGCGGTGAAGCCGTCGAGCTGGTGGCGCGGTTGCTTAAGCAGTTGATCGAAGATCTGACGCAGGATCGTCCGCTGGTGCTGATGCTCGATGACCTGCAGTGGCTCGATGAGCCCTCCTACAAGCTATTGGCTGCCTTGCAGACCCGCCTGCCGATCAACTGCCCATTGCTGTTGGTGGCAAGCCATCATGGTCGCGAGTCGTTACCTTCCAAGCTTCATTGGGACCAGCAGATCACGCTGGGGCGTCTCGACAATCAGCAGTCTTCCAATCTGTTATCGCAGCTGGCGCGACGCTATCACCTGCATCTCAGCCCGCGTCTGCGCAACCAGCTAATCGAGCGCTGCGATGGCGTACCGCTGTATTTGCAGGAAATCTGTCGTCGTCTGGACATGGAGCGCCGGGAAGGGCGCAGCGTGCAGATCGACGAGTTGCCGCAAGGCTTGCTGGGTCTGCTGGCGAGCCGGATCGATCAGCTCGATGCCGATCGTGAAGTGGCCCAGATTGCGGCCGTGCTGGGGCGTCAGTTCCGCGTCGATTTCTTGACGGAATGCAGTGGCTGGGAATCCGTGAGGCTCAAGCAGGCGCTGGATCAGATGCTGCGCCTTGAAGTGATCGAGCCCTGCACGTCTTCCTCCGAGTGCGAATACCAGTTCAGCCATCAGCTGTTGCAGGAAGCCGCGTATCTGTCGTGTCCGCGCGATGTCAGGGTATCCATTCATCGCCAGGTGGTTAGTCTCATCGAAGAGCGCTTCCCGATCTGGATCAGTCGCCATCCCGGCGATTTTGCCACCCACCTGCGTCGCAGTGGCGATTACGCGCGTGGCGCCCGCTACTTCGAATTGGCTGCCCGCGAAGCGCTCAAGGTCAGTGCCAATCGTACGGCACTCAAAATGGCCGACGAGGGATTGGCCAGTCTGCGCCAGGTCGATGATTGCGCCGAGCGCGAAATAAGCCTGCTGACGGTGCGTGGCCAGGCGGCCTTCGCTATGGAAGGGCATGCATCGCCGACGGCTCATGAGTGCTTCGTGCGAGCGCGAGACTTACTTTCTGTGCAGTCGTCATCCGACAAGGATCAGGCCGATGACGAGACCGACCTGGAACAGCGCTTCCTGGTCAAATGGGGGCTCTGGGTCGGTTGCAGTCAGCGCCATGCCCACGCCGATGCTTTCTCGCTGGCCTCGCAGCTGGCGGGGCTGGCGGCGAGTCTCGAGGACCCGCGTTACCTGAGGTTGGCCGACTATGCGCGAGCCTGCTGCGAATATTGGGCGGGCAGCATTCGTCAGGCTTGTGCTCACCTGGAAGAGGTCGATCCTCTTCACCAGCCGATGATGATCGAATGGCTACCGTTCTCGGATCACCCCCAGGTGGCTGCCGCCTGTTATCAGGGCTGGGCATTGTGCCTGCGAGGCGACTATCGCCGGGCCGAGGCGCAGGCCGAGGCGGCGATCCGCCTCGCTGAAAGCTTCAACCATCCCGGCTCACTTGCCATGGCCTTGATGTATGCCGCTGCCGTCTATCGCCAGCTGGGGCATGTTCATCTGGTCAGTCGGCGTGCGCAGCGTGCCTTCGAGCTAACCGGCACCCCGGATCTGCACCTGTGGCAGATGTCGTCGCAGGGCCTGTTGGGCTGGGAGCGTGCCTTGTCGGGAGATCGTGAGGGGCTCAAGGTGATCGAGACCTGCATGGAAGAGTTCGATGCTATCTCGGGGCGTCATCGCTACCAGACGCCGATGCTGTGGTGGGTCGATGCCCTGGTGGCGTGTGAAGAGTTCGAGCGTGCCGAAGACTATCTCGATCAGTGCTTGCTGGTGGCACAGGAGCGTAGTTCGCTTTACATGCCGGAGCTGGCACTTCAACTGGCGCGTGTACGCCAGCGACTGGGGCATCCAGTCGAGGAAGTGCGACGTCTGACCGAACAGGCGCTGGAGCAGGCACGCGAGCACGATAATATTCACCAGCAGTTGAATGCGCTGGAGCTGTGGCTGACGCTGGTTGACCCGCAGGATCTGGCCGCGCGAGATGCGTTCCGCCAGCTGCTAAGTGTGGTCAGCATCAGTGATGCACCGGTGCTCATGCGTTGGCGCACTCTGCTTGACCATCGCTTGGCGGCACCGGCCCGCGCCGAAAGCTAGTCGATCAGGTGCGTCAGTAGCGCCCCACTGTAGAGAAAACAAAACGGCCCATCTGCTTGCGGATGGGCCGTTTTTGTTGGGCGTGAAAGCACTGCTATCTAAAGTAGCGCTGTTTCATGTCAAGGCTTCCCATTCGGCGATTCGCTCCAGTGCTTGGTCGCGATGAGTGCCGCAGAGCTCAGGGTCGAAATCGAAGCGTGCACAGACCTCAGGTCGACTAGGGTCACCGAACAGTCGACAGAGGTTGTCGTCATCGAGCTGCACGCAGCGAACGCCTGCCGGTTTACCTCTTGGCATGCCAGGAATGGAAGAGCTGATCGAGGGCGCGATGCAGCAGGCTCCACAGCCAGGGCGACAACCGTCCTCGGTGGCGTCGACACCTGTAGGTGGGGCAGCATCGGTTTGCATCGTCTCGGATATGGCGTCGGACGCAACCTTACGGCTGGCAATCAATCGGCTCATGGGGTGTGCTCCGCGATGGCTCCCTTGCCAATGCCCTCGAAGGCCTGAACGCGGGTCGCTTGACCGGTTCCACCGGCTATCTCATTGGCAAGCCAGGCGGCGATCTGCTCAATGGTCGTGGCGGTTGGCAAAATCACGCAGCGCTCGCGGGGTAGCATCAGGAAGAAATCGCCCTGGGGCGCGCGATAGCGGGTTGCCAGCATCCCTTTAGCCTCTAATTCGTGGTTATCCTCGATATCACTTTTATCGACCAGGTAACGATCGGCCAGGCGCTCGGCCCATTCGGCCTCGAGTGCCGGCGCGCGAGTGCCAGCCTGCCAGATATGGAGCGGCGAACGGTGGCCGTGGGCGATGCGCTGGCAGTTGCCGTCATGGCGGCGCAGGCCGTGGCTGTAAGTGTAGCTAGCGCCAGTGAGCGGTTCATCCTGAAAGCTCAGGCGTATCGCACTGACCCGCGGCGGCGGCTGGCGCATCATCTCCTCGGCGAAGCGCTCGGCGAGATCTGACGAGGTGATCTCTGCAGCGGGCACCAGGGTGAAGGCCTGCTGCGGGCCGCGCACCTCCATAACGTAGGGCGTGGTGGTGCGGATCGCGAGACCTTCGGGGCACTCGCTGACCGTTATGCCCGGTGCGTCAATGGGGACGATCAGGGTGTGGTCGGCGCCGTCATCCAGCCGTGACTTGATCCACGGTTTGACGTGGCCAAAGTCGAACAGCATGCCATCCTCGCCCAACTCACCGTCGAGCTCGGTATTGACCTGCCAACTGACGCCGATGAGACCGCGATGAGGGCACCACAGCGAGGCATCGAGTTGGGTCAGAGCGTTGACGAATAGCGTCATCAGTCGATCCCCGCAATCTTGTGAGTCTGCAGTGAGAGCTGCCATTGAGGGGCGCCTAGGCAGTAGTCGACGACATCGGCCATGGTGTTGCCGTCACCTCCCAGTGGTGCAAGGTCCATGGGTTGCAGATAGAAATGGTCAAAGTTGAGCCCGTCGAAACGCGCGGGCGGGGCATCCTGTTGCGGATAGACCAGCTTGAGCTCGTTGCCAGCGGTGATGGCAAGGGCGGTGTTGCCCTTGGGGCTGACGCATAGCCAATCGATACCGGCCGGCGGCATGAGCGTGCCGTTGGTCTCCACGGCGATTTCAAAATCGCGGGCATGCAGGGCATCGATCAGCGGCGTATCCAGCTGCAGCAGCGGTTCACCGCCTGTAAACACCACATAGCGACGCCCGCCCGGTACACCCGGCCATAGACTCGCCAGATGATCGGCGAGCGATTCGGCATCGTGAAAGCGACCACCGTTCTGCCCGTCGGTGCCAATGAAATCGGTATCGCAGAAGCGGCAGGCGCTACTCGCCCGGTCCTGCTCGCGACCCGACCAGAGATTACAGCCGGCAAAGCGGCAGAAGACACTGGCGCGTCCAGCCCGAGCGCCTTCGCCCTGCAGGGTATAGAAGGCCTCCTTGACGCTATACATCGTGGCGACCTTCGCTGGAGTCAGCGCTGACTTCTGCGTCAGTGCCTGGCCGCTGTGATGTGTCGGCTTCGGGTCGCTGTGATGCGGTGGCTTCGGGCCGCTGTGAATAGCCCAGGGGATCGCTCAAGCCATGTTGCTCGAAGGCGGCCAGCCGCTCGCGGCAGCTGCCGCAGTCGCCGCAGGCAAGAGCCCTGCCTAGGTAGCAGGTCCAGGTCTTGGCGTAGTCGAGTCCCATGGCGAGGCCGTCGGCCAGAATCTCGCCCTTGCCCTTGTGCAGGTAGGGCGCCTCGATGGTCACCGGCGAGAAGTTGGCGATGGCGGCTACAGCGTTCATCTTATCGACAAACTCGGGCCGGCAATCCGGGTAGAGCACGTGATCGCCGCCGTGGGCGCCATAGAAAACGCGATCCGCGCCGATGTTCACCGCCTGGGCAATGGCCAGAGACAGCAGGATCATGTTGCGGTTCGGTACCACGGTGGCGCTCAGGTTGTCGGCATCGTAGTCGCCGCCGGGCAGTGCCTGGGAGGCGTCTGTCAGGGCGGAGTTGTCGATCAGGCCATGGATGGCACGGATATCGACGATCTGATGAGCGATCCCGAGCTCCTCGCATACCTGTTTGGCGGTATCGAGTTCGCGTGCGTGTCGTTGTCCGTAGTTGAACGAGAGCGCGTGGAGCTCATAACCCTCGCGGCGGGCCCGGTGCAACACCGTATAAGAGTCCATGCCGCCGGAGTAGATCACTACGGCACGGGGGGCTGAAGAGGAGGTCATGGGGAGTTCCTTCGGAGAATTTGTTACGGCCGGCCTGGCGGCACGGACGCCCGGGATCCGGTCCGGGCGAGTCGCGCATTGTAGAGATTGCCAGCGCTGCTGGCCATAGCGGGCGGTTGTCACTGCTTCGTTATGCGTTCGACATGGTCACGTCATGTCGGACGCGCAGGATATCGACAACACCGGAGGACTCCCCGATGCTCGATATAGAACGCCTGATTGACGACAAATACCCTGCACTCAATAGCCGTGCAGCCGTGGTGCGCCAGCCTGCCATGGGGCTGTTGCGCCGCCTGATGCATGAGGATGAGGTCAATGACTTCCTGGCGCTGCATCAGGAAGCGGGCCCCTTCGAATTCATCGACCATGTTCTGGAGCACTTCCGCTTCAGTTACCTGGTCTCTGCACGTGAGCGTTGCAACATTCCGAATGAGGGGCGCGTGGTGATCGTCGCCAACCACCCGCTGGGCACCCTGGATGGCCTGGCGCTGCTCAAGTTGGTGGGTGAGGTGCGCCGAGACGTCAAGGTGATGGTCAACGACCTGCTGTGGGAGTTCGTGCCGCTGCGCCCCTTGTTGCTGCCCGTCGATAACCTGACCGGTAAAGGTTACCGCCAGACTGCCCGCGCCGGCAGCGAGGCGCTGATGGCCGAGCAGGCGGTCATTGTCTTTCCCGCGGGCGAGGTGTCCCGGGCAGGTCCCGCCGGCATTAAAGATGGCCCTTGGCTCAGCGGCTTCCTGCATTTGGCTCGCAAGACCAATGCCCCGATTCTGCCGGTGCACGTAGGCGGGCGAAATTCGGCACTGTTCTATTCGCTGTCGATGATCTACCGGCCACTGGGCGGGCTGCTGCTGGTCAACGAGATGTTCAAGAAGCACGCCATGGACCTGCCGATCCGTGTCGGTGAGCCTATTCCCCTGACGCGCTTCGATTTGCCAGGATTAGCCAATCGCACCAAGCTCAAACTGCTTCGCAAGCATGTCTATCGGCTGGCCAAGAACAAGACGCCGCTGTTCGAGACCGAGCGGCCGATCGCCCACCCAGAGCCGCGACAGGCGTTGCGTGCCGAGCTGGAAAAAGCGCAGTGTCTGGGAACGACCAAGGAGGGCATGCGGATTCTATTGCACGAGTATCGCGCGGATTCCGTGGTGATGCGTGAACTGGGACGACTCCGCGAGCTGACGTTCCGTCGGGTAGGCGAGGGGACCGGTGAGAGCCGAGATCTGGATGACTATGATCGTCATTATCAGCATCTGCTGGTCTGGGACGACAAGGCCATGGAGATTGCCGGCGCTTATCGCCTGGCAAGGGTCAATGGCGTGCTGGCGACGCATGGCGTGGAAGGTCTTTATTCGGCGTCACTGTTCGACTGTTCAGAGGAATGGTTGGCAAGCGTCGGTGAGGGTATCGAGCTTGGACGCAGCTTTGTACAACCCAGGTACTGGGGACGTCGCAGCCTTGATCTGCTATGGCATGGCATCGGTGCCTACTTGAAAGCCAATCCATCGATCGCCTGGATGATCGGGCCGGTGTCGCTATCCAATGCCATTCCCCGTGCCGCACTGGAGCTGCTGGTGTATTTCTTTCAGCATTATTACGGTACCAGAGAAGAAGGCGTGCGAGCTCGTGCGCCATTCCGTGTATCTTCAGCCGTTGCGGACGAAGCTAAGGTGTTGTTCTGCCACGACGATGTGGCGGCCGACTTCAAGGTGCTCAAGCGACAGCTCGGCATGCATGGCGTGACAGTGCCGGCCCTCTATAAGCATTACACCGATCTTTGCTCACCTGGTGGTGTGCAGTTTCTGGATTTCAGCGTCGATGCCGACTTCGGTTACTGCGTAGATGGGCTGGTACGGGTAGAGGTTGCCCGGGTAAAGGCAAAAAAGCGGGTGCGATATATGGGCGAGTGATCTTGGTCGCTTGATCACGATGCAGCTTGGCGGCGCTTAGGGAAAATGGGACGCGTAGATCGGTCAAACAACGAGTCGGCCAGGGGGCGACAAGCCAGATCATGTTCTTGAGCGTGATGGGTGGGTGGCTCGCTTGAGAAGATGCGCTGTTAGCGGTTGAAGGCTGGTCTTGGAGAGGTGAGCTGGTTACCCTCAAGGTTTGTGCGCACCCGTAACAGGATCTCGATATGGCCACCATCGAACATAGCGCGACATTGCCGGCGACGCCGGAGCGGGTCTTCGAGCTACTCGAACGTGTCGAAGACTTTGCGGATTATTCCGACCTGATCGAATCCATCGAATCGCTGGGTGATAAGCGTTATCGCTGGCATGTCAGGGCGGTTGGCGTCGATTGGGCCTTCGATGTGGTGATCACTGAGTCTCGCGCGCCGGAGCGTTTGGCATGGGAGTCTATCGATGGGGTGCAGAATCAGGGCTGTTACCGGCTTACGCCAGTCCCCGAGGGCACACTGGTGACGCTGACGCTTGATTACGTGATCAAGAATCGCCTGGTGGAAAGGGCCGTCAATAAGGCGGCCCGTCCCCTGGTGAACAAAGTCAGTCGACAGATTCTTGAGCGAGTCGAGGAGCGGCTTTGAGTCACCGCTCCCGGCTTCTTTTGCTCACCCCTTGCGCAGCGCGGCGTTGAGCTGATCGACTACCTCAGCCCAGTCAGCGTCATCTTCCAAGGCGCCACGAATCAACTCTGCCTGCCCCCGGTTCCAGAAGGGGGCTTCGGCCAGACTCACGTCATCGGATAATGGTGAATGCTGCTCGATGAACGCCTGGATAGAGGCGTTATCGGCGGGCAGGCCGAGCTGCTCGAAGAGTTCACTGAAAGGGTGTACGGCGTGTTCCATGGTCTGTCTCCTTTTGGCGGACCCCGTCTTGGACGTTTCCCGTAATTCAAGCACCTAGTGCGATCATCTTGCCATGCCACCGGCGTTGAATGGGATCCTCGTTTGCGCTGTGTGGCAGGCGTTGATCAGCGCTCTCCGGTAAGGCTGGTCAGGAACTGACGCTTCCTGTCTGCGTCGCTCAATGGTTTGGCCAGCAGGTGGATCAGCTTTGTCATGGCGGCTTCAGGGGTCATGTCATCGCCAGACATCACGCCTGCGTCTGCGAGCCCCTGGCCAGCCGCATAGGCACCAATATCGATGCGCCCATACGGACATTGACTGATGGCCGTCACCAGCTTGCCTTCCCCGTTGGCTTGGGCCAATACCTCGATCAGTGCCGGGTCGTCGGCGATATTGCCTCCCCCCCAGACTTCTAGCAGCGCGCCCTTGACGGTATCGTCAAGCAGAAGTGCGCCAACCTGTCGGGCGGTGATGCCTGGCCACAGCGCAATCCGTACCACAGGTGATGGGCCTAGTGCCCGATAGTCCGGGAGCTCAAACCGTTGAGCACCACGCTGATGGTCGCCAAGGCCGCGGCCGGGATAGAGTACGGGCAAACCGTCGACCATTTCGCCGAGTAAAGGATAGTTGGGGCTGGTGAAGGCATCCTCGGCCTGTGTCTGCCATTTGCGGGCACGAACGCCTCGTAGTAAGCACCCTGCGAAGTAGAGGGCGACTTCCTGAAGCGCTGGTAGAGCGGCGAAACGCAAGGCGCCTTCGATATTGTTAAGGGCATCACTCCCCCTTGATTCCAGAGGATGCATGGCACCCGTGAGCACGACGGGTTTGTCGATGCCTTGGAGCTGAAAGGCCAGACTAGTGGCGGTCCAGCTCAGCGTGTCAGTGCCATGCAGTATGACGATGCCTGAATAAGCCTGCTGGTGATTCTCGATCAGTGCGGCGAGGCTCTGCCAGTCGGCCGGGCAAGCGCTGCTGGAGTCGATGGTTCTCGGGGTTGCCAGGAAGTCGAAGTCGGGCAGGCTGGCGCGCTGGGCTGGTGCCAGACTTTTAAGGGCATTACGCAGCCTTGTCTCGAAATGCTCGCCCGGTGCGAGGCCGTGAGGCGTCTCGACCATGCCGAGGGTTCCGCCGGTGTAGATGACCAGTAGCGGGGGACGCGACGCATGCATGGGAGACTCCTGTCATCAGTTACGGTAGGTTGTCATGATAACCGATGCGGCCTGCGTTGTGGCCGAGGTGGATGCGCGCTGCTCCTCAAGGAAATCGAGTCCCTGCTCGATGGCCGTACCGGCGGTGAGAAAGGTGGTGAAATGGCCGCGCAGCCTGAGCCGATAAAGCGCGCTGGCAATGCCACGCTCACCCAGTGCCGCGCGGAAGTCTTCGGCCTGCTCGACCGGCACCAAACCGTCGAGGTTGCCGTGAAAAAGAAAGAAGGGCGGTGCGTTATTGCCAAGCTGGTGCAGCGGTGAAGCCTTGCGATAGCGAACCGGATATTCAGCCTGTGTGCCACCGATGAAGTCGGTAAGTAATCGGCCGTCGTCGAACGATAGTAGGTCCGTCGGTGTGCCGCCGGCCAGCACGCCAGCAAGTCGTGTCTCAGGGCCGCCATAGGGACTGTCGAGAGAATTGCCTGCCTCCAGCACGGCCATCAGGCTAATCAGATGGGCGCCGGAGGAGTAGCCGACGCCGATGATGCGGTCGGTATCGATCCGAAATCGTTCAGCTTGATCATGGATCCAGTGCATTGCCTGTTGAAGGTCATGGACCTGTGCGGGGAAGCGATAGGTGGGGGCAAAGCGGTAGTCAATATTGATGGCCACGTAGCCGCGTTCCGCCAGGCGAGCGGCGATGGCGTCCATGTCGTGGCGATCACGACGCTGCCATCCGCCTCCATGTACTACCAGGGCGGCAGGTCTCAGGTCATTACCCGTCGTGGCCGGCAAATGGATGTCTGCCTGCAGGGTCTCGGGCCAGTCCGGCGGCGAATACGTCAAGGCATCGAGGCGCTGGGTGTCGGCGACCGCAGGAGTCTCTTCGAAGCCAAGCGGATAGCTGCTGCAGCCAACCGCCAGGAGTGTCAGCATCATCGCGATCAGGTATCGGGTCAGCCGTAAAATGGCATGCATTGCATGGGCTCCGTCAGCCGATAAATACTCACTGTATAATGCTTGAATCGGTTTTGTATAGGATAGTGCCAGGGATGGGGGCTATGAAGAGTCGGTCTGAAAACAAGAAAGGCGCCTTGCTGGCGCCTTTCTTGACATGAGCGTTGTCACTGAGCGAGTAGTCTCAAGCACTCTCTGGTGTGTTCTCTACAGCGCCGAGTCGGGCGACCATCGCTTCTACCATCTGCGCAGAATGCTGCGCGGCCTGATCGATGAAGGATTTAAAGGAGACGTTCGACTCCTGCCCGGCGATGTCCGACAGGGCGCGAATGATCACGAAGGGGCAGCCATAGAGGTGGCAGGTTTGGGCGATGGCCGCGGCTTCCATTTCGGCGGCAATCATGGTCGGAAAGCGATCGCGAGTGCGCAATACCAATTCAGGGCAGGCCATGAAAACGTCGCCAGTCGCTATCAGGCCCTCGACGACCGTCAGGTTGCCGAGCGATTCGATGCACTCCCTGGCGACCTCGACCAGCCTTTTATCGGGCAGGTAGGCCGCCGGCATCTTGGGCACCTGGCCGTGCTCATAGCCGAACACGACAGCATCCACATCGTGGTGACGCACCTCGGATGATATGACGACATCACCCACGGAGAGGCCCTCGCCGAATCCGCCCGCGGAACCGGTATTGATGACCACGTCCGGCTTGTATACGTCCAGCAGCAGGGTCGTCCCAACAGCAGCATTCACTTTACCGATGCCGGATTGGAGGATCACGACCTCGACGCCTTGGAGACGTCCGGTATGGAACGTACAGCCCACATGGTGACGCGTCCGGCTATCCTCCAGACGAGAGGCCAATAGCGCTACCTCCTCGGCCATGGCGCCGATGATGCCAATCTTGCTCATTTCGTGCGTCGCTCCGGTCATCGGATCACTCAAAAATCAGCTGCCATTCGTCACGCTTGGCCAGAAAGCCGCGGGCGATTTCCTTGGCGCCTTCAAGACTATGGCTGGCGGCCCAGCCGCACTGCATTTCATTGCAGGCCGGCACTTCATCAGCTTGCAGCACGTCCTCGAGGGTCTTCTCGATCAGTGTGAGGATGCCATCGTAGTCATCATGGTTGATCATCGCCCAGTAGAAGCCGGTCTGGCAGCCCATCGGGCTGATGTCGACGACCTTGTCAGTATGGTTGCGCGACATCTCAGCCATGAGGTGCTCCAGAGAGTGCAACCCCGGCATGTCCATGTGATTCTGATTGGGCTGGCAAATGCGCATGTCATACTTGTAGATCTCGTCGCCATGCAGGCCAACGGTCACGCCGGCCAGGCGGACATAGGGCGCTTTGACCTTGGTGTGGTCGAGATTGAAGCTTTCGACGTTCATCTTCTGGTCGTTCATGTCACCTGACCTCATGGTACAAATTGATGTGTATCGCCCCGTTGACGATAGCCCTGGGGCGAAAAGCGTAGAGTCTAACCCAAGGCGACGTCTGGCGCATGGGCTGCGCCGCTGTTAGCGGGTCGGTCTTCAACTGGAAGCTATTCGGCCTTCATGGGGTCATGACGCTCGGCGGCGTAGAGGGTGTTCTCAAGTAGTGAGGCGACCGTCATCGGTCCTACGCCCCCGGGTACCGGTGTGATGTAGCTGGCGCGCTCCGCCGCCGGCGTGAATTCCACGTCACCGATCAGTGTGCCGTCATCATTGCGGTTAATGCCGACGTCGATAACGATGGCGCCTTCTTTTACCCACTCACCTTTGACGAGCCCCGGTTTGCCGACGGCCACCACCAGCAAATCGGCACGACGCACTTGAGCCTCCAGGTCCTTGGTGAAGCGATGGCAGACAGTGGCGGTGCAGCCTGCAAACATCAGCTCCAGTGCCATCGGTCGGCCCACGATGTTAGAAGCGCCGACGATGGTCGCATCCAGGCCGCGCACCTTGATGCCAGATTTTTGAAGCAGTGTCATGACCCCCTTGGGTGTGCAAGGCCGAAGCAGTGGCATGCGCTGAGCCAGTCGGCCGAGGTTGTAAGGGTGGAAACCATCGACATCCTTGCCAGGCAGGATGCGCTCAAGGATTGGCCGCGGGTCGAGATGCTCGGGTAATGGCAACTGGACCAGAATGCCGTCGACGCGCTCGTCGGCGTTCAGCTCGTCGACCAAGGCTTCAAGCGCGGTCTGGGTAGTGTCCGCTGGCAGATGGTGGCGAAAAGACAAGATACCGGCCTCTTCGCAGGCGAGATGCTTGTGGCGAACATAGACTTCGGATGCCGGGTCTTCGCCGACCAGCACCACGGCAAGCCCTGGCCTGCGTGCACCGGATTCGCGGCGGGCCTCTACCTGGCGGGCAACCTGTTGACGAACTTGAGCGGCAATAGCCTTGCCATCGATCAGCTGGGCGGACATCGGTGTTTCCCTAGAAGGTAAGGCGGCAGGCCGTTGGGTGGGCGTACCTGCTGCGGGCGACAAAAGAGTAATGTCGCCAATTTTCGCATGTGCTGGCCTCGAGTCAAAGCATGCTTGTTGAGAGAGTGTGCGCTAAGGGCTTGACCAGCGGGCAAGGATGCGTAGAATACGCTCCGCATTGAGGCGAGAGAGAGCCGCGTCAATGCAGTGCAACATATGATATCGGGATGTAGCGCAGTCTGGTAGCGCGCCTGCTTTGGGAGCAGGATGTCGGGGGTTCGAATCCCTCCATCCCGACCATTTAAGTCATTGATTTGCCGAATAAAATTTTTGACTACCGTTGCATGCAAGAGTTTAGAGGCTTTAGAATGCGCTCATAGCTCAATTGGATAGAGCAACGGCCTTCTAAGCCGTAGGTTGCAGGTTCGAGCCCTGCTGGGCGCGCCACTTATCAGTTAAGTGGTCAGCAGCAAGGCAAGTGCCTGGTTAAGCAAGTCGATATGGTGGATGTAGCTCAGTGGTAGAGCCCCGGATTGTGGTTCCGGTGGTCGTGGGTTCGATCCCCATCATCCACCCCATGACTTCCTTCTTGTTGTGTCTCATATTCCCTTCCTATCAAGATTCGCGACCTATGGGTTCGAGTCTCTCAGTCATGTCTATGTTTTGTGATGTGCCTTTTATCCAAGGCAAGGCCGGCGCTGTATGTCATTTGGGCTTCGGGTGAATAGGTTTTTTGCTCCCGCACCCTTGTAACAGTGCATCGCGCCCCCATAGTCATGGCATTGCGCTTGCCAGCGTGCATCGGGGTTCTTAGAATTAATCCCCTTTGATCATTCAACGCTTTTTTCGAACGCCCCAGTGGTAGAGGACTATTCATGCAAGTTTCCGTCGAACCGACCTCCAAGATCGAACGTCGCGTTAAGGTTCAAGTCCCGGCGGCCGAGATCGATCAGGCCGTCGAGTCTCGCCTCAAGGATACCGCCAAGAGTGCGCGCCTGAATGGC
Source organism: Onishia niordana (assembly GCF_004798965.1). Taxonomy (GTDB): domain Bacteria; phylum Pseudomonadota; class Gammaproteobacteria; order Pseudomonadales; family Halomonadaceae; genus Onishia; species Onishia niordana. The sequence continues at coordinate 260,675 of NZ_SDSD01000005.1, forward strand.
TTCCGCCCAGGCAAGGTGCCGATGGCTGTAGTCCGTCAGCGCTACGGTCAAGACGCGCGCAATGAAGTGGTGGGCGAAGTGATGCGTGAGCGTTATGTTCAAGCCATCACTCAGGAAAACCTCAACCCGGCGGGCTACCCCGAGATTGAGCCGACCGTGAACGAGAGCGGCAAGGATCTTGAATTTGTCGCGACGCTGGAAATCTATCCAGAAGTCGAGCTGGCAAGCATTGAGGGTGCCGAAGTTGAGCGCCCGGTTGTCGAAGTGACTGATGCTGATGTCGAGCAAATGATCGAGACCCTGCGCAAGCAGAATGCCAGCTGGGCCGAAGTCGATCGTGCTGCCGAAGACGGCGATCAGGTCACTCTCGATTTCCAGGGCTTCCTGGGCGACGAGCCATTCGAAGGTGGCAGTGCCGAGAATCACGACCTGGTGATCGGTTCCGGCAGCTTCATCCCGGGCTTTGAAGAGCAGCTGGTCGGCGTTAAGGCCGGTGATGAGACCGAGATCAAGGTGACCTTCCCGGAAGATTACCAGGCCGAGAACCTGGCCGGTCAGGATGCCACCTTCAAGGTCAAGGTCCACAAGGTCAGCGCACAAGAGCTGCCGGCGATCGATGAGGCCTTCATCCAGCAGTTTGGTGTCGAAGGTGGCGATATCGATACCTTCCAGGCCGAGATCAAGAAGAATATGACTCGCGAAGCCAGTCAGGCTGTCGATAACCGCGTCAAGCAGCAGGTGCTCGATGCGCTGAAGAAAGCCAACGACATCCCGGCGCCGCAGGCTCTTGTTCAGCAGGAAACTGATGCGCTCAAGCGCCAGGCTGCCCAACAGTTTGGTCTGGGTGAAGACTTCGATGTTTCTCAGCTGCCCAACGAGCTGTTCGCCGAGCAGGCCAAGAGCCGCGTTCAGGTCGGTCTGCTGCTGGCGGAAGTCATCAAGGTTCACGAAGCAGATGCATCCGACGATGAGATCAGGGCCAAGGTCGAGGAATTGTCTCAGCAGTATGAAGACCCGCAGCAGGTCATCGATTACTACATGAGCAATGATGAGCTCAAGAATCAGCTGAAATCGTCGATTCTAGAAGAGAAGGCTGTCGCAGTGCTGCTTGATCAGGCGACCGTTAAGGATGTCGAGATGTCCTACGAGGAGGCTCTGCAGGCGGCTCAGCAGCAAGAAGAAGCCGCTGAGGAAGAAGAGGAAGACGCCAAGGCGTGATTGGCGACAACAGTCGTTGGCAGTCAGGCTTCGGTCTGACTGCCAGTCATGCTTTACTGTCTTCATGACGCCGCGTAGGCGGGGTCAAAATCCAGTCTCAGGATGAAGGATGTCACACAATGGGCAACGAGTCCGATATTCAAAACGCTGGCGGCTTAGTGCCGATGGTGGTCGAGCAGAGCGCACGCGGTGAGCGCTCCTACGACATCTACTCGCGCCTGCTCAAGGAGCGTGTGATCTTCTTGGTTGGACCGGTGGAAGACTACACGGCTAACCTTGTGGTAGCGCAGTTGTTGTTCCTTGAGTCCGAGAACCCGGACAAGGACATCCACCTGTACATCAATTCGCCGGGTGGTTCCGTCACGGCGGGTATGTCGATCTACGACACCATGCAGTTCATCAAGCCTGACGTCTCGACCGTCTGTATCGGTCAGGCGGCAAGCATGGGAGCATTACTGCTGGCCGGGGGTGCCAAAGGCAAGCGTTATTGCCTGCCGAATTCGCGCATGATGATTCACCAGCCGCTGGGTGGTTACCAGGGCCAGGCCTCGGATATCGAGATCCACACCAAGGAAATTCTCAGTATCCGTAAGCGCCTCAATCAAATCCTTGCCGATCATACCGGTCAGGATTTCGAGACCATCGCCAAGGATACCGATCGTGATAACTTCATGACCGGTGAGCAGGCTGCTGAATACGGCCTGATTGATGCCATGCTGGAGAAACGCCCGGCATCCTGATAGCGTGAGATACATCTCCAGCCACGATATGCAACTCCGGCGGCCGTTAGGTCGCCGTCCGTAGAGAGGTACGCAAATGGCCGACGGCAAAGGTAAGGACGAGAGCGGCAAGCTGCTGTACTGCTCGTTTTGTGGCAAGAACCAGAACGAAGTTCGTAAGCTGATCGCTGGCCCGTCCGTCTATATCTGCGATGAGTGCGTCGACCTGTGCAACGACATCATCCGCGAGGAGGTCCTTGAGGCCGATGCTGAAAGCGATGAAGATCGCCTGCCGGCCCCGCGGGAGATTCGTCACACCCTCGATGATTATGTGATAGGCCAAGACCGCGCCAAGATGGTGTTGTCGGTGGCGGTCTACAATCATTACAAGCGTCTGCGTGCCGAGGTGAAGAGCGACGAGGTGGAGCTTGGTAAGTCCAATATCCTCCTGATCGGTCCGACCGGCAGCGGTAAGACGCTGCTTGCCGAAACGCTGGCACGCTTGCTGAATGTGCCCTTCACCATCGCCGATGCCACGACCCTCACCGAGGCGGGCTATGTCGGTGAAGATGTCGAGAACATCATCCAGAAGCTGCTGCAGAAGTGTGACTACGATGTCGACAAGGCGCAGAAGGGCATTGTCTATATCGATGAGATCGACAAGATCTCGCGCAAGTCTGACAATCCTTCCATCACTCGTGATGTGTCGGGTGAGGGCGTGCAGCAGGCATTGCTTAAGCTGATCGAAGGCACGACGGCTTCAGTACCGCCACAGGGCGGGCGTAAACACCCGCAGCAAGAATTTCTGCAGGTCGATACCGGCAATATCCTGTTCATTGTTGGCGGTGCTTTCGCTGGTTTGGACAAGGTGATTCGCGAGCGCGCCGAGAAGGGTGGTATCGGTTTCAACGCCGAGGTGAAAACCAAGGATGAAACCAAGGGTGTCGGCGATCTGCTGCTCGATGTCGAGCCAGATGACCTGGTCAAGTTTGGTTTGATTCCCGAGTTCGTGGGGCGCTTGCCGGTCATTGCGACGCTTACCGAGCTCACCGAGGATGCGCTGATCGAGATCCTCACTGAGCCTAAGAACTCGCTCATCAAGCAGTATGTCAAGCTGTTCGAGATGGAAGGCGTGGACCTCGACTTCAGAGAAGAGGCGCTGCGGGCCGTTGCCAAAAAGGCCATGTCGCGCAAGACCGGAGCGCGTGGTTTGCGTTCGATCCTCGAAGCGGTGCTGCTCGATACCATGTACGAGATTCCGTCGCTTGAGGGTGTCACCAAGGTGGTGATCGACGACGCCGTGATTCGCGGCGAAAGCGAGCCATTGCTGATCTACTCTCAACAGGAAGACGGCAAGGTGGCGGGCAAGGACGGCTAAGGCCGCTCCCCTCCGAAGCAGGGGCCGCATCTGCGGCCCCTTTTTTTCGCGCGCTTTTGCCCTGGCGGTCTGTCCCCGCGCTTGCAATGGGCGCGCGCTGCCCCCATCACCTGTTCAATCATTCGAGCATTGAGGAACGTCTGCGATGCAGCAGAACGACGAACAGACCCAGAGTCTGCCCCTATTGCCGCTTCGCGATGTGGTGGTTTACCCGCAGATGGTGATTCCGCTGTTCGTGGGGCGGGAGAAGTCCATTCAGGCCCTCGAGGCCGCCATGGCTGCCGACAAGCGGATTCTGCTTGTCGCTCAGCGCGAGGCTGGTCAGGACGAGCCTGATACCAACGATCTGTTCGCAGTGGGTACTGTCGCCGAGATCATGCAGCTCTTGAAGCTGCCTGACGGCACCGTGAAGGTGCTGATCGAGGGCGCCTCGCGAGCCGATGTCGGCGATATTACCGTGGTCGACGAAAGCTATAGTCAGGCCGAGGTTACGCTGCGCGAGAGCGAGCCGCTCACCGAGCGTGAGCAGGAATCGCTGGTGCGCGTATTGCTCAATCAGTTCGAGCAATACGTCAAGCTGTCCAAGAAGGTCCCCAATGAGGTGTTGAACTCGCTGTCGGGGATCGAGGATCCCAGTCGGCTGGTAGATACCATCTGTGCTCACCTGTCCTTGAAGATCGGTGACAAGCAGCAGCTGCTCGAGATGGATCGCGTCCGCGATCGTATCGAACACCTGATGGCGTTGATTGAGTCCGAAATCGACCTGCTTCAGGTCGAGAAGCGCATCCGTTCCCGGGTCAAGGACCAGATGGAGAAGTCGCAGCGCGAGTACTATCTCAACGAGCAGATGAAGGCCATCCAGAAAGAGATGGGCGAGCTCGATAATGTGCCCAATGAGGCCGATAAGTACGAGCAGGCGATCGAAGAATCCGGCATGCCTGAGGAGGCTCGCGAGAAGGCCACTCAAGAGCTCAACAAGCTGAAGATGATGGGGCCGAGCTCGGCTGAGGCTACCGTGGTTCGTTCCTATCTGGATTGGCTGATCGCGGTGCCTTGGAAGAAGCGCACCCGGGTCAAGCACGACCTGCTGCGGGCCCAGAAAGTTCTTGATGAAGATCATTACGGTCTTGAGGAAGTCAAGGAGCGCATTCTCGAGTACCTGGCCGTTCAGAAGCGGGTCAAGAAACTGAAAGGGCCGGTGCTGTGCCTGGTCGGCCCGCCCGGGGTGGGCAAGACGTCGCTGGGCCAGTCGATCGCTCGGGCGACGAATCGCAAGTACGTGCGTCTGGCACTTGGCGGCGTGCGCGATGAGTCCGAAATCCGCGGCCATCGCCGTACCTATATCGGCTCGCTGCCCGGTAAGGTGGTGCAGCGCATGAGCAAGGCCGGGGTCAAGAACCCGCTGTTCCTGCTCGATGAGGTCGACAAGCTGGGCATGGATCATCGCGGTGACCCGTCGTCGGCCTTGCTCGAGGTGCTGGATCCGGAGCAGAACGACAAGTTCAGCGATCACTATCTCGAGCTTGATTATGATCTCTCCGAGACCATGTTCATCTGTACCGCCAACTCGATGAATATTCCGGGCCCGCTGATGGATCGCATGGAGATCATTCGTCTGCCGGGTTACACCGAAGACGAGAAGCTGGCGATCGCCAAACGCTATCTGGTGCCCAAGCAGCTCAAGGCAAACGGCCTGAAGAACGACGAGCTGACGTTCGAGGATGATGCCGTACTCGAGCTGATTCGTTACTACACACGTGAGGCCGGGGTGCGTGAGCTTGAGCGCCAGGTCGCGAAAGTCTGCCGCAAGGTGCTGCGTGAACGTATCGAGATGCAGGCTAAAGAAGGGGCTCAGGCACCTGAGCGTCTTAGCGCCGACGGTATCGAGCGTCACGCGGGTGTGCGTCGCTTCAACTACGGTCTGGCTGACCAGGAAGATCAGGTTGGGCGTGTCACCGGTCTCGCCTGGACGTCTGTCGGGGGTGAGCTTCTCACCATCGAATCCGTGCTGACGCCAGGTAAGGGTCGGATCAACAAGACCGGCTCTCTCGGTGATGTCATGAAGGAGTCGGTGAGTGCCGCTCAGACCGTGGTGCGTTCGCGGGCAAAGGCACTTGGCATCGATACCGAGCGTTTCGAGAAAGAAGACCTGCACATCCACGTGCCCGAGGGCGCGACGCCAAAAGATGGCCCCAGTGCCGGCATTGCGATGGTCACGGCGATGGTCTCTGCCTTCACTGGGCGGACTGTGCGTTGTGATGTGGCAATGACCGGTGAGGTCAATCTACGCGGTGAGGTGATGCCGATTGGCGGGCTCAAGGAGAAATTGCTGGCCGCAAGGCGCGGTGGTATAAAGACCGTGCTAATTCCTGAGGAAAACCGTCGCGACCTCAAAGAAGTGCCTGACAATATCAAAGACGCATTGGATATTCGTCCCGTGCGTTGGATTGACGAGGTGCTTGATGTCGCTCTTGCTGAAAAGTCCACGCTTGAGTCTGATGATAATCGAAAGGATGATCCTGCCGTATCCCAGACAGTGATCAGCACTCACTAGAGGTGATTTTTCCACCATGCCAAGGCCCAAGCCTTGGCATGGTGGGGCTTGAGGCCAATAGTTGCTTGACGATCTTTGGTGGCATTGCTATAAATTACGCTTTGCTGTGATCGAATAAGCCGCCTCAAGATAGCGTCGATTTCCAGTAATTTCTGAAACAGTCAAGGGGTGAAGTGTGAACAAATCTGAGCTGATCGAAGCCATTGCCGCGTCTGCCGACATTCCCAAGGCGGCTGCAAGTCGTGCGCTCGACGCCATGGTGGATAGCGTTACTGAAAGCCTCAAGCAGGGCGATTCCGTCTCTCTGGTAGGCTTTGGCACTTTCTCCATCAAGGAGCGTGCCGCGCGTACTGGCCGCAATCCACAGACCGGTCAGCCGATCGAAATCAGCGCAGCCAAAGTGCCTAGCTTCAAGGCCGGCAAGGCGCTCAAGGATTCCGTCAACTGAGATTCTGGGCTCAGCCCGGCGGACTGACGGTCCTGACCATGGCGCATCGCTTAGCGGTGCGCCTTTTTATTGGTCGCCATTTCATGCGTCGGCCTAGCTCAATGATAGATGCTCCGTGGCGTGAACGTCGTACATGACCTGTATCATCTGAAACGCGTTTTCTGAAAAGCAGTGCCTGAAGTTTAGTCGCTAACACGCTGTGCCTGATGCTCTGTATCTTGACTATGGTTGTTCCAAGACCCTGTCAGGCGCCTATAATGAACTGTTTTTTTTGCCAATCTCCAGCCGAGGCCAGTAATGCTGCAACGTATTCGGGATCGCTCCACCAGCTGGGGCGCCAAGATCATCATCGGCGCGGTGATCGCCACCATGGCCCTTTTTGGGGTCGACTCGCTGATCGGTTTGGTCTCATCTGGCAGTGATGATGTCGCAACCGTCAATGGCCAGTCCATCACGCGTCAGCAGGTAGAGTTGCAAGTGCAACGCGCGATCCGCAGTGGTCAAGTGCCACCTGAGCAGGAACGGCAGCTACGTGGTCAGGTGATCGATCAACTGATCAGTACCTCGCTGCTGGATCAATACGCTGAAGAGGGTGGTCTGTATCTCTCCGAGAGCCAGATCGATGAGCTGATTGTGTCGCTACCTGAGTTCCAGAACCAGGAAGGTAGCTTCTCTCGCGAGTTGTTCAAGAATCGCCTGGCAAGTGCCGGCTATACGCCTCTGGCGTTTCGTGAACAGCTGCGCGATGACATGCAGCGTCAGCAGCTCCAGGAAGGCTTTTCTGCCAGTGAGTTCATGCTCGAGGATGAGCAGCAGCAACTGGCGGCGCTGCAAAACCAGACGCGTCGTTATCGCTATCAGCAGCTCAATGCCTCTGATCTTGACGAAAGGCCGCAAGTTAGTAGCGCCGATCTGAACGCCTATTACCAGGATCACCGCGATGAGTATCAGCGCCCGGAGCAGGTGAAGCTTGCCTATCTGGTGCTGGATCGTGCTGAGCTGGCTGATCAGGTAGAGGTCGATGAGTCGGATCTACGCTCGCTTTACGCCGAGCGTGTCAGCAATGCCGACCGTCGTGTGTCCCACATCATGGTGACCTTTGGCGATCAACGCAGCCGTGAAGAGGCAGTTGAACGTCTCGATACGGTGAAAGAACGCCTTGAAGCAGGCGATTCCTTTGCCTCGCTTGCCAAAGAGGTGTCGGATGATACCTCTACCAGCGATAGCGGTGGTGACCTGGGCGTGATCAGCCGTGGCTTCTTCGGCGAAGCTTTCGAGGATGCTGCGTATTCTCTTGAGCAGGGACAGGTATCAGACATCGTTGAAACGGATAACGGCATCCACTTGCTCAAGGTAACCGGGATAGAGGTTCCCTCTTTCGAGGCCCTGCGTGATGAGCTTCGCGACGAGGTGGCGATGGCCGAGGTGGATGACATCTTCAATCAGCGCGTTCAGCAGCTGATCGATGAAAGTTTCGCTGCCGATGATCTGGCCAGTATTGCCGAAGATGTGGGTACCGAGCTTCAGACCAGTGATTGGGTATCAGCGGCCGGTGCCGAAGGCGTGCTGGCTGAGCCGGGTGTCATGGAGGCCGCCTTCACGCCAGATGTGCTCGAAGAAGGCTTCAACAGTGAGGTCATCGAACTCGACGAGGATCGCCGTCTGGTGCTGCGTGTACGTGAGCATCGTCCCGCAACGACGTTACCCTTGGACGCCGTGCGCGACCGTGTGACTGAGGGGGTCGAACAGCAGAAGGTGCAAGAGGCCCTGCGAACACTTGCCGAGCAGCGTGTTGCCGGTCTGCGTGATGGTTCAGAGCAGGCGGTCGACTGGCAGCAGGTTGAATCAGCTACACGCCAGGGAGCAGGTCAGGTGCCGTCGCCCGTGAATTCGTTGGCGTTCCGGCTGCCGCACCCAGAAGGCGACTCGCCGGTTTATGGCCAGACAGCGACGCAGAATGGTGTGGCGCTGGTGGCCCTCGACGCAGTGCAAGAAGGCGATGCATCCGATGCGTCAGAGTCTCGTGTCGCACAGCTAGTTGAGCGGCTGCGCGCCCAAGCCGTGGTTAATGGCCTGCTTGAGCAGTTGCGTAACGACGCTGAGGTCGAGCGCCTCTAAGTCGCGCTAGCAGCAGAATGACCTGGTCTCGGCGCCAGGCAAATGAAAACGCGACCCGCAAGGGTCGCGTTTTTTTGTGTGCACTCGATCATTCTGTCAGGTGGTTGGAAGAGTCGTCATGGCAAGAAGGTGATGGGTCGAGCGTAAAGGCTGTTCTATGGAAGTCGCTGGCGACGGCGACCTCGGCGAGGCCGATTTGCTCAGGGTTGGGGGCGCTGCCTCCGGCCAGCACCTGCAGCACGCTGTGAACGCCCCGGGATAATGATTCGAGGTGATAACCGCCTTCGAGTACCAGCGCCAGTCGTCCCTCGCAGTGCTGGTCGGCCAGGCTCTGAACAATGGCCGTCATGGCGGCAAAGCCCTCATAGCTCACGTTCAGGCACAGATCGAGCCGGTGGGCATCAAAGCCTGCTGAAATCAGCATCAGGTCTGGCTGGAACCACTTTGTGGCGGGTACCAGAATATCGCGAAAAGCCGTTAACATCGCTTGATCGCCGGCTCCGCCAGGCAAGGGCACATTGATGGTGGTGCCCTCGCCGAGACCCGCACCGACATCTTCCAATAGGCCCGAGCCTGGGTAAAAGGGGGCGGAACGATGGGTGTCGAAGAGCATGACATTTGGCGAGGCCCAGAAGATGTCCTGAGTGCCGTTACCATGGTGGGCGTCCCAATCGACAATCAGCACGCGCTCCATGCCCAATTCCTGCTGCGCATGGGTGGCAGCAACGGCCACATTGTTGAAAAAGCAGAAGCCTCGCGAGCGGGCCGGTTCGGCGTGATGGCCTGGTGGGCGGCAGAGTGCGAAGGCACTCTGGGCTTGGCCTTTGCAGACGGCATCGACAGCCCCGATGGCGGCGCCCGCGGCCACTTCGGCCGCCTCTATGCTGCCAGGTGATACCGCGGTGGTATCGACATCCAGCCAAGCGTGCTTGCCGCGCATGCGCTCAATTTCTCGCAGGTGGGCGCTGGTATGGACGCGCCCAAGCTCTTCCATGGTCGCTGGTTTAGCAGAGGCGAAGCGGACGCCCGGGATGGGGTCGGCGTTGAGGCGCTCGATGATGGCGGTGATCCGGCCCGGATGCTCAGGGTATTTCCATTGCACTGCCAGGCCATTGAGAATTTCTCTGACCCGGCGGTCCAGGCGGCCAGGCAGGAAGGGGTCCTGGATATCGGGTTGATGGTTCAGCATGCGGTCGTCATTGATCACTAGCACTGAGCGGTCGCCGATCACTGGCATTCTCCGTCACGTTAAGGTTGCCAGGCGCTTGCCCCGGCGCTCCCTTAGTGTCGTCGCCTCCCGCCGCTATAGCAATTCAGTGAATGTCGGCAACGTTGCCCGGTTGCGGGTTTGTGCCAGGTTTTTCCTCTCCAAGGGAGGGAGGGCCGTGTGTCCACCATGGTCAGTGGATCACCGGTTTGTCAGCCCCTTTTGGTCAGGAGGGCATGCTGAAACAGCACGATAATGTTATATAGTAACTTTTGCTGTTTTCACTTTCGTCAAGGACTTGCTTCGTGCCTTCTCACGTTTCTTCACGCGCTTCGCTATCGTGCATTCCGGTACACGTCATTACCGGTTTTCTTGGTAGTGGCAAGAGCACGCTAATTCGTCACCTGCTGACGCAAAAACCGCCAGATGAGCGTTGGGTGGTGGTCATCAACGAGTTTGGTCAGGTCGGTATAGACCAAGCCATGTTCGAGGAGCGTGAGGATATAGTGGTCAAAGGCTTGCCCGGTGGGTGCCTGTGCTGCCAGCTGGCCTTTGTGCTGCAAGCCTCCCTGGTCAACCTTTTGCACCGTCATCGCCCCGACCGGCTGATCATCGAGCCCTCGGGGCTGGGGCATCCTGCCGGACTGCTGGACCTGCTGCGTGGAGAGGCCTTCGCCGAGGTGCTGGACGTGTGCGATATCATCACGCTGCTGGATCCGCGTCGCCTCGATGAGCCGCGTGCCCGGAGCAACGAGACCTTTCGCGACCAGCTGGAAATGGCCGATGGCGTAGCGCTGACCATGACCGACCTGTCGACAGAGTCGCAGTGCCAGGAAGCCGACGCCTATCTCGCCAATCTTTGGCCCGCCAAGCGCTGGATCGAGTCGGCGCCGCATGGACAGCTGCCGGTCTCCCGGCTGCTTGATGCCTCGGATAGCAAAGGTGGGCGTTATGCCGAGAATGGCTCGGGTAAGGCGTGGCCTGCCCAGCCCATCGCGCACTCGACCGCGCGCGATAGCCAGGCTCAGGTCGTGCTGGATGCATTCGTTTATCGCGAGCCAAGCCCTGGGTCGCCCGTGTGCGATGAGGGCGCGTCGCTTGGCTATCGCAGTCTTGGCTGGCGTTTTCATGCAAGCGAGGTGTTTTCGCTGGACGCACTGGCAAGGCTGCTTGAGTCATTGCCCGCGACGCTGCGTATCAAGGCAGTAGTGAATAGCGATGCCGGTTGGCAGTGTTACAACCGGGCATCTGGTCAGGTCACCTTGACCTCGACCAGTTGGCGGCGTGACTCGCGTCTCGAGTTGATCATCGAGGAAGGAGTGCAGGGGCTGCCCGAGGCGGTATCATTCGCGTCACGCCTGCTGGCCTGTAAGGAGGCAGGAAATCCAGCACCAAACTAGCCGCGCTAGGGGGTCGTGACGCTGCCTTTAGGAGGCGGTGAGTGGTACAATTTCGCATTGCTATCACGAAGCTAGCCTCATCAGCCTCCTGTAGCGCCAAACAGTCGCAGTGCAAAGGATTTGACGACCCATGGGTGACATCGCCAGAGAGATTCTGCCAGTCAACATCGAGGACGAGCTCAAGCAGTCGTATCTCGATTACGCCATGAGCGTGATCATCGGCCGGGCGCTGCCCGACGTGCGCGATGGCCTTAAGCCGGTGCACCGCCGCGTGCTTTTCGCCATGCACGAATTGAACAACGACTGGAACAAACCCTACAAGAAGTCGGCCCGTGTGGTGGGTGACGTCATCGGTAAGTATCACCCGCACGGGGACAGTGCGGTGTACGACACCATCGTGCGTATGGCGCAGGATTTCTCGATGCGTCACGTGCTGGTCGACGGTCAGGGTAACTTCGGTTCGATCGACGGTGATAACGCAGCCGCCATGCGTTATACCGAGGTCCGCATGTCAAAGCTCTCGCATGAGCTGTTGGCTGACCTCGAGAAGGATACCGTCGACTGGGTCGATAACTACGACGGTACCGAGCGCATCCCCGCCGTGCTGCCGACCAAGGTGCCCAACCTGCTGATCAACGGCAGTTCCGGTATCGCCGTGGGCATGGCCACCAATATACCTCCGCACAACATGAGCGAGGTGATCAGCGGCTGCCTGGCGCTGATCGACGACCATACCCTGTCGGTCGACGACCTGATGGAGTACATCCCGGCACCGGACTTCCCGACCGGGGGCATCATCAACGGCAAGGCCGGTATCCTCGATGCCTATCGGACCGGCCGTGGACGTATCTATGTACGCGCCCGTCATACCATCGAGCATGATGACAAGACCGGCCGTGATCACATCATCGTCAGCGAACTGCCTTACCAGGTGAACAAGGCCCGGTTGATCGAGAAGATCGCCGAACTGGTCAAGGACAAGAAGATCGACGGCATCGCGGAGCTGCGCGACGAGTCCGACAAGGACGGTCTCCGCGTGGTGATCGAGGTCAAGCGCGGCGAGAGTGGCGAGGTGGTGGTCAATAATCTCTTCGCTCAGACCCAGCTGCAGAATGTCTTCGGTATCAACATGGTGGCCTTGTCGGATGGCCAGCCTAAGACGCTGGATCTGAAGCAGATGCTCGAGGCCTTCATTCGCCACCGTCGCGAAGTGGTGACCCGTCGCACGCTTTACGAGCTTCGCAAGGCCCGCGAGCGGGGGCATATCCTCGAGGGTCTGGCGGTCGCCATCTCCAACATCGACGAGGTGATCGAGCTGATCAAGGCCTCGCCGTCGGCCGCTGAAGCCAAGGACAAGCTGCTGGCTCGTGCCTGGCAACCGGGGCAGGTCACCGGCATGCTGGAGCGTGCCGGGGCGACCTCTTGCAAGCCTGAAGACCTGGAAGAAGGCTTCGGTCTCGATGAGGCAGGGCAAGAGTACCGGCTCTCGCCCGCTCAGGCCCAGGCCATTCTCGAGCTGCGCCTGCATCGCCTGACAGGCCTTGAAACCGAGAAGCTGCTTAACGAGTACCTGGGGATCCTCGAGAAGATTGCCGAGCTGACCGCGATACTCGCCTCGGCCGATCGCCTGCTCGAGGTGATCCGCGAGGAACTCGAGGCGATCCGCGATCAGTATGGTGATCCGCGTCGCACCGAGATCCAGATCAGCCATCTGGACCTGCACATTGAGGACCTGATCGCCGAAGAGGACATGGTGGTGACCATCTCCCGCAGCGGCTACGCCAAGACGCAGCCGTTGTCCGACTATCAGGCTCAGCGTCGCGGCGGTCGCGGCAAGTCGGCGACGGCCATGAAGGACGAGGATGTCATCGAACACCTGCTGGTAGCCTCGACCCATGACACCGTGCTGGTGTTCACCAACAAGGGCAAGGTCTACTGGCTCAAGGTCTACGAGATGCCCAATGCCAGCCGTGGCTCGCGTGGCAAACCGTTGATCAACCTGCTGCCGCTGGACGAAGGCGAGGCCGTGAGCGCGATGCTGCCGGTGCGCGATTACCATGCCGACAGCTTTATCTTCTTCGCCACGGCCAAGGGCACGGTCAAGCGCACCAGTCTTGATCAATTCTCTCGTCCGCGCAGTGTCGGCCTGATCGCCATCGACATCGATGAAGATGATCATCTGATCGGCGCTGCCATCACGTCAGGCAGCGATCATGCCATGCTGCTGTCCTCCAATGGCAAGGCGATTCGCTTCGAAGAGTCTCATGTGCGTGCCATGGGCCGTACTGCCCGCGGTGTGCGCGGCATGCGCCTGCAGGATGGCGCCAAGGTGATCAGCCTGATCATCCCGCAGTCTCAGCAGATCGATGTCGAGACGGAGAGCGATACTGACGTTGGTGACGAGTCGCAGCCAGATGTGACGACGGCCGGCAACGGGGGCCAGATCTATATCCTCACGGCCTCTGAGCGTGGCTTTGGCAAGCGCACCCGCCTCGAGGAGTTCCCGCTGCGGGGTCGCGGCGGGCAGGGCGTCATTGCCATGCAGACCAGCAAACGCAACGGTGACCTGGTTGCAGCGATGCAGGTCTATTCCGCCGATGAAATGATGCTGATCACCGATCGCGGCACCTTGGTGCGTACCCGTGTCGAAGAGGTCTCTACCACCTCGCGCAATACGCAGGGTGTGATGCTGATCCGCCTCGGCGAGGGTGAGGCGTTGGTCAAGACCGTGCGTATCGATGAGCCGGAAGAGGAAGAGATCAGCGGTGAGGTGCTTGATGAGTCGTCCAATGAGACTGCTGATGGCCAGGAAGGCGCCGATGGAGCGCCGGGAGCGGGCCAGGACGGCGATGACTCACCTGAAGGCGGCCACTAACCCCCTTCGAGCCGATACCATTAGTCTGGAATACTACGCCGATGACACGTCACTATAATTTTTGTGCGGGACCGGCAGCACTGCCGGCCGCCGTGCTCGAAAGGGCTCGCGAAGAGCTGCTGGACTACCATGGCCGCGGTCTCTCGGTGATGGAGATGAGCCATCGTAGCGCCGAATTCGTGGCCATTGCCGAGCAGGCTGAGGCCGACGTGCGTGAGCTGCTGGCGGTGCCCAGTAACTATCGGGTGCTGTTTCTTCAGGGCGGTGCCTCCATGCAGTTCGCGATGCTGCCTTATAACCTGCTGGGGCAGGGCGGCACCCCCAACTATCTCTACACCGGGATATGGGGCAAGAAGGCCATTGCCGAGTCGCGTCACCTGGCCGGGGCCCATGTGGCGGCCTCCAGTGAAGCCAATGGGCTGACCGCCGTGCCGCGCCAGGATGACATTGTGCTCTCAAGCGATGCCGCTTATCTGCACTATACGAGCAACGAGACCATCGGTGGTCTCGAGTTCGATTATGTGCCCGAGGGGCGCTTGGCCGATGGAAGCCGCGTGCCGGTGGTCTGCGATATGTCCTCGTCGATCCTGTCCGGCCCGATAGATGTCTCACGCTTCGACATTATCTACGCCGGTGCACAGAAGAATATCGGCCCGGCCGGCCTGACGCTTGTGATCGTGCGTGATGATCTTCTGGAGCGTGCGCGTCCCGAGACGCCGACCATGTTCAACTACAAGGTCATGGCCGAGCACGGTTCGATGTACAACACGCCACCAACCTATAGCTGGTATCTGTCAGGCCTGGTGTTCCAATGGTTGAAGCACGAAATCGGTGGTCTCGAAGCGATGGATGCGCTCAATGACCGCAAGGCGGCCAAGCTCTACGCTGCTATCGATCAATGCGAGATGTACTCCAATCCCATCGCGAAAGCCAACCGGTCGCGAATGAATGTGCCCTTCGTGCTGGCCGATGATCGTCTCGACAAGGCCTTCCTGGCCGAATCCGAAGAGGCCGGTCTACTCAATCTCAAGGGTCACCGTAGCGTAGGCGGCATGCGTGCGAGTCTGTATAACGCAGTGCCCGAAGCCGGGGTTGATGCCCTGGTGGATTTCATGACCGACTTCGAGCGTCGGCGCGGCTAGTGTCGCAGCGGGCGGCACCGCCTTAGCCATTGCGCTTGGCGTTGGCCGCACCATTGTCGAATCAGGGGTTTAGTGTAGGGGAAATCGAATGAGTGACACCCCCATCGATCTCGATGCGCTACGTCAGCGCATTGATGGCCTGGATGGTGAGATCCTTCGTCTGATCAGTGAGCGCGCCCAGTGCGCCAGTCAGGTCGCCAAGGTCAAGACCAGCTCCGACCCGGATGCGGTCTTCTACCGGCCCGAGCGTGAAGCGCAGGTGCTGCGGCGCATCATGACGCTCAATCAAGGCCCGCTGGATGCCGAAGAAATGGCGCGCCTGTTCCGCGAGATCATGTCGGCCTGCCTGGCGCTTGAGCAGCCAGTCAAGGTGTCTTATCTGGGGCCCGAGGGTACGTTTACCCAACAAGCTGCCCTCAAGCACTTCGGTGAGAGTGCCGTCAGCCTGCCGATGGCGGCCATTGATGAAGTATTCCGAGAGGTCGAGGCGGGCGCTGTGAACTATGGCGTGGTGCCGGTGGAAAATTCCACCGAGGGTGTGGTCAACCATACCCTCGATTCCTTCATGGATTCTTCCATGCGCATCTGTGGCGAGGTGGTGCTGCGTATTCATCACCACTTGCTGGTGTCCAGTAATACGCGTCGTGACAAGGTCTCGCGTATCTACTCCCATCCGCAGTCCTTTGCGCAGTGCCGTAAATGGCTGGACGCCCATTATCCGCATGCCGAGCGAGTGGCCGTCTCCTCCAACGCCGAAGCGGCCAAGCTGGTCAAGACCGAGTGGCACAGCGCGGCGATTGCCGGCGATATGGCCGCCAAGCTTTATGGGCTCGATAAGATCGCCGAGACGATCGAGGATCGCCCGGACAACTCGACGCGCTTCCTGATCATTGGCAATCAGGACGTGCCGGCCTCCGGCGAGGACAAGACGTCCATCGTGGTCGCGATGCGCAACCAACCCGGCGCGCTACATGACCTGTTGGAACCCTTCCACCGGCATAAGATCGATTTGACGCGCCTTGAGACACGGCCCTCGCGCTCCGGGGTCTGGAACTATGTGTTCTTCATCGATTTCCGGGGCCATCGTGACAACGCCCAGGTGGCAGCGATGCTTGAGGAAGTGCAGCTGCGTTGCGCCGAGCTCAAGGTGCTCGGCTCCTACCCGGTGGGTGTGCTCTGATCATGACGGTGCCTTCCAGGTCTCAGGCGGCGATGACAACTGAGGCAGGCAGCGATGTGGCAGGGCCTGCTGAGTCTCAGCTATTGATCGTTGGGCTCGGGCTGATCGGTGGCTCACTGGCCTCGGCACTCAAGGCGGGTGGCTTTTCCGGCCGCATCCTTGCCTGTGATCGTGATCCCGATGAAATCGCCCGCGGTATCGAGATGGGCATCATCGATGGCGGCGATACCGAGCTCTCCAGCGTGCTGCCTGGCAGCACGCTGGTGGTGCTGGCGGTACCGGTGCTGGCGATGGATGCGGTCATGCAGTCTCTCAAGGCAGGGCTTGCAACGGCCGATACCGCCGTTGTCATTACCGATGTGGGCAGCACCAAGGCGGCGATTCGCGAGGCCGCAGAACGTGCCTTCGGTACGCTGCCGGCCAACTTTGTGCTGGGCCACCCCATCGCCGGCTCCGAGAAGAGCGGCGTCGCCGCCTCCAACCCTCGCTTGTATCATCAGCATAAGGTCATTCTGACGCCCGACGAGAACACGGCGCCCTCGGCACTTTCTCGGGTGCGCGCGCTCTGGCAGTTCTGTGGCGCTACAGTGCTCGAGATGCCGATAGCGCGTCATGACCAGGTCCTTGCGCGGACCAGTCATCTACCGCATCTGTTGGCCTTTTCGTTGGTGGACACCCTGGCGCGCCAGGATGAGCGTCTGGAGATTTTTCGCTATGCCGCCGGCGGCTTTCGTGATTTTACGCGGATCGCCGGCAGTGATCCGGTGATGTGGCGTGACATCTTTACGGCCAACAGTCAGGCGGTGCTTCAGGCGCTCGATGATTTCGAGAGCGGTGTGGCGCGGCTTCGCCGAGCCGTGGAGGACGGCGATGGCGATGCCATGCTGGGTATCCTCGATCGTGCCAGCCATGCGCGGCAATATTTCGATACGCTGTTAAACCAGACCAGTTATCAGGCGGGTTATCAGACCATGCAAGACAATTCCATGCGCTACCGGGTCACCCCCGGTGGTAGTGTCGACGGGCGCATTCGCGTGCCGGGTGACAAGTCAGTGTCACATCGTTCCATCATGCTCGGCGCGCTTGCTGAGGGGGTGACCGAGGTCAAGGGCTTCCTCGAGGGTGAAGATAGCCTGGCGACGTTGCAGGCCTTCCGCGAGATGGGCGTTGCGATAGAAGGGCCGCACCAGGGGCGGGTGACCATTCATGGTGTGGGCATGCACGGCCTAAAGGCCCCAGCGGGACCGATTTATGTGGGTAATTCCGGGACGGCCATGCGGCTTTTCACCGGTTTGCTGGCCGGCCAGTCCTTTGATAGCGAGTTGACCGGCGATGCCTCACTGACCAAGCGGCCAATGGATCGAGTGGCTGATCCGCTTCGTCTGATGGGCGCGACCATCGACACCGCCGAAGGGGGGCGTCCGCCGCTGAAGATTCATGGTGGTCAGGCGCTTAAGGGCATTGATTACGACATGCCCATGGCCAGTGCCCAGGTCAAGTCCTGCCTGCTGCTGGCGGGCATGTATGCCGAGGGCGAGACGCGGGTCAAGGAGCCGGCGCCGACCCGTGATCACACCGAGCGCATGCTCAATGGCTTTGGCTATCGGGTCGAGCGTGAGGGTGATACCGCTTGGCTGAATGGTGGGGGATCATTGACCGCGGGCCCAATTGATGTGCCGTCCGATATCTCCTCGGCGACCTTTTTCCTCGTCGCCGCGGCGATCACGCCGGGTGCCGATCTCACCCTTGAGCATGTCGGCATCAACCCGACCCGGGTTGGGGTCATCAACATCCTCAAGCTAATGGGAGCCAACCTTGAACTCTCGAACCAGCATGAGGTCGGCGGGGAGCCGGTCGCAGACATTCGGGTGCGTTATTCACCGCTCTCGGGTATCGACATCCCCGTCGATCAGGTGCCGCTGGCTATCGATGAGTTTCCGGCACTGTTCATAGCGGCCGCCAATGCCAGTGGCAAGACACGCTTGCGTGGCGCTGAAGAATTAAGGGTCAAGGAATCCGATCGTATCAAGGCCATGGCCGATGGCCTGGATCTGCTTGGCGTCGAGAACACCGTGGTGGCCGATGGCATTGATATCATCGGCGGCGATGATGGTACCGGAACGCCGAATTATGGTGGTGGCCACGTCGATAGCCTCGGTGATCATCGCATCGCCATGGCCTTCACGGTGGCCGGTCTGCGGGCAAGCGACGAAATCCTGATCGACGATTGCGCCAACGTAGCCACGTCCTTCCCGGGCTTCGTGCAGCTGGCCTGTCGCGTGGGTCTGACGGTTAGTCCGGAATCGGTCGCTAGTGAACAGCAGGAGGATGCATGAGCGATGCCAATGCACCCGTGCTGACCATCGATGGGCCTGGTGGGGCCGGAAAAGGCACCATCAGTCGTCTGATTGCCGAGCGACTGGACTGGCACCTGCTGGATAGTGGGGCACTTTATCGCCTGACCGCTCTGGCGGCGCTCCGGCATGAGGTTCGTACCGACGACGAAGAGGCCCTCGAGGCGCTTGCCGCCGAGCTGGACGTGGTCTTTGTGCCCTTTGATGGTGGCAGCCGAGTGCTGCTTGAAGGTAATGACGTCAGCCAGGAAATCCGTACCGAACAGGCCGGTGACCGAGCTTCTCAGGTGGCGGCCTTGCCACGGGTTCGTCAGGCGCTGCTGCGTCGCCAGCGTGATTTCCAGAAGGCCCCTGGTTTGGTCGCAGATGGCCGCGACATGGGCACCGTGGTATTCCCTGAGGCGCCGCTCAAGGTCTTTCTGACCGCAAGTGCCGAAGAACGAGCTCAGCGCCGCTATCTCCAGTTGCGGGAAGCGGGACAGAGTGCTAGTCTACCGAGTCTTTTAAAGGAGATTCAGGCCCGCGATGCGCGAGACATGCAGCGCAGCGTTGCCCCTCTCGAGCCGGCAGACGATGCCATCGAGCTGGACACCACGAGCCTGACAATTCCGGAAGTGGTGGAACGGGTGACAGTTCTCCTTGCCCAACGTGGCATTTCATGAGCGTCTAACGATCCATTACGGGCTGCGGGATGATGTAACGACATGGGACGGACAACACACACTGAAAGTCCGCTCAGGTCTAACCAGCGCTAACATCCCCGGAGCATATTGCAGTAGGCCCGCACTCGCTGGTGGTGCGGAGAAGGCGGTAAGCCGCCATTCAACGTTGATCACGTAGGAACATCATGAGCGAAAGCTTTGCTGACTTGTTTGAACAGTCTCTCCAAGACATCAACATGGAGCCGGGCGCCATTGTCATGGCGACCGTCGTCGACATTGAAGGTGACTGGATCACCGTCAATGCCGGTCTGAAATCCGAAGGCCAGATCCCGTCCGCGCAGTTCCGCGACGACAACGGTGAGCTGACCATCGGTGTGGGCGACGAAGTCAAGGTCGCACTCGAAGCCGTGGAAGACGGTTTCGGCGAAACCCGCCTGTCCCGCGAGAAAGCCAAGCGCGCCGAGGCGTGGAAAGAGCTGGAAGCAGCCTTCGAGAAGGATGAGATCGTCAAGGGCGTGATCAACGGTAAGGTCAAGGGCGGCTTCACCGTCGACGTGGCTTCCATCCGTGCCTTCCTGCCGGGTTCGCTGGTCGACGTTCGCCCGGTGCGTGATACTGCGCACCTCGAGCACAAAGAGCTGGACTTCAAGGTCATCAAGCTCGACCCCAAGCGCAACAATGTGGTGGTTTCTCGCCGTGCCGTTCTCGAAGCCGAGAACAGTGCCGAGCGTGAAGCACTGCTGGCTACCCTGCAGGAAGGCCAGCAGATCAAGGGTATCGTCAAGAACCTGACCGATTACGGTGCCTTCGTGGACCTGGGCGGCGTCGACGGCCTGCTGCACATCACCGACATGGCCTGGAAGCGTATCAAGCATCCGTCCGAGATCGTTGCCGTCGGCGACGAGATCAATGTCAAGGTGCTGAAGTTTGACCGTGAGCGTAACCGTGTATCCCTGGGTCTCAAGCAGCTGGGCGAAGATCCCTGGGTCAACATCAAGGGTCGCTACCCGGAAAACACCAAGGTCACCGCGCGCGTTACCAACCTCACCGACTACGGCTGCTTCGCCGAGCTCGAAGAGGGTGTCGAGGGTCTGGTCCACGTGTCTGAAATGGACTGGACCAACAAGAATATCCATCCGTCCAAAGTCGTCCAGGTTGGCGACGATGTCGACGTGATGGTCTTGGATATCGACGAAGAACGTCGTCGTATCTCCCTGGGTATCAAGCAGTGCACCACCAACCCGTGGGAAGACTTCAGCGCTCGCTTCAACAAGGGCGACCGCGTTTCTGGCAGCATCAAGTCCATCACCGACTTCGGCATCTTCATCGGCCTGGATGGCGGTATCGATGGTCTGGTGCACCTGTCAGACATCTCCTGGTCAGAGACAGGCGAAGAAGCCGTGCGCAACTTCAAGAAGGGCGACGAAGTTGAAGCCGTCATCCTGTCTATCGATCCGGAGCGTGAGCGCATCTCGCTGGGCATCAAGCAGCTGGACAGCGATCCGGTTGCCGAGTACCTCGCCGTCAACGACAAGGGCTCGGTTGTGACCGGTCGTGTCGTCGAAGTCGATGCCAAGGAAGCGCACGTTGAGCTGTCAACCGACGTCGTTGCTGTGCTCAAGGCGTCCGAGATCAGCGCTGACCGTGTTGAAGACGCACGTAATGTCCTGAATGAAGGTGACAGCGTCGAAGCGCGTATCGTGAGCGTAGATCGCAAGAGCCGCTTGATTAACTTGTCCGTCAAGGCCAAGGATCAGGACGATACCCGTAAAAACATGGGTCGTCTGCGCGAGCAGCAAGAGACCGAGTCTACACCGACCACCATCGGTGACTTGATCAAGCAGCAGATGGGTCAGGACTAATTCCTGCCCGGGCGCCTCGGCTTGCCGAGGTGTCCTGATTGCTTGAACAAAAACGCCGCCCTTTGGGGCGGCGTTTTTCGTTTCCGAGTGTCAGGTTTTATGGATTCATTTCAGTTGCCAGCAACTCTATAAGCAACTCTCCAAGCAGCTCTCTACGTGGCTAGTTTAAAGCCAGGCTCCATCACTTCGCGTCACAACCCAGCGCTCTCATTCAGCCGGTAATGGGTGGTGGGCACTCAAGAACCACTCCTTCATGGTCGTCGTAATCAGGCGCATCTCATCATCGAGCGTGACATAGGCCGGCATCGTGTAAAGCCAGCGGCCGAAGCTGCGCAGCCAGACGCCACGCTCGCGGGCGAATGCCTGTACGTCCTCCAGGCTTGTCTCGTCGTGTACTTCGATCACTGCCGTGGCGCCGAGGGCGCGCACGTCTCTCACGGCCGGGTGAGCCTTGAGGTCGGTATCCTCGACCAGCTCCTGGCGTAGGATGGCGTTGAGTGAGGCGATCTTGTCCAGATAGTTTTCTTCTTCGAAGACGGCCAGGCTCTCAAGTGCGACGCGGCAAGCGAGAGGGTTGCCCATGAAGGTGGGGCCGTGCATGAAGGCATGATGAGGATCTTCGCTCAAGAAGGCGTCAAAGACCTCGTCAGTGGCGAGAGTTGCTGCATGGCCCAGGTAGCCACCGGTTAGGCCTTTGGAGAGCACCATGATGTCTGGCGTGACGTTGGCATGGTCGGCGGCGAACATTTTGCCGGTCCGCCCAAAGCCGGTGGCGACTTCGTCGAAGATCAGCAGCACGCCGAACTCATCGCAGAGTGCTCTTGCTGCCTCAACATAATAGGGCGAGGTCATGTTGAGCCCACCAGCAGCCTGCAGCAGAGGCTCCATGAGCAGTCCGGCAATTTCATGGTGGTGGGCTTCGAGCACATCACGTAAGCGCTTTATATCGGCTTCTACCTCGTCTCGAGTGGCATCGAAGGGGGCGGTGGGTGCTGGAGCAAAATGGTGCGTGGGTAGAAAGCCGGAAAACAATGAGTGCATGCCTTCCTCGGGATCACAGACTGCCATGCAGCCGGCCGTATCGCCATGATAGGCCTTCATCAGTGACAGCATGCGGTATTTGCCTTTACGGCCACGCTGTACCTGATACTGCACAGCCATCTTCATGGCCACTTCCATCCCGACAGAGCCACTGTCCGAGAAAAAGACATGATTGAGTCCAGGCGGCGTTACTCGCACCAACGCCTTTGAAAGCAGGTCTGCTGGTTCATGCGTCAGCCCGCCAAGCATCACGTGGCAAAGCGTATCGGCTTGTTTCTGGATCGCTGAGACTAGCCTGGGGTGAGCATAACCATGAATCATGCACCACCAGGAGCAAGTGGCATCCAGTAGTTGCTCCCCGCTCTCAAGAGTGAAGTGTGCTCCTTTACCGCCTATTACTTTAAGGGCTGCGGCTTGAGTCTGCATCTGGGCATAAGGGTGCCAAAGTGAGTGGCTCATGGGGATCCTCTTTGTTAACCTTCTATTCTGATAAGGTTAACAGATGAGCTCGTTGTCAACCATGCCCAGTGCTCACTCATGAGGCATTGTGGAAAAATTTTTAATAGAGGTAATGTGTTCGACACTTATATTGTCGTTTTAAAAGAAAACGATTAAACTCCTCTTAAAGTCAGATACAGCTCTGCTTGCAAAATCAGCGATCCCGTTGCGATAAACCAGTAGCATATAAGGAATGACCATGTCCCTGCTCAATGACTACATGCAGAAAGAACAGATGCTCAAGCAGCTCACTGATGAGCTGCAGAAGATGGAAAACGACAACCGTCTGAAATCTGAGCTCGAGTTCAAAGAAAAGCTAGAAGCATTGATGAAAGAGTACGGCAAGAGTGCGGCCGATGTGATCGAGCTGGTCGATCCTAAAGCTGCTTCGCGCGCCTACGGCTCCAAGACTGAGGCTACTGGCGGCCGCCGCAAGCGCAAGCTGAAGATTTACAAGAACCCGAACACCGGTGAGGTCGTCGAAACTCGCGGCGGCAACCAGAAGACACTCAAGGCCTGGAAAGATGAGTACGGCAGCGACACTGTCGAGTCTTGGTTGGTCCGCGTGGAAGAGTGATTTAGCCTCTTGCTCGGAAACCGCCTCCGGCTTTTGTCGGGGGCGGTTTTTTTGTTTTTATAGACACCTCTTCACTCTAGGGTTGAGTTCAGGCGCTCTATTCCCTGTGCTCGCAAGGATTGTCTCTAATTGGCAACACTTGACGTGACGAAGTTGCTAGCCAATGGCTGCTTTTTATCCATATAAATAATGGGGTTAATAGTGCGATGCCTTATCAGGTCCCTCATTGATATTGAGAGCCCTGAAGTAAGCATCAGTAGGCTTCGCAAGAGTGGCTTATGAGGCGTGGAAGTCTGAGCCGGGGCTTGAGCATAGTCCACACAGCCGGTGTTTCGGCAGCTGTTGTGATCTTGGCGGTGATGCCGGAAAAGTTGTCAAACGCAGGACGTCTTGGTCGGCAACCTAACGGTAACGATAGACCCTAATGCTTGGCAGGAAGCATGTTTCTTCGAGACGCTCGTCGCTTCGTTTGGCCCGTGTCCGCTTTTCCTGCGGTTTCGGTGGGGGGGTATTATGATAGGGCAATCGTCCATCTGCGCTGGGAATGAAGAGCGGTAATGCGACGTTCATGGCCCGGCGCTCGCGTCCATCGGCGAGGGGGTCGGCAAAGAACAGATTGGCTCGCATCAGTGGCGCCTGCTTCTGCACTTGAGCCAGGGGTTCACTATCCGGGATGCTAGCGAGATGTTTGAGCTGAATGCGGATATGCGGCGAATCAACATCGAGTGCCAGCAGTTTTTTCTCGGCGTCTCGAACGCTAAGCTTCTTGATTGAGCGGCCGCTGGAATACCAAGCCAGTCGCACGCGTGAGAGTGGTGCATTCGCGACCGGTAAGGCACGCCAGCATTGTTTGAGATGAAGCCTAGCGAGCCCCTGGCCCGTCAGGTGAGCATGCAAGGCGGGGTGTCGGAACGGTAATACCGCCTTGATTTCAGGGATCAGGTCAGCGGCATGCTCGCGAATTTCCCCCAGAATGTGAGCGAAGTCCTCTTTGGCTGCATTGACCTTGGCCACATGCTTAAGCATGAGCTCGTCAGCGGCGATCAGGCCAATATAGCTGCGGGTGGTGCGACCGTCCTGCCCATCCTGGTACCAGAAGTCCAGCAGGGCTGACCGGAGCCAGTCGGCATCGGGAGTAGGGTGGTGCAGCGCCCAGGCCTCGGCGCCATGTTGATGGCCTTGCTCACGGCATTGTTCGCGATAGTGGTCCACCAACGCTTCAATGCGATCGATGATCGTGTCAAAGGCCGCTTCAAGCTCGGCCAGCAGGCGATATTGCGACTGCTGAGCCTGCTGTCTTGCCTGGTACTTGCGATGGTCGTCCTGCATGGGGCTGGTTCGTTATTCCTGGCCGCGTTCGGCGCGCATGATCATCTCATCGATGTCGGTCTCATCCATGGCAGGCTCGCCGGCAATGCGATGCGACTCATCGGCCCAGGCACCCAGGTCGAGCAGCTTGCAGCGCTTCGAGCAGAACGGACGATGCAGGTTATCCTCGATCCAGGCTACCGTCTTCCGACACTGCGGGCAGGCGACTTCCAGAGGGCGAGAGTTGTTTTTTTGGCTCATGTGAGTCCCATACAGGCGAATGTTGGCGTCAGGATGCCCAAACCTGGCAGGCAAGGCAATCCAGGGATGTCGAGCGAGTATCACTCGAACGCGACGAGACGACGATAGAGCGTGTCGAGCTTCGCCACTTGATGGGCGAGCGCGTCGGCGTCTTGGCTATTGTCGATGACATCGTCGGCTTTCGCCAGGCGCTGCTCCCGGGGCATCTGTGCGGCGATAATCGAGCGCGCCTGTTCTTCATCGACGCCATCGCGGCTGGCGGTTCGGCTGATCTGGAGCGCTTCGGGAATATCGATGACCAGGCAGCGGTCAACCAGGCGATACTGGTCTGACTCAAACAAGAGCGGAGACACCAGCAGATGATAAGGGGCATCCGTTGCTGCCATGCGAGCCAAATGGGTTTCGAGGCGCTCGCGTATGCGCGGATGGGTGACCGACTCCAGCCATGCTCGTTCGGCGCTATCGGCGAAGACGATCGTGCGCAGGGCTCGGCGGTCCAGATGGCCATCGGCGGTCAGCACGTCATGGCCGAAGTGCTCGGCGATCTCGGCGAGGGCGGGCTCTCCTGGCTCCACCACCTCACGGGCGACATCATCGGCATCGATCCAGTCGATGCCATGAGCGGCGAAGGCCCTGGCGACGGTCGATTTTCCAGACGCAATGCCGCCTGTGACGCCTATTGTCAGACTCATGATATCAGGCCCTGATAAGCGGCCTGAAGCGGTGCGCCCGCTAACAGGGCGATCCAGCCGGCCATCGCCAGGAACGGGCCGAAGGGCATCGGTGCACCGCGCAGCCGCGGAACCGCAAGCTGTACGAGAATACCTACCAGGGCGCCTACACCGGCCGAGAGGATCAGCATCATGGGCAGGGCCTGCCAGCCGAGCCAGGCACCCAGCGCCGCCAGCAGCTTGAAGTCGCCATAGCCCATCCCTTCCTTGCCGGTGACAAGCTTGAAGAGCCAGTAAAAGCTCCATAGCGACAAGTAACCAGCCATGGCGCCAATGACGGCTGCATGAAGCATCAGCGGTTGGAACAGCAGTTGGTAGCCGAGTCCGACCCAGAGTAGCGGCAAGGTGATGATGTCGGGCAGTAGCTGAGTGCGGAAGTCGATGACTGCAAGCACGAGCAGGCTTAGGCAAGCGCCTGCCAGAAAGACACTCTGTAGGCTCGCGCCGTGAATCCCGAGGACGGCCACGATCAACGCCATGCCTGCGAGTTCGATCAGCGGGTATTGCAGGCTAATGTGCTGTTTGCAGTTCGCACATTGTCCCCGACGCTTGATGTAACCGATCAGCGGAATATTGTCGTGCCAGGCAATCGGGGTATTGCAGGCAGGACATTGCGATGCTGGCGTGATCAAGTTGAAGGTGGCGGTCGATTCTTCTTCAAGCTCAAGCGCTTCTCGGGCTTCGCTCCGCCAGCCGTGCATCAGCATGACAGGCAGCCGAGTGATTACTACGTTCAGGAAACTGCCCAGGCACAGGCCGAGCACGATGACCAGCGGCCAGAAGAGGGAGGGCGGTAAATCGGCAAGCAAAGGTGACTCCTGGGCTATACATGTTCAAGAAAAAACGTTGGATGCTCGCGTGCCCATACGGGCTTGCCAGCGACAGGCGTGCCGGATTGGGATCAGAGGACGCTGCCCAGTTCGAATATTGGCAGGTACATGGAGACGACTAGACCACCGACCAGCACACCGAGCACGACAATGATAAAGGGCTCGAGCAGTGAGGTCAGGGCATCGACCTTGTTATCGACTTCTTCTTCATAATAGTCCGCCACCCGATTGAGCATCGCATCCAGCGAACCGGCTTCCTCACCGATGCCGACCATCTGCACGGCAAGGGGCGGAAACTGTTCCGTCAGCCTCATCGCGAAGTGCAGCTGCTGGCCGGTCGAGACATCATCGCGGACCTGCAACACCGCGCGCTCGTAAACCTTGTTGCCTGAGGCGCCCGCAGCGGTCTCGAGCGCCTCGACCAGCGGCACGCCGGCCGCGAAGGTGGTGGCAAGCGTACTCGAATAGCGTGACACCGATGACTTATCGAGGATATCGCCGATCACCGGGACCTTGAGAGCCAGCGCATGCATTCGATAGGCGAACGTCTCGGAGCGTTTCATGCCCTGGCGGATCAGCATGATGCTGGCAACGATCAGGCCGATTCCCCACAGCCAGTATTGCTGAGCAAATTCGGACATCGCGATGGTCATGCGTGTCATCGCGGGAAGCTCGGCACCGAAGCCCTGGAACAAGCTCTCAAACTGCGGGACCACCTTGATCAGCAGCAGTGCTGTGACGCCAATCCCCACCCCGATAACGGCAACCGGATAGTAGAGGGCTTTTTTAACGCGACCCTTAAGTGACTCGATCTTTTCTTTGTAGGCGGCCACTTTCTCAAGCATATGGTCGAGCGACCCCGATTGCTCGCCGGCCTCGATCATATTGGTAAACAGGCGATCGAAGTGTCTTGGATGCTTGCGCAGTGCATCCGAGAAACTGGTGCCCGCCGCGACATCATTCATGAGCTCCTGTACCAGGCCGCTCATCGCGGGGTTCTTGAGGCTTTCCGCTACCACCGAGAAGGCCTGCAGCATCGGCACGCCGGCCTTGATCATGGTGGCCAGCTGGCGGGCGAAAACCATGATGTCACGTGGCTTGATCTTGCCCATGCCGCCGCCAAGGCTGCTCTTGCGGCGAATGCTGTTGACCAGAATGCTCTGGTTCTTGAGCTGCTGCTCGACCTCGCTTTTTTCTCTGGCGACGATCTCGCCAGATACTTTGCGTCCGCTAGGACCCTTTCCCGTCCACTTCCAGCGTTGCAGTTTCGCTTGTTTGGTTGCCTTGGAATGTCGCGCCATGGGCCGTCCTATAAAGTGATGAAAGGGCCGTGGGAGTAATGGTCAATAGCGCCATGCAGCGGCGTCAATCTCGAATGATGCGGTTGATCTCTTCGAGGCTGGTCATTCCCTGCATGACCTTGAGCAGGCCGCTGCGCCGCAGATCGGGGTGGCCCTCGTTACGGGCTTGGTGATCGAGCTCAATGGCATTGCCATTGCGCATGATCAGCTGACTCATGGATTCGCTGATAGGCACGACTTCATAGATGCCAACGCGCCCCTTATAACCCAGCGTACAATGTCGACAGCCGACCGGATGGTAGATCGTCGCCTGCTGAATTTCCTGGTCATTGAAGCCTTCTTCTTTCAGGGCCTCGACCGGCAGGTTAGAGGCTTCCTTGCAATGCTGGCACAACCGGCGCGCCAGACGCTGCGCGATGATAAGCGACACCGAGCTTGCGATGTTGAACGGGGCGATGCCCATATTCGACAGGCGGGTCAGGGTTTCGGCGGCTGAGTTGGTATGCACGGTGGATAGCACCAGGTGGCCGGTCTGAGACGCCTTGACGGCGATCTCGGCGGTCTCAAGGTCACGAATCTCGCCGACCATGACCACATCAGGGTCCTGGCGCAGGAAGGCGCGCAAGGCGCTGGCGAAGTTCAAACCAATCTTTGGCAGCACATTGACCTGGTTCACCCCTGGCACCTTGATCTCGACCGGGTCTTCCGCCGTTGAGATATTGCGCTCACCGGTGTTGATGATATTGATGCCGGTATAAAGCGATACCGTCTTACCGCTGCCGGTGGGGCCGGTGACCAGAATCATGCCCTGAGGGTCTGACAGTGCCTGTTCGTACATCTCGCGCTGTGGCGGGGTGAAGCCCAGCGAGTCGATCCCCATCTGCGCCGTGGTCGGGTCGAGGATGCGCAGCACCAGTTTCTCGCCGTACACCGTGGGCAGAGAGCTGACACGAAAATCGATGGAGCGCTGCTTGGAGAGCTTCAGCTTGATGGCGCCATCCTGAGGCAAGCGGCGCTCGGAGATGTCCAGCCGCGACATGACCTTGAGGCGTGCTGCTATGCGAGTGCGCATGCCAAAAGGCGGGCGTGCTGCCTCGACCAGTATGCCGTCAATGCGCATGCGAATCCGGTAGCTGGTCTCATAGGGTTCGAAGTGGATGTCTGAAGCACCGCGACGTATCGCATCCAGCAGCACCTTGTTGACGAACTTGACCACTGGCGCATCATCGCTGCCGGCGGTGATGGCTTGGTCGTCTTCGGCGCTATGCTCCTCGTATTCGAGTCCTTCGAGGTTGTCACTGGCATCATCCAGGCCCTCAAAGATATCGGCATTCTCATGGTGACTGAGGTAGCTCTCAAGAACGGGGCCGAGTTGGTCGACTGGCGCGAGTATGCCTTCGACCGTGAGGTTGGTGGCGAACTGCAGCTCATCAAGCAGTGCAAGGGTAGACGGGTAGGGCACGGCTACCGTCAGTCGGTGTTCGCTGCGATACAGCGGCAAGACCGTGAGCTTACGAAGAATTTTCTCCGGCATCTCCTGTGGGGGTGGAAGACTATCGAGCCGCAGGGCATCCAGATCCAGCAATGGCAAGCCATATTCCCACGCTGCCGAGAAAGCCGCTTGGCGAGCAGGCACCAAATCGTGTTCAACCACATGCCGCATCAAGGAGACTTCTTCTTCCTCGGCTTCCTTGATGGCCCGTGTAGCCGCCGCCTCTGTCATTTGGCCATCATTGACGAAACGCAGCGCCAGGCCACGCAGGTTCGAGGCGGCGCTAGAATCATTGTTGGCTGAGTCTTGATTGGCCCCACCCGGCGGCGACGATTCGTACATAGGCCCTCCTGTTTGGACTCGCTGGCTACGACGAAGATGCTATCTCATTCTATCTGGTTAGACGCTACTTAGGCAGTGCTTGGGAAATGCCGTGGGTGACCGCGGTATTTTTCCATGACTCAGATGGTGGCCAGCCACGCCAAGAGGGCAGCATCGCGTGTAAAAAAACATCGTAAGATACTCATTTCATTGCCTTGCCCTCCTCGCTTGGCTGGCATACTGTGGGCGACAGCGAGGTGGCCAGGCGCAACGTGCTGATGATGTTGAGTATTAGTGTTTACTGTACAGCTACCACCATGCTACTTGTAGCGCTAGTATTAAGTACTGAGGCGAGTCTGCGAGGCAGAAACGGGCAGTCGGGCAGACACACACTAGCAACATCGCCTTTCGGGGCAGCCAAGCAAGGGGAGAAGCATGAAACAACAGGGCATGAAACGTATTAAGGGCATGCAGTCAGGGCAGGGTGGTTTTACCCTGATTGAGCTGCTGATCGTCGTGGCGATTATCGGGATATTGGCAGCGATTGCGATTCCCCAGTATCAGGATTATACGCAGCGTGCTTCAGATAATGCTTGTGAGTCTGATGCTCGAAGTTATGCGACAGCCGTCGGCGTGGCAAATGTTGACCCTGGTACAGATATTCCTAAGGTGACTGAAGTCCTTGGAGGATATGCAGACGAAGACGTTGGTACTGCTGCGACTGGTGATGATGCTGCTTGTGCATCATTAAATTATGACAGTGCAAATAGTGAAGTAGATTGGACCGCTAAAGATAGTGGTGGAACTGGTGACACCGGGAGTGTCAGCTTGGGTTAGGGCTAGTGGCTAAGTTGAAGCAGCGTTCTAATCTCCAGCTAGCTTTAAATTACCAGCGGCAGGCAGCGATGCCTGTCGCTGGCTTTTCTGTATAAACGCTTCATCACGTTTAGAGGTGAATAGTCACTTCAGAGTGGCCTGCACGGGCATGCAAGCGACGGGGTTGCTCATCGGGTAGATACTCAGAGCGAACTGGCTATCTTCGTTTTCAAGTTCCAACTTGTACGAGCTATGTAGCTCAGCGAAGCAGGTGGCCTCTGAGGTTGTCAGTGATCTCGACATCTTTCATCATCTCTGTCGGTATCCTCCAGAGTTGGTTTCCAGAGCCGCTGTAGTTGGTTCTTTAATGGCCGCGTGCTCTCGATACACCACCACCCGATCCCGCCCGCCTGCCTTGGCAAGATAAAGTGCCTCGTCGGCACGTGCGTAGAGCACATCGAAGTCATAGTCGTCTACATCATGAGTAGTGGTCAGGCCAATGCTAGCGGTAATCGTGAGGGTGCCACCGTCATGGGGGATTTCCATTGTGCCGATGCCCTGATGCAGCCTTTCGCAGAACTCGAATGCGCCTTGGGCGTTGGTATCCGGCATTAGCAGGCAGAATTCTTCCCCTCCGATGCGAGCCACGACATCAGATTTTCGAATTAGGCGTTTGAGTGTCTGAGCGAGTTGCTTTAGTACCAGGTCACCAAAGGGATGCCCGTACTGATCATTGATGCGTTTGAAATGATCAATATCAATGATGGCGAGGCTGACAGGGGCACCGGAGCGCTTGCTAAGAGTCAGGGTCTGTTTTGCCTTGCTTGTGGCCGCTCGCCGATTGTCGAGTCCCGTCAAGTCATCCGTCGCAGACAAGTGCTCAAGCGCGCTTTGCTGGCCCAGGATCTTTTCGATGGCGATAAGCAGCCCGATGATGACAACCAAGACCAAGGCGCCCAGGGCGATAATGATCTTCGTCATCACTGACATGATTTTCTGCTGCTCTGACGCACCCCGCATCATCAGCGTGTGTAGCTCGCTGTAGATGTAGGCAAGACTGTATTCGATCTCTTCCGTTAGATTCTGAAGCGGCACAAGTTGCTCGGAATCCTCAAGCACATCCTGGGCCTTGGTTTGTGCCTGCTTGAGCAGCTTGTCCAGCCGTACAAATTCAGTAGTGATTTGTTGGGTATCGCGCGGTGTTAGTTGGCTTCTCTGCAGGTATTGCTCGATTGTCGTCTGGCGGCTATCGATAATCCATAGCGCCTGCAGCAACTGTTGTTGATGCAGCGGTTCAGGGTCATCCAGCAAGTTGATGCTGGAATGAAGCATGGTTTCACCATCGTGCTGGGCCCTCACGATCTCGTTTGAGAACGAGATGTAATCGGCGTCCATCTGCTGTTGGGCATAGTTGGCATAGAAGGTGAGTGCGGTGACCGCCAAACCAGACGACAACAGAAACACCACCGACATCAGCAATCGACGGCGGCGGCGTTTCATACTGGCCCAGGCCTTGCGGAGCGCCATGGCTTTCAGCCTGCATCAATCGTTGCTAGACCCCAGATCCATTTGTCTAACGGTTCCTCGCCTTTTAGAACGGCCTCTGCATCTTCGGGTACTACTACCAGCAGTGGACCAAGCTGGCTTCGAGGGACGGGAGCGCCGTCGAAGCGAGTGACGAGAAGGTAGGCCTTTTCCTGGAGTTGTGCCTGCTTGAGGAATACGGAGTAGTTATCGACGGCAATCAGTCTCAACCTCGAGGCGTCATCCAGTTCATAGGCGTTGAGGAAATCCCTGAGTAATACGCCACTGTAGACGCCTTCTGGCCCTTCGGGGTGTTGCAGGGAGACATCATGCAACGGCAGCTGCTCGATGTCGGCCAGAGAGACGCGCTGTTGCTGGTCGGCTGCCTTGATGGTGAGGATAGGCGTTGTGTCTTCGGAAGGGATGATCTCGCTAGAAGAGAGCTCTGCTGCCTGAAGACAAGAGCTAAAGATCACGCCGGCTAGCAGACAGGCCTGCAAGATGCCTTTACGGATGGGAGGTGGATTGACTGTTCGATTTCCCATGGCGGGAAATGCCTCATTTAAGAATGCACTAAGCATTGTCTTGACCTTCCCTGTGGTATTGCTGCCTTGCGGCATGAGCCGTTGTCACCAATGGCTTGTTTTTTGAGCGATATCCGAACCGGAGGGGCTGTGCGCTCACTGCTCTAGTTACTGATTGTTACTTTAGACGAGATGTATACAGTTGTGAACAGCGAGAGGGTGGTGGAGCGACCTCTTGCGATTGGGGGAGTTGCTGATGACGTGATGAGTGTCATTCAGCAACCATTTCGACACCCATTATTTCAGTATGTGCTGTCTGATATTTATCTTTATGAGGAGGCGCTTCATATGAGTGCGACTCATGTCAGCACGAATCATGTCAGTACATTGCCTGATCTTCACTGACGACTTCCTTAAGCAGCTCCAGGTACAGCTTGTCGGCATCTGAGTGCTCACTGGGGTCTTCCGGAATATGCACGCTAGTTGTGTCGGAAATGTCATTGGCGATGCGGGCCATGATCTTGGCATCCGAGCCTTCGGCCAGATGTTTTCGAGCGACCACCAGAGATTGCTCGAGAATCTTGGGGTCCTGCAGCAGTTTCTTGATAAAACCGCGTAGCTCATTGATTACACGAGTCTTTTGTATTTCTGATGCGGACATTGACGGCTCCTTAGTCGTTGTCAAAAACGTGACGAAAAAATAGACCGGGCGTGGCAGCTGCCACGGGTTGGCGAGACCATAGCATATCGCCTTTGTGACGGTGAGCCGACGGTGCCACTGAGTGTTGGCATTATTGTGTTTGTAGGCAATAGCTTACGCCTGATGTTGTTACACTCCGATACAATGGGTGGGCTGAATAGTGTTAAATCTCATGCTCATTAATGAAGGCGCGCTCCGTATTTTTTGGCAGTCGCCCATCAGAAATTATGGCAGGCTCTCTATTAGAGTCTAATGTAAGCTGGCAGTGTCACTTGTAGCCGGTGGCGAGCCCTTGCCTCAGAGCACCTAGGCCGATAAACGGACAATATCTCATGACAACTCCCTCCGCCTCAGTTTCCTTTATCCCTCGCACGAGCCGTCATCGCTCCGCCTCGCGCTGGCTTGCTGGCTCGTTGCTGGCGGCGACGATGATGCCGGCAGCGCCCATCATGGCTCAGGAAGCGCCTGCGGGCAGCATGACACTTACTGAGGCTGTGCGTCAGGCCGTAAATAGCAATCCCGAGGTGCAGGCCGCCTGGCATGCTTTACAAGCATCACGAGATGAAGTCGACGTGGCACGTGGGGGCTATTTGCCTAGTGTGGATGCGACCGCGGGCGTTGGGCGTGAAGCGGTGTCTGATGACGGTGCTGGCAGCTACAGTACCGATTTCGTCGAGCTTACCCTGACACAGATGCTGTACGACGGTTTCTCGACTCAAAATGAAGTGGCGCGTCTCGACCAGGCCAAGCAGGTACGCTTCTTTGAGCTGCTCGATGCCAGTGAAGAAGTTGCCTCCGACGTTTTTCGCGCCTACGAAGATGTACGCCGTTACCGTGAGCTCGTGTCGCTTGCAAAGGACAACTATGCCAAGCATCTGCGTGTGTATCGCCAAATCGAGGAGCGCGTGGCCTCCGGCACAGGCCGAAGGGTCGATCTGGAGCAGATCAGTGGTCGTCTATCACTGGCGGAGTCCAACCTGATGACCGAGGCGGCTAACCTTCACGACGTTAGTGCCCGCTTTCAGCGTCTGGTGGGGGTAATTCCGGCTTCGACCCTGGCACCGCCTCCGGCGCTGGACCAGGCCTTGCCAGACTCATTGCAGAATGCCTTGAACATGGCGTATCAGGGCAATCCCGGTTTTCATGCTGCGATTAAGAATATTGAGGCGACGCGTAATGAATTGGCCGGAACGCGTTCGGCTTTTCAGCCTCGGCTCGAGTTCCGTGCGAGCACTGGGAGCGATAACGAACGCTCTGGCGTGACTCGTCGCGATAACAGTTCGGCGGAGCTTGTCGCCAGCATGAACCTGTACCGAGGCGGTAGTGATCAGGCGCGGTTCCGTCAGGTCAGCGACGAGGTGGAGCGCAGCATCAGCCTGCGCGAACAGGAGTGTATGGGGGTCCGCCAGACCACGTCGATCGCCTATCAGTCTGCCCTGCGGCTTGAAGAACAGCAGCGCTACCTGAACCAGCACCGGCAACATATCGACCGCGTGCGTGGTGCCTATCAGCAGCAGTTCGATATTGGTCAGCGAACCCTGCTAGACGTGCTGGATAGCGAAAACGAGTACTTTGATGCAAGTCGTGCCTACGCCAATGCGCTCTATGATCAGCGCATTGCCGAAGCAGACACCCTTGCCGCTATGGGTGAGCTGCTGACCGAGCTTGAGGTGCGCCGCGAGGGGCTGCCGTCACTTGGAGAGCTTGGGGGCGAGGATGTCACGATTGACCCTGATGCGATTTGCCCGTCGCAAGGGCCGGCCAGTCTTACGCTACGAGACCTGACGGCTGAGCTCGATGTTCCCAGCGTCGCTTCGCCGGATGTGGTTTTCTCGGCGGATGCGCTATTCGCGCCTGGTAGCGCTGAATTGTCTGCCCGAGCCAGGGAGGAGCTCGCAGGTCTGGCGGCAGAGCTCATGGCTCGAAACGACCTGGCTCGTGTCGTCATTGCCGGCCATGCCGACAGTACCGGCAGCGATGCCATCAATGAACCGCTGTCGCAGGCGAGAGCCGAGCAAGTGGTCGGGTATCTGGCGAGTCGCGGTGTCGACAGGGCATTGCTGGTCGCTCGTGGCTTTGGTTCTCGTAAGCCGGTGGCGACCAATGACACGGCCGATGGACGGCGGGCAAACCGTCGCGTCGAAATTAATTTCGAAACGCTGGACTTCGGCTTCGATCGCTCGACGATGCGCCCGGGGTCGCTTTCTGCATCCTACGGTGATGCCGATGGCGGTGCTGTTACCCTGGCGGAGCGAACGCACGCACCTTCTATTTCCAAATAGCGGCATTGAGCGCTGAAGAGCGAGCATCCTCTCTGAAGGAGGAATTGACAGTGCACCTGGCAAGCGAGCTGTGGGTGGTCGGTGATGTCGACCTGCAGCGCTCTCGGGTTGGTCCGGTGGTCGTGATAGAGCGATCGTCGCTGCAGGTTCTGCTCTACGCATTGGGTTACATCGGGGCCTTTGTCGTGCAATCGTAACGGCCTCTCGGGATGTACGAGGCCGATAGGCGCCCCCTCGAGTCAGCACGTCATGTCTATTCGGCAAGTGTCTGGCTCGAGCTTACTTTTTGTTTGAATCGTCGAGGTTCCATTGACCAGTGAAGCGAAAAAGGCCAAGGACGCCTCCCACGACCTGCCTTTGCAAGACACGCAAGCCCAAGACATACCACCTCCCCAGGATGACCTGCTGACATGCTTGCAGGTGGTGGCCCAGGCGCATGATCGGGAAACCCACCGAGATACACTGACGGCTGGCCTACCGCTGGAAGAAGGGCGCCTCACGCCTTCCGTGTTCGCGCGCGCTGCCAAGCGTGCTGGTCTATCGGCGCGTCATACGCGATGCCGGCTGGTTCAACTGAACCCGTCGCTGTTTCCGGTGGTGTTGCTGCTTGAGCCAATGCGGGCCTGCGTGCTTGTGTCTCTAGATGTCACCGAACGCCATGCCAAGGTGATCTTTCCTGAGCTTGGTGAGGCGGCGGTCGATGTGTCGCTGGATGAGCTTCAAGCTCGCTACAGTGGCCGTGCGCTCTATGCTCGCCCAGCCTTCCGGTTTGATGAGCAGAGCCCGGAGCGCGGTGCTGCCCGGCATGGCCATTGGTTCTGGGACGTGATTCGCGAGAATCGTCGCGTCTATCGTGATGTCCTGATCGGCTCGGCGATCATCAACCTCTTCGCCGTCGCCATGCCGTTGTTTGTGATGAACGTCTATGACCGCGTAGTCCCGAACCATGCGTC
This sequence comes from Onishia niordana, assembly GCF_004798965.1. GTDB lineage: Bacteria > Pseudomonadota > Gammaproteobacteria > Pseudomonadales > Halomonadaceae > Onishia > Onishia niordana. The sequence goes on from NZ_SDSD01000005.1 coordinate 296,951, forward strand.
CGAGACACTCTGGGTGCTGGCGATCGGCATCTTCGTGGTGCTGTGTTTTGATCTGGCCCTGCGTCTGATGCGCAATGCCTTCGTGGATCTCGCCGCTAGCCGTGCCGACGTCAAGCTCTCGTCGTCGATCATGTCGAGGGTGCTGGGCATGCGGATGGAGGCAAAACCTGCCTCTACGGGGTCGTTCGCCTCAACATTGCAGTCCTTCGAGTCGGTTCGCGCCTTCATCGGTTCGGCCACGGTGGTGGGGTTGGTGGACCTGCCTTTTGTGCTGCTGTTCGTCACTATCATTGCGTTAATTGGTCTGCCCTTGGTCATCCCGATCCTGGTCGGCATCGTGTTCGTGCTGCTTTATGGTTTGGCCGCCCAGCGTCGCTTGCATGAGCTATCGGCCACTACCTGGCGTGCGAGTGCGCAACGCAATGCCACCCTGGTGGAGTCGCTTAGCAACCTGGAAACCGTGAAAGCACTGCGTGCTGAAGGGCGTATTCAAGCTATCTGGGAAAGGTCCACGGCCTTCTTGTCACGCACCTCGGCTCAGCTTCGCCTCACCGCTTCTTCGGTGACTAATGTGGCAATGTGGACGCAGCATACGGTGGCGGTGGCGGTGATCGTGGTCGGTGTTTACATGATCATCGCGGGGGATCTGACCCAGGGTGGCCTGATCGCGGCCTACCTGCTGTCGTCCCGAGCCATGGCGCCGATCAGCCAGTCTGCGGGCCTGCTCGCGCAGTATCACCAGGCATCCACGTCTCTTGCGTCATTGGATGAGGTCATGGCCCAGCCAACCGAGCATCCTGATCAGCAGCAATGGGTGTCGCGCCCTGTGATACGTGGCGATATCGAATTCTCGCGGGTGTCGTTGTCTTACCCGAATGAGCAGCGTGAGGCGCTCCGTGAGGTGTCGGTCAAGCTGGCGGCGGGTGAAAAGCTTGCCCTGCTGGGCCGGGTCGGGTCGGGCAAGTCGACCCTGAACAAGCTGCTGCTGGGCCTCTATCAGCCTAGTGCTGGCGCGGTGACCATTGATGGCATAGATATCCGTCAGTTTGATCCTCTGGAGTTGCGTCGTCACATTGGTTATGTGCCTCAGGATGTCAGCCTGTTCTTTGGCTCTCTGCGCGACAACGTGATCGCCGGAGGGGGTAGTGACGGGGTGAGCGACGAGATTCTGCATTGGGCCATCGACGTCGCGGGACTCAAGGACTTCGTCAACAGTCATCCGGAAGGGTTGGATATGCCGGTTGGCGAGCGGGGCGAGCGGCTATCTGGCGGGCAGCGTCAGAGCGTGGCGATTGCTCGTGCGCTAGTACACGATCCGCAGATTCTACTGCTCGATGAGCCGAGCAGTGCCATGGATCATGCAAGCGAAGAGGCCTTCAAGACTCGTTTGTCGACTCTTGCCAAGGCCAAGACGGTCATCGTGGTGACTCACCGGACCTCGTTGCTGTCCCTGGTGGACCGGGTAGCCGTGCTCGATGGGGGCAAGGTGGTGGCCGATGGGCCGCGAGATCAGGTTGTTGAGGCGCTGCGCAAAGGCAAGATCGGGAGGGCAGCACGATGAGCCGAAAGGACGAATCCGCCCGCCATGCCGAGCAGAAGGGCTTCGAAGCCGTGGGGCATGTGTCGGCCAGGGGAGGCAAGGTGTTGCGCCCGCTGGTCGACCGGCTCTTCGCCAGGCGCGTGTCTTCCGCCCATCTTGATCGCGACTGGGCCACGGATGCCGATTGGGCGCGAATTCAACAAGAGCCTCTGCGGGCTCGGGCGCTGCTTTACGGCATGGTACTGGCCATCGCGAGTCTACTGGTATGGGCCTATTTTGCAGAGCTTGACGAGGTGAGTCGTGGCACTGGGCGTGTGATTCCTTCCTCGCAGCTTCAGCGCGTGCAGTCGTTCGACGGCGGTGTGGTCAATGCGATTCTGGTTGAGGAAGGCGAGAAGGTCGAGGCTGGCCAGCTACTGATGCGTATCGACCCGACCCGCTTCATTTCAACTTTTCGTGAGAACCGAGCTCGAGCGCAAGCCCTGCAGGCACGTGCTGCGCGTCTGCGTGCCCTGGCAACGGGGACTGATTTTGATCCCCCTGAGGCGCTGCGCGACGAGGCGCCAGAGCTTGTTTCCCAGGAGTCGGCGCTTTACGAGAGCGGTTTGTCTGCGCTTGCTGAGCAGCAGGGCGTGCTGCAGGAACGTCTCAGTCAACGTCAGGCCGAACTCTCCGAAGCCCAGTCGCGGCTGGCCACGGCGAGTCGCGAACTCAACCTGGCTACCCGGGAGCTGTCACTGACACGACCTTTGCTTGACTCTGGTGCCGTGTCAGAGGTGGAAGTACTGCGTCTTGAACGAGAAGTTTCTCGCGTCAGAGGGGACCGAAATCAGGCTCAATCACAGGTAGCGCGGCTCGAATCCGCCTCAGAAGAAGCGCGGGCTCAGCTTCGGGAGGCGCAGGCGGAAAAGCGCAGCGAATGGCGCAATCAGCTTTCCGAAACGCTGTCCGAACTTTCTACGCTCGATGAGTCGAGCACCGGGCTCAAGGATCGTGTGCGACTGGCCGAACTGCGCTCCCCCGTAGATGGCATTGTGCAGCGCTTGACCATCAACACGATTGGCGGCGTCGCCCAGCCTGGCCAGGATGTGGTCGAGATAGTGCCAACCAACGATCAGTTGCTGGTCGAGGCACGTATCGCACCGCAGGATATCGCCTTCCTGCGACCTGGCCAGCCGGCCACTATCAAGCTTACCGCCTACGATTTCGCGGTCTATGGTGGGGTGCCTGCCGAACTCGAGCATATCAGCGCCGATACCATTACCGATGAAGAAGGCAATACCTTTTATCTAGTCCGGGTCAAGACGCAGGCCGATGCGCTTAACGCGGATATTGACATCATTCCCGGCATGACTGCTGAGGTGGATATTCTCACCGGCAAGCGCACGGTCATGGAGTACCTGCTCAAACCCCTGCTGCGCGCCCAGCAGAATGCCCTGACGGAGCGTTAAATCAATGATCCAACATTGGTTTCTATTGTCGTCTGACCAAGTGCCATTGCGATGGCACGAAGCATTTCCGGAAGGACTTTCTGGTGATGAGTCGACACTGAATGATCGTCTGGAAATGCCATGCCACGTCTGGGTTCCCAGCCAGCTGCCGGATTGGGAGGTTAAAGTCACACGGTTATGCGCATGTGGCGCTGTTGTCTGTGTGCTGTCGCTTCAGCCAGATAGCAGTGAGGCCATGCGTGCCTTCGCCGCAGGCGCTCGAGGCTATGCCCACGTCTTCTCACCCTCTGAGACGCTCAAACAGGTCGCGGTAGTGACCGAAAATCAGGGCGTGTGGATGGGTAGCGAGCTCTTGTCTCGGGTCGTTGGTGCTAGCTTTCGGGCTCTCGGTGGGCGTGATGGCGTCCAGGTCGAGCGGTTGGAACGTCTAACTGAGCGGGAGCGGGCAGTTGCTCTTGCCGTGGCCGAAGGCCACAGCAACAAGGAAGTGGCCAGGCAGCTCGAGATCACCCCCCGCACGGTGAAGGCACATTTAGGTGCCATCTTTCGCAAGCTCGAGGTGCGTGACCGCATGCAGTTGGTCCTGATGCTATCTCGCCAGGCGTCCGCCAGTCCTCAGCACTAGTTTTTGCATACTGTACTATCGGTACAGTATCCCTTACGTACCTCACGTCATAGCCTTACTGGTATAAGCCATTTTTCTGCCTTCGACATCGATGTCGAAGGCGCTGCCCTAGTCGGGAGTGTTCATCATGTCCATTGCAACTGTTGTCTCTATTACTGGTCAGGCGTGGGCGCGTGATGCCGAAGGTAATCTGCGCGAGCTTCAGCAAGGTGACCAGCTACTGGACGGCGAGACCTTGGTGACGTCCGATAACGGAGCGGTGGAACTAGATTTTGCAGATGGCCTGCCGCCGGTTGCGATCGGGGGCGGCCAGCAGGTGGCGATGAGCGACGAGTTGAATGCAGACGCCCTTATCGAGCCGGATGATGCCAGTGCACAGGATGAGGGCATCGAAGCATTGCTGGCGTCACTGGAGGGTGAAGGCGACCTTCTCGATGACTTGGAGGCAACTGCCGCCGGTGGTGGCGGTGGCGCAGAAGGCGGCGGCCATAGCTTCATCCAGCTGGCGCGCATTTCGGAATCTGTTGATCCGCTGGCATTCTCTTTCGAGAATGCGAGCAACACTAATGTTGTCAACGACGGCGAAAGTTCACTCGAATTTTCTGCTGACGAAGCCACGACGCCTCTCGACACCACTCCTCTCGACAACACTGCCGAGGTCACCGTTAGTCTGGCTGACGTCTATAGCTCGAATGTCGCCAATACGCTGATCAGCGGCACCACTACCGACGTCGAAGCCGGCCAGATCGTCAACCTGGTGATCAGCGACGACGATGCCACCACCGCTGATGTTACCGCCAGTGCCTCAGTTGAGGCTGATGGCAGCTATGCCACCACCGCTGATCTGAGCAGCCTCAATGACGGTGGCTTGAGCGTGACCGCAACGGTCGAAGATCAGGCGGGTAACCAAGCCAGTGCGACAGACACCGCGACGCTGGATACCGGCTACGGCGACGAGGGCGACAGCAGCACCAACGCCACGGTGGATATCACCGACCAGGACGGTGAAGAGACCATCAACGGGGAAGGCGACACCGCCACCATCACCGGCAGCATCGGTGCCAATGGCGCAAGCCTCGACAGCCTGGTGATCAGCGACGGCGACGACAGCACGGACGATCTCGTGCTGAATGTGGACGACATTACCGTCGACGCCACCACCGGCAACTACGAAGTGACCGGCGTTGACGTCAGCGGCCTGGCCGACGGCACCCTCACCGTGACCGCCAATAGCACCGACACCGACGGCAACACGGCCGCGCCCACCGACACCGTGACGCTGGATACCGGCTACGGCGACGAGGGCGA
>NZ_SDSD01000060.1 GCF_004798965.1 Onishia niordana
TTTTGCAACAGGCGAAGACCTTCAATATCTTCTAATTGAACAATAAGATGATTGCTTGTTGCTGTTTTTATCCACCGATAATTTTGATGTAAAATAATTTGAAAAAGTAAAATGAGTAAAGTAGCTACAATACCTATAAAATATAGTCCAGAACCAATAGCCATCCCAATACCAGAAGTTGCCCAAATGCCAGCAGCGGTGGTTAAACCTCGAACGGATTGATTGTGAACAAAGATCAGTCCTGCTCCTAAAAAACCAATTCCGCTTACAATTTGA
>NZ_SDSD01000061.1 GCF_004798965.1 Onishia niordana
TCAGCAAAATTCAAAATCGATACAAGCGATGATAATATTGCAGAAGGAAGTGAAGACTTTACAGTTTCAATTAACACTGTTCAAAATGGTGGCTTAGAAGATGTAAGAGTTTCAACAACTCAAAATGCAGTAACAACAACAATTACAGATGAAAGTGTTCCAACAGACCCAGATGCGCAAACAGCAACTGTTAGTTTAGTAGGACCAGGAGATGTAGTTGAAGGTGAGCAAACAACTGATTACACAGTAACAATTACAGAAGCACCAAAAACAGAT
>NZ_SDSD01000062.1 GCF_004798965.1 Onishia niordana
CAGTTACTGTTTGTAATAACATGTTCAACCGGCGAAGCGGCAAAGAAACTGGCTACTGCGATGGTTGTAATTTTCAGGAGGTCGTTCACTAACATCGGGATTGATATTTATTATGCCGATGAATTTACCACTTCCCGTATGTTCTGGCAGCTGCGGCTATGCAATTGGTTAATATCTGCATCGAATTGGCTAATCCACCGTACGATAAATAATGGCAGTCAAGGAAACAGTGACCGCTAAAGGAAAAGTACTCTCTGTTCCGTCTTCAATACTTT
>NZ_SDSD01000063.1 GCF_004798965.1 Onishia niordana
TCAGGAAATCCAGTTTATTTGCCTACACAAGAATTTCTTGACGGACAAATGCATAATGTCGTGGAACCTTTCCAAGCTTATGCTTCAGTTGCAGAGGCTTGTGCTGCACAAGCACGTTTATTACGTGGCTCTTTCTTGTATTCAGGTGTTTGGCGTGAAAATACAAGCTCTTATCACGATGCAACCGCTTGGTTGCAAGGACGCTATGCTACAGATCCAAATTATGCCTCAAAATTAAATGCTGTTATTGCGCAATATGGTTTAACAGCTTATG
>NZ_SDSD01000064.1 GCF_004798965.1 Onishia niordana
GATGGCACATCAGATGTTATCTAAAACAATTAAGTCTGGTGATGTGGTCGTTGATGCGACCATGGGGAATGGTTGGGATACAGCTTTTCTTGCAGGTTTGACGGATAAGGTATATGCCTTTGATGTGCAAAAGGAAGCCTTAGTTTCAACCCAAGCTTTATTGCAAGAAAAAAAACTAGAAGCCAAGTTAATCTTAGATGGCCATGAGAGTATTGATAAATATGTCAAGGATTCTGTAAAAGCTGCTATTTTTAACTTAGGTTATTTGCCTCGG
>NZ_SDSD01000065.1 GCF_004798965.1 Onishia niordana
GAGACTATGTCTTTGACTGTTCCTATTTATCCAGAGCATACTGTAGATTATTTGATAGAATGCCTGGATAACTTAAAGGCTAAAAATGTGCTGATTGAACTCTAAATTATAAGGAGTTATATTATTAAAATTAAAAAAACAAGTGCAAAAATTTCAGTATCTATTCGCTCTCTTTTGATAATCCTAGTTGCTGCCCTATTGATTTATTTCAGCCCACTTTTATTAGTGTTGGGTTCTTTTGCATGTACGGATATAAGCGCCAAAATGTATAGC
>NZ_SDSD01000066.1 GCF_004798965.1 Onishia niordana
GAGTAACAAGCCCTTTATCAGCGAAAGTGATAGATTTTCCCGACCAATGATATTGGTATTTTTCTTGTAATCTTCCGTATCCACAGCCTTATGGTAATCATTGTAGTTGTCCCAAATATCTACAAAACAGTTAAAGCAGAACATAGCCACAAAGTAGATGATTAATGGGCCAAAATTGGCTATTTGATAATGATAAAGTGAATAAGCAACTCCCAGTATAAAAGGAAAAACGCTCGCTGTTTTAGCTTTCAGCTCAATAAGCTCAGCAAATAT
>NZ_SDSD01000067.1 GCF_004798965.1 Onishia niordana
GCCCCGCCACGAAGGCGGAGCGAGGTTTGGCACCATGATCCGAGGGGGATTCGAACCCTCGACCGTTCGCTTAGAAGGCGAATGCTCTATCCAGCTGAGCTATCGGACCAAAATAGACAAGTAGATTTTTACACTACTTGTCTAGTCTATCATATTTTTCTAATTGAAGCAATTATTGTCCTGTATAAGGATCAACATAAGAGGTTGTACCATCTGCACTCGCACCTCCCATTCCTGGGTCAGTCGTTCCATCTGCTGCGCCATCGTCTACAG
>NZ_SDSD01000068.1 GCF_004798965.1 Onishia niordana
TTTACCTGAAGTGGCTGGAAGATAGTTTGTTAAAAATTCTTTAAAATTCTTTTCACCGATGAAACAGATTCCTGTTGAGTCTTTCTTCTTCGCTGTTGCAAGTCCAGCACGTTCGGCAATGGCGCGTACTTCCGGTTTTTCCAAATGACCAAGTGGAAACATTGTTTTCTTCAATTGGTCTTGTGACAATTGGCTTAGGAAATAAGTTTGGTCTTTATTATTATCCACGCCACGAAGCATATGAACTGTGCCATCTTCGTCTGTTGTTACACG
>NZ_SDSD01000006.1 GCF_004798965.1 Onishia niordana
CAGCCTGATGGGCGGCTTAGTCCAACAGGCATTTATACGCCATGCTCCGCACGGCGAAGAAATGCTGAACAGTTAGGTTCTTTTCTATGAAACTAAGCGTCAGCAACGTCATTATTGGCCTGGGGGGCGGGCTTGCGGGTGTCGGTGGCATGGTAGGGGGAGTACTTGTTTTCGGCGAGTCCGAGGCCATCCGGGTGATTCAGGCGCTCGGTTCTCTTGCGGTCGCATGTAGTGCCGTGGTGGCTTACAGACTCTATGTAGCAAATACCAAACGTCACGAGCAAGAAGATGCGCGCGCTCATTCAGGGGCATTTCTTGAAGAGTCGAAACAGATTCTTGAGCGCGCCTATGAGGTTTTCTCTGGTTCGGGGAAGCTTGTGCCAGCCAACGATCGGCTCATTTGGCTATCGATTGCCAGAATGCTGCTGCGATACCAAGCCTTGAAGGTCCACATAACCGAGCTGGACCATAGGCAGATCATGGGAGAAAATGAAGAATATCAAAGACTACGCTTTTATGTGTTGCTAGATCGGTGCAAGGATGAGCTCGATCGAGACTATTTCCAAGGGCGAGAAGACCACCCGCATGGTGGTGAAGAAATTGATAAACGGTCTATAGCTATTATCTTTAACTTCACAAAATGGCCTGATGATCGGCCCGATCCAATAGATGATGTCGATGATATTGAATTGTTCGCTCAAGGCTCAGTTCCCATTGCTTTTCACGGTGTAGAGGCTCACTTGAGCCGGCGCCAAGAGTATTGGGAGGCTATTCAGGCCAGAAAACGTGAGCTTCGTGATGTGAGAACCTAACAAATCGCTGCAGTTGACCGTCCAAACCGCTGTCGCACTTCGGACGGCAACTTAGCTTAGGCGTTAAACGGATGAGGCTCGTGTCGAAGAAACTGCCAAGTTATAAAGGAAAGTTAAGTTTCTCGCAGATAGCCGAAGGCATGACTGCTGCGTCGGAAAATGCGGCGCGCTTGGCGCAAGATGCCAAGTTTCTTCTTGAAGCTGGACGGCTTCCGACAGCTTGTTCTCTAGCAGCCCTTTCTATCGAAGAGTCAGGAAAGGTCTCAATACTTCGTGCCATGTCGCTGGCGCGTGACGACAATGACCGCAAGGAAGAATGGAAGCGGTACCGCTCTCACACCAACAAGAATGTGCAGTGGATTTTTCCGCAGCTAGTGGCTGAAGGAGCAAGAAGGCTAGACGACTTTCGTCCACTATTCGATAAAGATGCGGAGCATCCATACCTTTTGGATCAGGTTAAGCAGCTCGGGTTTTATACGGACTGTCTTGGTAATAAGGGACATTGGTCAATTCCTGACGAAGTGATTGATGGTGAGTTGGCCGACCAGTTGGTTTCTACGGCCGAGCTGCTGTCTTCGGCGTCGCCTACGTCGGAGCGTGAGATTGAATTGTGGGTCGAGCATGTCGGTCCTGTCTGGAAAAAAGACCTGAACTGGATGAAGCGTGCAGTGGCAAATTGGTACGAAGCCATTCAGCGGGAAGGCTTAAAACCGGAAGGTGCAAGTAGTATGGAGAATTTTCTACATGGCGGGATTGATCCAGAAGACGTTTAACTAGGCGGTCAACCGGACCGCTTTTTCGCTGGCGCTACAAAGCGTCCGATTACCTCTGCTTTATGCAGATGCATAGGAGAATACATGGACAAAATGTTGGAAAAAGCCTTTGAGTCACTATCTGTTTCATGTAATAAGTCAGGATTGCATGCTTTAGACGAGGATAATATCAAGGTAACGTTGCGAACTCTTCAAAAAAACGGGGTGCCCATCGACATTAATTCTCTAGATTCTTGGTTGGTTGACAATAACTGGCAACAGACTCCTCGAAAAGCCATTGTTTTCTGGGCAAAAGCAGTTTCGAGAGGTGGTCGTGTCCAAGTAAAAAACAAAGAAAGTGCTCCCACGGAAAAAGAAGTTTGGGAACGGCTAAATGCATAACAAATGCAGGCATGGCGACGCCCATTACATTGCGCCTTCGGCTTCATTCCATGGGCGCGCATGCTGCAAGCGGTCGCCGTCACACTGGCAACATCATTGTTGATCAACGGAGTGCATCATGAGCAACGGACCCTTCTACCAGGGCGGCTGTGGCTGTGGCGCGGTGTCGCTGATGGCCACCGGCACGCCGCTTGGTACAGTGAATTGCGACTGTGGGGATTGCCGCAAGGCCGATGGTTCAGCCACAGCTTTGATGTTCTGGCCGGAGGTCGCCGTGCAGTTTGCCGCAGGGCTCGATGAGCTTGAGCGGCACCATGCGAGCCACGGCGGCGACCAGTATCGATGCAGGCACTGTGAAGAATGGGTGCTTACTGTCCACGAGCAGGCCTGCATCATGGAGCTGCCGCGCGAGGTGTTGCCCGAGGTGACCGAACCTGTGGTCGATGGTACGGCCTTGCTGGTTCGGCTCGGCCACCGTCGGGGTAAGCCTGCGGTCAACTAGCCCTGTGTGGCGCCGACGGCCTGACGCTCTAGCTCGGCGCTCATCTCGGCATCCAGCCCCAAGGCCGCGGCCAACTGATCGAGCCAGGCGCGCTCCATGGGGTTCTGGTCGTCGATGATCGCCACGCTGGCAAGATAGATCTCCCGGGCGGCCTGGGGCGAGTCGGCCTGCTGGGCCAGCGCTTCGGCATCCAGCGGGGCCTGAAACTGTCGTTCGACCCAGGCTTGCAGCTCAGCGTCGGCGCCCAGCGCTTCTATCTGTTCACTGATCTGGCTGCGTTCGGCCTCGTCGATATGACCATCGGCGCGGGCCGCCATGATCATTGCCTGCAGGATCTCCAGGCTGCGCTGTTCCTGGGCCCGGCCATCCAGGTCGTCGATGGGAGCGCCTTCTTGAGCGGCATCGCCACCGGCCTGGCGATTCTGCCACGCCTTCCAGGCGAGCACGCCGACGCCGGCAATGGCGCCGTACTTGAGTGCCTTGCCGCCCATCTTGCGGCCGCGTTTGGAACCGATCAGCGCGCCCATGGCGCCGCCACCGAGCAGGCTCTTGACGTCGAAGCCGCCGCTGGATGCGCCATCCTTGCCGCTATTGCCGCCGAACTGAGAGGACAGCCCCTTCACCAGTTGCTGGGCGTCGAAGCCACCGCCGCCGCTGGCGTTGCTCTGGCCGCCGGCCTGCTTCATCAGTTGATCGAGGATTCCCTTGGCATTCATGGTCGTCTCCATTTCCGAATGGGGCCAGCTCGGCCTGTGAGGCGAGGGCATCGTCATGTCTGAGCCGCAGACAGCAAGAAAGTTCGTGGCTCAGTAGTCGATGCCGCGACGCGCCTTTAGGCCTGCATTGAAGGCGTGGCGTGTCTCCTGCATCTCGGTAATCGTATCGGCCATCGCCACCACGTCGCGATTGGCGTTGCGCCCTGTGACGATCACCGTCTGCTCCGCTGGGCGGTTCTTGAGCGCGGTGATTACCTCGGCGACATCCAGATAGCCGAACTTGAGCATGTAGGTAATCTCGTCAAGGACGACCAGATAAACCTCGGGATCCTCGAGCATGCGCTTCGCTTCCTGCCAGACTTCCTGGCAGGCCTTCGTATCGCTCTCTCGGTTCTGCGTGTCCCAGGTGAAACCGGTGGCCATGATGGCGACTTCGAGGTTGGCATCGGCCTCAAGCCGCTCGCGCTCGCCACATTCCCACAGCCCCTTGATGAACTGGATCACACCGACCTTATACCCGTAGCCCAGCGCGCGGGTGACGGTCCCCCAGGCGGCTGTGGTCTTGCCTTTGCCGTTGCCGGTGAACACCAGCAAGAGGCCACGCTCTTCGGTCGCGCTGGCGACCTTGTCGTCCACATGGTCCTTGAGTTTCTGCATCGACTGCTGATGGCGCGTATCGCGATCGGTCATGAAGTCTCCGGCGGTAAAGGTAAGTCCTGAAGCTTACGCGAGCACTGACATGGCGTCAGCCGTCCCGTCTTCTAGCTGGCCCCGTCCTGATCGGTCTGGCATGCGTCGGTGTATGCCCTAGAATGGAGAATCCGGTGGATGCCGGTTGTCTTCCTTCACGGTCAGGAGTGCGCATGTCCAAGGAATCTGATGTCAGCGATACGATTGTTCTGGGGGCTGGCATGGTCGGGGTCTCGATTGCCTACCATCTGGCCAAGCGGGGGCGCTCAGTGGTGCTGGTCGACCGCCGGGAGCCGGGCCATGAGACCTCGTTCGGCAATGCCGGCATCATCCAGCGTGAAGCCGTGGCGCCTTATCCCTTCCCGCGTGACGCCAAGACCCTGATGCAGGTCGTGCCCAACCGGCGCGTGGACATTCGCTATCGGCCCACCGGCATGCTGGAGTCGGCCAGCGCGTTATTTCATTACTGGCAGAACTCGGCGCCTGCGCCTTACGCCCGCATCCTGCCGGAATATGCCTCCCTGATCGGATTGTCGACCCAGGAACATGCGCCGATGATCGCCGCGGCCGGGGCCGATGCCCTGGTCAGCCGTGATGGCTGGCTGGAACTCTATCGTACACACGAGGCCTTTGAGTCACGTCTGGCCAAGGTCGAGCCGCTCGCCAAGCGCTTTGGCCTCACCTATGAGCGGCTCGATCGGGCGGCACTCGTCGAGCAGGAGCCGGATCTTTCCCAGGATGCCATCGGCGCGATTCTGTGGCGGGATAGCTGGACCGTCGCCGACCCTGGTGGCTTGGTCGCCGCCTATGCCGAGGCCTTCAAGGCGTTAGGGGGCCGGGTCATCAAGGCTAGCGTCGAATCGGTCGAACAGAGCGCTGAAGGCTGGCAAGTGGAGACTGACGCTGGCTCCCTGGAGGCCGCTGAGCTGGTGATGGCGATGGGCCCCTGGTCGGGAGACTGGCTGAGTCGCCTGGGCTATCGGCTGCCACTGTTCGTCAAGCGCGGCTACCACATGCATTACGCGCTAAAGGAAGGGCACACACTCAAGCATTGGGTCATGGATGCCGAGGTCGGCTATCTGCTGGCGCCGATGCGTGCCGGCGTGCGCCTGACCACCGGCGCCGAGTTGGCGAACCGCGATGCGCCGCCGGATCTCGACCAGTTGGGCGCCGCCGAGGCCGTAGCCCGCCAGCTGGTGCCATTGGGAGAAAGGCGCGACGAGACGCCCTGGAAGGGCGCCCGGCCCTGTACCTCGGACATGAAGCCGGTGATCGGCCCGGCGCCGTCGCACAAGGGGCTGTGGTTCGCCTTCGGCCATGGGCATCAGGGCTTCACCCTGGGGCCAGCTACCGGGCGGCTGCTCGGCGAGATGATGGATGGTGAATCGCCGGCCATCGACATGGCGCCTTTTCGTGCGGATCGCTTCTAGAAGAATCGCTCGGCGAAGAAATGAGTACCCACTGAGCCGGGCGCTTCCGTTCCCGGTTTCCAGTTCCCCGTTATCTGCCGTCAGGCTCAGGGGTAGCCCAGTGCCGTCTTGATGGCCGCTTGATGACGGGCGACCCACTCGGGATCGATGGCGCCCCAGTCACGGATCACGTAGCGACCGATATTATGGCGCTCGCCTGCGCCTGGCTCGAACTGGCAGTCAATGTCCAGTTCGGCCAGGGCCGTAATGGTGTCCTGGGCCGTTCGCCTTGGCATGCCGGTGGCCTCGGTGAGGGCGGGTACGCTGGCGACGCCCTGGTCGATCAGGTAGGCCACGTAGAGGCGGCGATAGAAACTGGTCTTGGTCTTGCTTAGGGATGTGGCTGACATCGGTACTCCTGGCAACGAGTGGCTTGCTTATCCTACCCGAGGTGCTAAGCGCGTAAAGCGCTTCACTCGACGCACGGCGCTCTTCACTGAACTTACGTCTCTTGCGCTTCCCTCAGCCAACTGTCTTCGGCCACCTGACTCATGGTATGGGCGTGGGGCATCTGTCGCGTCGCGAGCGAGGGCGAGCGATCATGGATAGCCCTGCCTTGAGGTATGAGGAAGGGGCATGCTGGTGTCGCTCATTGCGGTAAGGAGGCCGCAATGAGCGACACCATGCTACCCGTCGGGCATCGTCGGCCTTGAGCACCGTGAATGCCGAGCGTGAGGGCGGCTCACAGATGCGCCGGGTTGTGCAGGTCCCGCTCATCAGCGGGCGGTGGCGTCCATTGATAGATCCAGGTCTCGGTCAGCGGCTGGCCATCGCCCTCCAGGTAGAGGCGCAGGTTGATGGGCTCGGTACCGTCATCCGGAGGCACGACATCGAACATGGCGCGGTAGCCCTGAATTTCCTCGAGAGGGCGCGCTGAGGTGATCTCGACACGCCCGGCTGAGGCTTCGATGACTGGCTCGACATTGATGTTGGCGTGCTCATCCAAGGGGAAGGGCCCGCCCTGGAATTCGACCACGAAGCGCCAGCTGAAGTATTCACGGGGCTGGCCAACGACGCCGCCCAGGCCGGTGCGGGTCGCGGTGCAGCGCGCCAGTGGTGACTGATGCGGAGGCAAAGGCTGCCAGTAGATGCGATATCCGAAGCGCATTTCCTGGCCGGGCTGTACGGGAGCTTCGGGATGCCAGAAGGCGGCGATGTTGTCGAAGGTTTCGTCGAGAGCCGGTATCTCGACCAGCTGCACTGAACCGGCTCCCCAGTCGCTCTTGGGCTCGATCCATACACTGGGGCGCCGGTTATAGAAGACCCCGTCGTCCTGGTAATGGTCGAAGTCATGATCACGTTGGACCAGCCCGAAGCCGCGGGGGTTAGCGTCGGCATAGGCGTTGAAGCGCAGCTGACGCGGGTTGGTCAGTGGGCGCCACAGCCATTCGCCTTCGCCGGTGTGTATCGCCAGCCCGTCTGAGTCGTGGATCTCGGGGCGCCAGTCCCAGCCAGCGTCACGGTCGTTCTCGCCGATCAGGTACATGCTGGTCAGCGGGGCGATGCCCAGGCGCTCGATGCCCTGTCGCGGATAGAGGGCGGCGTCCACGTCCATGACCACGCCGGCCTCCGGGTTACTGATGCGAAACCGGTAGGCGCCAGTGATGCTTTTGGACTCGAGTAGCGCATAGACATTGACGACGTCATCGTCCCCTTCGGGTTGCTCGAGCCAGAAGCGCGTGAAGTCCGGAAACTCCTCGGGGCGGTTCATGGCGGTATTGATCGCCAGGCCGCGCGCCGACATGCCGTACTGCAGAGAGTCGCTGACGGCACGGAAGTAGCTGGCGCCCAGGAAGGCCGCGATATCGCGCTTCCAGTTGTCACGGTGGTGGAGCCGAAAGCCGGCAAAGCCCAAGTCTTCGGACAGCGCATCGCTGTTGATGCCCGAGCCCTTGAACTCGAACATTTCTGGGTCATAGGAAATCTCCCGGGCCCGGCCATCGCGGAGGGTGTAGATCCTGACGGGTTTCTTGAAACCGCGCCCCAGATGGAAGAGTTGTGCCTGGAAGGTCGCGTCGTCGGTGTCGCTCCAGAGGGCCTTGTCTGGTCGAAAGCCGATGGCCTGGTACTGATCCCAGTTCAGGCCCTGAAGCGTGGTTGGCAACTCGGCCGTGGTGGTTCGCGGAGGCTGCTCGGCAAGGTGGCGGGCCAGGCCTTTTAGCCACGCATAGTCGAAGTTTTCCTCGGGGCCAAGGGAAGCACCACTTTGCTCGACGGCAGCGAACAGGGTAGATACGGGCAGAAAGGCGCCACCGAGTACGGTAGCGGTCTTCAAGAAATCGCGTCGGTTCATCCTCGTCTTCCTGAAAAGTCGTGAATTCCATTCGTCGCTAAGCGTTGCCGAGCGGACAGGGTCGCGGGGCAATGCTCCCATCCAACCGCCGGCAGTCTCAGTGACAGACGAATAAACGCTTGGGTTCCGCGCGGCGCTGGACGAATTCAGCGCCGCGCGGCAAGGAGCGGCTGATGAGGAAGGCCTGGGTAGCCGAATTTTCTTGTGATTATGTGGATCTTAAACAGAGTAGTGGCTGGCGAGCAGGCTGAGCGGACGGGCCGAGCCGGCAGGCCTCTGGTAAGATGCGGGGCCCGAAAAGGACGTCCGGAGATGCCCCGTGAATGATCTATCGCCGCTGATCCCGCCCCTCGACACGGCTTGTGCCGAGCGGGTCGGCCGCTATCTCGATACCCTCACCAAGCCCCCGGGGAGCCTTGGCCGTCTCGAGTCGCTGGCGGTCGAGCTGGCCGGCATGACCGGCGACGACTTTCCGAGCGTGACGCCACCCGGCGTGGTGGTCTTCGCCGCCGATCATGGTGTGGCGCATGAAGGCGTCTCGGCCTTTCCCCAGGCCGTGACCGCCCAGATGGTCGCCAACTTCGTCGCCGGCGGCGCGGCCATCAACGTCTTTGCGCGGCAGATCAGCGCCCGGCTCGAGGTGGTCGATGTCGGGGTGACGGAAGACCTGTCACACGTGACGTCCGAGGCGCTATCGGCGCCGAGCATCGTGCATGACAAGGTGCGCCCGGGAACCGGCAACCTGGCGCGTGAAGACGCCATGTCGCGCGACGAGGCGCGCTCGGCCATCGAGGTCGGCCGGCGCGCCGCCGAACGTGCCGTCCAGAGCGGCTGTCGCTGCCTGATCGTCGGCGAGATGGGCATCGCCAACACTACCGCCAGCAGCGCCATGCTGGCGGTCCTGAGTGGCCTGCCGGTGGCCGAGCTGGTGGGGCCGGGGACCGGCGTGGTTGGGAAGGCCCTGGCCCACAAGCGCTCGGTCATCGAGGCGGCGATCGTTGCCCGCGCTGCCGACCCCGACGATCCTCTGGACGTGCTGGCGCGCCTCGGCGGGCTCGAGATCGCGGCCATGGTGGGCGCCTACCTGGGCGCCGCCGCCAACCGCCTGCCGATCCTCGTCGATGGTTTCATCGCCACCGTCGCGGCCCTCACCGCCTGTCGCCTCGAGCCGGCATTGCGCCCCTACCTGATATTTGGCCACCGCTCCCACGAGCCCGGGCATGCGCTGGCGCTTGGGGCACTTGACGCCGAGCCGCTGCTGGACCTTTCCCTGCGGCTGGGCGAGGGCAGCGGCGCGGCCCTGGCGTTCCCCTTGCTCGAGGCGGCGAGCGCCATGCTCTGCGAGATGGCGACCTTCTCCGATGCTGGCGTCGATAACCGTGAGGCCCGCTGAGCCGATGGCGGCCGCGTGCCGCTCGCCCGGCTCGTGGCTGGAGGTGGGAGGCGGCCTCGCGCTTGCTCGAGATGCCGGCTGCGTGCACTTCCATCATGAGACGCCGCTGCGCACCCTGAGCAGTGCCCTGGTCGGGCTGGGACTCGGCTGGTCGCGAGACATCTGCAATTTTTACGTCGACAAGGACTATGCCGGTCAGGCGCCCCGGGCCGATTTGCAGGGCTGGCTGACCGCGCGTGGTCTTGAGGCCGAGGACTGCGTGGCGATGATGACCGCGGTACCCCTGGCGCATCTGGCCCTCGAGGAGGCCCACGCCGGCGAGCGACGGGTGCTGGTCGCGGTCACCGCGGGAGTCGGCAATGCCGTGGATATCACCGCCCCGGTGCGGGACGACCCGCGCCTGGTCGCCGGCACCATCAACATCCAGGTGTTCATCGATGGCCATCTCGACGATGGCGCCCTGGTCAATGCCGTCCAGTCGGCCAGCGAGGCCAAGGTGCGGGCCCTTGATGCGCTGGGCATCCGGGATCCGCTCTCAGATACGCCGGCCACCGGCACCTCCACCGATTGCCTGGTCATCGCCGCCACCCAGCGCGGGGGTGTGACGCCCTATGCGGGCTCGGGCACGCTGCTAGGGCGGGCCATCGGGGGCGGTGTGTTTCGGGCCATTCAGGCGTCTCTGGCCATGGCGGGGGAGGCCGCGCCATGAGCCTGGCGCTTCCGGCCTTCGAGCCCCTGTCCCAGGCTCTGCTGGCCCTTGTCATTGCGGCGATGCTGCTCGATCTGGTGCTTGGCGACCCTGCCTGGCTGCCGCATCCGGTGGTCGGTATCGGTCGGGTAATCGCTCGGCTCGAGCGGGCCTGGAACCACTGGCCCGCCGCCGATCGCCGGCGCCACGGCCGCTGGTTGACGGTGCTGGTGGTGGGCGGTACCTGGAGCATCACCTGGAGCCTGTTGGCGGCTCTCGCCTGGGCAAGCCCCTGGTTGGCCGTGGTCACGGAGCTTGGCCTCTTGGCCACGACCTTGGCGGCGAAGGGGCTCGCCCAGGCCGCCCGAGCGGTGGCCGAGCCCCTGACGCGGGGCGATATGGCCGCGGCCCGCCAGGCGCTTGCCATGATCGTCGGTCGCGATACGGCGACGCTCGACGAGAGCGAGCTTGCTCGGGGCGCGGTGGAGACCGTCGCCGAGAACACCGTGGATGGCATCACCGCGCCGCTGTTCTGGGCGCTGCTCGGCGGCGCGCCGCTGGCGCTTGCCTACAAGGCCACCAATACGCTGGATTCCATGGTTGGCTATCGCAACCCGCGCTTTGAAGATTTCGGCCGCGCCTCGGCCCGCCTCGACGATGCCGTCAACTGGCTGCCGGCCCGCCTGACAGTGCTGTCACTGTGGCTGGCCGCCTGGCTGATTCCCGGCAGCCGCCTGGCCGGGGCGCTGGCGACCACGCGTCGCGAGGCGCCACGCCACCCGAGCCCCAATGCGGGCTGGCCGGAAGCCATGGTGGCTAACCTGATGGGCGTGCGGCTTGGCGGCCTTAACCACTACGCCGGCCGTCCCTCGCCGCGTGCCACCCTGGGCACGCCCCAGGAGACGCTTACCGCTGGCCATATCGAGCGGGCGATCACGTATATGCACGGCGCCTGGCTGGTCTTCCTGCTGCTAGCCACGCCTCTGGTGTTGCTGCGGGAGTGGTTGATATGAAGGCGGCGAACCCGCAAGACTGGCCTGAGCACGGCGGCCGCCGGACGGCCTTGCTCAAGCACTTTGGCCTGCCGCCAGATCAGCCGCTGATCGATTTCAGCGCCAACCTCAATCCGCTGGGCCCGCCGGCCTGGCTGGGAGAGTGGCTGAGCGGTGCCGCCCCTCGGCTTGCCGCTTATCCGAATCCGGATGATGAGGCGCCGGCGCGGGCCATCGCCGAGCGCGAAGGGCTCACGCCCGAGCAGGTGTTGGTGACCAATGGCGGTGCCGAGGCGATCTATCTGGCGGCGGCTCTGCATGCCGGCGGCCATGCCTTGATCGTCGAGCCGACCTTCAGCGAGTACCGCCTCGCCTGTGCGCATTATGGCCTTACGGTCGAGTCGCTTGCGCTGTATGGCGAAGACTTCGCGCTCGACCTCGGCGCGGCAGAGCGCGCCATGCAGGGGGCCGCGGTGCTCTTCCTGTGTCGCCCCAACAATCCGACCGGTACGCTGATGCCTCGCGAGTCCCTCGAGCGCCTGCTGGCGAGAGGCCGTGAAACGGGCACGACCCTGGTGGTCGATGAGGCCTTCATCGATTTCAGTGATGAGGCGTCGCTCACGCCGCTGCTGGCCGGGGCGTCGAATCTTCTGCTGCTGCGCTCGCTGACCAAGCTCTATGATCTGCCGGGCCTGCGGCTTGGCTACCTGCTCGGTGCGCCAGGCTTGGTGCGAAAGGCGCGTGAGCGCCAGATGCCCTGGAGCGTCAATGCCCTGGCGCTGGGGCTGGTGGCGCCGCTGCTGGCCGATGCCGATTACCTGAGCCGCACCCGGGCCTGGCTTGCCGGAGTGCGCCCGGCCGTGCCCGAGGCGGTGCGCGTGCTGGGCTATGCGGTGCCGGCCACCCAGGCCAACTTTTTTCTGTTACGCAGCGGGCAAGACGCGACCGAGGCGGAGGCACTGTTCGCCTTCCTGCTGTGCCGTGGCCTGCTGGCCCGACATACTCACAATTTTCCCGGCCTCGACGGCCACTGGCTGCGCCTGGCCATGCGCGACGGCCCGGATAACGCACGCTTGCTCGAGGCGCTGGCCGCCTGGAGACGGCCATGATTGCTTTTGTTTCGGGTGGCGCGCGCTCCGGCAAGAGTGCGGTGGCCGAGGAACTGGCCCGGGCGTGGCGATCGCCCGCGCCCGGCGGCCTGGTCTATCTTGCCACGGCGCGGGTCGGTGACGACGAGATGGCAGCCCGCGTGGCCCGTCATCGTCGCGAGCGGGGAGCGGGCTGGCTGACGCTGGAGGCCCCGCTGGAGCTCGCTGCCGCCCTGGAGCGGGTCCCCGACGGCGCCAGCGTGCTGCTCGATTGCCTGACCCTGTGGTCAAGCCAGCTGATGTTCGAAGCCGGCCTGACAGAGGCGCAGGGGCGCGCGAGGCTCCAACGCCTGCTCGATTTAGCCCGCCGCCGGGGTATCACGCTGGTGGTGGTCTCCAACGACCTCAACGAGGACTTGCCGCCCTCGGATGCGCTGGTGTGGCGCTACCTGGCCTTCCTGCAGCGCCTGCACCGAGACCTCGCCGGCCAAGCCGACCGGGTGATCGAGGTGATGGCCGGCCAATCGATCGAATGGAAGCCCCTCATTGAGGGCGAAGGAGAACGTGCATGAAGGAGGCGCTCTTCGGCACACTGCTGGCGATCCAGTTCCTGACGCGAGTGCCGGTGCCAGTGGTCTGTCCTTGGACGCCGGGCACCCGGCGCTGGGCGGCCCGGGCCTATCCGCTGGTGGGGGTGCTGCTCGGCGGCCTGGTGGCCGCGATCGGCGTCGCCTTGCAGCCGCTGCTGCCCACCCCGATGCTGGCCCTCTTGCTGCTCAGCCTGTGGGTGGCGCTGAGTGGAGGGCTGCATCTGGATGGCCTGATGGATCTCGCGGATGCCCTGGGCAGTAACGCGCCGCTGGAGCGGCGCTGGGCCATCATGAAAGATTCACAGATCGGCAGCTTCGCCATGCTGGCGCTGATTTTTCAGCTGGCCTGGAAGGCCATGCTGCTATGGGCGCTGCTCGAGGCGGGCGCCAGCCCCTGGTGGCTGGTGCCGATCGCGGCCCTGGGACGCTTGGGCGGCGTCTGCCTGCTGGTTTGTATGCCGGCGGCCCGCCCCGAGGGCCTGGCTCACGCTTGGCAGCAGAGCCTCGGCGGGCGCGATCTCGTTCTGGCGGCGTTGCTGCCACTGTTGGGACTCCTCGTCATCTCGGGGATGGCCTGGCTGGTAGCAGGCCTCGCCATCTTTATCATCATCTATGGCCTGGCGGTGCGCCGGGCTTTCGGCGGCATCAACGGCGATATCGTTGGCGCCGCCATCGAGGGAGGAGAGTTATGGCTGCTGCTGATCGCCTGGAGCTGGTGGTCGTTCGTCATGGCCTGACGAGTTGGAACCTGGAGCGTCGCTATCAGGGCCATCAGGACATTCCGCTGCTGCTGCCCGAGGCAGTGCCCGACCTGGACCGGCTGCGCGATGCCCTGGCAGCGCTCGAGTTCGATGCCGTGCATTGCAGCGACCTGACCCGCTGTCGCCAGACGCTTACCCATCTGCGCGAGGGCCTTGTCCATGATGGCCAGCGGGAGACGCCGCGCGTCGATGCGCGCCTGCGTGAGCTGAACTTCGGCGACTACGAAGGCCGTACCTGGGCCGCACTGAAGGACGCCCCCGACTACCGGGCCTGGGTCGACAGCCATGGTCGGCTGCCCACCCCGGGCGGCGAGTCGGCGGATGATCTCTGGGCGCGGCTATCCACCTGGCTCGAGGAGGTGTTGGCCGAGGCCCGCGAGGCCCGGCATCGTCGCGTGTTGGCCGTCAGCCATGGCGGTGCCATCCGCGAGCTGCGTCATCGCCTTGAGGCGACAGACTTCTGGGACGGCGTAGTCGGCCAAGCCCAGGGGCGCTGCTTCATTTTCACTCACGAGGAGGACGGCTGGACATGCAGCTCTTCATCGGTGGTGCCTGCGCCGGCAAAGGCGACATCGTAACGACGCGCTTTCCCGGTGCCCTATGGCTAAAGGCGGGTGAGGGCGGTGGGCTTAGCGGCTGGCGCGACCGGCTCACGCCGGGCCGACCCCTGGTGATAAGCGGATGGAGTGGCTGGCTGTCCAACGCCCTGGCCGATGAAGGCGACGGCGACCGGCTACGAGGGCGGTTGGTCGATGAGCTCAAGGCGATGGTCGAGTCCGAGAGACAGGGGCATGGCGAGATCGTGCTGATCCTGCCGGAGATGGGGCGGGGCATCGTGCCTATGGCGGTCGAGGATCGACGCCTGCGCGACCTGGCCGGCTGGCTGTCTCAGGACGCCGCGGCCCATGCCGAGGCGGTCTGGTATGTGCGCCACGGGCTGGCGCGCTGCCTCTACCAGAGCGCCCCGGCGGGGAATTCGCGTTGACTCGCCTACCCCCGGTTGCTAGCTTACGCGCACTCAAAGGTGACCCAGGGCCGCGCAGACGGGCCGGGTTTAAACGGGAAGTTGGTGACACCTTCGTCAATCCGACGCTGCCCCCGCAACGGTGATCGAGTCAAGGCCCGCCACTATCGTAAGCGATAGGCCACTGTGCTCAAGCATGGGAAGGCGGCGGTCTCGAGGTGTTCGCGCCTCACTCGTCAGCCCGGAGACCGGCCTTCGAGCGCATGCCAGGACGCGGAGGGCGATCCGGGGGCAAGGGTGACTCGCCGCCGACAGGCCGCCGACCGTTCTTCCTCTGATCCCATCCCGCCCGGCCTTCAAGGGTTCTCGTCGCACGGGTGCGTGCGGCCCCAGGGTACACGATCATGATCACGACATTCTCCCGCCGTCAGGGCCTCGCCGCCCTGTGTCTCGGCGTGGCGCCGCTGGCCAGCGCCGCCGATACCGTCACCGCCGAGAGCGGCTCTGCCGATTCTCAACAGGAGCTGAACTCCCTGGTGGTGACCGCCACTCTGACGCCGCGCACCGCCGATCAGAGCCTGGCCTCGGTCACGGTGCTCGATGAGGCCGATCTGCGCCGCCAAGACCCCAAGGACATCACCGATATGCTGCGCGCCCAGCCCGGCGTGGATGTCACCTCCAACGGTGGCTTCGGCAAGACCAGCAACGTCAATATCCGCGGGGCCGGCGGTGAGTCGACGCTGTTGCTGATCGACGGCATTCGGCTGCGTTCTGCCACTGCCGGTAGCCCGACCTGGCAGTTTCTCGAGCCGCGGATGTTCGAGCGGGTCGAAGTGGTGCGCGGGCCACGTGGCAGTCTCTATGGGGCCGATGCCGTGGGCGGTGTGGTGCAGTTGTTCACTCGTGAGGGAGAGGCCGAGGGCGCGCATCCCAGTATCACCGCTGGCGGCGGTTCGTTCGGCACCGAGCGCTATAGTGCCAGCCTGTCGGGGCGTGCCGATGACACCCGCTATGCGTTCTCCGCCAGTCACCTGAGCACCGATGGCACCGAGATCAAATCGGGTGATGGCGACAAGGGCTATGACAACACCACGGGTTTCGTGCGGTTGTCTCAGGGATTCGACAATGGCAGCGAGGTCGGCTTGCTGGGGCTACGGACTCGAGGCAACACCGAATATGTCGGCGGTAACATCGATTATGGACAGCAGGTGGCCGGCGTCTATGGCGAGTTGCCGGTGACGGAGCGCTGGACGAGCCGCGTGACGCTCAGCGAGGCGCGCGACGAGAGCGAGGATGATGCCAACGGCAGTCTTACTCACTTCGATACCGTGACCCACAGCGCCCGCTGGGAAAATACCCTGATAGTAGGCGACCACGACCTGACCGCCGGCGCCGAATACAGTCAGGATAAGATCGATAGCAGTTCGGATTACAACGAAGATAGCCGCGACAACGCTGCCCTGTTTGCCCAGGCCCTGCTCGATTTTTCTCCTCTTAACCTGCAGGCGGGGATGCGCTTCGATGATAACGAGGCTTTTGGCGAAGAAGTCACCGGCCATCTGGGCATCAGCTACGCCCTGGATGGGGTGCATACCCTGCGGGCGAGCTACGGCACCGCCTTTCGTGCCCCGACCTTCAACGAGCTCTACTTTCCGAACTATGGCAATGACGCCCTCGATCCCGAGCGCTCCAGAACAACCGAGCTTGGTCTGCGTGCCCAGTTCGGTCAGGGATTCTGGGACCTGTCGGTCTACCAGACCGAGATCAAGGATATGATCGCGACCACCTTGCGCAATGGCCGTTTTGCTCCTTTCAATGTTAATCAGGCCCGTATCCGCGGGGCGGAGCTCGCCACCGGCGCCGAGGTGAACGACTGGAGCCTGCGTGCCGCTCTGACCTATACCGATCCCGAAGACCGCAACACCGGCAACCAGTTGGTACGTCGGGCCACGCGAAGCCTGCGCCTGGATGCCGACCGGGCCTTGGGCGACTGGACCCTTGGCGGTTCCTTTATCGCCCAGAACCATCGTTACAACGACACCGACAATAACGAGCGCCTGCCGGGCTTCGGGCTCGTCAATCTGCGAGCCGGTTGGCAGTTTGCTCCGCTATGGTCGACTCGCCTTACGCTCGAGAACGTGCTCGACAAGGAGTACGCAACGGCGCGCGCCTCGGCGTTTCAGGGGGGCTGGGACTATCTCAATCCCGGCCGGGCAGCCTTCCTCAGCGTGACCTTCGGCGAGTGATGAGCTGGCGCGCGCGGCTCCTCACGCTGACGGCCCTGGTCCTCGCGGGCCTGGCCAGCCCGGCCCCGGCGGCCGAGCTCTGCGTCACGGACGATGCCGGCCACGAGGTGTGTCTGGATGCCCCGGCGCGGCGCATCGTGGCGCTCTCGCCCGGCGTCACCGAGCTGTTGTATGCCGCGGGCGCCGGCGAGCGGGTAGTGGGGGCGGTCAGCTTCAGCGACTATCCGCCCGAGGCGCAAGCCCTCCCTCGCGTGGGCAGCTATGACCGTCTCGACCTCGAGGCGCTGCTGGCCCTCGAGCCCGACCTGGTAGTGGCCTGGCAAGGCGGCAATCCCCAGGAGCAGCTCGCCCGTCTGCCGACGCTCGGCCTGCCGGTGTTCTTCTCCGATGTCGACGACTTCGCCGGCATCGCCGAGAGCCTCGAGCGCTTCGGTGAGCTGGCGGATACTAGCGCCATCGCCGACCCCGTGGCGACGGCGCTGCGGGCGGAGGTGGCGGCGCTGCGCAAGGACTACGCCGATGCCGACCCGGTGCCGGTCTTCTACGAGGTCTGGGAGCAGCCGCTGATGACCATCAATGGCGAGCACTGGATCAGTCGCTCGCTTAAGCTATGCGGTGGCGAGAACCTGTTCGCTGATGCCTCTGCCCTGGTGCCACGAATAGGCGTCGAGGCGGTGCTCGCCCGCGACCCTGAGGCGATCATCACCGGTGGCATGGGCAAGGCCGACTCCGGTTGGCTCGAGGCCTGGCGCGACTATCCTCGGCTGACGGCGGTGCAGCAGGATAACCTCTTCTTCATCGATCCCAACCTGGTGCAGCGGGCCGCCCCCAGGCTGGTCGAGGGCACCCGGCGGCTCTGCGAGCACCTGGAGGTCGCCCGTGAGCGACGCTAGTGCTCAACCGGTCGGTCGTGGGCTGCGCCTTCGCCCCCTTGGCTTGCTGGCGCTGGCCGCGCTGCTTTCGCTTGCGGTGTCGCTGGCGCTAGGCAGCGTCGCCATCGGGCCAGATGAGCTCCTGGCGGTGCTCGCCGGCGGCGGCGATGCCCTGCATCAGACGCTGGTGCTGGAGCTCAGGTTGCCGCGGGCACTGGCCGCCTTCGGCACCGGGGCCTTGCTGGCGCTGGCCGGCGCCCTGATGCAGATACTGCTGCGAAATCCCCTGGCCGATCCTTATGTGCTGGGGCTCTCCGGCGGCGCCTCTGTGGCCGCACTCGCCGCGATGCTGGCCGGCCTTGGCGTGGCGCTGGTTACCGGGGCCGCCTTCGCCGGTGCCTTGGCCTCGACCCTGATCGTTTTCGGACTGGCGCACGGTACCGGTAGCTGGACGCCGACCCGCCTGCTGCTCACCGGCGTCGTAATGGCTGCCGGGTGGGGCGCGCTGATCAGCTTTCTGCTGGCGGTGAGCCCAGTGGAGCGGCTGCCCGGCATGCTCTACTGGCTGATGGGGGATATGGCCTATGCCGGCAGCCCCTGGCCGGTGCTGGGGGTGGCCGTTGTGAGCCTGCTGGTGGTGATGCCGCTGGGACGCACCCTCAATGTGCTGGCCCGCGGCGGGCTTCAGGCCGCAGCCCTGGGCGTGGCGGTGCGACCGCTGGAGTGGACGCTCTATCTGCTGGCCAGCCTGCTCACCGCGGTGGCGGTCACCACCGCCGGCAGCGTCGGCTTCGTTGGGCTGATGGTACCGCACATGCTGCGCCTGCGGCTCGGCAACGATCAGCGGCTGATCCTGCCGGCGAGCCTCTTGGCCGGGGGCACCCTGCTGACGCTTGCCGACACCCTGGCGCGCACCCTGATCGCCCCCCAGCAGCTACCGGTCGGGGTGATTACCGCGCTGCTCGGGGTACCGAGCTTCCTCTACCTGCTCTATCGGAGTCGCTGATGGAGACCCTGGACGCGCATCGGCTGGTCATCGATATCCCCGGACGCGGCGCGGGAAGGCCGCTGGATTTCGCTGTGGCGCCCGGCGAGCGTTGGGGGGTGCTGGGCCCCAACGGCGCCGGCAAGACGACGCTGATGCATACGCTCGCCGGCCTGCGCGCGCCGCGCTCCGGCGAGGTGCGTCTCGCTGGCGTGCCATTGTCGCGCCTCAAGCGTCGTGCATTGGCGCGTCGGCTGGGCATCGTCTTTCAGTCACAGCATGACGACTTCCCGGCCACCGTCCGCGAGACGGCGCTGATCGGTCGCCATCCCTTCATCGCGCCCTGGCAACAGGAGGGGCCGGAGGATATTGCGCGGGCCGAGGCCGCGCTTGAGCGCCTCGACCTGAAACATCTCGCCGAACGCGAGCTCTCGACCCTCTCCGGTGGCGAGCGTCAGCGGGTCAGCCTTGCCACGCTGCTGACGCAGTCGCCTCAGCTATGGCTCGCCGACGAACCCACTAATCACCTCGATCTTCACCACCAGGTCGCGGTCATGGAGCTGCTGACCGAGCAGGCCCAGCGCGGCTGCGGTGTGATGATGTGCCTGCATGACCTCAACCTGGCCGCCCGCTGGTGCAGCCACCTGCTGCTGCTCTACCCCGACGGCGAAGCCTGCTGGGGCGCGGCGGATACCATGCTGGTGCCTGACGCTCTCGAGCGGCTCTACGGCCAGGCCCTGACGACTGCCATGGTCGATGGTGCCCCGGTCTTCGTCCCCAGGCGTTAAGGGACGCGGGCGTTCAGTTCGTGTCGAGCGTCTTGAGCCGCTGTTCCGCCCGCCGGTTGGTGGCCATGCGCTCCGGGCGCTTCATCGAGCGCCAGCGGGTGATCTCATCGGTGGTGCGCCCGCAGCCGACGCATAGCCCGCTCTTCAGCTTGCAGATCGAGATGCAGGGACTTTCGATGCGCTCGGCCATTTAATGGCGCTCCATGATGGATAGCCGGCGTTGCCAGTCGCCGCCGTGCACGCGCCGGCATTCCTCCTCGCTGTCGGCGTCCAGATGGACGTCGATATCGGCGATCTCGATCCCGGCGTCGAAGAAGGCGGCCTCGGTCAGCTCGCGCATGCGGCGGCGGCCGTCGCCCTTGAGGGCACGGGCCAGCTCGTCCTGAGTCTCGAACACCCAGACCACCCGCAGGCTGTCCGGAAAGCGGCGGTAGTCCACCAGGTGAGTCAGCCAGGCGAAGCCGGGAAGCATCGGCTTGGCGGTTTCGCAGGCGTCGGTCAGGGCCTTTGTCAGCTGGCGCTCCATGCGGGCGCTGGCTTTCTTATCGAGCATGAAGGGTCTCCTGCTGAGTATGTCGTCGTGACTCCCTGCGTGAATCAGCCGGCAGGGGCACATTTTACGGAAAGGGCGGCTGTCACCGAGGACCTCGAGCACTTCGGCGAGCATGCCGAAGGTACGCGGCAGTCGGTCGGTTGTCAGCACCTTCCGGAGCGCCAGGCCGTTGTCAGGCATCGCCAGGCGTTGCGCCGAGCGGCGCGAAGGTCACAGCTGGATCATGGACATCTATTTACTGTCACGAACGCCTAGCTGAAGGCCGTTCTCACATTTTCTCACTGGAGATCTCGATGAAGCACGTCGACCCCGAGCGCCATGCGGCTCGCATGGCCCACAAACAGCGCATCATGAACGAGCGGATCGCCGCCGCCGACAAGGAGCAGGGCGTGCTGCTGGTGCTCACCGGCCCCGGTAAGGGCAAGAGCAGCTCCGGCTTCGGCATGGTTGCCCGCGCCCTGGGCCATGGCATGAAGGTCGGTGTGGTGCAGTTCATCAAGGGCGCCTTCAGCACCGGCGAGGAGGCCTTCTTTCGTGACCTGCCGGGCGTTGATTACCACGTGATGGGCGAGGGCTATACCTGGGACACCCAGGACCGGGAGCGCGACGTGCGCGCCGCCGAGGCGGCCTGGGCCGAGGCCCGGCGCATGCTAGCCGACCCAAGCTACGCGCTGGTGCTGTTCGACGAGCTCAACATCGCCCTGCACCATGGCTACATGGAACTCGATAGGGTGCTTGACGACCTCCAGGGGCGTCCGGCCATGCAGCATGCGGTGGTCACCGGCCGCTACGCGCCCGAGGCGCTGATCGAGCTGGCCGACACCGTGACCGAGATGAAGGTGGTCAAGCACGCCTTCAAGGACCAAGGCATCAAGGCGCAGAAGGGAATCGAACTGTAGTAGCCCCGGCTATGAGCTCTCCGGATGAGCGCCGGGGACAAGCCGAAGCGAGGGTCTTTTGCCATGGATGGCAAAAGTAGCGCCCAGGGATGGGTTCACAGCGCCCTCGCGGAGGTCCGGCTCCCCGGGGCTTGGCGCCGGGCAAGCTCATCATCCTGCGAGATCAGCGTAATCCCCCACCTTTCTAGGAGACCGACGCATGGCAGATCCGAACGGGCGACCCGACCACGCCTTCCCCGAGACGCAGCGCGAGGGCCTCTACCGGGCCATCTTCGAACGCCGCGACGTGCGCGCCCAGTTTCGCCCGGACCCGATCCCGCCCGAAGTACTGGCGCGGCTGCTCGAGGCCGCCCACCACGCGCCCTCGGTGGGTTTCATGCAGCCCTGGGATTTCCTGCTGATCGACGACCGCGAGGTGCGCGAGCGCGTGCAAGCCATCTTCGAGCGCGAGAACGCCAAGGCGGCCGAGGCGCATACCGGCGAGCGCGGTGCCCTGTATCGCCGCCTCAAGCTGGAGGGCATCCTCGAGAGCCCGCTCAACCTGTGCATCACTTGCGATCGCAGCCGAGGCGGCGAGCACGTCCTGGGGCGCCAGAGCATCGTCGAAATGGATCTGTTCAGCACCTGCCTGGCGGTCCAGAACCTATGGTTGGCCGCCCGGGCCGAGGGCATCGGCGTCGGTTGGGTCAGCATCCTCGACCAGTTTGATCTGGCCGAGGTGCTGGGCCTGCCGGAGAACGTCTATCCGCTCGCCTACCTGTGCCTTGGCTACGTCGACGACTTTCTCGACCGCCCGGAACTGGCCCGAGCCGGCTGGCGACAGCGCCTGCCATTGGCCGAGCGGGTGCACGGCAACGGCTGGCAAACGCCGCCGGCGGATGAGGCGTTGGCCTCGGCCATCGACGCCTTGCCACTCCACCCATGAGGACACCGCCATGCCGACCCTGATGATCCAGGGCACGACCTCTGACGCTGGCAAGAGCACGGTGGTTGCGGCGCTGTGCCGAGCGCTTGCCCGCCGAGGCATCTCGGTGGCGCCCTTCAAGGCCCAGAACATGGCGCTGAACAGCGCCGTGACCCCCGAGGGCGGCGAGATCGGCCGCTCCACGGCGCTACAGGCCCGCGCCGCCGGGGTCGATCCGCATACCGACATGAACCCGGTGCTGCTCAAGCCCGAGACCGACCGCGGCGCTCAGGTGATCCTCGATGGTCAGGTGCATGGCCACATGGATGCGCTGGACTACCACGCCTTCAAGCACCAGGCGCGGGCCACGGTACTGGCGGCCTGGCAGCGGCTGTCGAGCCGCTTCGATGTCGTCATCGCCGAGGGGGCGGGCAGTCCCGCCGAGATCAACCTGCGCGAGGGTGATATCGCCAACATGGGCTTCGCCGAGGCCATCGACTGCCCGGTGCTGTTGGTCGGCGACATTGATCGCGGCGGCGTCTTCGCCCAGCTGGTCGGCACCCTGGCGCTCCTCGCGGAGTCCGAGCAGACCCGCACCAAGGGCTTCATCATCAATCGCTTTCGTGGCGATATCGCCCTGCTCGAATCCGGCCTCGACTGGCTCACGGCCTACAGCGGCAAGCCAGTGTTCGGTGTGCTGCCACACCTAAATGGATTGCTGCTCGACGCCGAGGATGGCGTGGGCCTCGCCACTCAACAAACGCAGGCTCCCGAGCTTCATATCGTGGTGCCGATGCTGCCGCGTATCAGCAACCATACCGATCTTGATCCGCTGCGCCTGCATCCGCGGGTTGCGCTGACTCTGGTGGGGCCGGATCGGCCGATTCCCCCCGCCGATGTGATCCTGCTGCCGGGCAGCAAGTCGACGGCAAGTGACCTTGCCTGGCTGCGCGCCCAGGGCTGGGAGCCGGCCATCCGCCGCCACCTGCGCTACGGCGGCAAGGTGCTGGGTATCTGCGGCGGCTTCCAGATGCTCGGCGAGTCGATCGACGACCCGGAGAGCCTGGAGGGCGAGCCGGGCAGTGTGCCGGGTCTGGGACTGCTGGCGATGCGCACCCGCATGGTGGCGGGCAAGCAGTTGCGCAACGTGTGCGGCACTCTTGTAGGCACTATCACCGCCACTCTCTCAGACACCCCGGCCGGCGAAGACGTGGCGGTGAGCGGCTACGAGATTCACAACGGCATCAGCGAGGGGCCGGCCCTCGATAGGCCGTTGATGCATCTCGAGGGCCATCCGGACGGCGCGGTCAGCGAGGACGGTCAGGTGCTGGGCACCTATCTGCATGGGCTCTTCGACGAGGCCGGCGCCTTGAGCGCACTGCTCGCTCGGTTGGGGCTCGATGCCGATGGCGCGGCGGTCGATTACGCGGCCCACCGTGAGCGTGAGCTCGACCGCCTCGCTGATACCGTTGAGGCGCATCTCGACATGGACCAGCTGCTGTCGCTGCTGAGACCCGCCGGCGGCTGAGACCTGGGGGCTTGAACTTCAGTCGTCGTGTAGCACCAGTTCCACCCGGCGGTTGCTGGCTCGGCCTTCGGCCATCTCGTTGCCTGCGAGCGGCTGGGTATCGGCATAGCCGATGGCACGCAGGCGTGTGGCGTCGATACCTTGTTCGGTCAGGAATCGCAGCACGGCGCTGGCGCGGGCACTGGACAGCTCCCAGTTGGAGGGATAGCGCGCCGTAGTGATGGGGCGGCTGTCGGAGTGGCCCTCCACCGAGATACTTCCCGGAAAGGCCGTCAGCTTGTCGGTTAGTTGGGCGAGGGTGGTCTCGCCTCTGGATGTGAGGGCGGCGCTAGCGCTGTCGAACAGCAGGTGATCGGCAATACGCAGCATCGTGCCTTGGGCGTGGCGCGCCACTACCACGCCATCTACCGACAGGTCGTCGAAGGCAGCGCTCACGCCATCACCCTGGCGCGGCAGTATGCCAGGTTGTCGCTCACCCATCTGGACCAGGCCGGGGAAGGCGCTCTCATGAGGCGTGGTGGGATCGCTTGCCTTACCCCCGGTCATCGAGATCAGCAGCACGAACAGCGTGATCAACAGCGTCAGCACGTCCAGGTAGCTGGTCAGCCAGCTCTCGCCGTCGCTTTCCTGGCTGGCGTTGCCGGTGCCTGGCAGCAGGGGATCCTGGACATCAGCCATCCTGGCGCGCCTCCTGGTTGCCTGGTGCGGGTGGTCCTTGCTCGTCGCCACTTGTATCGAGGCGTGGCGGTACATCGCGAATCTCGTCGCGGTAGTTGGCCATGAAGGAGTTTAGGGTTTCCTCGATGAAGGAGGGCAGGCGACGTCTGCAGATCAGCGAGATGCCCTCGAGCACCATGTTCATGGCGATCAGGCGTTCCTCGGTACGGCGTTCGAGTTTCACAGCGATCGGCTTGAACACCAGGTTGGCGAGCAGAATCCCGTAGAAGGTGGTCAGCAGGGCGATCGCCATGCGCGGCCCGATCACTCCGATGTCGCCGGCCTCCATGACCTCGAGCATGTTCACCAGCCCCACCAGGGTGCCGATCATGCCGAAGGCCGGTGCATAAGTGGCCATGGTGCGAAAGATCTGTGCCTCGGCGAATTCCTGGGCCTTGAGTCGGGCGATTCGCCAGCGCAGCAGCTCGAGAATATCTTCTTCCTTGCTGTTGGCGATGACCAGCTGCACGCCGGTGCGCAGAAAAGGATTGCTGGCTTTCGCCAGCGCTTCTTCCACGGCGCGCACGTCGCCCTTGAACCACAGCCGTGAGATGGCAACGAGCTCTCGAATATCGTCATGGGCATAGGTATTTTCGCGACGAAACACCAGGCCCACCAGGCGTACCACCCGCAGGACTTCCTTGAGCGGATAGCTGATGAAGGTGGCCGCCAATGTGCCGGTGACGACGATGGCAAGCCCCGGCAGGTTGAGGAAGCTCTGGGGCGATTCGGCGGTAAACAGCAGCACGATGCCGAGCAGGCCCATGCTGGCCAGCATGCCGATCAGCGTCGACGGGTTCATGAAAGTCTCCGGTCCGGGGAAGTCATTATCTTTCATCGGCATGTGGCCAATGACCTTGATGCCTGTGTCGGGCTTGGTTGATTCAGATCAATTCTTGCCGGGGAGTCACTTCGGTTCAGACAGATTCTCCGTTTTGGGTCGATGGGTCAGGCAGGCTCGGACAGCCAGCCGGCAAAGCGCCGGGGGTCGTCGCTTATCGCGGCATCGACACCCCACTGCCAGAGAGGAGCAAAGGCGGCCGGATCGTTGGCGGTATAGCAGATCAATCGATAACCGGCGGCCTTGATCGCTCGTGCTCGGGACTGGGTTAATCGCGTCCAGTCGCCGTGCACGCTGAAGGCGGAGAGCCGATGGGCATCCTTCTCCCAGCCACTGGGGATCTTGTCATAGAGCCGACCCAGCCTCAGGCGGCTTGGGTCTGGTTCAAGCGCTCGGGCGGCGTCCAGGGCTGGGCCCGAGAAGGAAGAGACCATCAGTTTGCTTGTGGGAAGTGCCGCGACCGCCTTTGGCACGGAGGCTTCGGCCAGCGCCTGTGGGTCACGACCGCGGGCGAGCTTGAGTTCCAGGTTGAGGCCCATGCCAAGTTCGTCGAGCAGGACAAGCATTTCATCAAGCGTTGCCATGCCCTCACCGGCGAAGCCCTCCTCAAACCAGCTGCCCACATCCAAGCGCCGGGCCTCACTGAGCGTCAGCTTCGCCAGTCGTTCGCGCCCGTTGGAGCAGCGCTTGACGGTGGCGTCGTGCCAGATGACCGGGGTGTTGTCGGCGAGCAGTTGCACATCGAGCTCTACCCAATCGATCCTGGCCGCACGGGCGGCGCGCACTGCAGCCAGGGTATTCTCCGGTGCTATGGCTGATAGGCCACGATGGGCGATCAGTCGCGGCGATGACTCGGCATGCGAAGGAGAGAGGGCTGACGTTGCTGATGTCTCTGATGTGGCATCGGAAGAGGCGGCCATGGCAACGGCTCCTGAACGAGATGAGAATGCCGACAGACTAAACGAGATCGGTGGTGTGCCGTAGCCTCGTTGGCGATTATTGCTATCAAGCGCTGAGAGGGCGGCGACGCAGATGTCAGATGCCAGGCGTCATTCGCCGGCGATAGGGGAGGACGGGGCCATCGGCGCCTGACTGTGCTAGGCTGCGGCTTTTTTACATCAAGGCCCGCGTCGGCGGGCACCGCGATAGAGGTAAGTCGATGAGAGTCGTGCACGTCAAGAACGCCCAGCATCTTGAGGCCTGTCTCGCTCGGTTGTGCGCCGAGGTCTACGGTCATCAGGCAGGACTGGCGCCACTGGCCACCTTCGCCGGCACTATGGGTGTGCTGGTCAAGCAGGAAGCCGCGCGCGTGTTGGCCCTGGTCGACAATCAGTCTCAGCCGGTGGCGCTGGCGCTGTTGGTGCTGGATGAGGCGGGTCAGGGAATGGAGGTCTCGCTGCTGACTTCACTCGAGGATGCAAGCGTCTCGAATGCAGCTCAGCGCCTGATCCAGGAGCTCGCGCTCAGGGCGCCGCTGAAGGTCGTGGCAGCGGATGACGATCAGGAAACGATGTTTCGCGAGGCGGGTATCGAGCGCTGGTTCGACGGCGAGCAGGGGCGGCGCATCGGGCTCGGTGCCCAGCATCCCGCCGAAGGGCTTGATGACCTGACACGCACCCTGGCCTTCGACGAAGGCTCGGTAATCGCTTCCTTCAAGCAGGATAAGGATGCCTTCGAGAGCTACAAGTCCCGCTTCGTACGCGGTCTGGAATCCTTCCCGATCAACCTCTAGTGGCAAGTCGATACGCAGCATTGATGTCTTAGGCCAATGACGGGCTTGACCCCCTGAGGGACGGGCGCTTGGATAGACATGATGCTTACACTCGACTCACGCAGGTTTCTGCAGAAGGAATGGTGTCATGGCCAAGCGTATTCAGTTCACCCGCACTGGCGGCCCCGAGGTACTCGAGTTTGTCGACTTCACGCCTGCTGACCCAGGCGCCGGTGAGGTTCGGGTTCGCCATCAGGCGGTGGGACTCAACTTTATCGATATCTACGTGCGTACCGGCCTCTATCCGGTACCATCACTGCCCTCGGGCCTTGGCACCGAGGGCGCGGGTGTGGTCGATGCCGTGGGAGATGGCGTGACACACCTCAAGGTCGGCGATCGGGTGGCCTATGCACAAGGGCCGCTGGGTGCCTACTCAGAGCTTCACACCCTGCCCGCCGAGAAAGTCGTCAGCCTACCTGATGAGGTGGCTGCAGAGACCGCCGCGGCCTCAATGCTCAAGGGACTCACGGTTCAGTACTTGCTGCGCCAGACCTACCCGCTGAAAGGCGGTGAGACCATCCTCTTTCATGCTGCTGCGGGTGGCGTTGGCTCGATCGCTTGCCAGTGGGCCAAGGCACTGGGCGTCAAGCTGATCGGCACCGTCAGTTCCTCCGAGAAGGCCGCGCTTGCGAAGCGTAACGGCGCCTGGGCCACCATCGATTACACTAAGGAAGATGTGATCGAGAGGGTGCGCGAACTCACGGGTGGCGAGATGGTGGATGTGGTCTATGACTCGGTGGGCAAGGACACTTGGGAGACCTCACTCGATTGCCTCAAGAAGCGTGGCCTGATGGTCAGCTTCGGCAACGCCTCCGGCCCAGTGGAGGGCGTCAATGTCGGCATCCTCAATCAAAAGGGCTCGCTGTTCTTGACCCGGCCAAGCCTCAATGGCTATGCCGATACACGTGAACGTCTGGAAGCCATGAGCGAGGAGCTCTTCTCGATGCTTGCCAGCGGCAAGATCCGCATTGATATTTCCCATCGCTACCCACTCGCTGATGCCGGCAAGGCGCAAGAGGCCCTGGCGGGTCGCCTGACAACCGGGTCGACCATACTGCTGCCCTGATCGGCGCTGACGATACGATGTCACGCCTGACGCCCGCCATTGTATGGCGGGCGTCGGCGTTTGGGCTGGTGTTTTGCCTCACTTGCTGGTGTGCTTGAGGGCATGCAGGGTGCTTATGTCGAGGCGCCGCCACAGGGAGGTGAGGTTTCATGTCGGACAGCACGCAGGTATTCCTGATCATTGGCCTGACCCTGGTGGCTTTCATATGGGGGCGCTTCCGTTACGACCTGGTAGCGTTGGCGGCCTTGCTGGTCAGCACTCTGGTCGGCCTGGTGCCGGCCAATGAGGCCTTTCTCGGCTTTGGTCACCCGGCGGTGATTACTGTCGTGGCGGTACTGGTGCTCAGCCGTGGCTTCGAACGCTCGGGGCTTGTCGATGTGATTGCCGAGCAGACACTGAAAGTCGGTGAGCAGCTTGTGTGGCAAGTATTGGTGCTTACCGGCACGGTGCTGGTGCTCTCGGCGGTCATGAACAACGTGGGTGCCCTGGCCCTCATGCTACCGGTGGCGATGCGCATGGCCCGCAAGCATGAGCGCTCGCCATCACTGCTGCTGATGCCGCTGGCCTTCGGCTCGTTGCTCGGCGGTTTGACGACCCTGATAGGCACGCCGCCCAACATCATCATTTCGAGCTATCGCGCGAGCCAGACCGGTGAGGCCTTCGGCATGTTCGCCTTCTCGCCGGTGGGTATCGGGGTCGCGCTGGCAGGACTTGGCTTCATCGTGCTGCTGGGTTGGCGGCTAAGCCCGCAGCGCGAGGGACAGTCCTCGGCGGATGAACTCTTCGATACCGCAAACTATCTGGTCGAGGTGCGCGTTGAGGAGGACAGCAAAGCCCGAGGCTGGACCTTGCGTGATCTTCATTCTGAGCTTGAAGAGACGGTGCCAGTGCTGGCGGTGGTGCGCGGCGAGACTCGCCACGCTGCTCATGACTTCATGGGGAGCTTGAAGGAGGACGACATTCTGCTGCTTGAGGCCGGTCCCGATGAGATGAAATTGCTCGAGGACAAGGCCGGTTTGCATCTGGGTGCCGAGCCTGAGGGCGCGAATGACGATGACAAAGAAAATGACGTCGAGGAGCGTTCGGCGGCATCGGATGATGAGGCGTCCAGCAACGCCAAGGCTGAAAGGGAAAAAGAGCGTAAACGACACCTGGACCCGGAAGGCCTGCAGCTGGTCGAAGCGGTGGTACGCAACGACTCGATGATGATTCATCGCACGGTGACACAGCTGCGCCTGCTCAACCAGCACGGTCTGCATTTGGTAGCGGTGGCAAGAGATGGTGCTCGTCTCAAGCAGCGCCTGAGAGATATTCGCTTCCGCGCGGGTGACGTGCTGCTGTTACAGGGTGACGAAGGCGGCTTGGGCGAGAGCCTTGCGACGCTGGGTTGCCTACCGTTGGCTAGCCGTAATCTGACCATCGGCCAGCCTCGTATGTTGGCGCTGTCACTTGGGATCTTTGCGCTAGCGATTGTTGCCATGCTGCTTGACTGGCTACCGGCGGCGGTTGCTTTGTCGACAGCGGCATTAGGCTCCTTGCTGGTCGGCGTGCTGCCATTACGCGAGGCCTATCAGGCCATCGACGGTCCGGTGATTGTGTTGCTAGGGGCGATGTTGCCTGTGGGCCATGCGCTGGATACCAGTGGCGGCGCTGCGCTGATTGCCGATCAGTTGTTGGCGATGGGGAGCGACTGGCCTGTTGTGGCTACGCTGGCGGGGCTCTTCATGCTGAGTATGCTGCTCTCCAACATCATCAACAATGCGGCAGCGGCGTTGCTGATGGCGCCTATCGCCGCGAGCCTCGCCCAGGGCTTCAGCGTTTCGCTTGATCCCTTCCTGATGGCAGTGGCAGTGAGTGCTTCCTGTGCCTTCCTGACCCCCATCGGGCATCAGTCCAATACCCTGGTGATGGGACCTGGCGGTTATCAATTTAGCGACTACTGGAAGCTGGGCTTGCCGTTGTCGCTGGTGGTGATGATGACCGCGATTCCGATGATCTTATGGGTTTGGCCGCTTTAAACGTGGCCGTACAGGGCGCAAAAACATCGCCCCGCTCAGGAGGAGCAGGGCGATGAGGGCCGGCAATCGACCGAGTGGAGCAGGTGGCCGTATCTAGGCGGCGGTGTCGGTGTGCCAGGTGACATTTTCCTTGGCGCTGGCGAAGGCGTCGAACGCGAAATCATCGACGCTGAGCATCGCCAGCACCTCGGCCTCATGCTCGCGCATGAACTGAGCGTCATCTTCGCTGAGCAGGCCCGCGGCCAAGCCGGCTTCGATGCGCTGCTCGGGATGCAGGGCCTCGGCAGGCAGTTCGCCCTTGGCATAGGCCTTGTTGAGGTTGCGATAGATGGGCTCTGCCCGTTCCTGATCGGCGAGCAGGGCGTTGTAGCGCGCCAACGGGTTGTCCTGCTGCCCCTCTTCCTGAGTATCCCATGTATAGGCGAGTAGCTTGGTGCGCAGCGCCGAGTCGGTCGAGACGTTTTGAGCGATACCGCGTGTCAGGGTGTCTTGCGGGCGGGCCCAGCGACGCCCCAACGGCATCACGATCGGCTTCAATACTCGAGCGAGGGCACGGTTCGGCAAATTGTCGAACAACTCGACGAAGGCCTGTTCAGCGCGCTGGAGCAGGAAGCGGCAGCTGTAGTGCAACAACTCGTCCTCACCCTCGACCTTGTCACCTTCCTGCCAGCCCTTGAGTACCATGGAGGTCAGGTAGAGGTTCGACAGTACGTCGCCGAGCCGTGCCGAGAGCATCTCGCGTAGCTTGAGGCTGGCGCCGAGACTGGCCATGGCAGCATCGGCAGCGAGCCCGAAACCGGCGGACAGACGAGCAACATCCTGGGCATAAGGCGCGGCGGTTGCATCGAAGGGTACCGACGGCCGACCGATGCCAAGTCCCAGGGTCAGGGCGCGAGCCGCGTTGCCCAGGATCAGGCCGGTATGTGAGAAGAACGCCTTGTCGAAGGCCTTGATGTCGTCGGCATCCTTGGCAGCCAGTTCCTCGAGTACGTAGGGGTGACAGCGAATCGCCCCCTGGCCGAAGATCATCAGGTTGCGCGTCATGATGTTGGCGCCTTCCACGGTGATCGCCACCGGGTTGGCCGCGTAGCCGATGCCAATATAGTTGCGGGGCCCGAGGGTCACGGCGCGTCCACCGTGGATGTCCATGGCGTCGCCAAGCAGGCTGCGCTGGAACTCGGTCAGCTGACTCTTGAGAATGGCCGAGGGCACCGCCGGCTTCTGTCCGTGGTCGATCATGTTCGCTGTTTGACGGACGGTGGCCTGGGCGATATAGGCCATTGAAGCGATACGGGCCAGCGGCTCCTGCACACCCTCCATTTCTGCGACGGGAAGGTTGAACTGACGACGAATGCGGGCGAAGCCGCCGCTCCAACCCAGCGCATAGCGTGCGGTGCCGGTCGCTCCCGAGGGCAGGGTGATGCAGCGACCCACCGACAGGCATTCGACCAGCATGCGCCATCCCTCGCCTGCCATCTCGGGACCGCCGATGATGGTATCCAGTGGTACGAAGACATCCTTGCCCTTGATAGGACCGTTCATGAAGGGGCTACCGATGGGATGGTGGCGGCGGCCTATCTCCATGCCCTCGGTATCGCGGGGAATCAGCGCACAGGTGATGCCCAGATTCTCTTCATCACCCAGCAGGTGGTCTGGGTCAAACATGCGAAATGCCAGGCCGACCACGCTGGCGATTGGCGCCAGGGTGATCCAGCGTTTCTCAAAATTAAGCCTGAGGCCCAGAACTTCCTGGCCGTCGATTACCCGCTTGCACACCACACCGGTGTCCGGCAGAGCGGTCGCATCCGAGCCCGCTCGCGGACCGGTGAGGCCGAAGCAGGGAATCTCCCGACCGTCGGCGAGCCGCGGCAGGTAGTGGTCTTTCTGCGCATCGGTGCCGTACTTCAGCAGTAGTTCGCCTGGGCCTAGCGAATTGGGCACGCCCACGGTGACCATCAGGGTCTCGTTGACCGAGAGCTTCTGCAGCACCAGCGACTGCGCCTTGGCCGAGAAGCCCAAGCCACCATAGGCTTCGGGGATGATCATGCCGAAGAAGCCTTCTTTCTTCAGATAGGCCCATAGTTCGGGGGGCAAGTCGGCCCGTTCCCGGGCAATATCCCAAGCGTTGCACATGCCGGCCGCCACCGAGCACTGGTGATCGAGGAAGGCCTGCTCCTTGTCCGTCAGGCCGTCATCGTTCATGTCCATCAGGTTCTGCCAGTCTGGCTTCCCGGAAAAAAGCTCGCCATCCCAGCCGACACTGCCAGCCTCAAGCGCGGTGCGCTCTGTATCAGACACCTTGGGCGCCACTTTTTTGAACATGGCGAAGAGCCGCGGGGAAAGCCATCGACGACGCAGCAGCGGCAGGCCGCATGCTGCCACACAGGCACCGGCAATAAGCAGCACCAAGCCAAGCAGAGGTGCGCCGAGGACAAGCCCTGCGATACCCAGCACGGTGAGCACACCAAGGGCAGCGGGGGCACCGGCCTCGCGTCTAAGCACTGCGATAAGGCCTGCCAGGGCCAGAACGATCAGTAAGAGGTGGATCATGGGTCAGGCTCCGTGACGTGTGATACCAGTATTCTAACAAGCGTTTGAATACTGGTAGCCTAGACCATTGATCAGTCGATGACCAGTCCCTGAAGTGACGTGACGATGGCTGTTGTTCCTAGGCCTGTATCAATAAAAATTGCTGAGCCTGAGTCAATAAAAAACCCCGCGGGTGCGGGGCTTATTATGTGTTCACTGCGCAGGTCATGTAGTTTCGAGGGGCTAAGAGCCTCGGGCCTGTCTTACGCCCTGTGGCGCCCGATAACCCGATAAAGAGCGACGTGTGACTAGATATCCTGTGTTTCCTGGTCATGAACCGGATAGGGCATGCCTGCGACGCGTTCCTGGAACGTCTTGATGGCAGCTTGACCCTGTTGGGCATCAGCAAATCCCCACGTGTCGCGCTCCGCACCTTCGATAATGGCTGTATAGACGGCCAGCTCGATGGCTTCGCGTACCGCGAGTTGTGGTGGATCGTTACGTGTATATCCCGCTTCAAGTTCGAGGATCTCATCGGCCGCTATGTATTTGAATACGGAGCCTTGAACCAGAACGGAGTAGATCTTTTTGGTGGTGGTAATGCTATTGAGGATGCGCCCCGTCTGCACGCTGACCAAGCGCAAGTTGATGGTGACCAGGTCGGTACGGTATTCCGAGTTAACGCCTATGCCCAGGTATCGAGCACCTGCACCACCGGTCGATAAATTCGTTTCGTAGGCGATGATGCCACCTTCGATAATGACGCCGGCAAACGTCAGCGGGGGGAGAGGTGCTGCAGCCTGGCCGTTGAACTGCTGGCGCGTGGCCTGGATGACCTGCCGTTCACGAAGCAGGTTGGGGAGGCCACGGCGCTCCACGACATTGAACCAGCGGCCCTGTCCGGCATCGGCCAGCACGTCGACCAGAATCGCATCGGCCCCTTGTGTGACCGCGCGAGAGTATTCCGCAAAGCCTTCATTGGGCTTGTATTGTCCCGTCAGGTCAGAAAACTCATACACTGCGATGTCCACAGGTCTAGCTGCCGCAGGCAATTTCTTTAGGAGTGCAGACGTGCTGGTGTCACTGACGTAGGAAGCCGGCTCTGACATGGGGCCAGCGCCTGTCGTCACACATCCTGAAAGCATGACGCTGGCCAGCAGGCATAGGGCTTGAGTTAGGATTTTCATGATATTCCCTGCGCGAAAATGATGATTAATTAATGTTGGGCTTAGGAATGTCAAAAGAGTTAGTCGTTATGCCGTCTGACACTTTTACTAGCACGCGATTGTTGACCGTTTCATATGTCACGGTGGCACCATTCAATGTGAATGTGCCTGAGGGTGGCGCTCCATCTTCAAAAATCGCCTGCCTTAGCTGTGAAGACGCTCCGGAAATCATGGTGCCTTGCATCGAAGAAATGAACTGGTCCGCGGCGCTGTCTTCAGCGAAAAGTGAATCAAGATCGCTGCCATCATCCTTGTGCTGATTTTGTATGTCAGCCATTTGAAGTAGGTGAGAGCTATTGAAGGGGTCGCCTCCAAAGGAGGGGTTGATAGGCCGATAGGTGAGATCACCTGCGGAAACACTAATGGGAGAGAGCAGGGTGGCCGCCATCGTAGCAAATAATGAGAACGTAAATGACCAATTAGTTTTCATTTAATTAACTTCCTCTCAGAGTGGTTGTCAGTTGCTTATTGATTTGGTCAGTCGTCCCTTGGGGGTGTCTAGTATGACCTGTGCTTCTCGCTGGCTCCCCGTATAGATTAAAGGCTGCTGCTGATAACTCTGACCAGTGCCACGCTGAAAGTGGAAGATGACCTTGTTGCTACCCACTACCTGTATATCTGAATCTAGCTGGTTGCCTCGCTGGTCGACAGAAATGGCATTTTGTTGGCCTTCAAGCGTTATGTCTGAAGTGTTACCAATTCCCTGCTGTTGTTGCAGGGTGATGTTTTTTCTTCCTACGGCGACGACTGAAAGACGGTTATCTCTTCCCTTCTGATTAGCAATGGAAAGAGTCCCGTGACTGTTATGTTCTGATGCTTTTGATAATGCTAGTCTGTCGATATCCAAGGAACCGAGTTGGCCGGTGCCGGGCGTTGAGAAACTGGCGACTTGACGTTCGTTTTCCTGTGGCGGTGAGTCACTTTCTGTAATCTGCGTGATAAAAGCACTGCTGTCGTTTGCTGATGCGAGTGCTGGTAAAAGGGTAAATACCAGCGCAGTAAGATAGTAGTTGAGTACTGATTGCATGGCATTTATCTCTTTAGTTGGTACGTTAGTGCGTAGCACCTTTATTCAATGCTACATCGGGCTAACGATTTCCTCGGCTTCACACGAGGTTCCTGTCAATCGCTCTGTAACGCGCAAATGAAATTCAAGCCATCCTGTTTTAGCCAAGAGGTGGGTCGTCTGTGCAGTGGCAGCTGACTCGCCGGGTAGCAGGGAAATAGAGCCGGATTGCTCGCTGGTTCCCGAGCCGGCAGCATCGATCTTTAATGTCCGAAGCACATAGTCGGCACGAGTCGGCCTGTTCGCTTCGATGATGCTCATTGCCCTTACGGTTTCACCTTCGCGCTCGATGACAATTCGGCAGTTGAGCTGGGTGAAAACCTGCTGCGCCATGACAGTGGTGGCAATGCCGAGAGCGATGAAACCAGCAACGAGTGCTTTTGGTATCGTTCCCGTGCGCTTGCGGTTCCATTTTTTGCCAGGGTTCGTCATTTATTGGCCCTTGAGACAAACCCGGGCATCCTGTTGGATGCCCGGCAGCGCTTTTAGCATTGCTGCTGCGCTTGGTTAGTGCTGAACTACATGCGCGTGGTTTGAAGCACCTTGCTGGCTGAGATGGGCCAGGTTGTTATCGCCGTGCTGATGTGAGCGGATGCTATTGAAAGCACCACTCTGTGATGAGGTCAGCGTGTTTTCTTCGCCGAGTTGTTTGGCACGAAGCGAGTTTACCAAGCCTACCTGGCTAGCATCGATCATGTTTTCGTCGCCAATTTGCTTAGTGCTAGAGCGGTTTCCGGCAACATACTGCTCGACGTTAGATTCGTTTTTATTGCCATTCTGGTAGGTGTCTGATTTGTTGGCGTAGCCGACCTGATCAATGTCTGCCTGGTTACGGTTACCATCCTGGAGGAATCGGTCGATGCTGTTGCGAGTTCCATATTGATCCAGGTCTGCGTAGTTGCCGACACCATCTTGGGTAGCCGCATTGTGGGTAGAGCCAATGGTGTTGCCATCCCCACTTTGGTCTGAATAGAACTGGTTATAGCCGCCAACTTGGTCCATGTAGACTTCGTTGTTGTCCGCCAGAGCCGGAGTGGACATGAGGGCCATAATGCTTGCGGAGAGGAGAAGTTTCTTCATGTTAATCACCCTTGCTGTAATGCGATGAGATACCGTCGTAATTCCATCCACTGGGTCGACGATGTGGCGAGCACTTACGTTTTGTTACTTTTTCTTACGCTCGGACTCATACTGGCATTCGCTTGTTGTAGCGTCAATTTTCCTTTGATGTGGTTTTTATAATCTATAAGAGTATTAAAAATCTAATGTATAGAGTATTAGATACCTAATTGTTTTCAGGGCGAGAGTGCGAGATGAAGAATTCCTTGGTCAGTATTTATTCTGATGGCTGTTGTAATGGCAGATCTAAGCTAATGAAAAATAGCTAAAAAATAGCCCCGGCAGGATTCACCTGTCGGGGCTATTAAGGCATTGTGTCAGCCAGTCATTGTGGCTGTTCGCGCTACGATACTACTTTTGGCGACGCTTGGGCTCGGCCTGGGCCGGTGCGTCTTTGGCGACGTAGTAGGGCGCCTCGGAGCGGGCCAGAGGCTCGCGCTCGCGGATCTTGTCGGCGATCTTCTCGGCCAGCATGATCGTCGGCGCATTGAGATTGCCGGTGGGGATCAGCGGGAACAGTGAGGCGTCTACCACTCGCAGGCCCTCGAGACCGTGCACTCGGCCGGCGCCGTCGACCACAGCGTCCTCGCCCTCACCCATGCGGCAGGTACCGCAAGGGTGGTAGGCGGTCTCGGCATGCTCACGCACGAAGGCGTCGAGCTCCGCATCGCTTGAGACGTCTGGGCCCGGTGATATTTCGCGGCCGCGGTAGGGATCCATGGTCGGCTGAGCGATGATCTCACGGGTCAGGCGGATGGCATCGCGGAATTCCTGCCAGTCCTTGTCGGTGGACATGTAGTTGAACAGGATGCTCGGCGCTGCCTTGGGGTCGCGGGAGGTCAGCTGTACGCGGCCGCGGCTGTCCGAGCGCATCGAACCGACATGGGCCTGGAAGCCATGGGCTTGCACGGCGCTCTTGCCGTTGTAGCTGATGGCGATCGGCAGGAAGTGATACTGCAGGTTCGGCCACTCCTCGTCGTCGTTCGAGCGGATGAAGCCGGCCGCCTCGAACTGGTTGCTGGCGCCGATGCCGGTGCCCTGGAGCATCCATTCCAGGCCGATCTTCGGCTGGTTGTACCACTTTAGGGCCGGGTACAGGGAGATCGGCTGCTTGCACTCGTACTGGATGTACATCTCCAGGTGATCCTGAAGGTTCTCGCCCACCCCCTTGAGGTCATGAACCACCGGGATGTCGAACTGCTTGAGCAGTTTGGCAT
Organism: Onishia niordana; assembly: GCF_004798965.1. Taxonomy (GTDB): domain Bacteria; phylum Pseudomonadota; class Gammaproteobacteria; order Pseudomonadales; family Halomonadaceae; genus Onishia; species Onishia niordana. The sequence goes on from NZ_SDSD01000006.1 coordinate 36,458, forward strand.
TGCCGACGCCGGAGCGCTGCAGGAGCTGTGGCGAGGCGATGGCACCCGAGCAGACCAGTACCTCGCGGCGAGCGCGGACCTCGACTTCCTGATTCTTGTGCAGGTAGCTGACGCCTACGGCGCGCTTGCTTTCGAAGAGGATGCGGTCGGAAGTGGCACGCGTGACGATGGTCAGATTGTCGCGCTGCTTGGCGGTGTCCAGGTAACCCCTGGCGGTCGAGGCGCGACGCCCGTTGGGGGTCACGAAACGGTCCATCGGGCCGAAGCCTTCCTGCTGGTAGCCGTTGACGTCCTCAGTGCGTGGATAGCCAGCTTCGACGCCTGCGTCGATGAAGGCCTGGTAAAGCGGGTTGTTGTCTTGCTTCGGGGTCGTTACCGAGACCGGGCCGTCACCACCGTGATAGTCGTTAGGGCCGATGTCACGAGTCTCGGCCTTACGGAAGTAGGGCAGACAGTCGGCATAGGTCCAGTCCTCAAGCCCGGTACCCTTGGCCCAGTTGTCGTAGTCCAGGGCGTTGCCGCGGATATAGCACATGCCGTTGATCAGCGAAGAACCGCCGAGGCCCTTGCCGCGGCCACATTCCATGCGGCGGTTGTCCATGTGCGGTTCAGGGTCGGTCTCGAAGGCCCAGTTGTAGCGCTTGCCTTGCAGGGGATAGGCGAGTGCCGCTGGCATCTGGGTGCGGAAGTCAAAACGGTGGTCGCGGCCACCGGCTTCGAGCAGCAGTACCGAGACGTCGGCGTCTTCGGTCAGTCGGGTGGCGAGCACATTGCCGGCTGATCCGGCGCCAACGATGATGTAATCGAACTCTTGAGCCTGTGTCATCGACAAGCCCTCCTGATTCAGTGAATAGGGGTGACGAAGGTCATGCTGAGATGGTGCGAGGCAACAACGGCTAATGAGACGCAGGGCGCCTTGCCATGCCCAATGGGGCATGGCAGGCGAGGGTCGTGCCGTCGTCGGAAGCTAGGTCAGACTTAAATCAGAAGACTGATTCGAAGGGCGCCATCTCGATCTGTACGGATTTGATCTGGGTGTAGTGCGCCAGGGTCGAGATGCCGTTTTCGCGGCCCACACCGGACTGCTTGTAACCGCCCACCGGCATTTCGGATGGGGAGTCGCCCCAGGTGTTGACCCAGCAGATGCCCGCTTCGAGACGGTGGATGTTGCGATGCGCGCGGTTCAGGTTCTCGGTAAAGACGCCTGCGGCCAAGCCGTACTCGGTGTCGTTGGCGCGGCGGATCACTTCGTCCTCGTCCTCGAAGGAAAGCACCGACATCACCGGGCCGAAGATTTCCTCACGCACGATGCGCATCTCGTCGGTGCAGTCGGTGAACACGGTCGGGGCTGCCCAGGCACCTTTAGCGTATTCTCCCTGATCCCAGGCGTCGCCGCCGACCAGCAGGCGCGCGCCTTCTTCCTTGCCGAGGGCAATGTAGGCAAGGACCTTTTCCTGGTGCTCAAAGCTGACCAGCGGGCCAAAGTTGACCGTCGGGTCCAGCGGGTCTCCTGCCTTGATGCGGGCGACACGCTCGGTGAGCTTGGCCTCGAAGGCTTCCTTGACGCTTGAATGCACGAATACCCGCGTACCGTTGGTGCAGACCTGCCCGCTGGAATAGAAGTTGGCCATCATCGCGGCGTCGGCGGCGCGATCAAGGTCGGCATCCTCGAAGACAATCAGCGGTGATTTGCCGCCGAGCTCCATGGTGACGTCCTTGAGGGTCGAACTAGCCGAGGCGGACATGACTTTCTTGCCGGTCTCGGCTTCGCCGGTGAACGAGACCTTGTCGATGCCCGGGTGCTCGGTGAGCATCTGACCGACACGGCCATCACCCTGCACCACGTTGAAGACTCCATTTGGCAGGCCAGCTTCGGTGAAGATTTCGGCAAGCTTCAGGGTGGTCAGCGGGGTCACTTCACTGGGCTTGAAGACGATAGCGTTGCCGGTCGCCAGGGCCGGTGCCGCCTTCCAGCAGGCGATCTGGATCGGGTAGTTCCAGGCGCCAATCGAGCCGATCACGCCCAGCGGCTCACGACGAGTGTAGACGAAGGAATCTTCACGCAAGGGGATCTGTGTGCCTTCGACGGTAGGCGCCAGACCGGCGAAGTACTCGAGCGCGTCGGCGCCGGTGACGATATCGACCGCCGCGGTCTCGCTGATCGGCTTGCCCGTGTTGCGAGTTTCGAGCTCGGCCAGTTCGTCATTGCGCTCTCTCAGGAGTGCCACGGCCTTGAGCATGATGCGTGAACGCTCCATGCCGCTCATGGCCGCCCACACTTTCTGTCCTTCGCGGGCCGCGGCCACGGCGGCATCCACGTCAGCCTGAGACGCCTGCTGGATGTCGGCGAGGTGCGAGCCGTCAACCGGGTTGGTGACGGTAAAGGTTTCGCCAGAGGTGGCGTCGGTCAGCTGTCCGTTGATATAGAGTTGCTGAAGGGGAAGCGTCTTCATGAGAACCTCCTTGAAGTGTTCGTTAGGCGTTGCGCAGGGCAGTGTGCTCGGCGCTATGGGCGAGTTTTTCGTCCAGGTAGTCGTAGGCCAGCTTGCAAGCGCGGTCCACGTCGAGGCCTTCGGGCGCAAGGGCGCCGCGTAGCCAGAGTCCGTCGATCATGGCCGCAAGTCCGCCAGCGGCCTCACGCGCTTGCTGCTTGGGCAAGCATTGACGGAATTGGTGGCAAAGATTGGAGTATAGACGGCGGTCGTTGACATGCTGGAGCCGGTGCAGCGATCGCTGGTGCATGCTGCTGGCCCAGAAGGCCAGCCAGGTCTTTACCACCGCTCTGTTGACCTGACTGCGATCGAAGTTGCCGTCGATAATGGCCCGCATGTGATCCCGAGGCGCATGTTCGGGCAGGACTTTGCGGCGTTCATGTACCGCCTGGCCCAGGTCTTTCAGAATCTGGCGCATGGTCGCTTCCAGCAGCCCGTCCTTGCCGCCGAAATAGTGGCTGATGATGCCTGCCGATACGCCGGCCAACCGTGCGATGCGCACGACAGTGGCATCGGCCAGGCCCGCTTCGTCAATCGCTTCCATGGTGGCCTGGATCAGCTGACGGCGGCGGATGGGTTCCATTCCAACTTTCGGCACCGTGTCGACTCCTGTTCTGAGGCTTCCTCGTGCCAGGTGGGCAGGAGAAGGCAAATGTTCTATGGTGTTAAGTATGCATCTTTTTTATTGAACGTTCAATCAACAAAAAGATGTTGGCCAACTGGCCCTATTATCCGGAGTAGCTGGCTTGCGGTTGCAGGGGTTGTCTCACCCGCTATTGCATGTACGGGTCACTCCATGTCGAAGATCAACAAGAGGTTCGCCCCCATGACCAAGACGATTCCTACGCTCAAGATGTCCATGATGGCCCTGAGTGCCGGCGTGCTGACCCTGGCCGCGACCCAGGGTCAGGCAGCGGTTCCAGAATCGTGCCAGAACGTGCGTTTCGCCGAAGTTGGCTGGACCGATATTACCGCGACGACCGCTTTGACCACTGAGGTGCTTGAGGCGCTGGGCTACGACACTCGTATCGATACGGTGTCGGTGCCGATTGCCTATTCCGGCATGAAGAACGGCGACTTCGATGTATTTCTGGGTAACTGGATGCCATCCATGGCATCGATCAGCGACCCCTACGTTGAGCAGGGCACCGTGGATCGCCTGGCAGCGAACCTTGAGGGCGCTAAGTACACGCTGGCGGTGCCGCAGTATGTTTATGACGCTGGCATCACCAGCGTTGCCGACCTGGTCGAGCATGCTGAGAAGTTCGACAGTGAGATCTACGGTATTGAAGCCGGTAATGACGGCAACATGCTGATTCAGGACATGATTGATGACGAGGCCTTTGGTCTTGGCGAGTGGGAGCTGATCGATTCCAGTGAGGCAGGCATGCTGGCTGAGTTGCGCTCGCGTTCCAGTCGTGATGAGTGGATGGTGTTCTTGGGTTGGGAGCCGCATCCGATGAACACCAACTTCGACATCGCCTACCTGGAAGGGGCCGATGATTATTTCGGTCCTAACCTGGGGGGCGCCACCGTCTATACCAATACGCGTGCTGACTTTGCTCAAGAGTGCGCCAATGTGGGGACGCTCCTCAACAATCTGACCTTTACCCTCGAGATGGAAAACCAGTTGATGAGCACCATCATGGATGACGGGGAGCGTCCGAGTGATGCAGCGCGCGCTTATCTACAGGCGAACCCGGAAGTGCTCGAGGGCTGGCTCGAAGGCGTCACCACCGTTGAGGGTGAGCCCGGTATCACTGCTGTGAAGCATGAACTGGAGATTTAACCCCGTTCTCTGTCACGCAAGGCTTGCCAGCTTCATCGGGGGTGTGCATAATATGCCCCCGTTGCCGAGCGCTAAGTCGTTCAGTGGCAGCGTGGCTACGTAGCTCAGCTGGTTAGAGCACATCACTCATAATGATGGGGTCCCCTGTTCGAATCAGGGCGTAGCCACCAGAATCAAGCTAACAGGCCCGCATCCAAGATGCGGGCCTGTTTTGTTTGAGGGGCTGATTGCCTGCTAATGGGTCTGGAGCGGGGAAGACCTCCCGGCCATGATTCGCCGCCACTCCCTCATGATAGTGTCAGTGATGACGTCAGGTAATTGATTCACCATGGGTTCTGGCGAGAATTTGCAGGCTGGTCTTGACCTTGTGCCATCAATCCTTATACTACGTCGCGTGTTCCGGTCATTCCCCGATAGCTCAGTTGGTAGAGCAAATGACTGTTAATCATTGGGTCACAGGTTCGAGTCCTGTTCGGGGAGCCACACGGAACATCACGATCGATAGGGTCATTCCCCGATAGCTCAGTTGGTAGAGCAAATGACTGTTAATCATTGGGTCACAGGTTCGAGTCCTGTTCGGGGAGCCATCCCTACCCTGATCGATCAATGACGTAAAACGTCATGTTTGCCCAATACGGCCACGTATCGCGCGGCAAGCACATAGCAGTAGGTACATCGTTGTTCCCCGATAGCTCAGTTGGTAGAGCAAATGACTGTTAATCATTGGGTCACAGGTTCGAGTCCTGTTCGGGGAGCCAATATGTTTATTGACTGTCGCTAGTGCCAATCTCCTTCCTGTTTTTTCCTCCTGTATCCGATTGTCTATCCAGTGCCTGATCCGGGGTGCGGTTTTCTTGTGTCCGATTTTCATTGACCGAGCTGCTGTATGTCTTCTGCCCATTCGCTTGCGCTTGCCTGCATGGCTGTCGGCGACCGATGCCCCGTACGCATCACTTCAGCGATGTTGCCGGCATCGATTCTTGTGACGCCTAGGCCTGTCAGCAGGCGCTGAATCTCTGGATGGTGAAAGAAGTCGTGGAGTGCTTGCGCAGTCACGGGGCCGATGCCATCGACTGTTTGCCAGTCACCTATCGTTCGCGCTTGTAGAGTCGCGAGGTCAATACCTGATGTCAGGCTGTCGTCAGCGGCGGGAGGCATGCCCAAGGCCTTGAGCCAAGTGCCAAGCCGCCAGTCCTCGGTTGGATGAAAGGCATTCAGCCACTGAGCAGCGCGTGCTTTGCCTACCCCCGGAAGTTGGCGGAGCTGCTCCTTGTCGAGTTCCTGCCAGTCGCTGAGGCCTTGAATCAGGCCGGCATCCAGTAGCGTTTCCCAACTGCCCTCGCCGATACCGGCCATGTCGAGTCCCTTATCGCTGGATAGCCACGTCAGTCTGGCCAGGAATTGCTCATGGCATCTGTCACTTAGCCTGAGACAGCTCAGGGCGTTGTAGTCTCTTGGGTTCGGGGGCGACACGGGAGGACGTGGCTGAATGCGCACTAGCATTCGCTCGAATTGAGGAATGATGCCGCCGGCCAGGTGGACGATGACTTGATCTCCCGGGCGTATGTCGGCGGCTTGCCAGGTCTCCAGGGAGCCGAGGCTTACACGACTGACTTGTCGGTCGTCCAGCTCGACGGGCTTAAGGATGAGAAGCGGTGTGATGCGCCCGGTACGCCCGATAGAGAACTCGATCTCGGTTACCAGTGCATGAGCGCTGCGTGAGGGGTGTTTCCAGGCGACAGCCCAGTCAGGTGGTGTGGTGGGTGGCTCGATGGACGATGCCCCGGCAGCCAAGCGATGCGACTGACGAATCACCACGCCGTCGGTGGCGAAGGGGGCGGGCTTGCGATACCAGCGCTGCCTGGCTTTGGCGACGTCCGCGGCTGTGTCGATGCTCTCGCTGAAACGCTGGCTATCTGAGAAGCCCCAGGCGTCGAGTTGGTGTAGCCGTGCTTCCATTTCCTCGGGGCCATCCGGCCAACCCCAGATAAAGAGTCCTATTTTCGCGCCGGCCTCGGGACTCAGGTCATGGCGTGCCATCAGGCCCGCGATTTGGCTGCGGGCGCCAGCGCTGCCGGATTCGGCCTGCACATGATTGTCGAGGCGAAGATAGAGCTCGCCTTGCAGGCTGACGAGTCCCTTGGTTGGCGAGGGGAGTCGTTGTGGGATGCTCGGGATGGAGGCCGCCTTGCCCCGCCAATTCTGCCCACTGATGTCATTGCCACGGCTGACCACCCGAGTGAGCTTGCCGGCCTCATAGACCAGTGTGACGGCAACACCGTCGACCTTGGGTTGAACCCATAGAGACTGTTCGCCGCGCAGAGACATCCAGTCACGCAGCGCGTTTTCGTCCTCGAGCTTGTTGAGTCCCGTCAGGGGGAAGGGGTGTCGAATGGTCGAGCTGTCGGTAGGGGTGGGCAGTGCTGAGGGGGCGCGAATGTCGAAGCAGGACTGCCATTCGCGGTAGTGCCGGCGAGCCTGATCATAGGTGGCATCATCGACCAGGCGTATACCCTGGCGGTAATACGCATCATTCCACTCGGCAAGTCGTTCCCCAAGTGACTCAATGGCGCTTGCGGCGGCTTGTGTGGACCAGTTCGGACAGTCACCTGCCGCAGATATAGGTGCTGCCAGCCATAGTAGGCAAAGCAGAAGTGATAAGCGCCACATGCGATTAGGCATCTGAAGCCTCCCTGGCATTAAGCGAACACTCGATCCGTGAGTGTCCTGTCAGCATAGCCTGTTATATCAGCGATTGACGATGCTTTGAGGGTCAGCAGCGAATTAGATCCAATGCGAGGAGCGAAGACAGTATTGTTGCCCCGATTGATGTAAAACCAAGCAGGGGGCAGGGAAGGCTGGAGCTTTAGAGTATCAGGCGCGTGAAGAAAGCTGGCTGCGGCGGGGTTTAGCCTGACCGTCAGGTCCATAGAGGCTGTTGCCGGAGGCTTCACGGAGCGCATTGAGCATGCGCTGATTCTGTTCGAGGCGCTGGCGGATCATGTCACCATTCATGGCATTGAGGCGTGCCGTGCGTTGGGCGTCCTCGAGCAGTGCCTGCCAGATAGCCAGGCAGTCGGCATCGGCGGCGGCCTTGGAGGCTCCAGCAAGACCTGCCTCATAGCCAAGGCGTTGCTGTACCTGGCTGCGCTGCGTCTCGAAGCGCTCGATTTGAGCCAGCATCTCCTGCTTATCGGCGGCAATGCGGTTAAGCAGTTCGCCATCGACGCGTCCTTCGAAGAGCGCTTGCCTTTCATGGTTCAAGAGCGTTTCCAGCGACGCGATTCGTTGCCGCTGGCGCTCAAGGGATGCTCCCAGGCTCATGAAGATTCGCCGTCCAGAATATCTTGTACGCTGGCGATGAGTCCGTCGGCGATCTTATTGGCGTCGATTTCCATGCGACCCTCGCTGATGGCGAGTCGTAGTTCCTCAACACGCGCCGTATCAATGTCACCGCTGGCGTTCTGATTGCCCTGGTTCAGGTGAGCAACCGAGGCAGAATTCGGTGCTGCCGATGTCTGCGCGTTGCCAGCAGGTGCGGTTTTGGCTGATGTGGGCTGATCCGACGATTGGAGTCGGATCAAAGATTGTGAGCTGTCGATTTTCAAGGGAGCGGCCTCGTCAGTGGTGCTTGCCCAAGGTATCGGCCAGTTGGGCGGTATCTTTAATCGTAGAAGGCATTTTCTGATAGTGCAGAAGGCGGCCTTAGAAATCGATGGCGACGCGACCGGCGCCAACGACACGGCCAGTGATGATCTCACGCCGTGATAGTCGAATTCTAACATCTTCGCCAAGACCACCATCTTCCAATGCTTCGCCCTCTCGAGAAACGCGAAATCCTGTGCCCTGCGCCTCGACCGACACCGTCTGACGACGCTCTACCAATGGGATGGTGCGCAGTTGATGTTCTCGCAGCGTCGACCCCGCCGTAATCGTGCGTCGGGCAAGCATGCCCACCGCCTCACTGGACTTTCGAATCGTGCTTGAAGGAAGGCGATCCAGGTTTCCCTCGCGCATGGTCAGCATGCCTTGGTCGATGACGGTATTGGCCTCAATCCGCTCTGCAGCCGTGACGTAGGTGCCGATCGCATTTACCTCGGCCTGAAGGTAGCGGTCCTGGGACCCTGCGCACTCCACTCCTACCGACACTCGCCCCCACTGGCGCTGGTGTCCGTTACGCAGGAAAGGCCGCGGTGACAGGCAGTCACCAAATTGTGCTGAGGGCGGAAATACCTCGACGCTGACGTTCTGAGCATCACTGGGCGCCTGCTCCAGTAAAAAACGCTCAACCGCGTCTACCAGCGCCAGATCCTGAGCAACAGTCGGCGCCGTGACCATGGCGGACCACACCATTAAGCACAGTGACAGTAAGTAGCGAAGGCTGTTGCCACGAACCAGGGACGTGTTGCTCGCGTAGCGGGCTCCTGAAGGAGTAACTGGTGTGCGGGGCGCTATAGGCATGACATTCACTGACTCAAGGAGGCGGGGTGTCGGTTCCTTGACAATTCTACTCGGCTGCCTCGCAGGTCAATAACGGAATTGGGTGTGAAATGCGGGTCTGTTTGATCCTTTGAGATGACGGCTGCATGGCTATTCTTCACTCTCAACATTTCCCCATTTCGCGACTATGGGTGCTCGAATGATCGATAAGCTTGGAGCGGCGCTGAACTTCCAGCAAGAAGTCCTCAGTCTTCGCCAGCAACGTCATGAGGTCTTGGCAAGCAACGTAGCCAATGCCGATACGCCTAATTACAAGGCCCGCGATTTTGATTTTTCCCAGGAGCTGTCGCGCGCCATGGACCGCGGCTCAGCAGGGCAGGGCGGTCTTTCTCTGGCGACGACAGCCTCGGGCCACATAGCGGGCCATGGCGGCTCTGGTAGCAAGGTGCATGACCTCATGTATCGCGTGCCGGCCCAGCCAAGTCTGGATGGCAATACGGTCGATATGGATCGTGAGCGGGCGGAGTTCGCCGATAACGCTGTCCGTTACCAAGCCTCCCTGACGATGCTTAATAGCCGCATTCAGGGCCTCAAGTCAGCCATGCAACCGGAATGACCCGCTAGTTGATGGTCTGCCCCGAGCCTAAGGAGTGAGCTTAGCATGTCGATGTTCTCGATCTTTGATATATCCGCCTCCGCCATGAGCGCGCAGGCGCAGCGGATGAACGTGACCGCCAGCAACCTTGCCAACGCCGATAGCGTGGCGGGGCCTGACGGTGAGGCATATCGCGCTAAACAGGTCTGGTTCGAAGCCCAACAGCAGGGTGGTTCGGAAGTCGGAGGCGTACGCGTATCCCGTGTCGCTGATGACCCGTCGCCAATGCGCATGGAATATCGCCCGGAGCATGCGCTGGCGGATGACGATGGCTATGTGACGATGCCCAACGTGGATCCGACCAGTGAGATGGTCAACATGATCTCGGCATCACGCTCTTACCAGGCAAATATCGAAGTGATGAATACCAGCAAACAGCTGATGACCAAAACGCTGACGCTTGGGGAGAACTGATTACATGGCTAGCGGCATCGATTCCAGTGTCTTGAGTGGTATCAACGGCACCATTGGACAAACCGGCAAGGCGGCGAATACCCAGTCTGGCGAAATGAATGACCAGTTCATGACCCTGCTGGTCACGCAATTGAAGAACCAGGATCCCATGAACCCCATGGAAAACGCCGAGATGACCTCGCAGCTGGCGCAAATCAATACCGTCAGCGGCATCGAGAAGCTCAACTCGACGCTTTCCTCTATCACCGATCAGATCAACCAGGGGCAAGCGCTCGAGGCGGCGGGCCTGGTGGGTTCGGGGGTGATGGTGCCAGGCAATAAGGTGCTGGCGAGTCAGGTGGATGGCGATGTTAGCACAACACCGTTCGGCATTGAGCTGGACCAGCCGGCAGATAACGTGCGCGTCACCATCACCAATGGCGCCGGCCAGGTAGTCAATCAGTACGATGCAGGCCCTGTCAGCGCAGGGGTATCTTCGTTCAGCTGGGATGGTCAGTTGACCTCGGGTGAGCAGGCCCCGGACGGTGCCTACACCGTGTCCATGCAAGCTACGCGAGATGAAAAGCCCATCGATTTCCAGTCTCTCAACTATGCACAGGTGGGGGCGGTGACGCCTCAGCAAAACGGTAGTGTTCTGCTCGACCTCGGTGCCGTCTATGGACAGATCGGCATGAATGACGTCAAGCAGATTCTCTGAGCCAACCGGGGCTGAGTCGGTTCTATTCAATCTGGAACTCGCTTTATTCAGTCCCCATCAGCTCTATTGAGTTTGAATGAGTTTGAATAAGTACCCGTCTCTCACAACGCATTTTCACATCGCATAAAGGAAATGAATCATGGGCTTTTCACAAGCGTTGAGCGGCCTTAACGCGGCCAAGGCCAACCTCGACACCCTGGGCAATAACATCGCCAACTCCCAGACTGTCGGTTTCAAGGCATCCAACACCCTGTTCGCGGATGTCTTCGCCAATGCCGACGTGGGTCTCGGCACCCAAGTCTCCTCAGTTTTGCAGAACTTTAGTGAAGGTAACCTGGAAGCCACCAATCGTGAGCTGGATCTGGCGGTCAGCGGTGAAGGGTTTTTCCGCATGCAGCAGAACGGCGAGACCGTCTATTCGCGTAACGGCCAGCTGACCATGGATGCCGAAGGCTATCTCACCAACGCGCAGGGCGCGCGGTTGATGGGGTACGGGTTGAACGACGCCAATAATCCTTTCTCGGAAGTCGTGGCAGGCGGCCAGCCTGAAGTACTGCGTGTGCCTTCAGCGGCCATGCCCGCTCAGGCGACCAATGAAATCAATGCCGTCTATAACCTGGATGCCAGCATCGTCGATTCTGGTAGCGCAAATCCCACCCCGTTGGAGACCGCGACGGTCGAAAACGATGCAGGTGGTACCCAGCCCATTAATTATCACTATTCTAATAGTTTCACGACGTTCGACTCACTGGGTACGGCTCGCAATGTGACGGTCTATTACCAGAAGACCGGGGTGAACGAATGGCAGGGTAATGTAGCCCTCGATGGTCGTATTAATGACTCGACGACTGCAGGTACCGACGACAACCAGTTTACTCTGCAGTTCAATAGTAGTGGCGCTTTGACAAACGTAACGCCCGCGTCAGCCGGCGGCACTAATAATGCGACGGACTTCACCTTCACACAGGACCAACTGGGTGGTGAGGCCGAGAATCTGAATACGGAATTCAGACTCGCCGGTACGACTCAGTTTTCCAATGACTCGACCGCCAGTTCCCTGACCCAGAATGGTTACACGGCGGGCACGCTGGTGGGTATCGAAATCGAGGATGATGGCAACATCACCCGTAATTTTTCCAACGAACAGTCTCAGTCGGCAGGGCAAATCGCACTGGCCAACTTCCGTAACCCTGAAGGTCTGAAGTCCGCTGGTGACAACGCCTGGACTGAAACGGCTGCCTCTGGTGGTGAACTGGTGGGGGCGCCGGGTACTGGAGTTTTGGGAGGTATTACGGCGGGGGCGGTCGAGACTTCCAACGTTGATATGGCTTCCGAGCTGGTCGACATGATCGTTGCTCAGCGCGCGTACCAGGCCAATTCTCAGACCATCAAGGTCGAAGATGAGATTCTGCAGAGTGCCGTTAACCTGCGTTAACGGATGAGGGGAAGCCGATAATGGATCGCATGCTTTATACCGCCATGAGCGGTGCCAGCCAGAGTCTTCAGCAGCAGGCGGTGGTCAGCAATAACCTGGCCAATGCCTCGACGTCGGGTTTTCGCGCCCAGCTTCACGCCATGCGCGCGGTGCCGGTTCAGGGCGATGGTGTTCTCGACACGCGCGCCTCGGTAGCCGCGAGTACGCCGGGCTCTGATTTTAGCCCTGGGCCGATCAACGCTACCGGGCGTGATCTCGACGTGGCCATGCATGGTAATGGCTGGCTTGCCGTGCAGGATGCCGGTGGCAATGAGGCCTATACCCGGCGGGGTGATTTGCAGGTGGATGGCAATGGCGTGCTGACCAGTGGAGGACGCCCGGTACTCGGCGATGGCGGTCCCATTGCGGTACCGATGGAAGCCAAACTGGCGGTGGGCGCCGATGGCACAATCAGTGCCATCGGCGCCGGCCAAGGTCCCGATGCCATCGTCAATGTCGCCCGCCTGAAGCTCGTGACTCCCGGTGAGGCTGGCATGACGCGTGGCGAAGATGGCCTCTTTCGTTCCGGACCTCCCGGTCAGCCGCAAGTACTGGGGCGCGACGAGGCTGTCCGCGTTGCCTCCGGTGCATTGGAAGGCAGTAACGTCAGCGCCATCGAGTCGATGGTGTCGATGATCGACACAGCGCGTCGTTTTGAAATGCAGATGAAAGTCATCAGCAGCGCCGACGAGAATGCCCAGCGAGCCACGAGTCTACTGTCGCTCAGTTGATAGTCACTCAGTTGATAGCCGCGTCAGTAGATAGCGAAATATTTCAGGAGAGAACACCATGATTCGATCGTTGTGGACCGCCAAGACAGGGCTCGAGGCGCAACAGGTCCAGATGGACGTCATCTCGAACAACCTGGCTAACGTCAGCACCAACGGCTTCAAGAAATCCCGCGCCGTGTTCGAAGACCTCATGTACCAGAACCTGCGTCAGCCGGGCGCCCAGAACGATGCCCAGAACGCCTTGCCCTCTGGCATGCAGGTGGGTAGCGGTGTGCGTCCCGTTGCCAATGAGCGGTTGCATAGCCAGGGCGGGCTGGAACAGACCGAGAACTCCCGTGACCTGGCCATCAATGGCAATGGGTTTTTCAACGTGCTTCGTCCCGACGGCAGTACGGCATATACCCGCGATGGCAGCTTTCAGCTCGATGCCAATGGCCAGATGGTGACCTCGAGCGGTTATCCCGTCGAGCCTGCGATCGTCGTTCCAGACAATGCGCTATCCGTTAGCATCGGTCAGGACGGTATTGTCTCGATTACCGAACCGGGTGTGGCAGGCAACCGTGAAATAGGTCAGCTGACGCTATCCAGTTTCGTCAATCCCGCGGGTCTGGAAAGCATCGGCGAAAACCAGTATCTCGAGACGGCATCCTCTGGGCCGCGTAACGAGAACATTCCCGGTGCCAATGGTCTGGGCACGATCTATCAAGGCTACGTGGAAACCTCCAACGTCAATGTGGTTGAAGAAATGGTCAGCATGATTCAGACCCAGCGGGCCTATGAAATCAACAGCAAGGCGGTCTCGACCTCCGATGAAATGCTGAGCCGGCTGGCGCAGCTGTAACCAAGGGGCGGTCACGATGCTAAAGGGGTGTATGCCGGTTCGGCATGGGGTGCTTGCGGGGTTGCTGTGTCTGCTGGTGTCCGGCTGTGCTCAGCTACCACGAGCCTCCGTCGTCGGCGAGCAGGAACAGATTAACATCGCCGAGCCGCGTCCTCCGGCGCCCAATGGCTCTATCTACCAGAGTGATGCGGGATACGCCTATCAGCCGCTTTTTGAAGATCGCAGGCCGCGTGCGGTTGGTGACATTCTGACCATTGTGCTCGATGAAGAAGTCAATGCCAGCAAGAGTTCACAAAGTAGTGCCGATCGTTCCGGTTCCGCGGGCCTGACCGTCGATACTGTCCCCGATGCACTTGAGCAGTTGGCCGAGTATGGGTTCGATATTTCCGGGAACAGCGATTTTTCCGGTGGCGGTGGCTCCGAGGCCAACAATACCTTCACCGGGACCATCACCGTATCGGTGCTTGACGTCATGTCCAACGGCAACTTGCGGGTGAGGGGGGAGAAGCAGATCGCCATCAACCAGGGAACCGAGTTCATTCGCTTCTCCGGTGTGGTCAACCCTCGCACCATCACCGGCCAGAATACCGTGCCGTCGACGCAGGTCGCTGATGCGCGAATCGAGTATGTGGGCGATGGCTATATCAATGAGGCGCAGCATATGGGTTGGCTGCAACGCTTTTTCCTCAATATTTCGCCCTTCTAATGGTTATCCGGTCTCCTTGGCCAAGGTCTGAATGATGCGCGCATTTTTCGTTTCTCGAGAGTTTTTTAGTCTCCGGCAAGGCCTGATGCTCGCCCTGCTTTTGCTGTGGTCGCTCTCTGCTCGTGGCGAGCAGCTGCGGGAACTGGCTGATTTTGCCGGCGTGCGGGATAACGCTCTCGTGGGTTACGGGTTGGTCGTGGGCCTGGATGGCTCCGGCGATCAGACGACTCAGGCACCGTTCACCAGCCAGAGCCTGACGAACATGCTGTCGCAGTTGGGCATCACGGTGCCCCAGGGGACGAACCTGCAGTTGCGCAATGTGGCGGCCGTCATGGTCACCGCCAATTTGCCGGCCTTCGCACGCCCGGGTCAGCAGCTGGATATCGTGGTGTCTTCGGTCGGTAATGCGCAGAGCCTGCGGGGTGGCACGCTCTTGATGACACCCCTGAAGGGCGCTGATGGGCAGACCTATGCCATGGCGCAGGGCAACTTGCTAGTCTCCGGAGCGGGTGCGCAAGCCGGGGGCAGCAGTGTACAGATCAACCAGCAGGCCGCGGGTCGCATCACCGGCGGGGCGACCGTCGAGAGGCAGGTGCCGCTCGAGCTTGGCCGCCAAGGCGGTATGCTGGAGTTGTTGCTCAAGCAAACGGACTTTGGCACCGCGCAGCGAGCGGTTTCGGCGATTAACAGGGAGTTTGGTCGTCCGGTGGCTGCCGCTCTCAACGGACGCGTCATTCAGTTGCAGGGGCCCTACAACGATAATGCGCGCGTCAGTTTCATGGCGCGGGTGGAAAACATCGATATCAGCCCGCGCGAAGCAGCCGCCAAGGTGATACTCAATGCACGGACTGGCTCGGTCGTCATGAATAGCCGTGTCACGTTGCGCCAGGCGGCGGTAGCCCATGGCAGTCTGTCGATCATCATTGATACCGACTTCCAGGTCAGCCAGCCAAACGCCTTTAGTGAAGGCGGCCAGACCGCGGTGGTACCGGATACGGATATTGGTATCCAGCAGCAGGAAGCCTATCTGCGTGTCGTCGAGGGAGCGGATCTTACGGAGGTCGTGGATGCCCTGAATTCGTTGGGGGCAACGCCACAGGATCTGATGTCTATCCTTCAGGCCCTGAAGGCGGCCGGCTCCCTGCGCGCCGAACTGGAGATCATCTGATGGCGATTGACGATCTGGGCGGTCGGTTTGCCCTCGACATGCAAGGCCTGCAGCGCCTCAAGCACACGGCGCGGGTAGACGAGAATGCTGGCAAACAGGCAGCCGCCAAGCAGTTCGAGGCGATGTTCCTGCAAAAGATGATGACCAGTATGCGCGATGCCATTCCTAAGGGCGATCTCTTGAACAGCAAGCAAACCGAGATGTTTACCTCCATGCTCGATCAGCAGTGGTCACAGCACCTTGCCGGACAGGGCATGGGGCTTGCTGAAATGCTGGTCGAGCAATTGGGTGGTACTCAGGGGCGTCGCGTGGAGGCGCGCAGCGATAGCCTGATTTCCGGGATTCCGCGAGGCGAACCTCAGCCCTTGGTGGCCAAAGAGCCCGCTCAGCACTCGGCGAGCATGGCGGGTGCCGAACGCAGCGCAATGCCGCAGAGCTTCCTGGATGCCCTGGACGCCAGGCTGCCCGCTGAGGCGTTGCCAGAGCGTGCACAGGAGAAGGTTAATAATCCGCTGGAACAGCGTCGTGAGCCGTCTCGCCTGTCGCATGTGGAGGCATTCCGTGCCGAGCTTCAGGAACCTGCCCAGCGGGCTAGTCGTGCGACCGGGGTGCCAGCCGAGTTGATTCTCTCCCAGGCGGCCCTTGAAACCGGGTGGGGGCGTTATTCGATCCCGACGGCAACAGGCGAAAATAGCCACAACCTTTTCGGTATCAAGGCGGGAAGTGGTTGGCAGGGTGAGACGACGAATGTGAGGACGCATGAAGTGCTCGATGGCAAGCGTGTGGCGATCAACGACCATTTCCGGGTATACGATTCCTATGAGGCCGCTTTCACCGATTATGCGCGCCTGATTGGTGACAATCCGCGTTATGCGGGTGTATTGACCGCCCCGAATGCCGCTCAAGCTGCCCAGGCACTGCAGGAAGGCGGCTATGCCACTGATCCTCGCTATGCCGATAAGTTGATTGCGGTCATGGATACCCTGGGCCCTCTGGCGTCCCCTGGTCAGCGCGCTGTAGCAGCGGGGTCTGGTAATGAACGCTAGCGCGATTGCCCCGCGCTTTGATATTGCGCATCACCGCTATCAAGTCTCTGGTCCCTTGGCCGATATGTTGGTTATTGATGTAAAGGATCCCCGTCATGAGCATGTTTTCGATCGGCCTTAGCGGCCTGAATGCCGCGCAGAATGCCCTGAATACGACCAGTAATAACATCAGCAATGTCTATACGCCGGGCTACAACCGGGAGCTGACGATCCTTTCCGAGGGCAACGCCTCTGGCGGCGTCGACGTCGACGATATTCAGCGCCAGTTCGATCGTTATGTGGCCGATCAGCTTAACGATGCGACCAGCACCTCGACCGCGCTTGAGGCCTATCAGACCCAGATCACCCAGATCGATAATCTACTGGCCGATGACGGCGCGGGTCTTTCGCCCCTGGTGCAGGACTTTTTCTCCTCTGTGAGTGATCTTGCCGGCGCCCCTTCTGATCCGGCCGCGCGTCAGGGAGTGCTCGGCAACGCCGACACTCTGAGTGCTCAGGTGCGCTCTTTTGATACCTATCTTCAGGATATGCAAAAGGGCATCAACGCTCAGATCGGCGATGAAGTCACCCAGATCAATAACACCTCCAAGCAGCTTGCCACCCTCAATCGCGAGATCGTGCTCGCCGAAGCCAAGAATGGTGAAGCGCCCAACAGCTTGCTGAATCAGCGAGACAAGTTGGTGAATGATCTTAGCGGTCGACTGAATATTGAGCTCAATATTCAGGACGGCAGCACCTACAACGTAACGCTCTCCAACGGCCAGCCGCTGGTAGCGGGTACCAAGAACTTCCAGCTGCAGGCCATCGACTCAAACGCTGACCCTCAGCGCACCGTGGTGGGATATAAGGATTCCGGCGGCAATCTGATCGAGTTCAGTGAAGATCGGATTAGTGGTGGTAGCCTGGGTGGCTTGATGAACTTTCGTAGCGAAACCTTGGACAAGACACAGAACCAAATCGGCCAGATCGCCGTGTCTATGGCGACGGGTTTCAATGAACAGCATGCTGCCGGTGTCGATCTCGACGGCAATGCCGGCGAGGCATTCTTCAGCATCGGCGCGCCACGTGCCTATGCCCATAGTGATAATGAGGGCACGGCAGAGATCGCCTCGGCGTCCTTTGATGATATCGACAACCTGCGTGCCACCGATTATGAAATTCGCGTGGAGACCTCGTCTCCTACCACGGCCAGCGATTTCACCATCACGCGCCGGGATTCCGGCGAGGAACTCGCGGCAGGCAGTGACTTCACCTTCAATGGCTCTGATGAGTTGACGTTTGGCGGTGTCGTGATCGCGTTCGATGGGGGATCGCTTGATCAAGGCGATCGTTTTGAGGTGCAGCCGGTGCGCCGTGCGGGCCGCGATATGCAGACCGCCATCAGTGATCTGGACAAGATCGCCGCGGGCAGCCTGGTTCACGGCGATACCGAGGCGATTACCTCTTTCAAGGCCGAGCCTGGTAACGCCCTTGCTTCAGGGGATGCCCCCTGGTCGCTAAGCGTCAGCGATACCGGGGGTGGCAACTTCGATATCGTGGCCACTGACGATACCGGTGCCGATCAAACCTTCAGCGTGCAGTCGGGTGACGAGATTACCGTTGATGGCGTGACGCTGACCCTCGGTGCGCTAGAGGATGGACAGACCCTGAGCCTGGACATCAATGGGGCTGGGTCGGGTGATAACCGCAATGCGCTTGCCCTGCAGGATCTGCAGCGCAGTGAACTGGTCGGGGGCTCAGCAAGCGTGAATGAGGCCTATGCGTCGATGGTCAGTGATGTGGGTAATCGCACCAACATCACACAGGTCAATCTCGAGGCGCAGAACGGCCTGACCGAGCAGTTGCGTGGCGTACAGCAGTCTGAATCCGGGGTGAACCTCGATGAAGAGGCCGCCAACCTGATTCGCTACCAGCAGTTCTATCAGGCTAATACCAAGGTCATTCAAACGGCGTCTACCGTGTTCGACACCATTCTAGGCTTGCGGACCTGATCATAGGAGTCCTGCATCATGCGTATCAGTACCGTGACAATGTTCGAGCAGAGCGTGACCAGCTTGAACCGCCAACAGGGCGACTTCACCAACGTCGGCCAGCAGATTGCCAGCGGTCGTCGGGTGGTCAATCCTTCGGATGACCCCCAGGCGGCCTCCCAGGCGGTAGGTGTCTCTCAGTCGCTTTCTATTACTGAGCAATATACCGATTCCCGCGTCAGCGCTCGTAATTCACTGTCCCAGGAAGAGAGTGTGCTCAACAGCGTCAGCCAGGCGATCAGCAGTGCCAAGACGCTTTTGGTGCAGGCCGCCAACGGCACCCTGAGTGATGCTGACAGACAGTCGGTCGCCAGTGAGCTTGAAGGCATCTATAGCACCATGCTCGGCCAGGCTAATGCCACGGATGGCAATGGGTCCTATCTGTTCGGGGGCTCTCGGGATGACGCGCCGCCCTTCGCGCAGAACGCGAGTGGCGACGTTAACTATATCGGTGACAGCAGTAACCGCGAACAGCGCATCGACTCCTCGCGTCAGATGCCTGTGTCAGATAGCGGTGATGCCATTTTCCAAAGCGTGCCCAGCGGGGCGGGCTATGTGGCCACTGCCGCTCGTGATGTGGCGGGTGATGGAAATGTCACCTTTTCAGGCCCTAGCCGGCTGGATTCTTCGGCCCCGGGCTATGGCGAAAATGCTTATCGCATTGAGTTTGTAAGCGACAGTGAGTATCAGGTCGTGACCACGGCCCCTGATGGAAGCACCAGCACGGGGTCGGTAGAAAGTTACACCAGCGGTGAAAGCATCGAGCTGGGGGGTGGTGCTTTGTCGATCACCCTGGAGGGCACGCCCGACGCGGCGGGGGGAGATAGCATCGAGATCAACCCCGCCGATGGGTCGGCCGGCAATCAGGATGTCTTTGCATCGCTCAAGTCGGCCATTGATGTGCTGAAGGCACCGGTCGATGGCGATCCTGGTCGTCAGGCGGATGTCGAGAACACCATCGCCACATCGATGCGCGAGCTCGATAACAGCCTGGACAACGTGCTTACCGTGCGAGCGTCAGTAGGCGCGCGTCTCAATGAGCTGGATGTGGTCGATCAGGTCAGCAGCAACCGCATGCTCAGCTACGAACAGACGCGCTCGGATCTGGTCGATCTGGATTACGTCGAAGCCATTTCTGAGTACAGCCTGCGTCAGGTCGGCCTGCAGGCGGCCCAGAAGTCCTTTGCCGATATTCAGGGCATGTCGTTGTTCGACCAGATCTAGTCAGGGACTCAGGCGACCCGAGAAAGCCATGGCGCTGTCATCGCTTCAGGTACCGCGACACTGATCAAGCCCTCTCTCGGAAGCGATGCCGGCAGGGGGCTTGATGGTTGATACGATCGTGATGGTGGTATGCCGATCCGCGCACCACCCAAGCGATGAAAGCCGGTGACCTTTCCCCAGTCCTTTCCCCACTATTCCGCGTTTCTTTTTGGTATCTAACTGAGGGGGACCATGGCCGTGACCAGGCTCTCCATGAAACCTAGCCCCATTTCGAACAGATGCTTGAGAAAGCGGCCCAGGTCGGTCATCAGCACCATCAGCAGGAAGACACCTGCCGTGAGTGACATCGGAAAGCCGATATTGAAGACGGTCAGCTGAGGCGCCGAGCGATTGAGGATGCCAAGCGATAGATTGATGATCAAAAGGGCCGCCACCACAGGCAGTGCCAGCAACAGACCGGCCTCGAAAATGGTACTTCCAAAGCGTGCCAGCATGTCGAATGCATCGAGATTGAGTCCCCCCATGCCGATCGGTAGCGTCACGAAACTGTCGGCGAGTATCTCGATGGCAATCAGGTGTCCGTCTACGGCGAGAAACATCAGCAGCGTGATCATGTAGAGAATGCGCGCCAGAATCATGGTGTTGGCCCCGGTGTCCGGGGAGAAGAAGGTCGCGAAACCAAGTCCCATCTGCAGGGCGATAAAGTCACCTGCCGCCTGAACGGTGGCAAGGATGATATGCATGACAACGCCGAGCGCGGCGCCGATCAATAGTTGCTCGATCATGATGCCAAGCCCCGCCCAAGACATGATGGGCACATCGGGCATGGGGGGCAGGGTTGGGGAAATCACCACACAGATGAGAACCACCAGGCCAAGTTTGGCCTGGCGGGGAACACTCGAGTGCCCCCAGAGCGGCGATGCCATGATAAAGGCGGAGAGGCGCATGAAGGGCCATAGAAAGGCGACCAGCCAGCCATGCAGTTGGGCGAAGGTAACCTCGACCATAGCTAGCTCACCATGAGCGGAATATTCTGGATCAGCTCACGGGTGAAATCGGTGATCAGCTTGAGCAGCCAGGGGCCGGCCAGCACCAATACGCTGAACACGCCGAGAATCTTGGGGATGAAGGACAGCGTCATCTCGTTGATCTGGGTAGCGGCCTGGAAGAGGCTGACCAACAGACCGATGAGCAGTGCCGTCAGCAGCAGCGGCGCCGCCATGAACAGTGTCACGCGCATGCCCTGGTAGGCCATGCTCATTACCATTTCGGGACTCATGGACGTTCCTCCTCAAGCTGAGCGGCCTTACCGGCACCGCTGGCCGGCATGGATGATGCCGGTGTCATAGATAAAAGCTTTGCGCCAATGAGCCCATCAGCAATTGCCATCCATCAACCAAAACAAACAGCATCAGCTTGAAGGGCAGTGAAATCGTTGCCGGGGGCACCATCATCATGCCGAGTGCCATCAGGACACTGGCAACCACCAGGTCAATGATCAGGAAAGGAATAAATAGCGTGAAGCCGATCTGAAAAGCGGTCTTCAGCTCGCTGGTGACGAAAGACGGCAGCAGCACCCGCATCGGCACATCTTCAGGGCCTTGCATGGGGCCGACCTCGGCAAGCCTTGCAAATAACGCCAGGTCAGGCTCACGGGTCTGGCCCATCATGAACTCGCGAAGCGGTTGGCTTGCCAGCTCGAAGAAGCGAGGGAAGGCGATGTCATCATTGGCCATCGGTAGCCAGGCGGTCTGGTAGATATCGTTGATCACCGGTGACATCACGAAGAAGGTAAGAAACAGGGCAAGGCCGAGCAGCACCTGGTTAGGGGGAGCTGATTGGGTGCCCATGGCGGTACGTAATAGCCCCAGCACGATGATGATGCGCGTGAAGCAGGTCATCATCAGCAGGGCAGCCGGCAGAAAGGCCATGCTGCTCAACAGCAGCAGCGTCTGCAGCTTGATGGACCACTGCTGGCCGCCATCCTGCGTTGGCCGCGACACGATGCCAGGAATGGATTGTGCCCAGGCTGTATCGGGCACCAGTATTGCCATCAGCGCTAACAGGCCCAAGGCCGCTGCGATGAGTGGGCGACTGCGTTGCGCTGATCTGCTCAATGGCGATCCATCGTGAAGAAGCGGTTTCATGAGTCGCCTCGCCCGCCACGGCCTTTCAGCATGGTGCCGGTATTGTGACGCAAGGCACTGGCAAAGCGCTCGGCAAATCCTTGATCGCCATCGCGTGATGACGCCACGTCTGACGAATCAGGTGTATCAGCGCTGGAAGAGGCCTTGTCCGCAGAGGAGGATGCCGCAGTAGACGGCGCCTTGAGGTCATGCAGCTTATTGACCTGGCCACCGCCGACCCCGAGCACGAGCCAGGTATCCTCGACCTCGACGATAACCACCCGCTCACGCTGCCCAACCGCTGCAGAGCTGATCACTTTAACTGCCCGCCCCGCACGGGTTCCGTTGGGTCCCAGGCGGCGTATCAGCCAGCTACCCAGCACGATGACCCCGAGGATCAGCGCAAGCGCCAGACCGACCTTGCCGACAGCAGCGAGACCGATGAGGCTATCGCTGCTGGTGGCCATCGTATCGAAGCCGGTCGTCGCCACATCGGCCGCCGAATTGCTGGTAGGGGCTTGTTGGCTCATCGGTTGAGTTTCTGCACCCGCTCCGACGGCGTGATGATCTCGGTGATACGGATACCATACTTGTCATCGACGACCACGACTTCGCCCTGAGCGATGAGATAGCCGTTGATCAAGATATCCATGGGTTCACCCGCCAACCCATCCAGCTCGATGACCGAACCCTGTGCGAGTTCCAGCAGCTGCTTGATAGTGATCTTGGTGCGGCCAAGCTCTACGCTCAGCTTGACCGGGATATCCATGATCATTTCGAGATCACGAGCTGCACCACTGTCTCCGCCGCCATCAAGCGGACGGAAGACTTTCTCGCTTGCCGATGGCGATTGCTTGGCTTCTGTTTCTACTTCCTCGCTATCCGCCTGCTCGGCGAGTGCAGCCGCCCACGGATCGTCATCGGCCGCGTTATCGCTACCCGAAGCGTCGGCATCGTCCTGCTCGGCCATGGCATCGGCCCAATCATCGGGAAGCGAGTTCTGATCGGGATTCTTCGGGTCACTCATCGTTACTTTCCTTGGATGTCTTGGATCCCTTGACGAAGGCACCCGTAGTGTTGCTGGACATTGAGGTGTGGTCGATCAGGCGCAGAATGCGTAGTGCTCGTTGTTCATGCTGGCTACCGTAATCGCACTCCATGACGGGAACGCCATCCACACTGGCGGTTACGGTTTGCGGCAGTTCCATGGGAAGCACATCGCCCACCTGGAGGCTCATGACGCGCGCAATGCGCGAAGGAATATCCACAAACTGGGCGACAAGCTCGACTTCAGACTGGCGTATCTCACCCGCCATGCGTTTGGTCCAGGTCTTGTCAGCGCTATCAAAGCTATCGTTGTGGGGGTTGGTGAGCGTATCCCGCAGCGGCTCGATCATCGAGTAGGGCATGCAGATCTGGAAATCGCTCGCCAGATTACCCACTTCCAGGTGGAAGGTGGTATTCACCACGATCTCGTTTGGCGAGTTGGTGATGTTGGCGAACTTTGCTTGCAGCTCGGAACGCAAGTAGCTGATTTCAAGAGGGTAGACCGATTTCCACGACTCCTGATAGGCCTCGAGTGCCAGATCGAGGACGCGCTGGATGATGCGCTGTTCTGTATTGGTGAATTCGCGCCCCTCGGACTTGGTCACGAAGCGTCCGTCACCGCCAAATAGGTTATCGACGACCATGAACACCAGGCTCGGTGGGAATACCACGAGCGCGGAGCCGCGTAGCGGCTTCATGGTGATCATGTTGATGTTGGTGGGTACCGGCACATTGCGAATGAAGTCGCTATAGCTTTGATAGCGAACAGAATCGACGGTGATATCGGCGCTGCGCCTGATCAGGTTGAAGAGGCTCATGCGGAATTGCCGCGCGAAGCGTTCATTGATGAGGTCCAGGGCGTGCAGGCGTTCACGAATGACCCTGTGCTGGGTAGCCGGATCGTAGGGCTTTATCCGTGGTTCGTTGCTCGCGGCGTCGGGGGTACTTTCTTCCTCGCCGCTGACACCCTTCAGGAGGGCATCGATTTCATCCTGCGATAGCAGATCATCTTGAGACATGGCGATTGGGCGCTATGAGTTATTGCACAATGAAATCGGTGAACAGCACATCACTGATCGCCAGCTCGGGTTGTGGGTCGGCCAGAGGGGCATCAAACAGCCCCATGACCTGCGCTGCTAGACGGGACTTGCCGTCGGGAGATGTCAGCTCTTGGGCGCTCTGGTCAGCAAACAGCATCAGCATGCGGCTGCGTACTTGAGGCATGTGGCTGGTCAGCAGCTCGCGTGTCTCTTCGTTGCCAACGCGCAGGGTAAGGCCGACGTAAAGCAGACGGCTACCATACTCATCGCCACTGATGTTCACCGTGAACGGGTCTATCTTGATGAAAATAGGATCGGGGGCGACGACGGGCTCTGTTTCAGCGGTCTCTGAAGCCTCAGCCTGGCTGCCGCGGTCCAGCAAAAGATATACGCCGGCCGCTGTTGCGGATGCCACAAAAACCATCAGCAACACGATCAGCAGCCATTTTTTTCCTGAAGAGGTCGAAGAGTTCGCCATTTAGTCCGCCGTTTTCGAAATGAGGCCTGATGGGCAAGAAGTATGAAGGCTAAAGAAACAAAACAGTGGCCTGAATAGGCCACTGTAACGTGCGTATCTCACTAGTTTGTCGCCCGGCAGGAGCCAGCGGAGGCGCCCGATACGTGTCGCATGTTGGAAGGGGGCGGCACTATCGGTTTATCGCTACCGATTAATAGTTACCGGTTCATCGTGACTGACTCATGTCAGCGGTTTACGTATGACATTGATGCGTTGTCGTTCACGCAGCTCAATAGTGTTGATCGCCGCATGTGCTTTCAGGGCTTTATCACGCGTAAAGATCCACTCGCCCATCCAATAGCGAGGCATCCAGTGAGCCTTGCGTGCTCAGCATTGCCGAGGCATCCAGACCGCTGTCATCGATCTCGCCGAGACCATTGGCCGAGGGTTGGCGCCCGGCGAAGCCCTGCTCCTGAGACTGTCCAGAGGCTTGATGCCCGACTGAGGTATCACCAAGCGTGATGCCCTGATGCGCCAGCGCTTCGCGAAGCTGAGGGATAGCTTGCTCAAGCGCGCTGCGAACCTGTGAATGAGCCGACAGGAACTGCGCCTGGGCACCATTCTCAGCGACCTTGAGGGTCACCGACAGCGGGCCGAGATCGGTCGGGTGCAGTTTCAATTCCATCTGCTGGTCACCGCGCTGCGCCATGCCGATGAGCTGCTGGCCAAGTTGCTGCTGCCACTGCTGGGTAGCAACCGGAGCCGTTAGTGCGCCACCGCCAGCCTGGGATTGGGCAGCGCCGGCGAGGGCTGATGAGCCCGGTTGCGCGGTCGAGAGTGCCAGCGTATCCGTGCCCGTTGAGGGCGATGTCAATGCCACCCCG
The DNA here is from genome assembly GCF_004798965.1 of Onishia niordana. GTDB lineage: Bacteria > Pseudomonadota > Gammaproteobacteria > Pseudomonadales > Halomonadaceae > Onishia > Onishia niordana. The sequence continues at coordinate 61,719 of NZ_SDSD01000006.1, forward strand.
CGCGTCTCGCTTGCATCTGTCAACAGTGCCGCTGCTGCATTATCCGCCATCACAGGGGCAGGCTGACCTTGCCTGCTAGCAGTCATCGACTCATTGACGGCTTGTGCCACGGCGCTGCGATTCAGCCAGTCTGCATTCATTGTTGCTTGATTAAGTGCGGTCTGTTCGCGTCGTGCATCGCCAGTCGTCACGCCATTGCCGGCCATCGACATGCTGTCACCAGGACTCGCGGTGCCTGCCGAGTGGCCGGCCTGATCGATGAGATTCATCCGCTCAGCAATCATCGACAACGCGAGCGGGGCATCGCCGCCTTCGGGCGCCGGTGTAGCATCGCCGGCGGTGATAGCGCCGGTCGCATTGAACCAATCTTTCGGCCCTTCAGAGGTGTTGTTCAGGCTGTCATTCGCCTCAAAAGGTACTAGGCCGAGAGCCGAGAGCGCTGCGTTCAGGTCCTGCGCGGCCTCACCACCCAGTGATTCACCTTCGAGCAGAGAGGCCAGCGCCTCCTGCTGGGATGAGGTCAGGCGTTCAAGTGCAGCCGGATCCTGCCCGAGCTGATCGCTCAGGGCCTCTCGCTGCTTTGGGCTCAATGTCGATAGGGCTTCTTTCAAGCCTGCCGGAGATGACTGTTGCGAGGCCTTGGTGTCTGGACTCGCGCTACTAGAGGCGACATTGCCCTGGTTTTGGCGCTTGGCGAGCAGCGTGCCGAAGTCCTGCGATCCGCCTTGCTTAGCGTCGTTGGCCTGCCGTCCTACGAGCTTGCCCGAGCTGGGCGCAGATGTGGGGATAAAGTCGATGATACCCATATGATCTCCTATGAGCGCTCGTCGTCGGATGCGCGGCGCAGCAGGCTATTGTTGCTCATTTCATCGTTGTGACGTTGTTCTTGGCGCTGCTCGTTTCGCCGAGCCGTTTCCTGTCGACGGCTCGCCAGGGTGTCGTAGGACGACAAGCGTTGCTGTTCCTTTCGCCAATGTTGCTGGCAGCCTTCGACACGCTGAGAGTGATTATCCACAGCGGAGCGGGCGCGCTCGATGGCATCATCGAGTGAAAGGAGGAAGCGCTGATAGTTATGCAGCGTGGCGGGGTCGATCCCCTTGCGCATCGCATCCTGCAAGCGTGTCGCGTACTCCAGGCGATAGTGGCGGAGTGTATCCAGCTGAGTCGCGGCCTGTTGCTGGGAGCGACGCTCGTTGGCAAGCGTCTGGCCGGCGGCATCACGGGCCTCCTTGGCCAGTTCGGTCAGCGTATCTAGCGGTAAGGATGCGCTCATTGTCCACCTCCCACGATGGCCGACAGTGACTGTCTGGCCTGTGTCACGTCAGCACGTTCTTCGACTTGTTGCTGCAGGAACTGCTCCAGGTGCGGGAACAGCTGAACAGAGTGATCCAGTTGAGGATCATGCCCTGGACTGTAGGCCCCGACGCTGATCAGGTCACGATTGCGCTGGTAGCGCGAAAAGTGTTGCTTGAAGTGTCGTGCCTGCTGCTGTTGCGCCGTATCGGTGATAGCGCTCATGGCGCGACTGATAGAGGCCTCGATATCGATGGCGGGGTAATGGCCCGCTTCGGCCAGGGCCCGGGACAACACGATGTGGCCATCCAGAATCGCCCGGGCCGAATCCGCAATGGGGTCCTGTTGATCGTCGCCCTCGGTCAATACTGTATAGAACGCGGTGATAGAGCCGCCGCCACGTTTGCCATTGCCCGCCCGTTCGACGAGCCCGGGGAGCTTGGCAAAGACCGAAGCGGGATAGCCCTTGGTCGCCGGTGGCTCACCGATCGCCAGGGCGATTTCGCGTTGTGCCATGGCATAGCGAGTGAGGGAGTCCATGATCAGCAGTACATCCTTGCCTTCGTCACGATAGCCTTCTGCCAGGCGCGTGGCGTAGGAGGCCCCTTGCAAACGTTGCAGAGGCGAGGTGTCGGCGGGTGCGGCCACCACGACGGATCGTTTACGTCCTTCCTCACCGAGAATGTTATCGATGAAATCCTGCACCTCGCGACCACGCTCGCCAATCAACCCAACGACGATCACGTCAGCCTTGGTATAACGCGCCATCATGCCCAATAGAACCGACTTGCCGACGCCTGAGCCGGCAAAAAGGCCCATGCGTTGTCCGCGACCGACACTGAGCAGGGCATTGATGGCACGGATGCCGACATCGATCTGGGTGTCGATGGGGGCGCGAGACAGCGGGTTTAACGGTGGCGTGGCAAGCGGCGCATGCGGCACATCTTGAAGTTGTCTGGCGCCATCGAGTGGCTTGCCGTTGCCATCGACCACGCGTCCCAGCAAGGACTCGCCCAGCGGGAAGCGCCTGGCACTTTGTGCCCCACCATCGCCAAGGGGTAGCACACGGGCGCCCGGTGTCAGGCCGCTGATTTCTGCCAAGGGCATCAGGAAGAGTTTTTCTCCAGAAAACCCGACGACTTCGGCCTCGGCGTAGCGGGACTTGGTCTGCGGGTTTTCCGCACCCAGCTCAATGCGACAGGCGCTGCCTAGGGGGACACGAAGCCCCACGGCCTCAAGGACCAGGCCTGTGGCGCGAATGATGCGACCGCTGGCACGATAGTTGGGCAATGCCTCGACGCGCGCCACCACCCGGTCGAGGGTCCCTCGCCAACGGGCTTGGTGCGTGGTCACGCGCGAAGCGGTATTCATGCGTCGGACTCCTGTGCCTTGTCTGGCTCCTGCTGGGAAGCCGAATGACCTGGCAGCCGATGGCGAATCTGCTCGGCGATGGCCTCGAAGCGGGTCTCCCAGCTGGCATCCAGTTCGCCACTTTGGCTAGTCACACGGCAGCCACCGCGGCTGAGCTGGTCGTCAGGCTGTAGCTTCCAGCCAGCGCTCTCCAGCTCATTGCCAAGCTGCTCTTCCACCAGCGGAAGATCATCCGGGTGCAGCCACAGTCGCGGCTTGCCGGAAAGCGCCGGTTCAACGTGGATCAACTCACGCACGATCTCGAGAATCTGTTCAGGCGAGGCCTTCAAGGCATCGCCCGCCAGCTGACGGCCGGTCGCGAGTGCCAGGTTGACCAGTGCATCGGCGATCTCTTCATCCAGTTGCGCGATTGCCTCGCCGAATCGAGATGCCAGAGGGGCCAGCGGCGCAATGACCTCTCGGGTCTGCTTGCGCAGCTCTTCTTCGCCCTGTGCACGACCTTCCTTCAGCCCTTGGGCATTGCCTTCCTTGCGGCCGGCTTCGAAACCCTCGCGGTAGCCCTCTTCCTGGGCTTGTTGGCGAACGCGCTGATGCTCGGCTTCGAGGGCCGCCTGATGTTCCTGGGCGCGCTGGCGAATTCTTGCCTGGCGTTCAAGCTCAGCCGACGAGACGCCTGAGCTTGAGCGAGCCTGCTCCCGGAGCTCATCCATCTGCCAGGTTCGCCATTGATTGTCCTGACGGCTATCAGGATCAGACATAGCTGTCGTCTCCTCCGCTTAGGACCAGCTCGCCATTGTCCGCCAGGCGCCTGACGATCTGCAGGATGGCTTTCTGCTCGGTTTCGACCTGAGAAAGCCGGATCGGGCCACGGGCTTCCATATCCTCGCGCATCAACTGGGCCGCACGTTGGGACATATTGCGCATGAACTTTTCCATGAGTGTGTCTGGCGCACCCTTGAGTGCCACCACCAACGAATTGGTCTCGACTTCTTTGAGTAGCAACTGAATGCCACGGTCGTCGAGGTCTTCCAGGTTCTCGAACAGGAACATTTCGTCGATGATGCGCTGAGCAAGATCTTCGCTGTGCGCGCGCACCGTCTCGATGACGGTCTCTTCCTGGCTGGAATTCATCAGGTTGAGAATCTCGGCAGCCGTTCTCACGCCGCCCATCTTGCTGCGCTTGAGGTTCTGGCCATCCAGCATATTGCCGAGCACTTCCGTCAACTCCTGCAGCGCCGCCGGTTGAACGCCACTGAAGGTGGCGATACGCAGCACTACGTCGTTGCGCAGCTTGTCATCGAGCAGTTCGAGGATGTCGGCTGCCTGGGGGCGCTCGAGGTGCACGAGGATGGTGGCAATGATCTGCGGATGTTCGTCACGGATCATTTCGCATACCACCGAGGCCTCCATCAGGTTCAGGGCATCGATGCCGGAGGTAGTGCCTTTGGTTTCCAGCACATCCTCGATCAGGCTGGTCGCCCGCTCGCTACCCAGCGCCTTGGTGAGCACCGAGCGGATATGATCACTGGAATTCATGTTGACGGAGGCGAACTCATCGATTTCTTTCTGGAAATCGTTGAGCACCCGACGCATATCCTCGTGCGAGATCTGGCCCAGGTTGGCCATCTCCTGGCTGATGTCCTGGATCTCACGGGCCGAATAGTACTTGAAGACCTCAGCGGCGCTATCTTCATCCAGTGACAGCATCAGGATGGCGCCACGACGGGCGCCGCTCATTGTGCTCGCGGTGCTGTTACTCATCGTTTTTCATCCAGCTGCGTACGATCATCGCGACCAGGCGGGGGTCTTCCTGTGCCAACTCACGAAGCTCCTGAAGGTTGTTTTCATAGCTCGAAGACTTGCGCGGACGTCTGGGAGCCGAGTAGGTCTCAGCTGGGCTCTCTTCAACGTCTGCGACTGCACCGGCCTCGCCATCATCACCATCCTGGCCCACCGCAGTACTGATAGTGGAACCCGGGCCTTGCAGCATCGGCTGAGCTGTCTGGCGCTTGATCAGCGGGCGCAGAATCAGCAGGTACAGCAACAAGATGGCGAGGCCAACCAGCAAGTAGCGTCCCAGGGTGAACGCCAGCTGCTGAAGATCCGGCTGCTGCCACCAAGCAAGCTCAACGCTGTCATTCTTCTGCTGGGTGAAGGGGCTATTGACCACTTCGATAGCATCGCCACGGGCCTGCGAGAAGCCCATGGACTGGCGGACCAGGCGCTCGATCTGGGCAATTTCGTCGTCGCTTAGCGCCACCATCTCCATATTGCCTTCGTCATTCATTTCCTGGCGATAGTTGACCACCACCGCCACATTCAGACGTTCGATCTGGCCGCGCTGATGCTGGATATGGGCAACGTTACGATCGACTTCGTAGTTGATGACGTTGTCCTGACTCAAGCGGCTGGGTGGTTCGCCTTCTTCGGTATCGGCACCGGCTTCACCGTCGGCCTGATCGATCGGTGATGCTTCGGCGCCCGGTGGGGTGTTGGTGAGCGCCCCCGGCACGCCCTGAGCGAGTTGGTTGCCACCGGTATAGGTGCCGCTGGTTTGCGCACTGCGAATAGCGGCTTCATTGGGCGCCTGGTTAGGCCCGTAGCGCTCGGCAGTTTCTTCGCGACGCGAGAAGTCGATCTGTGCGGCTACCTGCGCGTGAATATTCTGGCTTCCAAGAATCGGGTTGAGGATGCTCTCTATGCGACGCTGATAGGAGTTTTCCACCTCGGCGATATAGTCAAGTTGCGTGCCGTTAAGGTCACTGCTGGAACCACCGGGTTGTGACAGCAAACGACCATCCTGGTCGACGACAGTGACATTCTCCGTGGCAAGATCCGGCACGCTGCTGGACACCATGTGCATGATCGCCGTGATCTGACCTTCACCGAGTACCCGGCCGGGTTGCAGCGTCAGCACCACCGAGGCCTTGGCCGGCTGCTCCTCGCGGACGAACACCGAAGGTTTGGCCATCGCCAAGTGGATGCGGGCCTTGGACACGGGGCCCAGCGCTTCCATGGAACTTGCCAGCTCGCCTTCCAGGCCGCGCTGAAAGTTGACCTGTTCGGCGAACTGGCTGATACCAAAAGCCTGGTTGTCCATGATCTCGAAGCCGACATTGCCGCCCTGGGGAAGCCCCTGTTCGGCCAGTTGAAGGCGCAACATATGGACTTTGTCGCTGGGCACTAGCAGGGCGCTACCGCCTGCACCAAATTCGTAGGGCACCTGGCGGCTGTCGAGCTCGCTGATGATGCGACCACCATCGGCTTCGCTCAGGTTGCTATAAAGCACCCGATAGTTGGGGGACTGGGCCCACATCAGCAAGGCGATAACGATGGCGATCACCGCTGCAAGGGCGATCAACAGCGGTATCATGGGATTGCTTTTCAGCTGATCCTTGATTCGATCAACCGCAGGTTGAGCCGCACTGCCTGAGGTCTTGGAGCCTGAGGCCTTGGAAGAGGGCGTGTTGCCCTGGCGTGCGGAATCGGTGGCCGTGGCCCCGTTGCTCATGAAGGCCTCCGGCAGCGATCGGCAGTGCTTGTCGTGATGTGCTCAATGATGTGGGCAGAAGGCATGTCAAGATCCGTTCATCGCGGGTGTCCGTCCCGAATCGGGCGGTGCTATTTCGAGCAGCGCTATCTCGTTAAGACTGTTTCGTCGGTACTGTTCTCGCCAACAGCTTTTTGGTTGGTACTTTGATGAACGCCATTATCCGCGGCTCTGGCCACTACAAAGGTCAGAAAAGCCCGTGCTTTTATCGCCAATTGCCCGCATGGACCCTCAAGGTGGGCTGATAGAGTAGCGGCACCACTACCTAGGCGAGGCGATGTCCATGAGTTCCCCCTCGATTCAGTCGATGCTGCAACAGATGCACAGCCTGTCCGCTGAGGCCAGCGGTCAACAGCTTAAAGGGCAGTCCGTGTCCACGTCCGTTGGCCAGGGCGGTTTTGCCGACGAGCTGAACTCATCTCTTCAGCGCATCAACGAGATGCAGCAGGCGGCTGCCAGCAAACGCACCGATTTTCTCTCCGGCAACAGCAACGTTGCGCTGAATGACGTGATGGTCGATATGCAGAAGGCAAGCGTCGCCTTTGATATGGGCGTGCAGGTGCGAAACCGCCTCGTGACGGCCTACAAGGATGTGATGAATATGCAGGTCTAATAGGCAAATCTATTAGGCCGCTCTCATCAGGTCAGGCGCTGATTGAGTAGGTTGGAAGGGAGCGCTCGAACTGATTGTTGACGACGTATAGCCGAGCGCAGGTGCTTTTCGGATCCGGCTAGGCTTCCAGGTTGATAAGCCGCCCCTGCAGTTCATCCAGGCGCTTGGCTATCTGTAGAACCTCTTCAGAGGGAATCTGGCGGATCACATCGCCACTGGCACGATCGACGATACGGGTCACCACGCGAGACGGATGCTCGTTCAGGGTGAATTCGAGCCCGTAGCTGCGCATGACCTCATTGATGCGCCGAAGCGGTGCGATGAGCTCGCCGGCACCGGGAGGCATTAGTGCTCCCGTGATAGATGTGCCGCTGTCACTGTCTTTGCCAAGCAGTGAGAGGTGAGCAAGGGCACCGTCTATGCGCTGCCCGGGCGTGAGTTCATCAAGCGCCGATGAGGGGGTGAGGGCCGATGAAGAAGTGGCCGATAGTGAACCTGATTCATGGATCGGTGACGTCATGGCGAAGCGTCCTTCATGTGCTGTGGTTATTCTTGTACTCAACGACGTTTATCGGCGTGACAGGCGAAACCTTTAGCGAGAGCCTTTTAATAAGAGCTTCTTAATAAGAGCCCTTTAGCAAGAGCCCTTTAGTAAGAGACGGAAGCGGGCAAGCCAAGCCCGAAGGTATATGGCCTATCCGACGCGTTGTATTCAAGCGTCTCATTTCCTTATTAGCGACCCAGGCGGATACACAGACCATGAATCCCTCCACCCTGATTGGTATTGCGGCCAGCCTGATGATGCTGGCAAGTGTGCTGCTGCTGAGTGCCGAGGCACCGTCGAGCTTCATCAACCTGCCTGGGCTCGCCATCGTGCTGACGGGCACGCTGGCCGCCACCTTTATCAGCTATCCGCTGCGGGAAGTCGTCAGGGTCGTGCGCTTGGTCGGCCTGGTATTTCGCCGTGAGAACAGCCGAGTTGAAGCGGATCTTCAGGAGCTGGTTAGCCTGGCTAAGCTCTGGTTCTCGGGTAACGTGCGCGGGGTCGAGAAGCGTTTGGATACCCTGCGCAACCCCTTCATGCGCACCGGTATTCAGCTTGTCATCGACAATACCCGTGAAGAAGAGATCATCGATCTGTTGAGTTGGCGAATCGCCCGGCTCAAGGCCCGCGAGCGGGCCGAGGCGCAAATTTTTCGCACCATGGCGCTCTACGCCCCGGCCTTTGGGATGATCGGTACCCTGGTCGGACTGGTGAATATGCTGGAAGGCATGGACGCCGCTCAGATCGGTGTGATTGGTGAGCGCATGGCCGTGGCCCTGCTGACGACTTTCTACGGCATCGTATTGGCCAACCTGATCTTCAAGCCCATCGCCGTTAAGCTCGAGCGTCGTACCGAAGAGCGCTTGGTCGCGATGAACATGATTCTCGAAGGTGTCTCCCTGATGTCGCGTCGCCGCTTGCCCTCATTCATTGAAGAAACGCTGAAGTCATTGATGGCTACCCACCGTGACGAACTCCGCGACGGCCTGGATGATGGCCTTGGTGATGAGCTCGAGGCCGGCGTTACAGCGGGCAAGCCTCGCCGACGCATGCCGAAGATACTAAGGAAGGCGCAAAAGCATGCGTGAAGCAAAGCGCAGTAGGGTCAACAAGCACGAGATTCTTGAGGATGGCGTAACTGAGGATGCCAGCGGAGTCTGGATGCTTAGCTATATCGATGTCATGACCCTGCTGGTCGCACTATTTGCGCTGCTGCTGGCGGTCGCCGCTGCCAACAGCGCAGACAGCAAGCCGGAGCCGGCAATTACCGAGCGAGTGGCGCCCGAAGCAATTGTGGTCGCCCTGGGCATTAACAGCCAACGAGCCGGAGCGACGGATGCACCGCGAGTGCGCACCGAGGGCGCACTGATGCTTGCTGGCGCCATCCAGGCCTCGCGTCATCAGGAAGCAGAGAGCGAGGCGGGCGTCGCTGGCGAAGCACCGGGCAGTGTCTATGAGCCTCTGGCGCTGCTTGACCATCTGCCGGCCCCGCTCAAGCGGGTCGATCACAGCGGAGCCCTGGCGCTGCGCCCGCTTCCTGCGAGTAATACCCTACGTGCTTCATTGCCTGCCGTGATGCTCGATCAGCGGCTGGACCTGGCAGCACTGGGCGACATGGAACTGGTCGTTACCCCCGCTGCACCGGCTAATACCGTGCGACTGTCGTCGGTGGCGGTGGCGGCCGCCACTGACCTGAGTGAGGCCATTGAATCGCAGCTCGCTGACGCCAAAGTACTACCAAGCCTTGAGGGCGTTGAGGTCTCCAACGTCTCCGAGGGCATCAATCTACGCATACAGGACCGCTTGGTGTTTGAGTCCGCCGCGGCTGATCTAACGGAAATCGGCGAAGATGTTGTCAACCGGCTGGTGAGCATCATCCAGCGCTACGATGGCACCGTCTCGGTGGAGGGTCATACCGATAGCCGTGACATCAATACCGAGCGTTATCCATCCAACTGGGAGCTGTCCGCCGCCCGTGCTACCGCCATTCTTCGCCAGCTACAGGCAGCCGGTGTCGACGGTTCGCGGCTAAGAGCGATCGGCTATGGTGATACCCAGCCCTTGGCAAGTAACGAGTCGCAAGAAGGGCGTTCGGCAAATCGGCGGGTCGAGGTGATCGTGCATTTGTGAGAAAGCACAGGGCGTGCCCTGGAAGCAGCGATGATACGTTTTGAGGAGTGATCCGTTCCTGAGATAACAGGCAGACCCAAGTCTCCGAGAATCAACTTCTTCGCTTTCGTAAAGGGTAAGTCCTACCTTTTCGCGATACGAAACTAAGGCTCGCTGACGAGCGAGCGCTCGGTAAGATACCGGATGATGGCATCGGCCGCCTCTTCAATGCTCATGACACTCGTCATCAGGTGTATGTCGGGATTCTCTGGTGGTTCATAAGCGGAATCGATGCCGGTGAAGTTTTTGATTTCACCTTGGCGCGCTTTCTTGTAAAGGCCCTTGGGATCATGCTCTTCAGCAAAATCCAATGATGTGTCGACGAAAATCTCGATGAATTCACCGTCTTCCATGAGCTCCCGAGCCATCTGGCGCTCACTGCGAAACGGCGAAATGAGGGCTGTTAGTACTATCAAGCCAGCATCAACCATCAGCTTGGCGACTTCGCTTACACGTCGAATATTCTCCACGCGACCAGCATCGGTGAAGCCCAGGTCTCGGTTCAATCCATGGCGCACATTGTCGCCGTCGAGCAGGTAGGTGTGCTGGCCAGCGGCGTGTAGTTTCATTTCCACCAGACTGGCGATGGTGGATTTTCCTGCGCCCGAGAGTCCGGTAAACCAAAGAATTATCGGTCGCTGGCTTTTCGCCAAAGATCGCGATTTCTTGTCAACAGCTAGATGCTGCTTATGGATATGTTGGCTGTTGTGTAGCGTCAAGTGCTGCATACCGACTCCTGCAATGCCATGGATTTCGTGTTAGGAGCTATCAGATCCTAGGTGGTAGAGGTTTAACTGGCTAAGTGCAATACGTAACTCATCAAGTTTCGTGATGAGATGTACAGTCGTTTCTGCCGCTCACTGGTGAAGCTGGGGTGCCGGCTGGTCCAGGGGGATGGCATCGCCCGCCCGGTGCCGGTCAGTCGCCTGGGCAGCTGACTGTTCGAGTGGCCGACCCGTCGCGACTGTGGGGCCTGGGAAGCGTTTGAATCGCCTCGGCTTGGTAGGCATATCCAGGCGTTGTACTTAGAGTCCAAATATTAAGCGCAGCACCCGCGGTTTTCAGTGCGCCTGAGCATTCGAAAAGGAATACCTATGCCGATGTTCAATACTCCAGAACCCTGCGCATCTTCTCCACCGAGCAAATCACTTGAAGGCCCCTTGCTGCCAGCAGAGGCCACCTTCCATTACACATCTGATTATCAGGGACCTGTCAGTTAGTAGTTTTCCTGTGAATACCCCAGACGCCGCATCATGTCGGAGCAGCGGCTGATCACCTGGACGACTTCGTTGTCGTCCAAGTGGTCTTTCCATACGCCGCGGCGATCGTGTATTGGCTGGGTCATTTGCCAGGAACGGCGCTGCAGGTGGTTCTTTTCTCCTTTTCCATCGGTTTCCTGTGCGTCTTGAACGCCAAACCAGTTGTAATCCTTCTTGTGGAAGTCGAAGACCTTGTCGGTGTAATCAAGCGTCAGGAAGTCGAAGACCTTCTGCATGGTGCCAACTTGGTCCGTCACGAGGTCCTCGTACTTGACCCAGTGCACCCGAGGATTGTCCTCGTGTTGGAGCAGCGCCCGATTGTCGGCGATCCAGCGCTTGATGCCGCCCTCAAGTGAGCCCGAGCGATTCTTCAGCGAGCCGACCACGTCGCGACCATCTCTAAGCATTGCCACGAATTTCGCATTGGGAAACTTCTCTTGAATTTCACTGATGCGGTAGATATGCCGAGGTGTCTTTTCGCACACGAGGCGTTTGCCCTCCTGGAGGCAAAGACGCTTCTCCTTAGGATATTCGCGGTCCACATTCGGATTGTTAAGGAACCAGTAGGTCTCCCGGGGGATGCTGTGGATTTCCGGGTGGGCGCCGAGGATGGAGGCCATCAGCGTCGTGCCACTGTGGCCGCAGCCGATCACGAAGATGCTCTCATCCTCGATCTTGTCGTCCGCCGATCCGTGGTCGTTCCCGGCGGATGCCGTTGGAGTGGGAGACGGTGCCGCGGCGACTTCTCGACGGGCTGGGGGCTCGGTGATGCCGGCCTGCTGAAGATAGGCTTCGGCAAGCTCGGGGTTCACCATGGCGACCAGCTCGTGGCTGAGATCCTTGATGTCGAAGCAGGAGTGCAGAATGAAGGCGAGCTTCATCCGCTGATTGTCGTCCAGAGTCGCCATCCTGGGAGCATTGGGGATGAACAGCGCGTCGGCATTGTTAAGCTCTGTAGCTTGCCGCTTCTCCAAGGGAACGCTTTCGGAGAGGTGGCTACGGTGTTGCGGTTCGTGTAGCCGATAGAACCGGAACCCATGACGGCTGGCCCAGTGTTGAACTTCTGCCAAGTTAGGTTGGCGCTCGTGGGTGGGCTGAAATGCAATCTTCACCTGGAGTAGCAGGGTGTCTTTCAGCGCCTGAGTGCCGTTGTCGAGAATTGCGTTGGCATCATTCAGATCGTCCAATACCAGCCAGTCGATGGCAGGGATTCCTTGGATACTGTCCAGTGCGATGCTGCTGAGCGGAAGTCGGGTGAGTACCTGGCTGCCCTTGCGGATAGCCTCCGGTTGATGTTCATCACCGAGTGGCGTCAGGGTAGCGCTGAACTTGGAATCCAGGCAGGCATGAAGCTGACTCGATTGACCGTCACCCAGTGTGGCGTTGGGGTAGTAGTGCACGCCTTTATGCTGCTTGAGCGAGGTTTCCGGCGCCTGGCTGCTGGGGTCGAAGGCGATGAGCTCTAGAGCGTTGCGCTGCAGCAGTTGACGAACGACATCGTTGTGAAGGAGTTGCCCACCGTTATCCACAGCAATGAGCTTGCCCTCGAGTTGCCAACGAAACTCGGCAGTACTTTCCTGTGCTTCGGCTTTTTTTATTTCAACCGGGGCGTCGTCACCTTCAAACTGGGCTTCGCCCTCTCTGTCGAGGGTTAGAGCCGCGGGAGCCTTGTTATCACAGTAACGTTGCCAAATGGCGCGCATAGCATTTGTAAAGTGCCTGGCGAAGCGAGGGCCGTCGCAAACCGGTGATTGCAGCAGTACATCGCGCAGGTGCTGGCGTATGGTTGCCAAGCTTTCAAGATCGCTGGCGAGCTCGATCACGCGGGCGCGGTATTCATCCCAGCTTTGCGTGACCAGCTCCGGCATGCCGGCATTAACTAGGTGCGTTGCGCTGTGTCGTCCGGCAAAGGTTGGGCCTGGCAGGGTCACCACCGGCACTCCCATCAATAAGGCTTCGCAGGTGGTCAGTCCGCCGGAGTAGGGCCAGGGATCAAGGGCGATGTCTACTCGGTTATAGGCTTCCAGCAACTCGGCGTGAGGTGAGGGGCCTTCAATTATCAACCGCTTACTCTCGATGCCATGGTAGGACATTGAGTCTAAAACACGTTGGGTTAGCTCTTCGCTGCTGTATTGAAAGCCCTTTAGAAATAGCCGCGAGTTGGGCAGCTGGTGCATGAGTGTGGCCCACTCGGCAAGTGTTTCCGTGTTGACCTTGGAAGGGTTATTGAAACATCCCAACGTCACATAGCCATTATGAAGTGCCGGCAGCGGCTGAACTTCGCCTTGATCGCTGCCGGGGTCGTAGCAGATATAGTCATCCGGCATTCGAATCAGTTTTTCAGTGTAGTAAGCATCTTCGCCACCTGGTGACTCAATCTTATCTGTCAACAGGTAGTCCATAGCACTGAGCCCGGTGGTATTGATCAGCCCTCCCACCCACTTGACAAGAAGTGGCGCTGGCTGCATGGCCATCACGCGCATGCGGCTTCCGGTGTTATGGCCTGCCAGGTCGATCAGGATATCGATTTTGTCATCACGGACCTGTTGAGCCAGCGCCTCATCGGATAAGTGTGCTACCGGCATCCATTGGGTTGTCACCTTACGAATACGTATCGTCAAGGGGTCGACGGCATTATTAGTGCTGTAAGCATATAGCGCCAATTCATGTGGGGCTATTTCCTCCAGTACCGTTGTGATCATTCGGCCTACCGGATGCTGACGAAATCCATCTGATATCATGCCGATACTCAGACGTTTGTTGTGAGCAATATTGCTAGGCCGAGGGCGGTTTTTTCCCTGTGTAGGTCCATAGCGCTTCTCCCACTCCCGACATACCTCGAACATAGCGGCACGCGTAGCATTGGGGTTGTAGTGCAGTGCAGTCAGCCGGTTGGAATAAGGCTTTGCGTCATCATTGGTAAGTTCGATGGACTGACGATAGAAACTGTCTGCTTCATCCAGCAAGCCAAGATCACGGCGCAGATTGGCGGCGTTATTCCAATGGCTATAGTTCGTAGGCTGCTTTTTTAGGAGGTTATCGAATAAATCGATGGCATCCTGGTACCGATGCAATCGATAGAGGATATTGCCCCTGAGAGACAGCATTCCCAAATGCTTGGGCTGTATTGTCAGAGCTTGATCAATATGTACAAGGGCTTGCTCATTCTGTGTACGGTTGAACAGTATCTTGGATAGTTGGAAGTGTGCTTGAGTCAAGCCCGGGTCAAGGTCGAGTGCCTGCTTGATCAGGGCAATGGCTTTATTGTCATCACCTTGGTTGTGCGCTACTCGAGCCAGCATTTCCAGTACTTCAGGATCTCGCGGCGCCAATTCCAGGGCGCGCTCGATTGGCTCAAGGGCTTCATCCCAGTGTTTCTGGTTTAGCCAATGCTCGCCCAGCGCTTTCCAGCCGTCAGGATTTTGGGGTGCATTTTCAACAAGCCTTCTGGCTTTCTTGAAGCTTGGAGTACCACGGTCACTAGAAGAAGCTGCATGATCTACCTGGTGGGCATGACTGCGGCGTTTTTTGTTCATGGCGTGTCGCTCTAAACTGGATAATACCCACAGACTAACCGATTGCTGGCCGGGTAAAGCATGCAAAAGCTGGCGGTTATAGTGTTTTTTGATGGGTTAGGTTCGGTGGGCTCTGTAAGCCCTGTCAAGGGGTTAACAATTATTGACTGGTAATGAATGACTTTCAGGCATAAAAAAAGCAGGGCTTTCGCCCTGCTTATGATCTGTCTTACCGCCGAGGGATTTAGCCCAGCAGAGACAGGACTGACTGCGGCAGCTGGTTAGCCTGGGCCAGCACGGATGTACCGGCCTGCTGCAGGATCTGGTTCTTGGTCATGTCGGCCACTTCGGTCGCATAGTCGGCATCTTCGATGCGTGAACGAGCAGCAGACAGGTTTGTCTCATTTGTCGACAAGTTGGTGATGGCAGAGTCGAAGCGATTCTGAACAGCACCAAGGTCGGAGCGGAGGCTATCAACTTGACTCAGTGCGCTATCCAAGGCTGCGAGCGGTTCGTCAGTAGCTACCTCTGTAGCAACATCCGTTAAATGGGTTGCTTCTTTGCCAGCTGTATAGCTGAGCACAGGTGTTGTACCTGCTGCAGCACCAGAGGTTTCAACTTTGAGCTCTGCTTCATAGAAGCTTGTATTACCTTCTGTATCTGTACCTTTGATAAATACGTTGCCATCGCTATCAGTGAAAAGGCCGCCAGTGGTGCCGCCTTCTAGAGTCGACCCTGTAAGATCGCCGGTGATAGCAATAGCACCAGTTGCGATTTCTGTACTATTGGCGGCTGTGCTGCCGGCAGCAGAAACGGTATAGGTTGTACCGTCAACTTCAAAAGTTTCGCCTGCAGCAGCAGTTACTTCCGGGCCAGTTCCCGCTGCGGTGGCGAGTTTTTGGTTGACATTAAAACCAGTGAGATCGAGAGATTCGGAGTTGGTGGTTGAGAAATTGATATCAATAGTCTGGCCATCTTTCGCACCGACCTGAATCGTCATGGATTCGGCGCCATCAGCTAATACTGCGGTACCGTTAAAGTCTGTTTCGCGAGAAATGCGATCGATTTCTTCTAAACGCTGACCGATTTCATCCTGAATAGAATTGAGGTCATCTTGAGAGTTTGTGCCGTTCTGGGCTTGAACGGTCAGTTCACGAACACGTTGCAGGTTATCGTTGATCTGGTTCAGACCACCTTCGGCAGTCTGCGCAGCGGAGATGCCGTCGTTGGCGTTACGCTGTGCCTGGCCGAGACCAGTGATCTGAGAAGTCATGCGGTTGGCGATGGCCTGGCCGGCGGCATCGTCCTTGGCGCTGTTGATACGCAGGCCGGAGGACAGGCGCTCCATGGAGGTGGTCAGAGCGCTCTTGGATTCGCTGAGGTTCTGCTGACCGATCATCGCGGTGATGTTGGTGTTGATTCCCATTGACATAATGATGTCCTTCCTATTTTTGAGGGCTCCATTGGCTGGCCGCGGTGTCGGCTGATTGAGTCATGCCGGGCCTGCCACAACGGCGCCGTTGGCCGTTACTCCAGTTATCGGAAGGTGTCGAGAAAGCTTTAGGGCTGAATACAGATTTTTTGATTAAGGCTCAAGCCGATGCTGTGGAATGGGTTGCAGCGGCTGATGCATAAGCCAACTGTGGCTCGTTTGGTTGATTGCTTGGCTGTTCGCTAGGGATCTCTCGGGCTTGGTGAATTTCGCGTTGCTTCATGGCGAGCTCAAGGCGCGCGGCCATCAGAATCAGATGGTGCTACGCTAGTGCGCTATTTCAGGCGTGCCTGCCAGGTGGAGCGATGCTTGAAGAGCGGAATATCCAACCTGAAGCCAGGTGATTAAGGAGAGATGGTGCCGAGTGTTGATATCTGGCTGAGCCTTAGCCGTAAGCAATGCCTGGATTACTACCAGGGGCAGGTGCAGCAGGTATATGCCCAGGCGCTGGATGGGCGCCGCGTGGCATTTCCCGCCAGTGCCTTGAGCAGGGTGGTGGGCAAGGATGGCGTGGAAGGCTATTACCGGCTGAGCTTTTCCAGTGCGGGGCGATTCGAATCGCTTATGAAAATCGCAGCCCCGCAGCGCTAGGCGATAAAGATTTGTGACATCAAGCCGATACGATAAACAGGGACGTTTCTGTACGTGCCTTTATCTAGGTGCGGGCAGTGCAATCGAAAGGATGAGGATGGGATGGCAGAAGCAAGTGGCGATTACAAGCCGGTAAGCAATGCACGCGAGATGCAGGAGCTTCTGGAGGTGTTAAGCGAGCCGGGAGGCGCTTCGCTGATGCTGGATAAACCCGGGAGCCAGCCGCTGCCGGTGTTATTGATGGATGTTCGCGCCGACGAATCGCTGGTGCTTGATATCAGTGCGATTCGCGAAGTGGCGGGCGAGCTCAAGCGAGGGCTGGGTTTTCGGTTGCTGGGGCAAGCAAGAGCGAAGCTCGTGCGTACGCCGGTATTGACGGTTACCCAGGCCTATGAAGTCGAAGGGCGGCTTTTATGTGAAATGCCGTACCCTGAGCAGCTGGAGGTGTTGCAGCGTCGGGATAATTTTCGTGCCGAGCTGAGTGCCAGCATGGACGCGAAGGTGTTGCTTCACCATGAGAAAGCCCCGACGCCTTTGCAGGGCGCTCTCAAGAACCTGTCGCTTGAGGGGGCGTTGGTAGTTCTGCCGCTGGGTAAGGGCTCGCTGCTGGCATCGGCGCCGTCGACCATCGAGCTGAAACTGGTTTTCCCCAATCACAGCCAGTTGGTGCTTAGTGGCGCACTTCGCCATGACGCTTCGGATCTGGAGCGGCAAATGTTTTTTGCAGGCTTCGAGTTCGTGGCGCGCAATGCCGAGCAAGAGCGGCAGCTATGGTTCTTCGTGCGCGAGATCGAGCGTGAAACGGCCCGGCGCGCAAGAGCGGTTCAAGACGGAAGGCATCCCGAGAAAGAGCCTTCTCCGTTGTTCCAGGCAGTTGAACGTCGCCAAGCGCCCACCGCGACGAGCCAGGATGTGGAATATGCCACGCCCATGACACAGCGGCTGGCACGCCTTGCTGCCTATCTTGATAACCAGCTCTTTGCGATAAAGCAGGGGCGTCGCATCGATTCCGTGCAGCTGTCACGCCATGCTGATCGCTTATTGGCGCTGCTGGATGAAGATCGCGAGGCCATGTTGTTTGCGCTGGTATGCCTGCAGCGTGATTCAGTGCTGGTTCAGCATGGGCTGGCCGTTGCGGTGCGCCTGGCCGATATTGCCGGGCAACAGGCGATGCCACATGAAATACGCAAGGCGCTGCTGGCGAGCGCCATGGTGCATGATCTTGGCAAGTCGCTGCTGCCTGATGCCTTGCGCGAAGCGACGTCGCTTGATGCTGACCAGTACCGTGAATTGCACGCCCACGTGGGGCGCGTGATGGAGGCCCTTGCGGGTTGTACCTGGCTTTCTCGGGCGGTCATGCAGGCGGTTGTCACCGGCGCTAATGAGCGCCTGGACGGCAGCGGTTACCCAAGGGGCTTGCAGGGCGACAAGCTGCATGAGCTGTCTCGACTGATGGCGGTCGTTGATGTTATCGATGCGATGGGTCGCGACCGCCCTGACCGTGAGGCCTGGTCGATAGATGGCATCTACAAGTACTTGCTTCGTCATCCGCATCAGTTCGATCAGCGTTGGGTGAAGCGCTATATCCGCCACTTCGGCATTGCGCCGATCGGCTCGCTGGTGCGCTATGCCGGAGGAGAGCTTGCCTGGGTGTTGAACATCGATGAGCAAGGTCAGCCTGCCCGTGTACAGTTAACCGATAGCCCTGTTGCCGCCACGAGATACATGGGCGCCGTGATTGAAAAGCGGGAGCTTACGTTGCTAGGCAAACCAGTCGAGACGCTCGCCGTGCCTTCCGCCAGTACTCCCTCATAGATCAAGCTCTTTTAAATAACCATGACGATAGTCAGCCACGTTCCTAAAGTTCCTGGGCTGGGTGTCGATATTCGAATTAACGGGAATTAGACAGGCTATTCGCCCCCTTGCGGTGACGCTGTAGTTGGCAGAATGGCTCGTAACAGGAGGCACCGGCATGGCGTCAATTTCATCACTGGGTATTGGCTCGGGGCTCGATCTTAACGGGCTCTTGGACCAGCTCAAGAGTGCCGAGCGAGAAAAGCTCGCGCCCATCACACAGCAGCAGCGTAGCTATCAGTCGCAGATATCGGCCTATGGTCAGTTGGAAAGCTCGCTGTCGCAGTTTCAGGATGCCGCCGCCAAGCTGAATAACGCCGAGTTCTTTCAGGGCGTGACCAGCGAGGTGACGGGCAGCGCCGTGACGGCAGCGGGTGGCAGCGACGCGGCCCCTGGTCGCTATGATATCGAAGTGACTCAACTCGCCAGGGCTCAAAGTCTTGCGGCTGCAGGTGTAACCAGCAGTTCCGATAGCTTGGCGTCCGCGGGAACACTGACGCTCAGCGTAGGAGGCGGCGACGATACGAATATCGAGATCGCTGCCGATAGCTCACTCGAAGATGTGCGAGACAGCATCAATGCGTCGGGTGCCGGTATCCGGGCATCGATCGTTAATGATGGTGGTGGCTTCGATGGTAGTGGCACCGCTGGCCAGCCTTATCGGCTGGTACTGACATCCGAGGAGACCGGCACCGAGTCACAGATGAGCGTGACATTTAGCGATACTGGCAGTGATCTGGGAGTGGCGTTGTCAGCCATGACCGAGTCGGTCACCGCTGCCAATGCGGAGCTGAGCGTCAATGGTATTGATATTTCTAGCCAGTCCAACACCGTTGAAGGCGCGGTCCAGGGTGTGACGTTGTCGCTTGCCGAAACCGGTACCGCGACCCTCGCGGTCGAGCGTGACAACGGTGCCGTGGAATCCGCAGTGAAGGGCTTTGTCGATAGCTACAACAAGCTTCAGACAAAGATGGCGGATCTGACCAGCTTCAATGCAGAAACCGGTGCCGCGGGTGAGCTGCTGGGTGATAGCACCCTTCGTAGTGTTGAATCTCAGCTTCGCAATGTCCTGGGCGGCGATGCCGGGGATGGCACCTTCCAGATGCTCTCGGATGTTGGCATCAGTCTCAAGGTCGATGGCTCGCTTGAACTCGACGAAGAAGCGCTTGGCGAGGCGGTCAGCAATGATTTGTCGGCCCTCAGTGCGTTTTTTACCGGTGCCGATGAGGCAGGCGGCTTGGCCGGGAAGGTCGATGGTGTGCTGGGGCGCATGTTGGAAGATGGTGGCTTGGTAGCCAATTCGACGCAGGGGCTCGAAGACACCATCGAGCGTTTGGGTGAGCGCTACACTCGCACCGAGGAGAGCATCAACGACACGATTGCTCGCTATCGTACTCAGTTTGCACAGCTGGATAGCATGATTGCCAACATGAATTCGACAAGCAGTTACCTGACCCAGCAGTTCGACAACATGAATGCTCAGCTGGGTCGGAGCTAGCCGGCTGAGCACCACTGTAAACATCAGCAACTACTTCTGCTGAACACGAGGAACTACCTATGAGTGCCATGAGAGGAGCCGCTGCCTACGGTAAAGGTGCCAAGGCCTACGCTCGGGTTGGCGTGGAAAGTGGGGTGATGTCGGCGTCGCCGCATCAGCTCATCAGCATGCTCTTTGACGGTGCTCAGGCATCGATCCGCAAGGCGCGCATCCATATGCAGGACGGTAATGTGGCGGAGAAGGGCCTCGCCATTTCCAAGGCATTGGACATCGTCAACAACGGCTTACAGGCCGCGCTTGATGCTGAAAAGGGCGGCGAGATTGCCGAGCGACTGTGGTCACTCTATGACTATGTTGCCCGGCTGCTGATGGAAGCCAACCTGCGCAATGATCAAGAGCGCCTGGATGAGGCTTCGGTGTTGCTTGAGAGTATCGGTTCCGCCTGGCGTGATATTGGTGCCCGGTCTAGCGAGGTATGACATGAAAGAGCAGCGGTTCATGGAAGACAGCAGCGCTCACGCCACTATTGCCAGTTATGAGGCGTTATGGGAGCGTTCAAGCCGGATGCTGGCCTTCGCCTGCGAAGAAGACTGGAGCCGCCTGCTCGAGGAGGAGGCAGACTACGTCGTCGACGTCGAGCGATTGTCGAAACTAGAGGCCGGTCAGGTACTGGATGCGAACCAAAGCGAGCGCAAGGCGCTGCTGCTCGAAGGCATTCTGGAGAACGACCTGGACATTCGCCGCCGTCTGGAAAAACGACGCGAAGAGCTTGCTAGCTTGCTGAACGCCAGTCAGCGCAAGCGCTCGGTTGATACCGCGTATCGCGCTACCTCGGGGTTTCAGGTTCTTGGTGGTCCGGCGCGCTTCCAGAAGGGTGATGCTTGAGCGGCATCACGCCTTTGATCGACACACTTCTCCATCAAGTGCTGGGGAAGCGGGTCGATATTCAGGTACCGAAAGACCTCAATGCCCCGGTGCAGCCCACAAGCCCGGGGGAGTCCGTCCAGGCATTGCGCAGCGATTCTCGGCTTGATCCTCGCCAATTAACGGCCCAGGCCCCATTAGTTGGGCGTTCGCTAGATCAGTCGTTGCCTGGCACAGCGGAACCGCGCTCGACGGGCCAATTCCCGGCATCGACGCAAACGCATTTCAGTGCATCGGCGCAAACGATCGCCAATGTTCTTGACCGCTTCCCCGCTCCGCTATCGACTCTTCGCGCTCAAGCGCCGCTGATGGTGGCGTCGACCAACATGGGTGATTCATCTCAGTTGGCTTCGCGTCTTCAGCAAAGCATCGAGACTAGCGGGCTCTTCTACGAATCGCATGTGTCGAAATGGTATCGCGGCGAAATGCCCCGCCAGCAGCTGATGCTGGAACCACAGATGCAGCGCTTCAATACCGGTAGCGCTTTCCAGCCGCTGACGCCTATCACCACAACGCCCATGCTGTTGACCTTCCCGCCGCCCCAGGCGAATAGCAGTTTGCTGAATATCCTCTTTGGGTCCGCATCGTTCGCCACCTCAGGTGCAGGTGCTGGCGCCCCCTTGGCAGGAGGTATGCCAACCCCAGGGGCCCCACCGGCTAGCCAAGGCGCCCATATGTCGCCGCTTATGCAGCCGGTAGCCGGGCAATCTGCGGTAACTGGGGCAGGGCAGCTACCATTGGCGGTGCAGGGCGATGGGGCAGAGAGAGTCGATACTCATCAGCCCCTTGGTGCGGCGGAGCGTGCGATTCAGGCATCTGGGCAAGCCCCGGGCAATGCCGATGGTCTGGATGAGGCGCAGCAGAGTGTGGTTCGTCATCAGCTGGAAATGTTGGCCGCGCCGTCGCCAGTATTGCGCTGGGAAGGTGATGTCTGGTCTGGCGTGTTCATGGCGCTTATCGTGCAGATGCCTGCTGGCAAGCAGGGCGACAGTGATCAGCCGGCCTCCGATGAGTCTGAAGAAGATTCAGGCCAAGGCGCTTGGCGAACCCAGATGTCGTTGCAGGTGGCGGGGCTTGGCAAGTTGGATGTGGAGTTGAGTATCGTGCCAAGGCAACTCGATATCACGTTAAGCGCCGAGAACGAGGCTGTATTAACAAGGCTCAAGGAAGGAGGTGCCTCCTTGCGTTCGCGCTTGCAGGCCTGCGGTTTCGATACCATTCATCTCAATATGGTACAGCGGCCCCAACAGCATGAAGGAGCTCTGGCGTGAGCGAGACATTTCCTGGCGGGCGACGCCAAGCCGTGGCGTTGGCGTACCGTCAAGGTGAAAAGGCGCCCCAGCTCGTCGCCAAGGGGTATGGCGACATGGCAGAGCGCATCATCGAGGCGGCTCGAGAGCATGATATTTTCATCCATGATGCGCCGGCCTTGGTAGGCATGCTCATGCAGCTGGACCTCGACGAAAAAATCCCCCCTGAACTCTATCAGGTGATCGCTGAGCTACTGATCTGGGTTCGTGATCTTGTGCCAGCCTCAGATGAGTCGCGTTAGCGTTACTTTCGTCACTCTTTGGCGTCCCTTCTACTGTTTTCTGCACCCTCCTGCGCAACGTACACCATGTCCTTTGGTTAACAAATGGTCAGGTTTTTGTGTAATTTTATGAAAACTTTTGTGTTTTTTAGAAATTATACAGGTTCCCTGGCGTCGCCTTTCAGCGACTGATGATGGCTGAATGCTTAATTTACGGCCTCTTCCTTCCGTATTTCCTTCGTATCACCATTTGTAACGCTTTCTGTGAAAGCATTAGAGGCTGGTTGAAAAAGCAGGGCTAAAGAACTAAAAATGACTTACATAAGAACCAGACGTCTAATTATAAAAGCCGACAGATGATGTCAGGTATTGTCATGGTTTATTAACAATTCCAAATAATTGCAGGGGCCAACATGATCAATCAGCAGTTACTGGATGAAATTCAGGACTTGAACCTTTCGTATTTGCTGCTGGCGCAGCGCATGCTAGCTGATGACCGTTCGATGGCGATGTTTCGGCTCAAGGTCGATGAGGAGATGGCCGATCTACTCGTCTCGCTATCGGCGCGCCAGCTTGGCCAGCTATCTCGCACCAATCAGCTGCTTTGTCAGCTAAGCCTCAATGATGCTGATCAATTGCAGACATTGGTGCAGCAGCGACGAGAGCATGGACTCGCGCAGACCCATACGTCGATGTTGCTGTCGCAGGCTGAGATAACATCAGCCGGGCAAGCTGGAGGCATGGCATGAGCGAAAAAAGCCTAGTGATGGAGATGCAGCAAGTCCAGATGGCAGTTGAGCTTATAGAGCTGGGCGCTCGCCTCCAGGTGCTTGAAACCGAGACCAACCTTAGTCGTGGACGCTTGATCAGGCTTTACAAGGAAGTGCGGGGCATGTCTCCCCCTAAAGGCATGTTACCGTTCTCAGCGGACTGGTTTATTACTTGGCTACCTAATATTCATTCATCACTCTTCTATAATTACTATCAGCGCCTACGCGTAGATTATAACTGTGATCGTATGGAGGCGTTCGTCAAGGCGTACCGGCTGTACCTGGAGCAGGTCAGTATTGATGGAGCCGAGCCCGTTCTGGGGTTGACTAGGGCCTGGACGCTAGTGCGTTTCTTTGAGAGCGAGTTGCTCGAGCTTGCTTCGTGCACGGCTTGCAAAGGGCATTTTGTGGCTCATGCCCATACCCCGGCCCAGGAGTTCGTGTGCGGTATCTGCCAGCCACCCTCGCGCGCAGGTAAGACACGCAAGCGTACCGCCCAAGCCAGCGCTGAGTCTTTTGTATCTGCCTCTAACTAGCGCGATACGGCACGAAACGATGTAGCGCAGCGCCCCTGTATGTTCTTAATGCTGTCATAGCTAGCCTTCCTTACTGATGCCCCGGCCCATTGGCCGGGGCATTTCGTTGCGCCCTTGAGGCGCGACCCGCTGGTTTTTGCTCCCTTGACCCTCAAGGCTTGGCGAATATTGCCGATAGTGGTTTTAGACGCCATTCGCCGAAGTGAAGGACACAGCCAGTGTTTATACCCCTCGGATTCATCATCGTGACGCTGTCGGTTTTCGGCGGTTTTGCCCTGGCCGGCGGTAAGCTGGGCCCTCTCTATCAGCCGACCGAGATCTTGATGATCTGCGGCGGCGCCTTCGGTGCTTTCGTCGCTGCCAATAACGGCAAGGCGATGAAGGCCACCATCAAGAGCTTCTCCAAGCTCAAACGCACCGCCAAGTACGATAAGCAGACCTACATGGAAGTCATGGCGGTGATGTACAAGCTGCTCACCAAGGTGCGCCGCGAAGGCATGCTGGGCATCGAACGTGACATAGACACGCCCGAAGACAGCCCGATTTTTTCTGACCACCCCAAGGTCATCAATGACCCCATGATCATAGGTTTCATCACGGACTACTTGCGTCTGATGGTCAGTGGGGGCATGGATCCTCATCAGCTGGATGAGCTGATGCTTCATGAGATCGAAGCCTTCGAGCACGAAGCTCACATTCCTGCCGACGCCCTGGGAAAAGTCGGTGATGGTCTGCCGGCATTTGGCATCGTGGCGGCGGTAATGGGGGTCGTGAAGGCCTTGAGCTCTGCCGATGCTGGCCCGGAGCAAATGGGGGTGATGATCGCCCATGCCTTGGTCGGCACCTTTCTTGGCATTCTGCTCGGCTATGGGTTTTTCAACCCTATAGCGAGCCGCATTGATCGTCAGGTTCAGGAAGGCGTCAAGATGCTGCAGTGCATACGCGTGACGTTGCTTGCCAGCCTCAATGGCTATGCCCCGCAGCTGGCGGTGGAGTTTGGTCGCAAGGCGCTGCATAGCGATGAGCGACCGGGGTTCGCTGAGCTCGAAGAACATGTGCGCTCGGCCAAGGCTACTGGTACGGGAGGCGCATGAGTACGCAGGGCCCCCCTATCATCATCCGGCGCAAGAAGGTGGTTCACGGGCATCATGGCGGCAGCTGGAAAATTGCCCTCGCTGACTTCATGACCGCCTTGATGGCACTTTTTCTGGTGCTGTGGATTCTCTCCTCCGCGACGCCTCAGCAGCGTCAAGGCGT
Organism: Onishia niordana; assembly: GCF_004798965.1. Taxonomy (GTDB): domain Bacteria; phylum Pseudomonadota; class Gammaproteobacteria; order Pseudomonadales; family Halomonadaceae; genus Onishia; species Onishia niordana. The sequence goes on from NZ_SDSD01000006.1 coordinate 86,486, forward strand.
CGCTGAGTACTTCAGTACACCGCTGTTGACGGCTATTGCCGGCGGTGAGAAGCAGGCCAGCAGCCCCAATGTCATACCTGGGGGAGGGCCAGACCCTACCTCTATGGAAGGTGAGCGAGAGCGAATTGATCGGCGTGTCGATTCACGGCCAAGCAACGTGCCGCAGCGTCTCAGAGAGCTGCGTCGCCGGATTGAGAATGCCGTCCAGGCCGACCCCATGTTACGTGAATTGCGCAACCAGCTTCGCTTCGACATGACGCGCGAAGGCTTGCGTATCCAGCTTGTCGATACCGACAAGCGCCCCATGTTCGAGTTGGGCAGCGATCAAGTGGCGCCCTACATGCGACGTTTGCTGCGCACGATGGCGCCGCTTCTCAATGAGGTGTCAAACCCCATCAGCATCAGTGGCCACACCGATAATCTGCGCTATGTGGGCGGGCTGCAGGGTTATAGCAATTGGGAGTTGTCGTCGGATCGCGCCAATGCCTCTCGGCGGGAACTCATCGCTGGAGGGCTTGAGCCTGATCATCTGCTAAGGGTGGCGGGGATGGGGGATCAAGTGCCGATTCCGAATAGTGAGCCTGGCGATGCGATAAATCGGCGTATTGCCCTGGTGGTGTTGTATCAAGAGATTGCCAATCACATTCGTACGCAAGGGTCGCGTGGAGAGATGTTCGGGGTGCCATCGGCGATGCCGCCGAGTGACGATTTGCCTACTGATGAATTCGTAGAGGGCATTCGCGAGACGCTGGGCGGGCAATGATCCCGGTCGGCTCGTTAGATGATCAGTTCGGGGACGAGCATGGATATCAGTGAATTTTATGAAACATTCTTCGAGGAAGCCGAAGAGCTGCTAGGCGACATGGAAAGGCATCTGCTTGAGCTTGATGTCGATGCGCCTGACTCGGAGCAGCTGAATGCGATTTTTCGTGCGGCTCATTCCATAAAAGGGGGGGCGGGTACCTTCGGATTTGACGTTCTCCAGCACACGACGCACTTGCTCGAGAACCTGCTCGACTACACGCGCCACGGTGAGCTGGCGTTACGCAGAGATATCGTCAACACCTTTCTGGAAACCAAGGATATGCTGCACGATCAACTTGACGCCTATCGGCAGGGTACTGAACCCGATCCGGCTGCCTTTGAGCGGATCTGCCAGACCCTGAAGCAGCTCGCACTCGATGAGATTGGCAAGAAGGTCGATGATGATGCGCCTGGCGCAAGTCCGTCATCGACGGCTGCTCCTGCCGCCGCATCGCCAGCGCCCGCGGAGAATGCATCGGCGGGAGATGATAAAAGCGGCGCAGAAAGCCGTTTGAGCATCGCCTTGCTGGGTATCGCCGAGAAAGACAGAGAGTTACTGGTTGAGGAGCTTGCCAACTTCGGTGAGGTCATCGAGCGTCGCGGCGATGTTACCCGGTATGAGGTGCTGCTGGAGACATCGACCAGTAGTGACGATATCGAGATGGTGATGTGCTTCATTATCGAACCCGACCAACTCGAGATACGTGCGGCAGGCGGCCCTGCGGCAGGCGGCCCTGCGGCGGGCGAATCGGCAGTCAGTGGCGATGCTCAGCAGCAAGCCTCGGCACCTGCTTCGGCGCCAGATGCATCCGCTCAATCTGCGGATAAGCCTGCCAAGGCCGAGTCGACTACTGCTGCGAGCCAACCTGAAGCCAAGGCGCCTGCTAAGCCGAAACCCAAGGCTGGCGCTAGCGGTGAGTCCTCGATTCGCGTACCGGTCAATAAGGTCGACCAGATCATCAATCTGGTGGGTGAACTGATTATTACGCAATCAATGCTGGACCAGACGGTCAGTGAAATGGAAACCACCCAGGGCGGTGCTCTGGTGACCGGCATGAGCCTTTTGCAACGCAATGCCCGCGATCTGCAAGAAGCGGTGATGTCGATTCGCATGGTGCCAATGGATTACGTGTTCAGCCGCTTCCCGCGGTTGGTGCGTGATCTTGCTGCCAAACTCGATAAAGATGTCGAGCTGGTCACCGAGGGTGAGTCCACTGAGCTCGACAAGAGCCTCACTGAGCGCATCATCGACCCGCTGACCCATCTGGTTCGTAACAGCCTGGACCACGGTATCGAGTCCCCGGATAAGCGCGAAGCGGCGGGCAAGTCACGTACCGGTCGCTTGACGCTTTCTGCGCAACACCAGGGCGGTAATATCCTGATTGAAGTAATTGACGATGGCGCCGGTCTGAATCGCGAAAAACTGTTGGCCAAGGCGCAGTCCAGCGGGATTCAAACGTCCGACAGCATGAGCGATGACGAGGTGTGGCAGCTGATCTTTGCTCCCGGATTCTCGACAGCGGATGAGGTCAGTGATGTGTCCGGGCGGGGCGTCGGCATGGACGTGGTCAAGCGCAATATCCAGGCCATGGGAGGGCATGTCGAAATCAAGTCAAAAATGGGGCAGGGGACGACCACACGCATCGTGCTACCGCTGACACTCGCGATCCTTGATGGCATGTCGATCAGGGTCGGTGAGGAAATGTTCATATTGCCTCTCGGCACCGTGCTGGAATCGCTACAGCCGCGTAAGGAGGATCTCTTTGCCATGGCCGGCGATGACGTGGTCATGAAGGTGCGGGACGAGTACCTGCCCGTTGTTGCCGTGCATCAGGCGCTGGACGTTGCCGGTGCCAATACCGAGATGACCCAGTGCATTGCCGTGATTGTTCAAAGCGAAGGTCGTCGCTATGCCCTGCTGGTCGATGATCTGATCGGTCAGCAGCAGGTAGTAGTCAAGAACCTGGAAACCAACTATCGCAAGGTGCCCGGTGTATCGGCGGCCACTATTCTGGGCGATGGTAGCGTGGCCTTGATCCTTGATGTCACCGATTTGCATCGCCTGAGTCGTACCAAGAGAGAGGCGCAGAGCGCCCGTCGTCAGAACACGCCTGCCAAGGAGGTAGAAGCATCATGACCGACCTGAATGCCGCCAGTGCGGCTGCCGTAGAAGCGCATAGCCGCGAATTCCTAGTGTTCTCGCTGGGTGATGAAGAATATGCCATCGATATCCTCAAGGTGCAGGAAATTCGTGGCTACGAGAACGTCACGCGCATCGCCAATGCGCCGGACTTCATCAAGGGAGTCACAAACCTTCGCGGTGTGATCGTGCCGATCGTTGATCTGCGCATCAAGTTCCATCTGGATAACGTCGAGTATGGCGGTCAAACAGTGGTTATTGTCGTCAATGTCGGTGATCGGGTCGTTGGCATTGTCGTGGATGGCGTATCGGATGTCATGACACTCACGCCTGAGCAGATCAAGCCGGCGCCCGAGTTTGGCGTCACGCTCTCTTCTGATTATTTGAGCGGTCTGGGTAGCCTTGAAGATCGCATGCTGGTGCTGGTTGATATCGACAAGCTGTTGACCAGTGATGAAATGGCGTTGGTCGATACCGTCGGCGCCTGATACAGCCTAGCAAGGCCTCTAGTAACGCCCCTTGAATCGCCTGGCTTCTGTCGGGCGATTTTTTTGATGCAGGTCATATCTTAAAGCTTTCGATTAAAGCTCCATCTCTGACGGCCGATAAGCTTTTATGTGCCGCAATAGGTTTTAAAGGCCAGTTGTCTACTGAGAACAGGCTATTCAAGGCAGCACAAGAAGTACGGCCAACACCAACATTATTAGACGTCACATCATCTCGCCCTGACAAACGCGAGTGGGACATCGGTTGCTGCTGTCGGTAACGGTGCCCGGTCAAGGACGGCGATAGTGGATCGGCTTCGCCAACAATAGGAAAGGGGTTCCAGTGAAGTTTATCGACAATATGACGGTACGAGTGAGCTGGGGACTGGTGCTGGGAATGTTTTCCGGCTTGATCTTGCTGCTCAGTGCCCTCGGACTCTATGCCGTTAGTGATCCGGCTTCGGTTGCCGAAAAAGTGGCGTTGGTGAAGCTCGGTATTCTGATGGTGCTAGTCGTCACGCTGATTAGCGTACTGCTGGTGGTATGGGGGGTGACGGTGAATGTCATTCGCCCCCTGGAGCGCGCCGTCGGGCATTTTGAGCGCATGGCAAAGGGGGACTTGTCGGGAGACGTCGAGCAGCGGGGCAATAACGAGATTGGACGCCTTTTTTCTGCGATGACGCATATGCAGCAGAGTCTCGGCAGTACCGTGGGCTCCGTTCGCCAGGGCGGCCAGACGATCTATCAGCATGCTCAGGAAATCTCTCGGGGTAATACCGATCTATCCTCCCGCACTGAACAACAGGCCGCCTCACTGCAAGAAACCGCCTCCAGTATGGAAGAGCTGACCTCTACGGTCAGCCAGAATGCCGATAACGCTCGTCAGGCCAGTCAGTTGGCCGGAGAAGCGTCTCAGACGGCGCGTCGCGGTGGTGAGGTGGTGAGTGACGTGGTCGGCACCATGCGCGAAATCAACGACAGTTCCCACCGCGTCAGCGAGATCATCAAGGTGATCGATTCGATCGCCTTTCAGACCAATATTCTGGCCCTCAATGCGTCTGTCGAGGCCGCACGTGCCGGTGAACACGGGCGCGGATTTGCCGTTGTGGCGGAAGAAGTCCGGAATCTCGCCGGTCGCAGCGGTGCCGCTTCCAAGGAGATTCGCGGCCTGATAGAGGCATCGGTCGAGCGTGTCGAAAACGGCACGGTGCTGGTGGATCGCGCCGGCCAAACCATGGAGGCAATCGTCGCAGCGGTACAGCGTGTAAGCGACATCATGGACGAAATAGCCTCCGCCTCGGTAGAGCAAAGTAATGGCATCAGCCAGGTCAACCAGGCGGTTGCTCAGATGGATCAGGTGACACAGCAAAACGCCGCCCTGGTCGAGCAGGCCGCTAACGCGACAGTCGAGCTGGAACGAGAAGCGGAAGAGCTACGGTCTGCCGTTGCCATTTTCCGCTTGGCGCAGCAGTCAAGCGAAGCCTCGACGCCTCCCTCGCCGAGGCAAAGATCATCGTCTCATCAGCATAGCGATGAGGATGCCCAGCTTGCCCGCTGGATGCCTCAACTCATGGGCAAACAGGCTGGAACGTCACAGAAGGCTGGTCGCACATCGTCATCTCATGACGAAAACGACTGGTCGTCCTTCTAAATGAATTATCGCGCCTCGCGTTGCGCTTGCGAGGTTGGTGTAAAAAAACAATCAAGTCTGCCGGGGCTCGTTAGGGGCCTACGTAAGGGGGAAGAATGCGCAACAATCAACCTGTCACGCAGCGGGAAGTAGAGCTCAAGGATGATGACTTCCTGATTTCGAGAACGGATACCAAGGGCCGTATTACCTACGCCAATCCGGCTTTCATCGAAATTAGTGGTTTTTCTAAAGAAGAGTTGATTGGGGCGCCGCACAATCTTGTTCGCCATCCCGATATGCCGACGGCAGCCTTTGCCAATATGTGGGAGACCCTCAAGGCTGGCGAGGGCTGGTCAGGGTTTGTCAAGAATCGGCGCAAGGATGGAGATCATTATTGGGTCCACGCCAGCGTCACACCGATTATCGAAGACGGCAACGTGGTGGGCTATGCGTCCCTGCGGGTCAAGGCCGACCGCGAAGCCATCGAAAAGGCCGATCAAAGCTATGCGCTGATCCGTGAAGGTCGTGGCAAGCACCTGATGCTTGAACGGGGAAACTTGCGCAGACGGGGCCTTTGGGGACGACTATGCCGCATTAACCCGACAAGCATGCGCTCTCGCCTTACCACCATGATCGGTGTTGCCATGGTATTGCTGGTTGTCAGTGGTGGCCTGGGGCTTTTTGGTCTCAACGTTGCCGGTGAGCGCATTCTTGAGATCAAGCAGGATGGCCTTGAGGACGTGGCGCGCCTGCAGCGGATTGAACAGTTGATGACGCAAGGGCGGGATAGACTCGATGGGCCTATCAGTAACCCCATGTCTGCTGATGTCGAGAGTCTTACGGCAGATACCGGTGCGCTGGTGACCAATCTTGAAACGGCATGGGCGGGCTACATCGGTGATGGCGTCAACATTACCAGCGCTGAACAGACGTTCGCCGATGGTCTCGATGCCTATATCGACGAAGGCATGAATGCCGCGGTGAGTGCCCTCGACTCGGGTGATTTCTATCAGGCGTATGTCGCCTTCAATGAGGTGCTGAAGCCCAAGGGTGCCGAACTGTCGGCCACGATCAATGAGTTGGTCGAACAGAAGCAGGATGCAGCCACGGACCTGGCTGAGCAAGCGAGCGCGGATCAGCAAAGGATGCTCATTCTCCAGGGGATCTTGCTCAGTGTCGGATTACTGCTGCTCCTTCTGCTCGGGACCTTAACGGTGCGTTCATTGACCAAGCCGCTGCGTGAGTCGATGCAGTTCACCCTGCAGATCGCTGCGGGCAACCTTGCCGCCAGCATCCCCGCACATCGTAACGATGAGGCAGGTCGTTTGATGGCGGCGCTTGATGTCATGCGCAAGAGCCTCGGCAGTATTGTTAGCGACGTCAACGGCAGTGTGAAGGTGGTCGAGCCGGCGGCACGTGATATCGCCCAGGGTAATGAAGATTTGTCGTCACGCACCGAACAGCAGGCGGCCTCACTCCAAGAAACGGCCTCCAGCATGGAAGAGATGACCACTACGGTGCAGCAGAACGCCGATAACGCCCGCCAGGCCAGCAGTCTGGCCGTCGACAATGCTACCCAGGTGGGAAATGCCGGTGAACTGATGAATCAGGTTGTCACCACCATGGAAAGTATCACCGCGAGTTCGCGCAAGATGACCGAGATCATCGATGTCATCGACTCCATCGCCTTCCAGACCAATATCCTGGCACTCAATGCGTCTGTTGAGGCTGCCCGCGCCGGTGAGCATGGGCGAGGCTTCGCGGTGGTTGCCGAGGAAGTGCGAAGCCTGGCGGGACGCAGCAGCTCTGCCTCCAAGGAAATTCGCGATCTGATTTCCGGTTCAGCCAAGGAGATCGACACCGGTGCCGGTCTGGTCAAGTCGGCAGAAACTGCCATCGGGGAGGTGGTGTCGGCGGCCACCCGTGTCAACGACATCATGAGCGAGATTACGGCTGCCTCCGAGGAGCAGAGCAGCGGTATCACGCAGATCAATCAGGCCATTGCACAAATGGATGAGGTGACGCAGCAAAACGCTACACGGGTGCAGTCCTCGGCACATGCGGCCTACCAGCTTGAACAGCAGACCCGCCACTTGAGCACGGCAATTGCCGCCTTCCGCCTGCGCGGCGAAGGTGTCGAGACGGTCAATAGCCGCCCTCAAAAGGAAGGCAGCAGTCCGGCGCTCAAGCAGCCTGCAGGGCGTGGTGAGCGGTCAGCATCGCAGCCGAGTCAGCAAGGACAGCGTGCGCTACATCAAGACCGGCAGTTGGCCAGTGTCAATGACGAGTGGGAGGAATTTTGAACAGTCATGTTCCCCAAGAGATGAGCGGTCCGGGAGGTTGGTCGACCTCCCAGGCCGACCGGGACCTTGTCCTCACCGCACAGGATTTCTCCCGTATCCGTGAGCTGATCTACCAGCGTGCCGGCATTGTGCTCGCCGAGCACAAGCGCGAGATGGTCTACAGCCGGCTGGCAAAGCGGTTGCGTCATCATGGCCTTACCCATTTCGGTGATTATCTGGCGCGCCTCGAGCGCCAGCCCGAGGCCAAAGAGTGGGAGGCATTCACGAATGCACTGACCACCAACCTCACGGCCTTCTTCAGGGAAGCTCACCACTTCCCGCTGCTATCCAAACACGTTGCTGATCGGAAGGATCGCGTACGGGTCTGGAGTGCAGCAGCCTCTACCGGCGAGGAGCCCTATTCGATTGCCATGACGCTGCGTGAGGCGTTGGGGACCCGCGCCGATCAGGCGCAGGTAGTGGCGACCGACATCGATACCGATGCCTTGGCGCGTGCTCGCGAAGGCATTTATGCCATGGAGCAGGTCACCAAGCTGGATGAGGCGCGAATCAAGCGTTTCTTCCAGAAGGGGAGTGGTCGGCGTGCGGGCTTCGCTCGAGTGCGCCCCGAGGTGGCCTCCATGGTCGAATACAAGTCACTTAACCTGCTGGCGCCGGGGTGGCCTATTGAAGGGCCCTTCGATGCGATTTTCTGTCGCAACGTGATGATTTATTTCGATAAATCGACTCAGGCGAAAATTCTGCAGCGGTTTGCGCCGCTCTTGAAGCCAGATGGGCTGCTGTTTGCCGGGCATTCGGAGAATTTTTCCTACATCAGCGAGGCGTTTCGCCTGCGTGGACAAACGGTTTACACCCTGGCGGCCCGACCCTGATGCGCCCTCACGCGTCAGGCTCTTTCCTCTTTCCGGAACGCTAAATATCAGGCCCTGGGGTAAAGCTCGCCCAGTGGCGGCCGATAAAGCTATTGATGCCCTGCTGCGAGTATCTCTCCGCGGTTGGCCCCTCACATAGGAGATTTGCCTTGACTTCAGCAAGGATCAAGGTGCTTTGCGTCGATGATTCGGCGCTGATACGCGACCTGCTCAGCGAAATCATCAACGCCCAGCCGGACATGGAAGTAGTGGCGGTAGCGCCGGATCCTATCGTGGCACGCGATCTGATCAAGCAGCATAACCCTGATGTGTTGACCCTGGACGTGGAAATGCCGCGCATGGATGGCCTCGATTTTCTCGAGCGTCTGATGCGTCTGCGCCCCATGCCGGTGTTGATGGTCTCCTCGCTTACGCAGTCCGGTTCAGAAGTGACATTGCGGGCCCTGGAGCTTGGCGCCCTGGACTTTCTGGCCAAGCCTTCGATGGGCATCCGCAATGGGATGATGGAATACGGTGACCTGATCGCCGAGAAACTGCGCGCCGCTGCCCGCTCCCGTCCTCGCCAGGCGCGCGCCAAGGATCGCCCGGCTCCCCAGACACTCCAGGCGCCATTGGTGTCCAGCGAAAAGCTCTTGATCATCGGTGCCTCGACCGGTGGCACCGAGGCGATTCGCAATGTCCTGGAGCCTCTGCCATCCAATGCCCCGGCCATTCTGATTACTCAGCACATGCCGGGTGGCTTCACGCGCTCCTTTGCCGAGCGTCTCGACAAGCTGTGTCGGATTCGCGTCAAGGAGGCCAGTGACGGTGAGCGTGTGCTGCCGGGACACGCCTATATTGCGCCCGGCGACCAGCACCTGAAGCTGGCCCGCAGCGGTGCCAACTATGTGGTGCGCCTCGACGATGGCCCGCCGGTCAACCGTCATCGTCCGTCGGTGGACGTACTTTTTGATTCTGCTGCCCAGCAGGCCGGTCGCAACGCCATCGGCGTACTGCTGACCGGCATGGGCAAGGATGGTGCCGCTGGCCTTTTGGCCATGCGCAAGGCTGGTGCCGCGACAGTGGCTCAGGATGAAGCCAGTTGCGTCGTCTTTGGCATGCCGCGTGAGGCTATTGCTCTGGGGGCCGCCGATGAGGTGCTGCCGCTTGAGGATATTGCCCCCCGATTGATGAAACTGGTAGCAGCCTCAGGCCGCGCGCAACGCGTCTAGTAACGGACACGCGGTTAGGAAACAGCAATAACACAACGTCATTGCACGACAGGGAGTCCACGACCATGCATCTGTTTCGCAACCTGAGCATCCATGCCGCCATCACCACGGTATTAGGTGTCTTTGCCGTGTTGATTGGCTTGATCGCTTTCCTGGGAGAGCTCGCCAACTATAAGGCGGGGGATACGTTCTCGACAGTCGATCAGATTAATGTTCAGCAGCTCAATGAGATCAATCGGGCCGATGCGCTGCTGACCGGCGCACGATTGGAGTTGATGGCAGCTTCCAAGGAGTTGCTGGTCGGACGTACCGATGAGGCGTCGACGTTGGTTGCCAGTGGTCTGAACCAGATCGATCGCGCCGAGGAGCGTTACCAGAGCTTCGAGTCGGTCCCGGTGAGTGAGCAGGGGCGTGAAGCCGTGGGCAAGGTCAAGGCACAGTTCCCTCAAGTACTTGAGTTGGCCCGCGCCCAGCACGAGGCGTTAAGCAACCGCAATGTCACGACCTTCGATCGCCTGGAAGAGGAGATGGTCGCGTCGAGTGATGCCCTGGATATGGCGCTTACCGACTTCGTGCATTACGCAGAGGAGCGCGGCGCTACGCTGATCAATGAGTACGAGGGCAGTGCTGAAACGTTCGAGCTTATCGGTCTGGCGGCGTTAATCGTCACGGCGATTATTCTGTTGCTGATCTATGTGGCCTTGCGTCGTGTCCTGTTTCAACCGCTTAACGAGGCCGTGGCAACCCTTGAGCGTATCGCCAAGGCGGATCTTTCTGAAGATATCCGGGCCACGACGCATAACGAGATCGGTAAGCTGTTTGCCGCCATGCGCGATATGCAGCAGGGGCTTTCTAAGACCGTGGGAACCGTGCGTGAGAGCAGTAGCTCGATTCATGTCGGCACGCGCGAGATCGCCAGCGGCAACGCCGATTTGTCCTCGCGCACCGAGGAGCAGGCGGCGTCTCTGCAGCAGACGGCCTCGAGCATGGAGGAGTTGACCACCACCGTGAAGCAGAACGCCGACAACGCACGTCAGGCCAGTGGTCTGGCCTTCGAGGCGTCTAGCACGGCAGGCCGAGGCGGTGAGGTGGTCGATCGCGTCATCACGACCATGCACGGTATTTCACAAAGCTCGCAGGAGATCGCCGATATCACGGGGGTGATCGACTCCATCGCCTTCCAGACCAATATCTTGGCACTCAACGCATCCGTTGAGGCGGCAAGGGCGGGAGAGCAGGGGCGAGGCTTTGCTGTGGTGGCGGGTGAGGTGCGTAACCTGGCCGGACGTAGTGCTTCGGCCGCCAAGGAAATCAAGACGCTGATCGATGCCTCCGTCGTTCAGGTCAAGCAGGGCTCCACTCTGGTCGAACAGGCCGGTCAGACCATGCAGGAAGTCGTGGATTCCGTTAAGCGGGTGACCGATATCATGGATGAGATCTCGGCTGCCTCTCAGGAGCAGAGCGATGGGATCGAGCAGGTGACGCAGGCGGTTGGTCAAATGGATCAAGTGACGCAACAGAATGCTTCCCTGGTGCAGCAGGCCTCGGCGGCGGCGGCCTCTCTTGAAGAACAGGCGAGCCGTCTTGAACAGGCGGTAGCGGTCTTCCGCTTGGCGGACGGCGCCACTCAGGCACAGCCCGCTGAGAGCGCCTCCATACCATCTAATCGTAAGGAAGAGCGTCGCTCTGGGCTGACTCGCTCGGCGACCTCCCAGGTGCCGGCAACCCGTAAGTCGGTAACGGCCGAGGACGATTGGGAAGAATTCTAACCACGGGTCGGCATTTGCCGGCCTTGATATCGACGACACAAGCAAGAGGTTGAAATGGCCAACAAGGACATGAGAATTCTGGTAGTAGACGATTTTCCTACCATGCGTCGTATCGTACGCAGTCTGCTCAAGGAGCTGGGCTTTACCAATGTGGAAGAGGCGGAAGACGGTCAGGATGGTCTTAACAAGCTCAAGCAAGGCGGCTTCGAGTTTGTAGTGTCAGACTGGAACATGCCCAACCTCGATGGCCTTGAGATGCTCAAGCAGATTCGTGCCGACGATAACCTTAAAGCACTGCCGGTGCTGATGGTGACGGCCGAAGCCAAGAAGGAAAATATCATCGCCGCCGCTCAGGCTGGCGCCAATGGCTATGTGGTCAAGCCGTTCACCGCCGCGACGCTCGATGAGAAGCTGAACAAGATCTTCGAAAAGCTCGGCATGTAATCAGGACGAGGGCCTACCTCGGCAGGAGAAGCGATCATGAGTGAACAGGCTCAACAGGCGTCTACCGAGGTTGGTGGCGGCGAAGACCTGGTGAAGCGGATCGGGCAGTTGACGCGCATGTTGCGTGAAAACATGCGCGAGCTCGGACTTGACCAGGAAATCGAGAAAGCCGCGGAGGCGATTCCCGATGCCCGCGACCGCCTCAACTATGTAGCGTCGATGACTGAACAGGCAGCGGATCGAGCGCTTAACGCCATCGACCGAGCCCAGCCGCTGCAAGACGATCTCGAGTCTCGCGCGGCGTCGCTCGACAAGCGGTGGTCGGAGTGGTTCGAAGCGCCGAAGGAGTTGGATGAGGCCCGCGAATTGGTCATCGACACGCGCAGCTACTTGGGTGAGGTGCCGGAAAAGACGCAAGGGACTCAGAAAGAGTTGATGGAAATCATGATGGCCCAGGACTTTCAGGATCTGACGGGCCAGGTGATCAAGAAGATGATGGATGTCATCCGTGAAATAGAGCATCAACTGGTTCAAGTGTTGCTCGACAGCGTGCCGGCTGAGCAGGGCCGCGACGAGATGAAGCGACGTGCCGAAGGTCAGTGGGAGGCCGATGCCAAGCGGGAAGCCTCGCTGCTCAATGGCCCCCAGGTGAAAACGGATGCCCATGATGTAGTCAGTAGTCAGGATCAGGTCGACGACTTGCTCGACGAGCTGGGTTTCTAGCGCTTGACCCCCACCGAGCTTTTGATGCTTGGTGGGGGCAATTCCTTGTGCAACGCATTATTCGTCCCCATCCTTCCGCACCCTCATTCGACAGGGTGCCAGCGCGCGTGTCCTGAATAAGGCCTAATACCTCTCGCTATTTAACGCATCGGCTCTTCCCCGCTTTATCGACAATGACCAGCATCCAATTGCCCTCTCCGTAAAGGCCCGCTGGTTATCGCTTATGGCCGATGAAAGCAGTGACGACGAAAAGACAGAAGAGGCCACACCACGACGAGAACAGAAAGCGCGTGACGATGGTCAGGTAGCGCGCTCTCGGGAACTGGCGACCTTCATGCTCCTGCTGGCCGGCGTTATCGGCTTGTGGTCGATGGGCAATACCCTGTATGGCCAGCTCGGCACGATGATGGAGCAGTCGTTTCTGTTCGAGCGTCGCCAGGCGTTCGAGGTCATGCCCATGCTGACGCATGCCTGGACCCTGGGAGAAAGCGCCTTTTATGCCTTGTTACCGCTGTTTTTGATGCTGGTCGTGGTGGCGCTGGTTTCGCCGGCGCTGCTGGGTGGCTGGATGATCTCGGCCAAATCACTACAACCCCAGCTTTCCAAGATGAACCCTGTCAAGGGGCTGAAGCGGCTCTTCTCGACTCAGGCCTTGGCGGAGCTCGCCAAGGCGATCGCCAAGTCGGTGCTGGTGGGGGGCGTCGGTGCTTGGTTCCTGGTGACCCATGTCGGTGAATTCATGGCGCTGATGGACCAACCCATCAAGCAGGCCCTGGCCAAGGCCATGAATCTGGCGGCGACCGCCAGTGGTCTTATGGTGCTGACCCTGATCGTCGCGGTGCTGATCGATGTGCCCTTCCAGCTATGGAGCCATGCCAAGAAGCTGCGCATGAGCAAGGACGAGGTCAAGCGCGAGCACAAGGAGTCCGAGGGTGACCCGCAGGTAAAAGGGCGTATTCGTCAGCAGCAGCAGGCCATGGCCCGCAATCGCATGATGAGCAAGGTGCCTGAAGCCGATGTGATCGTGACCAACCCGACCCATTATGCGGTAGCGCTACGCTACGACCAGAGCAAGATGGCCGCACCGCGAGTGGTGGCCAAGGGCGCGGACGAAGTGGCCAAGCGGATCAGGGAAGTGGCGGAGGAGCACAAGATTCCGTTGCTTGAGGCGCCTCCGCTGGCTCGCGCACTACATGGCCATGTCGATCTCGACGCTGAGGTTCCCATGGCGCTCTATACCGCTGTCGCTGAGGTGTTGGCCTGGGCGATGCGCCTTAAGAGCGTTCGCGAGGCGGGTGGCGAGATGCCCGATACGCCACGTGATCTGCCGGTTCCCAGCGAGCTGGATGATAAGTCTGCGCCGGCTACCCCGCGCGATGACACCACCGAGGAGCCTCGATGAGAGCGCTGACGAATTATCTGAACCGCATGGATATGCTGGGCGACATGCGGATGAAGCTCCTGGCGGGGCCGCTGCTGATCATCATGATCTTGTCGATGATGATCCTGCCGTTGCCGCCCTTTGCGCTGGACTTGTTCTTCACCTTCAATATCGCCTTGGCCGTGATGGTGCTGCTGGTCAGCATGTTCACCCAGAAGCCACTCGATTTCGCAGCGTTCCCCGCGGTGCTGCTATTTACGACCCTGCTACGCCTATCGCTGAACGTTGCCTCGACTCGCGTTGTGTTGATGGAGGGGCATAATGGCGGCGACTCAGCGGGCAAGGTGATCGAGGCCTTTGGCCAGTTCCTGGTAGGGGGGAACTTCGCCGTCGGCCTGGTGGTGTTCCTGATCCTGGTCATTATCAACTTCATGGTCATTACCAAGGGTGCCGGGCGTATCGCCGAAGTGGGGGCTCGCTTCATGCTCGATGCCATGCCCGGCAAGCAGATGGCCATCGACGCCGATCTAAATGCCGGCCTGATCGGTGAAGACGAGGCACGTCAGCGACGCTCCGATGTGTCTCAGGAAGCCGATTTTTACGGCTCCATGGACGGTGCCAGCAAGTTCGTGCGTGGCGACGCCATGGCGGGGCTTGTCATCATGGTGGTCAATATCATTGGTGGGCTCTTGATCGGCATGATGCAGCACGATCTCGATTTCGGCACGGCGGCCAAGACCTACACATTGCTGACCATCGGTGATGGTCTGGTCGCACAGATTCCGGCGCTGGTGATCTCGACCGCTGCCGGTGTGACCGTATCTCGCGTCACCACCGATCAGGACGTCGGTCAGCAGATGATCAGCCAGCTGTTCATCAACCCTCAAGTGTTGTGGTTGTCAGCCGGCGTCATGGGGCTTCTGGGGCTGGTGCCGGGCATGCCTAACCTGGTGTTCATTATTTTCACTGTCTTGCTGGGTGGCTTGGCATGGTGGCTCCAGCGTAGCGAACAGAATCGCGTGGCCGAGGACACAATCAGTGCGGCACCGCCTCCCACACAGGAGGCACCCGAAGCGAGCTGGGATGATGTCCAGTTGGTCGACACACTGGGCCTGGAAGTGGGGCACCGGCTCATTCCGCTGGTCGATCATCGCCAGCAGGGAGAGCTTCTGGGGCGCATCAAGAGCGTGCGCAAGAAGTATGCTCAGGATGTGGGGTTCCTGCCGCCTGTCGTGCATATCCGCGATAATCTCGAACTGGGTGCCAACAGCTATGTGATTACCCTCAAGGGAGTGGAAGTCGGTCATGCCGAGGCGTATCCCGGTAAATGGCTTGCTATCGACCCCGGTCAGGTGTCGGGTCAGCTCGAGGGAACGCGCACCGAGGACCCCGCATTTGGACTACCGGCGGTCTGGATCGAATCCTCCCAGCGCGAGCATGCCCAGGTATACGGTTACACCGTGGTCGATGCCGGCACCGTGGTCGCCACCCACCTCAACCATCTCCTGCATCAGCATGCCGGTGAGATGCTGGGCCGTCAGGAAGTGCAGCGGTTGCTGGACAAGCTGGGCGAGGAAGACAAGCCCCTGGTCGACGACGTGGTGCCGAAGGTCGTCAACCTGACGCAACTTCAACGGCTCTTGCAGCAGTTGCTGGAAGAAGACGTCTCGATTCGGGACATGCGTACTATCCTCGATACCCTGGCCGAGCATGGTGGAGGTCAGGCGGATGTCGCTGACCTGGTCGCCATGGTGCGTGTGGCCCTGGGGCGGGCGATTACCCAGCAATGGTTCCCGGCCCAGGGGGATCTGCACGTGATCGGTCTGGATGCCAAGCTCGAGCAGGTGTTGATGCAGGCCATGAACAGCGGTGGAGCACTGGAGCCAGGGCTTGCTGAAACACTGATGGATCAAGCCGCCAAGGCGCTAGAGCGTCAGGAACAAAGCGGGGAGCCGCCGGTGCTGGTGGTCCAGCACAGCCTGCGGCCTCAGCTGGCACGTTTCCTGCGTCGTCGTCTGCGTCAGTTGGTGGTGATGTCCCAGGCCGAGATTCCGGATGACCGTACTCTCAGGATTACCAGCATGGTAGGAGGTGACCGGTGAGCGTGAAGCGCTTTTTAGGCGCCAACAGTCGTGAGGCCATGCGTCAGGTGCGGGCCGTGTTCGGCGATGATGCCCTGATTCTTGCCAATCGTCCCGTCGAGGACGGCGTCGAAATTCTGGCCATGGCCGACGATGCCGCTGACCCGGTCGTCGGGGAATCAGGCAGTGCCAATGAGGCAGTGTCGATCGCTGACGAGACGTCACCTGTGGCCAGGCCTGCCGGCCAGACGGCCACGCGGCCTTCGAGCTCTTCCGGTAGTGAAGCCGATCAGGCATGGCGAGTCGCTCACCGCGCGTCGAGTGGGCGTGCTCAGTCCACAGCACAGCCAACTGTTACGCGCCCTCCAGCGCCTGCTGAAAGCCAGGCCCCGGCGACGCCATCCGCCGCCCAGGACTTCGCTGCGCTAAGCCAACAGCTGCTCGGAGAGATGCAGGAAATGCGTGAGCTGCTGGGTAAGCAAGATCGCCCAAAGCCGAGTTCATCATCGGATATGCGCCGTCGCTTGCTGGCATCAGGCTTTGGCCATGAACTGGTCGGTGATCTGCTGGCGTCATTGCCTACGGATCTTGCGGGGGCCTCATCCGAGGATGAGCAAGCCTGGCTTGAGCGTCAGCTGGTGGCCAGGCTAAAGGTCGCGCCGGAAGCTGAGGCGATGCTTGATGAGGGCGGCGTCATTGCGCTCGTTGGTCCTACTGGTGTTGGCAAGACGACCACGACTGCCAAGCTTGCCGCGCGCTATGTGATGCGTCACGGTCCTGAACGGGCAGTACTGGTCACGACAGATGCCTATCGCATTGGCGCCCAGGACCAGCTGCGCATCTACGCCGACTTGATGGGCATCGAAATGCACGCCCTTGAAGCAGACCGCCCACTGGAGAGCCTGTTGCCGCGGCTGGTCGACAAGCACCTGGTGATTGTCGATACCGTAGGCATGAGTCAACGTGATCGTCGCTTGCTTGAGCAGATCGCCCACCTTCGAGGCGACAGTCGCGCTGTGCGTTTGGTGTTGCTGCTCAACGCGGCAAGCCAGGGCGAAACCATCGATGAGGTGGTGACTACTTACTTACAGGCCGCGCGTGCTGTCGACGGTCGCCTCGAAGATGCCATTCTCACCAAGCACGATGAGGCTGCCAGGCTAGGTGGCGCTCTGGATACGCTGATCCGCCATGGGCTGACGCTACATTTCGTGTCTCACGGTCAGCAGGTACCCGAGGATTTGGGGTTGGCCGATTCAGTAGCCCTGATCCGGGAAGCTCTGGAGGCCGGAGTGCCATCACCCTTTGCCGCGACGCAGGTCGATGAGCCTCAGGCCGGTGCCAGTCGTGGTGCCCCGGCGCTGCTTGGTCAGGGCAGGGCGCTGGGCAGCATCTGGGAGATGTTGCGTGCTCACGTTCCCGGCTTCGGGATGCTGTCTGATGCCTGGGCCATCAGTTCATTACCGCCGAGTCTGCATCCTGTGCGCCTTACGTCGCTCCATGAGCGGATGCCGGCACAGGGGACCACGCTCCTGTGGGCACGGTCATCGACGCTGCCGGGTGAGGATTGGATGCTGCCTCATCTGGCACTCGATAGTGATGGGCGCCCGGTCGTGCAGCCTTTTCCCGAACATCGACTGGTGGCGGGCCATCGCGAGCGCATTGATTGGGCCGAGTCGGCAATCGGTGTAAGTGCTCATTTACTGCCCAGGGTGCCGGATGCCGCAACCAGAGATTGGCTTCGGGAGCGCGGTAGCGGCTGGCTGAGCCAGGCGCAGGGCAATAGCCGAGTGCTGTATCGCGGTGAGCGATCGTCGCTTTCTAGCCTGGTGGATGAGGCACGGGCAATTGAGCCAGCGCTGATTCGCTATCGTGGTCAGGCAGCCAAGGTCATGCTTGGCAGGCTTGAGGCCTTGAGTTGTGGTGCCGGTGATGCCCATAGCGATGCGCTGTGGGTCTGGTTCGCTGACGTCCGTGATCGTGACAGTGGCGCACTGCTATCACGTCGCTATGCCCTGTCGCCTGAGTGGTGGCCAACGGAATGTGGACGAGCGGCACTGCTCGAACAGCTTTGCAATGATGAGTTGCCCACACTTGCTCGACAAGCCTCGCGTCAGCTCTGTGGCCAAGGTCCCCTCGCTCTCGATAGCGAACTCCGAGTGTTCATGGCAACCGGCATTGCCGCCTTGGCTTTGCATCTTGAACATGCGGAAGAGGATTGGGCCATGGATGCAAGAGCGAACCTGATGAGGCTGCAGTCGGGTCGTCGTCCGCGCCGCGCCAAGAATCTGCTGGAGGGCTTGATCCAAGTCCTGGATGCTCGCGAAGCGATTCGCCACTTCAGTGAACAGGCCGGAAGGTCACAATGAGCGATCAGGCTGCTGGTCTGCGTCGCTGGGCTCAGTCGCGTCAGGTCTCGGAAGAGGCCGCCTCCGGTGAGGCGGCGCTAGCAACGGACGCAGCGGATATCGATGCAGCGACTGTCGATAACGCCTATCGCGAAGGCCACCAGCAAGCGCAGGAGCAGGAGAGAGCCTTGGGTTCTGCGTCATTTGCCGATCGCGTCGACTCCGCAGAAGCTACTGATCCACAAGCCTCCGAGCCAGCGGTCCCTGAGCGGGCGGGTTCTGAAGGGAAGAGTGCCGAGATCACGGGCGCAGGCGATGAACCGGTGCCCGAGCCGGCCCCCACTATTCCGCTTATGGTGCTGGGGCTTCCCAGGAAAGGTGGCGTTGAACGTGCCCAGGCGGCGTTGGTTAGCTGGTCACGCCAGGGGAAGCGCTGGGTGGGGGATCCGGCGGCCTGGAAGATCGTTGCCTGCGATGCGGATAGTCCTCACTTGGCTCAGTTGGCTAGCCAGGAAAAACGTTGGGCGCTATGGGTTGATACCGATGGGGATGGCTTCCGCCAAGCCTTCAAGGTCATGCAGGCGATCCGTCGTGGCGGTGGCCCTCGGCGGCTGTTGGCGTTGCATCCGCCGGTAGCTTCACGGCGAGGGTTACTCAACAACCTGCAACAGATGGCCCGCGAGGCCTTCGAGATCGACTTGCTGGTATTGGCCCCATGAGGCGGCAGTGGGGGATGAGTCTTTTCGCCGCGATACTGCTGGGCATAGCGCCAGTATGTCTGTCGGCGGGTAGTTGGGTGGCCAATGCGCCTGCGGTGAACGTGGCGGTGCCGGGGCGTGTAACAAACTCCGAGGCACTTAAGGCCATCCAGTCCGCTCGCTTGGCAGGACGTCAGGTCAGGGACGTCAGCTGGCAGTTTCGTTTACCTCCCGGAAAGGCAGTACGAGCCTGGTTATGCCAGGGGAGCGTGTGCATGCAGTTGACCACGCAAAACGGCAGGCGTAATGCGCCTGCCTCATGGCAGGCCGGCGGCGCGATCCATTTTCGCTTCCTGTTACCGAATGGAAAGCGTCGAGCCGTCAGGGTCGATAACCTGCAGATCATCGTCAACTATAGAAGCCAAACCGCGTTACCAGAGAAATAACCGCCATGATTAGGGGTTATTTCACCCTTCTGCGAAGAGTGACAGGCTGAATAATAGAGTACACCGACCTCCGGTTCTCTCGGAGTCTCGTCCGAATCACGCTTTCCGGCTCCATGTCGGTTCTAGAGGCAACTGGATGTACACGGCACAGGGCAAGATCGACCAAAATGCGCTTCTTGAACAATACCTGCCTGTCGTCCGGCGACAGGCACTGTCGCTGCAGGTCAAACTACCGGCGGCGGTAGAGCTGGATGATCTTATCCAGGCCGGCATGGTGGGGTTGCTGGACGCATTGGGGCGCTTCGATTCGAAAGCGGGCGCTACCTTTACCACGTTCGCGAGTCAGCGTATTCGCGGTGCCATGATCGATGAGCTGCGAACCCGCGACTGGATGCCGCGCAGCGTGCGTCGTAATGCCCGCAGCGTGGATGCCAGTGTTCGCCGCCTGGAGCAGCAGCTGGGTCGGCCGCCAGAAGAGCGGGAGATTGCCGCCGATCTGGATATGCCGATGGATGTCTATCGTCAGCTGTTGAGCGATACCAACAACGGCCATCTGCTGCCGTTCGAGGAATTGATGGCAGAAGGTGGCGAACCCCAGGCAGGAGCGGGGGGCCCTCAGTCGCCTTTTGCGGCCTTGGCTGACGGCCAGCAACGCGAACAATTGGTCGCAGCCATCGCTGACTTGCCGGAGCGCGAAAAGATGCTGATGGCCCTCTATTATCAGGAAGAGCTGAATCTCAAGGAAATCGGGGCTGTGCTTGGGGTAACCGAGTCTCGCGTCTGTCAGCTGCATAGCCAGGCGGTAAGCCGGCTTCGGGCGCGTATGGTATCTGAAGACTGAAGGTGAGTGCTGTGGCTCCGGCTTCGTGAGCTTTCAGCGCTCTGTCAGCGGACACCTTTCGGCCGCCCCCTCCTTCGGCCAAGCACCTCTTCACCGATAGCTCTCATGCTCCTGCCATGCATTACGGTAAGTGAGCCCCTTTTCTTCAACGTTTAATATGAAATAGTACTGTTACGTGTCGCGGTGACTGCGTCAGTTATTATCAGCACCGCCGTCATCGCAGTACTCGCCATCGCAATACTCGCCATCACGTTTTAAGCATCATAATGACGAGCCTGCCTGCCGTCCCTTGTCGCATGCCACTGCACTTTTTTCCATTGCTTGGCTTCTGTTGTTCTTAACCTCACCGCCGAACGGGCCATGGTCGTACCGTGACCATTGGATGGTCATAGGCGATGCGCACAACGCGAAACGGTAGCAAGGCGTGTCTCGGCGTAAGCGGCTTATAGGAACAAGATGCAGGAGAGGTGAGGAGCGAATGAGGTTGGTAGGGGAGTGGGCGCGCCCCGCGAGAGGCGCGCCCGTTACGGTAATGTCTGCGTCAATCCGTGCTGGTGATCTGGCGGCCATCAGCACTGAATTGCGCGTAGTCGAGCAGGATTTCGGCGCTTTCGATCACCTGAGCGCGATCGATAGGAGCGGGAGACTCGTCTTCCTGTTGCGCCGAGGGAACGGCGTCTTCGGCAGCACCGCGTGCCTGACTCCAGTCTTCCAGTTCTTCGAGGCCCAGCGCGCGACGGCGCTGGTTTTCGAGCGATAGCTGCTCGGCTTCCTGGGCCTGCATTTCCCGCTTCCGTTGCTCCCGGTTCAGGCTGACGCTGGTCTGCTGATCGCGCAGCTTGCGCGAGAGGTCGGCCTGTTTTTCCAGATAGACAAAATTGGGGTGCGACGCGATGCGGTCGCGGTGCGCCGCTGACAGGGCTTCCAGGTGCCGCCAGGGCGTGCCGTAAAGGCGATACTGCACGGCGCGTACGGTGTCCCAGGGCAATGCGTTGTCGAGGCTGCTCTCCCCGATCACGTCCGGATCAATCAGGCTTGGAAAGGCAATGTCGGGTTCAACGCCGCGGTGCTGGGTGCTTTCACCGGAGATGCGATAGAACTTCGCCCGGGTAAGTTTGACCTCGCCATGGCTAAGTTCGTTGAGGGTCTGCACGGTGCCCTTGCCAAAGGTGCGACTGCCAACGACCAAGCCACGGCCATAGTCCTGAATGGCGCCCGCCAGGATTTCGGATGCAGAGGCTGAGAGGCGATTGACCAGCACCGTCAGCGGACCGTCATAGAGGGTGCCGCTGTCGGTATCGCCATAGAGGCTGATGCGTCCGCGGGCGTCTTGTACCTGAACGGTGGGGCCCCGGTCGATGAACAGGCCGATCAGTGAGTTGGCCTCCTGGAGAGCGCCGCCGCCGTTATTACGCAGGTCGAGGACAATGCCTTCGACATCCTGCGCCTTCAGAGAACGGATCTCCTTGGCCACATCGCGGGTCGTGCTGCGATAATCTTCTTCGCCAGCCTGCCAGGCATCAAAATCGACATAGAAGGTAGGAATGTCGATGACCCCGATGCGGTGGGTACCGTCCTCGCGTTCGATCTCAATGACCTCGCTGCTGGCTGCCTGATCCTCGAGATTGACGGTATCGCGAACAATCTCGACGACATGCGAGCGGGTCATGTCCACCGATTGTGCCGGCACGACCTCAAGCAGCACCGTCGACCCTTTCGGGCCCCGGATCAGGTCGACCACATCATCAAGACGCATGCCGACCACGTTGGTTATCTCGCCGTCATCGCCTTGGCCGACCCCGACAATGCGATCGGCGGGCTCAAGCACCCCGGCCTTCTCGGCAGGGCCGCCCGCGACCAGGCTTGAGACCTTGACGTATTCGCCGTCGGCTTGCAGAAGCGCACCGATGCCCTCGAGCGATAAGCGCATCTGAATGTCGAAGGACTCGCCCTGGCGGGGCGACAGATATTCGGTGTGAGGGTCGATAGTGCCGGTAATGGCGGCCATGAACAGGCCGAAAATATCTTCGGCGTTGGTCTGGCGGATGCGGTTCAATTGACCTTCGTAACGCTTACGCAGGGTCTCGGTGACCTCGGCCTCGTCCTGATCGCTTAGCTGCATGGTCAGGGCAGAATTCTTGAGACGCTTTTCCCACAAGCGATCAAGGGCCGCCTGGCTTTCGGCCCAAGGAGCATCCTCGCGTTCCAGTGCCAGCCGCTCATTGGTATCGTAGCGGTAGTCGAGACCGTCATCGAGCTTGGCAATGATCCACTCCAGCCGCGCCTCGAGGCGTTGCTGGTAGCGCTCGTAGAGGGCGAAGGCGGGGTCAAGGTCTCCGTCGTAGAGTACGTCGACGATTTGCCCACCTAATGTATTGCGAAACTCGCTGACGTCTCGTTTGGTCAGGTAGGCACGCTGCGGATCGAGGATGTCGAGGTAGCGCTGAAAGGCGCGCTGCGACCAGTTGTCCGTCAGGCTGATATCCGCGTAGTGACCGTAGCGAAGGGAGTCGGCGATTTCTGGCGCGACCTGTCGCTGAGCCTCGCTGGGATGTGGCTGGGCCGTCGCCATGGCGCTCAGCGTCATCAGCATCAGGGTGATGGCGCCTAACCGCCCAATGGCTGCAATCCGTCTCATCAATGAAGCACTCCCGGTTTCATGTACACTTCTGTCCCTAGCTGAGCCTGGCTTGTCACGCGCCTCTCGACAGCCGAGAGGCCATTGTAGCAGCCTGTGTCGCCAGACACAGACCCTCCATGAGGATGAAAATGCATCACGCTCCCCCCCTGGATCGCCTACTCGATTTTCTTGAGCATTCGCCAACGCCGTGGCATGCCGTAAGCAACATGGCTTCTCGCCTTGAAGCGGCAGGGTATCGGCGCCTGGACGAGTCGCAACCCTGGACGCTGACCCCCGGTGAACGGGTCTACGTGACCCGCAACGACTCTTCGATCATCGCCCTGCAGCTGCCCAAGAGGCGCCTCGATGCGCTGCGCATGATCGGTGCGCATACCGATAGTCCCGGCCTTCACTTGAAGCCCCACGCCGCCCAGCGCAGTGCTGGCTGGCTGCAGCTGGGAGTCCAGGTCTATGGGGGGGCGCTGCTGGCGCCATGGTTTGACCGCGATCTGGGGCTTGCCGGCCGTGTTCATCTGCGCCACCCGGATGGTCGCATCGAAGGCGTGTTGCTTGACGTTGACTGGCCGGTAGCCACGGTACCCAGCCTTGCCATTCATCTTGATCGTGACGCCAACTCCAACCGCTCCATCAATCCTCAGACCGAGATGGCGGCAGTTTTGTTGCAGGGTGGCGACAGCGAGGATTTCAATGACCTGTTGCGGGAATGGCTCAAGGCGCAGCACGGCATTCAAGACGCCGAGCCGCTGGACTTCGAATTGGCGCTTTACGACACTCAGCCACCGGCGCGTGTAGGCGCTCGCGGTGAGCTTATTGCCAGTGCGAGGCTCGATAACCTCTTGTCGTGCTTTATCGGCATGGAGGCGTTGCTTGATTGCGACGGCGAGCAGGGCGCGGTGCTGGTCGCTAATGACCACGAAGAAGTCGGTAGTGCGAGTGCCTGCGGTGCCCAGGGGCCTTTCCTGGGTGATGTTCTGCGTCGCGTCAATGCCCAGCTTGGTGAAGCCGGCGACGAAGGGTTTATCCGCCTCGTCCAGGCATCGAGAATGATCTCCTGCGACAATGCCCATGCGATTCACCCCAACTTCAAGGACAAGCACGATGCCGGTCACGGGCCGACCATTAACGGTGGCCCGGTGATCAAGGTCAATGCCAGCCAGCGCTATGCGACCAACAGTGCGACCTCGGCGCTGTTTCGTGACATCTGCCAGGAGGTTGACGTGCCGGTGCAGACCTTCGTGACGCGTTCCGACATGGGCTGCGGAAGCACCATCGGGCCGATCACCGCTACCGAGCTTGGCGTGCCGACCCTCGATGTGGGCGTGGCACAGTGGGCCATGCACTCGATCCGTGAAACCGCCGGCAGTCAGGATGCCGAACGGTTGATCAGGGTGCTGACCGCTTATCTGAATCGTGCCGAACTCGTTTGACCCTGCTGGCGCCCGGACTGAGCCGGGCGCTGCCATATAGCGTCAGGCCTGCTCAGGGTCCGATGGCTCGACTGTCGGCTGGCGAGCAGGGCTGGGTCGATCGAGAGCGAGACCCGCCACCACCAGAACGGCGCCCAGGATCATGGGTGCCGTCCACTGCTCGTCGAACAGCAGCCAGGCCATCACGGCGGCACAGGGCGGCACCAGGAAGAAGGTGCGCGCCACTTGATGGGCTTCGCCGCGCTCGATCATCACCATCAGCAACCAGATGGCCCCTACTGAAATTGCGCCGACCAGCCAGGCCAGGGTCAATAGCAGTCGCGGGGTGGGGGCAAAGGTAAAGCTGCCGACCCAGCTGGCGGCGATACTGAACACCACTGCCGCCCCCAGATACTGAAAGATGAGTCCTTCGACCATTCCCATGTCCCCGCTCAGCCGCTTCTGCCACAGGGTGGCGCTTGAAATCCCCGCAAGCGCGACCAGACACCAGACCAGACCTACCACTGGCCATCCATGAGAGAGCTCAAGGCCACTTCCCAGGACGAGGCTTGCGCCCATGGCGCCTAATGCCAACCCGCCCCATTGCCTTGGGCCCAGTCTCACCCCGAGCAATGGCAAGGAAAGCGCTGCGGTCGCCAGGGGGTGAAGGCTGACCAGCAGGGCGGTCAGGCCTGCCGGCAAGCCTGCCTTGACGGCGGCGAACACCCCGCCTAGATAGGCGCCATGCAGTAGCATGCCAACGCCCATTTGGCAGCCTCGCTGGGCGCGGTTTCCCCATTGGTTTGGCGCTTTGCGTAGCCACAGGATTACCGCCAGCACCGGCAGCACCAGCAGGCTGCGTACGAGTAGAAGCGTAAAGGGTTCGGCGTCCATCGTGCCCAGGCGGGCACAGATGAAGCCAGTCGAGAACAGCAGCACAAAGACCAGCGAAATCCACATCGTCACAATCCTTTGAATCGGCTCGCGTGCCAGCCATGGCCCGCATGGGGAAGAGAGCCGTGTCAGGCGGGGCTATATTGATGTCACGTATTTCGGATGGGGTCAAAAACGAGGAGCAAAAAAACGCCCGAACGGAAGGCCGTTCGGGCGTTTTATCTGTTTTGGTGGCTACACCCTGATTTGAACAGGGGACCCCATCATTATGAGTGATGTGCTCTAACCAGCTGAGCTATGTAGCCAACGGCGATAGATACTACTCAAGGCGATGTGATCAGTCAACCATAAGAGCATGATACATCGGCTTTTTTCCATCGCTTGGTGCTGCGGTTCTGATGAAGCGCTAGACGTTGAAGCGGTAGTGCACCACGTCACCATCCTTGAGGATGTAATCCTTGCCTTCCAGACGCCACTTGCCGGCATCCTTGGCGCCTTGCTCACCGCCAAGGGTGACGAAGTCATCATAAGCGACGACTTCTGCGCGGATGAAGCCTTTCTGGAAGTCGGTGTGGATCACGCCGGCGCCTTCCGGGGCGGTGGCACCGACCTTGACGGTCCAGGCGCGGACTTCCTTCACGCCAGCAGTGAAGTAGGTCTGCAGACCCAAGAGCTCATAGCCGGCGCGAATCACGCGATCAAGCCCCGGCTCGTCCATGCCCAGCTCGTCGAGGAACATAGCGCGCTCCTCGTCCTCGAGTTCGGCGATCTCGGCTTCGATCTGGTTGCATACCGGCACCACCATGGCGCCTTCGGCGGCGGCGATCTCACGCACCTTGTCGAGGTAGGGGTTGTCCTCAAAACCATCATCGTTGACGTTGGCGATATACATGGTCGGCTTCAGGGTCAGAAAGCCGAAACTCTTGAGCTGCTGCTTGTCATCGTCATTGAGGCCGAAGCTGCGCAGGGGCTGACCCTCGGCCAGGTGCGGCTGGATACGTTCGAGTATCGCCTTGGTGGCGATGGCTTCCTTGTCGCCGCCCTTGGCGACGCGCACCAGGCGCTGGATGGCACGCTCGACGGTATCGAGATCCGCCAGTGCCAGTTCCATGTTGATGATCTCGATATCCGCTTCGGGATCGACCTGATTGGCGACGTGGATGACGTTGTCGTTATCGAAGCAGCGGACCACGTGGGCGATGGCCTCGGTTTCGCGGATATTGGCCAGGAACTTGTTGCCCAAGCCTTCCCCCTTGGAGGCGCCGGCGACGAGGCCCGCGATATCGACGAACTCCAT
Organism: Onishia niordana; assembly: GCF_004798965.1. Lineage (GTDB taxonomy): Bacteria > Pseudomonadota > Gammaproteobacteria > Pseudomonadales > Halomonadaceae > Onishia > Onishia niordana. Next base: position 112,897 of record NZ_SDSD01000006.1, read on the forward strand.
GGTGGTAGGCAGTACCTTCTGGGGCTTGACGATCTCGGCCAGCTTGTCGAGGCGTGGATCCGGCATCGGCACGATGCCGACGTTGGGCTCGATGGTGCAGAAGGGGAAGTTTTCAGCGTCGATGCCCGACTTGGTCAGGGCATTGAAGAGGGTGGACTTGCCGACGTTGGGCAGGCCGACGATACCGCAGTTGAAACCCATGGTGTGTTCCTGGCATTCGGTGAAAAAACGATGGCGGGGATTCTACGCCACACGGCAGTCCTTCTCTAGCCGTTAGCCGTGCCGTGCCCAGCGCATCAGTGGGGGGATGACCGGGCTAGGCCAGTATTGCCTGGGCCGTCGTTACCCCTTGAAGCTATGTAGACGGTTCATGGCACGCGGCCAGTCACCGGCGACGGCGTCCGGCAGGGTGCGCTCTATCTCGTCCAGAGCGGCATCGATGGCCGCGCGCTCGGGTTTGCCCGGGCGCGAGAGCACATAATTGACGACCTTATGGGCCTCGCCCGGGTGGCCGATGCCGATACGCAGGCGGTGAAAATCCTTGGCGTTGCCCAAGGAGGCGATGATATCGCGCAGGCCATTGTGCCCGCCGTGACCACCGCCTTGCTTGTAGCGCGCGGTGCCGGGGGCAATGTCCAACTCGTCGTGCGCGATCAGCATGTCTTCTGGCGCAAGCTTGAAAAACTTGGCCAGTGCAGCCACAGAGCCACCGCTCTTGTTCATGAAGGTTTGGGGATAGAGGAGATGCAGGTCCTGGCCGGCCAGGGTGATCTTTGCATAGAGCCCCAGGAATTTGCGCTCGGAACGTAGGGGGACGTGATGATCGCGTGCCAGAGATTCCACCAGCCAGGCGCCGGCATTGTGCCGGGTGGCATCGTAGTCGGCACCAGGATTGCCTAGGCCGATGATCGCTTTCAGCTGACCCATACCGGTGACCTCGCGTAAGTGATGGGCGTGTGATCGAAACGCTACTGTCAGCGCTTGGGGCAGGCAAAAAAAATCAAGCGCCGGGGCGCTTGATTTTCAGAAGACAGCGCGGGCATGTCGGCTGGCCGGCATGCCCACAGGCATCGCCGATTACTCGGTATCGCCTTTGCTTTCGTCTTCGCCTTCGCTTTCGTCTTCGCTATCAGCCGCCTTTTCTTCAGGCGCTTCAGCTTCTTCTTCCTCATCAGTTGCCTCGGCCATGACCTTGGCCTTGGTGATGTTGAGGATAGCGTTGTCGTGATCTTCACCGTGGGTCAGCGCCACAATGGTCACGCCGGCCGGTACGGAGAGGTCGGACAGGTGCAGGGTGGTGCCCAGCTCAAGCTCGCTGATGTCCACTTCCAGATACTCGGGGAGATCCTTCGGCAGGCAGCTGATTTCGACGTCGGACGCCAGCTGGTGCAGCTCGCCGTCCTCATCCTTGATCGCCTTGCTGGCGTCTTCGCCGACGACGTGCAGCGGAACGTGCAGGGTCAGCTCGTGGGTCGCATCGACGCGCAGAAAGTCGGCGTGAGTGACCAGCGGCTTGTACGGGTGACGCTGCAGGTCACGAACCACGACTTGCTCCTGCTTGCCTTCCACGTTCAGCGTGATCACGGAGGCGAAGAAGGACTCATCTTCGATGGCCTTGTAGAACGGGGCCTTCTCGATGGCGATAGACTGGGGAGCCTTTTCACCGCCGTAGATGATTGCTGGGATGGAGAGGTCCGCACGACGCAGGCGGCGGCTCGCACCTTTCCCCAGGTCGTGGCGAACGCTGGCATTAAGATTGAAATCGGACATTGAATGAAACCTCAGTGGTTTGATGAGGAGAACGCCAAGCTCGCGACCAAACATTGGCGTTTCCATGGGCGCCTGACGGCGCACGTATCCTGCGCGATGTTAAAGCGACCTAGCGTGGCCTCAGTGGAACATCGCGCTGACGGATTCTTCGTTGCTGACGCGACGGATTGCCTCGGCGATCAGGCCGGCCACCGACAGCTGGCGGATCTTGCCGCTGCGGCGGGCTGCGTCTGACAGCGGGATGGTATCGGCCACCACGACTTCATCGAGCACCGACCCGGAAATATTGTCGACGGCCGGGCCGGACAGAATCGGATGGGTGGCGTAGGCGACGACGCGGCGTGCACCGCGCTCCTTGAGCGCCTCGCCGGCTTTGCACAGCGTGCCGGCGGTATCGATCATGTCATCGACTACCACGCAGGTCCGGTTTTCGATCTCACCGATGATGTGCATGACCTGGGCCTGATTGGCCTGGGGGCGACGCTTGTCGATGATGGCCAGGTCGGCATTGAGTTGCTTGGCGATGGCGCGAGCACGCACCACGCCGCCGACGTCCGGGGAGACTACGACCAGGTCGTCGTAGTTCTGGCGTTCGATGTCGTCGAGCAGGATCGGCGAACCGTAGACATTGTCGACAGGAACGTCGAAGAAGCCCTGAATCTGATCGGCATGCAGGTCCATGGTCATTACCCGGTCAACACCGGCCTTGACCATCATGTCGGCGACAATCTTGGCGGAGATCGGCACACGGGCCGAGCGGACGCGGCGGTCCTGGCGAGCGTAGCCGAAGTAAGGAACCACTGCCGTGATGCGGGCAGCGGAAGCGCGGCGCAACGCATCAATCATCAGGACCATTTCCATGATGTTGTCGTTGGTGGGCGCGCAGGTGGACTGCAGCACGAAAACATCCTTGCCGCGGACGTTTTCGTTGATTTCGACCGCGATTTCGCCGTCGCTGAACTGACCGACTGTGGCGTGGCCGAGGCGATTGTCGAGTCCTTCGGCAATCTTGCGGGCAAGTTCGGGATTGGCGTTCCCGGCGAAAACCATCAATTTAGACACGCGCAGCCACCTTTGGAGTCTTGGGAATCTCTATGAGGGATGTTGACGGCCAGCCGACGCGGGAGGAAATGGCTGGGGTAGCAGGACTCGAACCTGCGAATGCCGGTATCAGAAACCGGTGCCTTACCACTTGGCGATACCCCAGCAACCTTGCCTGTCGACTCCGCTTATGCTCTCGTCCGGTTACTATGACCGTGTATCAAGAGCCGCCTTACAAGCAATCCACCTCAAGCAGATTGCTTCACCCCAGAGCCTTGTGCAGTGGGGAGACGTTCAAGCCTTGCGCCGTGAAGGCGTGCCAGCGTGGGTCGACTTGGCGCGCAATGCTAGCGGCCTCTTCGACGTTAGTCAAACGCCCGAACAGGCAAGCGCCGGTACCCGTCAGCATGGTCGGTGCCCGCTGGGCCAGCCATTCGATGGCTTCATCGACCTGCGGATATAGCCTGCGCACCGTCGCTTCGCAGTCGTTTCGCCAACGCGTTGCGCCCCCCTCAAGTGCGCGCGAAAGTCTAATGGCCGGGGTGTCGCGTGTCAATTCTGGCGCTTGGAAGACCCTGGCGGTGGCGACCGAAACACCTGGATGGATGACCACGAAATAGGGGGTATCGAGCGTGACGGATGTCAGCTGTTCGCCGACCCCTTCGGCCCAGGCGGCGCGCCCACGCACGAAAACGGGAACATCGGCACCCAGCGACAGGCCAAGCGCGGCCAGGCGCTCCTCGTCAAGGTTGAGATGCCATAGCCGGTTCAAGGCAAGCAGGGTGGTAGCCGCGTTGGAACTGCCGCCGCCCAGGCCGCCTCCCATTGGCAGGCGTTTGTCGAGTTGGATGTCGACGCCGCGGCGTGAACCGGTCTGTGCTTGCAGCAGATGGGCCGCACGGACAACCAGGTTATCCTCGGCGGTTACGCCCTCGAGGGCGGGGGTCAGTCGGATGGCATCATCATCGCGGAGCGTGAAGTGCAGCGTGTCACCAACGTCCAGAAACTGGAACAGGGTTTGCAGTTCATGATAGCCATCATCGCGACGTCCGGTGATATGCAGCATGCGGTTCAGCTTGGCCGGCGCCGGCAGGCTCAGCGTCGGTCGATGAGTGTCTCGAGATAGCGGGGCCTGGTGGTAATGAAGCGCTCTTTCAGTCACGAGAGGGCTCCGGCTGCCAGGAATTGATCAGCAGGGTGGCCTCGATGCCCGTGCGTTGCATGTCCAGGCGGCGCGGTAGCCACAGATCGCCGGCCGGCATCCAGCCACTGTAGTCGATAGTCCAGCCGGATTGGATCAGGCGAGTAGGGTAGCCCAGGGCGTCGGTCTCGCGTTCAACGTCGCCGCCCGGTGCGGGCAGGCCACGGATCCAGTGATCAAGCGATGACACCGGCAATGACCAGCCCAGTTCCTTGTCGAGCAGTGCCTCGGCGCTTTCGGCGCTGACGCGTCCTTCGCTTGTGGTCAACGCCACCTCCTGGGCGGTGCCCTCGAGGGTGCTGCGCCCGGCCCCGAAGGGACCGCTGATCAGCAGCCGGTAGTAATTGGGTGTCTGGCGCCAGTCCAGATTGGCGCTGGTGCTTTCCTTAGGTGTGCGTAGTCCCACCTTGCCGGCCAGGGTCCAGCTGGTCATGGCCTGTACGCGGGGGAGTTGATCCTGCCAGGGGCCGCGTTCGGCGCTGTCGGTGGGGGCCGGGGTGCGGGCGGCGCAACCGGCCAGTAGGGCCAGGGCGATCAAAAGGACGAAGCGTCGGGTCATCGGGCTCTCTCGTTCTCGGGTGTCGGCCAGCAGTGGGCGGGCGGCGATGCCGCCAGCGCCCTCATGGTGCCATGGCGGGAATTCGCTGGATCAATTCATCGAGCTTGGGATGGTCCTCGAAGCGGGCGAGGCCGCGTTCGACCAAGCGGCGTGCGTCTTCAGTGCGACCAAGCGACCACAGTACCTCGGCGAGGTGAGCGGCGATTTCCTGATCCGGCATCAGGGCGAACGCCCGCTCAAGGTAAGGCAGGGCGCGAGCATTCTTGCCCTGCTTGTGCAGCACCCAGCCGAGGCTGTCGAGAATGGCGGGGCTATCGGGTGCCAGGTCATGGGCACGCTCGATCAGCTCGCGCGCCTCTTCGTAACGCGTGGTCATGTCGGCCAAGGTGTAGCCGAGCGCATTCATGGCCATGGCGTTGTCTGGCCGGCGCTCGATCAGCTCACGCAGGTCGGTCTCCATGCCGTCCAGGTTACCAGCATTGAATTTGCGCATGGCCTGCATATATAGAAGGCCCTCGTTATCAGGATGGCGGTCGCGGGCCTCGGCGAGGACTTCATCGGCGGTGCTACGCTCATCCACCTGGTCGAGTAATTCAACCTCCAGGGCGGCGATATCTGCGGCCTGAGCTTCATGGCGGAGCCGTTCAATGCGCAGGAATTCCAGCGCATCCGGTAGGCGGTCTGCGTCAATCAGCATGCGTGCGGCTTGAAGACGTGCGTTAAGGAACTGCTCGCCTTCTGGGACCTGCCGGTAATAGAGGAGGGCGTTGTCGATTTCACCTTGATGTTCGGCGATGTTGCCAAGCAGCAGGAAGGCCTGCGGTGGCGTCGTGTCTTCGTCAATCAGCGGCAGCAGAAGCCGGCGGGCCGGAGAGGGCTCTTGTGCTTCGAGGAACAGGCGGGCCAATGCCAGGCGCAGTTCCGGCTGCTCGCCGTGCTGGGCCAGCAGTTGGTCGGTTTGGCGCTCTGCGGCGGTGACCCGCCCCAGGGCCAGCTGGCTGCGGGCCATGAGTAGCAGGAAGCGGGAGTCGCCGGGTGATGTTTCCAGACCGCGCTTGGCGGCTCTCAGGGTGGCGGCTGGATCATCTTCTTCGATGGCAATGCGAGCACGGGTCAGCCACAGAGCGGGAAGCTCGGGATGTGTACGTGCAAGCGTCGAGAGGCGTTTCTTGGCGCGCTCGACATCTCCCCCGGCTGCTTCGAGCAAGGCAGTGGCCAAAATAGCGTCGTAGGCATAGGGAGCGTCACCATCGGCGACTACCAGGTGGCGGCGCAGCCGGGCGGCCAAGGGGGCCGGGTCAGCCCCTTGCGTTAGCGCCTGGTCGGCGAAGCTGGCCAACTCCCCTGGCTTGCCCTGTTCGATCAGCGAAAGGCGTGCATCGAGGGCGGTCAGCCAGTCCCCGCGCTGCTGGGCGAGGCTAGATAGCATGCGAAGCGCAGGCTCGGCACCCGGCGAGCGCTCAAGCCATTGACGTGCTGAGGTTTCCATCAGCGCGGGCTTGTCACTGAAACGCGCCGCCAGGTTGGCGCGCTCGCTCAGCGCCGCTGAATCGTAGCGTTCGGCGGCTTCCAGGTAGCCCTTTGTGGCGCGTTCGTACTGACCGCGCCGACCGGCGAGTTCTGCCAATAGCAGTGTTTGCAGGCCCTTTGCATCGAGGCCCTTTGTAATCGGTGGCGCTCCCCGCATGGGGTCGGTGGTACCGGCATCATGGGACTTGGGCATGCCCTGGCAAGCCGTAACCAGCGCGAGGGTCGCCGTGATGAGGGCTGTCTTGAGCAGGCGTGCGCGCATGATCGTCTCGTCAAGGAAGTCAGCGTTTAGCATAACGGCTTGATGGGCAGGGGCAAAGCCATGGGGGCGTGTGCGAGGGGGCGGCTGTGATAGAATGCACGGCTTCGGACGATCCGGTGACCACTATCACATCTGTTGGCGCGTGTTTCAGGCAGTCTTGCCTAGTGTCGCGCTGCATCTAGTGGTTTTCGCCGTGACTCGCACCACTCCCCCTTGAGCGAAGACTCTGATTGCATGACGCTTTTGGCCCTTGGCATCAATCATAAGACGGCTGCGGTCGAGGTGCGCGAGCAAGTCGCCTTTACCCCGTTGCAGCTGGAAGCGGCGCTGACCGAGCTACGTGCTCTGCCCGAGGTGGAAGAAGCGGCGCTACTCTCGACCTGCAACCGCACCGAGCTCTATTGCGTGATGGAACGCGATGGAGAAGCGGCGATTCTTGACTGGTTGAGTCGCTTTCATACCCTTAGCGTCGAACAGTTATCGGCGGCGGCCTACCATTATCTGGACGGCGATGCGGCACGTCACCTGATGCGCGTCGCTGTCGGGCTCGATTCCATGGTGCTCGGTGAGCCGCAGATCCTTGGCCAACTCAAGGACGCCTACCAGGCGGCGCGCAGCCACAAAGGCTTGGGCGGTGAGCTTGAGCGGCTATTCCAGCATACCTTTGCAATTGCCAAGCAGGTCCGCACCGAGACCGGCATCGGCGAGAATCCGGTGTCGGTGGCCTATGCCGCGGTGAGCATGGCCAGTCGTATCTTCGATAACTTTCGGCGTTCCACGGCACTGCTGATCGGCGCCGGAGAAACGATCGAACTCGTCGCCCGTCATCTGCAGGAGGCCGGCATCCGAAAGCTGATCGTCGCCAATCGCACCCGTGAACGGGCCGCACAGTTGGCCGACCGCATCGGCGGTGAAGCGATCTCTCTCAACGAGATCCCCGATGCGCTGGCACGCGCCGATATCGTGATTTCCTCGACGGCGGCACCCTTGCCGATTCTCGGCAAGGGCATGGTCGAGCGGGCGATCAAGCTACGCCGTCACCGACCTGTTTTCATGGTCGACATCGCCGTGCCCCGGGACATCGAGCCGCAGGTCGGCGAACTGGATGATGTCTTTCTTTATACCGTCGATGATCTGCACGAAGTCATTGAAGAAAACCGCCGACATCGCAAGGTGGCCGCCGACAAGGCCGAGGTGCTGATCGAACACGGCGTCACGAGCTGGCAGCACGAGCGCCGGGTGCGCGGCGCCGGCGACCTCATTCGCCGCTACCGACACCAGGGCGAGCAGATGCGCGCCGAGTCCGAAGAGCAGGCACTTGCACAGCTGGCCCGTGGTGAAGACCCGGAGAAGGTGGTCGCCCGTCTCGCTCGTCAGCTGACCAACAAGCTCATGCATGCCCCGACCCTTGGTCTGCGCGAAGCCTCCGGGGCCGAGCGTCAGGACCTGATCGAGGCTGCCGAAGCCTTGCTCTTCGATTCTGACAGCGACCCCGAGGCCCCCCAGATGACCGGCATCAGACAACAGGACCCTTCATGAAAGCTACACTGCGTCAGCGCCTAGATACCTTTGCCGAGCGTTTCGAGGAGCTCTCGGCTCTGCTGGCTGAGCCCGATGTCATCGCCGATCAGCCCCGCTTTCGCGACTATTCTCGGGAGTATGCCGAGCTCGAAGAACTGGTCGCGACCTGGCAGGCGTTTTGCGATACCGAGAACAACATCGAGGCTGCCCAGGCGCTGCTCGAAGACAGCGACGCCGAGATGCGCGAGCTGGCAGAGCTTGAACAGGCTGAAGGGCAGGAGCGGCTGGCTGCGCTCGAGGAGGCGCTCAAGCGCCTGCTGGTGCCGAAGGATCCGGACGATGGCCGTAGCGTGTATCTCGAGGTGCGTGCCGGTACGGGCGGCGATGAGGCGGCACTGTTCGCCGGGGATCTGTTTCGCATGTATTCGCGCTACGCCGAGAAGCACGGCTGGAAGGTCGAAGTGGTCAGCGCCAGTCATGGCGAGCAGGGCGGTTACAAGGAACTGATTTCGCGGATCAAGGGCGAGGGTGTCTATGCCCGGCTCAAGTTCGAGTCCGGCGCCCATCGGGTGCAGCGGGTTCCCGCTACCGAGTCTCAGGGCCGCATCCATACCTCGGCCTGCACCGTGGCGGTGATGCCTGAGGCCGATCAGGTCGGTGATATCGATATCAATAGCAATGACCTGCGCATCGATACCTTTCGCTCCAGCGGGGCCGGTGGCCAGCACGTCAACACCACCGATTCCGCGATTCGTATTACTCACCTGCCCAGTGGCGTGGTGGTCGAGTGCCAGGAAGAGCGCAGCCAGCACAAGAACCGTGCCAAGGCCATGTCGCTGTTGGCCGCGCGCCTCAAGCAGAGCGCTCTGGAGAGCCAGCGCCAGCAGCAGGCCGACGAGCGTCGCTCGCTGGTCGGTTCCGGCGATCGAAGCGAGCGCATCCGTACCTATAATTTCCCGCAAGGGCGGGTCACCGATCACCGCATCAACCTGACGCTCTACAAGCTCAACGAGGTCATGACCGGGGAGCTTGGCGAGATCATCGAGCCGCTGCTCCACGAGTATCAGGCCGAGCAGCTTGCGGCCCTGCAGCAGGAAGCCTGATGCGTAAGGAAATCACCTGATGCGTCTCGATGTGCTGCTGGCTCGCGCCGCCAAGCGGTTGCAGGCGTCGGGGTCGCCAAGCCCCAGGCTTGATGCCGAGGTGCTGCTGTGCCATGTGCTCGAAGTCGATCGCACCTGGCTCTATACCTGGGGCGATCGCGAGGCCGACTCTTTATCGCGTGCGCGCTTCGACGCGCTCATTGCCGCCAGAGGGCAGGGCGCTCCGGTGGCTTATCTGACCGGAGAGCGCGAGTTCTGGGGGCTCTCGCTCAGGACCCACGATGCCACGCTTATCCCGCGTCCTGACACCGAGAGCCTGGTCGAAGCGGCGCTCGCGCGAGGCGACGCCGAAGAAGGGGCGTTTCTTGACCTGGGTGCCGGCACCGGCGCCATTGCGCTTGCGTTTGCCAGCGAGCGCCCCGGTTGGCAGGTGACGGGTGTCGATCTGTCACCGCAGGCGGTGGCGCTGGCCCGGGACAATGCCTCGCGGCTGGGGCTTTCTCGGGTTCGCTTCCTCGAGAGTGACTGGTTTGCCTCGCTTGAGGGCGAGCGCTTTGCGCTGGTTGTCGCGAACCCGCCCTACCTTGCCGATGACGATCCTCACCTCGCACAGGGCGACGTGCGCTTCGAGCCGCGTTCGGCGCTGGTGGCAGGCGACGATGGACTGGCCGATCTTTACGCACTGGTTCACGAGGCGCGCCGCCATTTATTGGCGGGTGGCTGGCTGTTGCTCGAGCATGGCCTCGAGCAGGGGGCGGCGGTGCGTCAGGCGTTCGAGCAGGCGGGTTATGATCAGGTAGCGACGCTTCAGGATTTGGGTGCGCGGGATAGGGTCAGTCTCGGTCGCTGGAAAGCCTGACGTGAGCGATGGGACTCGCGCCGTCCAGAGCGTATATGGTAATTGTTAGGATGACATGGGCGAGAATGGCGAACCTCACTGATACGGTCCCATGTGACCAGACCAATCACTGAGGTTTTCGTCGTTCACCCCTTCCAATAACTATGGAAGCCATGATGCTCAGTCGATCCGGCGGTGATGCCTCTGCCGTTCGACCGCGTATTGAGCTTGGACTCTGGATGACCATGAAAGCCAAGAACCGCTCGCTTGACCGTATCGATCTCAATATCCTGCGTGCCCTCCAGGATAATGCCCGTATTTCCTACGTTGACCTGGCCGCTCAGGTCGGGCTTTCCACCACCCCTTGTCTGGAGCGGGTCAAACGCCTGGAGCGCTCGGGCATTATTCGTGGCTACAAGGCGATACTCGACCCCAAGGCACTCAAGGCCAATCTGTTGGTGTTTGTCGAGATCAGTCTCGAGACCCAGTCCCCCGCCGTGTTCGACGAGTTTCGACGCGCCGTGAGCCAGCTGCCGCAAATTCAGGAGTGTCACCTGGTCTCTGGGCAGTTCGACTATATCCTCAAGTGCCGGATTCCCGAGATGTCGGCGTACCGTCAGCTTCTTGGTGAGGTGGTGTTGACCCTGCCCGGGGTCAAGGAGTCGAAGAGCTATGTGGTCATGGAAGAGGTCAAGGAAGAATTTACCCTGCATGTGCCAGACGTCGAGCAGCTCGAAGAGCACTAACAAGGGTGCTGATGAGAGCAACGCCAAGCGCGCAGCGAGCCATGAACCAGAAGCTGCCTGATGGACGGGAAGCGAGCACCCGGGAAAGATCGCCCCAGTCGCGATAAGCCCGGACACGATAAGCCCCGACATCGATCAGTCCGACAATCGAGAGCCAAGAGAGATACGTGACGATGAACGACCAGGCGCTGTTGCGCTATAGCCGCCAGATCATGCTCGAGTCGATCGAGATCGAAGGCCAGGAGCGCCTTCTTGCGAGTCATGCGCTGGTGATTGGCGCTGGCGGGCTTGGTTCGCCCGTCGCGCTCTACCTGGCGGCGGCAGGCGTCGGCCGGTTGACGCTCGTCGACGACGACACGGTCGAGCTTTCCAACCTTCAGCGCCAGATCGCTCACGGCGAGGCGGATATCGGTCGTGACAAGGCGGAGTCGGCTCGAGAGGCCGCCTTGGCGCTCAATCCTCACTGTCAGGTTACAAGCCTAAGTGAGCGCCTGGACGGCGTATCTCTTGAGCGCGCCGTTCAGGCGGCAGACGTGGTGCTCGACTGTACCGACCGCTTCGCCTCGCGCTATGCCATCAATGCGGCCTGCCAGTCGGCGGGACGGCCGCTGGTCTCCGGGGCGGCTATCCGCTTTGGCGGTCAGCTCGCTGTTTTCGATCCTCGAGACGCCAAGAGCCCCTGTTATGCCTGTCTCTATCCTCCCGGTGACCCCGGAGAAGATGAGCAGTTGAGCTGCGCCGAAAACGGGGTGGTGGCACCACTGGTTGGGCTGATTGGCTGCTTTCAGGCGTTGGAAGCGGTCAAGATGCTCAGCGGCGCCGGCAGTACGCATCAAGGGCTTTCCACCTTCGACGGGCTTTCCGGTGAGTGGCGACGCTTTAGCGTGCCTCGTGACCCGGCATGTCCTGTGTGCGGGTCGCGTTGATCGCTCCGGGCGTCGGCGGTTGGCGACAGCTCGATGCCAAGTGTGGAAAGACCGCACAGCTAGCCTAACGGGCGTATATAGGCCACGCTCCCTGGGGTATACTCGCCTCGTCTCCGACTTGCCCGCGGCAGGACGCCGCCCGAGTCCCTCGCTTCATCCTTCCTGTTACCTCGCCTGGCGCTGGCGCGTGCCCAGGGGTGTGCGTCCGGTTCCCGGATTCCCCCGAGCCGGCCCTATGTTGTCGACGCCCCTGTCGTCGACCCCGATGTCGTGTGTGAGGAGCGAGTCATGAACAAGTCCATTGTGATCGGTACCACCCTGTCAGTCTTCGGTCTGGGCGGCCTTGCGGTCGGTGCCTATCAGGTCAGCAGTTATTCCCAGCCGCCTGAGCCGGTCTATGCCGATATCCTGCAGGTCGAGGCAGCGACCCGGACCATCGAGACCCCGCGAGAGGTTTGCGAGAATGTCGTGGTCAACCAGCAGGCGCCAAGCCGGGATCCGAACCGCATCATCGGCACTGCCGCGGGCGCTATCGTCGGTGGCTTGCTCGGCAATCAGGTCGGTGGCGGTAGCGGCAAGAAAATCGCCACCGTGGCAGGCGCCGTGGGCGGTGGCCTGGCGGGGCGCGAGGTGCAGGGTCGTATCGAGTCCGGCCAGACCACCACGTCCACCCGGCGTGAATGTCACACCGTGACCGATACCCGCCAGGAACAGCTGGGCTATGACGTCGAGTATCGGGTTGATGGTCAGGTTTACAGCGCTCGGCTTGATGAGGCGCCTCAGGGCAACCGGGTGCTGATGCAGAACGGCCAGCCCCAGTGGCACGCCGGCCAGTCGACGCCCCAGACCGAGCCCCAAGGCTAAGCTGTCTGAGTAGCATGTCACCACCGCGCTATCGCTGCCTGGTAGCGAGGTTTTGTTAGTAGCCCGTCTTCACGGGACTGCACTCCTGCGTGCAACCGAATCCCCGTTTCTCCAGGTGGGGGGCGAAGCGCTGCATGATTCAGCATCTTAACAATGCCGTGTATAGCTTTTGTCTAGTATTCGTATAGGGCGTCGCGTAGTCTGAGATCACTTACCCAAGGAGAGACTCCCATGTTCGGTATCTTCAAAAGCGATCCCACCAAGAAGTTACAGAAGGCCTATGAGCGCAAGCTCGAGCAGGCGATGGAGGCCGCCCGCAATGGTGATATGCATGCCAATGCCACCTTGACCACTGAAGCCGAGGCATTGCGCGAAGAAATCGAGTCACATAAGCATGCCGGATAGGGCCTGATGGGCAGGAGAGTGGGGTCGCCTCATCTTCCAGGCGTTAGATACGACGACGCCCCCTGAAAAGGGGGCGTCTTTCGTGTCAGCACTAGGTGCGGTGCCTCTCATCGATGCCTCAACACAGGGCGTCGAGCTTTTCCTTGAGCAGGCCATTGACCTGCTGGGGATTCGCGGTACCGCGAGAGGCCTTCATGACCTGGCCGACGAAGTAGCCGATCATCTTGCCACGCTTGTCCGGCTCGGCGTCGCGATACTGGGCGACCTGAACCGGGCTGTCAGCGATCACCTGATCGATCATCGCCTCGATGGCGCCGGTGTCGGTGACCTGCTTGAGGCCGCGGGCCTCGATGATGTCATCGGCACTATCACCTTCACCGGCCCACAGCGCGGCGAAGACCTGCTTGGCGGCCTTGCCGTTGATGGTCTCGTCCTTGACGCGGGCCACCAGCTCACCGAGCTGAAGGGCCGAGACCGGGCTCGAGGCGATAGTCAGGCCTTCCTTGTTGAGGTGGCCGGCAAACTCGCCTTGCACCCAGTTGGCCGCCAGCTTGGCGTCGCCGCAAACCTCCTTCACACCTTCGAAGAAATCGGCCATGGCGCGAGTCGCCGACAGCACGCCGGCATCGTAGGCCGAGAGGCCAAGCTCGTTCTGGAAGCGTGCCCGTTTCTCGGCCGGCAGTTCCGGCAACGAGCTGCGCAGATGATCCACGTAGGCCGCATCGAGCACTACCGGCAAGAGGTCAGGGCAGGGAAAGTAACGGTAGTCGTTGGCCTCTTCCTTGGTGCGCATGCTGCGGGTTTCATCGGCTTCAGGATCGTATAGGCGCGTTTCCTGAACCACCTTGCCGCCATCCTCGATCAGCTCGATCTGGCGCTCGACCTCGAAGGCGATAGCGCGTTCCACGAAGCGGAAGGAGTTGACGTTCTTGATCTCGGCGCGGGTGCCAAAGGCTTCCTGGCCCTTGGGGCGAACCGAGACGTTGACGTCACAGCGCATCGAGCCCTCGGCCATGTTGCCGTCCGAGATGCCAAGGTAAGTGACGATGGAGTGCATCGCCTTCAGGTAGGCCACGGCTTCCTTGGCGGAGCGCATGTCCGGTTCGGAGACGATCTCCAAGAGCGGGGTGCCGGCGCGGTTCAGGTCGACCCCGGTCATGCTGTGGAAGTCCTCGTGGAGGGACTTGCCGGCGTCTTCCTCGAGGTGGGCGTGATGGACCCGTATGCGCTTGGTCTCGCCATCCTCGAGGGTGATCTCGACCTCACCTTGCCCGACGATCGGATGATACATCTGGCTGGTCTGGTAGCCCTTGGGCAGGTCCGGATAGAAGTAGTTCTTGCGATCGAAGATCGAGACCTCGGGAATCTCGGCATTGATGCCCAGGCCGAACTGCACCGCCATGGCCACGGCGGACTCGTTGAGTACCGGCAGCACCCCCGGCAGACCCAGATCTACGGCACACGCCTGGCTATTGGGCTCGGCGCCGAAGGCCGTGGAGGCACCGGAGAAGATCTTGGATTGGGTGGCCAGCTGGACGTGGACCTCAAGGCCGATCACGGTTTCCCATTGCATTATGCGTTCTCCTTGCCGAAGGCCGGGCGTTGCTGGTGCCAGTCGGTGACCTGCTGGAACTGGTGGGCGACATTGAGCAGCTGGGTTTCGGCGAAGTGCGGGCCGAGGATCTGCAGACCCACCGGGCGGCCATTGACGGTGCCGGCCGGCACGCTAATGCCGGGAATGCCCGCCAGGTTGATGGCAATGGTGTAAATGTCCTGCAGGTACATCGAGACCGGGTCCTTGTTGGCCCCCAGATCAAACGCCGGGGTTGGCGTCGACGGGCCCATCAGCACGTCGACTTCCTCGAAGGCATCCATGAAGTCCTGGCGGATCAACCGGCGGACCTGCTGAGCCTTCTTGTAGTAGGCATCAAAGAAGCCTTCGGAGAGGGTGTGAGTGCCGATCAGGATGCGACGCTTGACCTCGTCGCCGAAGCCTTCGGCCCGCGAGCGTTTGTAGAGATCCTCGAGATCCGCCGGTGCGTTGCAACGGTGGCCGAAGCGCACCCCGTCATAGCGCGACAGGTTGGAAGACGCCTCGGCCGGGGCGATGACGTAATAGGCCGGGATGGCGTGATGGGTGTGCGGTAGACTGACTTCCTGCACGGTCGCGCCAAGGGATTCGTAGACCTTGACCGCTTCGCGAATAGCCGTTTCCACCTCCGGGTCCAGGCCGTCGCCGAAATATTCCTTGGGCAGGCCGATCCTGAGGCCAGAAAGCGAGGCGCCGAGTTCGGCACGATAGTCGGGTACGCCACGGGCCACGCTGGTGGAGTCGCGCAGGTCGTGGCCGGCGATGGCGCTCAACAGCAGTGCGCAATCCTCGGCCGTACGGGCCATGGGGCCAGCCTGATCGAGGCTCGACGCGTAAGCCACCATGCCGTAGCGAGAGACACGACCATAGGTGGGCTTCAGGCCGGTGATGCCGCAGAAAGCGGCCGGCTGACGAATCGAGCCACCGGTGTCGGTGCCAAGCGCTGCCGGCACCAGGCCAGCGGCCACGGCGGCGGCGCTGCCACCGGAGCTGCCACCGGGCACAGCGGTGAGATCCCAGGGGTTCTTCACCGGGCCATAGTGGCTGTTCTCGTTGGAGGAGCCCATGGCGAACTCGTCCATGTTGGTCTTGCCCAGGCTCACGGTCCCGGCATGCTTGAGCTTTTCGACCACATGCGCGTCATAGGGCGCAATGAAATTGTCGAGCATCTTCGAGCCGCAACTGGTCTTCACGTCCTGGGTGCAGAAGATGTCTTTCAGGGCCAAGGGCAGGCCGGTGAGTGGTCCTGCTTCGCCGCGGGCGCGGGCGGCATCGGCGGCATCGGCGGCGGCCAGTGCCTGCTCGGCGGTCACGCTGATGAAGCTGTTGAGCTCACCGTCGAAGCGCTCGATACGCGCGAGCAGCGATTCGGTCAATTGGCGGCTGGTGAACTCGCCGGCCTCGAGGGCGCGGGCAAGCTCGGTCAGGGTCATGTCATGCATTGAGGCTTGGCTCCAGATGAGGCATTCGGTCAGCGATCAGGGCTCACTCGACGACGCGGGGCACCAGATAAAGGCCATTTTCCACCGCGGGGGCGTTGCGCTGGAATCGCTCGCGCTGGTCGGTCTCGGTGACCTCGTCGGCGCGTAGGCGCTGAGTAGCATCCAGCGGGTGTGCCAAGGGGGCCACGCCGTCGGTATTGACCGTCTGCAGGTGATCGGCCATCTCGAGGATCCGTGTCAGGTCGTCGACATAGCGGTCGGCGTCGGTCTCATCGAGGCCCAAGCGGGCCAGATGTGCTGCGCGCCGCACATCTTTAGGTTCAAGCGCCATGGTGAATATCCCTTGAGCGTGGATCGTGGCGGCGGCGCCAGGCAGGCGTCATCCGCAGTAAATAACCGTAAAATGTACCATATCCTGGGGCGACTGGCAGGACTTGACTCACGGGGCCGCCCCCCCAATGTTGCTTGCTGCATCAAGGCCGCGATGGTACCGTTTGCCTCCGCACAGGGTTCCGGTCTGCACTAGGTGAAAGACTTCCATGTTTAAACGTTTACGTGGGCTGTTCTCCAGCGATCTCTCGATCGATCTGGGTACGGCCAACACGCTGATCTATGTTCGCGGACGGGGTATCGTGCTCGACGAGCCTTCCGTGGTGGCCATTCGCCAATCGGGTAACATGCGCAGCGTGGCTGCCGTGGGTATCGACGCCAAGCGCATGCTGGGTCGGACGCCGGGCAATATCACCGCCATCCGGCCGATGAAGGACGGCGTCATCGCCGATTTCACCGTGACCGAGCAGATGCTTCAGCACTTCATTCGCAAGGTGCATCAGAGCACTTTCCTGACGCCGAGTCCGCGGGTGCTGGTCTGTGTGCCCTGCATGTCGACTCAGGTCGAGCGACGTGCGATCAAGGAATCTGCCGAGGGCGCTGGCGCCCGCGAGGTGTTCCTGATCGAGGAGCCGATGGCCGCGGCCATCGGGGCTGGCCTGCCAGTCGAAGAGGCGCAGGGCTCGATGGTCGTCGATATCGGCGGCGGCACCAGCGAAATTGCGATCATCTCGCTCAACGGTGTTGTCTACTCGGAGTCGATCCGGGTCGGTGGTGATCGTTTCGACGAGGCCATCACCGCCTATGTGCGCCGCCACTATGGCAGCCTGATCGGTGAAGCCACTGCCGAGCGTATCAAGGAAGAGATTGGCTGTGCCTATCCGGGTGGTGAGCTGCGCGAGATCGATGTGCGCGGCCGCAATCTCGCCGAGGGCATTCCCCGCAGCTTTACGCTGAACTCACACGAGATTCTTGATGCGCTGCAGGAAACTCTGGCCGCTATCGTGACGGCGGTGAAGAGTGCGCTTGAGCAATCGCCACCCGAGCTCGCTTCAGACATCGCTGAGCGCGGCCTTGTGATCACGGGCGGCGGCGCCTTGTTGCGAGATCTGGACAAGCTCATTTCCGAAGAAACCGGCCTGCCGGTGATCGTTGCCGAGGATCCGCTGACCTGCGTGGCTCGCGGTGGCGGCAAAGCGCTGGAAATGATCGATCAGCATACCTTCGAGCTACTCTCCAGCGACTGACCTGTTCGCTAGACCGTGACCCGGGGGACTGCTTATTAAACCGCTGTTCACGCACGCGTCAGTGCCCGGTTACCGCATGCTGCTGTGTGCAATACTGGCACTGACGTTGATGTTCGCGGAACATCAATTGACGCGGGTCGAAAACCTGCGCGCGCAGCTGTCGACCGTGGTCGCCCCCATCCAGTGGTTGGTCAGCCTGCCCAGTGATGCCCTTACATGGGGCTCGCTTGTCGTCTCTGACCAGAGCGCTCTGGTCGACGAAAACCGCAAGCTTCGCCAGCAACTGCTGACCCTGTCTCACCGCGTGCAGCGCATGGCCAGCCTGACGGCCGAAAATGTGCGCTTGCGCGAACTCCTGAATGCCACCCGGCGCGATGAGATGCCTTTTCTCACCGCTGAACTTCTGTCGCTGGATTCCGACCCCTTCACCCATCAGATGGTCATCGACCGTGGGCGTCGCAATGGTGTCTATGTGGGGCAACCGGTGATGGATGCATCAGGGTTGGTGGGGCAGGTCACGTCCGTCTCGGCCTATTCCAGTCGGGTGTTGATGGTGGCGGATGCCAACCATGCCATGCCCGTGCAGGTGAATCGTAACGGGCTGCGTTTCATCGTTCAGGGAACGGGACGCTTTAATGCCATGAGCGTACTCCATGTGGCCGATACCGCTGATATCCGAGAAGGGGATCTACTGGTGTCCTCGGGTCTCGCCGGTCGTTTTCCTGTTGGCTACCCGGTAGCACGCGTCAGCGAGGTAACCCATGACCCGGGCGAACCCTTCGCCACGGTGATGGCGGAGCCGGTCGCCAAGCTGCAGCGTGCGCGACACTTCCTGTTGCTGTTTCCACCGGATGTCGATGTCGCGGCCGGTGATGCGCTGTGGACGGATGACTTTGCTCTTGATCCTCTGCCCAAGGAGCTGATGCCCTGATGGTTGCCATGGGACTTCGTGGATACCTGCTGGTATGGTCGACCCTGCTGCTGGCGCTATGCCTGCAGGTCATGCCGCTGGCCGACAAATGGCTGATGTGGCGTCCCGACTGGTTAGGACTGATGCTGATTTACTGGTGCATGGTCATGCCTCAGCGTGTCGGGGTCTTTTACGGCTTTATACTGGGGATCCTGCTCGACCTGATCGAGGGCTCACCGCTCGGGTTGAATGCGTTGGCTCTGTCGCTGCTGGCCTTTCTGATCGCCTTGGTCTATCAGCGCATGCGCGCCTATTCACTGGTTCAGCAAGCGGTGCTGATCGTTGTGCTGCTGGGCATCGTGCAATTGGTCGAACAATGGTTGATGACCCTCTTTGGCCCCTTCTCTATTCACCTGGCCTTCCTGTTGCCGTCATTGATCGGCGCCCTCCTGTGGCCCTGGCTGTTCACCATGCTGCAGGCCTTGCGCCGTCGCTTTGCCGTATCCTGACCAAGGCCTTACTCAAAGGAGGCGTGCATGCCTCATCTGTGCCTGGCGTCGGCATCCCCGCGCCGCCTGGAACTCTTGACCTCGATCGACGTCGACTGTGACGTGCGCCCCGTCGATATCGACGAGACACCGCAACCGGGGGAAAATCCTCGTGACTACGTTTGCCGGCTGGCGCGAGAGAAGGCGCTTGCTGGTGCGGCTTTTTCTGATCTTCCTGTCCTTGGGTCGGACACGGCGGTCGTGCTGGATGGCGAGATCCTGGGTAAGCCCCGTGATCGCGCCCATGCGCTCGAGATGCTGTCGGCCCTGTCTGATACCACCCATGAGGTGCTGACCGGCGTGGCGGTGAGCGGCCCTCAGGGGCTTTTAGATGTCTGCGTGACGACGCGGGTCGGGTTGCGCGCGATCAGTCCCCGTGAGGCAGCCGCCTACTGGGAGACGGGCGAGCCTTGTGACAAGGCCGGCGGCTACGGCATTCAGGGCCGGGCAGCGGTGTTCGTGTCGCATATCGAGGGCAGTCATAGCGCGGTGGTTGGCTTGCCGCTATACGAGACCGCCGAGCTGCTCGAACGCCAGGGTGTGGCGCTGTGGATGAGTGATCGGGCAGCTGTGTCATAATATTCGTAAGAGCAAATGATTAAGGAAGCCCGCATGAGCGGTGAAGTACTGATCAATCTGACGCCCATGGAAACGCGTGTGGCGGTGGTCGAGAACGGCGTCCTGCAGGAGGCTTTCATCGAGCGCAGCGGGCGAAGGGGTATTGTCGGCAATATCTACCGCGGCAAGGTGGTGAGGGTGTTGCCCGGCATGCAGGCCGCTTTCGTCGATATCGGCATCGAGCGGGCCGCCTTCATTCATGCTCATGAAGTCATGGCGCCCAATACACCGCCTGACGAGCAGGCGTCGATCAGTCAATTGCTTCAGGAAGGGCAGCCGCTGGTCGTCCAGGCCACCAAGGACCCGATCGGTTCCAAGGGGGCTCGGCTTACTACGCATCTTTCCGTGCCCTCGCGCTACCTGGTCTACATGCCGGACTCACCGCATAACGGCGTTTCCCAGCGTATTGAAGACGAGGCCGAACGGGAGCGCCTGCGTCAGCTGACACTGGCCTGTCAGGCGGAGCAGGATATCGAGATCACCGGCGGTTTCATCATTCGAACCGCTGCCGAAGGCGTGACGCGCGAAGAGCTCTATGCCGATATGAACTTTCTGCTGCGCCTATGGCGCAGGGTCAGCGAGCGGAAGCATACGGCCGGCATCCCTAGCGTGATCTACGACGATCTGCCGCTGTTCATCCGCACACTGCGCGATGTGATGCGAGACGAGATCGAACGGGTGCGCATCGACTCCCGTGAAAATTTCCAGAAGCTGATCGAGTTTGCCCGGGAATTCATGCCCGGCACCGAGTCACGCATCGAGTACTATCCAGGTGAGCGGCCGATCTTCGATCTCTACAGCGTCGAGGACGAGATCCAGAAAGCCCTGGGACGCAAGGTGCAGCTCAAATCCGGGGGATATCTCGTGATTGACCCCACCGAAGCGATGACCACCATCGACGTCAACACCGGGGGCTATGTCGGTCACCGCAACCTCGAGGAGACGATCTTCAAGACCAACCTCGAGGCCGCCACGGCGATCGTCCGCCAGCTCAGGCTGCGCAATCTCGGTGGCATCGTCATCATCGACTTCATCGATATGGACGACCCCGAGCACCAGCGCCAGGTACTGCGCATGCTCGAGAAGTTGCTGGAGCGTGATCATGCCAAGACCAAGTGTACCGGGGTCACCGAGCTTGGTCTTGTTCAGTTGACGCGCAAACGGACGCGGGAGAGCCTCGAGCAGACCCTCTGTGAGGCCTGCTCGGTGTGTCATGGTCGTGGCACCCTCAAGACACCGGAATCGGTATGCTATGAGATATTTCGCGAGATTCTTCGCGAGGATCGCGCCTATAGCGCCGAGACCTATATGGTGCTGGCTGCGCAGGCAGTGGTCGATCGCCTGCTCGATGAGGAATCGTCCTCCGTTGCCGACCTGGAAGCCTTTATCGGCAAGACCATACGCTTCCAGGTGGAAGCCCACTATTCCCAAGAGCAGTACGATATCGTACTGATGTAGGAGGCGTGACATGAGCCTGTTTCGCCTCCTGCTGCGCTGGGCACTGACGATTTTTGCGATTCTGCTGGCCCTGCTCGCCGTCCTGGTACTTACCTTGCGGCTGGCTGCCGGCGAGCTGGATCGCTTTCGCCCCGAACTCGAGTCTCTGCTGTCAGCGCGGTTTAATGCCGAGCTCACTATGGAGAAGATTTCAGGTAGCTTTCACGGCCTTGACCCTGCGCTGACCCTTGAAGATCTTACGCTCGTCTCACGTACCGAGTCTTCGCATCCGCTGATTGAAATTGACAGGGCCGGATTGCGTGTCGATAGCATGGCGAGCCTTTGGGGTGGCATGCCCGAAATCGATGACGCCAGCATTCGTGGCGTTACCGTGCATCTTTATCAGAAGCCTGATCTCAGCTGGCAATGGCCGCAACCTGCCGAGCTACCCCCGGAAATCATCCCCGATGGCCGCTTTACACTTGACCGACTCGATTACTGGGTCGGCGTTCTGTTGCGTCAGCGTCTTGCGGTCGAAAACGTGCGGGTGGTGCTGCATGGACTCGATCGACAGCTGGCATTTGAGGCGCCACGCCTGCTCATGGCCGGCGATGCCGGGCGCGCCCATATCGAGGGTCAGCTGCATGTGGCAGGGAATCCTGACGCGACCCTGACGGCGGTGCTTGAGGTATTGCCGGGAGAGCATGGGCTTGCCGATTTCAACGCCGCGCTTCAGGCGCGAATGAAGCTTGAGCATCTGGTCGAACTGACGGAGGTGCTCAGTCGCAACGACCCGTTGAAAGTCGAGGAAGCGCGTGGTGAAGCAAAGCTCTGGGGGCGCTGGCGGCATGCTGCGCTGGAAGATGTGCGCCTGGATGTCAACGTACCCCAGTTGCAACTGAGCCATGATCGGCAGCCGCTGGATCTTAAGGACATCCGGCTCACCGGGCAGTGGTTGCGAGACGAGGATGGATGGCAAGCCTGGCTTGGCACTCAAGGTGATGCCAAGCGGACTGCGACACCCACAGAGGCAGCAGTCAATGCCCCGGAAGTAACCGACGGGCCCGATGGGCAGTCGATTAAGCTCGACGAAGAACAGGCGCGCGAAGAGGGGGCTGATGAAAGCACTGTCGGCCGACCGCTGCCCAGGCACTGGCAGGCCAGCGGGGATGATGATGGCTGGTGGATGACGACGAGTGAATTCGATTTGGCCGCCTTGGCGGCCTGGCGTGAACGGGCCCCCTTGCCCGAAGGGCTTCAGCGTGTGTTGGGAAGGCTTGCGCCCAGGGGGCAGGTCGGTGGTCTCAAGGTGGGGCATCGCGACGGCCATTGGCTCGCTTTCGCCGAGCTTTATGATGTGGCTGTCGATCCTTGGCAGGGAGCGCCTGGGGGCGGCCCCCTGGACGCCTGGGTTGAAGCCAAGGACCTGGCAGGCAAGATTGTGTTCACCGACAGTGAGAACGAGACCACTAGCCTCGATTTCCCCCAGCTTTTTGCGGCGCCGATGGCACTGTCTTCCGCGTCCGGTGAAGTGAGTTGGAACTACCACAACAAAGGTGCCACCGTGACCGGCCAAGACCTCGCGGTAACCTGGCGTGGTGCATCGGTGGCGGGTGGCTTCGATCTCGATGTGGGAAGCGGCACGCCTGGCAAGCTGGGGCTCGACCTTTCCTTTGCGGATGTGGATGCCGCCGATGTCGATCTTCTCGACTGGCTGCCGATCAAGACGCTTCCCCCTGCGCTCAGCGAGTGGTTGGGGCGAGGGGTGGCAGGCTATGTCGATGATGGGCAGCTGTCGCTCGATCTTCCGCTACGCGAGAATATCCGCATGGAGGATGTAGGGCTCTCGCTGGCACTGGATATCCGCGATGCTACCCTGCCTTTTGCGCCCGATTGGCCGGTACTCGAGGGTGTCAAAGGTCAGCTGCGTTTCGACAATCAGCAGCTGTCGGCCGATGTCGAGTCGGCCAGTCTGGTCGGTTTGCAGGCAAAGGACGCGACGGTCAGCTTGATCGATCAGCGTCTCGAGGTGAAAGGCCAGGCCGAGGGCAGCACAGACGAACTGCTGGATTTGCTGGCTGCCATCCCTGACTTGGAGATCGGTCGAGACGACATCAGCAGCCAGGGAGCGGTCGCCGGAAGCGTAGACCTGGCCATGAACCTTGATGCGCCCGACGCGATGGCGCTTGATGTCGACGCTCGCGTCGACGCGCCACGTTTGAGCCTTGAGGGGGCGGCGCTAAATGCCTACGACGTAAATGGTAGCCTGCAGTATCGTCGTCGCGACGGCCAAGGCGGACTCTCTGGTGAGCTGGGTGCCCGAGTCTTCGATGGGCCTATGCTGGCGCGTTTCGAGGGCGATGAACAGACCATAACCGTGAACGGTCGAGCCTTGGCGCGAGGGTTGATTGATTGGGTGGATCACCCGGGACTGGCCCCGCTGGTCGATGGCTATCTGCCCTATACGCTGCGCATCCCGCTCAAGGATCAAACCTCGCCCGTGACGCTAGATAGCCGGCTCCAAGGGCTGGCGCTTAACCTGCCAGCTCCCTTTGGCAAGATGGCCAATGAGGTGGTGCCGCTGAGACTTACCGTCGACCGGGCGGGTGAGCGGGGCGAGATAACCCTGCGGGATCGAGCGAAAATGCGCTGGCGTAATACATCGGTGGGTCGTCAGGGCCAGCTGTGGTTGGAGAACTGGCCGCTGGAGCCGACGTGGCCGCAACGTGCTGGGTGGTCGCTGCAGTGGCGGACCAATCGCCTGGCGGTATCTCCCTGGGCAAAAGCGCTTGCTGATTTGTCCTTGCAGGGTCTTGCCGCCGAGAATCAGCAAGGAAATGCGAAAGACAGTCCGCTGGATACCATTGAGCTGTCTGTGGCCTGCCTGTCATTTCGCGATCATTGCCAAGGCACCGTGCAGGCAAACGCCGATTCGCTTGCCGGCGGCAATTGGCGTGTGGCGTTGGATGGCAGTATCGCCAAGGGTCAGGCTGACTACCGTCCCGGCGACACTAGGCCGATTACCATCGATCTGTCGCGGCTGTCTCTCGATGGACTATGGCCGGCACCCGAGCCTCCCTCTCAAGTACTCGAAGAGGTGGATACCGCCCAGGCGGCATTACCGTTGCCGAACTGGCTAACATCGGTGCCCGATGGACGGCTGCGAGTGGCAAAGATGACCCGTCTGGGCAGTACCCTGGGGCCCTTGAACCTGGGTTGGCAGGCCTCGCCTTCTCAGCTTGTGCTTGCTCCGTTGGGCCTGACACTGGGCCAGGTGAGCGCACGTGGCGAGCTGATCTGGGAGGCCGCGGGATCTGGCTCGAGTTTGACGCGCTCTCGGTTGCGCCTGGATGGTGGTGATCTGGGAACGGCGCTTGCCACGCTCGCTCAGGACGTGCCGATCCGTAATTCAGAGACCCATGTCGCGTCCCAGCTGGCCTGGCCGGGGGCCCCCTGGCAGTTTGCGTTGGCGCGTTCCCGTGGCAGCCTCGATGTCAGCCTTCGCGACGGGCGATTCCTCAATTTGCAGTCGGGTTCGGCCAAGCTGGTGGGCCTGCTCAATTTCGATAATCTGTTGCGCCGCCTGCGACTCGATTTCTCCGATGTCACCGGGCAGGGAACCGCCTTTGATCGTGTCAACGGGAGTGCGACGCTGTATGGTGGGATCCTCGAGACTCACGGCCCTGTGCAGATCGACGCGCCGGCGACCCAATTCAGTCTCGAGGGGCAGGTCGATCTGGTGCAGCGTGAACTCGATCAGCGTTTAGCGATCACAGTTCCTGTGACACAGGCGTTACCGGTCGCGGCGTTGTTGGCCGGCGGACCGGTCGTTGGCGGAGCGGTTTTCCTCGCTCAGCGCCTGTTCGGTCGTGCTATCGACCGTGTGACCCGAATCCACTACCGCGTACAAGGTCCTTGGACCGATCCGCGGATTTCTCTGGAAAGTGCCGAATGATGCTCAAGTCCTCCGAACTCTCTTCCCAGGACATGCTGGACACTGCCGTCAGCACCCTGCTGGCCCCGGGCGGCCTCGATTTGGCGTCGCTCGACACTGGGCTAGGTCATGCCCTGGGGTCGGGCGTCGACTTTGCCGACCTCTACTTTCAGCGCAGCTGGCAGGAAAGCTGGGTGCTGGAAGATGGCGAGGTCAAGGACGCCAGTTACAACATCGATGGCGGCGTCGGTGTTCGTGCCATGGCCGGCGAAAAGACGGGCTTTGCCTATTCCAATCAGATCAGTGCCGATGCGCTCAAAGAGACCGGCCGTACCGCGTCCGGCATCTCGCGCAGTGGCTCACGGTTGACGCAGTCTGCCATTCAGCTGACAACGGCGTCTCAGCGCTATGCGGGCATCGACCCGCTGTCCGGCCTCTCGGCCGAAGACAAGGTCGCGATGCTCAAGGAAGCCGACCGGGTCGCCCGTGCGGCAGACCCGGCGGTCAGCCAGGTCAGTGCGTCATTGACCGGTGTTCACGAAGTCGTATTGGTGCGCGCCAGTGACGGTACGCTGGGTGCGGACATCCGTCCGCTGGTGCGCATGAACGTCAATGTGATTGCCGTGCGCGACGGGCGGCGTGAGCGCGGCAGCGCCGGGGGCGGTGGTCGCTACCCGATGGCACGTTTACGTGAAGAAGGCGCGCCCAAGCGTTTCGCCAAGGAAGCCGTGCGCCAGGCGCTGGTCAACCTTGAGGCCGTCGACGCGCCGGCCGGCCAGATGCCGGTGGTGCTTGGCGCTGGTTGGCCCGGCATCCTGCTCCACGAAGCGGTGGGTCACGGCCTCGAGGGCGATTTCAACCGCAAGGGCAGCTCAGCCTTTGCCGGCCGCATGGGCGAGCGTGTCGCTTCACCCGGTGTGACCGTCGTTGACGATGCCACCTTGAGCGACCGTCGCGGCTCCATGAGCATCGACGACGAAGGCACCCCGGGGCAATACACGCCGTTGATCGAGGATGGCGTGCTCACCGGCTACATGCAGGACAAGCTCAATGCGCGGCTGATGGGCATGGCGCCTACCGGTAACGCGCGTCGCGAATCCTATGCGCATATGCCGATGCCGCGTATGACCAACACCTACATGCTGGCCGGACAGGACGAACCTGCCGATATCATCAAGAGCGTCAAACGGGGTATTTACGCCGTCAGCTTTGGCGGTGGCCAGGTGGATATTACCTCGGGCAAGTTCGTGTTCTCGGCGAGTGAGGCCTATCTGATTGAAGACGGCAAGATCACCGCGCCGGTCAAGGGGGCGACCCTGATCGGCAATGGACCCGAGGCCATGAGTCGTGTGTCGATGATTGGCCATGACCTTGAGCTCGACACCGGTGTCGGTGTCTGTGGCAAGGAAGGGCAGGGAGTGCCGGTAGGGGTCGGGCAGCCGACGCTGAAGCTTGATGAGCTGACGGTCGGTGGTACCGATTAGTGAGTGATTAGTGAGTGAAAAGCCTGGTGCCGGGGCCGCACTGGCCAGCGGCTCGGCTTGACGGTATAGGATTGCCGCGATAGCCGAGCCGGCGGGAGCGCTGAGCGGCCTCAGCCAGGCGCTAAAATGCGCTCGACGACAAATCCTTGAGATGTCGCCGGTATACGTCTGGCGAGGCTAGTTTATCGTTAAAGGCCTGCTGTATCGCGGATCAGTTTGAATAGCTTGCGTGCGCTGGTCGGCGGTTTCTGCTGATCTCGCTCGCGGCGCGCGTTGCGAATCAATTGGCGCAGCGCTTGGCGGTCGACATCGGGATGTTCGACGATAAAGGGTTCAAGGGCGTCATCATCCTCGATCAGACGGTCGCGTTGGCCTTCGAGCCGGTGGAAGGCGTGGTCACGGCGCAGCGTTTCCTGTTCGAACTCGTCGAACACCGCCTGGATGCCGGCGACATCCTCGCGGCGCATCAGCTTGCCGACATACTGCATGTGCCGGCGACGCCCCTCGTGGGAACGGATGCGGGCCGTCTCTTCGACGGCCGCCAGCATCTCGTCGGACAGCGGCAGCCGAGCGCGCCACGCGTCGGAGAGGGCGATAATCTTTTCGCCCAGCGCCTGCAGGGATTGCATTTCCTGTTTGCGCTGGGTCTTGCTTTGCCGACCGTCGTGGTCGGCGGGCGATTCAATTGACATGCCATTACCATCAGCATTGGGAGGTTGGTGCAGTATACCAGCCAGCCTCGCTACAAGGAGACCAAGATGACTCAGGCTTTTGATGCCGCCGCCCAGCAGGCATTGCTGGAGTCCCGGGCCCAGGCCGCACTTGACCAGGCGCGTTCTCTGGGTGCCGATGCCTGTGAAGTGGGAGCCAGTGTCGATCAGGGGCTTGGCGTAAGCGTACGCCTGGGGGAGGTGGAAACCGTCGAGCTGTCCCGTGATCAAGGAATCGCCGTGACGGTCTACGTGGGCAAGCGCAAGGGCACGGCGTCTTCATCGGATGCAGGCGAAGCCTCTATTCGTTCAGCCGTTGACCAGGCCATGGCCATCGCACGCTATACCGGTGAAGACGATTTTGCCGGCCTGGCACCTGCCGAACTGATGGCCCGCGAGCTGCCGGATCTTGATGTCCACCACCCTTGGGCGCTTACCACCGATGAAGCCATCGAGCGTGCACTGGCCTGCGAAGCGGCTGGTCGCGCGGTAGCGGGAATCAGCAAGTCCGAGGGGGCGGAAATCTCCAGTGGGGAAGGCGTGCGCGTCTATGCCAATAGTCACGGTTTCCTGGGTAGCCAGCGCGGCAGCCAGCATTCGTTGTCCTGCATGCTGATTGCCGAGGATGAGAATGGCATGCAGCGTGACTATGACTACACCAGCGAGCGCGATCCCCGCAAGCTCGCCAGTGCCGAGGCGATCGGTGCTTCCGCTGCCGAGCGCACCCTGCGGCGCCTGGGTGCTCAGCGCCCGGTCACGGGCCGTTTCCCGGTCATGTTCGATCCAAGCCTCGCCAGTGGTTTGATCAGCCATCTGATGGGAGCGCTTGCCGGCGGTGCCCTGTATCGCGAGTCTTCCTTTCTCTGCGACCGGCTCGGCGACAGCCTGTTCCCTGAGTGGTTCAGTCTTTACGAGCGGCCTCGGGAACCGGGTGCCATGGCCAGCACTCCCTTCGATGGTGACGGCGTCTACACGCGGGACAATGTCTTTATCGACCAGGGCCGCCTGGCAAGCTACATGCTGTCGGCCTATAGCGCCCGTCGCCTTGGCATGACGACCACCGGCAATGCCGGCGGCGCACGCAACCTGCGCCTGGATGCACCGCTAGAGAGTCGTGATGCGCTGCTTGCGAAGATGGATCGCGGTGTTCTGGTCACTGAGCTGATGGGGCAGGGGGTCAACGGGGTGACCGGCGACTATTCTCGCGGTGCCGCTGGTTTCTGGGTCGAGAATGGCCGCATTCAGTACCCCGTCGAGGAGTTCACCATCGCCGGCAGCTTGCAGAAGATGTTCGCAGGCCTGGTGGGTGTCGGTGACGATATCGATACCCGCGGTAGCGTGCATAGCGGCAGCTGGTTAATCGATGAGATGACCATCGCTGGCGGTTAGCGCCTTGACGTGCCGTGTTGGGTGGTCACCGCTCCCAATAAAAACGCCACCCTTCAAGGGTGGCGTTTTTTGTTTGAACTGGGAGCGATGGGAGGAACAGCCGACCAAGGGGGGCTGAAGATCAGGCGTCCTCGTCGAAGCGGGCCTCGATCAGCGCTGTGACAGCCGACAGTGCGGCCTCGGCGTCATCGCCCTCGGCCTGGATCTCTAGCTCACTGCCGCAGGGCGCAGCAAGCATCAGCAGCGCCATGACGTTGGCCGCATCGGCAGATCGTCCCTGATGGTGAACGGTGATGCTCGCCGTAAAGCCCTGGCAGCATTGCACCAGCTTGGTCGCTGCACGCGCGTGCAGGCCACGCTTGTTAATGAGGGTCAGTTCACGTCTGGGCATGGAGGTCAGCGTCCTTGCTGTCCTTTGGGGTCTCGAGCATGGCGGTATGGATGCCGAGTTCGCGGTGGCGAAGCCTGACGCCTGAGTGCTTGGCCGCGAAATGGCGTGCCAGCCGCTCAGCGAGATAGACCGAGCGATGCTGGCCACCGGTGCAGCCGATGGCCACTGTCATATAGCTGCGGTGGCTGGCCTGATAGGCCGGCAGCCAGCGGGTCAGCCAGTCGATGATGTCGGTGGCTAGTTGATCGACGTCATCGTATCCCTCGAGAAACTCGATGATCTCCGGGTCGCGGCCAGTGGACTGACGAAGCCTGGGATCCCAGTAAGGGTTGGGCAGACAGCGCGCGTCGAACACCGTGTCGGCATCCAGGGGGACGCCGCTCTTGAAACCGAAGGACTCGAACGTCAGCGTCATGTCCTGTTCGCGATGCTGAGCCACCTGCTCGGCGATGCGGCCCCGCAGCTCGTGTACCGATAGGCGAGTGGTGTCGATGATCAGGTCGGCGAGATCCAGAATCTCGGCAAGCGCCGTTTCTTCGCTGTCGATAGCCTCGGCCAAGGTCATTTGACTGTCGCGCGTCAATGGATGGCGACGGCGAGTGGCCGAGTAGCGCTCAAGGAGGATCTTGGAGTCGGCGGTCAGGTAGACCACCTGGCACTGGATACCCCTGGCTTGCAAATCGGCCAGTAGGCTTGGGAAACGTTCCAGGGCATGCGGCAAGTTGCGAGCATCAATGCTGACGGCGCTCGACGAGCGACGCGTCGAGTCACGCTGCAGCTCGTCGACCAGCGTACCGAGCAGCATGGCTGGCAGATTATCGATCGCATAGTAGCCCAGGTCCTCCAGGGCTTGCAGGGCAATCGACTTGCCGGAGCCAGAACGGCCGCTGATGATCACGAGCTGCATGAGGCCTCCTGTTTTCCAGGTCAATGAACGTTGGTGATCATGAAGGAGCTATCAAGGATAGGTTGTACGAGTGCGCAAGGCGTTTGTGCACACTTAGCCGGCGCGCCCATCGCTTGTATGGTGGCGTATGGCGTCCAGCAGAATGTCATATAGCTGACGCTGGGTCTCACTCTTGCGCAGTTGCTGGCGAGTCTCGGCGTCATTCATGATCGATGCTACCTGGCCAAGAAGCGCCAGGTGAGCGTCATCAGCCTGCTCAGGAACTAGCAGCACGAAAACCAGATCAACGGGGTCACCATCAATGGCATCGAAGTCTACCGGTTCGCTCAGTTTGAGGAAACTGGCTAGTGGTGCTTTACAGTGAGGGTTACGGGCATGCGGAATGGCTACGCCATGTCCGATGCCCGTGCTGCCTAGTCGCTCTCTGCCCACGAGGCGGCTGAACACCTCTTGGCTATCGAGGCTAGGTGTGTTCTGGGCGATGAAGGTGCTGAAAAACTCCAGCACTCGCTTCTTGCTTCCCCCGGGCACACCGAAAAGGGCGCGCTCGGGGGGCAGGATGGATTCCAACGTCATAATGTCAGCGAACGCTGGCGCCTTGGGCGCGCGCCTGTGCTTTTTCCTTGTGCTTGACAAGCTGGCGGTCAAGCTTGTCGGCGAGGGCGTCAATCGCGGCGTACATGTCGGTGTTCTCAGCGTCGGCATGCAATTCTGCACCGGCTGCATGCAGGGTGCAGGCGGCCTGTTGGCGTTCTTTCTCGATGGAAAGGGTGACCTGGACTGTAGTGATGTTGTCGTAGTGACGCTCCAAGCGGGTGAGCTTCTCGTTCACATAGTCGCGCAGTGCATCGGTCAGTTCAACGTGATGGCCGGTGATATTAACTTGCATGGCACGCTCCTTATCCTGCGGTTGGCTAATCGATTGTAACCCTTTTTGGCGCTCTGCATACCCCTTGGCAAGGCGCTTTTCCAATACATCCACTTTCGATGTTTTTTTCTCTTCTAGTCAATAGGTTATGCTGCGCAAGAGCAATTATTTTGCCGCATCAGGTAAGACGCTTGCGCTCGCTGGATGGCGGGATGCCCATGGCTTCACGGTACTTGGCAACAGTGCGCCGTGCGACCTGGATGCCGCTATCGGCCAGCAGGTCGACCAGTTTGCTATCGGAAAGGGGTTTGCGAGCAGGCTCGCCGCCGATCAGTTTTTTCAGGCGGGCGCGAATCGCGGTGCTGGAGTGGGCATCTCCGCCTTCACCGCCGACCTGGCTTGAGAAGAAGTACTTCAGTTCGAACACGCCGCGTGGGGTGTGGATGAACTTCTGGGTGGTGACGCGGGAAATCGTCGATTCATGCATGTCGACTTGTGCGGCGATATCGGCAAGGATCAGAGGCTTCATGGATTCTTCGCCCTTGTCGAGGAAGTCGATTTGACGCGCCATGATTTCGCGACCCACGCGCAGTAGCGTGTCATTGCGACTGGACAGGCTCTTGATCAACCAGCGGGCTTCCTGCAAGTGCTCCTTCATGAAGGTGTTGTCTTCGCTCTTGTCGGCACGCCGGATAAGCGCAGCATAATCCGGCTGGATACGCATCTTCGGCAGTGCCTCGGGATTGAGTTCGATCTGCCAGCCGTCCTGGCTGTGACGGGCGATCAGGTCGGGGATTACGTAGTCGCTTCCGACGCTGTCGAAGGCTTGGCCGGGCCGGGGATCAAGCGTGCGGATCAACGCAATGACCTGGTCCAGCTGTCCGTCATCCAGCCGCAGCCGCCGTTTGAGCAGCTTGCGATCATCGCTCGCCAGCGCTTCAAGAAATTGCCGCACCAGGCGTTTGGCCTGGGTGAGCAATGGCAAGTCGGGCGGGAGGGCGCCAAGCTGGAGCAGTAGGCACTCACGCAGGTCGCGGGCAAATATGCCGGTCGGCTCAAACTGCTGGAGTCGCAGCAGGACCCGTTCAACCTCGCTCGTCTTGAGGTTATCGAGTCCTTGGGCACGTAATCCTTGAGCCAGTTCGTCAAGATTGCTCTCAAGGTAGCCACTCGTCGCCACCGCGTCGATCAGGCTCTCGGCAATCTGTCGCTCGGTGTCACTGACGTCAGCCATGGCCAGCTGCCAGGCAAGGTGATCGTGAAGATTGAGCCCCGCTGCGTTGCGATCGAGGTCGGGAGCCTCGCCGGATCCGCCGGATGAGGCCATGTCCTGATA
This sequence comes from Onishia niordana, assembly GCF_004798965.1. Classification (GTDB taxonomy): domain Bacteria; phylum Pseudomonadota; class Gammaproteobacteria; order Pseudomonadales; family Halomonadaceae; genus Onishia; species Onishia niordana. The sequence continues at coordinate 144,805 of NZ_SDSD01000006.1, forward strand.
AGTGTCCGACCAGTCACTGTCAGTCGTCAGTTCGCTTGGAATCTCGGTGGACCAATCGTCCTCTTGAGGGTCGGCGACGTCTTGTTCGCCATAGGCCTCATCGAGTTCCAGCATGGGGTTGGATTCCAGTGCCTGCTGGATTTCCTGGCGTAAATCGACGGTCGAGAGTTGCAGCAGGGCGATAGCCTGCTGCAGCTGAGGCGTCATGGTCAGCTGGGTGCCGACGCGGAGTTGCAACGAGGGTTTCATGACCATGGCTTATCGCGTGTCAGGCTGAACGGGAGTGAATAACTTAGCCCCTGGCCGGAAGCCATGCAAGCCGCTAAGAGAAAATTATTAGCAATAAGCATGCCATTGGTGAGATTTTTGTCGCATATTTGGGACTTCCCCATTGCCAGTAGGTGTGGCAGGGATGAATTTACTAACTGATGATGCCGGTACCCTAGGGCGAGTCTACAGCCTGAAATCCTCGCCAAGATAGACATCTCTGACTTTCTGATTGGCGAGGATGGTGTTGGCATCACCTTCGGCAATGATTTCACCGTCGCCGACGATATAGGCGCCGTCGCAGATATCGAGCGTCTCGCGCACATTATGGTCGGTGATCAGTACGCCAATGCCTCGTTCGCGCAACGCCCGGATGATGGCCTTGATATCAGACACCGAGATCGGGTCGACACCAGCGAAGGGTTCATCCAGCAGGATGAAGGCGGGTTCAGTGGCCAGGGCGCGGGCGATCTCGACGCGGCGCCGTTCGCCGCCGGATAGGCTCATGCCGGTGTTGTCGCGGATGTGGGTGATATGGAATTCGGCCAGCAGCTCTTCGGCCCGCGCCTCGCGACCGCGCCGGTCCAGGTCGCGGCGCGTTTCGAGGATGGCCATGATGTTGTCGATGACCGACAGCTTGCGAAAGATCGATGCTTCCTGGGGCAGATAGCCGATACCGGCCAGTGCGCGCTCATGCATCGCGGCCCGGCTCAGGTCCTGATCATCGATGTGCACCGTGCCGGCGTCGGCGCGAACCAGCCCGACGATCATGTAAAACGAGGTCGTCTTACCGGCGCCGTTGGGGCCCAGCAGGCCGATAATTTGGCCTTGGCCAATGGACAGGCTTATGTCCTTGACCACTCGGCGGCGCTTGTAGCTCTTGGCCAGATGGCGAACACTCAGGGTCTTCATGGATAGGCCTTATTGCTGAGGAGTCAGTGTCATGCGCACACGCTGACTTTGTTCATCACCACCATCGGCTCCGCTGTTGGCTTCGACCACGCGGCGATCAAGATAGTAATCGACCCTGGCGCCTGTGAAGGTGTCCTGGCCCCGGTGAAGCTCTGCCTGTCCGATCAGTTCCACCCACCTATCCTGAACGTGGTAGATGATGGTGCGTCCCCAGCCCTTTGCCAGGGAGGCCTCTGGGCTTGGCTGCTGCTCGATGTAGGCCCGGTCGCCGGTGGCCTCGATGCGCGAGACCTCACCCTCGTCGGTGCGGCTGATTGTGACTTTCTGTCCGGTCAGCTGCATGCTGCCTTGGCGCATATCGACATCACCGGTATAGACGGCGGTGCCTGCCTGATCATCCAGCTCCAGGCGGTCGGCGACGATCTCGATAGGCGCGTTGGCGTCTCCCTCGAGCGCAAGTGTTGGCAATGACGCAAGGCTCAGCAGGGTCATGAGCAGCAGGCCAAGGGCTCGGCGATTCAGGTCACGTCGCATCATGGGGCTTGATCCTTTGTGGGGTGGAAGCCGTGTACGTTGCCGGTCAGGCGCATCAGATCATCATCAAACCATGCGTCCAATCTGTCGCCTCGCATGCGTTGGGGGGGCTGGGTAATGCGCGCCTCGCTATCGCTCCAGGCATGATTGGTGACGGTATTAACATGCAGGATCTCGGTATCCAGTTGCCAGCCTTCGCCGGGTGATTCGAGGTGAGCATCGCCTCGCAGCACCAGGCGATTGCCTCCAGCGCCCAGCGTACCCTCCTTCCCATTGGCTAGCCACAGGTCGCCATCGCTGTCGAGCAGGCGTGCCTTGGGCGTCTCGGCGCGCGTTGAATCGTCGTCCGGAATGTGTACCAGTCTTGGGGTCACGAGGCGCTGGTGGGGGCGTCCCTTTTCATCGAAACGTGTCAGGGTGACACCTTCGAGGTAGAAGTCAGGCTCGCCCGCGCTATCTCGTGGTATCGGCCCGGGGGTGCGGGTGTCACGTTGCTCGATGAAGGTCAGCACGGCACCCAGTATGACCAGCAACAGCGCTAGCCAGATGCGGGGCGAGGGTCGGGAGAGGCGAATGGCCATCAGTTCGGGCCGCGATCCGCGCCGTCCTGCATGGCGCTGTTGGCGGTGTACTTGTCGAACACGCCAGGCCAGTGACCCTGAATGTCGAGCAGCGTGTCGCAAATTTCGCGAACGGCGCCATGGCCACCCCAGCGCTCGGTAACCCAGTCGGCCTGGCGGCGGATATAGGACGGGGCGTTGGGGACCGTGATGCCGAGGCCGGCGCTCTGAATGGCTGCCAGGTCCTGCAGGTCATCGCCGCAGTAGGCGGCCTGGGACAGCTCAAGATGGAGACTTGCAGTCAGTTCACGCAGGGCAATGAGCTTGTCGTCGCGATGCTGGAAGACGTGCGCTATCCCCAAGGCGGCGGCGCGCTGGGAGACCATCGGAGATTCCCGGCCGGTGATCAGCGCGACCTCCACGCCGGCTTGGCGCAACAGCTTGATGCCGTTGCCGTCCTGGGTGTGAAAGGCCTTGATTTCTATGCCATCGGTCTGGAAATAGAGCCGACCGTCGGTAAGAATACCGTCAACATCCAGGGCCAGCAGACGAATCTGGCAGCCGCGATCGTTAAGTTCTGGCGCAAGCGTGGAATCAGGGGTCATGACCTCTCCTTATATGACGCCGCTTCTCATTAGATCATGCATATGCAGTGCGCCAATGGGGTGGCCTTGTTCGTCAACCACGGCGAGGGCGCTAATGCGGCTGGCTTCCATGATACGCACGGCCTCGGCTGCAAGCACGTCCGCGGTGATGCGCTTGCCGGGCGTGGTCATGACATCATCGACGTTCAGGGCGTGTAAGTTGCTGTGTTGATCGAGTGTGCGACGCAGGTCACCATCGGTATAGACACCGGCCAGCAGGCCATCCGGAGCGACCACGCAGGTGAAACCGAGGCCTTGCCGGGTGATCTCGATCAGGGCATCGCGAAGCGGGCTGCCCGAGGGGACCTGAGGGAGGCGGTCGTCCTGATGCATCAGGTCACCCACTTTGAGAAGCAAGCGCCTGCCCAGGCTGCCACCGGGGTGAGACAACGCAAAGTCTTCGGCAGTGAAGCCGCGGGCCTCAAGCAGCGCCACGGCGAGGGCGTCGCCAAGCACCAGTGCGGCAGTGGTCGATGCGGTCGGCGCCAGATCCAGCGGGCAGGCTTCACGCTCGACGCCGGCATCCAGGTGTGCCTCGGCGTGGTGAGCCAGGGTCGAGCCGGGCCGGCCCGTCATGCTGATCAAAGGGACGCCCATTCGCTTGAGCAGCGGCAGCAGGGCGGTGACCTCGGCGGTCTCACCTGAGTTGGAAAGGGCGACGACGACATCTCCCGGGGTAATCATGCCGAGATCACCGTGGCTGGCTTCGCCCGGGTGAACGAAGAAGGCTGGCGTGCCGGTGCTTGCGAGTGTCGCGGCGATCTTGCCACCGATATGGCCGGACTTGCCCATGCCGGTCACCACGACACGCCCTTGGCAACCGAGCAAGAGTTCGCAGGCGCGATCGAAGTCACCGTCGATGCGTGCCGCGACTGCCTCGATGGCGTCGCGCTCGACGCCCAGGGTGCGAAGGGCGCTGGCCCGATAAACCGAATCATTGCTGTCAGTCATGGTGAAATTGTTGCCCGTTGTCAGGTTTCACTCAAGCGCCAGCCACGCTGGATTGCACCAGCAGGCCAAGATAGCCGGCATAGATCAATGTCAGCAGGGCGCCCGGGATACGGCCTAGACTGCCGCGACGCTGCCACAGCAGCCAGCAGCCCAGCAGCAGCGTTAAAACCAGCATGGTGGGGTAATCGCGGCTGATGGCCTGAGCATCGACTAGCCCCGGTGCGATCAAGCCTGGCATCGGCAATACCGCTAGCATGTTAAAGAGATTGGAGCCGATGACATTGCCGATGGCGATGTCGTGGTGGCGCTTGAGGGCGCTGGCCACGCAGGCGGCGAGTTCGGGCAGGCTGGTGCCGATAGCCACCACTGTCAGGCCGATCACCAGTTCGCTAACACCAAAGGCGCTGGCAATTTCGCTGGCGCCCCATACCAATAGCCGCGAACTTGCCACCAGCAACACAAGCGTGGCCATCAGCCAGGCTAGTGCCTTGGGGAGTGCCATGTCGGGGATCTCGCCATCCTGTGTTTCATCGCTGCCACTGCTGGCGTCGGCGCGAAATAGCCACCACAGGCTGAAAACCAGCAGTGCAGCAAGCAGCAAGGCGTCAGTGAGGCCGAGCTCGCCATCTGCCAGTGCGTAGCCGGCAATGCCGGTGGCGCCAAGCAATAACGGAAGCTCCCGGCGTACGATCGAGAAGCGCACGGGTATCGGGGCGATCAGGGCGGTAATACCAAGCACAAGGCCAATATTGGCGATGTTGGAGCCCAGCGCATTGCCGGTGGCAAGGTCGGGGGTGCCGTCTAACGAGGCCATGATGGCGACAATGATTTCGGGAGCCGAGGTGCCCAGCGCGACGATGGTCATGCCGATCAGCAACTTGCTCATTCCCGCGCGATACGCGGTGGCAGCCGCGGCTCCCACGAAGCGGTCGGCACTCCACAAAAGGCCTACGAAGCCAAGTGCGACGGCAAGCAGGGGTAGCAGCATCATCAAAATGAGTCCGTGTCTGATCAGTTAAGAGCGGCCAATTAAACGCGTTGGGACGCTGCGAATCAAGGTGGGGCCGACAAGCACCAGCCTGGGTGCTGGCAGTGTCCGTGATGGTTAATGTACGATGTTCGATAATTTTCGTGTGGAGGTTACAACGCCATGGACGATTCGCCCTTGGTGGTGGTCGAAGGGCTGCGCTTTTCACGTGGTGACAGGGAGATCTTCCGGGGCGTGGATATGACGATCCCCCGCGGCAAGATTACCGCGATCATGGGGCCCAGCGGTTCCGGCAAGACGACCTTGCTCAAGCTCATCGGTGGCCAGTTAACACCGGATGCCGGTCGGGTGATGATCGATGGCGAGGATATCCACGCGCAATCGCGCAAGAAGCTTTTCACACTGCGGCGCAGGATGGGCATGCTCTTCCAGAGTGGCGCGCTGTTCTCGGATCTTAGTGTCTTCGAGAACGTGGCGTTTCCACTGCGCGTTCACACGGACTTGCCCGAGGCAATGATCCGTGACGTGGTATTGATGAAGCTCGAGGCCGTGGGGCTGCGCGGTGCTCGCGAGCTGATGCCCGCTGAGTTATCCGGTGGTATGGCGCGCCGTGTGGCGCTGGCGCGTGCCTTGGCATTGGACCCGGAGCTGATCTTCTACGATGAGCCTTTCGTTGGTCAGGACCCGATTTCCATGGGGGTGCTGGTCCAGCTGATTCGGCGCGTCAATGATGCCTTGGGGCTCACTGCCGTGGTGGTGTCCCACGATATCAAGGAGACCTTGTCGATCGCCGATTACGTCTACGTCATTGCCGATGGCAAGGTGATGGCTCACGGCACGCCCGAGAGCTTGAATGTCGACCAGGATCCTCGCGTCAGCCAGTTCATGCACGGCGAGCCCGATGGTCCGGTGCCATTTCATTACCCGGCCGACGATTTCCACAAAGACATGCTCAACGCGGGAGTGAAGCGATGATCACGCGTATTACTCGCCTCGGGCGCCGCGGCTGCGATCTGGTCGAGGCGCTGGGTCGTGCCGGCATGTTTCTGGGGCAATCGCTGGTCGGTCGCCCCTCCGGAGAAGGGGTCAAGCTGTGGCTTCGTCAGATGCACTTCATTGGTGTGCTGTCGCTTGCCATTATCCTGGTGTCGGGGCTTTTCATCGGCATGGTGCTTGCGCTGCAGGGCTATACCATTCTGGTGGATTTCGGTGCCGAGGATGCGCTGGGTCAAATGGTGTCACTGTCGCTGCTGCGTGAGCTGGCCCCGGTAGTGGCAGCCTTGCTGTTTGCTGGGCGTGCAGGCTCGGCACTGACCGCAGAAATCGGCCTGATGAAGGCCACTGAGCAGTTGAGCAGCATGGAAATGATCGGTGTCGACCCGCTCAAGCGAGTCGTGGCACCGCGTCTTTGGGCTGGCTTCGTTTCGCTGCCATTGTTGACTGTCGGATTCAGTGTCATCGGTATTTGGGGGGGGCATCTGGTGGGCGTTGAGTGGCTTGGCGTCTACGAAGGATCCTATTGGGGCAACATGCAGGCCAGCGTCGATTTCGTCGATGATATCGGCAATGGCATGCTCAAGAGCCTGGTCTTTGCCTTGGTCGTGACCTGGATTGCCGTGTTCCAGGGGTATGACCTGGTGCCTACTTCGGAAGGCATATCACGCGCTACCACAAGAACGGTGGTGTATTCCTCGCTGGCGGTATTGGGACTGGATTTCGTGCTGACCGCGCTGATGTTTGGAGAAATGGGATGAAGCGCAGCAAGATGATGGAGTTTGGCGTCGGGCTGTTCATGCTGGCAGGAATCCTCGGGGTCATCTTCCTGGGGTTGAGCGTGAGCGGGATGGCCTTCAACGGGGGTAAGGAGACCTATACGCTCCAGGCTAATTTCGCCAATATCGGCGGCCTGAAGCCACGTGCAAGGGTCACGATGGCGGGGGTGACCGTGGGTCGGGTAGAAGACGTCGAACTGGATACAGAATGGTTCGATGCCCGAGTGACCTTGGCCCTGGACAGTCGCCTCGAGGGGCAATTGTCACGTGATACCACAGCGGCGATCCTGACGTCCGGGTTGCTCGGTGAGCAGTATATCGGCCTGTCGGTGGGCGGTGATCCCGAGACGCTGGCTGATGGAGATACCATCAGCGATACCCAGTCGGCGCTGGTGCTTGAGGAGCTTATCCAGCAATTCGTTGCCAATATGGCCCAAGATTAATCATGACCTGCCTTGAGAGACGATCCATGCGAGCACATTCGACGTTTTCCTTCCATTGGCTGTTGGCTCTGCTGCTATGGGCCTTGATTCTCCCGGCTCAGGCCCAGGCCCAGGCTGATACGCCTCGCCAATCCCCCGAGGAGTTGATCCGCGAGAGCATCGACGATCTGATGGGGCAGATAGAAGGCCGTCGCGGCTATTTCTCCGAGAATATCGATGAACTAAAGACCCTCGTCGATAACAGCCTCGATGATGTCGCCGACTTTCGCTATATCGGCGCCAGCGTCATGGGACGGTATTTCCGCAACGCAAGCCCGGCGCAGCGGTCTCGTTTCGCCGATACCTTCCGCCAGACGTTGATCGATACCTACGTCAAAGGGTTGGTGACTTTCGATTACCAAGAGGTGCGGGTGCTTGATCAACAGCAGGATTCGCGTCAGCCCGATCAGGCGAGTGTTGACATGGAAGTGGTCGCGGAGGATGGCACCGTCTACCCCGTCAGCTATTCGTTGCGCCTGAGTGACGATCAGTGGAAAGTCGTTAACGTGATCGTCAATGGGATCAATCTGGGGCTGACCTTCCGTAATCAATTCGATCAGGCGATGCGTGACAACGACCGTGATTACGATGCGACTATCAGTGGCTGGTCGCCTGATGTTGACGTTAGCGATCAAGGACAGGGGGCGTGATCCGTCTATTCGACGAGCAGGGTGTGAGCCTTAGCGCCTTTGAGGGTGAGCTCCAGGTCAGTGGCGACGTGGATTTCGATGTTGCCGCGTCCCTGGCGGCTGCTGGCGTCAAGTGGCTTGCACAGCAGTCCGCAGCGACTGAGTTGCACCTTGATCTGCGCGGCATCGACCAGGTCAGTAGCGCCGCTCTGAGCGTGATGCTTGAATGGTTGAGAAGTGCGGATAACGCAGGTCTCGAAGTGAAACAAGTGCAGCTTTCTCCGGCGCTTGCCAGGCTTACCGCCCTTGCCGGGTTGGATTCGCTACTGCCTCAGGGTGACGCCCGCGAGGCTGCCTCATCCACGTGATCACCTCGTCCAGACCGTGAGTCTGTGCCGTGGCCAAGGTTTCTGATCAGCATCCTGATCGGGTTTCTTGGCCATGGTGAGCTTGCTCGCCTTATCCGCCATCGCCATTGGCGTTGCTTTTGATTACCATGTGCCCTTTCTTAGTCTCGTGATGCGGTGATGTTTCAGCACCGCACCCTTCCCGTGTTCCCAAGGAGGCATCCCATGCAACCCCAAGACGTCAAGGCGTTGCTCGAGACGCGTATTGCCGATTGTGATTTCCATATCCAGGGTGAAGGCTGCAATTTCCAGGTCATCGCCGTGGGCGAGGTTTTCACTGGTCTGACGCCCGTCAAGCGCCAGCAGCTGATTTACGGTGCGCTCTCCGATGAGATCGCAAGCGGTGCCCTGCATGCCGTCAGCATCAAGACCTACACCCCAGCTCAGTGGCAGACCGCCGCCGAAAATGCCAGCGCCTGATTAACGGACTTTCATGGATAAGCTGATCATTACCGGCAATGGCCCCCTCGATGGTGAGGTGTGGGCCAGTGGAGCCAAAAATTCGGCTCTGCCGATCCTGTGTTCGTCGTTACTTGCCGAAGGGCCGGTGACGCTCGGCAATTTGCCGCATCTACAGGACATCACGACCTCCCTTGAGTTACTCGGGCGTATGGGTGTCGAACTGGTGATGGGTGACAAGATGGCCATCCAGCTTGATGCATCCAAGGTGACCGAGTGTCATGCGCCCTATGATCTGGTCAAGAAGATGCGCGCCTCGATTCTGGTGCTTGGGCCACTGTTGGCGCGATTCGGCAAGGCCGATGTGTCGCTGCCGGGCGGTTGTGCCATCGGTTCGCGCCCGGTCGACCTGCATATACGTGGTCTGGAGGCGATGGGGGCCGACATCAATGTCGAGAATGGCTATATCCGCGCTACCGCTCCGGGGGGGCGTCTCAAGGGTGCAACCATCTTCTTCGATGTGGTGACGGTAACCGGTACCGAGAACCTCCTGATGGCGGCGGCCCTTGCTGACGGCACCACCGTGCTCGAGAATGCGGCCAAGGAGCCCGAGATCGTCGATCTGGCCGAATGCCTGATCAAGATGGGGGCGCAAATCCGTGGTCACGGCACAGATACCATCACCATTGAAGGCGTCGAACACCTTCATGGTTGCTATCACGACATCATGCCCGACCGCATCGAGACGGGGACCTTCCTGATCGCGGCAGCCCTGACGCGTGGCCGCGTGAAGGTACGCCGCACGCGTGCCGATATTCTCGAGGCCGTGCTTGCCAAGCTCGAAGAGGCCGGTGGTCACTTAACGACCGGCGAAGACTGGATCGAGCTCGACATGAAGGGCCAGCGGCCGAAGGCGGTCAACGTGCGCACCGCGCCGTACCCGGCCTTTCCCACTGACATGCAGGCGCAGTTCGTGGCCATGAATGCGGTGGCCGAAGGTACCGGGCGCGTGGTCGAGACGATCTTCGAGAATCGCTTTATGCACGTCCAAGAGCTAAACCGCATGGGCGCCAATATTGCCCTTGAAGGTAATACGGCGGTAGTAACCGGTGTCGAAAAGCTTTCCGGTGCGCCGGTTATGGCCACGGATTTGCGGGCCTCGGCTTCGCTGGTGGTCGCGGCGATGATCGCCGAGGGTGAGACCCTGGTCGATCGCATCTATCACATCGATCGCGGTTACGAGTGCATCGAGGAAAAGCTGCAGCTGCTGGGCGGCAAGATTCGTCGCGTACCCGGCTAGTCATCCATGGAATTGTGAATCCCATCATGTCCAAGCAACTGATCCTGGCCCTTTCGAAGGGCCGTATTCTTGACGAGACGCTGCCGCTGCTGGCGGATGCCGGCATCTGGCCCGCCGAAGATCTGAGCAAGAGCCGTAAGCTGCTGTTTGACACCAACTTGCCAGACGTGAAGCTGGTGGTTATCCGCGCGACCGACGTGCCTACCTATGTTCAGCTAGGCGCTGCTGACTTAGGCGTTGCGGGCAAGGACGTGCTGCTTGAGCACGGTGCCGAGGGGCTTTACGAGCCATTGGATCTCGAGATTGCCCGCTGCAAGCTGATGACCGCGGGCATTACCGGGGCCGAGCCGGCGCGCGCGCGCCGTCGCGTGGCCACCAAGTTTGTCTCGGTGGCGCGCCAGTACTATGCCGAGCAGGGTATTCAGGCCGAGGTCATCAAGCTCTATGGCGCCATGGAGCTGGCCCCGTTGATGAACCTGGCCGACGAAATTGTCGATATCGTTGATACCGGCAACACCTTGCGCGCGAATGGTATGGAGCCCCGCGAGAAGATCGCCGATATCAGCACGCGACTGGTCGTCAATCAGGCCGCCATGACCATGAAGCATGATCGTCTGAAACCGTTGCTCAGTCGTTTGCGTGAGGCCGTGGCGAGTCGTCGCGGCTAAGCCTGGTCGCTCGTGAAATGCTGCCCCTAACGTTAACGCCTTACATGCCTGTGCCCGTGCCGGCATCGCGCGATAGCGTGAGTATCTCGGCACCATAGGGGCGTGCTGCTTGTCAGCCACTCTCTGGCGACACATGCTAATCGCCTGTCTTCTTATTTCATCGTCTGTGTAGAGAGCACCATGACCGATTCCGTTGCCGCCTCCCTCGACATCTCCCGGCTGTCCACTCAGGCAGCCGACTTCGATGCCCGCCTCGATGCGCTGCTGGCTTGGGAGGGTGTGTCCGACGCCGACGTGCAATCGCGGGTGGAAGAGATCCTGCGCGGTGTTCGCGAGCGTGGCGATCAAGCCCTCGTCGAGTATACCAATCGATTCGATCGTCTATCGGCGACAGGTATGGGAGAGCTGACTATCGGCGCCGAGCGTCTGCGCCAGGCCTTCGAGGGCCTGCCGGCCGAGCAGCGAGATGCCCTGGCGGCGGCTGCCGAGCGGGTCCGGCTCTACCACGAGCACCAGAAGCCCGAATCCTGGCAGTATACCGAGGCCGATGGCACGGTGCTTGGTCAGCAGGTCATGCCGCTGGATCGGGCCGGCATCTATGTGCCCGGCGGCAAGGCGGCCTATCCGTCTTCGGTATTGATGAACGCCATTCCGGCCCATGTTGCCGGCGTCAATGAGATTGTCATGGTGGTGCCGACCCCGGATGGCATTCTCAACGAACTGGTGCTAGCAGCGGCGCACCTGGCTGGCGTCGATTGGGTCTTCACACTGGGCGGCGCACAGGCGGTGGCGGCGCTCGCTTATGGTACCGAGACAGTACCACGGGTCGACAAGATCGTGGGGCCAGGCAATATCTATGTCGCCACCGCCAAGCGGGCCGTGTTTGGCCAGGTGGGTATCGACATGATCGCTGGGCCCTCAGAGATACTGGTGATCTCCGATGGTGTGACCGATCCCGATTGGCTGGCCATGGATCTCTTTTCCCAGGCCGAGCACGACGAAGATGCTCAGGCGATTTTCATCAGCTGGGACGCAGAGCATGTGGCGGCGGTCGAGGAAGCCATGGCCCGCCTGCTGGCGGGCATGGAGCGTGCGCCGATCATTCGTGACTCACTGGCTGCCCGAGGAGCGCTGATCACCTGTCGCGATCGCGACGAGGCCGTTGCCCTAATCAATCGCATCGCACCTGAACACCTGGAGCTGTCGCTCGAGGAGCCTGAGGCGCTGCTGCCCGAGATTCGTCATGCCGGGGCCATCTTCATGGGGCGCTACACCGCCGAGGCTCTGGGGGATTACTGCGCCGGGCCCAATCACGTGTTGCCGACGTCTGGCACGGCGCGTTTTTCTTCGCCGCTGGGTGTCTATGATTTCCAGAAACGTTCCTCGATCATTCACTGTTCGGCGGATGGGGCTTCGACGCTTGGGCGCACCGCTTCGGTATTGGCTCGAGGGGAGTCGCTGACCGCTCATGCGCGCTCTGCCGAGTATCGCATCAAGGACTGAGCTTGCTCCCGTGCTGAAGCGCAGGCGTAGGCTTGCGGGCTCGCTGCGCTTGGGCTAGCCCGTTGATTGATGCGGGCTCGGACGCTTACTACGAGCTGAATGCCATGTTAAAAGGTCCCGCCAATGGCGGGACCTTTTTTATTGCGCCTTTCTGGGCCGTTAGTGACTGCCTGGACCATCATGCTGAGGCTCTACTCACTAGGTGAGGCATCTGGCGGTGGCGGGCTCACCTCTGCGGTGGGGCGCTCGCCTACTTCGAGATTTACCTCCAGGCGTTCGCCGTTGCGCACTAGGCTTAGCGGCAGCGTGGTGCCTGGGGCGATGGCCGCGATGTCGGTCATCACTGCCCTTGCGTCTCGAATGGTGCGGTCTTTGACTTCAAGCAACACATCGCCGGGTTGGATGCCTGCCGCATCGGCAGGGCCGTCGGGGACGACGCCCGAGATCACGATCCCGACGACAGAGTCCAGACCAAAGGAGGCGGCAAGCTCAGGTGTCATCTCCTGGGCCTCGATGCCGAGCCAGCCACGAATGACGCGGCCCTTGGTGACCAGTTCGTCGAGAATTTCTCGGGCCAGGTTGGCAGGAATGGCGAAGCCGATGCCCTGAGACCCGCCGGAGCGAGAAAAGATGGCGGTGTTGATGCCTACCAGCGCGCCTTCGGGATTGATCAGCGCTCCGCCGGAATTGCCTGGATTGATGGCGGCATCGGTCTGGATGAAATCTTCATAGGCATTCAAGCCCAGATGGCTGCGGCCGGTGGCGCTGACAATCCCCATGGTGACGGTCTGGCCTACCCCGAAAGGGTTGCCGATGGCGAGTGCCACATCGCCTACCGCGGCCTGTGATGAATTGGAAAGGGCGATGACAGGCAGGTCGTCAAGGTCGATGCGCAGGACAGCTAGATCGCTCTCGGGGTCGGTGCCGATGACCTGGGCGAGCGTCTCGCGGCCATCGCGCAGCGCGACCTGAATCTGATCGGCGCCACTGATGACATGATGGTTGGTTAACACATAGCCCTCATCGCTTACGATGACGCCAGACCCCAGACTCGAGAGCATGCGTTGGCGACTGGGCATGTCTTTATCGGAAAACTGCCGAAAGAAGGGGTCCGACATCAGGGGGTGCTGTTCACTCTCGACGATGCGTGAGGAATAAATGTTGACGACGGCAGGTGCCGCTCGCTCCACTGCCTCTGAGTAGCTGACCGGGCCGGCATTTCGAGATAGCGCGGGGGCATCACGCACCTCGGGGGCTGGGCGATTGATCTCTGGCGTATCGGTTACCTGTAGTTCGGGCTCAGGACTGTTGGATGGCAGCGGGAGGTCGGGCGACTGCTCACCAAGCTGGGGGAAGGCAATCAGCAGTAAAACGGCAAGCAGAATGCCGGCCACGGACGGCCAGACGAGGGGCAGGAGAAAACGACGCATGTGAAATCCTTGTCATCGCTGGCGGTCGATGGGGGTCGACGCAGCCGGTACAATCGCTGAATTGTACCATTGCTCATTTATCGATGCCCGGAGGACCGAATGATATCTCGCGATACCCTGGTCGCCGCTTGTGACAAACACTTGCAGGCGGCGCGTTTCAAGGATTACACCGTCAACGGGCTGCAGGTTGAGGGGCGTGATCGCGTAGCACGCGTGATGACAGGGGTGACTGCCTGTCAGGCGCTGGTCGATGAGGCGATCGCTTGGCAAGCGGATCTGCTGCTCGTCCATCACGGCTACTTCTGGAAGAACGAGCCAGTGGAAGTGACCGGCATGAAACGCCGCCGGCTGGCTGCCTTGCTGGCCAATGACATCAACCTGCTGGCGTATCATCTTCCCTTAGATGCGCACCCCTCACTGGGAAACAATGCCTGTCTGGCCGAACGGTTGGGCCTGGTAGTCGATGGTTGTGCCGACGGCGAACTCGGGGAGGGACTTCTATGGTTGGGTCATCCTGGCCAGGCTCTTGCCGCTGAGGCTGACAACGATCAGGGCCTGGACGAGCGCGCACTGGCGAAGCATGTCAGTAAAAAGCTTGGTCGGGAGCCGCTGCTGATTGAAGGGCATCAGGGGCCGATCAAGCGTGTTGCATGGTGCACAGGTGGCGCTCAGGACATGATTACCGCCGCTCATGCGGCAGGCGCGGATGTCTTTATCTCGGGCGAAATCTCCGAGCGTACTACCCACTTGGCTCGCGAGTTGGGAATCGGCTATCTGGCAGCGGGCCATCACGCGACCGAGCGGTACGGTGTTCAGGCCTTGGGGGAGTGGTTGGCCGCCGAGTATGGGGTTACCCACCGGTTCGTGGATATCGATAACCCGGCCTGAAAAGGGCGTTTCATTGTCTGAAACTAACAGTGCCGGCGTAGATGGCCGGCACTGTTAGTCATGGTTGTTGGTTCAAACGCCAGAGGCGAGTGTGATCAATAGCGCGGCGGCTGGGCGTCAGGCTGTTCTTCGCCGCGGCGAAGGCCGAAGTCCTCTGACAAGGTGCCACGTCCGCCATCGGCGTAGTCGCGCGGCATGTCGGGTGACTCGCCGGATTCTGCCTCTTCGCTTTCCGGTTGTAAGCGGCGCTTGACCTGCAAGTCTTCACAGAGCTGCTCGGCGCCTTGTGAGAGTTGTTGCTCTAGTTCGCGGCTTTGGCGTTGAATGCTGGAAACGAGGTCGTGCGCACGCACGAAATGATCGTTGAGCGAATCCTTGACCTGGTGAAGTTCAAGTTCCTTCTCGGCCAGGCGTTGACGCACTTTTTGATTGCGGGCCACGTTGGCATTGAGAAGGTGGTAGCCCAACGCGCCGATGCCAATGCCTGCAAGGCCGCAGGCCAGCGCCAGGATCCAATCGATATTGCTCTCGTACACGTCGTTCCCCTTAAAATTCTGTCTACCCGGCACTGGAGCTTTAGCGCCGGGGTGGCGCGTTGTCGAGGTCGCGACTGGCGCCTCCCTAGGGCCCATTATATGGGGGAGAGCGAGACTCAGGTCAATGCGCGGTCGCGGTGATAATGGCTGCTCTGTGCGCTAGACCTCCCAATACGTATAATATTCGCTTTCGATCACCAACGTCCGAGGTAGGCAAGACGCTGATGTGTGCGACAACGACTTCTGCTGGAACTCCAGCGTCCGCTGCGGCGGGAACGCCCCTGGCTCGTTACCAGGCCGATCTCAAGCGCGAGGGATTCGCGTACGATGAGGCTCAGGAGCAGGCAGTTCGTCACCTGCAGCGGCTCTATGATGACTTGCTGACTATTCCGCAGCGTGCGCCGCGTCTACCTGCCAAAGAGCGTGCGGGGCTCAAGTCTCGAGTCGCTGGCCTGTTCGGCGCTAAACAAACGGCATCGCCCTTCGAGGCGGCGCCTGCGGTGAAAGGGCTGTACTTCTGGGGCGGTGTGGGTCGCGGTAAGACCTATCTGGTCGATACCTTCTATGAGGCGCTGCCTTTCTCCGAGAAGATGCGCACGCATTTTCATCGCTTCATGCAGCGGGTCCACAATGAGCTTGAGCACTACAAGGGTGAAAAAGATCCGCTGAAGCTGATTGCTGCCAAGTTCGCTCGCGAGGCGCGAGTGATCTGTTTCGACGAGTTTTTCGTCAAAGACATCACGGATGCCATGATTCTCGCTACTTTGTTGGAGTCCCTGTTCGAACATGGCGTGGTGTTGGTCACGACCTCCAATATCGTGCCCACGGAGCTCTACAAGGATGGCCTGCAGCGGGCCCGCTTCCTCCCAGCCATCGATCTTCTCGAGCGCCATTGTGAGGTCGTCAACGTCGACTCCGGCATTGATTATCGCCTGCGTGCCTTGGAGCGTGCCGAAATCTTTCACTCTCCGCTGGATGACGAGGCCGATGCAGAGCTATCGCGCAGCTTTCGCGAGATTGCAGGCCATGACGGCGAGCAAGATGAGCGTATTGAGATCAATCATCGAGTGCTGCGTGCACGCCGCTTGCATGACGATGTGGTGTGGTTCGATTTCGCTGAGCTCTGCGATGGCCCCCGCAGCCAGAATGACTATATTGAGCTGGCTCGCGAGTTTCATACCGTGCTGGTTTCCGGTGTTCCGCGAATGGGGCGGGGGAGCGATGACCAGGCCCGACGCTTTATCAACATGGTTGATGAGTTTTATGACCGCGCGGTGAAGCTGCTGATGTCGGCCGAGGTGCCAGCCGAGTCGCTATATACCGAAGGTAGTCTTGGTTTCGAGTTCGATCGCACGCTTTCAAGGCTGCAGGAGATGCAGTCCCACGAGTATTTAGCGCTGCCTCATAAGCCCTGAAATTCTGCCCGAACGCTTAACCTAGTGGTGTGAGTCGTGTACACTGCGCTCTCGCTCGAACGTTGTCGGTCGATTTGCCTCTATAGCAGACGCTCGACAACCAAGAAAAATAGGGATGGTAGGCAGCGTCATCAGACGTTTAGTCCTGCCCCATGCGACAATTGGTGATTCAACCCATGAAGACGTTTTCTGCTAAGCCGCAGTCCGTCGAGCGCGACTGGTATGTCGTCGACGCTACGGACAAGACCCTCGGTCGCCTGGCCACCGAGATTGCTCGCCGCCTGCGTGGCAAGCACAAGCCGGAATACACCCCGCACGTTGACACTGGCGATTACATCGTCGTGGTCAACGCTGAAAAGGTGAAGGTCACCGGCAATAAGGCACAGGCCAAGACCTACTATCGTCACACGGGTTACCCGGGTGGCCTGCGCTCCATGAACTTCGAGAAGATGATTGGCCACGCCCCTGAGCGCGTCATCGAGTTTGCCGTCAAGGGCATGCTGCCGAAGGGCCCGCTGGGCCGTGCCATGTACTCGAAACTCAAGGTCTATGCCGGTACCGAGCATCCGCATGCCGCCCAGCAGCCGCAAGAACTGAACATCTAAGGGGTAGATTGCCATGACTCAACAGTATTACGGTACCGGTCGCCGCAAGACGTCCACCGCGCGCGTCTTCCTCAAGCCGGGCACCGGCAAAATTACCGTCAACAGCCGTGAACTCAACGAGTTCTTCGGTCGTGTAACCGGTCGCATGGTTGTCCGTCAGCCGCTCGAGCTGACCGATACGCTGGAACAATTCGACGTCTACGTGACGGTCAAGGGCGGTGGCGGCTCGGCTCAAGCTGGCGCCATTCGTCACGGCATCACTCGTGCGCTGATGCAGTACAATGAAGACTTCCGCAAGCCGCTGCGTGAAGCCGGTTACGTCACTCGTGACGCCCGCGAAGTTGAGCGTAAGAAAGTCGGCCTGCGCAAAGCGCGCCGCAGCCCGCAGTTCTCCAAGCGTTAAACGCTTCGAGGCCGCGTCAGAACGCCCAGTCCCTTCGGGGGGCTGGGCGTTTTTTTATAAGCGTTCAATGATTTGAGTCATGTATGCTGTGCCATGAAGGCGGTACTGCTGCTTGTTTTCGTGCAGGCGTTTTCCTAACATGAAGTCCATCTTGCCCGCAGGTCGCGGCCGTTTTCATCGCGGGCAAACAGCGGGTGATGAGATAGAGGGCGTGACAAGATGTCAGACAACGGCGTGAATAAGGGGCGGCGCCGCTTCCTAGTCGGTGCCACCACCGTCGTAGGGGCGGTAGGCGCCGTGGGAATTGCGGTGCCTTTCGTTTCGTCGTGGCAGCCTAGTGCCAAGGCGCGTGCGGCGGGAGCTCCTGTGGAAGCAGATGCATCCAAGCTTGAGGTCGGTCAGCAGATGACGGTCGAATGGCGAGGCAAGCCCGTTTGGGTGCTGCGTCGTGAGGATGCCATGATCGAACAGATCAAGAGCATTGATCCAGCTAGCCTGCGTGATCCCGAGTCTTCGGCGCCACAGCAGCCAAGTTATGTCGACCCAGAATTACGCTCTATCAAGCCCGAAATTCTTGTGCTGGTGGGGATCTGTACGCATCTCGGTTGCTCGCCTACGTATAGGCCCGAGCCTGGGGCCGCCGATCTCGGTGGTGACTGGCCTGGTGGGTATTTCTGCCCCTGCCATGGTTCGCGTTTCGACCTGGCTGGGCGTGTGTTTACGGGTGTGCCGGCACCCTTGAACCTGGAAGTGCCACCGCATCGTTATGCGAATGACAACATCATTGTTGTCGGCGAAGACAAGGGAGCGGCCTGATGGGGAATCCGAATCGCGCCAAGGCGGAGAAGGGTGTCATGCGCTGGATTGATGACCGCTTTCCTGCCACTCAGATGTGGGAAGACCACCTGGCCAAGTACTACGCGCCCAAGAATTTCAATTTTTGGTACTTCTTCGGGTCTCTCGCACTGCTGGTGCTGGTCAATCAGATCCTGACAGGGGTGTGGCTGACCATGAGCTACAACCCTTCCGCAGAGGGGGCCTTTGCGTCGGTCGAGTACATCATGCGAGATGTCGAATTCGGCTGGCTGATTCGCTACATGCACTCGACCGGGGCCACGGCCTTTTTCGTGGTGATCTACCTGCACATGTTCCGGGCGTTGCTCTATGGCTCCTATAAAGCGCCACGCGAGCTTGTGTGGATATTCGGTATGACCATTTATCTGGCCTTGATGGCAGAAGCCTTCATGGGCTATCTGCTGCCTTGGGGGCAGATGTCCTACTGGGGTGCCCAGGTCATCATCTCGCTGTTCTCGGCCATTCCTGTCGTGGGCGCCGATTTGACCCAGTGGATTCGCGGCGATTTCCTGATTTCAGGCATCACCCTGAATCGCTTCTTTGCCCTGCACGTGGTCGCGCTTCCGATCGTGATCCTCGGGCTGGTCGTGCTGCATATCCTGGCGCTTCATGAGGTCGGTTCCAACAATCCTGATGGTGTCGATATCAAGGCCAAGAAGGATGAGACCGGCAAGCCACTGGATGGCATACCGTTCCACCCTTATTACACAGTCAAGGACATTGTCGGCGTCGCTGTATTCTTGTTCGTGTTCTGCGTGGTGATCTTCTACTTCCCGGAAGGGGGTGGGTATTTCATCGAAAAGCCCAATTTTGAACCCTCTGATCCGCTGAAGACGCCCGATCATATCGCGCCGGTCTGGTACTTCACGCCGTTCTACGCGATGCTGCGAGCCATTACCTTCTCGCTGTTTGGGCTGGATTCCAAGTTCCTCGGTGTGATGGTGATGGGGGCGGCGATTGCGATCCTCTTCGTGCTGCCCTGGCTCGACAAGAGTCCGGTACTTTCCATGCGCTACAAGGGGTGGATGTCAAAGGTCATGCTTGCGCTCTTTGCAGTCAGCTTCGTGGTGCTTGGGGTGCTCGGTGTATTGCCGTCCACGCCAGGGAGAACAGTGGTGGCCCAAGTCTCCACAGCGGTATATTTCGCGTTCTTCTTGCTGATGCCGATCTACACGCGGCTCGAGAAGACTAAACCCGTTCCAGAGAGGGTGACCGGCTAATGAAAAAGCGATTGTTCATATGGCTTGTTGCGCTGCTTCCGGTGACAGGGTTTGCCGCGGGTGGGGCGGCGGTACATCTCGACGAGATGACACCGGATCTGTCAGATAAAGCATCGCTGCAGAATGGCATGAAACTGTTTACCAACTACTGCATGGGGTGCCATTCGCTGGAGTATCAGCGTTATTCCCGGGCGGCCGAGGACCTGGGAATCCCTCAGGACTTGGTCGAGGACAACCTGATCTTCTCCGAGGATCTGGCGTTCAACGACCAGATGCGCATCGCCATGCAGGAAGGTGATGCTGAAACCTGGTTTGGTGCCGCGCCGCCGGACCTGACCCTCGAAGCGCGCCTGCGTGGTACGGACTGGATCTATACCTATCTGCGCACCTTCTACAAGGACCCGGAGCGTCCTTTGGGGGTGAACAATAAGGTGTTCCCACTGGTAGGCATGCCGAATGCGTTGGAACCCTTACAGGGTGTGCAGGAACAGGTCTGTTCCGAGACGGACAAGCCGGTGCCGGGGCATGAGCCAGATCCGCTGACGGGCAAGTATCAGTCCTGTGATGTCCTGCAGGTGACTCAGCCCGGGGAGTTGGAGCCGGAAGAATTCGATCAGGCGGTTTATGATCTGACCAACTTCCTTGCTTATGTCGGCGAGCCGTCCAAGCTGCAGGCGCAGTCTCTGGGGCCCAAAGTGTTGATCTTCATCTTCATCTTCGGCGTCATCGCCTATCTGCTCAAGCGTGAGTACTGGCGCGACATTCACTGAGGTAGCTCAGTGGCGGTATGAGGGCGCATGGCCTATGGTCATGCGCCCTGTCTATTTTCCATGACCCGCGTCGCGGGTCTCGACGCCTGGAAGCACGGTCAACGTGTTATCATGCAGGCTCGAACTGTTGCGAGGAATGTTACATGGGTGTTGTGGCCAAGCGGTCGTCGATGACCTTCTACTCTGGTAGCGATGATCACTTCAGTCATCGCGTGCGGATCGTGTTGGCAGAAAAAGGGGTTGCCGTCGATATCCTGGAGGTCAAGGAAGACAGTCATCCCGAAGAACTCGCGGATCTCAATCCGTACAATAGCGTGCCGACGTTGTTGGATCGCGATCTAGTGCTTTATGAGTCCAAAGTGATGATGGAGTACTTGGATGAGCGTTTCCCGCATCCGCCGTTGTTGCCGGTTTACCCGGTGGCACGTGCGCAGAGTCGCCTGTGGATGCATCGCATCGAGCGGGAATGGTGCCCGTTGATCGAGCAGATCCAGCAGGGCAGCAAGAAAGAGGCTGAAAAAGCACGCAAGGAACTTCGAGAAAGTCTGATTGGTATCTCGCCGATCTTCGAGGATATGCCGTTCTTCATGAGTGAGGAATTCTCGCTGGTGGATTGCTGTCTTGCGCCATTGCTCTGGCGCCTTCCGGCCTTGGGTATTGAGCTTCCGGAAAAACAGGTCAAGCCACTGATGAATTACATGGAACGCACCTTCGAACGCGAATCCTTCAAGGCCTCGCTGTCGGAAGCCGAGCGCGAGATGCGTACCTAATACCCCCGGCCCGGGCCGCGAGGTTCGGACCACAGCCAATGGAGGCCCGAGATGCTATCGAGTCGCCCCTATCTCGCCAGGGCCCTGTATCAATGGCTCCTGGATAATGACCAAACACCTCATATCGTTGTTGATGCCAATCAGCCTGGTGTGGAGGTGCCCGAACAGTTTGTGCAGAACGGTCAGATAGTACTGAACGTCGCGCCACAGGCTGTTGAAGACTTGAGTCTTGAAAATGATGCCGTCAGCTTCAGCGCTCGCTTTGGCGGTAAGCCGATGCGGGTGATGGTGCCGATGGATGCCTTGATCGCCCTCTACGCGCGTGAGAATGGGGTCGGCATGGTCTTCGGTCACGAGCCTGTCATGCCGGGGCATGAAGGCGAAGAGACTGCCCCCGAGGATGCTGAGACCGAGGAGGGTGTACCCGACGAGCGCCCATCACTGTCGAGCGTTGAGGATACTGGTGACGAGACCAGCTCAGACGATGAAGATGCGCCTAAGGCGCCACCCAAGGGGCGTCCTTCACTGCGCGTCATCAAGTAAGATACCGGATGACGCATGCGTTGAGCGTTATGTGAAAGTAAAACGGCAGGCCGATGGCCTGCCGTTTTTCGTTTGAGAGACGTTGCTAACCACCGTTGCTCACCACCAGGCGTGGCGGTGATGGCTAGTCGAGGTATTCAAATACCTTGACGATGCGCTGTACGCCCCCGGTTGATGACACCGCGGAGACGATGCGATCACTTTCGGCACGGGTGACAAGGCCCATCAGGTAGACGCTGCCATTCTCTACCACGATCTGCACACGGCTTGCGTCGATGCTTTCGTTGGTTGATAGGCTGGTCTTGAGGCGGGTCGCCAGCCAGCCGTCAGAGAGGCGCTGGCTTGTGGGTAGATTGGCGGCGACGGTCAGCTGGTTTTGAACCTGGCGGACGTTGCGTACTTGCTCGGCGACGTTGTTGGCCATGGTCTTGAGCTCTTCGCTTGGCACTTGTCCCGTTAACAGCACCACGCCATTGAAGACATCGATATTGACGCGGGCGTCAGCCAAGCGAGCGTCGGTCTTGCCCAGATTGACGCTGACCTTGGTCTGAATGCTCTCGTCCTCGACTTTGCTGCCAAGGGTGCGCTCACCGTAGTTCTCGCCAATCGGGCCATCGTTGGCGACATTGGCAATGGTGGTGCAGCCGCCAAGGCTGAGCGTGAGGGCAAGGAGGAGGATGGAGACGGTACCGTTACGCATGGTGTTCACTCACTTGGGCCGAAGAGTTGTTCGTCGATCAAATCACACAGACAGTGGATAACCAACAGATGGACTTCCTGGATTCGGGCAGTTGATGTTGCCGGTACACGGATTTCGCAGTCCTCCTGGCCAAGCAGGGAGGCCATGTCACCTCCGTCGCGGCCGGTCAGGGCGACAACGGTCATGTCTCGATCGTGAGCAGCCTGGATAGCCTGAACGACGTTGGCCGAGTTGCCGCTGGTGGAGATGGCCAGCAGTATGTCGCCGGGTTGGCCAAGTGCGCGGATCTGCTTTGAATAGACCTCGTTGTAGCTGTAATCATTGGCGATCGAGGTCAGGGTCGAGGTGTCTGTTGTCAGTGCGAGGGCCGGTAGGCTCGGGCGCTCGCGTTCGAAGCGATTGAGCAGTTCAGATGAGAAGTGTTGGCTGTCTCCGGCGCTGCCACCGTTGCCGCAGGCCAGGATCTTGCCTTCGCTCACCAGGCACTGGACCATCATCTGGCTGGCTACCTCGATGAAGGGGGGTAACACTTCGCTGGCATAGGTCTTGGTGTCGATGCTTGCGTTAAAGTGTCCGAGAATTCGTGATTGGAAATCCATCTTGGCTTCCTGGTCCTATAGCGATCAGAACGCTTCGAAGGCGGCCTTAACCCAGAGAAACTCGAGGTTCGGGGCGCTGCCGGTAACGGCGACCACATCGAAGCGGCATGGGCATGATAGCCCGTTGCGGGCGAGATAAAAACGCGCCGCCTTGATGAGGCGGCGTTGCTTGCTGATTGTCACGGTTTCCAGTGGGTGGCCGTGGCGGCTGTCACGACGATGGCGGACCTCGACGAACACCAGGATCTCGCCTTCTCGCATCACGAGATCCAGTTCACCGCCCTTGGCATGCTGATTGCGCGCCACCGGGGTGAGGCCCCGGGCGGTCAGCCAGTCGTTGGCCAGGGCCTCGATGGCGGCACCGCGTGCGCGGGCGTCAGCGGAGCTGGCCATCGCCCAGCTCACTCGTGTCCATTTCACTACCGCTGACATCGTTGCTTGGTTGGCGGCCCTGTTGAACGTTGCCCGAGTCCGCGTCAATCCTTCGTTCGCCCCCGGCCTTCAGAGGCGGTTGCGGACGGCCGTCGATGAATTCCGCCCAAGGCAGTTGGCGTTGGATGCGCCCATCGTTGGCCGCACGCAGGGTGCCGGTAGCACCAAAGAGTTCACTGCCGCCGATGGCCTGCAGCTGAGGAAGCCGTACACCAAGCTCGTAAGCGTCGACGCCCATGGCCATCAATTTGAGAACGCCAGGATCGTCGGCTTCTGCCGACAGGGTGCGGTAGCTTGCATAGAAGGGCAGGGCTTCGACGCCGCCGACGGCTGCATCAGGGATCAGCCAAGGGATTTCGACAAAGCGCACACCGTTCAAATCGCTATCGGCTCGCGGCTGCGGCTGACCTTCGTAAGCCTGAGAGGTGGTGTAAACCGGCAGGTCGGGGCGTTTTTGATACTCAAGAGTGGGAGGGATCTGACGGGCATAGCTCGGCAGGCCGAGTAAAAACAGCATGTCTACCTGGCCGCTCAGGTTGAGGAGTCGCTTGACGCTGTTATTCACCAGCGCCTCTGGGTCGTACTGCATCATATGGCCGATTTCGCCGCCCTGATCTTCCCAGGTCTCTTCAAAGGAGGCGCCGACGCGGCGCCCCCAATCATTATTAGGCACCATGCCCGCAGCGCGGCGGTGGCCGTCACGCGCTGCACGGATGGCGACCTGGCGTGCTTCATCTTCGACAGAGAGGCCGTACTGGAAGAGATTTTCGGCGACATTGCGCTCGGCCGTCCCGTAGTTCAGGGCAAGGGTTGGCAGCGGTAAGCGCTGACGCTGCTCCAGTTCCTCGACCTTACGCTTGGCCAGCGGACCGATCACGACCTGGGCACCACGCATGCTTGCCTCTGCATAGAGCGCATCCAGATCTTTCTGGCTTGAGTCAATGAAGTCCAGTGCTGGACTAGCGACGCCTTGGCGTCCGGCATGGTTGTGGCGGGCCTCGATGCCCTGGCGTATCCGGCCGGCCACCGAGGCCAGCGGCCCTGATTCGGGGAGCAGGATGGCGATGCGCTCGACGCGCGTACCGCGAAGCTCTCGCAGGGCGAGTAGCTCGGCAGGTGGCTTGCGCGCGGCCGGGTGGGCTGGGTTCGCGTCTCGCCAGGTGGAGAGCTTGCCGAGCAGTCGGTCGATATCCCCGCTGCTCTGGCGTTGCAGCTCGAGTAGTGATAGCCAGCCGCGGGTCAGGTTGTCGGCGTCTGAGCGCAGCGTCATCAACTCCTGTGCCGAAAGGCGATTGAGCTGCTTCCAGATGGCGTCGTTGGGGATATCGCTGCCGGTGGCGGCTTGTGCCGTCAGCATGGCCTGGGTGGAGGCCAATGGCTCGCCGAGCATGCCAAGTGCCAGGCCACGGCGGTAGAGAAGGTTGTTGGCGGCGTCGTTATCCAGCTGGGCGCCGTCTTCCAGTAGGTCGGTGGCCTTGATGACGCTTGGGGCATCATCGGCTTCTAGCCCCAGCCGGGATAGTAGCAGTGCCCACTCCTGGCGACGCTCGGCGTTCAAGGCCGTGTCATCTAGCTGGGTGGCGATTTCCTTGGCCTTAGCCGCATCGCCTCGTCGTGCTAGAATGCGGGCTGCTTCCAGACGGCTCTCGGCTGCCGGGCCGGGCGCCTGTTGTTCGGCCTGGGCGAGCAGGGCGTCGGGTGACCGCTCGGTCGACATCAGGCTGGGGCCGGCGCAGCCGCTTATCAGCAGCGTCAGCAGCGCTACGGCCAACCAGCCGCGAAATGATGTATTCATGAATCCCTTCCTTAGATAACCCGCTTTCGGAATCGTAATGACAGTTTCGGCTATTGGAACATTGTACGTGGTCGCCACACCGATTGGGAATCTCGACGACCTGTCGCCGAGAGCCCGTGAAGTGCTTGGTGACGTCTCGGTAATTGCCGCCGAGGATACCCGTCACAGCGGGCGCTTGCTGCGCCACCTAGGGCTTGATCGGCCCATGCTTTCACTGCATGAGCACAACGAAAGCGGGCGCGTTGCCCAGCTCAAGGCAAGACTTGCCGCAGGCGACGATGTGGCGTTGATTAGTGATGCCGGTACGCCGCTGATCTGCGACCCGGGGTTCTTGCTGGTGCGTGAGCTGCGAGCGGAGGGGTATCGGGTGGTGCCGATTCCCGGTGCCTGTGCCTTTGTCGTTGCCCTCTCTGCGGCGGGCCTGCCCACCGACCGTTTTCTTTTTCAGGGGTTTTTGCCGGCCAAGGGCAGCGGTCGTCGGGGACGCCTGGCGGCCCTTGAGGAGCGCGAGGAAACGCTGATCTTCTATGAGTCACCCCATCGCATCCGTGACACGCTGGAGGACATTGCCCAGTGTCTCGGGACGCGCCGTGTGGTGTTGGCCCGGGAGCTGACCAAGACCTTCGAGACGTTTCTTGATGGCGATGCGGCGTCGTTGCTTACGCGCATGGAGGAAGACACTGACCAGGCGCGCGGCGAGTTCGTGGTGATGGTGGCTGGCGCCTCGCCTCGGACGGATGACGACGAGGCGCTGGTCGAGGCCGAATCGCTTCTCAAGGCGCTACTGTCAGAGGGGGTGGGCGTTAAACAGGCGGCTGCCATTGCGGTGCGCTTGCTCGGCGGGACCAAGAAGGTTTGGTACGCCAGAGCCCAGGCCCTGAAGGATGAGGGGTAGACTGCACAGTCATCGCTTGAGGGGGGGCGGCTGCGCTGGTATTCTGCGCCGCTGGGAGTCAGCCAGACAGTCGCCGCCGATAGCCTCTCGAGGTCATCGGGGGAGGAAAGTCCGGGCTCCATAGGGCAGAGTGCCAGGTAACGCCTGGGCGGCGTGAGCCGACGGCAAGTGCAGCAGAGAGTAGACCGCCTACGTCTCCTTCGGGAGGCCGGTAAGGGTGAAAGGGTGCGGTAAGAGCGCACCGCGCGCCTGGCAACAGTGCGTGGCACGGTAAACCCCACTCGGAGCAAGACCAAATAGGAACCCATTGGCGTGGCCCGCGTTGGGTTCGGGTAGGTTGCTTGAGGAAGGCGGCGACGCCTTCCCTAGAGGAATGACTGTCCACGACAGAACCCGGCTTATCGGCCGACTCCCTCCATTCCCCATCATCGGTTGGTCATCGACTGACTTGCCGGTGTTTCTTGTTTGTATCGAGACCTGCATGAGCGCATCTGAAAACCCCGCGGCCCCGTCTTCCTTTCGTCACGAAAGCGTGCTGCTCGACGGGGCGGTCGATGCGCTGCTTGTCGACCCCGCCGGCGCCTATCTGGACGGCACCTTCGGCCGCGGCGGTCACTCCCGCCTGATTCTGTCGCGCCTGGCACCAGAAGGGCAGCTGTTGGCGATCGACCGAGATCCCCAGGCGCTGGAGGAGGCGGCGAGTATCGATGATGCTCGCTTCGCCATCGAGCGTGGCGAGTTTGCAAGGCTTGGTGATATCGCGGCGGCGCAGGGCCTTCACGGTCGGCTGGCCGGGATTCTGCTTGATGTGGGCGTGTCATCGCCTCAGCTTGATGACCCCGAGCGTGGCTTCAGTTTCCTGCGCGATGGCCCGTTGGACATGCGCATGGACCCTGAACACGGGGAGAGTGCTGCCGACTGGCTAGCGCGGGCCAAGGTTGAGGATATTGCCTGGGTCTTCAAGACCTATGGTGAAGAGCGTTTCGCCAAGCGCTTGGCGCGGGCGATCGTCGAGCGTCGTAAGGAGTGCCCCTTCACACGCACCGGTGATCTGGCCGAGGTGATCAAGACGGCACATCCTGCCTGGGAAAAGGGTAAGCATCCGGCCACTCGAGCCTTCCAGGCCTTGCGTATCCATGTCAATGGCGAGCTCGATCAGCTCGATGCCGCCCTCGACGCCGCGCTCGAGGCCTTGGCACCGGGCGGTCATCTGGTGGTCATCAGTTTTCACTCCCTGGAAGATCGGCGCGTCAAACGCTTCATCCGCGAGCACGTGCGCGGCGATACGCACTTGCCGCGCGGCATGCCGATCCGCGATGATCAGCTCAATCGCCGCCTTGAAGCCGTCGGTAAAGCGCGTCGCGCCAATGCCGCCGAGGTTGATGCCAATCCCCGTGCCCGCAGCGCCGTGATGCGGGTGGCCCGCAAGTTGAAGTAGCCGCGACGCACAAGCAGCTAAGGAGCGACATGAGCCAGGGACGAGTCTGGATGCCGGGTCTTGAGGCGAGCCCTCGCCCGAGCCTGCGTCTGGTGCTAGTGGTGCTGTTGGTCATCGCCGCGTTGGCGAGTGCTGTGGCCGTTACCACGACCAGCCATTTGACCCGCGAACAGTACGCCCGCCTTCAGCAACTTGAGCGCGAGCAGAGCCAGCTGCAGACCGAGTGGGGGCAGCTGCTTCTCGAGGAGAGCGCCTGGTCGAGTCCGGCACGGATCGAGAGGCTTGCCAGTGATCGGTTGGAAATGCACTTGCCGGATATCGAGCGTGTGGAGGTGATTGGGCCATGAGCACGACCCAGCGCCGCTCCGCTACGCCACGTCGCCCGCCTCCTGGCGCGCCTTTGGGTGTCTTCCGCTACCGGTTAATGCTAGGGCTGATCCTGTTGGCCTTGTGCCTGCTCGGTGCACGTATCGTCTATCTGCACGTGATCGACCGCTCCTTTTTGCAGGGGCAGGGTGATGCCCGCACGCTGCGCGTGGAATCGATAAGTGCCCACCGGGGAATGATCACCGACCGCAACGGTGAGCCATTGGCCATCTCCACCCCGGTTGTCAGCCTATGGGCAAACCCTGAGGAATTACCGCCAGATGACATTCAGCGTCTGGTGTTGGCGCGCGCCCTGGATGTTGACCTGGACGACCTTAATGCCCGCATTGCGCGTTATTCTGAGCGTGAATTCATGTATCTGCGCCGTCAGATGACGCCCGCCGATGCCCAGGAGATTCTCGATCTCAAGGTACCGGGTATCTATCGCCAGCTCGAGTACCGTCGCTACTATCCGTCGGGCGAGGCCTCGGCGCAGCTGATTGGCGTGACTAACGTCGATGACCGTGGGCAGGAAGGCCTCGAGCTCGCCTACAACAACTATCTGTCCGGGACGCCTGGCAAACGCCGCGTGCTCAAGGATCGTCGCGGTCGTTTGGTGCGCGACCTGCACCTGCTCAAGGAGGCTGATCCGGGTGGCGATCTGACGCTTGCCATCGATCAGCGGCTGCAGTACATGGCTTATCGGGAGCTCAAGGCGGCCGTTCAGGAGAGAAATGCCGATGGTGGCACCCTGGTCATGATGGACACCCGTAGCGGCGAGGTGCTGGCAATGGCCAACCAACCCTCCTACAACCCCAATAATCGCGCCGGCCTCGATCCCAGTAGCCTGCGAAATCAAGCCATCGTCGATGTTTTTGAGCCAGGCTCGGTGATGAAGCCATTGGCCATGTCCGCGGCACTTGAGACCGAACGCTATTCACCAGACACCGTCGTCGACACCTCGCCGGGCTGGATGCGTCTGGACAACCGCTTTACCATCCGCGATTTTCGCAACTACGGTGAGCTGACGTTGGGCGGTATTCTCCGGAAATCATCGAATATCGGCATGACTCGTATTGCTCTCGACCTGCCGGATACCGCTGTGGTCGATACCTATCAGCGCCTGGGGCTGGGGCAGGCGCCGGGCACGGGTTTCCCCGGCGAGGCCTCGGGAAGCCTGCCGTCACCAAGCCATTGGGCTGACAGTCAGCGTGCCAGCCTCGCCTATGGCTATGGCTTGTCGGTGTCGGCTTTGCAGTTGGCAAGCGCCTATACGGCGATCGCTAACCACGGGCGTCGTCTATCTCCTTCGCTTTTAAAGCGGGATGGGCCGCCCGAAGGGTCTGTGGTCATCGAGCCGCGGGTCGCCGATGAGCTGCTCGGCATGATGGAGCAGGTGGTGCAGCCTGATACCGGCGCACATCGAGCCGGGGTGCCGGGCTATCGGATAGCAGGCAAGACCGGTACGGTGCGTAAGGCCGCCGGCGGGGGCTACGAGGAAGACGCCTATCGTGGCCTCTTTGTCGGCATCGCTCCCGCCTCTGACCCGCGTATCGTCACTGTCGTGATGATCGACCACCCTCGAGGGGATGACTACTATGGGGGGCTGGTCGCGGCACCGGTGTTCTCGACGGTTGTCGGCAATGCCCTGCGTCTGCTCGATGTGCCGCCTGATCAGGATACGCTTTCATCCGCCGACGCCCCTTGATTCCTGGAGAAACGCATGCAGGTTGAGAATTCGCGCCTCCTAGCCAGCCTAGAGGCCTTCTGGCCCGGCGTCAGCGCCGCGCTTCCCGACATACCTGAAGGCACGCAACGGTTAATGCAGGACAGTCGCCTCGTCAGGCAGGGCGATATCTTCATCGCCCTGCCTGGACTCCATGTCGATGGCCGGGATTACCTGGTTCAGGCGCTCGAGGGCGGTGCCGCGCTGGTGCTCTGTCATGCGGATGACGGTTCACCTTCCCATGCTAAGGCCGCCGACCCGCGGGTGCTGATGCTGAATGGCCTCGCTGACTGCGTGGGTGAGCTTGGTCGCACCCTGTTTCAGGTGCCTGAGAACCAGCAGCTGATTGGGGTTACCGGCACCAACGGCAAGAGCTCGGTGACCCACTATCTGGCGGCGCTGAGCGAGGCTATTGGTCGCCCCTGTGGGCTCATTGGCACCCTGGGCAGTGGTCGTCCGGGAGCACTTGAGGATAGCGGCTTGACCACGCCGGGCCCCTTGGCACTGCAGGAGAGTCTGGGTGAGATGGCGGCCCAGGGGCTAGACCGAGTGGCCATGGAGGTGTCGTCCCATGCGCTCGCGCAGCAGCGCCTCGAGGGATGCCGAGTGCAGGCGGCGGTATTTACCAACCTGACACGTGACCATCTGGATTATCACAGCGGGATGGCCGACTACGCCGCTGCCAAGGCAAAACTTTTCAAGCGCTCGGAGCTGGAGCTCGCCGTGGTCAATGGTGATGACGCCCTGGCGAGATTGATGCTCGCCGGGCTGCCCAAAGGTGTCAGGGTGTTGGCGACTGGCGAAGGCGAGGCTACCACTTTTCGCGTTCTCGATTGGGAGCCGCTCCCCGACGGCCAGCGCGCCCTGATCGCGAGCCCCGATGGCGAGTTTGCGCTGGCGCTATCCCTGATGGGGCGTTTCAACCTCGATAATGTCCTGCTGGCCATGGCCACGCTCTATGGTCTCGGCGAATCCCTCGAAGATATCAGCGTGGCGGCGGGACAGTTGGCTCCGGTGCCGGGGCGCATGCAACCGCTTTCTCGGCCTGGCCAGCCAGCGGTGGTGGTAGATTACGCCCACACGCCGGATGCCCTGGATAATGCATTGATGGCATTGCGAGCGCACCTGGGGGCAGCGGGTCAGCTTTGGTGTCTGTTTGGTTGTGGTGGCGAACGTGACCGTGGCAAGCGGCCGTTAATGGCGCGCGCGGCCGCCGCTCGCGCTGATCGGCTGGTGATTACCGATGACAACCCGCGAGGGGAGGATCCTGCGGCGATTCGTGATGAGGTTCTTTCAGGCCTTGAGCCTGCCGAGCGCGAGGCCGCCTGGTGCATCGATGGGCGGCGTGCCGCGATTCGAGCTTGCCTGGAGGCCGCTGGTCCGGAGGACCTGGTGCTGATCGCGGGCAAGGGCCACGAGGCCTATCAGGAGATCTCTGGTGTGCGTCATGATTTTTCCGATGCCGACGAAATCGACAAGGTTCTCGATGCCCTCGAGGCGGCAGCGGAGGCCGGCTCATGAGTGGAGTAGGCCTTGAAACGCTGGGTGAGCTTGCCGAGCGACTCGGCACTGCCTGCCCGGCTGGTGCCTCCTCGCCTGTCTTGGGCATCACCACCGATACGCGTGCGCTGACGCCGGGCCAGGTGCTGATAGCATTGGTCGGCGAGCGCTTCGATGCGCACGATTATCTGGCCAAGGCGCGTGAGGCCGGGGCGCTTGCTGCGGTAGTGTCGCACCCCGTCGATGACCCGCTGCCACAGCTCGTGGTGCCCGATACCCGCCTGGCCTTGGGCGTGCTTGCCAAGGCGCGCCGTCAGGCCTGGGGTGGCCCGTTGGTCGCGATCACCGGTAACAGCGGCAAGACCACCGTCAAGGAGCTGCTTGCCTCTCTGCTGGCGGCAGGCGGTAAGGGGCTCGCGACTCGCGGCAACCTCAACAACGACATCGGAGCCCCCCTGACCCTGCTGGGACTGGCTGCCGAGCATCGCCATGCGGTGCTTGAGCTCGGTGCCAACCATGTCGGCGAGATCGCCTGGACGACGTTGCTGGCAGCGCCGCAGGTGGCGGTCATCACTAACGTGACCGGCGCCCATGTCGGTGAGTTTGGTGGCACGGGGCGTATCGCTCAGGCCAAGGCCGAAATTCTTTCTGGTCTCGCCGCCGACGGGGTGGCGGTGCTTAATCGCGACGATGTCTTCTATCCGCTATGGCGCCGGCTGGCTGAGCCGAATGAGGTGCTGGACTTCGGCTTCGCGGAGGGAGCCCGGGTTCGGGCAGTCGACCCGGTCTGTGATGGGGAGGGGCGCTATGCGTTTGCGCTGCATGTCGATGGCCGCTCACTGGGGCGTGTTCAGCTTGGCCTGCTTGGTCGGCACAATGTGGCCAATGCCCTGGCTGCTGCCGCAGCCGCTCTCGCGATGGGGCTGGACGAGGCCACCTTGATGGCGGGGCTGTCTGCAGCGGCGCCGATGCCCGGGCGCCTGATGGTGGTGCCGGGAATCCGCGATTCACGTTTGCTCGACGATACGTATAATGCCAACCCCGGAGCGGTGAAAGCGGCAATAGATCTGCTGGCCGAACTACCGGGCCCCCGCTGGTGCCTACTGGGGGCCATGGGCGAATTGGGATCGGCGTCCGATCAGCTACATGCCGACATCGGACGTCATGCGCGGGAACGAGGTATCGACTTTCTTGGCACTCTGGGTGCGCCGGCCGAGCCGGCCAGTCAGGCCTTCGGCGAAGGCGGGTGTCATTTCAACGATTGGCAGGCGCTCGCGCGCCATGCCCAAAACCATCTTCCGCCCGGGGCCAGTGTGCTGGTCAAGGGCTCGCGCAGTGCCGGCATGGAACGCTTGATTGCCGAGCTGCGCCTGGATGCATCAAGGTGAACGCAACCCATGCTGCTTTTTCTCGCCGAATTACTGTCGCACTACAATAATGCCTTCAATGTCTTCGGCTATCTGACCCTGCGCATGATCCTGGGGACACTGACGGCGCTGCTGCTGTGTCTATGGTTGGGGCCAATGATGATTCGCCGCCTGGTCGAGCGCCAGATCGGTCAGGCGGTGCGTGATGATGGTCCTCAGTCACACCTGTCTAAAGCCGGTACGCCGACCATGGGCGGGGCGATGATCCTGATGGCGATGGCCGTCAGTACGCTATTGTGGGGTGACCTGACCAACCATTACGTATGGATCGTGCTTGGTGTCACGCTGGGCTTTGGTGCCATAGGCTGGGTCGATGATTTCCGCAAGGTGGTCGAGAAGAACCCTCGCGGCCTGCCAGCGAAGTGGAAGTACTTCTGGCAATCGGTGATCGGGCTGGGAGCTGCAGTGCTGCTCTACCTGACCGCCGCGAGCCCGGTCGAGACCAGCCTGATCGTGCCGCTATTCAAGGACGTGGTGGTGCCGTTGGGGCTGTTCTTCGTGGTGCTGACTTACCTGGTGATCGTAGGCAGTTCCAATGCCGTTAACCTCACCGATGGCCTGGACGGCCTGGCGATCATGCCCACCGTGCTGGTGGCCATGGGGCTCTCCGTATTTGCCTACGCCAGCGGCAATACGGTCTTCGCCGAATACTTGCATATTCCGCTGATTCCCGGCGCCGGTGAGCTTGCAGTGTTCTGCGGCACCATCGCCGGTGCTGGTCTTGGCTTTCTGTGGTTCAACACCTATCCGGCCCAGGTCTTCATGGGCGACGTGGGGGCCCTGGCACTTGGCGCCGCCCTCGGCGTGGTGGCGGTGATCGTCCGTCAGGAGATCGTGCTGTTCATCATGGGTGGCGTCTTCGTCATGGAAACGGTGTCGGTGATCCTTCAGGTGGCTTCCTACAAGCTTACCGGGCGGCGCATCTTTCGTATGGCACCTCTACACCACCACTTCGAGCTCAAGGGCTGGCCTGAGCCGCGGGTCATCGTGCGTTTCTGGATCATTACCGTGGTACTGGTGCTGATGGGTCTTGCGACGCTGAAGGTTCGCTGATGGTCGCTGTTCCCGAGGGGGTGACCTTGGTGGTGGGGCTTGGCGTATCGGGCCGCGCCATTACGCGTCACCTGTCGCGCCTGGGTGTCCCCTTCATGATCGCGGATACGCGTCAGTCACCGCCTGGTCTTGACGAGATTCGAACGCAATACCCTGATGCGGCGATTCATTGCGGTCCGCTCGGTGACGTGGATATGTCGGCGGCCAAAGAAGTCGTCTTGAGCCCTGGTGTGGATCCCAAGACACCAGGTTTGCCGTCACTTGCGGCTATTGGTGATGAGGGCCGGCCGCGCCTGGTGGGCGAAATCGCGCTCTTCGTGCGTGCGTGTCGTGCCCCTATTGCCGCGATTACCGGCTCCAACGCCAAATCTACCGTAACCACCCTTCTCGGCGAGATGGCCAGTGAGGCCGGTCGCCGTGTCGCCGTTGGGGGGAACCTGGGCACGCCGGCGCTGGATTTGTTGGCCGATATGCCCGATGCCGAGCTCTATGTGCTTGAGCTATCCAGCTTCCAGCTCGAGACCACGCCCTGGCTAGGTGCCGAGACGGCAGCCTTTCTCAACCTCTGCGATGATCACCTGGATCGTCATGGAGATCTGGCGGGGTATCGCGACGCCAAGCTTGGCATCTTCCGTGGCGCGGCTCATGGGGTGGTCAACGCCGATGACTCCATGACCTGGCCCGCAACAACGCTGCCTGCGCTGGATCGTTTTACCACCCAAGCCCCCGACGAGGGGGACTGGGGCATTGCGAAGCATGATGATGGCCAGGGCGATGTGCCCTGGCTGATGCGTGGCAAGACCCCGTTGATGCCGGCCAGTGCCGTGCGCCTGCCCGGGCGTCACAATCAGGCCAATGCCTTGGCCGCGATGGCCATGGGCGAGCGCTTGGGACTGCCGCTGTCCTCGATGCGCGCCGTGCTCGAGCGCTTTCAGGGGCTTGCCCACCGTGGTGAGCTTGTGGCCAAGGTGAATGACATCGCCTGGATCAATGATTCCAAGGGCACCAACGTCGGGGCGACGCTGGCTGCCATAGAAGGCCTGGGGCCGACGCTCGATGGTCGCTTGGTGCTGCTGGCCGGTGGTGTGGGCAAGGGGGCCGATTTTACGCCCCTGGCGGAACCGCTTTCGCGCTATGCCCGCGAGGTGGTGGTATTTGGTGCCGATGCCGAGCGTCTGGCCACTACCGTGGAGGAGGGCGTGGCGGTGACTCGGGTCGATGATCTCATTTCTGCGCTTGTGCGGGCGCGTGGCGTAGCTCGGCCGGGCGATGCCGTTCTGTTGTCACCAGCCTGCGCCAGCCTCGATCAGTTTCCTCACTATATGGCCCGCGGTGATGCCTTTCGTGACTGGGTAAGTGAGATGCTGAAGGAGAAGACATGAAGAGGCTGAGCGAACGTCTGTCTACCGCTCACCAGCCTTTCGATGGTTGGCTATTGCTGTCGGCCCTCACCTTGATGCTGGTGGGTTGGGTGATGGTGACTTCAGCCTCCACCGAGGTGGCGTCGGGGCTTACCGGCAACCCCTTCTATTTCAGCATCCGCCATGGTTTCTTCGTGCTGTTGGCGATTGCGACCGGCTATGCGGTGCTGTGGGTGCCCATCGGCTGGTGGCGGGTCAATGGACTGTTGCTGCTGGGGGTGGCCTTTTTTCT
Organism: Onishia niordana; assembly: GCF_004798965.1. Taxonomy (GTDB): domain Bacteria; phylum Pseudomonadota; class Gammaproteobacteria; order Pseudomonadales; family Halomonadaceae; genus Onishia; species Onishia niordana. Next base: position 179,840 of record NZ_SDSD01000006.1, read on the forward strand.
GTTGGTACTGGTGCTGATTGTCGGTCGTGAGGTCAACGGCAGCACTCGCTGGCTATCCATTCCCGGTGTGCCCGTTAACCTCCAGCCTTCCGAGATCGCCAAGCTCTGCCTGATTGCCTATATGGCGGGCTATCTCGAGCGCTATTTACCGTTGGTGCGCAAGACCTGGGGGGCTTTCCTGAGGCCGCTTTTGGTCACGGGTGTGCTCGCCTTGCTGCTTATTCTCGAGCCTGACTATGGCTCGGTGGTCGTCATGACCGGCTGTGTGATGGTCATGCTGCTGATGGCCGGCGCGCCGATGTGGCGTTTCCTGCTGTTGATGGTATTACTGGCGGCGCTGGGCGCGCTGCTGGCGGTCGCCGAGCCCTACCGCATGGCGCGCCTGACCAGTTTTTCCGACCCCTGGGCGGATCAATTTGCTAGCGGTTATCAGTTGACCCAGGCGCTGATTGCCTATGGCCGCGGACACTGGTTCGGGCTGGGGCTGGGTAACAGTGTGCAGAAACTTTTCTATCTGCCCGAGGCCCATACCGACTTCGTGTTTGCGGTGATTGCTGAGGAACTCGGGTTGTTGGGTGCCATGGCGGTGGTCGGGCTTTTTGCCCTGCTGGTCATTCGGGCAATGGCAGTAGGTCGGCGTGCGGAGCTTGCCAAATTGCCGTTTGCCGCTTATCTCAGCTACGGTATCGCCCTGATCATCGGCGGCCAGGCTTTCATCAATATCGCCGTGAGTACCGGGATGTTGCCGACCAAGGGGCTGACGCTCCCGCTGCTGAGCTATGGCGGTTCGAGCCTGGTGATCAGTGCCGTCATGGTGGCGCTGTTGCTGCGGGTCGATATCGAGACCCGCCAGGCAGCCCGTCGATCGCGTTCTACGGCGCCCAAGACGGCGCGCACCAAGACACCGACTCGATCGCAGGGAGAGCGAGCGTGAAAGAATCCAAGCCTGAGCGGGTACTGATCATGGCCGGTGGCACCGGAGGGCACGTAATCCCGGCGCTGTCGCTGGCGCGTGGCCTTCAGGCCCACGGTGTGTGCGTCGAGTGGCTGGGTAGCCCTCGGGGCATCGAAAACCAGTTGGTTCCCGAGGCCGGCATCCCCCTGCATCGCATCGATGTGGCTGGTCTGCGCGGTAACGGGGCGGCCGGTTGGCTTTCGGCGCCCTGGCGACTAAGCCGTGCCATCTGGCAGGCTCGCGGCGTGATGGCTCGTTTCAACCCCGACCTGGTCGTCGGCATGGGCGGCTTTGCCAGCGGCCCTGGTGGCCTCGCGGCCTGGCTGACGCGTCGTCCGGTATTGATCCACGAACAGAATGCTGTGGCTGGCATGACCAACAAGGCCCTCGCGCGCCTAGCGCGACGGGTCTATGCCGCCTTTCCTGGTGCCTTCCCCCGGGGGGCAGAAGTGATAGGCAACCCCGTGCGCTCCGAGATCGCCGCCTTGGGTGAGACGCCCCGCGGGGAAGCCACGATGAATAACCGGCCGCTGCGCCTGCTGATAGTGGGGGGATCTCTGGGTGCCAAGGCGTTGAACGATTACTTGCCTACGGCACTTGCCAAGCTCGCGCCGGAAAAGCGCCCCGAGGTGCGCCATCAGGCCGGACGTGATAAGGACGTGGCAACCCGTGAGGCGTATGCGGCGCAGGAGGTGACGGCTGAGGTCAGTGCTTTCATCGATGATATGGCCAACGCATACGACTGGGCGGATCTGGTGGTCTGTCGCGCCGGGGCGCTGACGGTGGCCGAGTTGGCGGCGGCCGCGAAACCGGCGCTGCTGGTGCCTTACCCGCATGCGGTAGATGATCATCAGACGGCCAATGCCCGGGTGCTGCTGGATGTCGGCGCCGGCGAGCTGGTGCCTCAGGCCGAAATTACGTCGTCCGCGCTTGCTGCGCGGCTCGAGGCGCTCTTGGTGCCCAATACCCTAGCCACCATGGCAAGCCGCGCCCGGGCTAATGCCCGCTTGGACGCCGTCGATCGCCTGGTGGCTGGCTGCATGGAGATAGACAGTGAAAGATCGTAAGCAATCCCCGCTCGCTGGCAGCGATGTCCGTGGTCCTGGTATGCGGCGTATCCGGCGTATTCATTTCGTCGGCATCGGCGGTGCTGGCATGTGTGGTATCGCTGAGGTGTTGGCCAATCAGGGCTATCAGGTTAGCGGTAGCGATCTTAAGGAATCGCCGGTGGTCGCCCATCTGCGCCAGTGCGGCATTCGCGTGTCGCTTGGGCATGCTGCCGAGAACGTTGAGACGGCTGATGTGGTGGTCGTCTCGACCGCTGTCGACCCGGCCAATCCGGAGATTCGCTGGGCCCAGGAAAACCGGGTGCCGGTGGTGCGTCGTGCCGAAATGCTTGCCGAGCTGATGCGCTTTCGCCACGGTATTGCCGTGGCCGGCACCCATGGCAAGACAACGACAACCAGCATTGCCTCGACACTTCTCGCCGAGGGCGGGCTTGATCCTACCTTTGTGATTGGCGGCAAGCTGACCAGTGCCGGCACCAACGCCCGGCTCGGTGAGGGCGATTACCTGGTCGCTGAAGCCGATGAGTCGGATGCGTCCTTTTTGCACCTGCAGCCGATGGTGTCGATTGTGACCAATATCGACGCCGATCACATGAGCACCTATGGCGGCGATTTCGAGCGGCTCAAGGACACCTTCGTCGAGTTTCTTCACAACCTGCCGTTCTATGGACTCGCCGTGCTGTGCCTCGACGACGAGAACGTGCGGGGTCTGTTGGATCGGGTGCATCGTCAATTCGTGACGTATGGCTTCAATGAGGGCGCCGATTACCGTATTACCGAATTTGTTCAGGATGCCGGAGAAGTGCGCTTTACCGCACTGCGCCCCGATGGCCAGCCGCCCCTCGAAGTGCGTCTTGCCATGCCGGGCGAACATAATGCCCTCAACGCCCTGGCGGCAATCGCGGTGGCCTGTGATGCCGGTGTTTCAGATGCTGCCATCCTGAGCGGCCTGGCGAGTTTTGCTGGTGTCGGGCGTCGCTTCCAGGTGCATGGCGACTTCAAAGCCCCTGATGGCGAGGGTGAGGTGATGCTGGTCGATGATTACGGCCATCATCCACGTGAGGTGGACATGGTGATCCGTGCGATCCGCGCAGGCTGGCCCGAGCGGCGCTTGGTGATGGTCTACCAGCCGCATCGCTATTCACGCACGCGTGATCTTTACGAGGATTTTGTGCGGGTGCTGTCGGGTGTCGATACCCTGGTACTGCTGGACGTCTATGCGGCCGGTGAGACGCCAATTCCTGGTGCCGAAGGCAAGACGCTGGCCGGCTCGATTCGCCAGCGTGGTCTCGTTGATCCGCTATTCGTCGAGCACAAGTCGGAACTCCCGGATCTGCTCAAGCGCATTCTGCGCCCCAACGATATTCTGATTACCCAGGGCGCCGGTGACGTTGGCGGCATCGCCTTGGGGCTTGCCGAACAACACCTTGAGCTCGATAAGGTGACGCTATGACGGATGATGCAATGATGATGAGCGAGGGTGTCAGGCCTGAGCGGTATGGCCGAGTGGTAGTCGTCTATGGGGGCACCTCCGCTGAGCGCGAAGTGTCGCTGATCAGCGGCAGTGCCATCCTTGCTTCCCTCAAGCGCAGTGGCGTTGACGCCATTGGCTATGACCTGGCCCTTAGTGGCTTGGCCGGCTTGCAGGCGCTGGCCCCGGACCGGGTCTTCATCGCCCTGCATGGCGGTGTGGGTGAAAACGGCACCCTCCAGGGAGCGTTGTCACTGCTTGAGGTTCCCTTTACCGGCAGTGGCGTGCTGGCCTCAGCGCTGGGGATGGATAAACAGCGTACCAAGGCGATATGGCAGAATGCCGGGCTTCCCACGCCGGAGAGCCTGACACTCGAGGCTACCGCTGACTGGAGTGGTGTCTGTCGTTCGCTTGGGCTGCCGCTAATCGTCAAGCCCGTGCATGAGGGGTCGACGCTGGGCATCACCATCGTCGATAGTCCCGAGGCTCTCGAGGCAGCCTATCGCGATGCAGCGCGATTCGATGCGGCCGTGATGGCCGAACGCTTCGTCAAGGGGCCCGAATATACGGTGTCGCTGCTCGGTGACAGTGTGTTGCCGGCGATCCGGGTCGAAGTTCCCAGTGGCTTTTATGATTATGAGGCCAAATATCTCTCCGACGAGACCCTCTACCATCTCCCCTGCGGGCTCTCCCCGGAGGATGAAAAGGCCCTGGGTGATTTGAGTCGTCGCGCTTTCCAGGCTATCGGGGCCGAGGGCTGGGGGCGCGTGGATGTGATGCGTGACGCTGAAGGACGCTTCTGGCTGCTCGAGGTCAACACCGTGCCGGGCATGACCGATCACAGTCTGGTTCCGCAAGCGGCGGCCTACGCCGACATCGATTTTGACACGCTGGTGCTTCGCATCCTCGATAGCAGCCTCGCTGCCACGCAGGAGTCGTAACAGGCGATGGAACGCTCCCGTGGGCCCTGGCTTGGCCTCATTCTGCTTATGGTACTGCTGGTGGCCGGTGGCCGCGTGCTGTGGCTGTGGCTGGATCGCCCCATTGAACGGGTCTCGATCCGGGGTGATCTTGAACTCGTCAGTGCCGATTATCTGCGCGAGCAGTTGGCACCGCTGGTAGAAGGACAGTCCTGGCTGGCGCTTGATCTTGGCGAGCTACGTCAGCGGGTCAGAGATATTGGCTGGCTGGCCGAGGTTCGTGTGTCACGTCAATGGCCGGATGCGCTGACGCTGGAGCTTTTCGAGCAGCAGCCGGTGGCGCGCTGGCATGATGATGAGTTGCTCAATCCTCGCGGTGAGCCCTTCGCCTTTGGCTCGGTTGCCCCTCCAAAGGGGCTTCCTGACTTGGCTGGTCCAACGGGCAGTGGCGCCGAAGTCCTGGCCTATTACGACCGCCTGCAACGACACTTTACTGCATTGGGCGTGACGGTCCGCCAGTTGCGCCTTGAGCCCCGGGGAGCCTGGCGCCTGCAGCTTGATAGCGGTGTTTGGATCATGCTGGGACGCAGCGATCGTGATGCGCGGCTCGCACGACTCGAGGCAGCTTGGCGGCGACAATTGGGGAGTGAAGCGTCGCAAATTCGCTACATCGACCTGCGCTACCCGAATGGTGTGGCGGTTGCCTGGCACGGTGAGACGGCTCCGGTCGAGCCATGAGGCATGAATGACAACGGGTGCCTTTTTTCGATACAGCTCCCGTCACGTGGGAGTTCAGGGTGTTTCTTTTCAGAAAAAAACCGCTTATTGTGTGCGATGTTTTTATGCTGGGGTGGTGAAAGTAGGGAAGTTGTTCCTATAATTGCCTCAATATACATTTTATGCGGATTCACGGATGATCATCCGAACAGTTTCTAGGAGTATTCCCGACCCATGGCAGGACATTCCAACGCTTCTAATATGGTAGTCGGGCTGGATATCGGAACATCCAAGGTGGTGGCGATTGTCGGTCAGCCCAGCGATGATGGTGGTATTGAAATTGCCGGCATCGGTTCGCACCCCTCACGGGGCATGAAGAAGGGGGTCGTGATCAATATCGAATCGACTGTTCAGTCGATTCAACGCGCCGTCGAAGAAGCCGAGTTGATGGCCGGTTGCGACATTCATTCGGTTTATGTGGGTATCGCAGGCAGTCACATCAGTTCGATGAATTCCGATGGTGTGGTGGCCATCAAGGATCGGGAAGTATCGTCATCTGATATTGAGCGCGTGATCGATTCGGCCCGTGCGAGGGCGATATCCGAGGGGCAGCGCGTGTTGCACGTGTTGCCTCAGGAATTCGCCATCGACACCCAAGAGGGTATTCGTGAGCCGCTGGGCATGTCGGGTGTTCGCCTGGAGGCTCGCGTCCATTTGGTCACGGCGGCGCTCAATGCCGTGCAGAATATCGAGAAGTGTGTGCGTCGCTGTGGTCTGGAAGTCGACGACATCATTCTCGAGCAACTGGCCTCAAGCCATGCGGTGCTTACCGAGGATGAGCGTGAGCTCGGGGTTTGCATGGTAGATATTGGTGGCGGAACGACCGACATCGCGGTCTTTACTGAGGGGGCCATTCGCCATACGGCGGTGATTCCCATCGCCGGCGATCAGGTCACCAATGATATCGCCATGGCCTTGCGTACGCCGACGCAGTACGCCGAGAACATCAAGGTCAAGTATGCTTGCGCGCTGACGCAGTTGGCCGCAAGCGATGAAATGATCAAGGTGCCGAGCGTCGGCGACCGTCCCGCTCGGGACCTGTCACGACAGGCGCTGGCTGAGGTGGTAGAACCTCGCTATGAAGAATTGTTTACGCTGGTCCGCGAAGAGTTGCGTCGCAGCGGATTCGAAGACCTGGTCGCCGCCGGCGTCGTGTTGACCGGTGGCACCTCGCGCATGGAAGGCGTGGTCGAGCTGGCCGAAGAAATCTTCCACATGCCTGTGCGTATCGCCTGCCCGCAAAATGTTCGTGGGCTTGCCGATGTAGTCAGAAACCCGATTTATTCAACAGGAGTCGGTTTGCTACATTACGGAATGCGTGATGCCAGGCAGGGGCAGGGCCGGGTCGTTTCGGCACAGCCGAAGAGGGAGGACGTCTCCCGGGGACTCAAGGAAGCGATGCCGGCCATAGACAGAATCAAGGGCTGGTTCAAAGGAAATTTCTGATACGGGCCGCATGCGGTCCAGGAGACGGGGCATATGTTCGAACTGGTTGATAACGCACCCTCAAGCAGCGCGGTCATCAAAGTAGTTGGTGTTGGTGGTGGTGGTGGTAATGCCGTCAATCACATGGTCGAGAGCAGCATCGAGGGCGTGGAGTTCATCTGTGCCAATACCGACGCTCAGGCTCTCAAGCGGGTAGCTGCCAAGACCGTCCTCCAACTGGGTAGCGAGATTACCAAGGGACTGGGCGCTGGTGCTAATCCCGAGGTGGGTCGCCAGGCGGCAATGGAAGATCGTGAACGCATCGCCGAATTACTGGAAGGTGCTGACATGGTGTTTATCACCGCCGGTATGGGCGGTGGTACGGGTACCGGTGGTGCTCCGGTCGTCGCGCAGGTAGCCAAGGAACTCGGCATCCTGACAGTCGCCGTGGTGACTCGACCCTTCCCCTTCGAAGGGCCCAAGCGCATGCGTGCGGCCGAAGAGGGAATGAAGGAGCTCTCCGAGCATGTTGATTCGCTGATCACCATTCCCAACGAGAAGCTGCTGTCGGTGCTTGGCAAGAGCGCGACGCTGTTGACGGCTTTCAGCGCTGCCAATGATGTCTTGCTGGGTGCCGTTCAGGGTATTGCCGAACTCATCACCAGTCCTGGCATCATTAACGTCGACTTTGCCGACGTACGTACCGTTATGTCCGAGATGGGTATGGCGATGATGGGAACCGGTGGTGCGACCGGGGAAAACCGTGCACGTGAAGCGGCCGAGAAGGCGATTCGCAGCCCGTTGCTCGAGGACATCGACCTTCACGGTGCTCGCGGTATCCTGGTCAACATCACGGCGGGTCCCGACCTGTCCATCGGCGAGTTCAACGACGTCGGTGCTACCGTTCAGGAGTTTGCCTCTCAAGATGCCACCATCGTGGTGGGTACCTCCATCGACATGGAAATGTCGGATGAGCTTCGCGTCACCGTAGTGGCAGCGGGTCTCGATGGCCGTGCGCCCAAGACGGCGACTGCACCGCGAGAAGCTGCTGCATCGCGCCCCGAGGCCGCTGATTATCGCACCCTGCAGCAACAGCCGGCGGTGGCGCGTCAGCAGGCTGCCAAGACGGCCGATCAGGAAGCCGCCAAGGCACGCTCCGATCAGCGCCGTAACAAGGATATGGACGACTACCTGGATATCCCGGCATTTCTTCGCCGCCAGGCCGATTGAGCCAATCTATTGTTGACATAGGGGGCGCCGGGGTGAGTTTTCTTTGTTGAAACGGGCGTTCGCTGGTATAGTGAACACCGTTTGATAACTACATGTCACGGCTCGGCGAATGCCCATGATTAAACAACGTACTCTCAAGAACACGATCCGCGCCACTGGCGTGGGTTTACATTCGGGTGAAAAGGTCTGTCTGACCCTTCGCCCTGCGCCGGCGAATACCGGTGTCATCTTCGTGCGTACCGATCTGAGCCCTGAGGTTCAGATTCCGGCTAACGCCAACCTCGTTACCGATACCTCCTTGTGCACGGCGTTGTCACAGGGTGATGTCAAAGTAGCGACGGTCGAGCACCTGATGTCGGCTTTTGCCGGCCTGGGTATCGATAACGTCTTTGTTGAGCTAAGTGCTGGTGAAGTGCCCATCATGGATGGCAGCGCGGGTCCCTTCGTCTTTCTGATTCAGTCGGCGGGTATCGAAGAACAGGCAGCCGCTAAGAAATTTATTCGCATCAAGCGCGAAGTGGTGGTGCGCGATGGCGATAAAGAAGCCATTTTTCTCCCGCACCACGGCTTCAAGGTCTCCTTTGCCATCGATTTTGATCATCCTGTTTCGGAGCTGCGCGATCAGATGGCTGTCGTGGATTTTTCGACGACGTCATTTGTTAAGGAAGTCTCACGGGCGCGTACCTTTGGCTTCATGCGTGATCTCGAGTTTCTGCGCGCTCAGAATCTGGCGCTGGGCGGTAGCCTGGATAATGCAGTGGTGGTTGATGACTATCGTATCGTCAATGAGGGCGGTCTGCGTTACGACGATGAGTTCGTCAAGCACAAGGTGCTGGACGCCATTGGTGATCTCTACCAGCTTGGTTACAGTCTTATCGGCGAGTTCCGTGGTGTGAAATCAGGCCATGCGCTCAACAACCAGCTTTGCCGCGCCATGCTGGCTCAGCCGGATGCCTGGGAGCTGGTCACCTTCGAGGATGCCAACCAGGTCGCCCCCATTTCCTACGCCTCACCCGCCATGGCTTGACACCCAGGGCTATGCCCCTTCGCCGAGCTGCCGTCATGGAGGTGATTTCCGTGATTGGCACTATTGCTTGACGCCGTTTCCTCTTCTGGAAGCGGCGTTTTTTGTTTGGGTCTTCTCTAGTATTTTTCTGGTACTTCCGCAGTTTTCTCTCAAGGCAGGTGGGTATTGGCCGTGCCAGGTGTGAAAGATTGAGGCTTCAGGGTAACAAGCGAGGGCGGTCGGCTAGCCCTGGTCGTCGGCATGAGACGCCAGGCGCTCGAGGGCGCGTTTCAATCGCGGATCTTCTGTATCCTCGGCGCAGCTGGCGATTTCGCCAGCGGCATTAGTCGACAGTCGCCGGTTATGGCGTGGCGGGGCCTTTGGGGGGCGGACCGGGCGAACCTTTAATGTAAACCCCAGTACGGCCTCGAACTCCGGTTGTTGTCTCAGTAGATCCAGCAGTCGGGGTTGTTCGTAACGAAGCCAGGTCAGCCAGACCGCTCGGTCAGTAATCAGGGTAAGTTTGCCATCCCGGTAGCCGCCCACAAATACATGCTCGCGTACTTCGAGCGGTAGGTGTTCACGAAGCACTGTCTGGGCTTTGTCGATCAAGCTCGCCATGCGCATCAGGCCGCCAAGCTCGCCGCGGCCGCCGAGCAGCGACGTGACGGGCTGGGCGCGGAAACGCTTAACCTTTATACTCATGGGCTGCACTTTTAACGCCAATTGATAATCGGCAATCTACCATGCCCGCGAGTACTCCAACAGCATGAATGGCTCTTCCTATGCCAGCCCAGGTCGGCCCGCCGATACGGTTTCGCGCCGTCGCACCCGATGGTGGCTGGCGGGGTTGTTGGTGGGCTGTCTGCTGCCCGCCGGTCTGGTGCAGGCCGACGGCGTCAGGTTGGTCGAGCGGGTGGTGCAAATATGCTGGCTGGCGCCGGCGGTCATCCGCGCGGAAAGCCGCCGTCAGGCGAGTCAACGACGTTGGAGGCCCAAACGCCATTGGCGCCGCTTTCGGTCATCGATTTCGCCCCTGCCACGCAATGATTTGCGGGTTCCCGCTGCCGCTCATGATGTCTTAACTCGTCGCGGTCCGCCTTCTCCAACCGTCTGACATACCCGCCTGTTGGGTAGACATGGGGCGCAATTACCTGCTCGGGGTACTGCTGCCTTAATTGGGATACTTGGTAGAGAACGGACGTTTCATGATCAATAATTTATTACGCAAAGTGGTGGGTTCCAAGAACGATCGCGAGGTCAAACGCCTAGGCAAGGTCGTTGAAAAGATCAATGCCATGGAAGCGGATTTCGAGACACTGGATGATGCCAGCCTACAGGCCAAGACCGGCGAATTTCGTGAGCGCCTAGCGGCAGGGGAAACGCTCGATGCGTTACTGCCCGAAGCGTTTGCAGTGGTGCGTGAGGCCAGTAAACGCGTCATGGGCATGCGCCATTTCGATGTTCAGATGATCGGTGGTCTGGCGCTGAATACGGGCCGTATTGCCGAGATGAAGACCGGCGAGGGCAAGACGCTGGTGGCGACATTGGCCGTGTATCTGAACGCACTGCCTGCCAAGGGCGTGCATGTCGTCACGGTCAACGACTACCTGGCCCGGCGCGACGCCGAGTGGATGCGCCCGCTCTATGAGCGCCTCGACCTGACGGTCGGGTCCATCTATTCGGGGCAGGACGGCGAAGACAAACGCCAGGCCTATGCCTGTGACATCACCTACGGCACCAACAACGAATTCGGCTTTGATTACCTGCGCGACAACATGGCCTTCTCGCTTGAGGACAAGGTCCAGCGAGGCCTGCACTATGCGATCGTCGATGAAGTCGACTCCATCCTCATCGATGAAGCGCGCACGCCGCTGATCATCTCCGGCCCGGTGGAAGAAAACACCGAGCTCTACAAGGTGATGAACCGCCTGTCCGCCGACTTGGTGCGTGGCGAGCAGAGTGAAGATGATGAAGTGCCGCCCGATGGCGATTTCGTTCTCGATGAGAAGCAGAAACAGGTCGAAATCACTGAAGAGGGGCACCATAAGGTTGAGGCGCTGCTGAGGAGTGAAGAGCTGCTTGGTGAGGACGAGTCGCTGTATGCGGCGCAGAACCTCAACCTGCTCCAGCACATGCATTCCGCTCTGCGGGCGCGACACCTCTATCAGCGTGACGTCGACTACATCATCGATGACGGCCAGGTGGTCATCGTCGACGAGCACACGGGGCGCAGCATGCCCGGCCGTCGCTGGTCCGAGGGTCTGCACCAGGCCGTCGAGGCCAAGGAAGGAGTCACCGTGCAGCGCGAGAGCCAGACGCTGGCCTCGACCACCTTCCAGAACTATTTCCGTCTCTATGAAAAGCTCGCCGGCATGACCGGCACCGCCGATACCGAAGCCTTCGAATTCCGCCAGATCTATGGTCTGGATGTGATGGTGATCCCGACCAATCGGCCGTTGATCCGTCGGGACCAGAATGACCTGGTCTACCTGACCGGCGAGGAGAAGTTCGAGGCGATCATCAAGGATGTGCAGGCCGAGACCGAGGCGGGTCGCCCCGTATTGGTGGGTACCGCTTCCATCGAGACATCCGAGTATCTGGCCGAGCTGATGCGCAAGGCGGACATGGCCTTCAGCGTATTGAATGCCAAGCAGCACCAGAGCGAGGCACAGATCATTGCCCAGGCGGGTCGTCCCGGCGCGGTGACCATCGCCACCAACATGGCCGGGCGTGGTACAGACATCATGTTGGGCGGTAGCTGGGAGGCCGAGGTCGCCGAACTCGATCATCCCGATGAGGCCGCGGTACAGGCCATCAAGGATGCCTGGCAGGAACGTCACGATGCCGTGCTGGCCGCCGGAGGCCTGCATGTGATTGGCTCTGAGCGCCACGAGTCGCGCCGCATCGACAATCAGCTGCGCGGCCGTTCGGGTCGTCAGGGTGATCCCGGCTCGACCCGTTTCTTCCTGTCACTGGAAGATAACCTGATGCGCCTGTTCGGCTCCGACCGGGTGCAGCGATTGATGCAGGCGCTGGGTCTCGAGCGGGGCGAGGCCATCGAGCACAAGATGGTTTCCAATGCCGTCGAGCGCGCCCAGAAGAAGGTCGAGGGACGCAACTTCGATATCCGCAAGCAGTTGCTCGAGTACGATGACGTGGCCAACGATCAGCGTCGCGTGATCTACGAGCAGCGCAACGACATTCTCGAGGCCGAGGATGTCTCCGAGAATGTATTGGGGATTCGCACCGAGGTGATGGATGAGGCCATCAGTGATTTCGTGCCGCCGCAGAGCCTGCCCGAGCAGTGGGACCTGGCGGGACTCGAGACGCACCTCAAGTCCGAGTTCAACCTTGATACGCCGGTGACCCAGTGGTCGGCCGAGGATGCTCGACTCAGCGAGGAGCAACTGCGCGAGCGCCTGCATGAGGCACATCGCAAGCTGTATGAGGACAAGGTAGCCGCCGTCGGTGAGCCATTGATGCGGCGTTTCGAAAAGCAGGTGATGCTCCAGGTGCTGGACACCCGCTGGAAAGAGCACCTTCAGTCGATGGACCACCTGCGTCGTGGCATTCACCTGCGCGGCTATGCCCAGAAAAACCCCAAGCAGGAATACAAGCGTGAAGCCTTTGAGCTGTTCCAGGGGCTGCTTGGCAACATCAAATCCGACATCACCCGCATCCTGAGCCATGTTCAGGTGCGTCGTCAGGAAGAAGTCGAAGAGCTTGAGCAACAGCGGCGTGAAACCTTGGCCCGCGAGCAGGCTGGCGTCGCGACACGTCGTGACGAAGCCACGGCAAGCCCTGATGAAGCGTCAGCGGACCAGCCAGCGCCAGAGGGTGCTGAGGGTCAGCCGGTGAGGCGTGAAGGTCCCAAGGTCGGCCGCAATGATCCTTGCCCCTGCGGCTCCGGCAAGAAGTATAAGCAGTGCCACGGCACACTGAGCTGATAGAGGCTGGCGGCGTGAAGCGTCGCCGGCCTGCCACGAACGAGGAGTAGATGCATGGCAGTGGGTGAAGCGGTCTTTCCGCAGATGCCGGTGATAGAAGGGCTGCGTCTGGGCACCACCAGTGCGGGTATCAAGAAACCGGGGCGTCGTGATCTGGTGGTCATCGAGGTGCCTGAGGGGGCAAGTGTCGCTGGTACTTTCACCCTTAATGCTTTCTGCGCGGCGCCGGTACAGGTAGCCAAGCGGCATCTGGCGGCGCGTTGTGAAAAGGGCCTGGCACCGCGTTATTTCGTGATCAATACCGGCAATGCCAATGCGGGTACCGGGGCGCTTGGTCTGCGCGATGCCACCTCCAGCTGTGACGAGCTCGCGCGTCTGACCGGCGTCGAGGGCGAGGCGGTATTGCCGTTCTCCACCGGTGTGATCGGTGAGCCACTGCCCATGGAGCGCTTGCTGGGGGCACTGCCTCAGGCGCTTGAGGCACTGAGTGAAAACGGCTGGGACGCCGCTGCCGAGGGTATCCTGACCACCGATACGCGTCCCAAGGGGGCCACGCGTACGATCACCATCGATGGCGAGACGGTGACCATCGCCGGTATCAGCAAGGGGTCGGGCATGATCCAGCCCAACATGGCGACCATGCTTGGCTTCGTGGCCACCGACGCCGCTATTTCTCAGGCGCGGCTTGAGTCGTTGTTGCAAGACGGCGTTGGCCGTTCTTTCAACTGCATCACCGTGGACAGCGACACCTCCACCAACGATGCCTGCATGTTGGTGGCCACGGGGCGCGGTCCCAGAGTCGAGAGCAGTGCGGACCTCGAGGCGTTTCGTGTTGCGCTCGATGAGGTGTTGGTCGAGCTGGCGCAGGCGATTATCCGCGATGGTGAGGGAGCGACCAAGTTCGTGACCCTCGATGTCGAAGAGGCCACCTCTCGCCGGGAAGCCCTGGACGTGGCCTTTACGGTGGCGCATTCACCGCTGGTCAAGACCGCCCTGTATGCCTCTGATGCCAACTGGGGCCGCATTCTGGCTGCTGTGGGGCGTGCGCCCGTCGAGAACTTCGACGTTGAGCGTATCGTCATCGACCTGGGCGATGTGCGCCTGGTCGAAGCGGGTGGCCGTGCCGCCGGCTACACGGAAGAAGCCGGCAGTGACGTGATGGCGAGGGAAGATATTCGCATCCGCATTCGTCTGGGACGCGGGGAGGCCAGCGCCACTGTGTGGACCTCCGACCTGTCCCATGACTATGTCTCCATCAATGCCGATTATCGCAGCTAGGTCTGACTGGTTGTCGCCATGGCGCGCGTGGGCGCGTCATGGGTTACGCGTTCTTCATGTTTGAAAGGTAATACACACAATGGTCAAGAGAAGGGTACATGTGGCTGCCGCCGCCATCGTCAGCGAGGATAAGGCTCAGGTGTTGATCGCCCGGCGCCCCTCCAATGTCGATCAGGGCGGGCTGTGGGAGTTTCCTGGCGGCAAGCTGGCCCCCTATGAAACTGGCTTCGAGGCCCTGAAGCGCGAGCTGCATGAGGAGCTTGGCGTCGAGATTCATCGCGCTCAGCCGCTGATTCGGGTCAATCACGAATATCCCGACAAGCATATTCTGCTCGATGTGTGGCAGGTCCATGCTTTCGCCGGCGAGCCGTTCGGCCGCGAGGGTCAGGCCGTGCGCTGGGTCAACAAGGAAGACCTCTTCAACTACCCCTTCCCGGCGGCCAACTTGCCGATTCTGCGGGCGGTGATCCTGCCTACCGAGTGTCTGATCACTGGCGAAGAAGACGACGATGATGTGTTCTTCACCAAACTCGAGCGGGCATTGGTCGAGGATCAGGTGCGTCTGGTGCAGCTTCGTGCCAAGCAGCTCGACCGGAAGGCCTATCTGGATCGCGCCGAAGGGGCGCTGGCGCTGTGCCGCAAGCATGGTGCTCGCCTCCAGCTCAATGGCGAGCCCGAGCTTTTGAATGAGATCGACGCTGATGGCGTTCATCTGACCAGCGAGCGGTTGATGAACCTCGAGCGTCGCCCGCTGGCTCAGGGCAAGTGGCAGTCGGCCTCGACTCACAATCAGGAACAGCTGGATCAGGCTGGCCGCATCGGCTGCGACTTCGTCACGCTGTCGCCGCTGCGTACCACGCCGACCCATCCGGAGACGGCGCCGCTTGGTTGGCACGATTTCCAGCAACTGGTCGAAACGGCTGCCATGCCGGTCTTCGCGCTGGGGGGCATGACGCGCCACGATGCCAACCATGCCCGCGGCGTGGGCTCGCAGGGGATCGCCTCGATTCGCGACTTCTGGAAGTAACCCGGGCTTCAAGTGATATTCCTTCGGCCTGCGCCTGACGCAGAGTTCTCGTCCATGGGGTTGCTTCAGGGCTGCTTGCGATAGCCAGTTGTCGAGCGTCAGTAACAAGCGCCCCCGCCAGGATGCCTGGCGGGGGCGCTTGTTTGATGGGGCGAGGCGTATTGTATGGCGTCTAGGTACTTAATCCCCGAAACAGGAACTTAATCCCTGAAATAGGTACTTAGTCCCTGAAGCGCCGTGTCAGGTCACCGTAAGCATCAATGCGGCGGTCGCGCAGGAAAGGCCAGATACGACGGGTGTCCTCGGCACGAGCCATGTCGACCTCGACCAGCAGTCGCTGGCTTTCTTCGCCGGCATGGGCCAAGAGCTCACCTTGGGGGCCGCAGATGAAGCTGCCTCCCCAGAAGTCGATACCCTGACTCATGCCGCTGAGGTCGGGTTCGTGGCCGACGCGGTTGGCGACCACGACCGGCAGGCCGTTGGCCACGCCATGCGCGCGCTGAATCAGGGTCCAGGCATCTTTCTGACGGGTCTTCTCATCGGGCTCATCCGATGGCGTCCAGCCGATGGCAGTGGGGTAGAGCAAAAGCTCAGCCCCGGCGAGCGCCATCAGTCGGGCTGCTTCCGGGTACCATTGGTCCCAGCAGACGAGCAGCCCCAGGCGCCCCACCGAGGTGTCGATGGGGGCGAAGCCGCCCAATGGCGCCAGGGCGTTGACGCCTTCGGCATCGCCCGGGGTGAAATAGAATTTTTCATAGAACCCCGGATCATCGGGAATGTGCATCTTGCGGTAGTGGCCGACGGCCCCTTGCGCCCGGTCATAAACCACGGCGGTGTTGTGGTAGAGCCCGGCGGCTCGCCGCTCGAACAGCGAGCCCACCAGCACGATGTCGAGTTCGGCGGCCAGCGCGGCCAGTCGGCGGCCGGTGGGACCATCCAATGGCTCGGCCAGGTCGAAGACGGCCGGGTCTTCGTACTGGCAGAAATAGTGACTGGCATGCAGTTCCTGAAGCAACACAAGCTCGGCGCCTTCTGCCGCGAGCGCGCGGACACTTGCTTCGGTCTCGTTCAGGCTCTTGGTCTTGTCGGGCCAGGCTTGCTGCTGGACCAGGCCAACGGTGAGCGTCTTGTTCATATGATCACTCCTGAAGATCGTCGGCGTCGCCGAAGAAAGAAGCACTCAGGCTGCCCTTGGGCAGCTGCATGGTCAGACAGTGCAGGCTGCCGTGCTGGCGGATGACCTCGCGACAGTCGATGGGGATCAGATCGCGGTCGGGAAAAACCGTTGCCAGGGCGCTTAGTGCCAGGCTATCAGCCGCATCGCCATAGGCCGGCACCAGTACGGCACCGTTGATGATCAGAAAATTAGCATAGGTGGCTGGCAGGCGATGGCCGTCCTCGGGGTCGAAGCAGGGCCGCGGCCAGGGCAGGGCGATCAGCCGGTAGGGCGTGCCGTCAGCCTGTCGCAATGCTCTCAGCTCATCCTCCATGGCGGCCAGGGCTGCGTAGTGAGAGTCCGTGGGGTCGTCACAGCGCACGTAAGCGATGGTCTGTGGGTCGCAGAAGCGGGCCAGGGTGTCGACATGACTATCGGTGTCATCGCCCTCCAGGTGCCCATGTGCGAGCCATAGTACGCGATGCGCGCCGAGATCTTCGGCCAGCCGTGACTCTATCGCCGCCCGATCGAGTGTCGGGTTGCGATTCTCGTTGAGCAGACAGGCTTCCGTGGTCAGAAGGGTGCCTTGACCATCACTCTCGATGGCGCCACCCTCCAGAATCAATTCACGGGAGATGAGAGGGGCAGCGAACACACCCTGATCCGCGAGGGCCCGGTTCAGGGCGTTGTCCTTTGTGGCGGGAAACTTGCCGCCCCAGCCGGTGAAACGGTAGTCGAGGAGGGTGAGTCGTCCGTCGCGCTCGATACCAATGGGGCCGTGATCCCGTGCCCAGGTGTCATCGCTTGAGACGACACAGAGCCTAAGTCGGGTGCCAGGCACGCCGAGTTGCCTGAAGGTCGCGGCCAGGCGTGTGCGGGTGGCGTCATCGGCCACACTGATCAGCACGCCTTGATAGCGGGTGATGGCGATCACCATGTGCTCAAGCGTGGCTTCGATACGTGACAGCATGGAGGCCCAGTCGCTGTGAGCACTCGGCCAAGTCAGTTGCACGGCATCCTGTGGGTGCCATTCGGGGAACAAGCGGTTAGCCATCGCAGTCTTCTCACGGGTATGCTCGTCGGGGCCTTGCCCCGGGAACGGCGCAATGTAGGGGCAGCGCTACCGGGATGCAAGGGCTACGCCCACAGAGAACCGCCTTGCTTTTGGTGGCGCACATGCGTCGCCAGGCAAAAAACCGTACCATGAGCGCCCGCTGACAAGGAACCGATCGCGATGCTCGACCGCCTGCCATTTATGCTTGGACTGCGCTACGTGCGCGCCAAGCGACGCAACCACTTTATTTCCTTTATTTCCCTGACTTCGATGCTTGGGTTGATGCTCGGTGTCGCCGTGCTGATCCTGGTGCTGTCGGTGATGAACGGTTTCGATCACGAGCTGAGATCTCGGGTGCTGGGCATGGTGCCCCACACCCGTATCGAGGCACCATCGGGGATGACCGACTGGCAGCCGCTGGCCGAGCGGTTGACGCAGCGTGAACGGGTCATTGGAGCGGCGCCCTATGTGCAGCAGCAAGGCATGTTCTCGATCGGCGGGCGCAACGAAGGGGCCATGGTCAACGGCATTGCCCCAGACGCCGAAGCCAAGGTGTCGATCATCGATGACAACATGGTTCAGGGCAGCCTCGATGACCTGAAAGCCGGGGAGTGGAATGTCGTGCTCGGTGAACTGCTGGCCAAACGGCTGGGCGTCGGGGTCGGCGATCGTGTCACCCTGCTGGTTCCCGAAGCATCAATTACCCCGGGCGGGGTCTTCCCGCGCCTCAAGCGTTTCAATGTCAGCGGCATGTTCAGTGTCGGCGCCGATCTGGATGCCAGCCTCGCCTATGCGCATATCGACGATATGCAGACCCTGGCCCGAATGGGGGATGCGGTAGGAGGACTGCGGCTCGAGTTCGATGATCTGTTCGCCGCCCATGGCGAGACACGCAAGATCATCGACGAGCTGGGGCCAGGGTATCGCGGTATCGACTGGACGCGGACCCACGGCAACCTCTTCCAGGCGATCCAGATGGAGAAGCGCATGATTGGGCTGCTGCTGACCGTGATCATTGCGGTGGCCGCCTTCAACATCGTCTCGACGCTGGTCATGGTGGTGACCGACAAGAAGGCGGATATTGCCATCCTGCGTACTATCGGCGCGACGCCTGGCTCGATCATGGGCATCTTCATCGTCCAGGGACTGGCGATTGGTATCATCGGCATTCTGATGGGGCTTGGCATTGGCGTAACGCTGGCGCTGACGATTGCCGATCTCATCGCCTGGTTCGAGTCGGCCACCGGTATCCAGTTCCTGGACGCTAACGTCTACTTCATCAGCTATCTGCCGTCCCGCCTGAACTGGTCCGATGTGGGGGTGATTACCACGGCGGCCTTCGTGCTGACCTTCCTCTCCACCCTGTACCCGGCCTGGCGTGCCTCGCGCATCCAGCCGGCCGATGTGCTGCGCTACGAATGAGGCCCTCGATGAGCAAGGAGACAACCATGACCGAGGAGCGTATCGCCCCCAAGGCGGGGCAGGTGCTGCTCGAGTGCCAGGGGCTGACGAGGACCTATCACGAAGGGCCTCAGGATGTGACGGTGCTCGAAAACCTGGATCTTGACGTGCGTGCCGGCGAACGCGTGGCGGTAGTCGGCAGCTCGGGGTCGGGCAAGACCACATTGCTTAACCTCCTGGGGGGCCTGGACCGTCCCACTGCCGGAACCGTCAAGGTGGCTGGGCAATCATTGGCAGAACTGGGCGAGAGCCAGCTGGGACGTTTTCGCAACCGCCACATCGGTTTCGTCTATCAGTTCCATCACTTGTTGGCTGAGCTCACGGCCCTGGAAAACGCGGCGCTACCCCTGATCGTGCGTGGCCAGTCGCGCAAGGACGCCTGTGGGCGCGCCGCCCAGATCCTCGAGCGCGTCGGCATGGCCACGCGAGGTGACCACAAGCCGGGTGAGCTGTCCGGGGGGGAGCGTCAGCGGGTCGCGATTGCCAGGGCATTGATTACCGACCCAAGCCTGGTGCTGATGGACGAGCCTACCGGTAACCTTGATCAGACAACCGCGGCCAGTATCCTTGCGATGATGGACGATCTAGCAAGGACCACCGCCTGCGCCTTCGTGGTGGTGACGCATGACACTGGCCTCGCGGCGCATCAGGACCGGGTGATGAAGCTTGATAATGGCAAACTGACTCCCGATTAGACCGCTTTCGGGACGGTGGCGGCCCTGCTGATACTGATCATTGGAGGATCAGCGCGAGCCATGCGGCGGCCGGCGCCGTCACCGGCAGTCTTCATTGCGACCTTTCCCGGGCGGTGTTGCCCGCAGGCGACGCTTCTTGCGGCGGCTCCAGCTACGCGAGACCTGCCAGCGCCAGATCAGGCGAATGCTTGCGTTTGCGGCAAGGCCAGCCACCACCGCCGCTACCAGCGAGCCAAGCGCCAGCGCTGGCAGGATATCGACCAGCTGCTCGGCTACCCACTGAGTGGACAGGGTGTCTGGCGCCGCCCGAGGCGGAGTGGATAGCAGCCAGGTACCCAGGCGATAGTTGCCGTAGAAGATGATCGGTATGGTCAGCGGATTGGTAATCCACACCAACCCAATCGAGAGAGGAAGGTTGCAGCGCAGTAGGCAGGCCCCGCCAGCGGCGAAGACCATTTGAAAGGGAATCGGTAGCAGGGCGCAGAATATGCCGACCATGAAGGCATTGGCGACAGCACGGCGTGACAGCATCCATAGCGAGGCATCGCCGATCAAATGGCGCATGAAACGCAGCGAGCGATTACCCTTGAGGGCATCGGGATGGGGCATGTAGCGCTGTAGGAAGCGGCGCGGCATGGCAGGCTCGCAGGCGATGGACGATATGGATCAGGCAATCCGTCGCCATTATCCATACAAGGCATGTCTCTCGCCACGGCTTCGGCCGTGACGAGGGGATGACAGGGCCAGGGAGGGCCGCAGACTGTCATGTATACCGCCATGCGCAGCGGTCTTGGTATGCCCGTGGCGCTTGCCGCCATGGCAGGCGCCGGACTCGCCATCCAGGCTCCTGGTGGACTCTTTACGGCCTGGGGAGTCACCGGGCTGTTACTGCTTGTGTGCCTTCCACGCTCACGATTGGCGTTATGGCTCCTTGTCGTGGCGACGATGGTTGGCGCAGCACTGCTGCTTGCGCGAGGCGCCGAGCTGCCGCGAGGCCTGATAGGAGAGGATCTTCGGCTCGAAGGGCGTGTCACCGCCTACCAAGCGGGTCAGCCGGCGAGTCGCCTGCGCTTGACCGTTGATGACTGTCATCCGTTGAACCCTGGCCTGCCGGCTTGCGACGCACTCAATGAGGTACGCCTGTCGGTCTATGGGGGTAAAACCATGGCGGTAGGAGAGCGCTGGCGCCTGACGGCGCGACTGCGTCCGCCGTCAGGCTTTTCCAACCCGGGCACGTTCGATTATCGCGCCTGGTTGTGGCGCGAGGGGCTGGGGGCGACAGGTTATGTGCGCCATTCACCGCCCGCTGAGCGCATGGGAGCCGCGCCCGATTCGTTGCGTCAAACGGCTCTTTCCTTTCTCGACAGTCATTACCCCGACGGTGTGGGCCGTCGCTGGTTGGCAGCCCTGACGCTTGGCGCTGATGAGCGGCTCAATGATGAGGATTGGGCGGTTTTGAATGCCAGCGGTACCACGCACCTGGTGGTGGTGTCGGGGCTTCATGTCGGGCTGGTCGCGACCTGTGTGCTGTGGCTGATGCGAGGGCTGGCCCGGTGCGTGACGCCGGGACGTTGGCGCATGGCCATCTGGCCCTGGGTGCTGGCCGGTGCGGCGGCAAGCGGCTACGCCTGGCTTTCTGGTCTCGAGCCGCCGGCGTTTCGCGCTCTGATCATGACCCTGGTCGGCCTCTGGGTCGCTTGCGGTCGCCATGCCCCCGGTCCTTGGCAAGCCTGGTGGCTGGCGCTTTCGATGGTCGTTCTGGTTGATCCTCTCTCACTATGGCGGCCTGGCCTGTGGCTGTCGTTTCTGGCGGTCGCTTGGCTGATCCTTATCTGGCAGGGGCGGACCCGACCCCAGGGCCTGAAAGGGTGGGCCTGGGCGCTGATTCGCACCCAGCTTCTGCTTTCACCGATGATGGCCGCTGCCGTGGTGATCGCTTTCGGGCGGCTGGCCCCGTCCGCGCCTTTCATCAACCTGATGGCGGTGCCTTGGGTCAGTATGCTGATGGTGCCGTTAGGCCTTTTGGGCTGGGCATTGAGCGTCGTGCCGGTATTGGCCTATGCCTGTTGGTGGTTGTTCGAAGCGCTGGCGGTCGTGTTGCATGCCGGCTTGAACGAGGCGGTTGTGGCCATTCCCCAGCAGGTGCTGCCGACCTGGCAGCGGTTACCGGCGACGCTGTGCCTGTCGGGTCTTGCCCTGGTCTGGGGTTTGCCGGCCTTGTCGCGGTCGCTGCGGGTAATGAGTTCACTATGGTTGATGGTCGTCGCCTTTAGCCTCGAGGCACCGACGCCTGAGGTGGGGAGTCTGCGTGTGCACGTCTACGATGTCGGCCAGGGGCAGGCGATCGAACTCAGTACATACGCTCCTATAGACCCCGGCCATGCGACTCATCCTGATAATGACAACTCAGATCGCATGCTCGATGGCCTTGAAGACGGTGCCCATAAGGGCATACGGGACACACGCGTTTTGTATGATACCGGCCCACGCTTTGCCTCTGGCTTCATGCCGCTGGCCGGTCTCTGGCCTGCGGGACAGATGTTCTCACGCGTTATCGTCAGTCACGGTGATCAGGATCATGCCGGTGGCGTGGCGGCGCTTGCCGAGCATAGGGTAGGTGAGTGGCTGGCCCCGAGAGGAGAGCGCATCGGGCATTCATCCAAGGCCTGTGTTGCCGGACAGCGCTGGACAAGTGGCGGTGTCGCCTTCCAGGTACTCTGGCCGCCGGCAGGTCCGCTCGATTCGCTGTCCGCGAACGACCGTTCCTGTGTGCTGCTGGTACGTCTTGGTGATCAGGCGGTCTTGATCACCGGTGACGCCGGGCGAGCGGTGGAACACCGTTTACTGCCTAGCTTGCCCGAGCATATCGATGTACTGATCGCCGGGCATCATGGCAGCCTCACCAGTTCCGGGCCGGCCTTCGTGGCGGCGACGAACCCTTCTCAGGTCATCTTCAGCGCGGGTCGCGACAATCGCTTCGGTCACCCGGCTCCAGAGGTGGTGCGCCGTTTTCGCAGACAAGGCAGCTGTCTTTGGAATACCGCGCTCGACGGGGCGGTGACACTCACCATGACGCCAGGCGTGGCGCCCGTACTGACGGCAGAACGCCAGCCGAGCTGGCGTCGTGGTGTCGATGGCGGCTGCCATGGGGTAGAATCGCGTCCCTAGACTGACGGCCAATGGCGTCTCCGGCGGTCATGGCATTAGGGAGACTCTTGTATGGATATGCTCGGCGCTCTGGAAGTCGGTGGTTGGCTGATATTGCCGCTACTGGGCTGTTCTCTGGTGGCTACCGTGATCATCATCGAGCGGCTTTGGACGCTGCGGGCTTCACGCATCGCACCGGCGGGGCTGGGAGGCGAGGTATGTGCTCTGGTCGCCCAGGGCCAGGTCAACCTTTACTGGTTGGAAAGCCATTCACCGCTTGGGAGGGTGCTGGCTGCCGGACTTCGCAATACGCGTCTCGGGCATGATCAGGTGCGGGCTCGCCTGCAGCAGGCCGCCGTCGCGGTGATCCACGATATGGAACGCTTCCTGAGTCCGCTGGGTACCATCGCCGCGATAACCCCACTGATCGGTTTGTTGGGTACCGTGGTCGGAATGATTGAGGTCTTCTCGGTGCTGGTCAGTGCGGAAGGCCCGGGGCGCACCGCAGACCTTGCCGGCGGGATTTCCCAGGCGCTGGTGACGACCGCCGCCGGTCTGACGGTGGCGATTCCGTCGCTGATGTTTCATCGCTTCTTCCAGCGTCGGGTCGAAGATATCACCGTTCGCATGGAAGAGCAGGCCAGTCAGCTGGTGGATTTTCTGGCGCACTACCCGGGAGAGTTGAGCCTGACCGAGCGTGACGAGGCGCCCGGTCGAGGAGTGTGTGGCGCATGAAGTTTCCGCGCCGTCGCCGGGAACCGGTGGAAATCAATCTGACACCCTTGATCGATGTGGTGTTTCTGCTGTTGATCTTCTTCATGGTGTCGACCACCTTCGAAACCCGCCAGGCACTTGAAATCGAACTTCCCGAAAGCAGCCGTGCCGCGCCGGCCGATACCTCGCCAGTGGTGCTCTCGATCACCGTCGCCGGTGACTATCGGCTTGGTGAGGCAATCGTCGAACAGGATGACCTGGCGACGGCACTGTCGTCCCGCGCAGAAGACGCTAGAGCCCATGGCCTGATCATTGAAGCCGATGGCAGAGTGGCTCATAGCCGCGTGGTCGCCGCTCTCGACCAGGCGTCCGCTCAGGGCATCACCCGTGTACGCATCGCCACCCGCAAGGCAACCGAACGTACCAATCAAGCGGAGACACCGTGACCTACGATTCAGGATGGGCTCTCTACAAACGCCTGCTCGACTATGTCAGGCCCTATTGGCGCTCCTTCATGCTGGCCGTGGTCGGCTATGCTATCTACGCCGCGTCCAGTACGGCCCTCGCCGAGATGATGAAGCGCCTGATCGATGGCATCCAGAATCCGGATGCGGCGTTTCGACTCTTCCTGCCGCTTTTCGTGGTCGGCATGTTCGCCGCTCGGGGGCTGGGGACCTTTCTCGGCACCTATTTCATGAGCCAGGTAGCACGTAATGTGGTGCATGCGCTGCGTTGCGATGTCTTCAACCACATGCTGCACCTGCCCGGACGCTTCTTCGACGAGCACTCCAGCGGTCAGCTGGTCTCGCGGGTGACGTATCACGTCGAGCAGGTCACAGGCGCCGCCAGCAACGCCATCACCGTAATTTTGCGCGAAGGTCTCTTCGTGATCGGTCTACTCAGCTACCTGCTGTGGACCAATGCGTTGCTGACGCTGGTGTTCTTGACGGTCACGCCGCTGATCGCGCTGGTGGTCAGCTACGCCAGTAAGCGATTCCGGCGCCTGTCCCAGCGTATCCAGCGTTCCATGGGCGATGTCACGCATGTGGCCTCGGAAGCACTGTCCGGGTACCGGGTCGTGCGCACTCATGGCGCCGAAGCCTATGAAAAGCGTCGCTTCGCTCAGGCAAGCGATGAAAACCGTCGCCAGAGCATGAAGGAAGCGCTGACCAAGGGCATCAGCACGCCGGTGATTCAGCTGTTGGTGGCGCTGGCGCTGGCGGGGCTTGTCTGGCTAGCCATGTCACCGGCACTGCTTGATGACATGACGCCAGGCGAATTCGTGGCCTTTATCACCGCGGCTTCATTGATGGCCAAGCCCGTGCGCCAACTGACCGACGTCAACAGTGCGATTCAGAAGGGTATCGCCGCCTCCGGCGAGCTGTTCGGCCTGATCGAGGAGCCGGCTGAACCCGATCAGGGAACGATCGAGCCGGAGCGGCTGAAAGGGCGGGTGCACTTCGACGGCGTGCGCTTCGCCTACGCTGATGGGGAAAATGAGGTGCTCAAGGGCATTCAGCTTGAGGTGGCGCCCGGTGAGATGATTGCGATCGTCGGCCGTTCCGGCAGCGGTAAATCGACGTTGGTTAATCTGTTGCCACGTTTCTATCGACCCTCGCAAGGCGCGATTACACTTGATGGCGTGTCGCTTGACGACTTCAAGCTGTCGCCACTACGTCGCCAGATCGCTCTGGTCTCCCAGCAGGTGACCCTCTTCAATACCACCATCGGCCAGAACATTGCCTATGGTGTCGATGACCCCGACCAGGACGCTATCGAAGCCGCGGCCCGTGCCGCCTTTGCCCATGACTTCATCATGGAGATGCCTAAAGGATATGACACCCCGGTAGGCGACAATGGGGTGATGCTCTCCGGTGGCCAGCGGCAACGCTTGGCGATCGCGCGTGCGATCTTCAAGGATGCGCCGCTGCTGGTGCTCGATGAGGCGACCTCGGCGCTGGATAGCGAGTCTGAGCGCTATATTCAACAGGCGCTTGAAGAGGTGTGTCGCGGGCGCACCACCTTTGTTATCGCTCACCGCCTCTCCACCATCGAGCGTGCGGATCGCATCCTGGTGATGGAGCAGGGCGAGATCGTCGAGCAGGGCAGTCATGCCGAATTGATCGCCAGAGGTGGCGCCTATGCGGCCTTGCATCAGCTGCAGTTCCAGGACGCGCCATGAAGTGGTGGCGTCGGTTCACTGAGCGCCTTGGTGAGGCGCTCTTGAATGCCTGGTACAGCGATGCCGCCTGGCTTTCTGTGCTGAGACCGCTAGAGGCAATCTATTGTCGCCAGGTGACGCGTCGTCTGGCCGAGGCGCGGGCTGGCAAGCGGACCGTTCATCAGCTGAGCGTGCCGGTCATCGTGGTCGGCAATCTGACCCTCGGCGGTACCGGCAAGTCACCGCTGGTGGCGTGGTTAGCGAGGTATCTCAGCGAGCAGGGCTATCGCCCGGGCATTCTGTCGCGTGGCTATGGTGGCAAGAGCGCCGATTATCCGCTGCGGGTCGCCGCAACAACGCCGGTCGATGTCTGTGGTGATGAGCCCTTGATGCTGGCGGCGCAGACGGGCGTGCCGGTGGTGGTCGACCCTAAGCGGGCCCGCGGCGCCGAGCGACTGCTCGATGAGGGCTGCGATATTCTGATCAGTGATGATGGCCTTCAGCATCTGGCACTTGGCCGCGATATGGAACTTGTGGTGGTCGACGGTCAGCGGGGCTTCGGCAATGGTCGCTGCCTGCCCGCCGGTCCGTTGCGCGAACCGCTCTCTAGGCTAACAAGCATTGATGCGCTGGTGATCAATGGCGCCGAGCCCGATGCGGTAGCCGGTGGTGAGAAGGCGGCGCAGCGCTATCAGATGACGCTCGCGCCTGTGGTCTGGCGGCGGCTCAGCGACGATACGCGTCTGTCGCTGTCGCCCTTGCCCTTCGCCCCTCGGGTTCACGGTCTGGCGGGCATCGGCAATCCGCCGCGCTTCTTCGCTACTCTCGAGGGGCTCGGGCTCGAGGTGATGCCCCATCCTAAGCCCGACCACCATCGTTTTACGTCCCGGGACCTGTCCTTTGATGATGAAGCACCGGTGATAATGACCGCCAAAGACGCCGTCAAGTGCCGAGGCTTCGCCGATACGCGCTGCTGGGCACTGGACGTCGAAGCCCGGCCTTCATCAGGCTTCATCGAATGGTTTGCCATCCAACTCGACGCGCTGACGCGTGTCCCGCAAGGGGAAAGACAATGATGGATAAGGAATTGCTGGCCATGCTGGTCTGTCCGCAGTGCCAGGGCAAGCTCAAGTACGACCGTGAACACGCCGAGCTCAAGTGCCACTTCGATGGTTTGGCGTTCCCGGTCCGTGACGATATCCCGGTCATGTTGACCGAGGAGGCTCGGGTCATGAGTGTCGACGAGAAATTAGGCAAGTCTGGCGCGCCGAATCGTGGCGAGGCAGGAGGGCAGGCATGAGCGATTTCGTCGCGGTGATCCCGGCGCGCTTCGCCTCCAGTCGCCTGCCCGGCAAGCCGTTGCTCGATATCGCCGGTGAGCCGATGGTGGTGCGAGTCTGGCGCCAGGCGCTTGCCAGCCAGGCCAGCCGGGTGGTGGTTGCCACCGACGATACGCGCATTCGTGAGGTGGCCGAGGCGGCGGGCGCCGAGGTGGTGATGACCGCCGCCGATCATCCCTCCGGCACCGACCGGCTCGCCGAGGTGGCTAAGCGCCTGGGGCTTGCCGAAGACGCCATCCTGGTCAACGTCCAGGGCGACGAGCCGTTGCTGCCCCCGAGCCTGATCGATCAGGTGGCCGCTCGACTGGAAGAAGACACTGAGGCCTCCATCGCGACCCTGGGCGAGTCGATCAGCGATGTCGATATGCTGTTCAACCCCAACGTGGTCAAGGTGGTGCGTGACTTCACTGGGCGTGCGCTATATTTCTCCCGAGCGCCCATCCCCTGGGATCGGGAATCCTTTGCCAGCCGGCCGGCGCTGCTTGAACACGATGCCTGGCTACGCCATATCGGGCTCTATGCTTATCGTGCCAGCTTCCTGGCCGCCTATCGCCACTGGGCGCCCGCGCCGCTGGAACAGCTCGAGCAGCTCGAGCAGCTGCGTGCCCTGCAGCACGGGCACCGCATTCAGGTCGCCCTTGCCAGCGAGCCGCATCCCGCCGGTGTGGATACCGAGGGCGATCTTGAACGCGTGCGAGCGCTGTTTGCCGATGCCGCCATGCCGCCAGCATCCGCTGGCACGTCACCTGAAGACACTCAACCCGACCACAAGGAGCGCTGAGATGCGCGTGCTGTTCGTCTGTCTTGGCAATATTTGTCGTTCACCGACCGCCGAGGGCATGCTGCGCCACAAGCTTGTGGAGGCGGGGTTGGCTGGTCGTGTGACCATCGATTCCTGCGGTACCGGCGACTGGCATGTGGGCAAGGCGCCGGATCGCCGCGCTGCTGCGGCCGCCGCGAGCCGCGGGATCGACCTCAGTGCTATCAGGGCACGCCAACTCGACCGAGCCGATTTCGAGCGCTTCGATTATCTGCTGGCCATGGATCACGGCAACTTGGCCGACCTGTTGGCCCTGCGCCCCGGGAACTGTGATGCCCATGTCGGGCTGTTCCTCGATTTCGCCGGGCGAGAGGGAGAAGCCGTGCCTGATCCTTATTATGGCGCGGAAGATGGCTTCGCTGAGGTGCTTGACCTGGTTGAGGCTGCCGCCGATGGATTGGTCGAGGATCTGCGTAAGCGGCTGGACGCTGCGTCGTGAGTCTCGTCTGGCACGCGCATCACGATCTCCGCGGGGCCAATACGCTTGGCTTGCCCTGTGTGGCCGAGCGCTTCGTGGCGCCTTCGACTCCGGATGAGCTGGCCATGGTACTGGCTGATGCCCGAAAGGCTGGCTGGCCGATCACGGTTCTGGGTGGGGGCAGTAACCTGATCCTGGGTGACTGGTTGCCGGGCTTGGTGATCCGCCCTGAATTCACCGGTTACCGCTGCGAGACGCTCGATGACCAGCGGGTGAGGGTGCACGTTGAGGCCGGCATGAACTGGCATGAGCTGGTCATGACCCTGGCCGGGCAGGGGCTATGGGGCATCGAGAATCTGGCGCTGATCCCCGGCCAGTGTGGTGCAGCCCCGATCCAGAATATCGGCGCCTATGGCACCGAACTCGCGGATGTTCTGGAGCGCGTGCATCTGGTCTATCTGGCCGATGGGCGTGAACAGGTACTCGAGGCCGGCGATTGCGCTTTTGGCTACCGTGATAGCATCTTCAAGAGAGCCCTGGATGGCCAGGTGGTGATTATCCGCCTGGAGCTTTGTCTGACCACTCAAGCATCTCCACGCCTGGGGTATGGCGACCTAGAAAGCCGTGTCGGGCCGACACCGACGCCCCTTGAGGTCGCCGAGGCAGTCTGTGCCTTGCGCCGCAAGAAGCTTCCCGACCCCACACTGCTTGCCAATGCCGGCAGTTTCTTCAAGAACCCGGTGGTTGAGGCCGGTCTGATGCAACGGCTACTCGAGCACTATCCTGACATGCCGCACTTTTCTCAGCCCGGTGGCCATTACAAGCTGGCGGCCGGGTGGCTGATCGATCAGTGTGGGCTCAAGGGGTGTCGCGAGGGCGCTTTCGGCGTGCATGACCGCCAGGCCCTGGTGCTGGTCCATCATGGTGGGGGAGATGCCGAGGGCTTGATTGGCTTTGCCAATAAGATTGCCGCTAAGGTCAAGACGCGCTTTGGCGTGGAACTTGAACGTGAGCCGCGATTGGTCGGGTTCATCGAGTAGACAGTAGCCAGCTTTCTTGCATAAAAAACGCCCGCGGACTTGGTCCGCGGGCGTTTTTTTTAATGCCTGTCAGTGATGGCCCGGGTCTCCCCGGGCCTGCCGATCAGGACTGGCCGTCGTCGGTCTTGCCCTGCTGCTCACGACGACGAATCTCGCGCGGGTCGTTATGAGCGCGGCGACGGCGACGCGCCTTGGGCTGCTGAGCATCGGCTTCAGAAGCCTCTTGCTTCGGGGCTTCCTGCTTCGGCGCCTCTTGCTTCGGAGCCTCGGCTTTCGGCGCTTCCTGCTTCGGGGCTTCCTGCTTCGGCGCCTCTTGCTTCGGAGCCTCGGCTTTCGGCGCTTCCTGCTTCGGGGCCTCTTGCTTCGGCGCTTCCTGCTTCGGGGCTTCCTGCTTTGGAGCCTCTTGCTTCGGCGCTTCCTGCTTCGGGGCTTCCTGCTTTGGAGCCTCTTGCTTCGGAGCCTCGGCTTTCGGCGCTTCCTGCTTCGGGGCCTCGGCTTTCGGCGCTTCCTGCTTCGGAGCCTCGGCTTTCGGCGCTTCCTGCTTCGGTGCTTCGGCTTTCGGCGCTTCCTGCTTCGGGGCCTCTGCCTTCGGGGCTTCCTGCTTCGGTGCCTCTGCCTTCGGGGCTTCGGCTTTCGGCGCCTCCTGCTTCGGGGCCTCTGCCTTCGGGGCTTCCTGCTTCGGCGCCTCTGCTTTCGGGGCTTCCTGCTTCGGCGTCTCTTGCTTCGGAGCCTCTTGCTTCGGCGCTTCGGATTTCGGCGCTTCCTGCTTCGGAGCCTCTTGCTTCGGCGCTTCCTGCTTCGGAGCCTCTTGCTTCGGCGCTTCCTGCTTCGGTGCTTCCTGCTTCGGAGCCTCTTGCTTCGGCGCTTCCTGCTTCGGCGCTTCCTGCTTCGGCGCTTCCTGCTTCGGCGCCTCTTGCTTCGGAGCTTCTGCTTTCGGCGCTTCGGCTTTCGGCGCTTCCTGCTTCGGCGTCTCTTGCTTCAGCGTCTCGGCTTTTGGCGCTTCCTGCTTGGGCGCTTCGGCCTGCGGGGCATCGCCTTGCTGAGCTTCCGCCTGCAGGCGCTTCTGCTCGGCTTCGGCCTGCGGATTTAGTGCCTGTTTGCGCGTCCGGTTACGCGGATTGTTGCGCGTGCGCTTGGGCTTGCCATCGCTTTTGGCCGTTTCCTTGGCAGGCTGGTCGACCTGGTTAGACTTATCGGCAGACTGAGGCTTCTTCTCGGACTGCTTGTCCTTGCGCTCACTCTGGTTGGGTTTTTTATCCCCTTGCGTTTTATCGCCCTGGGGCTTCTCACCCTGGGGCTTCTCACCCTGACCCTTGGCAGCAGGCTTCTGCTGACGGCGATCGTCATCCTGGCGCCCGCGGCCGCGATTGCCACCCTGGCGGTTGCCGTCGCTGCGACCCTCTGCCTTGGTATCACGGTTATCACTGTTGCCGTCGCCACGGTTGTCAGGCTTCTTGTTGCCCTGATTACGGTTGTCGTCACGGCCGCGGCGATTATTGCCCCCGCGTCCACCTCGACCGCCACGGTTGTTGCGATCCTGGCGTGATTCGCTGTTCTGGTCGTCGCTGCGATCGCTGGCCTGAGTCTTATCCGTTTGCTGCTTATCGCCGCTGGTTTGGGGAACAGATTGCGCGCCCGTCGACGCGGAGGTGCTTTCGCCGCTGCCGAGCAGCTTGCTGATGCCCTTGAACAGGCGCGAGATGACACCGCTTTCTTCGACGATTGCTGCCTTGGCTATCGACGTGGGCGCCTTGTTTTCGGGAGCCGCAGGCTCTTCCTTCAGTGAAGAAGGCGCGGGTGCTGTATGGACGACACTCTTGACCGCGGCCTCAGCGCGCTGCACCGGTTTGGCGATGCTTTCATCCTGTTCCTTGCCGACATCGCTATCGGTGGGCAGCTCGTAGCTGGATTTGATCGAGTCGTCATCGTCGACGTGGTCATCGCGAAGGCGCTGAACGTCGTAGTGAGGCGTGTCCATCTCCGGATTGGGCAGTACCAGTAGACGTACCCCCTGGCGGCGCTCGATTTCGGCGAGTACGGCACGCTTTTCATTGAGCAGATAGGTAGCGACCGGTACCGGTAGGATGGCGCGGATTTGGGCGCTGCGCTCCTTCATGGCCTCTTCTTCGAGCAGGCGCATGACGGAAAGTGACAGCGAGCGCACGTCACGGATGGTGCCTTGCCCGTCACAGCGCGGGCAGACCCCGCCGCTGGTTTCGCCAAGTGATGGGCGCAGACGCTGGCGTGACATCTCCATCAGGCCGAAACGTGAGATGCGGCCGATCTGGACGCGGGCGCGATCGAGCTTGAGGGCATCGCGCATGCGATTCTCGACCTCACGCTGGTTGCGCGCCGGGCTCATGTCGATGAAGTCGATGACCACCAGGCCGCCGATATCACGCAGGCGCAGCTGGCGAGCGATCTCGTCGGCCGCCTCACTGTTGGTCTGCAGCGCGGTTTCCTCGATGTCGCTACCGCGGGTGGCGCGCGCCGAGTTGATGTCGATCGACACCAGTGCCTCGGTATGGTCGATGACGATCGAACCGCCCGAGGGCAGTTTCACTTCACGCTGATAGGCCGTTTCGATCTGTGATTCGATCTGGAAACGCGAGAACAACGGCA
This sequence comes from Onishia niordana, assembly GCF_004798965.1. Classification (GTDB taxonomy): domain Bacteria; phylum Pseudomonadota; class Gammaproteobacteria; order Pseudomonadales; family Halomonadaceae; genus Onishia; species Onishia niordana. The sequence continues at coordinate 211,574 of NZ_SDSD01000006.1, forward strand.
CTTCGTCGGCGTAAAGCTTGATCTTCTGCTGATAGGAGGGCATGACCTGGCGGATGAAGGCCAGGGCTTCTTCATGCACCTCGGGGCTGTCGATCAAGACCTCGCCGATATCGTTGCGCAGGTAGTCGCGCATGGCGCGGATGATGACGTTGGATTCCCGATAGATCAGGAAGGGCGCGGGGCGCTTGCCCGCTTCCTCGGTAATCGATTCCCACACCTGCGCCAGGTAGTCCAGATCCCACTGCAGCTCTTCGGAAGAGCGGCCGATGCCCGCGGTGCGTACGATCACGCCCATCTTGTCAGGCAGGGTGAGCTGGCCCATGGCCTCCTTCAGCTGTGCCCGCTCTTCGCCTTCGATGCGGCGAGAGATGCCGCCGGCGCGAGGGTTGTTGGGCATCAGGACCAGAAAGCGGCCGGCCAGGCTGATAAAGGTGGTCAGTGCGGCGCCCTTGTTGCCGCGCTCTTCTTTATCGACCTGAACAATGACTTCCTGGCCTTCCTTGAGCACTTCCTTGATATTGGGGCGCCCACTGGGCTCCTTGCTGAAGTACTCGCGGGAGATCTCCTTGAGGGGCAGGAAACCGTGGCGGTCAGCGCCGAAGTCGACGAAAGCGGCTTCAAGGGAGGGTTCTACGCGGGTGATCTTGCCGCGATAGATATTGGCTTTCTTCTGTTCCCGGGCACCGGACTCGATGTCCAGGTCGTAAAGGCGTTGTCCATCGACCAGTGCGACCCGCAGCTCTTCTGGCTGGGTCGCGTTGATGAGCATCCGTTTCATGTTGTCTCGCTTGCAGTCGCGCACCGGATGGCGCCCTTAAGCGGTCGACGAAGGCGAACCTCTGGGTGCTGCGTGCTTGTGCTCAGCGCATGTCGCGGATGCGTGTGCGCCCGGCTCGGGCAGTGGGTAGGTCCCATGGCTGTTCGAGCGTGATCATGTTGAGTACGCGGCGGTGGCGAGACATGTTTCGGCGGGCATCACGCCCTGCCGGCCCCGCTGACAACCGCCAGACACCTGGCATACATCGATTCGCCAACGCCGGCCTCCGGCTCGCTATTGAGTATTCCCGTGGCCTGCGGGTCGTCCCGTCTTGGGGTACGGCCCGGGGTCCGGGCGTGGCGTTCAAGTTTCGCTTTCTTCTTACAGTGGCGCCGCAACCCTGATTCGAGCAGTCGTCGTGGCGGCCAGATTCTTGTCGCTCTGGCCTGCTTGTCTAGTGTGCAGGCGCAAATATGAGACGCTATTAGCCCCATTCGAACGAGTTGGAAATATAACAGCAATGCCCAAAAGCAGCAATTGGCGCAGCAATGGCGTGGGTGCGGTAGAATGGACGGATTATTTGAGCGCAAGACATGATCAGTCGAGACGGAGTAACGAATGGCCGAGGGGCGAGAAGTACAGTGGATTGAGGTCACCGAGGGCCAGGTAGGGCAGCGAATCGATAATTTCCTGCGTACCCGACTGAAAGGAGCGCCTAAAGCGCTGATATATAAAATCGTTCGCAAGGGCGAAGTTAGGGTTAACAAGAAACGGGTCAAGGTGGATTATCGGCTTGAACTCAATGACCTGGTTCGGGTCCCACCGCTGCGACTGGCACCGGAAGTGGCGGTGCGTGAGGTGAGTGACAACCTGCGCAACTTGCTGGCCGGCAGTGTGCTGGTCGAGGGGCCGGGGTGGCTGGTGATCAACAAGCCTTCAGGACTCGCCGTTCACGGCGGCAGTGGCGTCAAGATCGGTCTGATCGAGGCATTGCGTCAGGTGCGCGAGGACCTGGATTTCCTTGAGCTGGTGCATCGCCTGGATCGCGATACCTCGGGTTGTCTGCTGCTGGCCAAATCTCGCCCCGCCCTGTTATCCCTCAATGAGTCCCTCAAGGGGCGCAAGATGGATAAACAGTATCTGGCGTTGGTGGCGGGTCGCTGGCCGGCTCGGCGTGACTACGTTAGCGCTCGTCTGGATCGCTTCGAGGCCGGTAACGGTGAGCGTCGAGTGCGGGTCGACCCGGCCGGGAAAGTCTCTCGCACGCGCTTTGGCGTGCGGGAGACCTTTGCCAACGCCACCTTGATCGAAGCTGAGCCGGTTACCGGACGTACTCACCAGATTCGCGTCCACGCCGCCCATGCTGGTCATCCGCTGCTGGGTGATGACAAGTACGGTACTCGGAGTGGAGAGGCATTGGCTGGCCGGTTGGGGTTGGGTCGCCTTTTCCTGCATGCCGCGGCACTGACCTTTCCGGAGCCTGACAGTGGGCGGCCTGTGCACGTCAAGGCGCCGTTGGGCGAAGAGCTCAATGCCGTGTTGGAGCGGGCGCGCCAGCAATCCTGAAACAGAGGTCCGCATCTTTATGTGGGCAAACCGGTAAGCGACAAGGGTAGGTTATGCGTTATCGACTGGTGATCTTTGACTGGGATGGCACCCTGATGGATTCCGAGGCGCGAATCGTCGCCTGCATGCAGGCGGCAGCCAGGGATTCAGGTTGGGGCGAGTTGCCCGGTGAGGCGGTCAGCGACATTATCGGTCTCGGTCTGCCGGAAGCCATTGCTCGGATGTGCCCGGGTATTACAGCTGAACAGGCAGAGCGGTTGCGTGAATGCTATGCCCACCATTTTGTGGCCGCCGAGGCCGAGCCGTTGTCATTTTTTCCTGGCGTCGAAGCTGGGGTGGCAAGGCTTCGTGAGTACCCAGAGACGAGACTGGCGGTCGCTACCGGCAAGAGTCGTCGCGGGCTCGATCGGGTCTTTGCCGAAAGCGGCAGTGGCGCCTGGTTTCATGCCAGTCGCACTGCCGATGAGACACACTCCAAGCCGCATCCACGCATGCTGGAGGAGCTTCTTGCAGAATGCGGGGTTCCGGTGGAAGAAGCCGTCATGGTGGGCGACACCGAATACGACCTGGAGATGGCCAGGGGGCTGTCGATGGATCGTGTGGCCATGACCTACGGTGTGCATGCCCCCGAGCGGCTGGCTGCCAGTCAGCCCACGTTTACTACCGACAGTTTCTCCGGGCTGATCGACTGGCTAACCCACTGAAAAAACTGACTCAGCGGTTCGCTGGCAATGGTGGCTGTCTCAGGTGGCCTCCTTGTGGTTAGGATAAAAGTCGCTGTCGCTGTTCATTCGGCTTTTCGGTGACGCCAGGTCCATGATGCCCTTATGGTGAAATACCCTCTTTTTGATCTCGAGCAGGATGCCCATGAGTGACGATAAACCGCAGGATCGCTGGACCCAGGGGCCGGAGTTGAGCCCGGAAGAGGCGAGGCGTGTTGAACAGACGGCCGCCGAGAGTCATGGGGCCGAAGACGGCGAAGATGCTGAGACGCTGCGAGAGCGTCAGCGTCTGGCCCAACTCGAGATGATGGACCGCTGGATCGGTGGCGTGCTCTCGGAGCAACGCCGTTCGCGTCGCTGGAAGCTGTTCTTTCGTTTTCTGTTCGCGGCCCTGATCCTCACGATGCTTGCAACGACCTTTTACAGCCTCTACCGGTCGGCGCAGCCTGCGGTGATGGCCGGGCAGCACCTGGGGGTCGTCGAGGTCGAAGGCGTCATCGATAGTCAGTCACGGGCCAATGCCGAGCGCATCATCGAGGGCCTGAGGCGAGCCTGGGAGGCCCCGAGTGCGCAATCCGTGGTGTTGCATATCAATAGCCCGGGGGGCAGTCCTGTTCAGTCGCAACGTATCTATGACGAGATCAGGCGACTAAGAGGGCAGGGGGATAAGCCTATCATTGCGGTCGTTGAGGACATCGGTGCCAGCGGCGCCTATTATATCGCCGCTGCTGCCGACGAGGTCGTTGCTGCGCCGGCGAGCCTGGTGGGGTCGATCGGGGTCATCTTCTCGGGCTTTGGTCTGGAAGAGGCTATCAGCCGATTAGGGGTGGAGCGGCGGGTCTTCACGGCCGGCGACAACAAGGCTTTTCTGGATCCCTTCAAGGATATTTCACCCGAGCAGCGCACGTTCTGGCAGGGAGTGCTCGATACCACGCATCGCCAGTTCATCGAAGACGTCAAAGCGGGTCGCGGTGATCGCCTGGCCGATGACCCTGAGTTGTTCTCGGGGCTGGTATGGACGGGGCAGCAAGCCCTCGATCTGGGGCTTGTGGATCGCCTGGACACGCTCGAAGGCGTCGCTCGCAAGCGGCTGGAGACACCGCGGATCAAGGACTACACCCCAGGACTTGATCCCTTCGATCGTCTTACGAGGCGGTTCGGGCAGGTGGCAGCCGAATGGATGGGGTTGCCTCAGGCCCAGTCGCCGGTGCGTTATCAGGCCTACTGAGAGCCAGCGTCGGTCGCCTCGAGGCCCAGCGGGTCGAGCCCGGCCTCTCTGAGCATGGCGCACAGCCGAATCAGCGGCAGCCCGATGAGGCTGTTGGGGTCGTCGCCTTCGAGGCGCTCGAAGAGCGCGATGCCCAGGCCTTCCATGCGAAAGCTGCCGGCGCTGTCGAGCGGCTGCTCGCGGGCGATGTAGCGAGCGATCTCGTCCTCTCCGAGGCGACGAAACAGCACATCGAAGGTCTCGTGGGCCAGCCAGTGACGCCCGCCGGCGGTGTCGAGCAGCGCCAGGCCGGTCATGAAGCGCACGCGCTGGCCCGAAAAGCGGGCCAGCTGGGCGCGGGCCGCGTCTTCGCTGCCAGGCTTGCCGAGAATCTCTCCGTCGAACACCGCGACCTGATCAGAGCCGATGATCAGGTGATGCGAAAAGGTCTCGGCCAGGCGGCTGGCCTTGCCGAGCGCCAGTCGATGGACCAGGGCCTCGGGGGATTCGCCGGGGCGGGGCGTCTCGTCGATCTCAGGCTTCGCCCAGGTGAAGGGTAAGCCCAGGCGCTCGAGTAGTTGGCGGCGCCAGGGGGAGCTCGACGCGAGAACCAAGCGGGTCATGGAGTCTCCTGAGGGGTGGTGAAAGCGGGTGGTCTCAGGCGGGTAAGTCTGCCCCGCGAAGCGATAGAGGTACAGCCTTGCCATGATGCTTTGACACCCGGCAGGGGAGTGCCTATCATTGCGCGCCTATGTTGACCACACGACTTCCCTTGAAGGTTGAGCCCCATAAGCTCGCCGCCAACGCCGAACATCTCGAAGGCCTTCTGGCCCTCGACAAGTTTGCGCGCCTAGCTGAAGATGCCGGGCCCCAGCAGGGCGATTGTCAAGTCTGGCTTGACTTCGCCGTCGACACTCAAGGGCGTCGAGTGATTGAGGGTCGGTTAGAAGCCGATGTTCAGCTGCCCTGCCGGCGCTGCATGGAGCCAATACCGACTCACGTCAGTAGCGAGTTCCTGCTGGGTGTGGTCAGCAGCGATGCGCTTGCCGCCGAGCTGCCGAGCACCCATGAGCCGGTAGTGGTAGAAGAAGAACAGCTGAATCTCCTGTCGGTGATCGAGGATGAACTGATCCTCAGTCTGCCGCAGGTGATTTACCACGACGAGTCGCAGTGTCGCGTCTCGTCAGACCAGCTGAGCAGCGGCGACGCGTCCGAGGCCTCGGCAACGCCTGCTGATAGCCCTTTTGATGTGCTGCGCACCTTGAAAGGCAAACCCTGATAGATCATCGATGCACTCTGGAGTGAAATCCCATGGCAGTTCAAAAGAGCCGTAAGACCCGTTCTAAGCGTGGCATGCGTCGTGCCCACGACTCACTGACCGCACCGACCCTGTCCCAGGACAAGGAAACCGGCACCACTCATCGTCGTCACCATGTGGCAGCCGACGGTTTCTATCGTGGTCGCCAGGTCGTCGAAGCGTAAATCAGTGCTTCGGCTGGCGGCGCTCAGCTTATTGACGTGAGAATCGCCATCGACGCGATGGGCGGGGACTTCGGTCCCCGTGCCACCGTGTCGGCCTCCGTCCGGGCCCTGCAAGCCCATCCCCATTTGTCTCTGTGCCTATTTGGCCAGCAGCCTGCCCTTGATGACGCACTCGCGCACCTGTCGCGAAATGATGCGTCTATACTTTCCCGTTTGACCCTGCATCACTGCCCAGATGTTATCGCCGAGGATGCCAAGCCCTCGAGCGCCCTGCGCGGATCCAAGGATTCGAGCCTTTCCAGGATGCTCGACTCTGTGGCCTCCGGTGATGCCCATGCAGCTGTATCCGCAGGCAATACGGGTGCCTTGATGGCGTTGTCGCGTCGCGCCTTGGGTACCGTTGCGGGTATTCCGCGTCCGGCGATCAGTACCGCCGTGCCGACACGCGGCAAGGGGCGTTGCTATCTGCTGGATCTTGGCGCGAACGTCGAGGCCGATGCTGAGCGGCTGGTCGATTTCGCGCTGATGGGCGAAGTCATGGCGAGATGTATCGATGGCCTGGAAAAGCCCCGGATCGCACTGCTCAATGTGGGAATCGAGGGTACCAAGGGCACTGCCAGTGTGCGCGAGGCGGATGCACGATTACGTGATTTTCCGCATCTGGATTATCGTGGGTTTATCGAAGGCGATGGTATCTACTCTGGCCTTGTAGATGTGGTAGTGTGCGACGGTTTCGTTGGCAATGCCGTGCTCAAGGCGAGCGAAGGGCTGGCGAAGATGTTGATTCAGCGGGTTCAGCAGACCTTTGAGGCGCACTGGAGTAGTCGCCTTGTGGGGCTTCTGGCACGCCCAGCGCTTAAGCGTCTGCGCGGCGAGTTGAATCCGGTTCGGTACAATGGCGCCAGTCTGTTGGGGCTGAATGGCATCGTCGTCAAGAGTCATGGTGGTGCCGACGCTACCGGCTTTGCCCATGCCATTTCACGAGCCATCAAGGAGGTCAGCGAAGACTTGCCGTCGCAGCTGGCTTATGAGCTTGGTGAAAGACGTCCTGTTATCGCGTCGGTCGCGTGCGGCCGAGGCGATAGCGGGATGGACGCCCGCTGTCGGACCAACGAATAGAAGACGTAAAGGTGAAAGTCATGACGCAATCCCTGGCTCTCGTGTTCCCAGGGCAGGGCTCCCAGCAGGTAGGTATGATGCGGGAGCTGGCCGAACGATACAGTGTGGTGCGAACCACCTTCGAAGAGGCCTCCGACGCTCTGGGCTATGATCTTTGGCATGTTGTCCAGGAAGGGCCTGCCGAGCACCTGGATGCTACTGCTTGCACACAGCCTGCGTTGCTGACGGCCAGTGTTGCCATCTGGCGCGTCTGGCAGGAACTTGAAGGCCCGCGCCCTGGCAGCATGGCTGGGCATAGTCTTGGCGAATACAGTGCCATGGTATGTGCTGGTGTATTGCCCTTTGCTGAAGGCGTGCGACTGGTCAAGCTTCGTGGTGAAGCGATGCAGGAAGCGGTGCCGGCGGGCACGGGTGGCATGGCGGCTATTCTTGGGCTGGATGACACGGCTGTTGAGCAGGCCTGTCGTGAGGCAGCCCAAGGTGAGGTGGTCGCCGCGGTAAATTACAATGCGCCGGGACAGGTCGTGATTGCTGGTGGCAAGGCGGCAGTGGATCGTGCTATTGCCCTCTGTCAGCAGGTGGGTGCTAAACGTGCACTGCCGCTGCCAGTGTCGGTTCCCTCGCACTGCGATCTTATGCGCCCAGCCGCCGACCGTCTGGCGAGTGCCATGCAAGACATCGACATGCGCCCGCCACGCTATACCGTGGTGCAGAACGTTGACGCTCAGGCGCATGCCGATGTTGATACTCTGCGCACCCGGCTGGTTGAGCAGCTTTATCAGCCGGTACGCTGGACCTCCTGCATTGAGGCCATGGCCGGGCAGGGAGCTGAAGTGTTTATCGAGTGTGGCCCCGGCAAGGTGTTGACCGGTCTTGGCAAGCGTATCAATCGTTCCGTCAAGGGCCTGGCCGTCAACGATCCGGACAGTCTTGAAAGCGCACTCGAACTGGCGCGCAGCGCCGCTACCGAATAAGGTGGTGGTGCGTCCCCACAAGAAGACAGTAATAATGCGGATTGGATTATGAGCGAATCTAGAGTAGCCCTGGTAACGGGTGCCAGCCGTGGTATCGGCCGCGCTATCGCCCTGGAACTTGGTAGGCAGGGACGTATCGTCATTGGTACGGCCACCAGTGATAAGGGTGCTGAAGCCATTGATGCCTATCTCAAGGAGCAGGGCATTACGGGGGGCGGTCGCAAGCTTGATGTTACCGATCAGGGCAGCATTGATATGTTGCTCAAATCGGTAGGCGAGGAGTTCGGCGCCCCGACCATTCTGGTCAACAATGCCGGGATTACCCGTGACAACCTATTGATGCGCATGAAAGAAGACGAGTGGGATGATGTCATTGACACCAACCTCAAGTCGCTTTATCGCGTTACCAAATCATGCATACGGGGCATGACCAAGGCGCGCTTCGGTCGTGTGGTCAGCATCAGCTCCGTTGTCGCGACGATGGGCAATTTGGGGCAGAGCAACTATGCTGCGGCAAAGGCCGGGATGGAGGGCTTTTCCCGTGCGTTGGCGCGTGAAGTTGCGTCGCGTAACATCACCGTCAACAATGTAGCTCCTGGTTTCATTGCGACCGACATGACGGAGTCGCTGCCGCAGGCGCAGAAAGATGCATTGCTTGCACAGATTCCGTTGACCCGACTCGGTCAGCCCGAAGAGATTGCCGCGGCCGTGGGCTTTTTGACGAGTGATGCTGCTGGCTATATCACCGGCGAGACACTGCAGGTCAACGGCGGCATGAACATGCGCTGACGGCTTGGCCGACACTCATGTTGCGAAGGCCCCTAGCGGTCTATACACTACCCCGCAGCTTTTTTGGGCTTGCGGATATTATCCGGCTGTAAGTTAACGGCTATCTTGAACGACTGGAGTGAGTAACTAATGAGCACCATCGAAGAGCGCGTGAAGAAGGTTGTGGCCGAGCGCCTGAACGTCAAGGAAGAAGACATCCAGAACACCTCTTCCTTTACCGAAGATCTCGGTGCCGATTCTCTTGATACCGTCGAGTTGGTGATGGCGCTTGAAGAGGAGTTCGATACCGAAATTCCCGACGAAGAAGCCGAGAAGATCACCACCGTTCAGGAAGCGATCGATTACGTCAACGCTAACCAGTAAGCGAGCGTTGTGATCGCGGCCTCAATGGTCGCCAGGTCCACGTAAGTGACCTGAAGCGGGAGCCACCCTGGCTAGCGATGGGTGGCTCCCGTTTTTTTTGGTCGCATGGGCTGTCATGCCGACCAGGTTCGGGAGTCTCGGGTGGAGACACACCCCCGGGGAGTTCAGGTATAATTCCCGTAACGTCGGTATGCTGCGGCATGCTACCTGAATAGTCTGGAGGGAAGCTGATGCCTCGTAGAAGGGTCGTAGTGACTGGGCTTGGTCTGGTAACGCCAGTAGGGAACACGGTCGATGAAAGCTGGGCGAACATTGTCGCCGGCAAAAGCGGTATTTCCGCCATTGATCATTTTGATACCAGTGGGTTCAACACGCGCTTCGGTGGATCGATCAAGGACTTTGATATCAGTCCTTATCTGAACCCCAAGGATGCGCGCAAGATGGACCTGTTCATCCAGTACGGCATTGCTGCCGGTGGGCAGGCCATCAGCGATGCCGGGCTTGAGTGCAGTGAATCCAATGCGCACCGGATCGGTGTGGCGATTGGCTCCGGTATCGGCGGATTGCCGATGATCGAGCATAACCACAACGCCCTCCAAAAGGGCGGTGCCCGGCGCATTTCACCATTCTTTGTGCCCGGTTCGATCATTAACATGATCTCTGGCAACTTGGCGATTCAGCATGGTTTCCGTGGCCCCAATATCGCCATCACCACGGCCTGCACCACCGGCACCCATAACATCGGCTATAGCGCGCGCACTATTGCCTATGGCGATGCCGATGTCATGGTCTGTGGTGGAGCAGAAATGGCGACCACGCCGCTGGGGCTTGGTGGTTTCTCGGCTGCGCGCGCGCTGTCGACACGCAACGATGATCCAGAGTCGGCCAGCCGTCCCTGGGATCAGGATCGCGACGGCTTCGTGCTGTCCGATGGCGCCGGTGTGATGGTGCTTGAGGAGTACGAACACGCCAAGGCCCGCGGTGCGACCATCTATGCAGAGCTTTCCGGTTTTGGCATGAGTGATGATGCTTACCACATGACGGCGCCGCCGGAAGATGGCAGCGGTGCGGCCATGTCGATGCGTAACGCCGTTAACGATGCCGGCATCGATCCCGCCAAGATCGATTACATCAATGCGCACGGTACCTCCACGCCGGCGGGTGACCTGGCCGAGAGTCGCGCCGTTGAAAAGGTGATGGGCGAGGGCGCCAAGTCCGTGGCCGTAAGTTCCACCAAGTCGATGATCGGCCATCTGCTGGGTGCTGCCGGTGCCGTCGAAGCGGTGTTCTGTGTGCTCGCGATACGCGATCAGGTGGCGCCGCCCACGATCAACCTGGATACCCCCCAGGCAGGCTGTGATCTCGACTATGTACCGCACACCGCTCGCGAGATGAAGATCGACACCACCCTGTCGAATTCCTTTGGCTTCGGCGGCACCAACGGCTCGCTGATCTTTACCCGGGTCTGAACGGACGATGAGTGAGGCAGCGCTGCCGCTGGATGATCGTGGTCTGGCCTACGGCGATGGCGTCTTCGAGACCGTGCTGGTTCGCGATGGCTGCCCTGTGCTCTGGGAAGAGCACCTGGCACGATTGGCGCGAGGCTGCTCCCAGCTGGGCTTTCCTCCGCCTTGCCGTGACGAACTTGATGCCTTGCCGGGCAAAGCGCCGGCTGGGCTCAGTGTGCTCAAGCTGATCGTGACCCGCGGCAGTGGCGGGCGGGGCTACCTGGCCCCGACTGATCCGGCGCCGCGTCTGCTGGTACAGCATCTGCCGTTCGCCCCCGCCGAGACACGCTGGCATGAAGGGGTGAGGGTGCGTTTCTGTGCCTTGCGGCTGGGGATTCAGCCGCTACTTGCCGGGCTCAAGCACCTCAACCGCCTGGAGAATGTGCTGGCTCGCAAGGAGTGGTCTGATGCCGCTGTCGCCGAGGGCCTGCTCTGCGACAGCGATGACCACCTCATCGAGGCCACCTGCATGAATCTCTTCTGGCAGCGTAATGGCCGCCTGGAAACGCCAAAGCTTGATCGCTGCGGGGTGGCAGGTACCCTGCGCCAGGCGCTGCTGGCCGAGCATTCGGTCAGCGAGGTCGAGGTCGGTCCATCGCGACTCCAAGAGGCCGAGGCCCTATGGCTCGGCAATTCCCTGCAAGGGTTATGGCCAGTGACCCGGCTTGATGACAGCGATGGCCGTGCGCTTATCACCTGGACGATTGGCGAGAGGCATCGTCGATTGCAGAACGACGCCCAGCGCCTGCTGGGTTATCCGCTGCTGCCTTGATGCCGGTAGCAGTTCCCTGAGGAGACACCATGCGAGTGGGTAAAATTCTGCTGGCCCTGGCGGCCGTCACGGTTGCGCTGGCGATCGGCGGTTATCGTTACTGGGAAAGCCGGTTGGCCGCACCGATCAACGTCGATGAGCCGACTCTCTATGAAGTGCCGGCAGGCGCCGGGTACCACCAGGTGGTGCTGGACCTTTCCCGTCGCGGCATTCTTGATGACCCTTGGGCCTTTCGCCTGCTGACACGCCTCGACCCAGCGTCGGTGCCGAGTCTCAGGGTTGGTGAGTATCGGCTCGAACCCGGCATGACCGGTCGCGAGGCCCTGGCGCGTCTGGGAAGCGATCAGGTGGTGACCTACCCGCTGACCATTCCCGAAGGTTGGACCTTCGCCGAGATGCGGGCACGTCTTGATGAAGCCGACAAGCTGGCGCACGAGAGCGAAGGCATGAGTGATGCCGAGATCATGGCCGCCCTGGGGCGCGAGGGCGAGCATCCCGAAGGCTGGTTTTTCCCCGATACCTATCGCTACCACAAGGGCGTCAGTGATCTCGACATTCTGCGCCGAGCCCATGAGCGCATGGAAACGATCCTCGAGGAAGTCTGGGAAGGGCGTGATCCTGACCGGGAACTGCCTATCGATAATCCCTATGAGGCGTTGATCATGGCGTCGTTGATCGAAAGGGAGACCGGTGCCAGCGAGGAGCGCCGTGCCATCGCCGGGGTCTTTGCACGTCGAATGGAGCGCGGTATGCGCCTGCAAACCGACCCTACCGTGATCTATGGCATGGGTGAGGACTATGACGGCAATATCACTCGGGCGGATCTGCGTGAGGCAACGCCCTATAACACTTATGTGATTGATGGATTGCCGCCAACCCCGATCGCCATGCCGGGACGAGCGGCCCTCGAAGCGGCGGTAGACCCCAAGCCTGGCGATACGCTGTATTTCGTGGCGCGTGGCGATGGTACCCATCATTTCTCGCGTACCTTACGCGAGCATAATGCCGCCGTGCGGCGCTTCATTCTTAACCGCTGACGCCAGGAGCGCTATGAATATCCGCGGACGCTTTATCACGCTGGAAGGCGGCGAAGGCGTAGGCAAGACCACCAACGTCGACTTGGTGTGTCGCTTCCTTGGCGAGCGCGGCATCGAGGTGGTGCGGACCCGCGAGCCGGGGGGGACACCAAGGGCTGAGGCCATCCGCAACCTGTTGCTTGATCCTGACATCGACGAACCCTTGGACGATGATGCCGAATTGCTGCTGGTGTTTGCTGCCCGCGCCCAGCATCTGGCGCGCTGCATCCGTCCGGCGCTCGCGCGCGGGGCCTGGGTGGTCTGTGATCGCTTTACCGACGCGACCTTCGCTTACCAGGGCGGTGGCCGCGGTCTCGACGCATCACGTATTGCCACTCTGGAGCAACTGGTACAAGGCGACTTGACGCCTGACCTGACGCTTCTGCTCGATATGCCCGCCGATGCCGCCCAGCGCCGGCTGGCCTCACGCATTGACGGTCAGGGCGGACAGCGTGATCGTTTCGAGCGCGAGCGCTTCGATTTCTTTACCCGCGTTCGAGAGGCCTATCTCGCTCGAGCAGAAGGCGCACCCGAGCGGGTTGCCGTGATCGATGCCGGCCAGTCGCTTGAGGACGTGCAGGCATCGATCATGTCGGCACTCGAGCGCCAGTTGGGTCAGGCGCCGGCCGGGGAGGACGCATGAGCGCCGAAGCCATGCCGGCGCCACTGCCCTGGCAGCAAGGGCTCTGGCAGCAGCTGGTCGCCCTGCAAGCGGGGGGGAGGCTACCCCATGCGTTGCTGCTATCCGGCCCGAAGGGTGTCGGCCCCCAGGCGCTGGCCGAGGCGCTTATCGCCCGCACCCTATGCGACCAACCCGGGGACATTGCCTGCGGGCACTGCCACAGCTGTGCCATGCTGGCGTCAGGTTATCATCCGGACCTGAAGCGGGTGGGACCGGCTGAGAAAGGGCGCCAGATTCGCATCGATCCCATCCGCGAGGTCAATGCGTTCGTCAACCAGACGGCCCAGCAGGGTGGCCATCGAGTGATCGTGATCGAACCCGCCGAGGCGATGAACGTGGCGGCGGCCAACGCGCTGCTCAAGAGCCTCGAGGAGCCTGGCGAACGCACCCTGTTCGTGCTGTTGGCGGAGATTCCCTCGCGGCTGATGCCCACCGTACGCTCGCGCTGCCAGCAGTGGCGGTTGGCCACGCCCGAACCGCAGGCGTGCCAGCCCTGGCTCGTCGACGCGCTGGGAGATCACCAGGATGCCGCCTTCTGGCTGCAGGTGGCGGGCGGGCTGCCGCTGCTGGCCCGCGACCTGGCGACCGGCGAGGCGCGTCAATTGCGTCAGACCCTTCACGAGTTGTTCGATGCCCTGGTGCGAGGGGCCGAGCCGGTGGCCGAGGCCTCGCGACTGGCCGGCCAGTCGGTGGAAGCCATCCTGTGGTACGGTATCGGCTGGCTGGAAGACCTGATTCGCCTAGGCCTTTCCGGCGATGATCGGGCGCTTCGCAATCCGGATCTTTTGCCGCTGTACCGCCAGGCGGTCAAGAATGCCCGGGTACGCGATTGGTTTCGCCTACTCGACTTCGCCCGCGAGCAGCGCCGATTGCTGGCGGCCGGGGGGAATCCTAATCCACAGCTGGTGCTGGAAGCCTGGCTCGTGCGCTGGTCGGCGTTGCTGCGCTCATAGTGCCGACGCGATGCTATATTTCGTCTAGGGTCACATTGCCATCTTGAGGAGCCGCTATGGCCGGTCAGAAAGCGTTGTCACTGACGATTCAGGATTTGCCGACGCTGCTGTCGGCCTATATGCCTTCTCTGGTGAGAGGCGGTATCTTCGTGCCAACCCGTGAGCGCTATACGCTCGATCAGGAAATCCTGTTGCTGCTGACCCTGCCCGGTGACGAAGAGCGCTACCCGGTGACGGGGCAAGTAGTCTGGGTGTCGCCTCCCGGTGTCTCGGGTCGGCGGGTGCCAGGGGTTGGCCTGCATTTTCGCGCCGAGGATCAGAGCGTACGCGACCGTATCGAGACACTGCTGGCTGGCCAGCTCGACAAGGGTGCCACCACCTATACGCTGTAGCATCTTCCCGTTTTCCCCTTTTCGCTGACCGAGTGACCCATGTTTGTCGATTCCCACTGCCATCTCGACCGCCTTGACCTGAGTGCCCATGATGGTGATCTGAACGCTGCCCTCGAGGCGGCGCGTGCGCGTCATGTGCGCCAGTTCCTGGCGATCGCCGTGACCCTTGAAGACGTGCCCGGCCTCGCCGATATCGCCCGCGACCATGCAGACGTCGTGATATCTGCCGGCGTGCACCCCCTGCATAGCGTGGCCGAAGAGCCGACAGTCGCCGCCATCAAGGACTGTGCCGAACGCTATGAGGCAGTCGCCATCGGCGAGACCGGGCTGGACTATCATTACGACGGTGTCGCTCAGGAGGTGCAATACGAGCGCTTTCGCCGCCATCTGATAGCGGCCAATGAGCTCGAGCTACCGGTGATCATCCATACTCGCGAGGCCCGCGAGGACACCCTGGCGCTGATCCGCGAGCACACCGATCCCGCCATTGGCGGTGTTCTGCACTGCTTCACCGAGGACCTGGATATGGCGCGGGAAGCGGTGCGTCATGGCTTCTTCATTTCGCTGTCCGGTATCGTGACGTTTCGAAATGCCAAGGCGATCCGCGAGCTTGCCAGCCAGGTGCCGTTGGATCGGCTGCTGATCGAGACCGATAGCCCTTATCTGGCGCCGGTGCCACACCGCGGCAAGCCCAATGAGCCGCAGTGGGTCGTCGAGGTGGCTGAGTGCATTGCCAAGGAGCGAGGCATCAGTGTCGACGAGGTCGCCATGCAGACCACCGCTAACTTCTATCGACTGTTCAAGGCCGCCGTACCGGAAGCACCGACTGACGTGCGAGAGTCGCTGGCAGAATCCGGTCTGATATGACCGTCTTGTCGAGTCTGTCGCCGCCGAGAAGGAAACCTTATGCCGATCGATTACCCGCCGCTAGCGCCGCTTCTTGAGTACATCGAAGGCGAGGGCGCCATTCCGCCGCTCGAGGATTGGCATCCGGCGCTGTCGGGAGAGATGAACCTGTGCATCCGTGCCGATGGCCGCTGGTGGCATGAAGGTGAGCCTATCACGCGGGGGCGATTGGTCCGGCTACTGTCGACCCTTCTGCGTCGCGAGGAAGACGGTGAGCATTACCTGCTGACGCCGGTAGAAAAATGGCGCATCGAGGTCGAAGATTGCCCCTTTCAGGTTGTCGATGCCGACCATCATGACAATGTCTGGACCCTGACCACCAACGTCGGCGACCGCCTGATCCTTGACGAGCATCACCGGCTGAGGCTGGATCACGATATTCCTTCTGTGCCGGTGCGCTTCGGCTTGTCGGCGCGGCTGCATCGTAACGTCTACTATCGGTTGATCGAGCAGGCGCAGACCCGCGAGATCACGGGTGTCGAGACGCCTGCGCAAGAGCTGGGCATCGAGAGTGCTGGTGTCTGGCAGCCGCTGGGACGCTTTTCCGAGGAGGGCGCGTGAGGCTGACCCCGGAGCAGCAGGCGGTGGTCGGCCACCCGGGCGGGCATGCTCGGGTGGCCGCCGTGGCCGGTGCCGGCAAGACCACCACCCTGGTGGCACGGGTGCTGCACCTGCTTGCCTCGGGCGCGCCGCCCAAGCGGATGCTGGTGTTGATGTTCAATCGCGCCGCCCGTGAGGATTTCACCGCCAAGCTCGTCGCCCGGGCGCCGGCCGGCATGGCGCTGCCCGATGTTCGCACCTTTCACTCTTTGGGGCATCGCCTGACCCAGAGCCTGACCCGCTGGGGAGCTCTGACACCGCGACAACTATTGGCCGCCGACTGGCAGCGCGAGCGGCTGCTGCGCCAGGCCGTGCAGCAGACCCTGTCTGGCGACCAGACACGCCTGGAAGATGCGCTGGAACCTGAGCGCCTGGAGGCCTTCGGCCACTTCTGCGAGCTGGTCAAGGCCGAGCTTGCCGACCCCGGCGAGCTTCACGAGCGCCTCGACTATGGCGTTGATACCGGGCACTTCGTCGAGGCCTTCGACACCGTCGAGACGCTGCTCGCCGACCATCGGCAGATGACCTACGCCGATCTTTTATATCGCCCGCTCAAGGCACTGGAGCGAGAGCCGGCACTCAAGGCACGGGTGCAGGGGTTCCTCGATCAGGTCATCATCGACGAGTATCAGGATATCAACGCCGCCCAGCAGCGGCTGCTGGCCCTGCTGGCCGGCGACACCGCTGCGGTGATGGCGGTCGGGGATGCCAATCAGTGCATCTACGAATGGCGCGGGGCCCGGCCCGACACCATGCTCGATGACTTCACGGCCACCTTCGGCGAGGCGCATGACTATCCGCTGTCGACCACTTTTCGTCATGGTCATGCCCTGGCCCTTGCCGCCAACCATGCCATCGCCGCCAATCGGCGGCGCCCGGATCAGCTGTGCCTTGCCACGCCCGACAATCCGACCACCACGCTTCAGGTGGCGCAGGGAGGCGCGTATCTCGCCGAGGCGCTCATCGATTGGCAACGACAGGGGCGTAAGCTCGCCGAAAGCTGCGTGCTGGTGCGCAGTTGGGCGTTATCGGTATCGGTACAGTTGACGATGCTGCGGGCCGGCATTCCTTTCCGCCTGTCACGGGATGATCGCTTCGTGTTTCGGCTGCCGCTGGTCCAGGCCCTGGCCGGCTACCTGATGCTGGCGCGCCGTCCCGAGTTGCTCAAGGACCCCGGACATCTTGAGCTGCTGCTCGCCCAGCCCACGCCCTTCGTGGCGCGGGAACGGCTCGGTGCCCTGGCGCTGCGCCTGGCCGAGACCCAGTGCTGGCCGGATCGCCAGGACCCCCTGCTGCAGAGCCTGAAGCCCCTTCAGCGGCGCAACCTCAAGCGGCGCTGGGAGCTACTTTGTGAGCTGCCGCGCCTGGCTGGCTGGCCGCCGGCCAAGCTGCTGACGCATGTGGTCGAGCGGTTGGACGCCGAAAAGGTGCTCAAGCGTGCCGCGGCGCGCCGCGAGAAGGGGGAGGAGGACGTGCGCCTGCTCGACGTGCTGATCGAGCAGGCCGGCGAACTCGCCCATGACCCCGACGCCTTCATTGCCCTGCTGCGCGAGCCCGTCGAGAGCCGCGAGGATGGCGTGCTGATCACTACCGTACATGGCGCCAAGGGGCTGGAGTGGCCACTGGTTGCCCTGTGGGGCGCCAATGAGGAAGATTTCCCTCACTATAGCCGCGAGAATCCGCTCAGCGACGAGCGACTCGAGGAGGAGCGTCGGCTCTTCTACGTGGCCATCACCCGTGCCCGGGAGCAACTGCTGATGCTCCACGACGGTGGTGAGCATCGGCCCAGCCGCTTCATCGCCGAGACCGCCTGGCAGGATTGCCAGCGGCTTGCCGAGGCGCTTAACAATCAGAGTGATTCTCAGGATGATCGCGTCGCTGAAGCGCCGGCCCCTCTGGGCGTCGAGCAGCCGGCACTGGCCGAGCGCTATCTGGCGGCGCAAGGATACGACTTGCCGGTGGCCGCGCGAGCTCAGTCGAGTGGTGCTGAAGTCGCGGGGCAAGAAGTAAATGCCTCCGGTAGTCTTTTTCGCGTCGGCCAGCGCTTGCGTCATGCGGTATTCGGTGAGGGTGAGGTGGACCTTGTCGAAGGCGACCCGCGAGACCCCATCATCGAGGTGCGCTTCGCCCAGGCCGGCAAGCGTCGCTTGATCGCCAGCCGCGCACCGATCGAGCCACTGCCAAGGGCCACGGTCCCTCACTAGACGCCTGTGGCAGCATCCGGGGCTCGATCATCTTCGCGCCTCGCACTGGAAAACTGATGTTTCCACCCCTGCCTTGAGGTGTCTGTTCGGGATATACCGTTTACGCATCAAGCCTTCGGAGAAGCCCTGCCATGAATCAGCCGCTGATAGACTCAGTCTCCCTTTCCACGGTCATGATGTCGTCACAGCCGCCGCTGCTACTCGATTGTCGAGCCCGACTCGATGCCGCCAGTGCCGGGCGAGCCCTGTGGCGGGACGGCCACCTGCCAGGCAGCCAGCATCTGGCCCTGGAGCACGATCTGTCGGCACCGGCAGGCGAGGGCGGTCGGCATCCGTTGCCGAGCCATGAGGCCTTTAGGGCGGTGATCCGGCGTTTGGGGATCACACCCGATGTGCCGGTGGTGGTCTATGACGACATGGGTGGCCAGCTCGCCGCCGCGCGGGCCTGGTGGATGCTGGCTTGTTGGGCGGGCCACCCAAGCGTGCGAGTGCTGGATGGCGGTCTTGCTGCCTGGCAGGCCAATAGGGGACTGCTTGAAGAAGGCGAAACGCCGGCGCCGGCGCCCAGCGACTGGCAGCCGAGCTTTGATGATAGCGTCCTGGTGAGTGCTACCGGCATCACGCCGGGGCACTCGGCGCTGGTGGATGCCCGGGCGTTGGCGCGTTTTCGCGGCGAGGTCGAGCCCATCGACCCGGTGGCCGGTCATATCCCCGGCGCCGAGTGCCGGCCCAGCGCCGACAACCTGGACGCCGATGGACAGTTCAAGTCGGCCGCGCAGCTTGCCGCCGAACTGCCGAAGGTCGATGCTCGGGCGGCCGACGGCCTAATCGCCTACTGCGGCTCCGGGGTCTCCGCCTGCCACGATATCCTCGCCTACGCCATCGCTGGCCGCACGTTGCCGCGCCTCTACGCCGGCTCCTGGAGCGACTGGATTCGAGACCCCGACCGACCCATCGCCAACGGCGATTGAGCCCGGCGACGCCCGCAAGACGTAAGAAAACGCCCCGCAGGCCGAGTGCCTGCGGGGCGTTTTCTTGGTACCCGCTCTGGGCGGCATGGACAAGCAAGGCGAGCGATTTCGACAGGGCGCCGTCGCGTAGCGCGATGGGTAGCGCGAATCGACAGGGATGTCGATTCAGAGGCGGCAAGAGGGGCCTTGTTCCGCCTCGAGCGCGTCAGCCGGCTCGCGAAGCGTCGGGGTTTCGCCCTGATGCAAGCGAGCCGTTGCTTGTCGATGACATGACCCCGCCGGAGCAGGGCTTCCCTCACATGTTCGGATAGTTCGGCCCGCCGCCGCCCTCCGGTGCCACCCAGGTGATGTTCTGGGCGGGATCCTTGATGTCGCAGGTCTTGCAGTGCACGCAGTTCTGGAAGTTGATCTGGAACTTGGGCGTGCCGGCCTCGTCTTCTACGATCTCGTAGACACCGGCCGGGCAGTAGCGCTGAGCCGGTTCGGCGTATTCCGGCAGGTTGACCCTTACCGGCACCTCGGGATCGCTGAGGCGCAGGTGGCAGGGCTGATCCTCCTCGTGGTTGGTGTTGGAGAGAAACACCGAGGAGGACTTGTCGAAGGACAGCTTGCCGTCGGGCTTCGGGTAGTCGATCTTCTCGCACTCGCTGGCCTTCTTGAGGGCGGCGTAATCGGCGGTGGTGTCGTGGACGTTAGGCAGCTTGCCGCCCAGCAGTTGATCGAGGAAGTTGTAGGCGCCGCCACCGACGGTGCCGTACTTGTGGATCGCCGGGCCGAAGCTCGCGCTTTCCTTGAGCTCCTGATAGGCCCAGCTTGCTTCCCATTTCTCAGTGAAAGCAGAGAGTTCCCGGCCGCCCTCGTCATCCTGCGCGAGGGCTTCGAAGACGCTTTCGGCGGCCACCAGGCCGGACTTCATGGCGGTGTGCAGGCCCTTGATCTTGGCGAAATTCAGCGTGCCGGCATCACAGCCGATCAAAAGCCCGCCGGGGAAGGTCATCTTGGGCAGGCAGTTGAGGCCGCCCTTGGTGATGGCGCGGGCGCCATAGGCCACGCGCTTGCCGCCCTCCAGATACTGCTTGAGCACTGGATGGTGTTTCATGCGCTGGAACTCGTCGAAGGGCGACAGGTAAGGGTTCTGGTAGGAAAGATCCATGATCAACCCGACCACTACCTGCTGGTTCTCGGCGTGGTAGAGAAACCAGCCGCCGTGCGTGTGCTTGTCCAACGGCCAGCCAGAGCCGTGCAGCACCAGACCCGGTTCGTGCTGCTCGGCCGGCACGTCCCACAGCTCCTTGAGGCCGATGCCATAGTGTTGCGGGTCCTTGCCGGCATCCAGGTCGAATTTGTCGATCAGGCGCTTGCCGAGATGGCCCCGGGCGCCCTCGGCGAACAGGGTGTACTTGGCCCGCAGTTCCATGCCTGGCATGTGGCCGTCCTTGGGCTCGCCGTCGGCGCCCAGGCCCATGTCGCCGACCAGAATGCCACGCACGGTACCATCTTCGTCATGCAGGGTTTCCTGAGCGGCGAAGCCAGGGAAGATCTCGACGCCGAGTTCCTCGGCCTGCTCGGCGAGCCAGCGGCACAGGTTGCCAGCGCTGATCACATAGCGCGTCTGATCACCGCCGGTGTTATGCATGGTCTTGGGCACCAGGGCATTGGGCAGCAGCTGGGCCTTGTCGGCATCCTTGAGGAGATAGAGCTCGTCGCGAACGGCGGGGGTAGTCAGCGGGGCGCCGCGGCCTTCCCAGTCGGGAAAAAGCTCGGCCAGTGCCCGTGGCTCGAAGACGGCCCCCGAGAGGATATGGGCGCCGACCTCAGAGCCCTTTTCCACCACGCACACCGTCAGTTCCTGCTCGGCCTCGTTCGCCTGCTGCATCAGGCGACAGGCGGCGGACAGGCCGGAGGGACCGGCGCCGACGATGACCACGTCGAAATCCATGTATTCGCGTTCTTGCTCTTCCACTTGATCTCTCCTCTTGTTCGATGCCGCGACCAGCCATGCCTGCGGAAATCGCGCTAGATAATGATGCCTATTGTGCGGGATTAGAGGCCGATCGGGTAGCCGCCTTGGTCGGCACGAAAGGATTTTAAACGGTCGTTTGCTTCTATGTCTCGCCCATGATAAGCATACTCACTGGACAGTGTCGCATGGCGGGGCGCGATGGACGGTCATGGTCGCCCATGACGGCGCCCTCAAGCGACAATGATGCCGGGTGGGAAAGGATGAAATGCCGGCCGGTTTGGGGTCATTTATGCCGCCGACATTGTGGCGGCACGGCCCCTGTGGCAGATTACGCACCTGCCCGGGATCTGTCGGTTGATCATGCACTTAACGAAAGAATCTAACGACCTGCCCATCGGTGATAACGGGGCGGCCGATGCATGATCGCGCCATCCCCGACTCACGCCTCACGAGGCCCCCAGCGAAAGCGAGGACACCATGAAAGTATTGGTCGCGGTCAAACGCGTCATCGATTACAACGTCAAGATCCGCGTCAAGCCGGATCACTCCGACGTCGATCTTACCAACGTCAAGATGGCGATGAACCCCTTCTGCGAGATCGCCGTGGAAGAAGCGGTCCGCCTCAAGGAAAAAGGCGTGGCCACTGAAGTGGTCGCCGTGACCGTGGGCCCCAAGGCGGCTCAGGAACAGCTGCGTACGGCCATGGCGCTGGGTGCCGATCGCGCCATCCACGTCCAGACCGACGACAAGGTCGAGTCGCTGGCGGTCGCCAAGCTGCTCAAGGGTGTGGTCGACGAGGAGCAGCCGGGACTGGTGATCCTCGGCAAGCAGGCGATCGATACCGACAACAACCAGACCGGCCAGATGCTGGCTGCGCTTTCCGGTCTTCCTCAGGGCACCTTTGCCTCCGAGGTGGATATTCAGGGCGAGAAAGTCTCGGTGATTCGCGAGATCGATGGCGGCCTGCAGACGGTCGAATTGTCGCTGCCGGCGATCGTGACGACTGACCTGCGCCTCAACGAGCCGCGCTACGCCAAACTGCCGGACATCATGAAAGCCAAGAAGAAGCCGCTGGCCGTCAAGACGCCAGAGGACTATGGCGTGGCAACCGCCAGCAAGGTCAGCCTGGTCAAGGTCGAGGCGCCGGCCGAGCGCAAGGGCGGCATCAAGGTGGGCTCGGTGGATGAGCTGGTCGACAAACTCAAGAACGAAGCCAAAGTGCTTTGAAAGGAGCTGATCTCATGAGCATTCTGGTACTCGCCGATCATCACGATGGGCAGCTCGCCGGTACCACCGCCCACGTGGTCGCCGCGGCGCAGGAAATTGCCAATGCCGGCGGTGGTGACATCGACGTGCTGGTGGCCGGTGAAGATGTAGCCGCTGTCGCCAAGTCCGCGGCCAAGCTTGATGGTGTTGCCCGGGTACGGGTGGCGGATCATGCCGTCTATGCCCACCAGCTGGCGGAGCCACTCGGCGCGCTGCTGGTCGAGCTAGCCGGTGACTACAGCCACGTGCTGGCCAGCGCCTCGACCACCGGCAAGAACGTGATGCCGCGTCTGGCCGCCCTGAAGGATGTGTCCCAGCTCTCCGACGTCATCGCCGTCGAAAGCGCCGATACCTTCAGCCGACCCATCTATGCCGGCAACGCCATCGCCACCGTCAAGAGCGACGATGTCCTCAAGGTGCTCACCGTGCGCTCGACCGGCTTCGATGCTGTGAATGGCGAGGGCAGTGCCAGCATCGAGGCGATCGACACGGTGGTGGAAAATAGCCAGTCAACCTTCATCAAGGAAGATCTGGCCCAGAGCGATAGGCCTGAACTTGGCGCTGCGAAAGTGGTCATCTCCGGTGGTCGCGGCATGGGCAATGGCGAGAACTTCAAGCTGCTCGACGGTATCGCCGACAAGCTGGGTGCCGCTATCGGTGCCTCGCGTGCTGCGGTGGATGCAGGCTATGTGCCCAACGATATGCAGGTTGGCCAGACGGGCAAGATCGTTGCCCCGGATTTGTATATCGCGGTAGGCATCAGTGGTGCCATCCAGCACCTGGCCGGCATGAAGGATTCCAAGGTGATTGTCGCCATCAACCAGGATGACGAAGCGCCGATCTTTCAGGTAGCAGATTATGGCTTGGTCGGTGATCTGTTCCAGGTGTTGCCGGAGCTAGAGAGCAAGCTGTGATGAACGCGTGGTCTTTCAGGTAGCGCCTTCGATAGTCTGCGGCCTGGTCGGTGATCTGTTCCAGGTGCTGCCGGAGCTTGAAAGCAAGCTGTAAGGCGATGAGTATTAGTGGTTGCTGAAAGCTGCCAAGCGCTAAACCATTGCCGCTGATTGAGCATCTACGACCGGCCTTCCTTCGGGGAGGCCGGTTTTTTTATGCGAAAGGATGAGAGAAGGCGTCGATAGGCGCAGAGGGGCATCAAGTCATGCTTGTTATTGATAATTGTTGCTATTTGAGGTAGCGTTTCATCCACTTGCGGCAAGGATCAATGGGAGAGCGTGGTGCGACATACCCCCAAACGGTGGCGAACGAGATGGATCTTGGCGCTTGCGCTGGCAATGCCGACCGTACCTGCCTTGGCTAATGAAAAACTTCTCGATGAGACCCTTTCTGCCGAGCAGTCGCAGGCTGAACTGCAGGCACGTATCGATGCCGCTGACGAGAAAACTCGCGCCGATATCAAGGCGCTGCGGCAGAAGCAGGCGGAATTGCGTCAGTTGACGGGCTACAACCGTGATATGGCCCCGCGCCTGGACCAGCAGGCCGCGACGCTAGATGACCGCGAAGCGGCACTCAATGCTTTGGGGGACACCCGCGAGGCGTTGCCGGGGATGCTCCACGACCTGGTGAAGCGACTGCGCCAGTGGGTCGAGGCGGATTTGCCCTTTCTCAAGCAGGAGCGCATGGCGCGGGTAGATAGCCTTGAGTCCCTGCTCGCCAACGCCGAGGTCAGTTACGGCGAAGCGCTTGAGCGCGTGCTGGCCGCCTGGCGCACTGAGCTCGACTATGGGCGAGAACTGGATGCCTGGCGCGGTCTTCTGGACGCTGCCCCGTCGAGTGGCCGCTCAACTATGTCGTCAAGCAAGTCTATGTCGGCAGGCGAATCGCTCTCCCAGGAAGTCGATTTTCTGCGTGTCGGTCGCGTCGGACTCTATTACCTGACACCGGATGGACGTGAGGGGGGCGTGTGGAAGACCACCGCCATGGAATGGCAGCCACTCGATGGCAACGAGCGTGCTGAGGTCGACAAGGGGCTACGTATCGCTCACGACCAGCGTGCACCAGCGTTGCTGACGCTACCCGTGTCCCAGCCGGTCGGTGCCAATGCGTCAGTATCTGACGAAAACGCGCCTGTCTCTGTCGGCATTACCACCGAGGGCTCGCGTTCGGGCGAGGAGGACGCTACATGAAGCGCTTGTTAGGCATCAGTGCTGCCGTCATCACGCTCGGACTGATGCAGACGGCTATCGCCCAGCCAGCCGAGGCCCAGGATCAACCCCAGCAGGCCACTGGCTCGCCGATCCAGACGCTCAAGGCCGAGCGCCAAGCCGCTGAGGCAAGGGATAGAGCGCGTCTCTCGGCGCTGGTCGAGGATCGCGAAGCCCTGTCGGCACGTCTGGCCGAGGTCTCGTCGCAACTGGAAGAGGCGCGCGCGCATCGCCAACGGCTCGATGTCCGCGAGGGCGAGCTTGATGCCCGCCGCGAGGCACTGGCTGAAAAGCGCCAGCAGGCGGGCGGTGAGATGGAGGCCATCGCCGGCACGCTGGAAAGCCAGACCAATGCCCTGCGGGATGACCTGGCAGACAGCTTCTTGACCGCGGGTGAGGTCAGTCTGCCGCCAAGGATGGGCAGTGATGCCTTGCCGCGTCTTGAGCATCTCGAGGCACTGGCCGACAGCCTGATGTCGCTTACCGTGGCGAGCGGTCAGGTCCAGCGATTGACTGCGCCGGTGGCCGATGCCGGCGGTGAGCGAGAGCGTCGGGAGGTCATTCGTGTTGGCGATATATTGGCGTTGAGCGAAGGTCAGCTGCTGCGCCGCCCCGGCCCGGATGGTCAGCTATCGATGAGTGGCCATACCCCGCGCGCGGCTTCAGAGACGCTCAAGAACTTCCAGGCGGGTCGTGAAGACCGGGTGGTGATAGATCCGTCCCAGGGCCAGGTGATGGAGGTGCTCGCCCAGCAGCCGAGCCTGCTCGAGCGTTTCCATCAGGGGGGCGCGGTCGGTTATGTGGTCGTGACACTGGGCGTATTGGGACTACTGGCGGCACTGGCTCAGTATGCCTACCTGATCCGGGTCAGCCTGGCCGTGCGCCGCCAGCTCGGCGATTTGAATCATCCGGGTAATAACAATCCACTGGGTCGAGTGATTCGCCGCCTCGCATCGCTGTCGCGTGATCATGCCGCGGAGGCGCTGGAGGCACGCCTCGATGAGGCGCTGCTCGCTGAGCAGCCGCGACTCGAGCGTGGTCAGCCGCTGGTCAAGCTGCTCGCTGCGGTGGCGCCCTTGCTCGGCCTGTTGGGCACGGTGACTGGGATGATCGGCACCTTTCAGGCGATCACGGTGTTTGGTACCGGAGATCCGCAGATGATGGCCGGTGGTATCAGTCAGGCCTTGGTGACCACGGTACTTGGCCTGATCACTGCCGTCCCGTTGTTGTTCGCTCATACGGCGCTTGCCAGCCGTAGCCGTCACCTGGTCGGTGTGATCGAGGGGCGCGCCAGTGCCGCTCTGGCGGAACGTCTCGAGCCTCTTACTGCAGATGATGAACGAGAACGTCATGCCAGTCTGGCTTGAACCACTGAGCTGGTTGTTCCGTGCCGGTGGACCGGTGCTGGTGGCCATCGCCCTGGTGGCGGTGGTGCTATTCAGCCTGGCACTTGAGCGCTGGTGGTATTTTCGTCTCACGTATCGGCGGGCTCGACGCTCATTGATCAGGCGTTGGGTGGCGCGCGAAGAGCATGTCAGCTGGAGTGCTCGCACCTTGCGGGAGGCTTGGACCCGCGAGCTGATCGCGCGGTTACGTCGCCCCTTGCCCTGGCTCAGATGGCTGGTGGCGGTCTGTCCCTTGCTGGGGCTGTTGGGCACGGTGACCGGAATGATCAGTGTCTTCGATAGCCTCTCGCTGAGCGAGGTCAATCAAGCGCGGGCAATGTCCGACGGCGTCGCCCGTGCCATTCTGCCGACATTGGTCGGCATGGCTGTGGCGGTGGTCGGCTTGCTTTTTACCACCCGCCTGGAACACATCATTCGCCGCGAAGACCAGAAGCTCCATGATCGGATGGCTCGCGCCACGGAGGACTCTCATGCGTAGGCGTCGCCTGGAGGGCGATCACGGTAGCGAAGGGGAGGTCAATCTCACCCCCATGCTCGACGTGGTCTTCATCATGCTGATCTTTTTCATCGTCACCACGTCTTTCATCAAGGAAAGCGGGGTCGAGATCCAGCGTCCCGAGTCCAGTGCGGCCACGCCGCGACCGGATGCGCAGGTGATGGTCGCCATTACTGCCGAGGGCTCGGTTTGGGTCGATGGCCAACCGGTCGACCTGCACCGTCTGGGCGATACGGTGTCCGCGCTTGTCACTGATCAAGGCGCCGTGGTCATCCAGGCCGATCGTGAGTCTACCACTGGGCTTTTGATCGAGGTCATGGATAGCCTGCGGGATGCCGGTGTCGAGAATCTGGCCGTAGCGGCCAGCCGAGAGGCGTCCTGATGCGTCACCTGGTGGCCATTCTGGGGGGCGTCATGCTGGTCGGTGGCCTCTTCGCCCTGCTGGCGATGCTGGTATCACCGCCGGACGACACGCCGACACTCGATGTGCCGGCCGTATCCCTTGCCATGGTCGAAGCGCCGACTCAGCAGTCGGCCAGTGCGGCGCCAACGCCTACGCCGCCGGCACCATCGGTCGCTCCGCCACCTCCGGCCCCTGAACCGGCGCCCCAGACACAAAGCGCGATCAGCCTGCCTGACCCCGAGCTGCCCGCGGAGCCGCAAGCATCACCGCCATCAGAGATGACGCTGCCCGACCTAGAAGAGCAGCGCCCGGACCCTGAGCCAACGCCTGAGCCCATGCCTGAGCCAGAACCCAGGAACGAGCCGGCCGAGCCTGTGACAGACACCGAGCCAGCCGAGCCACAAGAGGTTGCAGCGGCCAATGGACGTGGGGAGAGCGCCAACGAGGCCACCGAGGATGCCAGTTCTCAAGAGGTGACGGCCGCTCCGCGTCCGACGCGAAAAGTCCCCCCGCAGTACCCGTCGCGGGCACAGCGACGGGGTCTGCAGGGACATGTGGTGGTGGCTTTCACCATTCGTCCCGGTGGCGAGGTTGACCGTGATTCGATCACGGTCGTCGAGGCCGACCCCGCTCGCGTCTTTGATCGCGCTGCCCGTCGCGCGATAGCCGGCTGGGAGTTTCCGGCCTCTGGCTCGCCGCGGCGGGTGCGGCAGCGTCTAGAGTTCAAACTGAGGTAATGGCTAACGTGATGAAGGTGCCGACTGCTTCCATCTACCGCCTGCTTGTGGGGCTGCTGCTCACGGCGATAACGACCGCTCACTGCCTGGCGGCGCCGTCGCTTCCTGGTGGCATCCTGCGCGATCTGGAATCGGTCGAGCAGGACCTGGCGGCGGCGGATGGCTCAGATGACATCCTGGCACTCGAGAATCGCGCCCTGTCTCAGGCCAAGCGTCTGGCGGGTGGCAATGATGCCGACCGCTGGGCGCGAGCGCTCTATCTTCAGCTGGCATCACAAGCGGCGGTTCGCCGTGACGCCTATGACGATGCAGCTAAGCATATCGCGACGGCTCGAGGCGTGCGGGGCGTCGATGCGGCGATGCAGTCTCGTTGGCAGCATTGGGAGGCGAGCCTGCGTCTGCGCGCCGGTCAGCAGGCCAAGGGAGCGGAGCTGCTGAAGGCCTGGCTCGACGAGCACTCAGGTGAGGCCGACGATTACTGGCGACTCGCGAACGCTCAGGCACGCCTCAAGCGGTGGTCGTCAGCGGCCGCCACGCTGGAGAAACTGCCCGGTGCGTTGAGTGATGCCGCAGCAGACCAGGAGCCACTTTCTGAGTCGCGAATGATGCTTGCGGCAAGCATCTATCAGCATGCCGGTGAAGATGAGAAGGCGCTTACGATGATCGAGCGCCTGTTGGCCGGTGCGTCCCATGATGAGGCGACATGGCGGCGGGCGGCCGGTCTCGCACAGCGACTGGGGCGAGATGCCCATGCCGCCGCCCTATGGGAAGCGGGCTGGCGACAAGGCGTGCTTAGCGGCGAGGCGGCGCTTGAGCGACGCATCAGACTCCACTTGCAGGCAGGCACACCCGCTCGAGCGGCGGAGCTTCTGGCCAACGCGCTGGACGAAGGAGCACTTGACGATACCCTGGCGCGGCGTCGCCTGCTGGCGAGGGCCTATGAGCGGGCCAGGGCGCGCTCGTCAGCGCTCGAGGCCTGGCGGCAGGTTGCTAAGCAAAGCGGTGAGGCCGAAGACTGGTTGTACCTCGGTCAGCTAGCGGCGCAGTGGGGCAAGGATCCAGACGCTAATCAGGCGCTGTCCCGGGCGCAATCACTGGGTAGTGAGCAGGCCGCCGCCTGGCTTGACTATCTGGATCAGCACCCGTTGGAGCAGCGCTAGCGCCTAAAATAGCGCGTGGCAGTTTAGGAGTCAGTGTCCGGAGCCAGACTCGGGGATAGCGAGGGAGGGGAGCCTGCCCGCCCTAATGGCGAGCCAGGCGAGGGACAGCGGCGGCATTGTGAAACGTGTCATCCGTTGTCTCTATTGAGCGCCGGGCTAGAGTGCCAGTTCGGCCCACACCGGCGCGTGATCCGACGGCTTTTCCATGCCGCGCAGCGCATAGTCGATGCCTGCGTCAGTCACGACATCATAAAGCGGCTGGCTGACCAGGATATGGTCGATGCGCAGGCCGCGCTTGGGCTCGCGATCAAACCCCTTGGAGCGGTAGTCGAACCAGCTGAAGTAGTCGTCCCGGGTCGGGTGCACCAGGCGGTAGCTGTCGGCCAGCCCCCAATCCTTGACGCGGGTAAGCCAGGCACGCTCGATGGGCTGAAAACTGGTCTTGCCTTCGCGCAACCAGCGCTTGCGATTGGCTTCACCGATGCCGATGTCGCGATCTTCGGGAGAAATATTGAAATCCCCCATGATGGCAAGGCGCATATCCGGCCGGCAGTCTTCTTCCAGCAGCCGTGACAGCTGGGCGTAGAAGCGTTCCTTGTAGGGAAACTTGGTGGGGTGCTCGACGTTCTCGCCCTGGGGGAAATAACCATTCCATACGGTGAGGTGTTCACCGTTGTCCAGCGTCAGGCGGGCGCCGATCATGCGTCGCTGGGCGTCGTCACCATCGTCGGGGAAACCGTAAAACACCGCGTCGGGTTCCTGGCGACACATCAGCGCCACGCCATAGTGGCCTTTCTGGCCATGGAAATAGACGTGATACCCCAAGGCTTCCAGAGCTTCACGCGGGAATTCGCTATCCTGGACCTTGGTTTCCTGCAGCCCGATGACGTCCGGCGCATGCGCCTCGATGAGTGCCTCGAGTTGATGCGGGCGGGCACGGACACCATTGATGTTGAACGACACCAGCCGCATTATTTGCCCTCGTCGTCGGGTCGAGCGTTCTTGTCTGGATGAATCTCGATGGATTGCGCCTTTTGCATGCGCTCGAGCTTGCGCGCGGCCTGCTGCTTGCGCTGGTCCTGTTTCTTGGCGGTGAAGCGACGTGATGGCGCCACCTCATCGGGGTTGTTGTGGCGCCACTGCTTGTAATCCTTGCGCCGTCCGGTGCGGAGCTGCACCTTGTCGGCCAGCGAGCGAGTCTTCTTTCTGCGTGTCATGACAATATTTCCTTTCCTGAGCGACGGCCATTCTAGCAATCACGGCGCGCTATCAACAGCGACTCACCGAGTCAACGGCGATCATCTTGATGAAGTGGCGCGTGAGGATGCGTCGAACGTGGCCAAGATGTCACCCAGACAAGCCGTGGCGGCCAAGGGCTGGTACAATACCCCACCCGGAACTGGCCTGACCTTGGCGTCAGTGCATCACATCCACTGTTATTGGGACCTAAGCACAGCCTATGAGCGAGTCGGAACAGAATCCCGCCCCGGCGCAGACCCGCAAGCCAAAGCGTCGTCGCCGCAAGCCGCGCAAGTCACAGTCCAGCTGGGACATACGCCAGTTCCAGGTGCCTGCCGTCGCGGGCAAGTGGCGCTTCCATGACTTCGACCTGCCCTTGCCGCTGATGCGTGCCATCCATGCGCTGGGCTTCGAATACTGCACCCCCATTCAGGCCGAGGCACTGGCCCAGACCCTGCTGGGCGGTGATGTGGTCGGCAAGGCCCAGACCGGCACCGGCAAGACCGCTGCCTTCCTTATCTCGATGATGGCCTATTTCCTCGAGGAAGAGGCGCCTGATGGTCAGAAGCCCGGTGCGCCGCGTGCACTGATCATCGCGCCGACCCGTGAGCTGGCGCTGCAGATCGAGAAGGACGCCAAGGCACTGGCACGCTTTACCAAGCTGAATGTGGCGAGTGTCGTCGGTGGTATGGACTACCAGCAGCAGCGCGAGCAGTTGGGCAAGAATGTCGATATCCTGGTGGCAACGCCTGGCCGGCTGCTCGACTTCCATGAGAAGCGTGATATCGATCTGACCCAGGTCGAGGTGCTGGTGCTTGATGAGGCGGATCGCATGCTGTCGATGGGGTTCATCCCCGACGTCAAGCGCATCATTCGCCACACGCCGAAGAAGGAAGAGCGTCAGACCTTCCTGTTCTCGGCGACCTTTACGCCGGACATCCTCAACCTGGCCAGCCAGTGGACGATGGATCCCGCGCATGTGGAAATCGAGGTCACCGTCGACAATGCGGCCGATATCGATCAGCGCGTCTATCTGGTCAGCGATGAGGACAAGTCGCGGTTGCTGATCAATCTGTTGAAGGACGATAGCCTCGAGCGGGTGATGGTGTTCTGCAACCGGCGTGACCTGGTGCGCAAGCTCGATGACCTGCTCCGCGAAGCCGGCGTCAGCGTGGCGATGCTCTCCGGTGACGTGCCGCAGACCAAGCGCATCGAGACCCTCGAGCGCTTCCGCGAAGGCGATGTGCGGGTGCTGGTGGCCACCGATGTGGCCGGCCGCGGCATCCACATCGAGGACGTCAGCCACGTGGTCAACTACACCTTGCCGGAAGATCCGGAAGACTATGTGCACCGTATCGGTCGCACCGGTCGTGCCGGCGCCAAGGGTGTGTCGATCAGCTTCGTGGGTGAGGAAGACGCCTTCTCGCTGCCCGAGATCGAGCGTTACATCAACGACAAACTGCCCTGCGAGCATCCCCCGGAAGGCACGCTGTAACGGCGAAGGCCGTAAGGACGATATCGACGATGCTGGACGAGGCGCTCAAGGGCGACATCCAGACCGCCTATCGGCGGGTACTCGAGGGCCTCGAGCTGGCGCCGCGCTACGGTCAACGGCTGATGATCGCCGAGATCGCCCGCACCCTTGCCGGTATTCAGGCCGATGATGACGGCAAGCGGACCTCCAACGAGCACGTTTGTGTGCTCGAGGCGGGCACCGGCACCGGCAAGACCCTGGCTTACCTGCTGGCGGCGCTGCCGGTGGCCAAGGCGCGCGGCAAGCGGCTGGTGGTTTCCACCGCCACCGTGGCGCTGCAGGAGCAGGTGCTGCATCAAGATCTCCCCGCGCTCAAGCAGCATAGTGGACTGGACTTCGACTATGCCCTGGCCAAGGGGCGTGGACGCTATATCTGTGTGGCCAAGCTCGAGCAGGCACTCGATGGGGTCGAGGACAACCCCACCTTGTCGCTGTTCGAGCAGGCCATGGAGTCCCGTGACGGCGACGATTTCCATGGTCTGGTCAAGGAACTGGCCGAGGCGTACGGCAACGGACGCTGGGAAGGGGATCGCGACAGCTGGCCGGTGGCCATCGCCGACCCCGAGTGGCGGCGCCTGACCACCGATCATCGTCAGTGCACCAATCGTCGTTGTGACCACTTCAGCGCCTGCGCCTTCTTCCGTGCACGACGCTATCTGGACAGCGCCGATATCATCGTCGCCAACCACGACCTGGTGCTCGCCGACCTGGCGCTGGGCGGTGGTGCGGTGCTGCCGAGTCCCTCCGACTGCATCTATGTCTTCGATGAGGGGCATCATCTTCCCGACAAGGCCATCGGCCACTTCACGCATCGCTTCGCCGTCAACGGCGCACTTCGCTGGCTGCGTACCCTCAAGAAGTCCTTGACCGAACTCAATACCGCACTCGGCGTGCAGCCGACCCTGGCGCGGCTGCTGGGCGGTTTTCCCGAGGCGATCGCGGCCCTGGAACCCCGCCTGGGTGAGGTCTTCGCGCTCGGTCATCAACTCGCCGACCTGCCCAATGGCGCCGGTGAGGAGAGTCGCCAGCTGCGCTTCGACATGGGGCGTGCGCCAGAACCATTGCGCGAGCAGGCCGGCGCTCTGGTCACGGTCTTCGCCGAGCTATCGCGCAATCTCGAGAGCATGGCCGACATCCTGCGCGAGAGCCTTGATCCGGAGAAGTCCACCGGGCTGCCCCGGGAGCAGGCCGAACCCTGGCTGCCGCTGATCGCTTTGCTGCATGGCCGCGCCCTGGAGGCCCACGGCCTGTGGCTGGCCTTCAGCGAGGTCGACGATACCCAGGAACCGCCCCGGGCGCGTTGGCTGAGCTTCGAGCAGGTCGGCGGCGAGCCGGAGCTCGTTTTTGCAGCGAGCCCGGTCTCGGCGGCCAACACCCTGGCACGCACCCTGTGGGGCAGCTGTCACGGTGCGGTGGTCACCTCGGCGACCCTCACCGCCCTTGGGCGCTTTGAGCGGATCCAAGAACGAGCGGGGCTCGCTAACCGCTATCGCTACCAGCGTCTGCCCAGCCCCTTCGATTATTCCCGGGCGGTGCTGAGCATTCCCCGTGAGGCGGTCGATCCCGGTGACCGCGAGGGGCATGAGCGCGCGATCGTCGATTTCGTGCAGGGCCTGGATGAGAGCGAGGCGGTATTGATGCTGTTCTCCTCGCGGGCCCAGCTGCGCGCCGTGGAAAAGGCGCTGCCACGCAGTGAGCGCGAACGGGTACTGGCACAAGACCGATTGCCCAAGCGCGAGCTGATCGAGCGCCATCGGGCCCGGGTCGATGCGGGAGAGGGCAGTATCATCTTCGGCCTGGCAAGCTTCGCCGAGGGCATCGACCTGCCCGGTGAGTATCTGACCCATGTGGTGATTACCCGGTTGCCCTTCGCGGTGCCCGACGACCCGGTAGGCGCCACGCTTGCCGAGTGGATCGAAAGCCGCGGTGGCAACCCCTTCATGCGCATCACCGTGCCCGACGCCTCGATCAAGCTGGTGCAGGCCTGTGGCCGTTTGATCCGCAAGGAGGAAGATTCCGGGCGCATCACCCTGCTGGATAGACGGGTGCTGACGCGCCGCTACGGCCAGGCGCTGCTCGATGGCCTGCCGCCCTTCACCCGTGAGATCGATGGGGTGGTGCAGGGCGGCTGAGGCCGCCTCGCCTGCGGCGGCAACGGGGTCGATTTCCCGTTGCCGGTGGAGTGTCTCGTTCCAGCGGGTACCGCCATGAAGCTGATCCTCAGTCGCAAGGGCTTCGATACCGCCGCCGGGGGCGTGCCCAGTCCGATCTTTCCCGACGGCCGGTTGCTGTCGCTGCCCATTCCCGATGCCCGCTCGACGATTGCCTATCACCACATCGACCATGAGGGAGCATCTCTGGGGCCCCTGGTCGCCGAGCTGACCCGAGGGCGAATCACGGCCGGGCAGGGCGCCCATCTGGATCCCGACCTGCTGGCACAGAGCCTGCCGCGCCGGCCCGGCTGGCGACCGCTATTCGGCCAGATGGGTCAGGCACAGGGGCATCTGCGCAATCAGGGCGTGGGGCCGGGTGATCTGTTCCTGTTCTTCGGCCTCTTTCGGCGCGTCGAGCGCCGAGGCGGTGCCTGGCGCTGGGTGCGCGAGGCACCGCCGTGTCATCTCCTCTGGGGGTGGATGCAGGTCGAGGAGGTCGTGTCGCTGTCGGGCGGCTGGCCGGCCGGATATGAGTGGGCGCACGATCACCCGCACGGCCAGCGTCTCGAGGCGGCTCATAACGTGCTCTATGTGGCGCGACGTCGACTGGCGCTGGGCGGTGGGGCCGATGGCTTGCCGGGGGCGGGCGTCTTTGCCCATGAGTCAGCGGCGTGCCGCCTGACGGCGCCGGGCGCGGAGGCGGTCTCTTGCTGGGCGCTGCCGCGCTGCTTCTATCCCGATGATGGCCGCCCGCCGCTGTCCTATCACGCGGACCCCGGTCGCTGGCGCCTCCGCCCGGACCATGCGGCGCTAAGGGCCGTGGCGCGAGGCCAGGAATTCGTGCTGGAGGGGGAGGCCTACCCTGAGGCGATCGCCTGGGCGGGGGAGCTGATCCGCAGCGAAGGAGCCAGGTGAGGGTTGGTTTCTCCTTGATGGGGCGAGATAGTGGCCGGTGAGGCGCGATCAGCCAAGATCCGCGGTATCAACAGGGAGAGTCGAGATGTATATAGCATTGAAATGGGATCACAAGATTGGTGCTCACTTTGTGGCCTGGATCGTGGTCGAGTGTTCGGCCGTGGGCGAGAAGTTTGGCTTGCCTCAGGCGCTGCCGCCCAGGCGTGACGTGGCCTACTTCGTGGACCCGGATACAGCGGAGCAGGATGCCAAGGCATTTGCCGAGTACAAGAACGAGGACGCGACGGCTGCGCTGGCCAGCGAATATAGTCCTTACCTTTCTGAGCACCATGGCTACTGCCATTACCCGTGGGATCATGACTATCTGAGTGAGCTGGTCAAGCATGCGGTGCTGTATTGGGAAGACGGCCAACACCTGAAGCCCGCGCCGGTACGCGATGATGTCGCGTATTTTGTCTGCCCTGAGGCGTCGGAGCAGGACAGCCGCTTTTTCGTCCAGTACAAGCTGGCCTGCGCAGACCGCACCGTGGCCTAAGGCTGGCGTCCCCTTGAGATCGGCATATAGCGGTAGGTCGGGGATGTAGCCATAAAAAAACAACGCCCACCAGCCGTGTGGGCGTTGCTCTATCAGGATCGAGGCCCTGAACGTCGAACGCTGGGGATCGAACGATCAGTCGCTGCGACGCTTGGCCAGCACCGGTGCCAGCTTCTCGTTCATGGCAGTGAAGGTGGATACGGTGGTGTCCCAGTCAATGCAGGCATCGGTGATCGAGACGCCATAGGCCATCTCGGCCCTGTCGTCCTTGATCTTCTGGTTACCCCAGCCGATATGGGATTCGACCATCAGGCCGATGATCGAACGGTTGCCTTCAAGGATCTGGTTGGTGACGTTTTCCATCACCAGCGACTGAAGGGCCGGATCCTTGTTGGAGTTGGCATGCGAACAATCGATCATGATGTTCGGCTTGATGCCTTCCTTTTCCAGTTCCTGTTCCGCCAGTGCCACGCTGACGCTGTCGTAGTTGGGTTTGCCATTACCGCCGCGCAACACCACATGACCATAGGCGTTGCCGCGGGTGCGGATGATCGCTACCTGGCCGGCCTGATCGATGCCGAGGAAATTGTGCGGGTGCGCCACCGACTGCAGGGCATTCACTGCCACATCCAGGCTGCCATCGGTGCCATTCTTGAAGCCCACCGGGCAGGAGAGGCCAGACGCCATCTCGCGGTGAGTCTGCGACTCGGTGGTACGCGCACCGATCGCCGACCAGCTGATGCAGTCCTGCAGATACTGCGGCGAGATCGGATCCAGGGCTTCTGTCGCCAGCGGCAGGCCCATGTCGGAAAGGTCCACCAGCAGGCGACGCGCGATATGCAGGCCTTCTTCGATTTCGAATGAGCCATTGAGATGCGGGTCGTTGATCAGGCCTTTCCAGCCAACCGTGGTACGCGGCTTCTCGAAGTAGACGCGCATCACGATGTAAATGCTGTCCTTGACCTCATCGGCCAGCCGGCGCAGCCGCCGGGCATAGTCCATTGCCGCATCCACGTCGTGAATGGAGCAGGGACCCACGACTACCAGCAGACGTGGATCGCTGCCATCCAGGATACGCTGGATGGTCTCGCGGCCTTCGACGACCGTGCGCTCGGCGTTGCCTGTCAGCGGGACTTCCTGCTTGAGCGTCTCGGGGGTGATCAGAACATCCTGGGCTAGGACGTTGAGGTTATTGACCTGCTGTTGTGACATGCCGCTACCTGTGACGTGATTACGCGCGTTGGAAAGATGAAGTATCGCCTACTATCGCCCGTGGGGGCTGTGAAAATCAACGGCGATAAGGAACTTGCCGACGAATGTTGTTGTCACAGCCGTTCGCTACCGTTGGCATGCCATATGCTTGATGGAATGCCAATAAACAGGAACACTGACGGATAATCATCACCGAATGCCACCAGGTTTCCACAGAGACGTTATGACTGCTTGTTTACCTCCAGTGTTCACCGAGAGCTCGGCCCTCGGGCGATGCAGTAACGTGTGCTCGTCCAGTGTAGCGTCGGTTGCGTGCGTCTCCTGCACAGGGAGAAGCTGAATGGACACCCGAGAAACCGATCAGCAACTCGTTGAGCGTGCTCAGCGGGGTGATACGCGTGCCTTCGATCTGCTGGTCAAGAAGTATCAGCATAAGATCATCGGACTGATCGGTCGCTACGTGCACGATCATGCTGAAGTGCATGATGTAGCGCAGGAGGCCTTCATCAAGGCTTACCGAGCGCTCGGCAAGTTTCGCGCCGACAGTGCCTTTTATACCTGGATGTACCGTATCGCCATCAATACGGCCAAAAACCATCTGGTGTCGCGTGGCCGTCGTCCGCCGGGCAGTGATATGGATATCGTCGACGCCGAGATCGTCGACCAGAGCGGTCGGCTCTCCGATATCGAATCGCCGGAAGCGTCTATTGCGCGCGATCAGCTAGAAGCGGCGGTCCTCGAGGCAATTGATAACCTGCCTGAAGATCTCCGTACGGCAATCACATTGCGAGAGTTCGACGGCCTGTCATATGAAGATATTGCACAGATCATGGACTGTCCGGTAGGCACGGTGCGTTCGCGCATCTTCCGTGCCCGCGAGGCCGTCGATCGTCATATTCAGCCGCTGGTGGTCACCGCCAGGACGCAGGATATGGTCCCCGAGTGACAGATTCAGGCATTTTTTGATCTCGGGGCTGAACTGTTGTCGCCTTTCGGCGTCACATGCTTGGGTCGAATCTGTCGTGGTGGCAGTGCCCGACAAGAGACAAGGTGGCGTTAGCCGTCCTGCTTCGTGTCGTTGGCTGTAAGGCACGTTGTTACCACTGGAGTCGACAACTGATCTTAGGGCGACACGCCTTAAAGTGTGAGGGTGTAACTGATGAACCAGAATTCACGGGAGTCATTGTCTGCCTTGATGGACAGTGAGGCCGACGATCTCGAACTTCCTCGAGTGCTTAAGTCGTTGGACGATTCCCCGGATGTGGCCGAAACCTGGCGACGTTACCACTTAGCTCGCAGCATGATGCATCGCGACCGGGATGTGGATGTGTCAGCAGATCTTTCAGCGGGCATCATGTCGCGGCTAGCCGATGAACCGGCACCTGAGGTTGAGGCGCCGGTCAAACCGGCACGCAGTCTGTTTTCCCGAGCGAGCTCCTTTGCTGGCAGTGCGGCGGCGGCCGCCGCTGTTTCGTTGATGGTCATTACTGGTGTGCAGTTCTATAACGGGTCGACTGAGCGTACCGACTCTGGCCAACCAGAGTTTGCCAGTGCACCGGGGGCCAGCTCTAATGCCTCAGGCCAAGTGCAGCGCCCCTCATTGGTCGATCTGCCACTCTTTCAGTCGTCCTCTGCAGGCCGCGGGGTGATGAATGTCGGGGCGACGGTCGAGTCTCCGATGATCATGGCGCCTAGCGTGCGTCAGTCGCAGCGAGCAGACCAGCAACAAGCACGTCTGTTGCAGTCCTATCTGGATCGCCACGCAGAAGGCGCGGCATATCGTAGCGGTGATGCCTGGATGCCTATTCTGCGGGCGTCCGGCCAAGAGTCATTAGGCCTGCACTAATGATGGTGTTCCCTGTCCTGAATCGAGCTATCGGTCACCGCCGATTGTCTTCTCGCGCGCTGATATTGTCGGCATCGGTGGCTCTTGCATGGCCCGCCTCTTCCGCCCTGGGCGAGGAAGAGGCATCTACCGGCTATGATTGCCAGCGGTTGGTGGAACAAGCCGCCCCGACAACCGCCAGCGAGTGGTTTGATCGGAGTCTATGGGCCAGCCACTGCTATGTGTTCAAGGCCCGCGCGGTGCGCATTGGCAGCGATGGCGTGCGGACACTGGCACTGACTCATGAGATCCAAGATGGTGTCGAGCACGAGGTGGCGCGCTTTCTCGATGGTGAGCCCGTCATGTTTGAGCGCCATGGTCGAATTGGCCGTGGTGCCTGGTCATCAGGCGACGCCAAGGCGCAGGCCTCACCCCAGGCGATCATGGCAAGGCTGAATGATCACTATCGCCTGAGCCTAACTGGCGAGGAGCGTATTGCTGGCCGCACCGCGATCCGTCTGGATGTCGAGCCGCTTGATGATATGCGCTTTGGCCAGCGGCTGTGGCTCGACAAGAACACATCACTGCCGCTCAAGCAGATGTTGCTTGATACACAGGGGCGAGTGCTTGAGACCTTCCAGATAACAGAAATCGAACAGCCGAGCGTGTTTGACGGTCGGATCGATATGGATCGTGGTCGAACACCGCCTGACGATAGCTGGCAGCCAGGCTGGATGCCGCCGGGTTTCGTCCCTCAGCCAGTTGAGACGGGCAGTGCCCTTCATGCAGATGCTGTGCATCACCGCCTATACAGTGATGGGATTTCCAGTCTTAGCATGTTTTTAGAGCCTCTTTCCCCCGAGCGGCCGGCGCTATCCCCCGGTTTGCATCGGCTGGGTATTTCCTATGCGGCCGTTCGGCATCTGACCTTGGAAGGTAAGCCCATGCAGGTGGTGGCTATGGGAGAAATGCCACCAGAGGTGCTAATAAAG
The DNA here is from genome assembly GCF_004798965.1 of Onishia niordana. Lineage (GTDB taxonomy): Bacteria > Pseudomonadota > Gammaproteobacteria > Pseudomonadales > Halomonadaceae > Onishia > Onishia niordana. The sequence continues at coordinate 250,615 of NZ_SDSD01000006.1, forward strand.
GTTGTCGAACAAGTAAGCCTTTCGGACGATGCCCAGAATGCTGCCTCGAGTGACGCTGTCGATCATGTTGTCGATAGTGTTTCGACATTGCAGGAAGCGCCATGAGCATGACGGCGGATGTGTCATCGGCTCATTGGCTGGAAACGACAGCGCGAGTCGATGAGCTTATACCTGATGGGGCCCTTATCAGCGTACTGACCCAACGTGGCTGCGATGGCTGTGCATCACGCCAGGGGTGCGGCACGGGGTTGTTGGCCACCCGACGAGCACGCTCCAGGCAGTTCAAGGTCACGACGTCTGTTTCGTTGACGGTGGGCCAGACGGTTAGCATCGGCCTACCATCTCGTCGTTTTCTTGAAGGAGCCCTGGCCGTCTATGGGTTACCGCTGCTGACATCCTTGGCGGGCGGAATAGCAGCCGAAATCTGGCTGGCGCCCGGTCACCCGCTGGTTCCCATCGCGTTTCTTGCCGGACTTTTCGGTGGTGCATTATGCCTTTCCCTATGGGGCCGCTATCAGGCATCCGCTTATCGTCCGGTATTACTTGACCCTTCTCCGACGTAACGACCGGAATTGCCAGTCATTTCTAGAAAGACATTGGGGGTAGTCATGGGGTGACCAATAACCCAATGAAAGAGGGGCATCTGCACTCATCCTTTGCTGATCCACGTATTGCCTTCCCATGCTGCTGCAGGAGTGATTATGGAACGCACGCTTCGCCATTCTTTCGTCTTTGCTTTGTTGTTCATGCTGACGCTGGTCTGTGCCTCTGCTCAGGCCAGAGATCTTCCCGACTTTACTGAGCTGGTCGAGCAGGCCGCCCCCGGGGTAGTCAATATTTCGACGACGCGCACGGTGACTTCAGGTGGCTTTTCTTATCATGGTCCCGGCGGTGAGGATATTCCCGAGATCTTCCGGCGTTTCTTCGGTGACCAGTTGCCCATGCCAGGGGGTGGCCAGAAACGTGAACACGAACGTAAGTCACTGGGCTCTGGCTTTGTGATCAGCGAAGACGGCTACATCATGACCAATGCGCACGTGGTCAAGGACGCCGATGAGATTCTGGTGCGTCTCAATGATCGTCGTGAACTCGAAGCTGAGCTGGTCGGTGCTGATGCCAAGACAGACGTGGCGCTGCTCAAGGTTGATGCCGATAGCTTGCCGACGCTTGATATCGGAAACTCCGATAGGCTCGAGGTCGGGGAGTGGGTCGCCGCGATAGGCTCGCCATTCGGCTTCGACCATTCGGTGACGGCAGGGATTGTCAGTGCCATCAATCGCACCATACCGACCGATGCCTACGTGCCCTTCATCCAGACTGATGTGGCTATCAATCCGGGTAATTCTGGTGGGCCGTTGTTCAATCTCGATGGCGAGGTTGTCGGCATCAACTCACAGATCTTTACCCGCAACGGTGGTTACATGGGGCTTTCGTTCGCCATCCCGATCACGGTGGCCATGAACGTTGCCGATCAACTCAAGAGTGATGGGCGGGTCAATCGCGGCTGGTTGGGCGTGGTGATCCAGCCCGTATCGCGGGATCTGGCCGAGTCCTTCGGCCTGGATGGGCCGGCAGGGGCGTTGATCGCCGATCTCGACCCCGAGGGGCCAGCAGCTCGCGACGGATTGGAAGCTGGCGATGTGATTCTTGGCGTCAACGGTCAGGATGTCGATCGCTCAAGTAGCTTGCCAAGACTGATTGGCCGAGTGAGCCCGGGCGAGGAAGTAGAACTCGACGTGATGCGCGATGGCCGCCAGCGTGAGGTCACTGTCACCGTCGGCGACTGGCCAGATGCTGAGGACGGTAAGCAGGCCTCCAGCATGACCGATGGCAGTCAGGCGCGCCTGGGGCTGACGGTTAGCTCGCTCGATGAGCAGGTGCTCGAACGGTTGGGGATCGACGGCGGTGTGGCCGTGGATTCTGTCGAGCCTGGCAGTGTTGCCCAAGAAGCGGGTATTCGCTCGGGCGACGTGCTGGTCTCGGTGGATCACCAAGCTGTTTCTTCACCCAAGCAGCTGATGTCGGTTATTGAGTCCTTGGGTGCAGACCGTGCTGTGCCGGTTCGCCTCTATCGTGAGGGGCGCTCGCTCTACGTCGCAATGCGACTCAAATCCGAGTAACTCCCTACCTGAAAAACGACGGGGCCTACGGGCCCCGTCGTTCGTTGGAGCAGGGCTTCTCCGCGGCGTCGCTGTTCCTGTCGAGCCCTTGTCGGTACAATGCCGGCATTCTTATTCAAGACGCCCCTCCCATCGGGATTCTACTGATGGCCGCCAGGATGCGTACCAAGAACCGGATGACTCTGCATGAGCAACAACGTGACCAGCAAAGACCTTAGCTTGATCCGTAATTTTTCGATCATCGCCCACATCGATCACGGCAAGTCGACCCTCTCGGATCGCATTATCCAGATCTGTGGTGGTCTGACCGACCGCGAGCTCAAGGAACAGGTGCTCGACTCGATGGATATCGAACGCGAGCGTGGCATCACCATCAAGGCACAGTCGGTCACCCTGGATTACCTGGCAGACGACGGTAAGACCTATCAGCTCAACTTCATCGATACGCCGGGCCACGTCGATTTCTCCTATGAAGTCTCGCGCTCGCTTTACGCCTGTGAGGGCGCATTGCTGGTGGTCGATGCAGGCCAAGGGGTTGAAGCGCAATCCGTGGCTAACTGCTACACCGCCGTGGAGCAGGGCCTGGAGGTGTTGCCGGTACTCAACAAGATGGACTTGCCCCAGGCTGACCCGGATAAAGTCAGTAAGGAGATCGAGGAAATCATCGGGCTGGACGCCACCGATGCCTGCCAGGTGTCGGCCAAGAGCGGCCTGGGGATGGACGCGTTGCTCGAGCGCCTGGTGCGTGACATTCCCGCTCCCAAGGGGGATCGAGATGCGCCGTTGCAGGCGCTGATTGTCGATTCCTGGTTCGACAACTACCTGGGCGTCGTTTCGCTGGTTCGGGTGTTCGATGGCACCCTGAAGAAAGGCGAGAAAATTCGTATGACATCCACCGGCCGTGACTGGTCGGTGGGTGAGGTGGGGATCTTTACGCCGCTGCGCAAGCAAACTGATGTCCTTCGCGCGGGTGAGGTCGGTTTCGTGGTCGCCGGTATCAAGGATATCCATGGCGCTCCGGTAGGTGACACCATCACCCACACCAAGACACCTGACGTGCCACGTCTGCCGGGCTTCCAGAAGGTCAAGCCGCAGGTCTATGCCGGCATGTTCCCGGTCTCCTCCGATGATTACGAAGATTTCCGCGATGCCCTCGAGAAGCTAGCGCTCAACGATGCCTCTCTGGATTACGAGCCGGAAAACTCCGATGCGCTGGGCTTCGGCTTCCGCGTTGGCTTCCTCGGCACGCTGCACATGGAAATCATCCAGGAGCGCCTGGAGCGGGAGTACAACCTCGACCTGCTGACCACGGCGCCCACCGTGATCTATGAGCTGGCGATGGACAATGGTGACATCGACTATGTCTCTAACCCGTCCAAGCTGCCCGACATGGCCAACGTCGACGAGATGCGTGAGCCGGTGGTGCGGGCCAGCATCCTGGTGCCCCAGGAGTTCGTCGGCAACGTCATCACCGAGTGTGAGCAACGCCGAGGTACCCAGCTCGACATGCAGTTCCTGGGGAGTCAGATTCAGCTGACCTACGAGCTGCCGATGTCCGAAGTGGTGATGGACTTCTTCGATCGCCTGAAGTCGATTACCAAGGGGTATGCGTCGCTTGATTACAGTTTCGAGCGCTTCGAGGCTGCCAAGCTGGCGCGTCTGGATGTGCTGATCAACGGTGACCGGGTCGATGCGCTGGCGATCATCATCCACCGTGATCATGCTCACTCCCGTGGTCGGGCGCTGGTGGAGAAAATGAAGGAGCTGATCCCGCGCCAGATGTTCGACGTGGCTATTCAGGCGGCCATTGGCGGCCAGGTCGTGGCGCGTTCGACGGTCAAGGCGCTGCGCAAGAACGTGACCGCGAAGTGCTACGGTGGCGATGCATCCCGCAAGAAGAAGCTGCTCGAAAAGCAGAAAGCGGGCAAGAAACGCATGAAGCAAGTTGGCCGGGTCGAGATCCCGCAGGAAGCCTTCCTTGCCGTGCTCAAGGTGAACGACTAGGAAACACTGACAAATGGATTTCTCGCTTCTGCTGGTGGTGGCCGTCACGGTCACCGGGTTGATCTGGTTGCTCGATAGCGTCTGGTGGTCCAAGCGCCGCCAACAAGGCCCGGCGCTTGCCGGCGGCGATGATCGTGGTCGTGAATCCGGTGTGGCTTCTGCCAATGCATCTGGCCATCAAGCAGGAGGTGGCGAAAGCGCTGCTACCCGGACCACTGCCAAGGAGCCCTGGCTAGTTGACTACGCGCGCTCCTTCTTCCCGGTACTGCTGGTGGTGCTGGTATTGCGCAGCTTCGTCGTCGAACCCTTCCAGATCCCCTCGGGTTCCATGCGTCCGACACTGGAAATCGGCGATTTCATCCTGGTCAACAAGTTTACCTATGGACTACGTCTGCCGGTCACCAACACTGAGATCGTGGACCTCGGTGAGCCTGAGAGGGGCGACGTGATGGTATTCCGTTTCCCGAAAGACCCGTCGGTCAACTTCATCAAGCGTGTGATTGGCCTGCCGGGTGATCGTATTCGCTACGAGGGCAAGCAGCTTTATATCAATGGCGAGGCGGTGACCAAGCAGTTGGTCGATGAAGGCAATATCGACCAGCTCAAGGAAGTGTTGCTCGAGGAAAACCTGGGCGATGCCACCCACCCCATTTACAATGATTTTCGTGACCCAGGTCCGCAGATGCGCGAGCTGCGCGTGCCTGAGGGACATTATTTCATGATGGGCGATAACCGTGACCACTCCAACGACAGCCGCTACTGGGGCTTCGTGCCGGAGGAAAATATTGTCGGTGAGGCCTTTGCGGTGTGGATGCACTGGAACGGCGGACTACCGAGCTTTAGTGAGGTCCGGGTAATTGACTGACGTTGTTGCGGCCCCGGCGGTCGCAACCGGTTACATGCCCATCGATGATGACAACCTTTCAGAGAGTAGCAGGAGTTTCGTGAGCAACCCCTTGAATGCCTTCAGCCACCGGGTCGGTCATGAGTTCGACGACCCAGGCTTGCTGGAGCTAGCCATGACCCATCGCAGTTTTGGCGGTCAGAACAACGAACGGCTCGAGTTTCTCGGTGATTCCATCGTCAACTTCGTGATCGCCGAGGCGCTGTTTCGTCGCTTTCCACAAGCTCGAGAAGGCCAGCTGTCGCGTCTGCGTGCCCGTTTGGTCAAGGGCCAGACCCTGGCTGAACTGGGTCGGGAGTTTTCGGTAGGCGAATGCCTGCGGCTGGGTTCCGGTGAAATGAAAAGTGGCGGTCATCGTCGGGATTCGATTCTCGCCGATGCCGTCGAAGCGGTCATCGGTGCCATTTATCTCGATGCTGGCATGGATGTGGCCAAAACCCGTGTCTTGTCCTGGTTTGCGACCCGCCTCGAGGCGCTGGATCTGCAGGATACGCAGAAAGACCCCAAGACCCGTCTGCAGGAGTTCCTGCAATCCCGTCAGTCAGCGCTGCCGCGTTATGAAGTGGTCACCGTGGATGGCGAGGCACATGCCCAGACATTTACCGTAGAGTGCCACATCGAGATGCTCGATGAGCACACAGAAGGGGTCGGCTCGAGCCGGCGCCATGCCGAACAGCAGGCTGCCGAACTGGCGCTTACCCGCCTTGATCCCCGTGGAGGTCGCTCATGACTCAATCCTGTGGCTTCGTCGCCATCGTCGGGCGTCCTAACGTCGGCAAGTCGACGCTGATGAACCGTATCCTGGGCCAGAAGGTCTCCATCACGTCGCGTCGCCCCCAGACGACGCGTCATCAGGTGATGGGCATCAAGACAGAAGACGAGACCCAGTTCATCTACGTCGATACCCCTGGCATGCATATCATGTCGAAGGATCGTAACAAGGCGATCAATCGTTTCATGAACCAGGCGGCTACCCAGGCGCTGCGCGATATCGACTGCGTGGTCTTTATCGTCGACCGTACCCGCTGGGCGCCGGAAGATCAGGTGGTGCTCGACAAGCTGACCCACGTAAGCGCGCCGGTCATCCTTGCCGTCAACAAGGTGGACTGGCTCGAGGACAAGGCAAGCCTGTTGCCCTGGCTCGATCAGGTCGGCGCCAAGCGTGACTTCGCCGCTATTCTGCCGATTTCCGCCAAGCACGGTACCAATGTGCCGGAGCTCGAAGCCGAGGTCGCCAAGCATCTGCCGGAAGGGATTCATCACTTCCCTGATGATCAGATCACCGACAAGAGCTCGCGCTTCCTGGCCGCCGAGCTTGTGCGCGAGAAGGTCATGCGTCAGCTGGGTGATGAGTTGCCGTATCAGATGACGGTTGAAATCGAGGAATTCAAGACCGACCAGCGCGGCACTCTGCATATCAGTGCGCTGGTGATGGTCGAGCGTGATGGACAGAAGAAAATCCTGATCGGCGAGTCGGGTGATCGCATCAAGAAGATCGGTCGCGAAGCGCGTCTGGAAATGGAGCGTGCCTTCGAGTCCAAGGTGATGCTCAATCTCTGGGTCAAGGTCAAGCGCGGCTGGTCCGATGACGAACGAGCCTTGAAGAGCCTGGGCTACGACCTCGACTGAGACTCGATATGCAGCCTCAGCCGGCGTTTCTGCTGCACAAGCGTCCCTACCGCGAGACCAGCGCTCTGGTCGACCTGCTGACTCTGGACCATGGCCGTATTCGTGCCGTGGCCCAGGGCGTGCAGCGCCCAGGCAGCCGTTCCCGGGCGCGTCTGCAGCCTTTCACCCCCCTGCATCTGACCTGGGTAGGAAACGGAGAGTTGAAGCGTCTGCGGCTGATGGAAAGTACCGGCAGCGCGCCCATGTTGGCGGGCGAAGGGCTGCTATGTGGTTTCTATGCCAACGAACTCTTGACCCGACTGCTGCCGCTTGAGCTGCCGGTGGCCGAGGTCTTCGCTTTTTACGGCGCGGCACTCAAGTCGTTGCACCGCCCCAGTGATCGAGCCGGAGCCTTGCGGCGTCTGGAGTATGCGCTGCTCGAGGCGCTGGATGCCGAGCCAGTGTTCTGCGATCTCGACGGTGTCGAGCTTGATCCCCACACGCGCTATGTTTATCGCGCCCAGGCGCGGCGTTTCAGTGCCTTGGCCCACGACGACGGTGGCGGGCTCGATGGTCGCACCCTCAAACTGCTACAACAGGGTGATTGGGCCTCCCCCGGACTTGCGGCGCCCGCCCGTTCATTGGCCCGTGCCGCGTTGGCGCCACTGCTTGGCGAGCGCCCCCTGAAGGCCCGTGAATTGATGCAGCAGCTGGCCGCGCGTCGCCGTTCTGGCTGATAGTCACCATCTGCTCACGAATTTTCCCCCGATGACTTACTGGAGAGATTGCCATGCTCCCCCCTCGTATCCTGCTCGGCGTCAACATCGATCATATCGCCACCCTGCGACAGGCTCGCGGTACACGCTTCCCCGATCCGGTTCAGGCGGCCCTGCTCGCTGAAGAAGCCGGGGCCGATGGCATCACCGTTCATCTGCGCGAAGACCGTCGCCACATTCAGGAGCGCGACATTCGGCTCCTCGCCGAGGTGCTCAACACGCGCATGAACCTCGAAATGGCGGTGACGCCGGCGATGCTCGAGCTGGCCGAGGAGATTCGCCCGGCCCATGTTTGCCTGGTGCCGGAAAAGCGCGAGGAACTGACCACCGAGGGCGGGCTCGATGTGGCAGGCGCCAGCGATCACATTGCCGCCGCTTGCAAGCGCCTGGCCGCGGCGGGTTGCGAGGTATCACTTTTCATCGATCCAGAGCCTGCCCAGATCGAAGCGGCCAAGGCCTGCGGCGCACCGGTGATCGAGCTACATACGGGCGCCTATGCCGAGGCCAGCGGTGATGCGGCTAGGCGCGAGCACGCGCGGTTGAGTGCCGCTGCCGAGATGGCACTGGAAATGGGGTTGGTGGTCAATGCCGGCCATGGCCTGCATTATCATAACGTCGAGGCGATCGCCGCCATTCCAGGGCTGACCGAGCTCAATATCGGCCACGCGATCATCGCCCGCTCCCTGTTCGTGGGCCTCAAGGAGGCGGTGGCCGACATGAAGCGTCTGGCCATTGCCGGACAGGAAGCCGGCCTGGTGGCGGCGATGGAGGCTCACGACCACGATCATGATCATGACCACCACCATGATCACGGCGAGAGCTAGCCGGCATGATCCTCGGTATCGGCACCGATATCGCGCGGGTGGCGCGTTTCGAGGTCGCCATGGCGCGCCATGGCGATCGCCTCGCGGCGCGCCTGCTTGGGGAGCATGAGCTGAGTCGATTGGCGGAACACGCCCAGCCTGCCGCCTACCTGGCCAAACGCTTTGCTGCCAAGGAGGCCTTCGTCAAGGCGCTGGGTACCGGCATGCGCCAGGGCATGCGCTGGCGTGAGATTCAGGTGGTCAACGACCGCCTGGGCCGGCCCTCGCTGACCCTTTCCGGCCAGGCTCAACTGCTGGCCGAGCGCCTGGGCGTGACCGGCATGCATTTATCAATCTCCGATGAGGCCGAGCTTGCGCTTGCCCTGGTGGTACTCGAGGGCTAGTGGCGTCACCTGTTCCCGACGCTTAGGCCTGGCGAGCCTGCCAGGCACGCAAACGGCCCATCGCCGCATATAGCTCCCTGAGCATCGAACCGGTCGCCGCTACGCCCTGTACGCGCAGGCGTGTTTCCAGCGTCTCGGCGAGCAGCGCGAGCTGTGGTACCCCGCAATAGCGACAGGCGCCGTTGAGGTGATGGATGGCGTCCAGCATGGCTTCCTCGTCCTGAGCCTGCCAGGCCGCATCCAGGTTCGTCTCACTCTCGTCGAGGCTCTCCAGCAGCAGTGTCAGCGTCTTCAAGGCCAGGTCTTCCCGACCTCCGGCGAGTCGCGTTCCCATCTGCAGGTCCACCACTGCGAGCTCTCCATCGTCTTCTATATGGCCTTTACCTGACGATCCGAATGATGATGTCGATGGCTCCCCTAGGTGTTGTTGGTTGGGCTCGGGCAAGTTCAGTGATAGATGTTGGCCCAACAGTTTGACCAACCGCTGGGCATCGACGGGCTTGATCAGCACATCATGCATGCCGCAGCCAAGCAGACGTTGACGCTCTTCTTCCTGCGCATGTGCGGTGACCGCGATGATGGGACAGGTTCGCCAGTTGCCCCCCAGCCTGCGCAACGCCGTCATGGTGGCCTCACCATCCATGCCGGGCATGCGTATGTCCATCAATACCAGGTCGATACGCTCGCTCTGAGCCAACGCCAGGGCTTCTTCACCACTGGACGCCTGTAACGGCACAATGCCCGCTTCGCGCAGTAGCTCCTGGAGTAGCAGACGGTTGGATGCCACATCGTCGACGACCATGACTCTTGGCACGCTATCAACGGGCGCCTTGGGTAACATGGGCTGAGGAGCCGGCAGATTCGGACGCGCCGTCAGGCCGAGTTGTCTCTTGATCGTTTCCGCCAGGACCTGCCGCGATATCGGCTTGGTCAAGATTTCGCCACCGGTTGGAAGACGCAGATCCGGCATATCGTAGGGGCTGGCGTTGACCATCAGCACGGCTGGACTATTGTTCTCGCTCAAGCAGGCTTGCCAGCTTGCCAATCGCTCAGGGGCCAGATCTTCTATCCCTAGACCCGCCAGAACCATGTCAGGTAACGATGGCGAATGGCTGCTGGGGTGGTCGTCAGACGTCAAAACCTTGGCGTTCCAGCTCGACAACAAATGGTTGAGTGCACGCCGTGTGGGGACGTGGGGTTCATAGAGGGCGATGGCCCGGCCGCCCAGGTCGAGTTCCGGTAAGCGGTGTTCGTGCTGAGTGCCCAAGGGGAGGGTAAAGGAGAACACCGAGCCCTTACCGGGTTCGCTGGACATGGTAATGGCGCCACCCATCTGTTCGATTAGCTGGCGACAGATCAGCAGGCCAAGCCCTGTACCGCCGAACTGGCGGGTATCACTCGAATTCGCTTGGCTGAAGGCTTTGAAGAGACGCTCTCGCTGTTCCTTGGACAGGCCGATCCCGGTATCGCTGACGTTGATCTTGAGCGTGACCTGATGCGCTTGTGACTCTTCGAGCATCACGCGCACGATCACTTCACCGCGTTCGGTAAACTTGATGGCGTTGTTGATCAGGTTGGTCAGTACCTGACGGATACGCAGCGGGTCACCCTTAAGGTCAGTCGGCACGTCGTCGAATACCAGCCCGAGTAGATGCAGTCCTTTCTTATGTGCCTGGGGCGATTGTAGGCCAAGCACATCGTCCACCAGGGCGACCATGTCCAGGTGAACGCTCTCGAGTTCCAGTTTGCCAGCCTCTATCTTGGAAAAATCGAGGATGTCATTCACCAGCATCAGCAGGCTATCTGAGGTCTTCTGCATGTGCTCGAGCCAGTCTCTTTGACGGCTGTCCAGCCGCGAGCGTCCCAGCAACTGACAGAAGCCGATGATGCCGTTGAGGGGCGTGCGGATCTCGTGGCTCATGTTGGCCAGGAATTCTGACTTGATGCGGCTGGCTTCGAGCGCGCGCCGATGGGCTATATCGAGTTCGATATTCTTGACCTCGATGGTTTCCATCGACTCCTGCAGGTCCTCGGTGTTTTGTTCGATCTGCGCTTGCATGTCTTCCTGCACGCGCTCCAGGTGGTCGCGCAGCGCATTGACGCCTGCCATGAGCCCTGCCGTCTCCTGCGGGCCGTTTTCAGGTAGTCGGATGTCATTATCGCCACGATTGAGGCGGTCGAGTGCTGCCTGTATGGCATTCAAAGGCTCGGTGGTTCGACGGCTAACTGAATAGGCCAGCAGGAAGAGACCAAGACCTGCGATCAGTAAACCCAGACCATGAATCAGCAGGTGACGATAGTTGCTGAGGATAAGGTTTTGTGTGTCGACCTCTACTGCCAGCCACCGATCCTGAGTGCCTTCCAGGGGCAACGTCAGCTGCCAGTTGTCGCCATCGGTATCGAGCGTCGGGTCGCTTGGCTGGCGAGCCGAGGAACGGGGAGGCTGGCCGATCGAAAATAGGGGCGTGCCGTCTGCGGTGAGAAGGCGAACCGAGCGTATCTCGTCATTCTCAAGCAGGCTTTCGCCCAGTGCCTGCAATGTTTGCAGAGCGCTGTCTTGATGATGCTGAAGCGCTTCGCTCATCCCGCGGGCGGCAATGGATGCGCTTGACATCATGCGTTGCTGAAGGGCTGAGCGATGTTCATTGGCCTCGTGGGTCAGGGTCAGCGCAGAGGTGATGGCCAGCAAAGCCAGTGGCAGTAACGTCAGCCACAGCAGCAGGCGTGTCTTGATCGGCATGCACAATTCTCTAAAGGACTTCATTTGCACGCAGTATGCCATAGCCATTGTCGATCCCTGTCACCGCGACACGCCCGGCGATATAATGCGACCAAAGACTTTTCCAGAAGGAAGGTTAGATGGATTTTCCCACGCTCGAGGATGTGGTTGGCAATACCCCGCTGGTGCGCCTGAAGCGCATCGCCGCTGGCCACAACAACACGCTACTGGCCAAGCTCGAAGGCAACAACCCGGCGGGTTCAGTCAAGGATCGGCCGGCACTTTCGATGATCGCCGAGGCCGAAGCGCGTGGCGAGATTGCACCGGGCGATACGCTGATCGAGGCCACGTCAGGTAATACCGGCATTGCGCTGGCCATGGCTGCCGCCATGAAGGGATATCGCATGGTGCTGATCATGCCCGATAACGCCTCGAATGAGCGCAAGCAGGCAATGGCGGCCTTCGGCGCCGAGCTGATTCCGGTCACCCGGGAAGAGGGCATGGAGGGCGCACGGGATCTGGCCAATGCCATGGTTAGCCGCGGTGAGGGCAAACCGCTCAATCAGTTCGCCAATCCTGATAACCCCATGGCGCATTATCGCACCACCGGGCCAGAGCTGTGGCGCCAGACCGAGGGCACGATCACCCACTTCATCAGCTCGATGGGCACTACCGGCACCATCATGGGAGTGTCGCGCTATCTCAAGGAGCAGAACCCTGACGTGCAGGTCATCGGCCTGCAGCCAGAAGACGGCGCCAGCATCGCCGGCATCCGCCGTTGGCCGGAGGCCTATTTGCCGAGCATCTTCGAGCCGGCGCGTGTCGACCGGGTGATCGATGTGGGGCAAACCGAGGCGGAGGAGCACATGCGCCGGCTGGCCAGAGAAGAGGGGATCTTCGCCGGTGTTTCCTCCGGCGGCAGCCTCGCGGGGGCCCTCAAGGTCGCGGAGGAGGTCGAGAACGCCGTGATCGCCTTCATTGTCTGCGATCGAGGCGATCGTTATCTGTCGACTGGCCTCTACGCCCCGGAGCAATGACATGGCGATGCTAGGCAAACGCCGTGCGCCCAAAACCAGCACCAGGAAGACGTCGGAGCCGCGTCCGACGCAGCAGGTAGACGCTCAAGATCGAGCCGTGGATATTCTGCGGCTTGCCCATGACGGCCGAGGTGTGGCGCGCAATGCGCAAGGCAAGACCCTGTTTGTGGATCGCGCCTTACCTGGTGAGCGAGTCGAGGTGGCCGTCCACAAGAGCCGCCAACGCTTCGATGAAGCGCATGTGCGCGACGTGCTCACCGCCTCGCCCGATCGCGTTGAGCCAGTCTGCCCACATTTCGGCGTCTGTGGTGGCTGCGATCTGCAGCATCAGGCGCTTGAGGCCCAGCGTCATCATAAACAGCAGGTGCTCGTCGAACAGTTGGCTCGCCAGGGGCTCAAGCTCGCCGAATCGCCGACATGGCTGACTGCAGAGGGGTTGGGTTACCGGCGCCGTGCTCGGCTTGGCGTTAAGGTCGACGGTAGTGGCGATATTCACCTGGGCTTTCGTGCCCGGGGTAGCCACCACCTGATCGACATGTCGGTGTGTCCGGTACTGGTGCCGGCGCTTGCGGCCTTGCTGGCGCCACTGCGCGAGCATCTCGCAACGCTCGAGGCGCCCCGCCAAGTAGGGCACATTGAGCTCATCGCAAGCGACGCGGGCATCTGTCTGGTCGTACGTCAGTTGCGTGACCAGCCCAAGGACGCAGAACGCTGGAAGGCTTTCGCCGGTGTCCATGAGCTGTCGCTTGGCTGGTGGGTCGGCCGAGACTCGCCCCAACTCGAGTGGCTGACGGAGACACCGGATCTTCATTACCACCTGACGCTACCCGCGTCGGATGAGTCTCACGTGCCCACGCGAGAACTGGTGCTGGGCTTCTCACCGGGTGACTTTCTGCAGGTCAATGCCGCCGTCAACCAGCGCCTGGTCGACACCGCGCTCGAGTGGCTGTCACCTCGCGCTGGCGAGCGGGTGCTCGACTGCTTCGCCGGGGGGGGCAACTTCAGCCTGGCCCTCGCTGCTTTTACCGGGGACGTCACTGGGGTAGAAGGCAACCCGCTGATGGTCGAGCGTCTGGCTGCCAACGCTCATCGAAACGGTCTTGGCGGGATCACGGCTCGCCAGGCTGACCTGAGTCGCGACGATCAGGCTCGCGCCTTGATGGCCGATGCCGATTGGGACCTGGTCGTGCTTGATCCACCCCGGGAGGGCGCTGAAGCGCTAGCCAGACAGCTAGCCGCCTCCCGAGTTGGGCGTATTCTCTATGTGTCCTGCGACTCGGCGACGCTTGCCCGGGATGCGGCGCACCTGGTGGCCGCTGGCTATCGGATCAAACGCGCCGCCGTCGCCGACATGTTTGCCCAGACCGCCCACCTCGAGTCTGTGTTGTTGTTTGAGCACCCCGAATTTCCTGCGTCCGCCAAGGCCGGCGCAGATGGCAAAGGAGTGAAGCACCATGGTGAAGGTGCGTGATGACCAGCCGCTGACCGCTGATGGTTCGGTGGATATTGATCAATGGCTGGCACATCTCGGCGAAGAAGTCGTACTGACCGACAAAAGCCGGATGCGTGAGGCCTGTGAACTGGCAAAGCGTCTTTCAGAACAGGCCAGCCAGGCGCAGCAGTTCGGGTTGGGTTATGGCTCCAGCTATCGCATGAGCCTGGAGATGGCCGACATCCTCAGTGAACTCAAGCTCGACCAGGTCGCACTCGAAGCCGCCGTGCTGTATCGCTCGGTGCGCGTCAAGCTGATCTCGGTCGAAGCCGTCGAGAAGCGTTTTGGCAAGGAAGTCGCCAGTCTGATCGAGGGCGTGTTGCAGATGGCGGCGATCAGCCATCAGGCCCTGCCCAGTCAGGACATGTCCCAGTACAACCAGCAGGACAACCTGCGACGCATGTTGGTCACCATGATCGACGACGTGCGCGTGGCGCTGATCAAGATTGCCGAGCGGACCTGCGCCCTGCGTCAGGTCAAGGACGCGACCCGCGACAAGCGCTTGCGGGTCGCTCGTGAAGTCTTCGATATCTACGCTCCGCTGGCACACCGGCTGGGCATCGGCCATCTCAAGTGGGAGCTCGAGGACCTGTCCTTTCGCTATCTCCACGAGGCCGAGTACAAGTCGATTGCCAAGCAGCTGGCCGAGAAGCGACTCGACCGTACGCGCTACATCAACGATGTCGTGGGCACGCTCGAGCAGCTTCTTGAAGCTCAGGAGATCCACGAGTACGACGTCGACGGGCGCGCCAAGCACATCTATTCAATCTGGCGGAAGATGCAGCGCAAGCACATCGACTTCTCCCAGGTTTATGACGTGCGCGCGGTGCGCATCCTGGTGCCTCGCGTAGCCGATTGCTATACGGTGCTGGGTATCGTGCATTCGCGCTGGCATCACGTGCCCAACGAGTTTGACGACTACATCGCCAATCCCAAGAAGAATGGCTATCAGTCGCTGCACACCGCCGTGTTTGGCCCCGAAAACAAGGTGCTCGAGATCCAGATTCGCACCTTCGCCATGCATGAAGAAGCGGAGCTCGGGGTCTGTGCCCATTGGCGTTACAAGGGGCACGATACCAAGGCCAAGAGCCGCAGCTACGAGGACAAGATAGCCTGGCTGCGCCAGGTGCTCGAATGGCAGGAGGAGGTCGGCGGGTTTGGCGACCTGCGCGAAGAGCTATCCAGTGATGTGGCGCCTGACCGCATCTACGTCTTCACGCCCGAGGGTCACGTCATTGACCTGCCGCGGATCGCCACGCCGATCGATTTCGCCTACCGGGTACATACCGAGATCGGCCACCGTTGTCGCGGTGCCAAGGTCAATGGCCGTATCGTGCCCCTGACGTACGAGCTCTCGACAGGCCAGCAGGTGGAAATCCTCACGGCCACCAAGGGCGGCCCCAGTCGCGACTGGCTGAATCCTTCGTTAGGCTTCGTCCGTACCTCCAGAGCTCGCGCCAAGATCCAGGCCTGGTTCAAGCAACAGGCCCGCGGTCAAAATCTCGAGGAAGGCAAGGCACTCTTCGACAAGGAAATGAAGCGCCTCGACGTCGAGGGTATCGACCTCAAGACCCTGGCGGAGAAGGTCAACTACTCGACCTCGGAGGACATGTACGCAGCCATCGGCGCCGGGGATCTGCGCATCGGCCAGGTGCTGAATCAGGCCCAGCAATTGTTTGGCGAGAGCGATGATCAGGAGCAACTTGATCGGCTACTGGCCAAGCCGCGCCGCGAGAAGCATACCGCCGGCAGTCAGGACATCACCGTGCTCGGGGTCGGTAACCTCAAGACCAGCATGGCGAATTGCTGTCACCCGGTGCCGGGCGAAGCGATCGTTGGCTTCATCACGCAGGGCCGCGGCGTCACTATACACCGTCAGGATTGCCCCAATATTCTCCAGCTAAGCCTCGACGAGCCCAAGCGCATCATCGAGGTCGAATGGGGAGAGCGGGCGGTGACTCGCTACCCGGTCGATATCGAAATCGAGGCGTGGGATCGCTCCGGTTTGCTGCGTGATGTGACCAGCGTGCTGGGTAACGACAAGGTCAACGTGTTGTCCGTGAATACCCAGACCGATGAGGCCGAGGGGCTGGCGATAATGACCATCACGCTCGAGGTCGATGGCCTGGAGACCCTGGGGCGGCTGTTCTCGCGCATCCAGCAGCTCTCCAATGTGCTCGACGTCAAACGCCTGAGAAGTGGCGGCAAGGCCAGCGGAAAAGGGAAGCGATCATGAACGAGCGTCACAGCCTGGACGATCTGCTGACGCTAATGTCGGTACTGCGCGATGCAGAGCAGGGCTGTCCCTGGGATCTCAAGCAGGACTGGGACTCGATCGTGCCGCACACTCTCGAGGAGGCCTATGAGGTCGCCGATGCCATCGAGCGCCGCGCCTTCGATGAGTTGCCCGGCGAGCTCGGGGATCTGTTGTTCCAGGTGATCTATTACAGCCAGTTTGGCCATGAGGAGGGTCGATTTGACTTCCATGAGGTGGTCCATGTGCTGACCGCCAAGATGCTGCGCCGTCATCCGCATGTCTTTCCCGATGGCACCCTGAGATCGCGTCGCGATAGTGATGCCGCTGCCCAGGTGGAGACCGCACAAGTGCATTCCCGCTGGGAGTCCCTCAAAGCCGAGGAGCGCGCCGAGCGAGCACGTCCTGATGCCGAGGCCCATTCGGTGCTCGACGACGTCCCCCGTAGCTTGCCGGCACTCAGCCGTGCCGCCAAGCTTTCCAAGCGCGCCGCGCGGGTTGGCTTCGACTGGCCCGATCATCGCGGCGTACTGGAGAAGATTCGAGAAGAGCTCGACGAGGTCGAGGAGGCGCTGGCCGCCGGTGATCAGGAACAGGCCGGCGAGGAAGTGGGTGACCTGCTGTTCGCCGTCGTCAACCTGGCCCGCACTCTCAAGACTGATCCCGAGCAGCGTCTGCGTGGCACTAATGCCAAGTTCGAGCGTCGTTTTCGCCACGTGGAGGCAGCTCTAGCAAGCGAAGGCAAGTCACCCGGTCAGGCGGCACTCGACGATATGGAAGTGCATTGGCAAGCGGCCAAGGCGCTAGAAAAGGATGCTTGATCAAAGGGGTTGAGTGACCTCATTGCAAATTACAGGGTGGGGCGTAGCGAGTGACCCATTGAAGTGGCGGTTCAATAATACCGATAGCCGACAGGAGGGATGTCTGTGAGCGATGATCTGCATGAATCCTTGCGAGAGAACGTCCGCGTACTGGGTGATAGCCTGGGCCGCACCATCGCCGATGATCAGGGCGAAAGCTTTGTCGACAAGATTGAGACCATCCGCGGCTTCGCCAAGCGCGGCCGGCAGGGGGATACCGAAGGCCGGCGCGAGCTGATCGAGTACCTGCGCCGGCTGCCGGATCGTGACCTCTTGCCGGTGACGCGCGCCTTCAACCAGTTCTTGAATCTTGCCAATATCGCCGAGCAGCACTATCGCGCGCGTTTTCGTCGCGTCGAGGATTATAAGCCGGGCTCGCAGCCCGAGCTTGGCGACCTGATCGCTCGCGCTCGCAAGGCCGGACACTCGCCTCGCGAGTTGGTCGAGTCGTTGGCCAGCATGCGCGTCGAGCTGGTGTTGACCGCGCATCCCACCGAGGTGATTCGCCGCACGCTGATTCAGAAATACGATGCCATCGACGACTGCCTGACCGGTCTCGAATCATCTGTCGATTCCGTCGAGAAGCAGTCGCGGGTCCATGGCCGGCTGGAAGAGTTGATCAGTCAGGCCTGGCACACCGACGAGATTCGCCACGAGCGTCCCTCGCCGGTCGATGAGGCCAAGTGGGGCTTTGCCGTGATCGAGAACTCGCTGTGGCAGGCGGTGCCCGATTTCCATCGTGACCTCGACAACCTGTTGCTCGAGGCGGCTGGCGAGCGCCTGCCGCTGGATGCCGCGCCGCTGCGCTTTGCCTCCTGGATGGGGGGTGACCGCGATGGCAACCCCAATGTCACCGCCAAGGTTACCCGCGAGGTCCTGTTGCTGGGCCGCTGGATGGCGGCGGATCTTTATCTGCGCGATCTCGATCAGCTCAAGGCCGAGCTGTCGATGTGGAAGGCCAATAGCGCCCTGCGTGCGGAGGTGAGTGATGCCCAGGAGCCCTATCGGGAGCTGCTCAAGCGCGTCTCTACCAAGCTCGAGGCGACCCGTGACTGGGCCAAGGCGGCTCTTGACGGTGAGCCCCATGAGGGTGGGCCGATCATCGAGCATCGTGACCAGCTCTATGCGCCGCTGCTGGCGTGTTACCGCTCGCTGTGCGATGTCGGCCTGGATACCATCGCCAATGGCGTGCTGCTGGATACCCTTCGCCGTGTCGCCGTGTTTGGCGTCACCCTTACCAAGCTCGATCTGCGTCAAGAATCGTCTCGTCATAGCCAGGTGTTCGACGAGCTGACTGACTACCTGGGACTGGGCCGTTACCAGGAGTGGGACGAGGCCAAGCGTCAGGACTTTCTGCTTGGCGAGCTTACGTCCCGCCGCCCGCTGATTCCGCGTCGCTGGGAGTGTTCCGAGGAAACCCGCGAGGTCATCGATACCTTTCGGGTGATCGCCTCCGAGAAGCGCGAGGCGCTGGGCACCTACATCATTTCCATGGCCGGACAGCCTTCCGACGTACTGGCGGTTGCCCTGCTAATGAAAGAGGTCGGTGGCGATGTCACCCTGCCCATCGCGCCGCTTTTCGAGACGCTGGATGATTTGAATCGGGCCGGTGATGTCATCGACCGGCTGCTGGCGCTGCCGGACTATCGCCGCCTGGCCGGTGACGAGCAGGAGGTAATGATTGGTTACTCCGACTCGGCCAAGGATGCCGGGCAATTGGCCGCTGCCTGGGCCCAGTACCGGTCACAAGAAACCCTGGTCGAGGTCTGCAAGCGCCACGGAGTGAATCTGACCCTTTTCCATGGTCGCGGTGGCACTGTCGGCCGAGGGGGCGGCCCGGCGCATGCGGCGATACTTTCCCAACCGCCAGGCTCGGTAAATGGCAGCCTCAGGGTCACCGAGCAAGGGGAGATGATCCGCTTCAAGTTTGGTCAGCCGGATATCGCTCTGCGTTCGATGGAAATTTACGCCTGCGCGGTGCTGGAGGCGACACTCTTGCCACCGCCGTCACCCGAGCCCGTCTGGCGGGAGGAGATGGATCACCTGGCCGAGGTCGCCCACCAGGCCTACGTGGGGGTCGTGCGCGAGAACCCGGATTTCGTGCCCTATTTCCGCGCCGTGACACCGGAAGGGGCACTGGGCCGCTTGCCATTGGGCTCGCGTCCGGCCAAGCGTCGCCAGGATGGTGGCGTCGAGACGCTGCGAGCGATCCCCTGGATCTTCGCCTGGACCCAGACCCGGTTGATGCTGCCGGCCTGGTTGGGTAGCGGCGAGGCCTTCGTCCAGCGACTTGCCGAGCCAGGAGGGCTCGAGCGCTTGCAGGAGATGCGCCGCCGCTGGCCCTTCTTCGGCACCTACCTGGATATGTTGGAGATGCTCTCCGCCAAGGCCGATGTCGAGATTGCTGCCTACTACGAGCGTCGCTTGGTCGATGAGCCCGGGCTTCTGGAGCTGGGCGAAGAGTTGCGCGGACGTTTTACCAAGCTGCAGGCGGGACTGCTCGATATCCTCGACCAGCGCGAGCTCCTTGAAAATACGCCGCTCATCCATCAGGCCATTCAGGTACGTAATCCCTATATCGATCCGTTGCACGGCTTGCAGGCCGAACTCCTGCAGCGTAATCGGGATGCCGATGGGGCGATCAGCCCGGCGCTGACACGTGCGTTGATGGTGACCATGGCGGGCATATCCGCGGGGCTTCGCAACACCGGCTAACCCCCAACGTTATGATGACGTGGTGGTTGGTTTATCCGCGCCGGCCCCTGTCTGGAGGTACGTGCAATGCGTACCTCCAAACTCCATTGCTGCACGCCCCCACCCACGCGCTTTATGTCATGACCCTTGATAGGGGAGTGACAGAGGCGCGTTGTCAGAGGGCGTAGCAGTTCGTCTGTGTGCCGCCCTTTCTTTAGTGACTTTCTTCAGCCCCTTGCTCTAGTGCCTTGCTTTAACCCCTTGCTGGAGGACTTTCCTGTAGTACCTTTCTCTAAGTACCTTTCGCTAAGTACCTTTCTCTAAGTGCGTTGGGCTTGACGCTGCGCGGAAGCTGGCGCAAGCTGATCCGTAATCAAACGGCCGTATGAATGCGCGGTCGGGCACCGGCATCCAACCCTGCGTGGAGATTCGTGGATGATCTATCAAGGCAAGGCCATTACGGTGGCGAGCGATATCCAAAACGGCGACGCCCCCATCGCCACGCTCACCTTCGATCTGAAGGATGAGTCGGTCAATAAACTCTCCAGCGCGGTGGTCACCGAGCTGGGCGAGGCCATCGAGGCCATTGCGGCGACTCAGGGCCTCGGCGGGCTGGTGATCACCAGTGCCAAGGACGCCTTCATCGTCGGCGCCGATATCACCGAGTTTCATGGCCTGTTCGAGAAGGGCGAGGACTACCTGGTCGAGATGAATCAGAAGGTGCATGCCATCTTCAATCGCATCGAAGACCTGCCGTTCCCTACCGTCACCGCCATCAACGGCCTGGCGCTGGGTGGCGGCTGCGAGGTCACCCTGACCACCGATTTCCGTGTCATGGCGGACAGCGCCAAGATCGGCCTGCCCGAGACCAAGCTCGGTATCCTGCCCGGTTGGGGTGGCTGCGTGCGGCTGCCGCGGCTGATCGGTGCCGATAACGCCATCGAGTGGATCGCTGGTGGCACCGAGAACCGCGCCGATGCTGCCCTAAATATCGGCGCCGTGGATGTGGTGGTGCCGAGCGAGCGCCTCGAGGCCGCCGCACGCGACATCCTGGCCCGTGCCATGAGTGGTGAGCTTGATTATCAAGCTCGCCGCGACGAGAAGACTTCGCCGCTCAAGCTCGATGCCATCGAGCAGATGATGGCCTTCGAGACCGCCAAGGGCTATGTGGCCGGCAAGGCGGGCCCGCATTATCCGGCGCCGATCGAGGCCATCAAGGTGATCCAGAAGGGCGCCGGCGAGGGCCGCGAGCGCTGCCAGGCCATCGAGGCCAAGGCCTTCGCCAAGCTGGCGCTGACTGACGTCTGCTATAACTTGGTCGGGCTGTTCATGAACGATCAGCTGGTCAAGAAGAAGGGCAGCCAGTACGCCAAGCAGGCGAAACCGGTCAATCAGACCGCGGTGCTGGGCGCCGGTATCATGGGCGGCGGCATCGCCTACCAGAGCGCCTCGAAGGGTACGCCGATCCTGATGAAAGACATCAAGGACGACGCCATCGAGCTGGGTCTCAAGGAAGCGCGCAAGCTGTTCGCCAAGCAGGTCGAGCGCAAAAAGCTGACCACCGAGACGATGGCCGAGAAGCTTACCAACATTCGTCCCACGCTTTCCTACGGCGACTTCGGTCACGTCGACCTGGTGGTCGAGGCCGTGGTCGAGAATCCCAAGGTCAAGGACGGCGTGCTCACCGAGGTGGAAGGCTATGTCGGCGAGGACACCATCCTCACCTCCAATACCTCGACCATCTCGATCACCCGCCTGGCCGAGAACCTCAAGCGCCCCGAGAACTTCTGCGGGATGCACTTCTTCAACCCGGTGCACCGCATGCCCCTGGTCGAGGTGATACGCGGCGAGAAGACCTCTGACGCCGCCGTGGCCGCTACCGTTTCCTATGCCCGTGCCATGGGCAAGACGCCGATCGTGGTCAATGACTGCCCGGGGTTCTTGGTCAATCGTGTGCTCTTCCCCTACTTCGGCGGCTTCAGCCTACTGGTCGAGCAGGGCGCCGACTTCCGCCGGGTCGACAAGATCATGGAGAAGTTCGGTTGGCCGATGGGACCTGCCTATCTGCTCGACGTGGTGGGCATGGACACCGCCGTGCACGCCAACGAGGTGATGGCTGAGGGCTTCCCGGATCGCATGGCCCGCGAGGGCAAAACCGCCATACAGGCGATGTATGAGGCCGAGCGCCTGGGCCAGAAGAATGCCAAGGGCTTCTACGCCTACGAGGAAGACAAGAAGGGCAAGCCGAAGAAGGTCGAAGACGAGGCGGCGCTTTCCCTGGTCAAGGAACTCGCGACCGATAGCCAGGAATTCTCCGATGATGAAATCATCGCACGCATGATGGTACCGCTGTGCCTGGAGACCGTGCGCTGCCTGGAAGACAACATCGTCGCCACCCCCGCCGAGGCCGACATGGCGCTGATCTACGGCATCGGCTTCCCGCCGTTCCGTGGCGGTGCGCTGCGCTATATCGATGCCATGGGCGTGGACGCCTTTGTCGCCCAGGCCGAGCGCCTGGCCGAGGAGCTGGGGCCCCTCTATGCGCCCACCGACAAATTGCGCGCCATGGCCCGTGCCGGCGAGCGTTTCTATTCCGATGCCGCCGCTTCTAGCACCGATTCCAGCCCTAAGCCGGCCTGATCCACCACGTACAGAGAGGTTGAAGATGAGTTTGAATCCAAGAGATATCGTGGTGGTCGACGGCGTACGGACCGCCATGGCCAAGGCCAAGAACGGCGCCTTCCGCCATGTGCGCGCCGAGAATCTGTCGGCGTCGGTGATGCAGGCGCTGTTCGATCGTAACCCGGGGCTCAATGCCGATGAGGTCGACGATGTGATCTGGGGCTGCGTTAATCAGACCCTCGAACAATCCATGAATATCGCCCGCAATGCGGCGATCATGACCGGCATCCCGCGTACCGTGCCGGCTCAGACCGTCAATCGGCTGTGCGGCTCCTCGATGAGCGCGTTGCATATCGCCAGCGCTAACATCAAGGCCGGCATGGGCGATTTCTACATCATCGGCGGCGTCGAGCACATGGAGCACGTGCCGATGACGCATGGCGTCGATGTGAACCCGGCCGCCAGCAAGCATGCCGCCAAGGCGGCAATGATGATGGGCCTGACCGCCGAACTGCTGGGCAAGATGCACAATATCAGCCGCGAGCAGCAGGACGCCTTCGGCGTGCGCTCTCATCAGCGTGCCCAGGCGGCAAGCGATGCCGGCCGCTTCGACAACGAGATCATCAGCGTCGAAGGCCATAATGCCGAAGGCTTCAAGGTGCGTGTCGACCGTGACGAGGTGATCCGCGGCGAGGCGAGCCTGGAGTCCATGGGGGCTCTGAAGCCGGTCTTCGACCCGCGCCACGGCACCGTCACCGCCGGCACTTCCTCGGCGCTGTCGGTGGGGGCGAGCGGCATGGCGGTCATGAGCTACGAGCGCGCCCAGGCGCTGGGCCTCGAGCCGATCGCCCGGGTGCTGTCTACCGGTGTGGCCGGCTGTGACGCCTCGATCATGGGCTATGGCCCGGTGCCGGCGACCAAGAAGGCCCTCAAGGCGGCCGGACTGACCATCGATGACATCCAGACCGTTGAGCTCAACGAGGCCTTCGCCGCCCAGTCGCTGCCGGTGCTCAAGGATCTTGGCCTTCACGATCGCATGGACGAGGTGGTCAACCTGAATGGCGGCGCCATAGCCCTGGGTCACCCGCTGGGCTGCTCGGGGTCGCGGATCTGCACCACCCTGCTCAACGTGATGGAGCAGCAGGACACCCGCCTGGGACTTGCCACCATGTGTATCGGCATGGGGCAGGGCGTGGCAACCATCTTCGAGCGGTTGAAGTAACCCCCCGCTAGAACGCTGCGATAGAAACAATAACGGCGCCCCACGGGGCGCCGTTGGCGTTTCTGGGCGCTGCGTTGCTTACTGCTGCGCCTGATAGGCATCGAAGGCCTTTGTCAGGATGTCGCGTGCGTCGTTGGCATCGCCGAAGCCGTTCAGCTCTATATCGCCACCATCCGGGAGATCCTTGTAAACGCGGAAGAACGCGTTGATGCGTTCCGCCTGCATCTCGGGAAGATCCTCAATAGCCTGGACGTCGGCATAGCTCGGGTCGACATCGTTGGTCGGCACGGCAATGATCTTGTCGTCGGCTTCGCCGTCGTCGACCATGCGTAGCACGCCGATGGCCCTGACCTTGATGACCGCGCCGGGATAAATGCTGTCGCGGGTCAGCACGAGGGCGTCTAGCGAATCGCCATCGCCACCTGCAGAACTGGTGATGGAGCCGTAGTTGGCCGGGTAGCGGACCGGCATCGAGACGTAACGATCAACGATCAACTGCCCATGCTCAGCATTGATCTCATACTTGGTGAAGCTACCGGCGGGAATCTCGTTGACCACGTTGAAGCTGGCTGGTGCATCATCGGTTTGCGGGTAATCAAAGACATTCTGCTGCGCTTGAGCGGACGCGGTAAATAGCAGGCCAGCGGCTAGTAGAGAAGAGATGGCGACTTTTATGAAACCTCGTCCTGTCTTGGGAAGTGAGATTTCCAGTCTATTCAGCGAAGGGTGACGGGGGCGTGACAGCCTTCTGGTTTCTGCGGCCCAGGCGATGAGCCTTATCGGAACCTCTGTTGCATTTGTCGCCCTCAGACTTCATGACGTTCACCAGATTCCCGCATCCAGCCCGGCGGCCAGGTAGAGCCCTCGTTCCTCGACCTGCTCGGCGAAGCCGTCCTGCCAGTTGTCGCGAAGCACCAGGGGCGTCTGCACCCACCGCCAGCGCAGTCCGGTGATGATCGACTCCACCGCCCGAGTGCTGTCCGCCGGTTAATTCGGGGGCGTGTGAATTAACGTAAAAGCACGTTAAATTAGGTGGTAGTGCAGCGTTCGTTTCCCGGGGCAGGGGAGTGGGCCTGAGAGGGTCGCGACGGTCAGGAAGGTAGTGCCTGTTTGGCCCCACCCGGCGGTAGCGTAGGAGGCGTGAGTTGCGAGGGGACGTGCGCAGAGTGGTAGCTGGAATCGACCCAAAGTGGCCTTCCCGGCAAAGGCAGCAGGCGTGTTTATTGGTGTTATATAGCCACGTAAACGAAAATGCAAAGAAAAATCAATTGGTTGGTGTGACGGTATAAGAATATTGAACGCGCGTGCTCGTTCAAGTCAATAAACGAGCGCGCTATCTAATACCTGTTGAACTAAACCGCTTCGCGGTAGCTGTCGTCGAATCCTGTCTTTCGCCTCATCGAACCACACTGT
>NZ_SDSD01000069.1 GCF_004798965.1 Onishia niordana
GTGGGTCTGGGCAGACTCGAACTGCCGACCTCACCCTTATCAGGGGTGCGCTCTAACCAACTGAGCTACAGACCCAACACCTATTCTCTCGCTGGTAGAACATGGCCGGCTTACCGACCTCACCCTCCTTTCCACAAGGGCAGGGGGTGCGCACTAACCAACTGAGCGAATACCCTAAGGTCACGCTGGGTCGTTACCCAAACAGTCTTATGCTCTGGCCGATCAGATAATTCATTGTGGACACTTGCCGAGAAGAGGCGAGTCGTCGATTA
>NZ_SDSD01000070.1 GCF_004798965.1 Onishia niordana
TTGCGTATTGCCGGTCATACTTGCATAAACTACTTTTGCTAAAGCCATTTTTTGCTCCCTTGTGAAATTTATATAACAAAATTATATCAAGAAATTCCAGAAAAATCAGCTCCTGTGCATTTTTCGGGGCTTTCTACCACAGTATTTTTATGATAAAATAGGATTATCATTGCGATTAAAGAAATATTTAGAAGAAGGTAAAAAATAGTGATTACATTAAAATCTCAACGTGAAATAGATCAAATGGATCGTGCCGGCTCTTTGTTGGCAA
>NZ_SDSD01000071.1 GCF_004798965.1 Onishia niordana
CGAACAGCGCTTGGTGTACGTCGGGTATCTCCAAGAATGGTGACCACTTTCCCCTGCTTATCTGCGCCAATATAGTCCTCTGGATGAAAAACTTTCCCATCATGCTCTACTGTTTCACCATTCTTTATTTTGCCAAAGAGGGGACCGAAAGGTAGACCTGATGCTTTCAAAGCCGCTGCATCTAGTTCTCCAGGACGATCTTTTTCGACTACACGGTAGCCGAGACAAAAAATTGTATGATCTAAGGTATCAGCATATACTTCAAAGGTTT
>NZ_SDSD01000072.1 GCF_004798965.1 Onishia niordana
GAACCACAATATATTAATATACGTGGAAAAGCACCACTGATCAATTCTCTTAAAAAAGAGGCTAAAGCAGCAAAAGCTGTTTACTTAGCAAGTGACCCGGACCGAGAAGGAGAAGCCATTGCTTGGCATTTGGCACATATTTTAGGTCTTCCTTTGGAAGATAAAAATCGGGTTGTTTTTAACGAAATTACTAAAGATGCTGTTAAAAATGCATTTAAAGAACCACGTAGTATTGATGTTGATTTGGTAGATGCACAACAAGCACGACGT
>NZ_SDSD01000073.1 GCF_004798965.1 Onishia niordana
TTATGTTTTTTTATTCACTGCCAGCCCATGAATAAGGCCAGAAGAATCGATGCTGATCCGATAAATGAAAGAAAACACAAGACAAAACCAAAGGTGAAGATACTTGTGCCATCTCCTTCATAGGATCTTCTTGTGCGCTTTCCTTTATAGGCAAACATACTGCTTAAGGAAAGGAGAGTGAAAATAAGCTGCAAGGAAAAAAACCGCCATTCGGCAGAAAAGTTCAGCAAAGAAAGTCCACCACCTAGAAATGCTAAGAGAAGTCCCATT
>NZ_SDSD01000074.1 GCF_004798965.1 Onishia niordana
TAAGCTGCGCACCACTTCCAGTAACCGTAATTTGGTTTTGGGGCTCTGGTTTTGATTCAACAGGCTTTTCTGATGATTCTGTTGTTTTCTTTTGTTCTTCTGTTGCCTTTTTTGTTTCGCTCGTTTTATAAGTATAAGACGTATCCCTCAAGTCTGGCTTTGGCGGGCGCGTAAGTAATACAACAGCTGTGACACCTCCGACAAAGGCTAGTGCAACAGCAGAAAGCAAGATAATGGGAACATAATGCCG
>NZ_SDSD01000075.1 GCF_004798965.1 Onishia niordana
ACTGCAAGTTAAGCAGATTAAAGAACGCCTAGCTCTTAAAGAATAACAAGAGAGTCTGAATTTATTCAGACTTTTTTCTTTTAAAGTGTATAGAAAACTGAACTCTTCCCTAATATACGTAAAAAAACAGGAAATGTAACCAAATTGTAATTTTATTCGCTGGGAAATATTGTAAAATAGTGAACATAGAAAGGTTGGTATTATAAAAGTGAACTCTGATAGTAGAAAAAGAATCAGGAACTTGGTGATTGGTGCTCTTCTTACGGCTT
>NZ_SDSD01000076.1 GCF_004798965.1 Onishia niordana
TATCATATTGTAACTTTGGCTCTGCTTTGTAAAAGCCGTGTGAGTTGCCGATGCCAATAGCTAAAAAGTCAACATTTGTAGCTTTGACAAATTTTTCAGCTTCTTCTGGATCGGTAAAAGCTACCGTCTCTGCATTATTGCCATCTTCTTTGCCACCAACAATACCTAGTTCAGCTTCTACTGGAATACCCATCGAATGTGCCATCTTGACCACTTCTTCGGTTATTGCGACATTTTCTTCAAATGGTTTTTTCGAAGCATCAATCATT
>NZ_SDSD01000077.1 GCF_004798965.1 Onishia niordana
CTATAATCCAGAGATAGAAGATGAGGAAGAGAAACAATTTAATAGAGTATCCAATTTGATATTAAAATATGCGGAAACTTTAAAAAATGAAAATCATGGAGATAATCTACTTCATAAATTAATATTAGAAAATAGAGTGAAAATCCTTCCATTAGAGTTCAACCCAGAATTGCTGTAACAAATAAAAAAGTCTCCTTTTAGTTATAAGAAAGCAAAAGGAGACTTTTTTATGAAGAACTTATCTTTTTAGGGGGAAGTAAAAGGACAAT
>NZ_SDSD01000007.1 GCF_004798965.1 Onishia niordana
CGTCAGGCACTTACACTGAAAGAACCCCGGCCCTCACAGGCCGGGGTTTTTTTATGCCGGTACAAAATGATCGGCCACAGCCCCCCTCTAATGGCGCCTGCTACGACGGCCACCAGCGACTTTTCCTCTCCAGCACCAGCACCAGCAACGAAGCGAAAAGCGACGGCCCTCATCCCGGGGCTTCTCTGCCCCTTTCCTGCTCACCTCCGATCGCTGACGTAACCAGAGCTCTTATGCACTTATATGACGACTTATTACACGTAGCCTTACAAGTGGGCCATATGCGCCTGCTCGGCGCAAAAGCTTGGACTGAAGGCGCTATGGGTAGAGTTGCAGCGCCAAGACAGCTATGGTGGATGGACTGACACTCGTCAGGCATGACATCAATGATTTAGGAGGACAGCATCATGAACGTGAAGCTTACGGAAAAGCTGAAGGGCAAGTTTGGCATCATGCTGCTGGTAGCCATGATGGCCGTTGCCATCACTGGTTGTGAGGAAGAAGGGCCGGCGGAACAAGCTGGTGAGAAGGTCGATAACGCCATGGAGGACACGGGCGAAGCGATCGAGGATGCCGGTGAGAACGTCGAAGAAGCGGCCGATGAGGCGCAGTCTGAGTACTGAGTTAATTGAGCTGATGCCGAGTGTCGGATCGAGCATCGACCGAGCGAAGCATTAACCAAAAAAGGCCGGGCAATCGCCCGGCCTTTTTATGTGGATGATAACGGGGACGTCAGGTACCGGGGTTTTGCTCGATGCCTTGCAGGTACCACGGCGCGTCGTCGCGCATCTCGCGGATCAGGTGCCACGTCTCGTTGAATTCGTTGCGCTCGCCGTTCTCATCCATGATGCCATGGAAGATGACCGTGGCCTCGGCCTGGTGGCCTATCTCACGGACATCACCAAGCTCTGCAAACAGCCTGACGATCTCGGTACGGTTATTGGCCGGCTGATTGGCGCGCTCTTCACGTAGCGTGTTGTAAAACTCAGGCGTGACGAATTCTTGGATGCCAGCGAAGTCGTTGTTGTCCCAGGCTCGCTGCAGGGTCATGAAATGCTCTTTGGCTCCTCCCAGGAAGCGCTCCTTGTCGAACCAGCTCGGTGTGCTGCCTGCTTCTCCAAGGCCTCCGCCGAGGGGCCCCGGTGCGGTGAAGGGCTGAGAGGCAGTTTGTTCGCGGCGAGCCATCGTATCGGCGCCAGCGGTGGCCGGCTGGCGACGCTTGGCAAAGAGGCGAAACAGTAAGAAGGCCGCTCCAGCCACCAGCAGGAGGTCCATCAGGCGTAGCTCATCGAAGGCGCCGCCGAAGAACAGCGAGGCCAAAAGGCCACCGGCGAGCATGCCGGCGAAGGGGCCGGCGAACCGTGACAGGCCCCGTGAGGGCTGACGCGCGCCGGTGCCTGCAGAGGCACTTCGATTGGGAGTGGCAGCAGTCGAATCTGCTGAGCGGGAGTAGGACCCGAAACTCTTGCCGCCGCCCAGCCGCTTGGCCTCGGCATGATCGACGGCCAGGCCCAGGCTCATGAAGGTAGCCAGTATGAGTACGAAGATATTGCGCATGGGGAGAGAAGACTCCTAAGGGATGATTCGATTCCCTGACAGAATACCCGCTTCGGCGCCTATGCTGAATCGATAACGTCACAGGTAAGGAATACCGAGATGCGACTCGACCGCGCGACCAGCCTATTGTTGATCGTGGACCTACAGACCGGCCTGTTACCCGTGATTGACGGAGGCGAGCAGGCCGTCGAGGAGGCGGCCTGGCTCGCGGGGCTGTCAGGACTTCTGGAAGTCCCGGTGTGGATGACCGAGCAATACCCGACAGGGCTTGGAGAGACCGACGCCCGGCTACTTGCGGCGGTGCCGGAAGCGGTGCGCTGGGAGAAGGTGCACTTCGGGGCTGACCGGGAGCCGGCCTTCGCCGAGGCGCTTGCTGAGCTTGGTCGAAGGCAGGTGGTGATCTGTGGCAGCGAGGCGCACATCTGCGTGCTGCAGACGGCGTTGGGTCTACTGGCGTCGGGCTACGACGTGTATTGGCTCGCGGAAGCCTGTGCCAGCCGACGCCCGGAAGAAGCGCGGCTGGCAAGAGAGCGAGTCATGGCCGCCGGCGGGGTCGTGATCAGCGCTGACATGGCCGCTTATGAATGGCTTGAGCGTTGCGATGACGAGCGCTTCAAGGTGGCTCACCGTAACTTCCTCAAACCCCGCGCGGCGCGCGCCCTGCGCTTCTAAAGCGACACAGGCCCGCGGCCCAGATAAAGAGCTATGAGCCTCAGGACGCGCCTTCTTCGCGGGTGAACACCAGCGTATTGCCCTCAGACATGGCCGCATTGTAGCGATAGCCCGCCACGTCGAAGTTCTTGAGGCCTTCGGGGTCGTCAAGACGCTCGCGGATCATCCAGGCGCTCATCAGGCCACGGGCCTTCTTGGCATAGAAGCTGATGATCTTGTATTGACCGTTCTTCTCGTCCTTGAACACCGGGGTGATGACCCGCGACGACAGCTTCTTGGTATCGATGGCCTTGAAGTATTCGTTGGAGGCCAGGTTGACCAGCACGGGGCTGCCGCTTGCCTTGATGGCGCGATCCAGGTCCTGCGTCAGGGTGTCTCGCCAATAGGCATAAAGGTCCTTGCCCGCGGGATTGGCAAGCTTGGTGCCCATCTCCAGACGATAGGGCAGGATCAGGTCGAGCGGGCGCAGCATGCCATAGAGGCCGGACAGAATGCGCAGGTGATCTTGGGCGAAGGCGTTGTCGTCTTCGCTGAAGCTGGCGGCATCGAGCCCCACATAGACATCGCCCTGGAAGGCCTGCGCCGCTTGCTTGGCGTTTTCCGGCGTGAAAGGCGCCTCCCACTCGGTGAAGCGGGCGGCGTTAAGGCCGGCCAGTTTGTCACTGATGCCCATCAGCTCGCTGAGCTGCTGCGGCGAGTAATCTCGTAGCACGCCGACCAGTTCGCGGCTTTGCTCGAGATAGTCGGGCTGGCTATAGGTATCGGTGCTCGGCGGGGTCTCGAAATCCAGTGTCTTGGCGGGGGAAATCACGCTCAGCATGGGGCACTCCTGTGAACAGTCGGCATGGGCAGCGGGGCCCGTCGTTGACTTGGCAGTATACCAAGCTGACCCGGGGCGCGGAGATGGTCGCTGCACTATGGCAGCGATAGTCATGAGAGGGAGCAGAACGGGACACCGTGGTGCACCGATGGCCTCACACTAGGGGCAGTCCCCGGCATTGTCGCCGGGGAATAGAGGTGCGCTGATCACTCAAGCGTTCAGAGGCTCAGGGGCTGGGATTGGGCAACCGGGCGTGCACGGCCTCGATGGCCTCCAGTACCTCGTCACTGAGCTTGAGCGACTCGCTCGCCAGGTTGCTCTCGAGTTGCTCCATGGTGGTGGCACCGATGATATTGCTGGTCAGGAAGGGCCGTGAGTTCACGTAGGCCAGCGCCATCTGGGCCGGGTCGAGGCCGTGTTCGCGAGCGATCGCCACATAGGCGCGGGTCGCCTCTTCGGCGAGCGGCGAGGTGTAGCGCTTGAAGCGCTCGAAGAGCGTCAGGCGGCTCTTGGGCGGCTTGGCGCCATCCAAATACTTGCCGGAGAGCACCCCGAAGGCCAGCGGTGAATAGGCCAGCAGGCCGGCCCGTTCACGATGGCTGATCTCGGCAAGGCCGACTTCATAGCTGCGGTTGAGCAGGCTGTAGGGGTTCTGCACGCTGGCGACCCTTGGCAGGCCGAGTCGGTCGGACAGCGAAAGGGCATGCATCACGCCCCAGGGCGTCTCGTTTGAAAGGCCGACGGCACGCACTTTGCCGGCATCGACCAGCTCCTTGAGTGCCGAGAGGCTCTCCTCCAGGGAGGTGGCGTCCTCATCTTCCTTGGCCGCATAGCCGAGCTTGCCAAAGAAGTTGGCGTTCCGCTCGGGCCAGTGCAGCTGATAAAGGTCCACATAATCGGTGTTCAGCCGCGAGAGGCTTGCATCGATCGCCTGATGGATATGCTCGCGGGTCAGCCGCGGGCCGCCGCGAATATGGTCAAGGCCGGGGCCAGTCACTTTGGTGGCCAGTACCACGTCATCGCGGACACCACGCGCCTTTAGCCAGCTGCCCACATAAGCTTCCGTCAGGCCCTGAGTCTCGGCCTTGGGCGGCACCGGGTACATCTCGGCGGTATCGATGAAGTTGATGCCGAAGGACGTGGCGCGATCGAGCTGCTCGTGCGCTTCGGCTTCGCTGTTCTGCTCGCCGAAGGTCATGGTGCCAAGGCAAAGCCGGCTGACATCGATGCCGGTATCGCCAAGCGGTCGCGTTTGCATGTCTCGCTCCAATCAGAGAAAAGTCGGATGAATCAGCATGGTAGCGGTGGCCTTTGTCGGCGGCAAATACGGGGGTTGAGTCCCCTGCATGGGGGGCGTATGCTTGCCCCCCCGTTGCCCGGGTACTGCCCGATGGCCAATAGTTTATAGTACGGTGACACGATGACGGTTGTCGGTATCCGGCGAGCGCATTTCCTTGTTACACAGGACGCTAGGTTGTTTGCCATGCATCAGGCATCTTCTTTGGTTACCCGCCTCGAATATCGACTGGCGGAACAGCTCTTCCATAATCGTTGGTTGCCGCGCTCGCCGCGTACCCAGCGATTGACGATGCACCTCTATCAGCGCTGCGCAGAAGCGGGACACACTACCGCGCTGTCGGTCTATGGACATATGCTGTTTCACCGAGCGATCAGACCGCAGGACAAGGCCAAAGGGGCCCGTTACGTGATGGAAGCCGCGCGTCAGGGGGACGTTCGCGCCCAGTATCAAGCCGGCTACATCTTCGAATACGGCTGTGCCCAGTATCCGCGGCGTGATGACAAGGCTGTCACCTGGTACGCCCGCGCTGGCGAAGCCGGTCATCCCCTTGCGGCCGAGCGTCTGGCCGATGCTTATCGCAGCGGCATGCTGGGCCTCGCCGTGGATCCGTTGCGTGCCGCCCATTGGCAAGCTCTGGCGGATGAATCCATCGCCGAGGAAGCCGCGCCCGCGGCGACTGTCTGCCACTGAGTCGACCCTTGCGCCCTGAACCGATAGGCTAGGGCCAGTGGCGGCTTCGATGAGCCGCCGTCTTTGTCAGATCCAAAAAGGATGTTCATGCCGTGACGCTGCCTACCCTGTTGGATATCGAAGCGTCCGGGTTTGGGCGCGGCAGCTATCCGATCGAGATCGGACTGGCACGGCCCGATGGCTCATCCTGCGCCTTCCTGATCCAGCCTCTGGAAGAATGGGTGCATTGGGATCCCAAGGCTGAACTCCTGCATGGCATTTCCCGTGCGCGCCTTCAGCGCGAAGGACACCCGGTCATTGAAGTGGCACGCTGGCTCAACGATGAACTGGCTGAGCTCGGCATTGCCTATAGCGATAGCTGGGGCTACGACAACACCTGGTTGTCACTGCTTTTCCACCATGCCGGCATGCTGCCGCGCTTTCGGCTCGAAGCCCTGCGCCGATTGCTCGATGAGCGCCAGCTGGAACTGTGGAGCACGGCAAAGGAAGCCCTGATCAGCGAGTGGGGTATCCAGCGTCATCGCGCGGGCGAAGATGCACGCCTCTTGCAGCTGACCTACGAACACACCTTGGCGCTGTCTCGTGCCGAGAGCGGCCACTAGCCTTTCTTACCGTCCCCATACTGTCTTGCCGCCCACATCCTGTCTTGTCGATGCCCTGATGGTTTGGCCCAGCTTGTCTTTCCCGGTTGCGAACGACCGGCACTCGCTTTTCCCTATAACATCTGCCGTGCACTGGGCTGTCGTAGGCTACTGTTCAGACGTTTCCGCCGACTGATTGTGGCGTCTTGTCGTCCAACTGGCGTTCCAACTGATCCAGCAACGCCGGTGGGGTCGGGGCCGTGCTCAGGGCATCGCGAGTATGCGCATCGAGGAACCCCTGACTGACCAGGCTGTCGAGAAAGGTCAGCAAGGAAGCAAAGAAACCACGGGTATCAAGTAGTGCAATCGGCTTGTCATGCAGGCCCAGGTATTGCCACGTCCAGGACTCGAACAGCTCCTCGAGGGTGCCGATGCCGCCGGGCAGGGCGACGAAGGCATCGGCTCTTTCCGCCATCGCGGCCTTGCGCTCATGCATGTCGCCGACGCGGATCAGCTGCGTCAGGCCTTGGTGAGCCTGCTCGCGATCCACCAGGTGGTGCGGCATCACGCCGATCACCTCGCCACCGGCCTCGAGCACGGCGTCGGCAAGCGCTCCCATCAGCCCTACACGTGCCCCGCCGTAGACCAGGCGATGGCCGCGCCTCCCAAGCTCGCGGCCCAATGCCGTGGTGGCCTCGCGAAAGCAGGAATCGCTCCCTTCTCGGGAGCCCAGGTAAACACAGATGTTCGGCATGCGATGCTCCTTGATGAGGCGATCATCCTAGCGCGTCCCCTAGAGGCCGCGCAGCCTCGGTGTGTGGATTGATTCAGCATGATGCAGAAGGGGCGCCCGATAGGCGCCCCTTCCACTGTCAGTGAGTCGTTTACGGCCGCATGTCTGGCTCAGGGCAGACAGTCGATCACGCCGTACTCGGCGTCCAGCCATTGGCCGATGACGTTGTTACCGCAAAGATGGTGAGCATACTGGGTGTGCAGGCAGCGCACCTGATCCCAGTTGCTGATGCCGCCGATACCGCGCTCTTTGAGCACCTTGGCATAGCCCAGACGCTCGACCTCGGCACGCTGGGCTTCGTCCATGAAGCGCCAGCGGCGGTCCACGTAGTCCTGATGGCTGTGGTGATAGGCGGCCATGAGCTCGGGTTCCTGCTGAAGGCGAGCCTCGAGCTCCTTGATCACACCGGAAGCCTCGAGACGTGAGAGCTCCACCTTGAGACGCTCGCTGCTGAGCCAGTAAAGCGTCGGGAAAGGTTTGCCCTCGACGATGGGCGCCATGCGCAGCACCAGGGGGGTGTCTTCTCCGTCGGTGGCGGCTATCGCCATGGTGCCGCGCGGCGCGCGACCGAGCTGTTCGGTGATGATGGCCAATTGGCGTTCATCAGGGGTCTGATCGGTTTGGATCACCATCTTGGGGGTCTCGCAGAAATTTGTTCGAGCGGCCCACGGCACGAAAGAAGGCGGTATTGAGCTGCACCGGCGTCGGCACATAATGCCAGTGGCGTTCGCAGTAGTCGTTGGCCCGCGCCAGGAGTGCGTCGTAGAGCCGATTGAACGGCGCATCATAATCGTAAGGGTCATGCCCGAACAAGCGGATATGGGGGTAGTCGGCAAAGCGCTCGACGAAGTAATGCTCGAGATCGGCCTCTACGGCGCGATGGCGGTCCACGTCGTCCGGGTCGAGCCAGAGCGTGTAGCGAATGGCCATGAGGTCTCCTGATCAGGCAATGGGTGCTGGTGAGACCGCGCACATCGCTATTCGGCTCACAGCCCTGGGCAAGACTGGGTTAGGTGCCCTCAGGATAGCGCAGGACGCGGCGGAGTCGGCTCACCTGCGTGAAAGCCCCACGAGTCGAGCGCCGGTCAGCGCGACCAAGTCCTCTGGGGCGAGGCTGATCTCGAGGCCGCGACGGCCACCGCTGACATGCAGTGTCGCAAGCGCACTGGCGCTCTCGTCGATAAAGGTCGGTAGGCGCTTTTTTTGGCCGAGCGGGCTGATACCGCCGACTACATAGCCGGTGGTGCGTTCGGCCAGTGCCGGTTCGGCAAGCGTCGCCTTGCGCGCGCCGGCAGCCCGGGCCAGTGCCTTGAGGTCGAGGCGCGCGCTCACCGGCACCATCGCCACCACCAAGCGGCCGTCGTCGAGACGGGCCAGGAGCGTCTTGAAGACCGTCTCCGCTGGCAAGGCGAGAGCCTTGGCGGCTTCTTCGCCGAAGGCTTCGGCCCGTGGGTCATGGGCGTACTCGATGAGGTGGAAGTCGGTTCCTGCTGCTTCCAGGGCGCGCACCGCAGGCGTCATGCCTGAGCCTCCTTGGGTGTATACAGATGCGCTTCTAGGGCTGTACGCAGCTCACCTTCGAGAGGCTGGGCGCGTTTCTTGTCGTGATCATAGTGCACCATCACGGTATTGCCGCGGGCACAAAGCTCGCCGTGTTGGCGAGCTTCCTGCGTCACCGTGAAGGAGCTATTGCCGATCCGAGTCAGGTAAGTGCAGATCTCTACACTTGTGCCGTAATGCAGCTCGGCCATGAACTCCACATCAAAGCGGGCCAGAATCAATCGCCATTTACGCGGGTCAAGGTCCGGTGTGAAGAACCGGAACAGCTCGGTGCGTCCCTGCTCGAACCAGGCAGGCAAGCGGGTATTGTTGATGTGACCAAGGGCATCGGTGTCGTGAAAGGCGGGCTCAAGGGTGGTGACAAACATCAAAGGCTCCAGGGGCAGCAGGCAAGGATTGGGGGCAGTGTTGTCCCGCGGTGTAGACGGGACACTGTGCGGTTGATCACCGGTTCGCTCAACGCAGGCTAGATCAGCCGCTGGCTGGTCCGGTCTGCCCAGGCGTCGGGCAGTGCCTGGGCCAGCGCCTCGCGCAGGTGCTCGGGCAGTGCGGCCTGTGCGTCTTCAAAGCGCTCGAAGTCACGGTTGCGTAACCAGCAGTAGGCCCAGGCACAGGCTTCTGTTTCATCTCGGGGTGCCGGTTTGGTTGGCATCTGCATGAGCAGAAAGCTCGCTGCGCGGGCGGCCCATAAGGGTGGCTGGACGTCACCGCTCCAGGCCTCGAGAGTGGCGCCACTCGGCGTGTCTTTCGGTTCACCGAGCTTGGCGACGCGGGCGGTGTCGGCGAGGATCATGGCCAGGCGCTCCGTGCTGGACTGACCGATCAGCAGCCAGTGTTCCACTAGGCGTGATGTGCCACGCATGGCCTTGGCATAGAAGAGGGTTTCGGGCATGTTCAATGAATTCCCAAGGATGATGAACGAGACAGGAGGCCGCATGCAGTTCGATTTTGCCACGCCGGTGGCCCGGCGACATCCCGACTGGCCGTCACAGAAGTGGCAGCGCTATGACGCAGACGTGGCGCCGCTGTGGGTCGCCGACATGGATTTTCGCTCGCCGCCGGCAGTGATCGATGCGCTCGAGGCGCGAGTGGCCCACGGCGTCTTCGGCTACGGCGTCGTGCCGGACAGTCTGCGCGAGGCGCTGTGCGACTGGAGTCGTGAGCATTACGCCTGGCCCATCAAGCCCGAGTGGCAGCACTGGTTGCCGGGTGTGGTACCTGCATTGCACCTGGCGAGCCTTGCCTTCACCGCACCGGGCGACGGTATTCTGACGGTGACGCCGATCTACCCGCCGTTTCTCAAGGTGGCCGAGCGCACCGGACGGGTAGCGCAGTTTGCCGCACTTGCCGAACCCGAGGCCTCAGGTGAGCCATGGCAGCTCGACCTGGCAGCATTGGAGGCCGCTATTACTCCCGAGACGCGCCTGCTCCTGTGGTGCCAGCCGCATAACCCTACTGGGCGGGTCTGGCGCCACACGGAGCTCGAGGGCCTCGCCGAGCTGGTCGAACGCCATGATCTGCTGGTGGTATCCGATGAGCTGCACTGCGATCTTTTGCTGGATGAAGGCGCCAGCCACCGGCCGTTGGCGGCAAGCTTTCCGATGTTGGCCAGCCGTATCATCACGCTATGGGCGCCTTCCAAGACCTTCAACCTGGCGGGGCTGACCGCGGCCTGTGCGGTAATCCCGGATGCCAATCTGCGCCGGCAGTTTATTGCTGCAGGGCGCGGGCTGCTGCCGGATGTCAACGTGATGGGCCTGGTCGCGGCCGAAGCCGCCTACCGTCACGGCGAACCCTGGCGCCAGGCACTGCTCGAGACATTGCGCGGGCATCGGATTCGCTTGGCCGAAGCCGTGGCCGGCTGGCCGGGAGTGGCGATGAGTGCACCACAATCCACCTATCTCGCCTGGCTCGACCTGCGTCATGCAGGACTTGGTGAATCACCCCAGCGGGTACTGCTGGATGAGGCGCGGGTGGCGCTGTCCGACGGTGCCGATTTTGGCTGGCCGGGCTTTGTGCGACTCAATTTCGGGACCACCCGCTCTCAACTGGCCGAGGCGCTGCAGCGTCTCGACCAGGTGCTGGCTCAGTAGAGTAGAGTGAATAGCTTGCGACGGTAGGTGACCGTTAGCGGGTGGTCGGCGCCGAGGGCGTCGAAGACCCGCAGCAAGGTGTGCTTGGCGGCATCGTCGCCGTAGGCGCGGTCGCGCTTCACCACCGTCAGCAGGCCCTCGAGCCCGGCTTCGTAGTCGCCATCAGCGACCCGGCGCAGGGAGCGCAGGAACTGTGCCTCGCTGTCATCGCGATCACCCAGTGCTGCGAGTGTCTCGGCGGCCGGGGCCTTTTGGGCAAACTCGAGCCGTGCCCGTACGCCGCGGGCACGAGGTGCGTCGCGGTGCTCAGGGGGCAGGTTGTCGAGGATTGTCCTGGCATCTTCGGGGTGGCCCTCGGCCAGCACGGCACTTGCCAGGTCGACCTGGTAGTCGTAATGGCCTGGATTGTCCTGCACCAGTTGTTGGTAGATCGATCGTGCGGTCGACGGGTCACCGGCTGCAAGCGCCGCTTGAGCCTGTTCCTCGGGTGAGGCTTCCGAGGCGGCCGTGGCCGTGATGTGCTTGCCGAGCCATTCGCGGATCTGGCTTTCCGGCAGTTCGCCCTGGAACTCATCGTAGAGCTGGCCCTGCATGATCAGCTTGACGTCGGGCACTGATTGGATGCCCAGCTGTGCGGCGATCTGTCGATGCTCGTTAACGTCGAGTTTGGCCAGCACGAAGGCACCGTTGTACTCACGTGCCAGCTTCTCGAGCACCGGCATCAGGTTCTGGCAGGCCTCGTTCCCGGGCACCCAGCAGTCAAGCACCACCGGCGTATTCACAGAGCCTTCCAGCACCACCTGCTGGAAGTTGCTCATGTCGAGGTCGACGATGTAGGCGGCGGAATCGGCATCGGCCGCGTTACCGGCGCCTGTGTCTGGGGTCAGTGGCTCGCCACTACGCGGGTCGACGATCGGCATGCGGGCTACCTTGTGTGTTGGGGAATTTACCCGTTAGATGCGGGTGGTGGTGGCTGGATTCAAGGTGTCCGCGGCTGAAGGCGTGCGGCATGGCACATTAGCGGGATAGCAGGTGAGCGTCTGGAGGGCGAGGATGGGCTCGATAATGAAAGGGTTGCTGGGCGCGTCGGCTGCGGTGGCTCTGCTGCTGGCTGGTCCGGTCTGGATGCTGGCCGGCGATGGAGTCGATCTCGATACCCATTGGTCGGATGCTGATCGACGGCCCACTGGCCTGGCACCGCCGCCCAGCGTAACGCCTGAAGCGGTTGTTCAGGTCTACGCGGCGAGGGCCTATGACTGGCGAGGCGCCTTTGCCGAACATACGTGGATCGCCACCAAGGCCGCCGGCGCCGAGCGTTATCGGCGTCATCAAGTGCTGAGCTGGCGTCGGCCCGCCGTGGTCAGTCAGTGGGGGCCGCCGGATCGCGCCTGGTACGGCAATCCTCCTCACCTGCTGGCCGACTATCGCGGCGCCGTCGCCGCAGAGCTGATTCCTCGTATTGAAGCCGCCGTTGCGCGCTACCCACACCCCGATCGCTATCGCGCCTGGCCGGGCCCCAATAGCAATACCTTTATCGCCTGGATCATTCGCCAAGTGCCCGGACTCGACGTGGCATTACCGGCCAATGCGCTAGGCAAGGATTATCTGCTCGAGGGGATGCTGGCCGATGCGCCCAGCGGTAGCGGCTATCAATTGGCGCTAGGGGGGCTGGTAGGGGTGCTGTTGGCTCGGGAGGAAGGACTGGAAATCAATGTTCTGGGACTCACGCTCGGTATTGATCTTTCTCCGCTCGCGCTCAAGCTTCCCGGTATCGGACGCCTGGGCCCCGCGGAGCCGGTACAAGGCAACCGCAACCCCGGCTAGGACCGCCGACGTTGAAGCCTGAGTGAACCGGTGACCGTTGGGTATCGTCCGGGGCCTGTCGTGGTAGCAGACACAAAAAAACCGACACTCGAGTGAGTATCGGCTTTCTCTGTATTGGGTAGCGGGGACCGCCGACGTTGAAACAAAGGCGAACCGATGACCGCTGGGTATCGTCCGGGGCCTGTCGTGGTAGCAGACACAAAAAAGCCGACACTCGAGTGAGTATCGGCTTTCTCTATATTGGGTAGCGGGGACCGCCGACGTTGAAGCCAGAGTGAACCGATGGCCGCTGGGTATCGTCTGGGGTCTGTTGGGGTACTAGACACAAAAAAGCCGACACTCGAGTGAGTATCGGCTTTCTCTGTATTGGGTAGCGGGGACCGCCGACGTTGAAATCAGAGTGAACCGATGGCCGCTGGGTATCGACTGGGGTCTGTTGAGGTACTAGACACAAAAAAGCCGACACTCGAATGAGTATCGGCTTTCTCTATATTTGGTAGCGGGGACCGGATTTGAACCGATGACCTTCGGGTTATGAGCCCGACGAGCTACCAGACTGCTCCACCCCGCATCAACGTGAGACGTATAATACAGGTTATTTGCGCATGGTCAAGAGTTGAATCGAAGACAACAGAATGTGGGTCGTATGAATTGAAAGTGACATAAGGGATTGCGATGCTCGAGGGTATCGGCGCGGGAATGGTCCATACTGACCGGGGAACGTCGTAGCACCCACTGTCATTCATAGGGAGATATATTATATGGCTAATGAAGCACCCGTCGCATGGGTTACCGGGGGAACTGGCGGCATCGGTTCAGCGATCTGCCGCGCCCTGGCCAAGGAGGGCTATCAGGTCGTCGCCGGCTATCATAATCCGGAAAAGGCCAAGGACTGGCTTGCCTCTCAACAGGCTGAGGGCTTCGATAACATCGCGTTATCCGGCATCGACCTGACCGATTATGACGACTGCGTTGCGGGCGTGAAGGAAATCCGCAATCAGTTCGGTCCGATCAGTGTGCTGGTTAACTGTGCCGGTATCACCCGGGACGGCACCATGAAGAAGATGACGCCCGATCAATGGCATGAGGTCATCGATACCAACCTCAACAGTGTCTTCAACACCTGTCGTGGCGTCATCGAGGATATGCTCGAACAAGGCTATGGCCGCATCGTGAATATCTCCTCGATCAATGGGCGCAAGGGCCAGTTCGGCCAGGCTAACTACGCAGCTGCCAAGGCCGGCATGCATGGCCTGACCATGTCTCTGGCACAGGAAACGGCGACCAAGGGCATCACCGTCAATACGCTGTCACCGGGCTATATCGCCACCGACATGATCATGAAAATTCCGGAAAAAGTGCGCGAGACAATTCGTGAAGGCATTCCGGTCAAGCGTTACGGGACCCCGGAAGAAATCGCACGGGCAGTCGTCTTCCTGGCCGACAAGGAGTCCGGCTTCATTACCGGCGCCAACCTCGATATCAACGGTGGCCAGTTCATGGGCTGAGGCTCCTCCATGTTGGAAGGAAGGACGCAGGTTGTTAGTGAACGATTAAACGTGAGCTAAGATGCACGCCTAAAAAAGCCCCAAGGCTTAGCCTCGGGGCTTTTTGTTTGGCTTTTGCCATCAGGTGGCTCACTGGCGGCGTCACTGGGCCATGATGTTGTCGGCGTTGCTTTTCGGCCTCCGTCAGGGCGGTGGCAGAGGCAGCATTTTGTGCAGCAGCGCATCAAGCTCTGGTGCTTCACGTTCCCAGTGGTCCACCGGCATGGGGCCGGTGGCCAGCAACGACCATAAAACGCTGTGAAGCTCTTCGGCACGAGTCGGCTCATGACCCAGGCTTTCGTTGAGGCGCTCAACCTGAATGGCCAGGCGCAGCGGCTCGTCCTGATGGGCGAGGCTGCTGCCGGCCAATAGTGCCAGGTGAACCCGCAGGCGCGTCAGGGTGTCCCTGACCGTTTCAGGGGGAGGCGGATCACGACGAGCCGCATTGCGAGCCTGGTGGGCCTTGAGCATGTCGCCACTGAGCTCCTCCGTGGCAGGCACCTCCTCGGCGGGCAGGCCATCCAGCGCCCGGTGATCCGCATCGAGATGGGCGGTGAGTAACGCCTGCAAGGACTGCCAGGCAACCACCTCTTCGTTGACTGCCAGTCGGGCCAGCCGCTCGCGACGAGCGCGCACGATGCCGGTCCAGCGTTTGGTCATGCCTTCGGTGCGCCGTCCGGGGGGCAATGGCTTGAGCGCGTCGACTTCGGCGATGGCATCATCGAGGATCGGCTCTTCATCGCTTGAAGAGGGTTGCCAGGTATCGATGCGGTCGATGGCGGCCTGCATGGTCTCCAGACGTTTCTTTGCGCGGGCTGCTTGGTCATCGTACTCGGCCTCGCGACTGGCGAAGATCTCGTCGCAAAGGTTACGAAATTCTCGCCAAAGTGCCTGCTCTTCTCCTTTGGGTGCTCGTCCCAGCTCCCGCCAGCGACGCTGCAGGTGCTTGGCGTCTCGTGCACGCTGGGTGGCGGGTTGAGAGGAGTCGCTGAGTGTTCGGGCCTCGGCGATCAGTTCGCGCTTGGCATCGGCGATCTGTTGAGCACGGCGATCAATCAGCGCCTGGAGATCATGGCAGAGCTTGGCGAAGCGCCGGCCAATGGTTTGCGACTGTTGGCGAGGCACTGGGGCGCAGCGACGCCATTGCTCGCGGGCTTTGTCACGGATATCGCGCAAGGCATCCGGGTCGGCGTCGGGGTCGGGGCTCTCCAGCAGCGCCTCGAGCTGTTCACAGAGTGCTCGACGGGTCTCAAGGTTCTGGACGCGTTGAGCCTGCTGCTGTTGCCGCCACGGCGCCAGTCGCTCGTGGATCTGCTCGGAGGCTTGGCGAAAGCGCTGGGAAAGCTCGCGAGTGGCGGCGGCATCGCCCAGCGCCTTCCACTCTGAAAGCAATCGGCGGTGACGACGATCCATCACATCAGCGGACTGGGTGCCATCCTCGGCCAGCGTCTCGATGCTTTGACACAGCTGCTCACGTTTGGGGGCGGCGACGAAGCCACGCCAGTCACGCAGTTCGGCGAGCTGGGCGCCCAGGCGCTTGAGCTGGCCCTCAAATGCCTGACGCTCGTCTGCCGGACGCGTCTCGAGGTGTTGGCGTAGCTGCTGATGCAGGCGGCTGGCGGCCTTGAAGGCGCCGCGATTGAGCTGCTCCTCGAGCGTGGCGAGGTTGCGCTTGATTTCATCTCGATTGGTTGATGCCGCCGCCTCACGGGCTTGGCCGAGCTTGGCACGCGCGCGTTCGACGGCGGCGGCGGGTGGCAGCTCAGCCGGCCAGTCGATGGTCTCGAGCAGTGCGACCAGGCCGTCGTGATCATGATCGCTCAGTGCACGCTCAAGGGAGTCGGCATGCTGCTCGAGGCGCGCCCAGGCGGCGTCGAGGTGATGATAGTCGGCAAGGGCCCGGTCGTGGCGTTCGCGTAGCGAGTCTTGAGGCGGGTGGCGGTCGGAAAGTTCTTCCCAGCGTTGGTCGAGGAGATGTTTCTGGGCACGCAGGCTGGCCATGTCTTGCCCTGTAAGCCGGCCGTGTTGGCGGAGCCCTTCGAGGCTTTCCTCCAATGCTTCGATCAGGCCAAGGCGCATTTCGTCGTCGCTCTCGCGCTGCTGATGCGCACTTTCGGCGGCCTGCAGATGGGCCTCATGGTCGCTGATGACTTTGCGGCACGCCAGGATGGCATCCTGATAGCGACGTTCCTGCTCGGCGTTGGGCAGGTCCTTCAGCGATTCCCACTCACGCTTCAGGTGGCGATATCGACTCGCGTACTGCGGCTCCCAGGCGTGAGTGACATGCGCCTCCAGGGCACTGAGCACTCGCTCACGCTTCTCGTGGCTCGCGACAGCCTGAGCCGCATCGGCGCGCCGCCGGTTGAGGGCCTCCCGAGCCAGCCGATGGATCTGCTTGTCTCGCCGGGCGCGGCGGGACAGCTCGCGCAGCCCGTCTTCGCTCTTGATGCGTTCTGCTGCCGCACGGCGCACGGCGGCGATGCCATTCTCGCAGGCTTGAAGGATCAGCGTTTCTTCATCGACTATACGAGCAAGGGCCGTCAATCGCAGATGTTGGTTATCGCCTTGTAAGGCAATCTCATTCAACAGATGATGCGTATCGAGACGCTCGACCAACGCCAAGCGGCGATCAAGGCTCACTCCGGGGGCTCGGCCGACCAGCAAGTCGACCAGCCGCGTCGTCAACTCCGGGGAAGCGTCGTCATCCAACATGGCCAGCAGTGTCTCGGGATCGCCAAGTCTCGCCAATGCCGCCTCACGTACCTCGGCATCCGGGTCCTTGGCCAGCGTCTCAAGCTGGCGGTGATCGTCGGGACGCTCGGCATCAAGCCGCTCGACGGCATCACGACGTTTCAAGGCATCGGGGTGCTGCCAGCGAGGCGACAGCAGACGACGGATCCATGCTGTGGGTGTCTTTCCTGACATGATGATGTGGTGTTCCTGTATGGGCGGGGCCTGCACCGCACCATGGCGATGACTGTCCATCTAAGCATGTGACGAAGGGCCGGAAAAGTCCTGCCGCCATGGAGGATGGCGCTTCCCCGCTACGTGAAAGCGGTGCCGCCGGGGGCCAATTTGGTGATCGCAAGCAAAACCCGAACAAGACAATCACTGACAGCTTGGCCTCTTGGTCTTATGATCAGTTGCAGGGTTGCTATCCCTCGCTTAGCTTTAACCTTTATCACCCGCTGCGGAGTCCGGCAATGAGTCTCAAGATGGACAGGGCCAGCATGGCATTTACCTTCAAGGGTGGCATGTTGCCCATGACGGTCATGGAGTTGACCAGTGGCGATCCCGAGCGCATCCGGGACCAGCTGGCCGGCAAACTTAGCCAATCACCCGCCTTCTTCCAGCACACACCTGTCGTGCTGAGTGTGGAGAAGCTCGACGAGCCACATCTGTCGCTGGAGCGGATCTGTGCCGTTTGCCGCGCCAATAAGCTTTTGCCAGTAGCGGTACGCGGGGGGGCGGACCCGGTCAAGCAATCGGCCTGGGCGTTGGGGCTAGGTTGGTTCCCGCCACAGGAGCTGCGGACGCGATCGCTTGAGAGCGTCACGCCGCCGTCCGAGGAGCCGGTCGAACAGGACGATACCCCGGCGGCTGCCTTGGCCACGCCAACGGGGCGCATCTTTCGTGGTACCGTCCGTTCGGGCCAACAGGTCAGCGCCCAGGAAGGTGACCTGGTGGTGATAGGTGCGGTTAACGCCGGCGCTGAGGTACTGGCTGCTGGCAACATTCACGTTTATGGTGCCT
Organism: Onishia niordana; assembly: GCF_004798965.1. Taxonomy (GTDB): domain Bacteria; phylum Pseudomonadota; class Gammaproteobacteria; order Pseudomonadales; family Halomonadaceae; genus Onishia; species Onishia niordana. The sequence continues at coordinate 17,191 of NZ_SDSD01000007.1, forward strand.
TGCGAGGACGGGCCCTGGCCGGTATCCATGGCGATCATGAAGCCGCTATCTTTTGTCGTGAGCTGGACGCCGAACTGCTGTCGGTGGCCGGCAACTACAAGCGGTTGGAAGACATTGATCCGCGACTGCTGGGCAGTACCGTCCAGGTCAGCCTGAGCGAAGACCAGTTGGCGATCGCCGCGCTGACCTGAACGTCGGGCAGCGATCCGTTATCTCATTAGCAACAGGAAGCTTATCTTGGCCAAGATCATTGTAGTGACCTCCGGCAAGGGCGGGGTTGGCAAGACGACCAGTGCAGCGGCCATCGCCACTGGGCTGGCGCTGCGTGGCAACAAGACCGTAGTGATCGATTTCGACGTTGGCCTGCGCAACCTCGATTTGATCATGGGCTGCGAGCGCCGCGTGGTCTACGACCTGGTCAACGTCATCCAAGGGGATGCCGGGATCAATCAGGCGATGATCCGCGACAAGCGGGTCGAGAACCTGCACATCCTGCCGGCCTCACAGACCCGCGACAAGGACGCCTTGACCAGTGAAGGCGTCGAGAAGATTCTCGATGCCTTGGTCGAAGACTTCGACTACATCGTATGTGACTCACCTGCGGGCATCGAGCGTGGCGCCCAGTTGGCCATGTACTTCGCCGATGAGGCGGTAGTGGTGACCAACCCCGAGGTGTCCTCGGTGCGTGACTCAGACCGTATTCTCGGCCTGCTGTCATCGAAGACCCGTCGTGCTGAGCAGAATCGCGACCCGATCAAGGAACACCTGCTGATCACTCGCTACAATCCGTCCCGCGTTGATGGCGGCGATATGCTCAACCTCGATGATATCTGCGAGATTCTGGCCATTAACCTGATTGGCCTGATTCCCGAGTCGGAGGCAGTACTACGGGCGTCTAACCAGGGGATACCGGTCACCCACGACCAGAAAAGTGATGCCGGACAGGCCTACACCGACACCGTTTCGCGGTTGCTCGGTGAGACCGTGCCGCTGCGTTTCCATGAGTATCAAAAGAAAGGGCTGCTGAGCCGCGTGTTCGGGGGAGGTCGTCGGTGAAACTGCTGGATTTCTTAAAAGGCGAGCGCAAGAAAAGCGCCTCCGTCGCCAAGGAGCGTCTACAGATTATTGTCGCTCACCAGCGAGGGCAACGTGACCAGCCGGACTATATGCCGATGCTGGAGCGTGAACTGCTGGAGGTGATCCGCCGCTACGTGAAGGTTGACCAGGACGCCATCAACATCAGCCTTGATCGCGATGATGACTGCTCGGTACTCGAGCTCAATGTGACGCTGCCGCGCAGCTGAGGGTGTTTGAGAGTGTTATCTGAGCCGTCAGCGAGGCGGCTGAGTCAAGCGGGGGACTGTGCTAGGCTAGGCGTCATTTAGCCTGCCAGGAGAGCCTTCATGGCGCCGTCCCCCGCCGCACCACGGACCTTCCTGTGGCATGACTACGAAACCTTCGGGGCCGATCCTCGTCGCGATCGACCTTCGCAGTTTGCCGCGATCCGTACCGACGCCGACTTCAACGAGGTCGGCGCGCCTATCGATGTCTACTGCAAGCCCGCCGATGATTACCTGCCACATCCTCAGGCCTGCCTGATTACCGGCATCACGCCGCAGAAGGCGCAGCGCCGGGGCGTCCCCGAGGCCGAGTTCGCCGGTATCATCAACGACGCCATGAGTGAGCCCGGTACCTGTGCCCTGGGCTACAACAGCCTGCGCTTCGATGATGAGGTCAGTCGCCATCTCTTTTACCGCAACTTCCTCGATCCCTATGCGCGGGAATGGCAGAACGGCAACTCGCGCTGGGATTTGATCGATGTGGTGAGAGCCTTCCATGCCCTGCGTCCTGAAGGCATCGCGTGGCCCAAGCGCGAGGACGGGGCGCCGAGTTTCAAGCTCGAGCACCTGACCGCTGCCAATGGCATTGAGCATGCCGGCGCTCACGATGCCCTGGCCGATGTGCGCGCGACTATCGCCCTGGGGCGGCTCCTCAAGTCCTGCAATCCGGGGCTCTTTGACTACCTGCTGGCACTGCGCAGCAAGCGAGAGGTCGCCAAGCGTCTGGACATCGCCTCGCGCAAGCCGCTTCTGCACATCTCGCGCCGTTATCCGGCGAGTCGTGCCTGCAGTGCTCTGGTCATGCCCCTGGCCGAGCATCCCAGTAACCCCAACGGGGTAATCGTCTATGACCTGGCGGTGGACCCGACGCCGTTGTTCGAGTTGTCCGTCGAGGAGATCCGGGCCCGGGTGTTCGTCGGCGCCGATGATCTCGCCGAGGGCGAAGCCCGCATTCCCCTCAAGGTAATTCATCTCAACAAGAGCCCCGTGCTCATGCCGGTGAGTTACTTGAAGGACACGAGCGGTGAGCGCAAGGGAGAGTATGGCGACATCGTCGAGCGCCTGGGGCTTGATCTGCCAACCTGTCGCCAGCACTGGAAGCAGTTGTCAGCGTCTCCCGAGGCGGCGAGCCGCGCCGCTGGGGTGTTCGCCGAACCACACCCCGAGGGGCCGCAGGACCCGGACCTGATGCTTTATTCCGGTGGCTTCTTCTCGCCGGCCGATCGCCAGCAGATGCAGCGGGTGCGTGACTCGGACCCCTGGGACCTGGTGGGGGCCAGCTTTGCCTTTCAGGACCCGCGCCTCGAGGAAATGCTGTTCCGCTTTCGGGCACGCAATTATCCCGATACCTTGGAAGGCGATGAGCAGGTCCAGTGGGACGCCTATCGCTGGTCGCGCATGAACGATGCGAGCCTGGGGGGATTGACCCTGCAGGGCTTCGCCCGTGAGATCGAGCGCCTGAATCAGGTAAGCCTCGAGGACGGCGAGCGTCAGGTGTTGGAGGAGCTGGTGATGCACGTCGAGGCGATCATGCCGGCTCAGGCCTTCGGCGCCTGACCCCTGGCGCGTCAATGGCGCCTTCGACACGCTATCAATACGACGACGCCCGAACCTTTTACAAGGTTCGGGCGTCGTCGTGTCGGGGCATGATGTTATTTGGGAGGTGTGATCAGTTCGCCTCGGGCAGCGGCTTAAGCTCAGCGGTCAGCGCCAGTACATCGCTTGGGCTGTCATCAGGATCGAAGGTGATGTCGGCGGCTGGTGCTTCGCGAAGCTCAGCCCAGGCGTCGCGCAGTGCCGACGGGGTGATGGCCGATACCCGCTCGGCCAGGCGCTGGCGATGATCAAAGCCGGTATCGTCACGCGCCAGGGCTTGCCACTGCCGGTTGGCGAGCTGGCCAAGCGAGGTGTCACGCTCCAGCAGGCGGTCGTGCACGGCTTGGCGGTAGGGCGCCAGGCTGGCGTCGTCGAGCTCGGCGAGGGTCTGGTCGAACTCGTCGAGGAAGTCGGTGATGCGCTGGGCGATCACCTCGCTGTCGGTGTCCGGTGATTGCACCAGCAGGCTGAGGCCCGGCGCGTCGAGCAGCGGCATGTAGCTGGCGTTGACGATATAGCCAAGCTGCTGTTCGGTGCGCAGCCGGGTATAGAAGGGGGTGGCGATCATCTGGCCGAGGACGGCCAGGCGCGCCTGCTCATCCAGCGTGCGAGCCTTTCCTTGCAGGTAGCGCAGCACCAGCGAGTCCTGGCGAGTACTGTGGGGGTGCAGGTCGGGCAAGGTGCTCGAGATATCCAGCGGCTCGAGGTCGGGCACTGCCTGGGCATTCAGGTTTGGCGCCAGGGTGGTGATGACCGATTCGCCGGTGGTGCGGGCCAACGATTTGGATAGATCGCCGACCGCCATGGCCTCGAGATGCAGCCCACCAAGGTAACTATCCCGGTAATCACGCAGATCCTCGGCGTTCAGGTCGCCAATGGCGTCGAGCATGGCAGCCGCCGGCCATTGAGGGCGTAATAGCGCCTCGCCCAGCGTGCGATTGGCTTGCTGGTATAGCGCGGATTCGGGAGCGTTACGCCATTCGCGCTCAAGCTGGTGGCGGACCCGTTCGACGCTGTCGGCGGTGATATCGCCTTCGGTAAGTTGCTTAAGCACTCGCTGAATCAACCGAGGTTGGCGGTCGCGCCAGCCAGAGAAGGCAAGCGTGATGCCGCGAGCGTGGGCATAGGCATTGAACTGGTGGCCGGCAAGCCGTGCCGGGTAGAGGGTCTCGTTGAGGCTATCGTTGAGCCAGCCGGCGAGCAGCCGTGTCAGGGCTGCATCGCGGGCATTGGCGGCCGCTGCCGGGTGTTGCAGGCTGAAGCGCCACTCTACCTTGGGCGTGTCGAAGTCGACATTGGCCTGATGCCAGAGCTCGGCGCCCTGAGCCTTCAGCAAGCGTTCGGGGGATGAGTTCTGAACATCGCCAAGGCTCAAGTCTTTGGCAATATAGGGATTGGGGGCGGGCAGTGCCAGACCGCCGAGGGGCGAGGCATTCGCCCAATCCGCTGTCGTGTCGGTGTGATAGGCCGCATCGAACCAGGGTGAGGTGTTGCTGCCTTCGACCTCGGGGGCGCGGTAAACCCTCAACAGGTTGTCGGGCGTCAGCGCTGCCAGATACGCCTCGATGTGGGCCTTGTTAAAGCCATCCATGCGGTAGGGGGCGTACTGGGCGTCACGGCTCGGATAATGCGCCAGGTTCATGGCCAGGCGCATGGCGTCATGCTGAGGCGAACCGTGCTGCTGGAAGCGGAACTCCTGCTCGGCGAGACGGGCCTGCTCCTGGTAGCGCCACGGCTCGAGTCCTTGCGCGCGTATCTTGTCGATGGCCTCGAACAGGCTGGCTTGAATCTTGGGTATCTGCTGCGCGCCTTCAGGCGTCAGGCTGATGCCGACGGTAAAGAGGGCGTGGTTTCCATCGCCACGGCTAACGCCTGCCGACAGGCCATCGGCGAGGCCGGCCTTGCGCAGTTGCTCGAGCAGGCTGCCCTTGCCTTCATGCCCTAAGAGATTGGCGATGAAAGAAGCCGGTTTCGTGGCATAGAAGGACTTGGGGTCGGGCACCGGGAACATAAAACGCAGCTTTCGCTCATCGCGCAGCGAGGCGATCTCGAGTGACAGCGGCAGGCTGTCGGGGCGCACCAGCGGGGCATCGACCTCAGGACGGCTCAGGCCACGGTTATCTATCGCCGCGAAGCGCTCGCGGACCATGGCCTCTAGCTCATCCAGCGGCTGGGGAGCGACCAGGGCCAGGTGCATGACACTGGCACCATAGTGTGCATTGAAGAAATCGATGACTCGCTGGCGCAGTGGGGGCTCGGCGTCATCGGGCAAGGTCAGGGTGGCACGACTGCCCACCGAAAAACCGGTGGTCGGGTTGTCGGGGTTGAGCACCTGGTCGAGTGCATCATTCTCTCGGCGTCCATCATCGCGCAGTCGTGCCTGATACTCAGAATGGACGACATTGCGCTCGCTCTCCAGTTTGTCGGCGTTGAAGCGTGGCGCGATGAAGAACTGGCTGAAGCGGTCCAGGGCGCCGGGCAGGGCACCGGGTTCGATATCGAAGAAGTAGTTGGTGTCCTGGCTTGCCGTGAAGGCGTTGTGCTTGCCGCCGTGCTGATTGATGTAGGTCTGGTAGGCGTCGGGGGCCGGGTAGGCATCAGTGCCCAGGAACAGCATGTGCTCAAGGAAGTGGGCGAGGCCTGAAAGGTCGTCGGGGTCGCTTGCGCTGCCCACGTCGATGTTCATCGACGCGGCGGCCTTGTCGGCCTCGCTATCGCTGACCAGCAACACGGTCAGGCCGTTCTCGAGGCTCAGCAGGCGGTAGTCGCGGTTATCGTTGGGGCTGGTGCGCAGCGCGGTTGTCTCGGTCTTGGATGTTGCCTCTTGTGAAGCCTGCGGCGTCGCATCAGGCGTGGTCGCGGCACTGGCAAGCGTCGGCGCGAGGAGTGGCAATAGCAAAACGCTGCCAACGGTCAGGCGCGCCAGACAGTTGAGATAGCGGCCTTTGGGGCCAAAGCGGGGCGTGAGGGTCATCATGACTCCTGTTCGGGCTGGCTGCGCAGCATGGGGCCGGTGGGATGCCCACAGGCCCATTCCTGATTCAGCGGGTTATTCACTCGTCTTGATACCGGAAAAGCGCCTAACAGTTCCCTTGAGGCCGGCTTGAGCATGGCGCGTGCCTTGTCGAGCGAGGTGGTCGGGTCGAGCCAGGCCGCTGCCTGATCGGCATCAATGACCGCGGGCAGCCGGTCGGTGAGAGGTGTCAGTAGCGATGGTGCTGCCACGGTGATCAGCGCCATGGAATCGTGAAAGGCGCTCAGGGTGGTGTGGTAACGCGCCCATAGGCCGGCGAGCAGCAGAGGGCCGCGATCGGCACGGGTCACCAGGTAGGGTTGCTTACCGCGGGGCATGGCGCGCCACACGTAGATGCCGCTGACCGGGATCAGGCATCGGCGGGCGGCGAAGGCCTCGGCAAACATCTTGCGCTCATCGAGACTTTCCGCCCGAGCGCAGTGAGGGGCGTGGTCGAGCACCTTGAGCCAGGGTGGCGTCAGCCCCCAGAAGGCGCGGCGCAGGTGCGCTCTACCGGCGTCGAGCCGGATCATCGACAGGCCTTGGCGCGGTGCCAGGTTGGCACCGGTCAGCAACGGCTCGTTGATCACGAGCTCAGGCAGCAGGCGGGGCAGGTCAATCGGCGCGATGTGCAAGCGACCGGCCATGGGCTCTCCAGTAGGTTTTCTTGGCGCGTATTGGGCACTCAAGCGCGGTGGCTCAGGGTAACCAAGAGCGTTGGCGCTGCAAAGCGCCGCCGGGCGAGCCGTTGACGACGTTGTGATTGTATGAGGGGGCGGTATGCTGATATAAAACGCTGTTCGAGACATAAGATAATGTCACTTCCGCCCCTAGCCGTATAGCGTACCTGCGAGGATGCAATGGCACGTCCCAGACAGCACGCGCCCGAGGCGTTGCATGCTCAGGTCATGGCAGCTTGTGATGCCTGGCTAAAGGAGCACCCCGTCCATACGCTATCGCTACGCGCGCTGGCTAGAGAGGTCGGCTGTGCCCCCAGCACCCTGCTGAAACTCTACGGCAGCTTCAATAACCTGCTGCAGCACGTCAACATCGAGACGCTGGCCCATCTTCGCGGTGCCATCGAGGGACTCGAGAGCGGTGGCCCCGAGACGCGCCTGACAGGCCTGGCCAAGGCCTACTGGTATTTCGCCAAGGCCGCTCCCTTTCGCTGGCAGTTGCTGTTTGACTACCCGCTGGCGCAGGAAGGTGAACTCGACCAGCGCCAGAACGACATGATCGAGGCACTGTTCGTGCGGGTCGAGGCGACCCTCAAGGAATTCCAGCCAGCGATTGATGACCTGGAAGCCCGCCGCCTGGCGCGCACCTTGTGGGGCAGCGTACATGGCCTGGTTCAGCTTGGCCTCAACGAGCGATTGGGCTATTGGCAGGGGCAGCAGCTGGAAGTCGAGGAATTGCTCGACCAGCTGCTATCGACGCTGCTGAACGGACTACGGCACCAGCCGGACAAGATGTGAGCCGGGGTTTGCTGACCCAGCGTCGCTTCGCGCCATTCTTCTGGGTGCAGGCGCTGGGGGCGTTCAACGACAATCTCTTTCGTAACACTCTGCTGTTGATGCTGACCTTCTTCGCCGTGCCGCGCCACGGCTGGGATATGGGGTTGGCCATCAATCTCGCCGCGGGGTTATTCATCCTGCCGTTTCTGCTGTTCTCCGCCTGGGGTGGCGAACTGGCCGACCACGTCGATAAACGGCGCCTGGTTCGCGTGCTGAAACTCGCCGAATGCATGCTGATGGCATTGGCGGCCCTGGCTGTCTGGTACCAGAGCGTGATCGCGCTGTTCGTGTTGCTGGTGCTGATGGGCACGCAATCGGCGCTTTTTGGTGCGGTCAAGTTCGCCATCCTGCCTCAGCATCTGCCCTCCTATGAATTGGGGCGCGGCAATGCCTGGATCCATGTGGGCACCTTCGCCGCCATCCTTGCGGGCGCCTTGCTCGCCGGTGTTCTCGCGGCATTGCCGGCGCCATGGTCGCGTCCGGCCATCATGGCCACCCTGGCCGGCGTCGCCCTGATGGGGTGGGGGGCGAGTCTGGCGCTGCCCCTGCCTGCCCATGCAGATCAAGCAGATGAGGGGCATGCGCCACCATCCTCTTCCGCTGCCACGCACCGCCGTCTTCGCTTTCGTCCCCTGGCGAGTCTGGTCGACGTGCTGCGTGGTGGCGTGCATTCGCCGGTGTTGTGGTCGGCTATTCTCGCGATCAGCGTGTTCTGGTTCCTGGGCGCGAGCTTCCTGACCCAGCTTCCCGCCTGGGCGCGCGTCGTGGCGGGTGGCGATGAGGCGATGATGAGCATGCTGATGGTGGCCTTCGCCTGCGGCTTCGGTGCTGGGGCCCTTTTGTGCGCGCGGCTCTCTGGCGGGCGTCTTGAACTGGGGCTGGTGCCGCTGGGAGCGCTCATTATTGGGGTGGCCAGCCTGCTGTTGGCCGGCGTGGAGAGCGCGGCCGAGATGGGGCGCTCGCTTGGCGTGTTGCTTGAGCAGCCCGAGGTCTGGCGCATGCTGGCGGGCTTGGCGCTGGTCGGCGTCGGCGGCGGCATCTATATCGTGCCACTCTATACTCTCCTGCAGCTCGGCAGTCACGAGGCTCGACTCGGGCGGATCATCGCCGCCAATAACATCTGCAATGCGCTGCTGATGGTGGTAGCCGCGGGCTATGGCGGATTGATGCTGTCGGGGCTGGGGCTTGATCTGCAGAGCTTCGTGGCAAGTCTTGGGGGCATCGCCCTGGCGGTGGGGGTGGCGATGATCGTGCGTAGCCCGCGGCCGGTGCTGCGCTTGCTGGTGTTTGTGCTGGTCGCGCTGATCTACCGGCTGCGTCTTCGTGGCCGCCATCATGTCCCGGCGCGGGGCCCCGCACTGGTGGTCTGCAATCATGTCAGTTTCATGGATGCTCTGGTCATCGGTGGCGCCTGCCCGCGGCCACTGCGTTTCCTGATGGACAGGCCTATCTATGAGTCGCCGTGGCTGAACTGGCTGTTTCGGCTGGTGGGCGCCATTCCGGTGGATTCAGAGCGCAGTGACCCGGGAGGCCTGCGGCGGACCCTGGATCAGGTCAGTCAGGCGCTGCGCCATGGCGAGGTAGTGATGGTGTTTCCCGAAGGACGGCTGACGCGGGACGGTGAGGTTCAGGCCTTCCGACGTGGCCTCGATCTGATTCTCGCCCGCAATCCGGTGCCAGTGGTGCCGGTGGGGATGGCTGGGCTCTGGGGATCCTGGACCTCCAACCGTCACGGCCCGGCGCTGACTCGGCTGCCGAGACGCTTTCAGGCAAAGGTGGCGCTGGTGTTCGGTGAGCCGGTGCCTGCCGAAAAGGCCAGTCGCGCGGGGCTGGCGGCACAGGTGAAGGCGCTGAAGCGAGAGGCCGACGCCGTGATCGCGGCGGGCAAGCGGGATATCTCACGCGACACCCCCGCCGAGTGATGCCTTGCGCCATGGGGGCTTTCGTTGCCCTTTGCATGACAGCTTGCCCTTGGAGTGACACAAGCCAAAGAGCCGCGCTGTCTGCCAGCGCGGCTCTTTCTTAGGTGGCGTTTGAGAGGCCTCAGCGGTGCCCGTGATTAGCGGCATCTGGTCTGAATATCAGGGTTGAAGGCTGAATGCCGACCTTCAGTCAACTATCCACGAGGTCGCTGGCGTCATTCCTGTCGTGCAGCACGGCGAACATGCTGCCAGCAGCGCGCCGAGGTGATTACCTTGTCTTTTACTTCGACGATTTCCAAACGCACATTGCCGACCTGCAGGCAGGTGGGTCCTTCGGGGAAAGCCTCAAGGTGCTCGAGGATCAGGCCGTTGAGGGTCTTGGGTCCATCGGTCGGGAGCTGCCAGCCCAGCGACTTGTTGAGCTCGCGGATATTGGCGGTCCCCTCGATCACGTAGCTACCATCATCTTGCAGGTGCATCTCCTGATGCATGCCCGCCATGTCGGTGGTGAACTCGCCGACAATCTCCTCGAGGATATCTTCCAGCGTGACCAGTCCTTCCACATCGCCGTACTCGTCGACCACGATGCCGGTGCGCCGTTTCTGTTGCTGGAAGTTGAGTAGCTGCGTATGCAGCGGCGTCGACTCGGGGATGAAGTAGGGCTCCCGAGCCTCCTGCACGATCGCGGCTTTGGTGACCTCGTCCTTGGACAGGAAGCGTGCCGCGTTGCGCAGGTGCAACATGCCGATAATGTTGTTGATGTCGCCTTTGAAGACCGGCACTCGTGTGTGCTGGCTGGTGCGGATCTGCGCGAGGATGTTGTCCAGGTCGTCTTCGAGATCGATGCCCACTACCTCGTGACGCGGGACCATGATGTCGTTAACGGTGACGTTTTCAAGGTCGAGGATCGACAACAGCATCGACTGGTGACGACGCGGAATCATAGTGCCGGCTTCATGCACCACGGTACGCAGCTCGTCCCGCGTCAGGTGGTCACCGTTACCGGTCAGGTTCTTGACGCCAATCATCTTCAGCAGACCGTTGGAGACCGCATTCACCAGCCAGACCAGCGGATAGAGCACCTTGAGCAGCGGCTCCAGCGCCACGGATGCCGGGTAGGCGATACGCTCGGGCTTGATCGCTGCATAGGTCTTGGGACCGACCTCGGCGAATATCAGGATCACGATGGTCAGGATCAGCGGGGCGATGGCCGGGCCAGTGACCTCGCCGAAAAAGTGGATGGCCAGCACCGTGGCCAGAGCCGCCGCCAGGTTGTTGACCAGATTATTGCCGATCAGGATCACGCCGATCAGCCGGTCTGGCCTGGCCAGCAGGCGTAGCACGCGCTGGGCGGGACGGTCGCCACTGTTGGCCTGATGGCTCACGCGGTAGCGGTTGATGGACATCATGCCCGTCTCGGAGCTCGAGAAGAACGCCGACAGACAGACGAGTAGGAACAGTAGGCCGAACAGCAGTCCCAGCGGGAAATCGTCACTCAAGATGAGAAGGTCCTCGATGACAGGTCAGGCTTGTTTGTAGGGGTTCCCCCGGGGGCTGTCAAGGAACGGCTGGCGCCCGCGGGAGTCGGTTTCAGGAGAAGATGACCTCGACGGCAAACTTGGTGCCGAAGTAGGCCAGTAGCAGCAATACACCGCCGCCCAGCGTCCAGCGTACTGCCTTGAGCCCTCGCCAGCCTAGCCAGTGATGGCCGATCAAGAGGGCGGCAAAGATGACCCAGGCAGCCAATGACAGCACCGTCTTGTGCATCAGGTGCTGGGCAAAGAGGTTGTCGAGGAACAGGAAGCCGCTGGCGATGGCCAGGGTCAGCAGGATCATACCGGCCCAGATCAGCTCGAAAAGCACCCGTTCCATCGTGGTCAGGGGTGGCAGTGTCTGGACGATGCCACGAATGTGGTGATGGCGCAGGGCCTGATTCTGCCAGGCCAGCAATATGGCCTGTACAGCCGCAATCGCCAACAGCGCGAAGGCCAGCGCCGAGCTGATGGCATGCACGGCGATGCCGGGCGTCAGGTGGCCCTGATGTTCGCCGCCGGGCCAGGCCACGGCGGTCACCAGGGTCACCGCCGCGACCGGGAAAACGCCTACCGCGATATTGAGCACCGGCTTGGCCAGGCTGCCCAGTATCAAGAGCCCGGTCACCAAAGCGCTGACCATCACAAGACTCGGTGACAGGCCAAGCCACAGGCCGCCGGTCTCATGAATGACCCCGGCGATCACTAGCCCGTGGAAGGCCAGCGCAAGGGTGCCGAGGCCGCGCACCATCTGCGGGCGCTGGGGAACGCGACGCAAAAGGGTGAGTGCCTGCCATGAGGCAGCGCCCAGATAGAAGGCTATGGCCAGAAGGGCAAAGGGAAGCGCCTGCATCGGTTGCTGTCCATCGCCGTCGACGGCGGCGTCTCGCGAGTGAAAAAATCCATGAGCGATCACTATACCGAATCCCCTCGGTCGCGCCCAGCCGGGCGCTCGCAAGCGGCTGGGCGCGATGGCGCGACATGCGGCCCAATCAAGGGGTTGGTGCATGGAGACTGGCGCCGGGAAGGCGTATAATCTTTGCCCAAAGCCAGGCATCCCTGCCGGAGGGCCCCATGTTCGACAGTTTGACAGAGCGTCTATCGAAGACGCTGAAGTCCATCAGCGGTCAGGCCAGACTGACCGAAGACAATATCAAGGACACGCTGCGCGAGGTGCGCCGTGCGCTACTGGAGGCCGATGTGGCCCTGCCGGTGGTCAAGGCGTTCATCGATCGGGTGCGCGAGCGTGCCGTTGGCCAGGAGGTGTCGAAGAGCCTCTCGCCGGGTCAGCAGTTCGTCAAGATCGTCCAGCAGGAGCTCGAGGCGATCATGGGCGAAGGGGCCGAAGGGCTTTCGCTCAAGGGCACGCCCTCGGTGATCCTGATGGCCGGCCTGCAGGGGGCGGGCAAGACCACCTCGGTGGCCAAGCTCGCCCGCTACCTGCGTGAGCGCGAGAAGAAGAAGGTGCTGGTGGTCTCCGCTGACGTCTATCGTCCGGCGGCCATCGACCAGCTCGAGACGCTGGCCGGTGAGGTCGAGGTCGACTTCTTCCCCTCGGACTCCTCTCAGAAGCCGGTGGCCATTGCCGAAGCGGCCCTCAAGCACGCCAAGATCCAGTTCCATGATGTGGTGATCGTCGATACCGCCGGTCGCCTGCATGTCGATGCCGACATGATGGACGAGATTCAGTCCCTGCACCGTGTCTGCGCGCCGCAGGAGACACTGTTCGTCGTCGATGCGATGACCGGTCAGGACGCCGCGAATACCGCCAAGGCCTTCCATGAAGCCTTGCCGCTGACCGGCGTGATCCTGACCAAGGCCGATGGTGATGCCCGGGGTGGTGCCGCGCTGTCGGTACGCCACATCACTGGCAAACCGATCAAGTTCATGGGCATGGGCGAGAAGGTCGATGCCCTCGAGCCTTTCCACCCGGATCGGGTCGCTTCTCGAATCCTCGGCATGGGCGATGTGCTGTCGCTGATCGAGGAAGCCGAGCGCACCGTCGACAAGGGCAAGGCCGATAAGCTCGCCAAGAAGGTCAAGAAGGGCGATGGCTTCGATCTCGAGGATTTCCGTGACCAGCTCCAGCAGCTCAAGAAGATGGGCGGCATGGGCGGTCTGATGGGCAAGCTGCCGGGCATGGGGCAGATGGCCGAGATGGCTCAGGGGCCCGGGCCCGAGAAGGAATTTGGCAAGCTCGAGTCGCTGATTAACTCGATGACGCTCAAGGAACGCCGTCGTCCGGAGATCATCAATGGTTCACGCAAGCGCCGTATCGCGGCCGGTGCTGGCCTCCAGATCCCCGACCTCAATCGTCTTCTCAAGCAGCACAAGCAGATGCAGAAGATGATGAAGAAGGCCGGCAAGAAGGGCGGCATGGAAAAGATGATGCGCGGCATGTCCGGCATGATGGGTGGCGGTGGTCCCGGTGGTCCCGGTGGCCCGGGCGGTCCCGGAGGCATGGGCGGCATGGGTGGGCCTGGCGGTCTACCGCGGCGGTAATGGCTGCCGGGTACACAAAAGGTTCCCAAGCGGGCTCGATTTCCGTAGAATGTCGCGTCTTCGTGGCAGGACCGCGCGACAGCGTGCGGCCGAAGACCAATTTTAGCAACTCAACCGAAGGACAGATAACGCAATGGTTACCATTCGTCTGGCACGTGGTGGCGCCAAGAAGCGTCCCTTCTACCACCTGACCGTAAGCGATTCTCGCAAGTCTCGTGATGGCCGCTTCATCGAGCGCGTCGGCTTCTTCAACCCGGTCGCCCGCGGCCAGGAAGAGCGCCTGCGTATCGATCTGGACCGCATCGCTAAGTGGCAAGAGCATGGTGCTCAGGTCTCAGAGCGCGTCGCCGAGCTGATCAAGGAAGCCCGCAAGCAGGCCTGAGTCTGAATTGCGGTCAACTAGATACGGCATCTAGGTGGTAATAGTCATGGCCCAGAGCGCAACTAAAGGCACCGGCAGCGACCAGCATGTGGTGCTGGGAAAGCTGACCAGTCCCTACGGTGTGAAGGGCTGGCTGAAGGTGTATTCGTACACTAGCCCGATGGACGGCATCCTCGACTATCCCGAGTGGCAGTTGCGACTCGACGGCAAGCTCGTCGACCGCAAACTGGTTCAGGGACGTCAACAAGGCAAGGGCCTGGTGGCCCAGCTGGGTGGGGTGGCGTCGCGCGAGCAGGCAGAGCAACTGGCCGGCGCAGAGATCCTGTTGCCCAAACAGTCGCTGCCGCCGCTTAACGCGGGCGAGTATTACTGGCACCAACTGGAGGGTCTCCAGGTCACCACGGACGACGGCGACAGCCTGGGTCATGTGGCTTACCTGTTCGAGACCGGCGCCAATGACGTGATGGTCGTCAAAGACGCCGACGGCAAGGAGCGGCTGTTGCCCTTTTTGCCCGACGAGGTGGTGCTCGAGGTGGACCTTACCGCCGGCGGTATGAAGGTGGACTGGGATCCCGAATTTTAAGACGTCCTGGTGACGCCCTCCCCGGTTATATTGGGGAGCTAGGCCTGGAAGAAACGCTGTGTGGATTGGGGTCGTATCGCTGTTCCCTGAGATGTTTGATGCCATCACCCAATATGGGGTGACGGGTCGAGCGGTCAGGCAGGGGCTACTGGAACTCGAGTTCTGGAACCCCCGTGATTATGCAACCGACAACCATCGCACGGTGGATGATCGTCCCTATGGGGGCGGACCAGGCATGTTGATGAAGGTCGACACCCTGCGCCATGCCATCCATGACGCGCGGGCGACGGCCGAGAGCAGTGCAGGCCAGCCGGCTCGAGTGATCTACCTGTCGCCACAGGGGCGACCTCTTGATCAAGCGGGCGTGAAGGCGCTGGCCGAAAGCGGCCCCCTGGTGGTGGTAGCTGGACGCTACGAAGGCATCGACGAGCGCGTGGTGGAAGCCGATATCGATGAGGAAGTCTCGATCGGTGACTATGTGCTGAGTGGCGGCGAACTGCCCGCCATGGTGATGGTCGATGCGTTGGCCCGAATGGTGCCCGGTGTGCTGGGCCACCAGGCCTCGGCGGAGGAAGATTCCTTCAACGATGGCCTGCTGGATTGCCCGCACTATACCCGTCCCGACGAGGTCGATGGGCGGCGGGTGCCGGATGTGCTGCTGAGCGGCAACCACGCGGCGATTCGCCGTTGGCGGCTGAAGCAGTCATTGGGCCGCACCTGGCTCAGGCGCCCGGATCTGCTCAATGGCAGGACCTTGGCGGCTGAACAGCAGGCACTGCTCGATGAATTCATCGAGGAATACGCCAGCAAGGCGGAGGTGCAGGAGCCTTCCTGAACAAGGCTTAGGCATGAGCATCGTGCCCCTGCGTCATACACAGAGCGATTCCCGCGCCATCCCTCATGGATTCGCGCCGGGATCACCGCCGAAGGCGATAGCCGAAGGCGATACAAGTTATTGAGGAGCTAGCAATGAGCAGCAAGAATTCCGTGATCCAGGCGATCGAATCCGAGCAGATGGCCAAGGAAGTTCCGGCCTTTGCACCGGGCGACACTGTTGTCGTCCAGGTCAAGGTCAAGGAAGGTACCCGCGAGCGTCTGCAGGCCTTCGAAGGCGTTGTCATCGGCAAGCGTAACCGCGGCCTGAACTCCGCCTTCACCGTGCGTAAGGTGTCTCACGGTGTTGGCGTCGAGCGTACCTTCCAGACCTACAGCCCGCTGGTCGATTCCATCGCGGTCAAGCGTCGCGGTGATGTGCGCCAGGCCAAGCTGTACTATCTCCGCGAGCTCAGCGGCAAGTCCGCACGCATCAAGGAAAAGCTCTCCTAAGTCAGGAGATGCTTTATGGCGAAACCCCGTCACCGCTTGCGCGGGGCGGGGTTTCGTTGTGTCTGGGGCGGAAGTCATGAGGGTGCTTGATGAGCGATCAGACCCATACCCTGCTTGAGCGCTTCCTGGATGCGCTGTGGCTTGAGCAGGGAGCAAGCGATAATACCCTGGCCGCCTACCGTCATGACCTGACCTCCTGGACGGCGCGACTGACAGAACATGATGACTCCCTGCTCTGTCCCGCCCCCGAGGTATTGCCTGACTGGCTTGATACGCGCCGCGCCGCCGGCTATCAGCTGCGTTCCAATGCACGGCTGCTGTCGAGTCTGCGGCGCTTCTATCGCTGGGCGCTTATCGAGGGCCTGATCGACACCGACCCGCTTACCGAGGTGCGCCTGCCGCCGGTGCGACCGAGTCTGCCACGAACGCTCGACGAGGAAGAGGTCGAGCGACTGCTCGAGGCACCGGATACCGATACCGCCCTTGGGCTTCGCGACCGCGCCATGCTCGAAGTGCTCTATGCCAGTGGCCTGCGGGTATCGGAACTGGTGGGGCTGACCACCGATGCGATCAACCTGCGTCAGGGAGTGGTGCGAGTGCGTGGCAAGGGCGACAAGGAGCGGCTGGTGCCGCTGGGTGAAGAAGCCATCGCCTGGCTTCAGCGTTACTTACGCGCCGGGCGAAGCGTGCTGATGCGCGATATCACGCGCCCCCCCTTGTTCCCTGGGCGCAGCGATGGCTTCATGACCCGCCAGACCTTCTGGCATCGCGTGCGCGCGCATGCGCGCACCGCGTGCATCAGCAAGCCACTGTCACCGCATACCTTGCGGCATGCTTTCGCCACGCATTTATTGAATCATGGGGCCAATTTGCGTGTCGTACAGCTGTTGTTGGGTCACAGCGACCTGTCGACGACCCAAATCTATACCCATGTGGCCCAGGCTCGCCTGGAAACGCTGCATGCTGACCATCATCCTCGAGGTTGACCATGAATCGACTGCTGCTTACCGCCACCGGCCTCTTGGCTGGCCTGCTTTCCGTCCAGGCCATGGCGGCGCCGCCGAAGGCGCTGACCGATGAGCTTACCGTCAACGGTGAGGCCATGCCTGTCGAGCAGGTGCGAGACACCCCCGTCGAGGGCCTTTGGGAAGTGCATCTGGCCAATGGTGAAATTTTTTACAGTGATGCCGCCGGTGAGCACTTCATCGTTGGTGATATCTACAAGAATAACGCGGATGGCCTAGTGAATCTCAGCGAGCAATCTCGCAACGCCCAGCGCGCCGCGCGTATTGCCTCCGTGCCAGAGAGTGAGCAGGTGATCTTTCGCGGAGACGAGCCGCCAAAGGCGACGATCCATATCTTTACCGATACGACCTGCCCCTATTGCCAGCGTTTGCATGAAGAAGTGCCGGCGCTCAATGACATGGGCATCGCCGTGAATTACCTGGCCTTTCCGCGAGCCGGCGCGGGTTCCGAAGGGGCCCGGCTGCTTAGCCAGGTGTGGTGTGCCGCCAATCCGGCCGAAGCCATGACCGCCAGCAAACGCGGCGAGTCGTTGGATGTCGCTCCAGACTGCGACAATCCGGTCGAGTCACAGTATCATCTGGGCATGGAGCTTGGCGTTCAGGGCACACCGGCTATTGTGTTGCCTGACGGGCGCCTGGTGCCGGGCTACGTGCCGGCCGAGCGGCTGGCGGAAATGCTGGGCGTGAATGGATAAAAGCCGATCGACTGGGTGTGCTGGCGGCGATTCGTCTTGCCGTCCTTGCACCACGGTCGTCGACAAGACGAACAATCGAACACCTGTGTAAAGGGAGCAAAACGTTGAAATCGGTCAGAGTGGGAATCTGTGGACTGGGTACTGTGGGTGGCGGTACCTTCAATGTGCTGATGCGCAACGCCGATGATATCGCGCGTCGGGCCGGGCGTCCGATCGTCATTGAGCAGGTGGCGATGCGTCGCGAGAATCCCCACTGCGATACCACCGGCGTCAAGACCACCGGCGATGTGTTCGACGTGGCCCGTAATCCCGATATCGATGTGCTGGTCGAGCTGATCGGCGGCTACGAAGTGGCCCGCGAACTGGTACTGACCGCCATCGAAAACGGCAAGCACGTGGTTACGGCCAACAAGGCGCTGATCGCGGTTCACGGCAACGAGATTTTCCAGGCTGCCCACGAGAAGGGGGTCATCGTGGCCTTCGAGGCGGCGGTCGCCGGCGGTATCCCGGTGATCAAGTCACTGCGCGAGGGCTTGGGCGCCAATCGCATCGAGTGGCTGGCCGGCATCATCAATGGCACCGGCAACTATATCCTCACCCATATGCGTGACGAAGGCCGCGCCTTCGAAGACGTGCTGGCCGAGGCCCAGGCGCTGGGGTATGCCGAAGCCGACCCGACCTTCGATGTCGAAGGCATCGATGCCGCGCACAAGCTGACCATTCTGGCGTCCATCGCCTACGGCGTGCCGCTGCAGTTCGACAAGGCCTACACCGAAGGCATCTCGCGGATCACCTTCGACGACGTCGAGCAGGCCGACAACCTCGGCTACGTCATCAAACACCTGGGCATCTCCAAGCGCACCGAGGCCGGCTTCGAACTGCGCGTTCATCCGGCGCTGGTCCCCAAGGAATGCCTGATGGCCAACGTCAACGGCGTCAAGAATGCCATCGAGGTCATGGGCGACGCCGTGGGGCCGACACTTTATTACGGTGCGGGTGCCGGTGCTGAGCCGACCGCCTCGGCAGTGGTCGCCGACCTGCTGGATGTTGCCCGTGATATCAGCACCGAGCATACCTACCGGGTGCCCTATCTCGCCTTCAGTGGCATCGGCGATGGCGATAACGATCTGCCGATCCTGCCCATGGAAGAGATCACCACCGCCTATTACCTGCGTCTGTTGGCGGTTGACCGCCCCGGCGTGCTGGCGCGCGTGGCGACGATCCTCTCCGAGCAGGGCATCTCCATCGAGGCGATCATGCAGAAGGAAGCCATCGAAGGCGAGCTGGTGCCGATCATCCTGCTGACACATCGCACCCGCGAGAAGCATATGAACGAGGTCATTCGTCAGCTCGAATCGCTGGCCGATATCGCCGGCTCCGTAACTCGTATCCGCGTCGAGACCCTCGACGAGGACGCCTAGACAAAGCCTAACAACGACAATCGGCAGGCCTGCCCGTCACCACGAGCGGCGGGCCGATCGTGCGCTGGACAACGTGTCTCGCCCAGTGAGGGCGGGACGCGAACACAGGATCGAACGATGCGTTATATCAGTACCCGCGGGCAGGCGCCCGCACTGTCCTTCGAGGAGGTCGTGCTGACCGGTATGGCCAGCGACGGCGGCCTCTACGTGCCTGAAACCGTCCCTCAGCTGTCAAAGGAAGAACTGGCCGACATGGCCGGCTGCTCCTATGCCGAGATCGCCTTTCGGGTGATGAAGCCGTTCGTCAACGGCGAGATCGATGATGATACCTTCCGTGGCCTGGTCAAGGACGCCTACGCGACCTTCAGCCACGATGCCGTGGTGCCGCTGAATCAGCTCGACGCCAACCACTTCCTGCTCGAGCTGTTCCATGGCCCGACGCTTGCCTTCAAGGACGTGGCGCTTCAGCTGCTGGGCCGGCTGCTCGACCACTTCCTGGACAAGCGCGGCGAGCGCGCGGTGATCATGGGGGCGACCTCAGGCGACACCGGCTCGGCGGCTATCGAGGGCTGCCGCCACTGCGACAACCTGGATATCTTCATTCTCCACCCGCACAACCGGGTCTCGGAGGTGCAGCGTCGCCAGATGACCACGGTGCTGGCCGATAACGTCTTCAACGTTGCCATCGAAGGCAATTTCGACGACGCCCAGGCGATGGTCAAGTCAAGCTTCGCCAATCAGGACTTCCTGAATGGCACCCGGCTGGTGGCGGTCAATTCGATCAACTGGGCGCGGATCATGGCCCAGATCGTCTACTACGTGGCTTCTGCCGTGGCGGTTGGTGCGCCGCACCGTGAGGTCAGCTTCAGCGTTCCGTCGGCGAACTTCGGCAATGTCTTCGCCGGCTACATGGCTTACAAGATGGGGCTGCCGGTCAAGCAGTTCATCATCGCCACCAACGCCAACGACATTCTGCACCGGACGCTCGCCGCCAACGACTTCTCCAAGCAGGAGCTCGCTGCGACCTTGGCGCCGTCGATGGATATCGTGGTCTCGTCGAACTTCGAACGGCTGCTCTTCGATGCCTATGACCGCGACGGCCATGCCGTGGCGGCCCTGCTCGAGCGCTTTCAGGATGAGCCCACGGCGCTTGCCGAGGCGCCGCTTGCCAAGTTGCGCGAGAAGTTTGCAAGCCACAGCGTCGACGATGCCACCATCCTCGAGGTGATCCGCGAGGCGCATCATCGCACCCATGAGGTGCTCGATCCGCACACCGCGACCGGTTACCGGGCCGCCGAGCGTGCGCGTGCCGATGCGGCAACGCCGATGATTACGCTCGCCACCGCCCACCCGGCGAAGTTCGCCGAAGCAGTGGTCAAGGCCGGTTTCCCGGGGGTACCGTTGCCGCCGCACATGGATGACCTGCTCGAGCGCGAGGAGCGCTACACGGTGCTGCCCGCCGAGCTCGACGCGGTACAGCGCTTCGTTGCCGAGCAGCGCCGCTGAGCCGTCACCCCTCGAGGCTTTACTTCTCGAGTCGTCATGACGCCCGGTCCGCCGGGCGTTTTTTGTCATTCGCTTCCCGTATCCCCTTGAGGAGCCGCTGTGGAATCCGCCTCGCTTTCGACACCGCCTGTCACCTCGCTCAAGCCGCGCCTCGCCCCGCGCCCGCGTGACGAGGCGCTCTATGCCCGCGCCCAGCGCGAGGGGCTTAGCGAGCTGCAGGCACGGGTGCTGGCCGGGCGGCTTGCCGGCTATCAAGGCGAGATTGCGCCGCTGGTGTCGCCAAGCCTTCGCCACCTCGCACACCCGGAACGGCTGAAGGATGCCCGCCGCGCCGCCGAGCGCATCGCCCAGGCGGTGGTCGAGGGGGAGCATATCGGCATCCTCACCGACTACGACGTCGACGGCATTACCTCGCACGTGGTGATAAGGCGCACCCTCAACGAGCTGTTCGGGGTGCCGGAATCGCGTCTGCACAGCCTGATCGGCCACCGCATCAATGACGGGTATGGCATCAGCCTGCCGCTGGTCGAACGCACCCTTCAGCTGTCGCCGGGCCCCAGGCTTGTGATCACCGCCGACTGTGGCAGTAGCGATGAGCCGCGCATCGCAAGGCTCAAGGAGGCAGGGCTCGACGTCGTGGTCACCGACCACCACGCCTTGCCGCAGGAGGGGCCGCCGGCCTCGGCCTATGCCACCGTCAACCCGACGCGGGACGACTGCGATTATCCGGACCCGACCATCGCCGGTTGCATGGTCGCCTGGCTGACCATGTCACTGGCTCGCCAGGTGCTGATCGACTGGGGCGTCCTGTCGTCTTCGACGCCCAAGCTCTCGCCCTGGCTCTCCTATGTGGCGCTGGGCACTGTCGCCGACTGTGTGTCGCTGGGTGGGAGTGCGGCCAACCGCGCCGTCGTCAATCACGGCCTGACCCTGATCAACCGCATGGAAGCCGCTTGCTGGCGGACCATGGCCACGCGCCTTGGCCCGGACAGCGTGCCCTTCGACGCCGAGACCCTGGCTTTTCAGATGGGGCCGCGCATCAACGCCCGCTCGCGCCTCGATGATCCCTATGCGGCGCTGCACTTCATGCTGGCCGCCGACGATGGCACAGCGGCGCGCCATCTCGAGGTGCTGGATCAGGATAACCAGTCGCGCAAGGCCATCGAAGCCGAGATGGCCGAGGAGGCCAAGGTCCTGGCCGCCGACCAGCTCGCCGACGACGTGCCGGCATTGGTGATCTTTCTGGAGACCGGGCATGCCGGCGTGCAGGGCATCGTCGCCTCACGCCTGGTCCAGGCCTTCGGCCGCCCGGCACTGGTGCTGACCCCGGCGGCGACGGCCGGCATGCTGACCGGCTCCGGGCGCTCCATCGAAGGCCTTCATCTGCGTGATGCCCTGCAGCGGGCCCATGACCTGGCGCCGGAGGCGTTGCCACGCTTCGGTGGCCATCGCGGGGCGGCTGGTATTGGCCTGCCCCGTGAACGGCTCGATGAGTTCCGCCGGGCGATCTGGCAGGCGGCGGGCGAGCAGCTCGGCGGACGTGAGCTTTACCCCTGTGTCTTAACCGATGGGACGCTGACGCCGGAGCAACTGTCGCTTGCCACCCTCGATGAGTTGGCGCGGCTGGCACCCTTCGGCCGCGAGTTCGAGGCGCCGTTATTTGAAGGCGACTTTCTGGTCGAGGCACTGCGTCCGGTGGGCGCCGATGGCAGCCATTTGATGCTGGAACTCGGCCATGGCCATAGCACGGTGCGCGCGATCTGGTTTCGCGCCCTGACGCCTGGCGAGGTGCCGGCCTTCGGGCTTGGCGACCGGCTGCGCTGTGCTTTCAAGCTCAATCGCAACCGCTGGAAGGGGCGCGAGTCCCTGCAGCTGATGATCGAGCACGCCGAGTCGCTGAGCCCGGCCTGAGCTGGCCCCTGTTCCCTTTGGATGACTTGGCCGAGGAGGCCGCCGATGAGCGATATGCGTAGGGAATCCCAGCGCCTTGAGGATGACGAGGCCATCCCGGTCTCGCCGCAAGAGAATGACGAGCAGGCGAGCCCTGGTGAGAGTGAGGGCGCTGAGAGTGCGCGCCCCGAGCTTGAAGACGTCGAGCCCGAAGACCTGCCTCAGGACCCTCACCGGCCCCACGAAGACGTGCTGGCGATGCTGCTCGGCACCCTGCTGGTCGCGCTGGGGGTGACCTTCTATTCCCAGGCGATGCTGCTCGCCGGCAGCACCGCCGGCCTGGCCCTGCTCGCCCAGTACGTCACCGGGGTCGGTTTCGGTGGCATGTTCTTTCTCATCAACTTGCCCTTCTACTACCTGGCGATCAAGCGCATGGGCTGGTCCTTCACCCTGCGCACCTTCGCCGCCACGGCGCTGCTGTCGCTCTTCGCCACCCTGACGCCTGGCTGGGTTGATATCGCGTCGCTAAATCCCGTCTATGCGGCGGTGATCGGCGGCAGTCTGCTGGGTATCGGCCTGCTGGTGCTGATTCGTCATCGTACCAGCCTTGGCGGCATCAACATTCTCGCGCTGTATCTGCAGGAGCGTTATGGCTGGCGGGCCGGCTACGTGCAGCTCGGTGTCGATATGCTGATCCTGGGTCTGTCTTTCCTGGTGCTCGACCCTGACAGTATCGCGCTATCGGTGCTGGGAGCGGTGACCATGAACCTGATCATCGCCCTCAATCACAAACCCGGCCGCTATATCGGTGTCAGCTGATCCAGAACCACCAGGCGATGGCGCCGATCAGTGCGATACCGCCGAGGTTGATCAGTAGCGTCATGAATGAGCCTCCTGCTTATCGCTGCCGACGGACGCGTCTGCGGACTGCGATGAGGTCCCGGACAAGGGCCGGAAGCGGCGCAGCCGATTGGCGTTGGTGACCACCGTGACCGATGACAGCGACATGGCCGCCGCGGCGATCATCGGCGACAGCAGCCAACCGGTGGCGGGGTAGAGGACGCCCGCCGCGATGGGGATGCAGAGGGTGTTATAGCCAAAGGCGCCCCACAGGTTCTGCTTGATGTTGGCAAGGGTCGCGCGACTGATCTCGATGGCATCGGCTACGCCGTTAAGCGAGCTTCTCATCAAGGTAATACCGGCGCTCTCGATGGCCACGTCGGTGCCCTGACCGATCGCGAAACCGACGTTGGCTTGAGCCAGTGCTGGGGCGTCGTTGATGCCATCGCCGACCATCCCCACGACTTCGCCATTGGCCTGAAGACGTTCGATCTCGGCATGTTTGTCCTCGGGCAGCAGTCCGGCGCGCACCTCGTCGATGCCCACTTCCTGGCCGATGGCAGCGGCGGTATGGGCGTTATCGCCGGTCAGCATCACCACCTTGAGTCCATCTTTCTGCAGGCGTAGAACAGCCGCGCGGCTGTCCTTACGTAGGGGATCACTGATGCCGAAGACGGCCGCGAGTCGGCCATCGACGGCCAGCTGCACCACGGTGCGTGCCTTACCTTCGAGCTGCTCGACGATGGCCTCGCCCGGGGCCAGGTCCACACCCTGGTCCTTGAGCAGTCTGGCGTTGCCGAGCAGCAGCGACTGCCCTTGTTCGGTGGTCGCCTTGACGCCGCCACCGGTCACGCTGGTGAAGTCTGTGACGGTGGCTGGCGTCGCTCTCTCCTGCTCGGCATGCGCCAGCAGGGCCGTTGCCAGCGGGTGTTCCGAGCCCTGCTCGAGCCCTGCAATAAAGCCAAGTGTCTGCGTTGCATCGGCCTGCTCATCGAGGAATTGTGTTTCGGTGACACGCGGCTTGCCCTCGGTGAGAGTGCCGGTCTTGTCCACCACCAGCGTGGTCAGGCTGCTTGCCATCTGCAGAGCCTCACCGTTTCGTATCAGCACGCCGTGCTCGGCGGCCTTGCCGACCCCGATCATGGTCGAGAGCGGCGTGGCTAGCCCCAGGGCGCAGGGGCAGGCAATGATCAGTACCGCTGTGGCGGTGATCAGCATGTGCAGCACCCGGGGCTCGGGGCCGACGTTGAACCAGACCAGCGCCGTGGCGACTGCGACGATCATCACCGTGGGCACGAAGACGCCAGCGACCCGGTCGGCCAGGGCGCCGATCGGCGGGCGTGAACCTTGGGCGCGGGCGACCTGGTCGGTGATGCGGCCAAGCCGGGTGTCGGCACCGACCCGGGTGGCGCGATAGATCAGGCTGCCGCGACCGTTGACGGTACCGGCGCTGACCTCATCGCCCGTGCCTTTGGCGACCGCCTGCGGCTCGCCAGTGAGCATCGACTCATCGACATGGCTCTCGCCTTCCTCGACCTCTCCATCTACCGGCAGGCGCTCGCCGGGGCGTACGCGGATGCGATCACCCGTGCGTACGGCATCGATCTCGACATCCTGCTCCTTGCCGTCGCGGATCACCCGCGCGGTGCTTGATTGCAGCTCGAGCAGGCGGCCAAGGGCCTCGCTGGTGCGGCCTCGGGCCTTGAGTTCCAGGGCGTTGCCGGCAAGGATCAGCCCGATGATCATGGTTGATGCCTCGAAGTACAGGCTATGGGCCGCCTCGGGTAGCCAGGGCGCGAAGATCACCACGGCCATGGAATACAACCAGGCGGTGCCGGTACCCATGGCCACCAGGGTGTCCATGTTGGCTTCATGATGGCGCAGCGCCTTGGCGGCGTTGACAAAGAAATGTCTGCCCGGACCCGCCAGCACCCCCAGTGTCAGCAGGCCGATCACACCCCAGACGCCCCGTTCTGCTCCCGTAGGGTCGGGGTGATGGAAGAACATGGCGATCATCAGTGGCACGGCCAGCGCCAGCGCCATCAGGCTGCCGCGCCGGCGCTGGCGGTAGGCCTTGCGATCGTTTTCGGCGCGCCGTGCCTCGGCCTGTCGCAGATCCTCGATGGGCGAGGCGCCATAGCCTGCACGTTCGACGGCCTCAATGAGCGTCTGAGTGCTGGCGCTACCGCGTACCTGAGCCGTTTGACTGGCGAAATTGACCTCGGCCTCAGTGACGCCTGAGGTGCGCTCCAGGGCCTGCTGAATGCTCTTCACGCAGCTTGCACAGGTCATGCCGGAGAGCGATAGACGCACGCTCTTCGCCCGGTCGTGTGCGGGCTGTTCATTCGGCGCGGTGGCTTGCGGCTCTGGGGCCAATGCCTGTTCGGAGCCTGGCGCCGGGGCGTCCGCTGCGCTGTCGGCCGTCGTAGTGCCGGAACTGGCTACCTCGTCGGCCGGATAGCCGGCGTCCTTGAGCAGGGCATCGACTCGCTCGCCATCAAGGCGGGTGGTGACGTCGAGGCGCTTCTCGCCTGGCTCGCCGGTTACGTCAGCGTCCGGGTCTTCGGCCTGGATGGCCTTGCGCATGCGCGATACGCACCCCTGACAGCTCATGCCGGGGATATGGCGTTCAAGCGTTGGCAATGGCCGCTTTGGCTCATCATTAGGTGGTTTCATGCCTCCTCCTTGGCGGTGTTGGAGGCCGCCTTGTCGGTCGATGGGGCGGGCAGGCTCTCGATCAGCCTGCACAGGCTGTGACCATCGGGGGTGCCGTCAGGCATGTCGGCCCAGGCGTCCAGCGCCTGCTCCATGCGTGTCGCTAGCGCCTCTAGTTCCTGAATGCGCTCACGGATTTGTGGCAGGCGGCTCGCCAGCAGGTCGCGTACCAGCGGGCAGGGCGAATCGCCGTGGTCGGCATGGTCAAGAATCTCGTGAATCTCCTTGATGCTGAACCCCAGGGTGCGCGCACGCTGGATGAAGGCCAGTCGCTCGAGATCCTGGCTATCGAAGCGGTGATAGCCGTTATGGGGATCCTTGGCGGGGGCCAGCAACCCCTCGCGGGTGTAGTGGCGCACCGTCTCGGACGTTACTCCGGCGGCTTTGGCCAAATCGCTGACTTTCATGGCTGTCTCCTGACGCTCGCGGCCTTCGGTGCTTCAAGTGTAAAACCTTTGGGTTACACAAAGGTCAAGCGCAGGCTAATGCCGTCGCCAGCGTCGGCGGATGGGGTGTGTAAGTCTATGAAAGTTCGAAGAGAATGGGAATCTGATGCTAAAGTATGAGCAAATTTGGGATTAAAACGATCGTTTGTTCTTGATCCGGGCGACATTTTCCGCCAAAAGTAAGGTATCCGCTCGCCTGGTGCGGGTGAGGAACGCCAGCCCTTCCTGAAACAGGACACCAAACGATGCATTACAAGACCAACAAGCTCGCCATCGCCGTTGCCCTTGCCTCTGCCGGTCTGATGGCCAGCCAGGCTTTCGCCGCCGGCTTCCAGGTGCGCGAACAAAGCGCCAAGACCCTGGCCAACGCTCTTTCGAACGCCGCCGCCGGCGCGGAAGATGTAAGCTTTATGGCCTATAACCCGGCCGCTATCGGCAATATCGACGGTAACCAGTTCTCCGTCGGGGCCGCCTATATCGATGCCGACTTCGAGCTGCAAGATGCCGAGGCGAGCCCCGCCAGTGCGCCATCGTTGAGTTATGACAACGGCGGCTCCCGTCAGGGCGGCGAGAGCGCCGTGGTGCCGAGCTTCGCCGTCAAGACACAGGCCAGCGAGCGTATCGACCTGGGCCTGGCGATCTTCTCGCCCTATGGGCTCGCGACCAAGTACGACGAGGACTGGATCGGGCGCTATCACGCCATCGAGACCGAGCTCACCACCATCGATATTCAGCCCACCGTCAACTTCCGCGTCACCGACCGCTGGTCGGTGGCGGCGGGCCTGATCGCCGAACACGGCGACGCGACCATCTCCAATGCGATCGATCTGGGTGGGCTCGGTGCCCAGGCATCGCTGTTGCCTGCCACTGCCGCAGGGCAGTTCGACGGCAAGGCCAAGGTCACCGGGGATGACTGGGGGTATGGCTATACGCTGGGTACCCTCTTCCAGGTCACCGACAAGACGCGCCTGGGCCTTAGCTACCGTTCCGAGATCGACCTGGTCCTGGATGGTGAAGTGGAGTACAGCAGCGATAATTCCACCGGCCAGACAGTGCTTGCCAATTCTGGGCTAGAGGACGGCGGTGGCACGGCCGATATCTCGACGCCGGCCAATGCCAATATCGGTGTCTTCCACCAGCTGACCCCCAGGCTTGCCCTGATGGCCAATGCCAGCTGGACTGATTGGAGTTCCTTTGAGGAACTGAAGGTGGAGTTCGATAGTGGCGGCGACAGCACCACTACCGAGAATTGGAACGATTCCTGGGCCTACTCGGTGGGCGCCAACTACGCACTGACCGACAAGTGGCTGCTGCGCACCGGCCTTGGCTACGACGAGACGCCGGTGCCGAGTGCCGAATTCCGCACGCCGCGGGTGCCGGATGCCGATCGTACCTGGGCAACGCTGGGCGCGACCTATCAGGCGACCGAGAACCTCGGCGTGACCGCCGGTTACATGCGTGTCTTCGGTGATGGCGGCAAGATCGATCAGGATGGCGCCAAGGAAGAGAACGCCCGGAAAGGCAACCTGTCCGGCGAGTACGACGTCTCGGCGAATGTCTTCGCTTTGTCGATGGACTACCGCTTCTGATCACGGCCCGTAAGGCCTGATCCTCACTCCAACGACCCCGGCTCATGGCCGGGGTCGTTGCGTTTGGATGAGGCTCAGGCGGCCTGATGGTCGAGGAAGGCGGCGCGCATCAGCTCCTGGGTGTAGGTGTGACGAGGCTGGCTGAATAGCGCCTCGGTATCGCCCTGTTCGACTACCTCGCCGTCCTTCATCACCAGCACGCTATCGGCCAGCGCTCGCACCACCGCCAGGTCGTGGCTGATGAACAGGTAGGTAAGGTCGTGCTTGTGTTGCAGGTCGCGCAGCAGCTCGATCACCGTGGCCTGCACCGAGCGATCCAGCGCCGAGGTAGGCTCGTCCAGTAGCAGGAGCTCGGGCTTGAGCACCAGGGCGCGGGCGATGGCGATACGCTGGCGCTGGCCCCCGGAAAATTCGTGGGGGTAGCGGTGACGCATGGCCGGATCCAGGGCGACATCGGCTAGCGCCTCCTGGACCCTGGCATCGCGCTCGCGGCGACCCAGCAAGGGAGCGTGGACACGTAGGCCTTCACCGATGATCTCGCCCACCGTCATGCGCGGCGACAGCGAGCCGAAGGGGTCCTGGAAGACGACCTGCATCCTTGAGCGCAGCGGCCGCATGGCGGCGGTGTCCAGGCCGTCGAGGGCCGTGTCGTCGAAGCGGATGTCACCTCGACTCTCGAGCAGGCGCAGCAGGGCGCGCCCTAGCGTCGACTTGCCGGAGCCCGACTCGCCGACGATGCCCAGGGTCTGGCCGCGCTTCACGGAAAGATCAATGCCGCGCACCGCCTCGAAGTAATCGGCGGGCCGAAACAGGCGCTTCTTCATCGGGAAGCGCACGCGCAGATCGTGTGCCTCCAGCAGCAGCGGCGTCTGGTCGGGCACCGGTGCCTTACGGCCTCGGGGCTCGGCGTCGATCAGCATGCGGGTGTAGGCGTGCTGCGGGTCGGCAAAGAGCTCGGCGGTAGGGCCGCTTTCGACCCGCTCGCCCTGTTGCATCACGCAGACCCGGTCGGCGAAGTGGCGCACGATGCCGAGATCATGGGTGATGAACAGAATGGCCATGCCGTAGCGCTGCTGCAGATCCTTCAGCAGAGAGAGGATCTGGGCCTGGACGGTAACGTCCAGCGCCGTGGTGGGCTCGTCGGCAATCAGAAGCTTTGGTTCGCAGGCCAGCGCCATGGCGATCATCACCCGCTGGCGCTGGCCACCGGAGAGCTCATGGGGATAGCTGCCCAGGCGCCGTTCGGGGTCGGGGATGCCGACCTGCTCCAACAGGCTGCAGGCGCGCTCTCGTGCCGCGGAACCGCGCAGGGCGGTGTGCTTGGTTAGCACCTCGACGATCTGTCGGCCTATCCGGTGCAACGGGTTCAGCGAGGTCATGGGCTCCTGAAAGATCATCGATATCTCGTTGCCGCGAATCTGGCGCATGCGCTTGGCGCCGACCAGCAGCAGATCCTCTGGCTGCTGTCCGCCGTGCCAGCGAATGGCGCCGTCGGGCCTGGCAAGCTCTGGCAGCAGGCGCATGGCGGCGGTGGAGGACACCGACTTGCCGGAGCCGGATTCGCCGACCAGGGCCAGGGTCTCGCCCGCATGGACCGTGAAGCTCAAGTCCTTGACGGCGGTAACGGTGCCGCCGGGCAGGTCGAAGTCGACCCGCAGGCGATCGATCTCGAGCAGTGGCTGTGACATGAAGCCTCCTTGGCGGTCGCGTTCAGCGGATCGGGGTTAGCGGGTCTTGGGATCGAGGGCGTCGCGCAGGCCATCGCCCAGGAAGTTGAGGCACAAAAGGGTCACCGCCAGGAAGGCGGAGGGCACCAGCAGCATCCAGGGGGCGGTCTCCATCATGTCCTTGCCCTCGCTGATCAGTACACCCCAGCTGGTCAGCGGTTCCTGCACGCCGAGCCCGAGGAAGGACAGGAAGCTCTCGAGCAGGATCACCTTGGGCACGGTCAGGGTGACGTAGACGATCACCGGGCCGATGGCATTGGGAATCAGGTGGCGGGTGACGATCTTGTGGCTGCGCACGCCCAGTGCCTGGGCAGCCTCGACGAACTCGCGGCGCTTCAGGGCCAGCACCTGGCCGCGCACGATGCGCGACATGTCGAGCCACTCGACCGCGCCGATGGCGGCATAGATCAGCAGGATGTTGCGACCGAATACCACCATCAACAGGATCACCAGGAACATGAAGGGCAGCGAGTACATGATGTCGACGAAACGCATCATCAGGTTGTCGGTGCGTCCGCCGATGAAGCCGGCCACGGCGCCATAGAGCACGCCGATCACTAGTGAGACGAAGGTGGCCACCAGGGCCACGGACAGCGACACACGGCCGCCGTGGAAGACACGGGTCAGCAGGTCGCGGCCGTTGGCATCAGTGCCGGCGTAGTGGCCGTTCTCGGGGCTCGGTGGGGTCAGAAAGGCATTCCAGTCCACTTCGTCCAGTGCCCAGGGCGTCAGCCAGGGGCCGGCGACGCAGGCAAGGGTGATCAGGGCCAGCAGTACCAGACTGGTGGTGGCGGCCTTGTTCTGCTTGAGCCGGCGCCAGGCCTCGCGAGCCAGGCTGTCGCCGGCACTATCGGGGGTCGAAACAGCGGTATCAGTCATCATAGCGAATCTGGGGATCCAGGGCCGAATAGAGCAGGTCGACGAGAAGATTGAGCAGCACGATCAGGGCGCCGTAGAAGACTACCGTGCCCATCACCAGGGTGTAGTCACGGTTGAGCGCGGCCTGCACGAAGTAGCGGCCGATGCCGGGAATGCCGAATATCTGCTCGATCACCACGGAGCCGGTGATGATGCCGGCGATGGCCGGCCCCAGATAGGAGACCACCGGCAGCATCGCCGGGCGCATGGCATGGCGCCATATCACCTCGGTTTCGGCGAGGCCCTTGGCGCGGGCGGTGCGAATGAAGTGGCTACCGAGTACTTCGATCATGCTGGCGCGCATCATGCGTGCGATGTAGGCGATCTGCTGGATCGATAGCGCCACCACCGGCAGTACCAGGTTGGGCCATGCCCCTTCGTTCCAGCCGCCTACCGGCAGCCAGCCGAGGAAAACGCCGAACACCAGTGCCAGCAGCGGGGCGATCACGAAGTTGGGAATCGCCACCCCGGCCAGCGCCGTGCCCATCACCAGGTAGTCGATGGTGGAGTTGCGCCTGAGGGCGGCGATCACTCCCAGGGGCAAACCGATCAGCAACGCCAGGCCGACGGCCCAGATGCCGAGTTCAAGGCTGACGGGAAAGCCCTGTGCCACCAGTTCGGTGACGCTGAAATCCTTGTACTTGAAGGAGGGCCCTAGATCGCCCTGCAGCAGGTTGCCCATGTAGTTCAGGTACTGCTTCCAGACGGGCTCATCCAGGTGATAGTTGGCCATCAGGTTGGCCTCGATCTCCGGCGGCAGCTGGCGCTCGCCGTCGAAGGGGCCGCCCGGCGCCAGGTGCATCAGGAAGAAGGACAGCGTGATGACGATCAATAGCGTCGGAATCGCCTGCAGCAGGCGCTTCAGGGTATAGCGGAGCATGACGGGGCCTCGCGCCCCGAGCCGCGAGGGCCCGGGGACAGTCGCAACGATGAAGAAGAGCGGATCAGTCCTCGAAGCTTATCCAGCGCGAACGGTGGATATCCTCGATGTTGGTTTCCCAGCCGTTCAGCTCGGGGCTGACCAGGTTGCGTGAGACGTAGTAGTAGAGGGGCAGGGTGGCATTGTCCTCGAGGGCCAGCTCCTCCGCCTTGGCCATCAGGTCGGTGCGGGCATCCATGTCCTGCGTCCTGGCCGCTTCGTTCATCAGGGCGTCGAAGTCAGCGTTTTCGTAGGCGCCGTAGTTGTTCGCGACGTCGCTCTCCAAGAGACTCAGGAAGTTCTGGGCATCGTTGTAGTCGCCGATCCAGCCGGCGCGCGCCACGTCGAAGTCACCCTGACGAATGTCGGCATAGTGCACCGCGACTTCCGCGTTATAGAGCTCCACCTCGACGCCCAGCGGTTTCCACATCGCGGCCAGGGCGATGGCAACCTTGCGATGATCCTCGCTGGTGTTGTAGCGCAGGCGCAGGGCGAGCGGATTGTCGGGGCCGTAGCCGGCCTCCTGCATCAGCTCGCGGGCCCGGGTCAGGCGCTCCTGCTGAGAAAGGTCGGCGAAGTCGAGTTCGGGGCCGTCGTAATGGTTGACGTTCGGCGGCACGAAACTATAGGCAGGCTCTTCGCCGGTGCCCAGAATCTTGTTGGTGATCACCTCGCGGCGCACCGCCAGGCTCAGCGCCTTACGTACCCGAGGATCGGACGTGGCGTGGCCATCACGGGTATTGAGCGCGTAGTAGTAGATGCCGAGATAGGGCGCCACCTGGACGGCCTTGGGCAGGTTCTCCTTGAGCCAGTCGAACTGCTGGGTGGGGAACTCCCGGGCGATGTCGATCTCGCCGGCGCGGAAACGGTTCAGCGCGGTGTTGCGTTCCTCGATGGGGAAGTACACCACCTCGTCCAGCGCCACCTCGTCGGCGTCGTGGAAGTAGGCGTTGCGGCTGACTTCGATGCGCGTCTGCGACTGCCAGTCGTCCAGGGCGAAGGCCCCGTTGGAAACCATGTGGTCGGGCTTTGACCAGTCGTCACCGTATTTTTCCACCACGTGCTTGGGCAGCGGATAGGCGGTGTAGTGGGCCAACTGATCGAGGAAGTAGGGTGTGGAGCGCTCAAGGGTGATCTCGAGGGTCTTGGCGTCAAGGGCCTCGATGCCCAGGGTGCTGGGGTCAGCGTCTCCGCCGTAGACGGCCTCGGCGTTTTTCACGGGATAGAGCAGGTAGGCGTAGCTGGCGGCGGTGGCCGGGTCGAGAATGCGGCGAAAGGCGAAGACGAAGTCTTCGGCGGTCACCGGGGTGCCGTCGGACCACCTGGCATCCTCGCGCAACTCGAAGGTGTAAGTCTTGCCGTCTTCGGTGACATCCCAGGATGTCGCGACGCCGGGAATGCGTTCGCCGTCTGCGGCCTCGGTGACCAGACCCTCGAAAAGATCGCCGACCACATCGTTTTCCCAGGTACCACTGATCTTGTGAGGGTCCAGTGAGGCGGGCTCGCCCATGATGGCGAGGCGCAGGGTGTCGGCCTGGAGGGGCGAGGCGGCCAGGCCCGTGGCAAGCAGCAGGGTGCTGATGGTGATCCGTGGCTTGTGCATGAGTCACTCCTTGACTTGTTGTTGTGTAGAGAGGCCAGCCGGCCCTTGTTTCCACCATGTCCAACCCCACGGCGATGGTCTATTCGAAATTGCGCATAACCGCATCGACGAATTCGATACCCGCGCCGTGACGCGTCCGAGCGGGATGGCCGGGTGCCGCGGGGTTCGCTACAATGGGGCGCTTTTTCACCCGAGACGTTTTGGCGTCTCGGGATCTTTACTTGCTAGAGAACTCAGGCAGCGAATTCATGCTAGAGACCAACCCGATTCATACCCAGCTCAAGGACCTGTCCGAACGGACAGACGTCCTGAGGGGGTATCTTTGACTATGCCGAGAAGAAAGACCGGCTAGAGGAAGTGACCCGCGAGCTCGAGGATCCCAGCGTCTGGAGCGATCCGGACTATGCCCAGAAGCTCGGCAAGGAGCGGGCGTCGCTGGAAGCCGTGGTCGAGACGATCGAGGCCCTCGAGCAGGGCCTGGCCGATAACGGTGATCTGTTGGAACTCGCCGAGATGGAAGAGGACCAGGACACCGTCGATGAGGTCAGTCGTGAGCTCGAGGGACTCCAGGCGAGTCTCGCCAAGCTCGAGTTCCGGCGCATGTTTTCCGGTGATCTTGACGAGAATAATGCCTATCTCGATATCCAGGCCGGCTCCGGTGGCACCGAGGCCCAGGACTGGGGCAATATCCTGCTGCGCATGTATCTGCGCTGGGTCGAGCATCACGGCTTCAAGGCCGATATCATCGAAGTCTCGGCGGGAGACGTGGCGGGCATCAAGTCGGCGACCATTCACGTTCAGGGTGACCATGCCTTCGGCTGGTTGCGCACCGAGACCGGCGTGCATCGCCTGGTGCGCAAGAGCCCCTTCGATTCCGGCGGCCGCCGTCATACGTCCTTCGCCTCGGTGTTCGTGTCCCCCGAGATCGATGACAGCTTCGAGGTCGACATCAACCCTTCGGACCTGCGCACCGATACCTATCGCTCCAGCGGCGCCGGCGGCCAGCACGTCAACACCACCGATTCGGCGGTGCGTATCACCCACGAGCCGACCGGTATCGTGGTGGCCTGCCAGAACCAGCGCAGTCAGCATGCCAACCGTGACCAGGCCATGAAGATGCTCAAGGCCCGGATCTACGAACGGGAGATGCAGGAGCGCAACGCGGCCAAGCAGCAGGCCGAGGAAGCCAAGGCCGACATCGGCTGGGGCAGTCAGATCCGTTCCTACGTCCTCGATGACCAGCGGATCAAGGACCTGCGCACCGGCGTACAGTCCAGTAACTGCGAGAAGGTCCTCGACGGGGACCTGGATCAGTTCATCGAAGCCAGTCTCAAGCAAGGGCTGTGAGCGACACGGGCAGCGCCATGCTGCCCGTTTCACACACCCGTCGCCCCATCACATTTCAGGTAGCGTAATGGCCCATCAAGATCCCACTTCGCCCGATGAAAATCATCTGATCGCCGAGCGCCGTACCAAGCTGGCCGAGCGTCGCGAGCTTGCCGAGCGCACTGGCTCAAGCGCCTTCCCCAACGACTTTCGCCGCGACAGTCTGGCCACCGAGCTCGACGCCGAGCTTGGCGACAAGGACAAGGCAGAACTCGAATCGCTTGACCGCCAGGCGGCTGTGGCCGGGCGCATCATGCGCAAGCGCGGCCCCTTTATCGTCATCCAGGATTCGTCTGCCCAGATTCAGCTCTACGTCGATAAGAAAGGGCTGCCTGCGGAGATGCTCGACGACATCAAGGGCTGGGACATCGGCGATATCGTCGCCGGTCGCGGCCCGGTGCATAAGTCCGGCAAGGGCGATCTGTACGTCAAGATGGACGAGGCCCAACTGCTGACCAAGAGCCTGCGGCCGCTGCCTGACAAGTTCCACGGCCTCACCGATCAGGAAGCTCGCTACCGTCAGCGTTATGTCGATCTGATCATGAATCAGGACTCGCGGCGTACCTTCGAGGTGCGGGCCGGCGTGATCTCCTCCATCCGGCGTTTCTTCGAGACGCGCGGCTTCATGGAAGTCGAGACGCCGATGCTGCAGGCGATCCCCGGTGGCGCCACCGCGCGACCCTTCAAGACCCACCACAATGCGCTGGACATCGACATGTTCTTGCGTATCGCCCCTGAGCTGTACCTCAAGCGACTGGTGGTCGGTGGCTTCGAGCGGGTCTTCGAGATCAACCGCAACTTCCGTAACGAGGGGCTGTCCACCCGGCACAATCCCGAGTTCACTATGCTCGAGTTCTACTGGGCCTACGCGGATTATCTCGACCTGCTCGACCTGACCGAAGAGATGATTCGCAACGCCGCTAACGAAGTGCTCGGTACCACCACGCTCGAGTACCAGGGCACCACCTTCGAGCTGGACAAGCCCTTCAAGCGCCTGACCATGCGCCAGGCGATTCTCGAGCACGGCGAGGGCATCCAGGATGCCGAACTTGATAGCCTCGAGGCCGCCCGGGCGCTTTCCAAGCGGCTTGGCATCGAGGTCAAGGATGGCTGGGGACTCGGCAAGCTGCACACCGAAATCTTCGAGGAAGTCGCCGAGGAAAAACTCGAGCAGCCGACCTTCATCACCGCCTACCCGGCCGAGGTCAGCCCGCTGGCGCGTCGCAATGACGAAGATCCCTTCGTCACCGACCGCTTCGAGTTCTTCATCGGCGGTCGCGAGATCGCCAACGGCTTCTCGGAGCTCAATGACGCCGAGGATCAGGCCGAACGCTTCAAGGCCCAGGTGGCCGAGAAGGAAGCTGGTGACCTCGAGGCCATGTACTACGACGCCGACTATGTGCGTGCGCTCGAGTACGGCCTGCCGCCGACCGCCGGCGAAGGCATCGGCATCGATCGCCTGGTGATGCTGTTTACCGACAGCGCCTCGATTCGTGACGTACTGCTGTTCCCGGCGATGCGCCCCGAGGTGGAATGATCGACCGGGGAGGAGCCGCCCGGGGATAGCACCATCGCGAACACGCGGTGAACCCTTCCATGGGCGCTCCTTTTTTCATCCCTGAAAAAAGAGGTTCGCTCCGGTGCCGTCCCGGTCGCCGGGAGACATCGGGAGAGGTGGTCGCCCGGCCTCGGTGGCTCGGATTCGCCGAGCGCGCCGGGAAGTGTTGGTAACGCGCGGTCACAGCACCCATAATGGGCAGCGTTTCGCCGTCGTGGCAGGCAAGTCTAGGAGAGTCCAATGAAACTGCTCAACCGCTCCGCTCTGAGCGTCAAGCCGACCCAGCTGTTCGTGGACTGGATCAACTCGCTGGAACCCACGGTGGGCGACGATGACCTGACCCTTGAGGACGTCGATCGCGAGAATACCGTCTACCTGATTCCCGAGATGGACTCACCGGAGGCCCTCGAGGGCTTCGTGCGTGAACGCTATCTGGAGATCCTTGAGTCCGAGCTACAGGCCTGGGAAGAGGATCGACGCCAGTGGCCCGAGTCCCTCGACTGGGCGCTGTTCCAACGCTTCGTGCGCGTCGAGCACAGCTACCTGGCGGTCGACCTGGATGACGAGGCACCGCTGGAAGTCGCCGAGATCGACGACGAACTGCTGCTTGAGCACGAGCAGGACTAGATTCCCAGTCTAGCGGCAGCAATTGCGAGCAGGATGGATGAGCAGGGTTTGCTAGCACAGTTTTTAGCACGGTCTTTAGCACAGCCCCGACAGCGCTAGCCAGCATCTAAGGCGCGCCCAGGGGCTCGTCCTTCGTCTCGAAGAAGACCGGCTGCGGCCGGTTTTTTCGTTCTGGCCCCGTGTAGCGGTGCGCCACCCCACCTCGTTGGCATGGCAGATGGTCCATGAATCGATTGTTCGAGACCCGGCCCGGGGATGAAGGTTTACCCGGCCCGCAACGCCGCCTGGCGATGCTGGTTGTGGTATTGGGCACCCTGATGGCGGTGTTCGACGGTGGCATCGTCAATATCGCGCTGCCGACACTGGCGCGTGAGCTCGACATTAGCGAATCCCGCGCGGTGTGGATCACCAATATCTACCAGTTGGTGAGTGCGTCGACGTTGCTGGCGTTTGCCGCACTGAGCCGGCTGATCGGTCGCCACCGTCTCTATATCGGCGGGCTAAGTGTGTTCACGCTAGCGTCACTGGCCTGTGCGCTGTCGAACAGTTTTGAATGGCTGCTGGCCTCGCGGATGGTGCAGGGACTCGGCGCGGCGGCGATGCTGAGTATCGGCCCGTCGATGTATCGGGTGATCTTTCCGTCGCGCCTGCTGGGGTCGGCCATCGGCCTGGGCGCGCTGGTGGTGGCATTCGGCATAGCCTTTGGGCCGTCGTTGGGGGGCGGCATCCTCTACTTGGCGAGCTGGCCCTGGCTCTTTGCCATCAATGTGCCGATCGGTATCACGGCGCTGGCGTTGGCGCTGCACGCACTCCCCCGCGAGGCACGCGAAGCGGGACGCTTCGACTGGCCCGGTGCGCTCTTGTCCATGGCCATGGTCAGCGGTTTTGTGTTCGCTCTTGACCGGGCCGGCCACGGCAATGCCAGTACCGCCATGCTCTTGCCGCTTGTGGTCAGCGTGGGCTGCCTGGTGTTGTTCGTGTGGAGGCAGCGCCGGGCGGTCAGCCCGCTGGTGCCGCTGGTGATCTTTCGCGAGCCACGCTTCAGCGTGGCGGCGATAATCTCGATGTTGGCGTTCATCGCTCAGGGGGCCGCATTCGTCGGTTTGCCCTTTCTGTTTCAGAGTGGAATGGGCCTGAGCCCCATCGCCGCGGCGCTTTTGTTTACGCCCTGGCCACTGGCGTTGATGTTGACCGGCCCGTTCGCCGGGCGCCTGGCGGATCGCTTCAACCCGACGCTGATTTCATCGCTGGGGCTTTCGATCTTTCTGCTGGGCATGCTGTCGCTGGCGATGCTTGGCGAAGCGGCGAACGCCACGGACATCGTCTGGCGCGTGGCCCTGTGCGGGATCGGTTACGGCATCTTCCAGGCGCCCAACAACCGCGAAATGATTGGCAGTGTGGCGCTCGAGTACAGCGCCAATGCCTCCGGCGTGCTGGCGTCGGTGCGCACCTTCGGCCAGGCGCTGGGTACTGCGATGGTGGGGATGATGCTGGCGCTATCGGCCGGTTCGCTGTCTCTGGCGCTGTGGGTATGCTGCGCCTGCGTCGTGGTGGCGCTGATGCTCAGCCTGTGGCGCATGCCGTTGGCGAGATATGGCCGCGCGGCCTGAGCGAGCCTTATCCAGCGCGCGACGAAGACGTTACAATGCAAGGCTTGCGACCCGGGAGGAAACACCATGAGCGTTCAGGCGCGCATCGAAGACAAGCTGGAAACTCTTGAGCCGTCCTACGTAACGGTCGAGAACGAGAGTCATATGCACAATGTGCCTGCCAATTCCGAGACCCACTTCAAGGTCACGCTGGTGTCTGAGCACTTTGCCGGCCTGATGCCGGTCAAGCGCCACCAGAAGATCTATGCGCTGCTGGCCGACGAGCTGGCAGGTCCGGTGCATGCCTTGGCGCTGCACCCCTATACGCCCGATGAGTGGCAGGTGCGTGGAGAGGCACGCCCCGACTCGCCTAACTGCCGGGGTGGCGGACGCTCGTGAACGAACCGCAGCGCCTGCAGTATCTTGAGGCGATGGGCTTGACCACCTGGGTCGGGCGCTATCGCCTGCCCAATGCCGCGGCTACCGAGGTCTGTACCTGGGAAGAGCCGGCGGTGCCTGCGGCCAAGGCGCCGGCCGCGCGATTACAGGCCCTGATGGATGACGTGGCTGAATCCCGCCCCTCGCCCTCGACCGGCGTAAACGGGCGACAGGACAAACGGCCTGCCGATTCAGGGGCTTCTCAAGACACCGCCGATAGAGCGCCAGGTAGCCAGGCAGACAAGCCTTCTGGCAAGGGCGTTGGCCGGGTGCGGGCGCTGCTGAGGGGAGAGGATCCAGAGGCGCAAGCTTCCGCTGCTGCCTCATCGTCCGCGCAAGAGCGGTCGCCTCGCGAGGCTCAGGGTCAGAACGGTAAGCCCCAAGAAGGTCCGTCTCACGAACCTGCGTCTCAGGATGCCAAACCTCAGGAAGGGCAGGCGCAAGAGCGCTTGCCTCAAGAACCCCGGGCCGATGCATCCGCCACGGCGACGCAGGTCTCCTCCGGCGAGGCGCTGCGTTTCTCGCTGCAGATCGCGGCCCTCGAGGGTCGTTGGTTATTGGTGCTGCCTGCAGCGTCGCCCCCGGGCGAGATGCCACGACATCTGCTGGCGAACCTGCTGCGCGCCGCCGGCATCCGGCCCGCCGAGATGCCGGCGTTTCAGCACTTCCGCTGGCCGATGATGGACGAGTTGCCGGTCTCGGCTCCCCTAGAGGAGGCGCGCGATGGCCTGCGCGCCTTTATCGATGGCCGCCGTCGTCAGGGTTGGCAGCCCGAGCGGCTGTTGGTGTTCGGCGAAGATACGACGCTTTCCCGGGTGCTGGCTATCGAAGGTGAGATCTGCACCCTGCTGGATATTCCCGCCTGGCAAGGGCCGTCATTGGAGACCTTGGCAGCCGATGCGGCGGCCAAGCGCGATCTTTGGCCATCGCTGCGCCACTGGGGGGAGGCTTGGCGGCGTGAGGCGCTTCAGGACGGGGCAAGTGCCGATGCACCCGGTGATGACGGCATGAGTGCGCCATGAGCGCTATGCCACAGGTGGTCGTGCTGACGCCCGACTGGCATGACGCCGTTGTTTCGGTGGAGCAGGCCGGTCAATCTCACCCTTGGTCCGAGGGGCAACTCGCCGAAGCGCTCATGGCCGACGACCATGAGGTCGTCGGCATGCTGAGCCTTGGAGATGACGCCGAGTCGCTTGCCGGCTTCGCGGTGCTTGCCCGCTTGCCGTTCGAGGCCGAATTGCAGGCGATTACCGTGGCCGCCTCGGCAAGACGCCAGGGCGTGGCGCGGGCACTACTCGAGCGGCTGATCGCGACGGCGAGCCATTGGAGGAGCGAGCGGCTGTTGCTTGAGGTGCGCGAAAGCAACGCGCCAGCACTGGCGCTCTATCGGGGGCTTGGTTTCGTTGAAGAGGGGCGGCGGCGCGGCTATTACCCTGCGCTAGCGGTATCGGCGCCACGCGAGGATGCGCTGCTGATGGCGCTTGCGCTCTAGGCAACGTGGACGCGTTATCGCTTATCAAGCCCAGGCGCCACTAATGTGACGCCTGGCTTGAAGTCGCGTGCGATCAGGAGGCGTCGGTATCGCTGCTGTCACCGGTATCGAGGGCCTGGAACTTGGTCACCAGCCCGCTCAGGCGCTGTTCCCACTCGTCGTGTTCCTGCTTGAGGCGGGCATTCTCCTCGCGCAGCTCCTCGGCTTCCATCTTCAGCATTTCGATCGCTTCGACGGCACTGTTGACTTGCTGCTCGAGCTGATTGAAGAGTTCGATGCTCATCCTGTTTCTCCTGATGACAGTCTGCCTTCACTGGCAGACGGGTGGTGGTCAGGGCGCAGCGTACGACGGGTGGCGCGGCTCGGCAAGCGTCGTCTAGGGCAGACGGTAGAGCCGCCCGCTGCTGTCGCCGGCACGCACTTCCCGATGCAGCATCCAGTCCTCTGGTACGCAGGGGGTGAGTTCTGTCTCGACTTCAAGATAAACCCAGGCGCCGGCGGCCAGCAGGCCGCCATCGGCAAGCCGGCGACAGCTCTGCTCGGCGAGGCCCAGGCGAAAGGGCGGGTCCAGAAAGACCAGGTCGAAGGGCGCGGCGTCGGTGCTCACCATGTCGTCGAGAAACGCGTCGGCGGAGGCTGAAATGACGCGGCCGTTGGCGCCCAGCGTGGCAACATTGGCATCCAGTGCCCGGGCAACCGGGGCGCTCTGTTCAACGAACAGCGCCTCCCGCGCGCCTCGTGATAGCGCCTCGAGGCCCAGTGCGCCGGTGCCGGCATACAGATCCAGTACGCGTGCGCCACCGGTGGCAGCGGAAAGCCAGTTGAACAGGGTTTCGCGAACCCGGTCGGGCGTCGGGCGCAGGCCTGGGTGGTCGAGTACCGGAAGCGTTCGGCGGCGATAGTCGCCACCAATGATCCGCAGGCGGCCGGCGTCCCGGCGACCGGCGTCCCGGCGGCCGGTGGCTTGCCTACCTTGGGCTTTGCCCTGGCGGCTGGAACGGGATGAAGAGGGTCGACGTCGTTTCATGGTCGGACGATTGTACCCGTGGCCTTGTCCACAGTCATGGTCGGCGATGGTACGATGAGCCAATTCTCTGCACTCGAGACCAGATCACGCCCATGTTCGGATTATTCAAGCGAAAGAAGAAACAGGACCCGTCACAGCAAGAGCAGGCACCGGACCAGGAGGTGACTCCTGAGGCATCGGAAGATGCAGCCGATGAGGCCACGGTGACGGGCACCGATACCGACGAGCGAAACGGCGATACTCAACAAACTGCCGAGACGCCTAGCGACCGTGATG
Source organism: Onishia niordana (assembly GCF_004798965.1). Lineage (GTDB taxonomy): Bacteria > Pseudomonadota > Gammaproteobacteria > Pseudomonadales > Halomonadaceae > Onishia > Onishia niordana. The sequence continues at coordinate 58,588 of NZ_SDSD01000007.1, forward strand.
AGCGTGTCGCACCCGATGAGGTGTCGGTCGAGCCGACGGCTGACACGCAGGCTGAAAGCGAGTCGAATGAAGACGATGCCAAGGCCATGGCTGATGCAGCGGCCGAGCATCGCCAGGGTGATGTCTCCGAGCAGGTCGCTGAGCAGGGCGTTGAACAGGCCCCTGTTGAGGATGCCCTGACGCCACCCAAGGCACCGCCCGAGCCAGAGGTTACGCCTTCCGTTGCTGAGGCAGCACCTTCATCTGAGCCGGTCGCCGAGGAACAGCCTGATCCTGCGGCGCTCGATCCACGTCCTGATCAGGCACCTGCGCCCCAGTCGAGTGCCGACCCGGAGAAGGGCAAGAAGAAAGGCTGGTTCGCGCGTATCAAGGAAGGCCTCGGCAAGACGCGCTCCAACCTGAGCGAGGGGCTTTCCGATCTGTTCCTCGGCAAGAAGCAGATCGATGACGAGCTGATGGAGGATCTCGAGACCCAGCTCTTGATGGCGGATGTGGGCATCGAGGCCACAACCGAGATTATCGATCGACTGACCGCCCGAGTCTCCCGCAAGGAGCTCAAGGAGCCACAAGCGCTCTATGACGCTCTGCAGGACGAGCTTGCGGCGCTGCTTGAGCCAGTGGCCAAGGATCTGGTGCTGCCCGAGAAAGGGCAGGGTCCCTTCGTGATTCTGATGGTCGGCGTCAACGGGGTCGGCAAGACCACTACGATCGGCAAGCTGGCCAAGCGCTTTCAGGGACAGGGACGAAGCGTGATGCTTGCCGCCGGCGATACCTTCCGCGCTGCCGCCGTCGAGCAGCTCAAGGTATGGGGCGAACGTAACAGCGTACCGGTGGTTGCCCAGCACACCGGCTCCGACAGTGCCTCGGTGATCTATGACGCGTTGTCCGCGGCCAAGGCCCGCGGTATCGACGTGCTGATCGCCGACACCGCCGGGCGCCTGCACAACAAGGGCCACCTGATGGAAGAGCTCAAGAAGGTGCAGCGGGTGATGGCCAAGCTCGACGCCGCTGCCCCCCATGAGGTGATGCTGGTGCTCGACGCCGGCACTGGCCAGAACGCGCTGTCCCAGGCTGCCACCTTCAATGAGGCGGTACCGGTAACGGGCATCACCCTGACCAAGCTCGATGGGACCGCCAAGGGCGGCATCATCTTCGCACTGGCCAAGCAGCTCGGTACACCGATTCGCTATATTGGCGTCGGCGAGACGGTCGATGACCTGCGGCCCTTCGCCGGCCGTGATTTCGTCGATGCGCTCTTCGACGTGTCTCGCAGCGAGTGAGGCATTAAGCGATGATCGCCTTCGAGCATGTCGGCAAGCGCTATGGCGGGCGTTTCGAAGCGCTGGCCAATATCGATTTTCGGGTCCGGCGCGGCGAAATGGTCTTTCTGACCGGCCATTCCGGGGCTGGCAAGAGCTCGCTACTGCGCCTGATCATGAGGCTGGAGCGGCCGTCCCGTGGCAAGGTGCGAGTAGCGGGTCATGACATCGCCGGGTTGCATGCCAGCCAGGTGCCGTTCTACCGGCGCCAGATCGGCGTGGTGTTTCAGGATCACCAGCTGCTCTTTGACCGGGATGTGTTCGCCAATGTGGCGTTGCCGCTAGAGATTCAGGGGGCAGAGCCCCGGGAGATCGCGCGCCGTACCCGGGCGGCTCTCGACAAGGTGGGGCTTTTACATCGCGAGAAGGCGCTGCCCATCGAGCTCTCCGGTGGTGAGCAGCAGCGCATCGGCATTGCCCGTGCGGTGGTCAACAAGCCGGCGCTGTTGCTGGCCGATGAGCCGACCGGCAACCTTGATCCCCAGCTTTCCGCCGACATCATGACACTCTTCGAAGACTTTAATCGCATTGGCACCACGGTGCTGGTGGCAAGCCACGATCTGGCACTCATCGCCCGGCTGCGCCATCGCGTGCTGCGCCTGGGCGACGGCCGCCTGGTCGGTGATCAGGAGGCCTCATGAGTGAACGTGAAAACGCTCAGGCGGCGAGTGGCACTTCGAGGCGCGGAGCACGAAGTCAGCGCACGGTGATGCGCAGCCGGCTTAGTGCCTGGGCGCGACACCATCGGGCCGTGGGCCGGGACAGTGCCACACGCCTGATTCGCACGCCTGTCGCCAGTTTGCTGACCATGCTGGCCATCGCCATTGCCTTGATGCTGCCCACGGCCCTGTGGCTGACACTGGATGGCGCACGTCTGCTGGATACCCAGCTCGACGAGAGCGCGACGCTGACGGCCTATCTGGAAAGCGAGGTCGATGAGCGTGAGGCGATGCGGGTAGCCGAGGCGCTGGGGGCGACGCCGGCGGTCGAGGCGATACGGCTGATCACTGCCGCCGAAGGCATGGCCGAGTTCCAGCAGGCATTGGGGCTCGAGGATGCCCTCGACCGGCTCACGACCAATCCCTTGCCAGCAAGTGTTGTCATCTCGCCCCGGGATGCATCGCCTGATGCCATGCGCACGTTGGCAGCCGAGCTTGAAGCGGTCAGCGGCGTTGATGAGGTGCGTGTGGATCTTGCCTGGCTTGAGCGCCTCAAGCGCCTTGCCGAGCTTGGTCGGCGGGTGACCCTGGCGCTTGGCGTGTTGTTCGGTCTGGGGGTGCTGCTGGTGGTGGGCAACACCATCCGGCTGGCGGTAGAGAGCCGTCGTCAGGAAATCGAGGTCGTCACCCTGCTCGGGGCAACCCACGGCTTCGTTCGCCGGCCCTTCCTGTACAGTGGTGCCTGGTATGGCCTCGGTGGAGGGCTCTTGGCCTGGGGGCTTCTGGCGCTGGGGCGGCAGTGGTTGAGTGCGCCGGCCACGGCCCTGGCCGAGAGTTACGGCGCCAGTTTCGCGATGCCTGCTCTGGATGCCATGGGCTCGGCAACGCTGCTGATTTCGAGTACACTGCTCGGTTTACTGGGGGCATGGATCGCGGTCTCTCGTCATCTGGCTGACATCCGTCCTCAGTAGGCTACACTGCGTGTCGCGACGGACAAATGACGTCGATTGATACGAGCAACTGGCATTCTCCGGAACTTTATGGTCTGGTGAACATCCAACAGCGAAACGTTAGTCATCTAATGGTCGAGGCCCGTTCATTTGCCTCGATCACAACGTCCGCTCCCGCGAACACGCATTTTTTATGCGTGTTCGCACGATACTGAGGGCAAACTTGGAGACATCCTGCATGAGCACCAGTCTTCTGCCTACTGGCCAATTATCCCCGGGCCACGACCTGAATGGTTACATTCAGGCGGTTAACGGTATTGCCGTACTGACCGCTGAAGAAGAGCGCGAATTGGCTTTTCGCCTTCATGACGAGAACGATCTCGAATCGGCCCGCCGGCTGGTCATGTCACACCTGCGCTTCGTGGTGCATATTGCCCGCAGCTACTCCGGTTACGGCCTGCCCCAGGCGGACCTGATCCAGGAGGGCAACGTGGGCCTGATGAAGGCCGTCAAGCGTTTCGACCCGCATCAGGGCGTGCGTCTGGTGTCCTTTGCGGTGCACTGGATCAAGGCCGAGATCCATGAGTTCGTGCTGCGCAACTGGCGCATCGTCAAGATCGCTACCACCAAGGCTCAGCGTAAGTTGTTCTTCAACCTGCGCAGCGCCAAGAAGCGCCTGGCCTGGCTCAACAACGACGAAGTCGATGCCATCGCCAAGGATCTCGACGTCAAGCCGCAGGTGGTGCGCGATATGGAAGGGCGGCTGTCGGCCTACGACGCTGGCTTTGACGCGTCGCCGAGCGATGATGACGAGTCCTCCTCTTATCAGGCGCCGGTCAACTTCCTCGACGACGGCCGTTATGACCCGGCCACCCAGCTCGAAGACAGCGACTGGGAAGAAGACTCTACCCGGCGTCTGCGCGCCGCTCTCGGCGAGTTGGATGAGCGCTCACAGGACATCCTGACACGGCGCTGGCTCAATGAGCCCAAGGCGACCCTGCACGATCTGGCCGATGTCTACGGCGTATCCGCCGAGCGCATCCGTCAGCTCGAGAAAAACGCCATGAAGAAGATCAAGCATCAGATTGGCGACGCCTTGGTGGCCTAATCGTTGCCAGGCGGCTTCTCGCCATGATCGTGTAGTAGTAAGAAAAACCCCCGATGCTTCGGCATCGGGGGTTTTGCGTTTCTGGGTGGTGGCAGGGCGTGCAACGCGCCATGCGCGAGGTTGTTCTACGATTCAGGCGCGCGCAAGGTTCGGCACGTCAACGAGCAGCCGCTCGGCGATCAGAGTCCACTGGTCCTCCCAGAACTCGGTGGGGCGGCGTTTGAAGTCGCTCCGGACATATTGGGAGATCTGGCCCTCCACATGCGCCACCAACAGGTTGGCACTTGCCGAGGCCGAGACCCGTGGGCGGTGCTGTTCGTGGAGCTCGGCCTCGCGCAGGACCTGCTTGAGCTGTGTTTCGAGGCGCTCGAAGAGCTGGTGAATGCGCAGGCGAAGGCGCGCGGTCTCACCGGTCAGCGCATCGCCCCCGAGCAGTCGGGACAGCCCCGGGTTTTTTTCGGCGAAACCGAGCAGCAGGGTCATGATCTGCTGGCAGCGTGACAGGGCGCCGGGTGTCTCATCGAGGATGCGGCGGATGCGCTCGAACAGGCTCTCCTCGATGAATTCGATCAGCCCTTCGAACATGCGGGCCTTGCTCGGGAAGTGGCGGTAGAGCGCAGCCTCCGACACGCCGACCTGACGCGCCAGGGCGGCGATGGTGATGCGCTTGCCGCTATCTTCCTCAAGCATCAGCGCTAGCGCTTGAAGGATCTGCTCGCGGCGATTGGGTTTGTTGGTTTCCTGCGTCATGAGCTTCTTCTAATAATATTTTGGGAGTCTCTAGCTCATCCTACTGAGCCGCCGCGAGCGGGGCAATCCGCCTTGCGGCTATCTGTCAGCCCTCGCTGTCGATGATCTGGGTGCCGACACCGGCCTTGGTGAAGATCTCCAGCAGGGTGGCGTGGGGCACGCGACCGTCGATGATATGAGCGCTTGCCACGCCGCCCTTGACCGCATCCAGAGCGCAGCGAATCTTTGGCAGCATGCCGCCGTGGATGGTGCCGTCGGCGATCAGGTTGTCCACATCCTGAGTCGAGAGCCCGGTCAGTACCTCGCCCTCGGCATTCATCAGGCCGGCGACGTTGGTGAGCAGCATCAGCTTCTCGGCGGACAGCGCCTCGGCGATCTTGCCCGCGACCAGGTCGGCATTGATATTGTAGCTGCGCCCGGTTTCGTCGACGCCGATGGGGGCGATCACCGGGATGAAATCGCGAGCCGTGAGCATTTCGATCAGGTCGGTGGAGACGTGTTCTACCTCGCCGACGTGGCCGATGTCGATGATCTCTGAAGTAGACACTTCCGGGGTCTTCTGCTCGACCTTGAGCTGGCGGGCACGAATCTGGCCGCCGTCCTTGCCGGTCATGCCGATGGCCTTGCCGCCGCATTGGTTGATCAGGTTGACGATGCCCTTGTTGACCAGGCCGCCCAGTACCATCTCGACCACGTCCATGGTCTCGGCGTCGGTGACGCGCATGCCGTTGACGAAGCGCGACTCGATCTTGAGCTTGCCGAGCAGTTCGCCGATCTGCGGGCCACCACCATGGACCACCACCGGATTAATGCCGACTTCCTTCATCAGCACCATGTCGCGGGCGAAGGAATCGATCAGGGCGTCCTCGGTCATGGCGTTGCCGCCGTACTTCACCACCACGGTCTTGCCGGAAAAACGCTGAATATAGGGCAGGGCCTCGGAGAGGACCTCGACGACCTGGCGGGGGTCGCGGGTATGTTCGCTCATGGTATGTCTCTCGTTGTGTCGCGCCCGACAGGGCGGGCAACGCGTTGGCACGTCGCCGGCGGCGCGGCGACGTGCGCGTCAGATGGATCGAATCGATGGCTGCTACGCAGGTCTCACTCTCGTTTCAGACTCGTCTCAGAACGGCAGCGATATGCTTGCATCGATCTGTTTCAGTGCATCGCCGAAGCGTGCCTGGATACGCGCAAGCGCCGCGTCGCTCTTGCCCTCGAAGCGCAGCACCAGCACCGGGGTGGTGTTGGAGGCCCGGCACAGGCCCCAGCCATCAGGATAGTCGACGCGGATGCCGTCCAGGGTCGTCTTGACGCCGTCCTCGCCGAAGTCGGCCTCACGCGCCAGGCGCTCGACCAGGGCAAACTTGGTCTCGTCGGTGACGGTGATATTGAGCTCCGGCGTGCCCAGGTCCTGCGGGAAGCGGGCGAAGAAGGCGTCGGCGTCCTGCTCCTGCTTCGACAGGATCTCAAGCAGGCGAGCCGCACCGTAGAGGCCGTCATCGAAGCCGTACCAGCGCTCCTGGAAGAAGATGTGGCCGCTCATCTCGCCGGCGAGTTGGGCGCCGGTTTCCTTCATGCGCGCCTTGATCAGGGAGTGGCCGGTGCGCCACATCTCTGGGGTGCCGCCCGCCGCCTCAATCACCTGCGCCAGGTTGCCGGTGCACTTGACGTCGAAGATGACTCGGGCACCGGGGTTGCGCTCGAGCATGTCCTCGGCGAAGGCCATCATCAGCCGATCCGGATAGATCAGCTCGCCCTTTGGCGTGATCACGCCGAGGCGATCACCGTCGCCATCGAAGGCAAGGCCAATATCGGCGCCGGTCTCCTTGACGGTGCGAATCAGGTCGGTGAGGTTCTCGGGCTTGCCCGGGTCGGGATGATGGTTCGGGAAGGTGCCGTCGATCTCGGCGAACAGCGGGACGGTCTCGATGCCGAGGCGTTCGATGAGCTTTGGGCCAAGCTCGCCGGCCACGCCGTTGCCGCAGTCGACCACCGCCTTGAGTGGCCGGCCCGGCGCGATATCGCCAAGAATGCGTTGCAGGTACTGCTCGCGGACATCGGCCTCGCGGATGCTGCCCTGACCGCTGGTCAGGTCATCCTGATCGAGGCGGGTGTGCAGGGCCGTGATCGCCTCGCCGGACAGGGTCTCGCCACCAAGCACGATCTTCAGGCCATTGTAATCCGGCGGGTTATGGCTGCCGGTGACCATCACCCCCGAAGCGGTGCCCTCGAGCACGTGGGTGGCGTAGTAGAGCACCGGGGTCGGCACCATGCCGATATCGATGACGTCCTGGCCGGCGGCGGCCAGGCCGCGCATCAGGGCGCTTGATAAGCGTGGCCCGGAAAGGCGGCCGTCGCGAGCCACTACCACGGTGGATTCGCCGCGGGCGGCGGCTTCGCTGCCGATGGCGCGTCCGATCTGCTCGACGCCGGCTTCGGTGAGAGAGTCATCGACGATGCCGCGGATGTCGTAGGCGCGGAAGATCGAAGCGGGTACCTGAGTCATGAGGTCTTTCCTTCGCAGTAGAGTATCGGGTCAGGGGGGGCGAACGCTTCCTGTGTTCGCCCCAAGCCTGCAGCGATGTCGTAGCGATGTTGGGTGATGCGTGTGGTACCGGGTCACGCTCAATGGCGGCCGGAGCTGCCAAATCCGCCGGTGCCACGCTGGCCGGTGCCACGCTGGCCGGTGCTGCTTTGGTCGTTAGCGCCCTGGTCGGTGCCGTGTCGGCCAGCGTCGAAATCATCGACCACCTCAAGTTCGGCCTGCACGACGGGGACTAGCACGTACTGCGCCAGGCGTTCGAAGGGTTCCAGAACGAAGCTTTGCTGGCCGCGGTTCCACACCGAGATCATCAGCTCGCCCTGGTAGTCGGAGTCGATCAGCCCCACCAGGTTGCCAAGCACGATGCCATGCTTGTGGCCAAGCCCCGAGCGGGGGAGGACCATGCCGGCGAGCGAGGGGTCGCCGATGTGCACGGCGAGCCCGGTGCGCACCAGTTCACACTCGCCTGGGGCCAGGGTCAGTGGTGCGTCGAGCAGGGCTCGCAGGTCCATGCCGGCGCTACCGGCGGTGGCATAGTGGGGCATGTGATCGCGAACGCGCTCGTCGAGAATCTTGACGGCCAGGCGCGGAGTGGAAGGAGTCGCGGTCATTGGGGGTCCTGTGATGAGGCCTTGGGGGCCTTGGTAGTGGCGATGGGTGACGAAGCGGTATCAGGATGTTCGAGGCGCTCGAGCAGGCAGTCGAGGATCGCCGTGGCAAGCGTGGCCTTGGTCTGGGCGGGTAAGGCCCGGCGGCCAAGGGGGGCATGGGGCTCGCTGCTGGCCGGCCACAGCACCAGGGCGGCGTTACTGTCCGAGCCAAAGCCCAGGCCCGCCTGGGAGACATCATTGGCAACGATCATATCGAGACCCTTGCGGGCCAGCTTGTCCTGGGCATAGGCCTCGAGGTCGCGCGTCTCGGCGGCAAAGCCCACCACAAAGGGGCGGGGTGCGCCAGCGCGGTGCCTGGCCACCTCGGCAATGATGTCGGGGTTCTTGACCAATGTGAGGGTCAGCTCGTCATTCTCCGCTGTTTTCTTGATCTTGTGCTCGCTGACGTTGGCGGCCCGGTAGTCGGCGACCGCCGCGCAGCCGATGAAGATATCGCTTTGCCCTGCCAGGCGATGCGCCGCCTCAGCCATCTCGGTCGCCGAGCTCACATCGATGCGTCGCACATCATTCGGCGTGGCAAGCGTCACGGGGCCACTGATCAAGTGCACGGTGGCGCCGAGCGCGGCCGCTGCCTCGGCAAGCGCGTAGCCCATCTTCCCCGAGCTGTGGTTGGACAGATACCGCACCGGATCCAGCGGCTCACGCGTCGGGCCGGCGGTGATGGTCACCGTCAGGCCCTGAGCCGGGCGTGCCTTGGCGGTCGCTGACTCGGGAGGCGCTGCTTGCGATGCCGGGGAAGGTACGCTATCGGGCGCCATGGCAGGCGCAGCTTCGGGCGCCATGGCAGGCGCAGCTTCGGGCGCCATAAAGAGCGCGTCGACGATGGCCTCGGGCTCAAGCATTCGCCCGGGCCCCACATCACCGCAGGCCTGGTCGCCGGCCGCCGGCCCCAGCAATTGCCAGCCATCGCTCTCGAGCTGGCGGGCATTGCGGGTGGTCGCCGGGTGACGCCACATGGCCTGGTTCATGGCCGGCGCCATCACTTTCTCGGCTTGGCTTGCCAGGCACAGGGTGGTCAGCAGGTCATCGGCATGGCCGTGAACGAGGCGGGCCATCAAATCAGCGGTGGCCGGTGCGATCAGGATCAGCTCGGCCCAGCGGGCGAGCTCGATATGGCCCATGCCGGCCTCGGCCTCAGGGTCGAGCAGCGAGGTGCGCACCGCTTCGCCGGTGAGCGCCTGAAGCGTCAGCGGGGTGATGAACGCCTGGGCGCCATCGGTCATGACCACGCGCACCTCGTGTCCTGCCTTCTTCAACAGGCGGGCGAGGTGGGCACTTTTGTAGGCAGCAATGCCGGCACTGATGCCAAGTAGAGTGCGCTTTCCGGAGGGGGTTGCCATCTCAGAATCCGAGCCGTGAGCGAAGCCATATACCTTACCACTCAGCGCATTTCTTGCGTAGCGTGCCCCGCCCCATGCGGTGATCTCCCGGACTCCTGTCGAGCGTATGGCTGCCGTGTCATTCACGTGTGGGCGATCTCGCGGCGGTTAAGCATGATGGCGGGCGTTGCAGCATCGCTATATATAGGCTTTGCTAATACTGACTCGGCCTGGCTTAGGCAGAGCGGTGAAGGCCGAGTCATCGTTACCCGGACGCAAGGAGGCGTCGTATGGCGATTCGAGATTGGCCCGAGGGGGAGCGCCCGCGAGAGAAGCTGTTGAGCCTTGGGCCAGCAGCGCTGTCTGATGCAGAGCTGCTGGCGATTTTTCTACGGGTGGGGGTCAAGGGGCGCTCGGCGGTGGATTTGGCGCGGGATCTGTTGACGAGCTTCGGTGGTCTTCGGCCGCTGCTCGAGGCGGACCGAGCGCGTTTTTGCGCCGAGCACGGGTTGGGCGATGCCAGCTTCGTGCAGCTGCAGGCGGTGCTTGAGATGTCGCGTCGCCACCTGGCAAGCCAGCTCACCCGGGGGGACGCCTTGACCTCGCCTGCGCTGGTCCGCGCCTTTCTCGCCTCGAAGCTTCGCCATCTGGGCCATGAGGAGTTCGCGGTGATGTTCCTGGATAGCCAGCATCGTGTGATTCACTTCGAGTCGCTGTTTCGCGGCACCCTCGACAGTGCATCGGTGTATCCCCGGGAGGTGGCCCGGCGTGCCCTGGCGCTAGGCGCCGGTGCGACCATTCTTGCCCATAATCACCCTTCCGGGGTGGCCGAGCCGAGCGACGCCGACCGGCGTATCACGCAACGGCTGAAGGCGGCCCTGGAGCTCTTCGAGATCCGGGTGCTCGATCACTTTGTGGTCGGTGACGGCGAGGTGGTCTCTTTTGCCGAGCGAGGGTGGCTATAGAGGCCGCATGGTTGTCTTGCAGGGTCGTCGTGGTATCGCGCATCGCATGGTGCGGTTGTTTCGCTCTGCGGTCGTTTCGTTCGATGATAAGGTGCGATAAACTGCGCCGCCGAGTGCGAATGAGCCCTAAGTGATTGGTATCTATCGCGCCCGGTCACACAGCACCTGTCTGTCGTGTAGGTGTCGTGCCAACTAAAGACGCCCGTCTTGATCTCCAGGCCAGCACTCATGGGAGTGCAGGGGGAGAGTGTTGTACCAATGATGCTTGCCGCGAATGCCGGCCTCTGGTATAACATGCACCCTTTAGAATTCCCTGGGTTAAATAAGGGGGCATCGAGGCGGTGGCCAGCCGTTCGCCCTACCCGGTTTGCCCGACAGGTTTTGAACAACTCGCCAAGCGGTTGGAGGCTCCCATGTCCAATGTATGTCAGGTTACCGGCAAGCGTCCGGTAACAGGTAATAACGTATCTCACTCCCAGCGCAGGACCCGTCGTCGTTTCTTGCCGAACCTGCATTCCCACCGTTTTTGGGTGGAGTCTGAGAAGCGCTTCATCAAGCTGCGCCTCTCCTCCAAGGGTATGCGCATCATCGACAAGAAAGGCATCGAAGAGGTGCTGTCCGATATTCGTAAGCGCGGCGAACGCGTTTAAGCAGCCTTCCAGGGAGAACTGAGTCATGCGCGATAAGATTCGTATGGTGTCCAGCGCCGGTACCGGCCATTTCTACACCACCGATAAGAACAAGCGGAACACGCCGGACAAGCTTGAATTCAAGAAGTTTGATCCGACAATTCGCAAGCACGTGATGTACAAGGAAGCCAAGATCAAGTAACACTTGATGGCTCCTGCCGCAGGTGCAAACCTGTCGCCTGAACCCGGTTAACGCCGGGTTTTTGCGTCTCTGGCGCCTCCCTCTGTCCCATGCCCACCGCTTCACGGAATCATCGCGCATGCCCGAGCTTCCCGAAGTCGAGACCACGCGCCGTGGCATCGCCCCCTATCTGGAAGGGCGCGAGATCCGCGAGGTGATCGTGCGTCAGCACCGCCTGCGCCTGCCGGTGCCGGAGGGGCTCGAAAACGCCCTGATCGGCAAGCGCATCGGAGCCCTGTCGCGCCGTGCCAAGTACCTGGTCCTGCCGATCGAGGCGACCGCCGATGCCCCGGCCGAGGACGGAGTCGAGCGCCGCCAGGCGCTGCTCTGGCATCTGGGCATGTCCGGCAGCCTGCGGATTGCGCGGCTCGGCGACCCGCCAAAGAAGCATGATCATGTCGATCTGGTGATGGAGGATGGCGCCATCCTGCGCTATCACGATCCGCGTCGCTTCGGTTTCCTTGATTGGCTTGAGGGCGGTGTCGAGGGCGATCCACGCCTGGCCCGGCTGGGCCCGGAGCCGTTGTCGCCGGCCTTCGATGACGAGCGGCTGTTCGCGCGTTCACGCAAGCGTCGCCTGGCCGTAAAACCTTTCCTGATGGATAACGCCGTCGTGGTGGGGGTGGGCAATATTTACGCCGCCGAGGCGCTGTTCCTTGCCGGCATCGATCCGCGCCGGGCTGCCGGCCAGATCTCGCGCGAGCGTTATGTGCGCCTCACCGCCGCGATCCGCGAGGTGCTCGCGGCGGCGATAACGCAGGGCGGCACGACGCTGCGTGATTTCGTCAGTGGCACCGGGGAGCCGGGCTATTTCGCTCAGCGCCTGAACGTTTATGGCCGCAATGGCGAGCCCTGTCGACGCTGTGGAAGAGAGCTTCGTCTGGTGACTCTTGGTCAGCGTGCCAGCGTCTTTTGCCCTAGCTGCCAGACCTGATGTGGTTAATCCGCCGTGCCCGCGCGTTGCCGGGCACGGCAGAGTAGACTGTCCTTATTTTCCTGTTGTCTGTTTGACGGAGACCTCCGTGACCGAACGCCTGCGCTTGAAGAAGAACGCCGACCGCCGCCTGAAGGCCGGCCATCTGTGGCTGTATTCCAACGAGATCGACACCGACGCGACGCCGCTCAAGACCTTTGAGCCGGGCGCCCAGGCGGTGATCGAAGCTCAGAACGGCCGTGCCATGGCAGTTGCCTACGTCAATCCGCACTCCTTGATCTGTGCGCGGATCGTGTCTCGTGATCCGGAGATGCGCCTCGACCGTTCGCTGTTGGTGCATCGTTTCAAGCAGGCCCTGGGCCTGCGCCAGCGGCTCTTCGCCAAGCCTTTCTATCGCCTCGTGCACGGCGAGGGCGATCTCCTGCCCGGGCTGATCGTCGATCGCTTCGACGATGTGCTGGTGGTTCAGCTCAACACCCTGGGCATGGAACGCATGGCCGAGCAGGTCGTCGACGCCCTCGACAAGGTGCTGTCGCCGCGGGCCATCGTCTTCAAGAACGATTCCTCCGGGCGTCGCCAGGAGAAGCTTGACCGCCAGGTCGAGGTGGTCAAGGGCGAGCTGCCCGAAGAAGTGCTGCTCGAGGAGAACGGTGTACGCTTCGTGGCGCGGGTGCTCGATGGTCAGAAGACCGGCTGGTTCTATGACCACCGCGACAACCGCGCCTGGCTCAATCAGCTGGTGGCCGGCAAGCGCGTGCTGGACGTATTCAGCTATGTGGGTGGCTGGGGTGTGCAGGCGGCGGCACATGGTGCCAGCGAGGTGCTGTGCGTGGACGCCTCCAGTGAAGCCCTCGAGCATGTCGCCGCCAACGCAGCCCTCAACGGCCTGACCGATCAGGTGGCCATTGGTGAGGGAGACGCCTTTGAGGCCATGGCCGCGCTCAAGGCCGATGGCGAGCAGTTCGATGTGGTGATTCTCGACCCGCCGGCCTTCATCAAGAAGCGCAAGGATATCCCCAGTGGCGAGCGTGCCTACTCGCGCCTCAACCGTGAGGCGATGCGCCTGCTGGGCCGCGATGGCCTGCTGATGAGCGCATCCTGCTCGATGCACCTGGCGCCCGAGCGTCTTGTCGAGTGCGTGCGAGGAGCCGTGCGTCACCAGGATCGTCATGGCCAGGTGATCTATCAGGGTCATCAGGGCGCTGATCATCCGGTGCATCCGGCGATACCCGAGACGTCTTATCTCAAGGCACTCGGGGTACGTGTTTTCCGTGACTAAGCGCCGTGATTGATCCGGGCCCGACGAAGGAGTCTCGCGACCGATGAGTGACTGGGTACGAGTCTTCGCTCACTCCAATGCGCTGATGGTCAGCCACGTGCACAACGTGCTGGAAAGCGCTGGAGTGCCGGCCGAGCTCAGAAACATGACGCTCGGTGGTGGCGCGGGTGAGCTCCCGCTGGGGGACTGCGAACCCGGGGTCTGGGTGGCGCCGCACAATGCCGCCCGGGCGGAAAGCCTAGTGCAAGAAGCACTCGAGGGGCCGCTCGAGGCCCGTCCTGAGTGGCGTTGCCCGGGCTGCGGTGAACGTCTCGAGGGGGTCTTCGAGACCTGTTGGGCCTGTGGCACGCACCGCCGCGACTGAGGCGACGCTCCCGGGAATCAGAAATATGTGTTTTTTAGCGCCTTCCTGGCAACGGTTTCGTTGCTGGTTGGGCGTTTTTTTATGGATATTTTCCAAACTATCATGGGGGCTTGGGCGTTCTTGTTCCGCTGTGCTGTACTGATGCTTGTGTGATGACCGACGCGCCCCGTGCGCCCGTTACCCTCAAGGAGGTGCCATGAAGATCGCTGTGCCGAAGGAAATCAAGAATCACGAATATCGCGTGGCCCTGACGCCCTCAGGCGTCCGTGAGCTGACTGGGCGTGGCCACCAGGTAGTCGTACAGGCAGGCGCCGGAGAGGGTGCCGGCTTCCCGGATGCTGATTACCAGACCGCCGGTGCTCACCTCGAGGCCGATGTGGCGACCCTCTGGCAGAACGCCGAACTGATCATCAAGGTCAAGGAGCCCCAGCCCGAAGAGGTCGAGCGGCTGTCGTCAGAGCAGATCTTGTTTACCTACCTGCACCTGGCCGCCGAGGAGGCGCTGACCCGAGGGTTGATCGAGAGCGGTGCCACCTGCATTGCCTACGAGACCATCACCGGTGCCGGCGGCGGCCTGCCGCTATTGGCACCGATGAGTGCAGTGGCCGGGCGCATGGCGGTGCAGGCCGGCGCCCACAGCCTGGAAAAGGCCCAGGGTGGCGCCGGTATCCTGCTGCCCGGCGTGCCGGGGGTGGCGCCGGCCAAGGTCACCGTGATCGGCGGTGGTGTGGTCGGCGAGAACGCGGCGCGCATGGCGTTGGGGTTGGGCGCCGAAGTGACCATTCTCGACAAGTCGCTTGCGCGTCTCGAGGCGCTCGATCATCGCTATCAGAGCCGCATCAAGGCCGTTTACTCGACGGCTGACGCCCTGGAGGAGGCGGTGCGCGAGTCCGATCTGATCATCGGTGCCGTGCTGGTGCCGGGTGCTGCCGCCCCCAAACTGATCAACCGCGACCAGCTTGCTGAGATGAAGCCTGGCAGCGTCCTGGTCGACGTGGCGATCGATCAGGGTGGCTGCTTCGAGACCAGCAAGCCCACCACCCATGCCGCACCGACCTATGTGGTCGACGGCATCGTGCACTACTGCGTGGCTAACATGCCCGGCGCGGTGGCTCGTACCTCGACCCAGGCGCTGACCAACGCGACCCTGCCATTCGTGATGGCACTGGCCGACAAGGGGTGGCAGCAGGCGCTGGCCGATGACTCACATTTCCTGGAAGGTCTCAATGTTCACGCGGGCCAGGTGACCTATCGGGCGGTGGCAGAGGCCTTCGGTCTCGAGAGTATCGAGGCGGCGAGCCTTTTGAGCTGAGCGTTGCTTTTTTGGGCGTCGTCTTCGTGAGCCTGTCGAGTCTGGTGAGGCTGAGCGCCAGTGGCTTCGAGGCGAACGGTTGACGTCTGTATCGGTGCGTCACAGCCAGGGACGGCCCTGCAGGGTCGTCCCGTTGGGCGTGCCGTTCGCCTTGACCGGGACAGCGCTGTAAACTGGGGCGACTAGCCATTTACTCAGTGGACCCGTCCGAATTCATGAACAAGACACGCGTTCTCACCGGTATCACCACCACCGGCACGCCGCACCTCGGCAACTACGTTGGCGCCATCAAGCCGGCCATCGCCGCAAGCCAGGACCCCAACGTTCAGTCTTTCTATTTCCTCGCTGATCTGCACGCCCTCATCAAGTGTCAGGACCCCAAGCGTGTGGAGCAGTCACGCCTCGAGATCGCCGCCACCTGGCTGGCACTGGGTCTTGATACTGACAACGCCATATTCTATCGCCAGTCGGATATTCCCGAGATTCCCGAGCTGACCTGGATGCTCTCTTGTGTCTGTGCCAAGGGCCTGATGAACCGAGCTCACGCCTACAAGGCGGCCGTCGGCGACAACGAGGTCGCCGGCTCTCCGGACCCGGACAAGGGCATTACCATGGGGTTGTTCGGCTATCCGGTGCTGATGGCCGCCGATATCCTGATGTTCAATGCCCACAAGGTGCCGGTCGGCCGTGATCAGATTCAGCATATCGAGATGGCGCGCGACATGGCCGGACGCTTCAACCACCTCTACAAGGGGCAGTTCTTTACGCAGCCCGAGGCGGTGGTTGATGAGAAGATGGAAGTGTTGAACGGCCTCGATGGGCGCAAGATGTCCAAGAGCTACAACAACACCATTCCGCTGTTCGTGTCCGAGAAAAAGCTCCAGAAGCTGGTGCGCAAGATCAAGACCAACTCGCTGGAACCCGGCGAGCCGAAGGATCCGGATACCTGCACCCTGTTTCAGATCTACTCGGCTTTCGCGACCGCCGAGGAGACCGCCGAGCTGCGCCGTGAATACGAGAACGGCATCGGCTGGGGGGTCGCCAAGGATCGGGTCTTTGAGTATTTGAATGCCCATCTGCGTGAGCCCCGCGAACGCTATCAGGCGCTGATGGAGGACCCGGGGCATATCGAGCAGGTACTGGCCAAGGGCGCCGAGCGGGCACGTTCTGAGGCGGCTCCCTTCATGGATCGCCTGCGAGAAGCGGCGGGACTCGGCCGCTTCATCTGATCGCAAGCCTATGGCGTATCCGGCTCCGCCCATGCAGGAGTGGGCTGTTGCGGTAGCTCCTAACCATCGGGCGGCGATGATCGCCCACTGACAGTCAAAGGATGAGACGATGACCACATTGCCAAAGCGTCCCCTCTATGTGCCCTATGCGGGGCCATCGCTGCTCGAGATGCCGCTGCTCAACAAAGGCAGCGCCTTCACCCTCCAGGAGCGCATCGCCTTCAATCTGATCGGCCTGCTGCCGCAGAACGTCGAGTCCATCGAGGAGCAGGCCGAGCGGGCCTATCGCCAGTACCGGCAGTGCCAGACCGATCTGGACCGTCACATCTACCTGCGCGCCATCCAAGACGACAACGAGACGCTGTTCTTCCGCCTGCTCGAGGAACACCTCGAGGAGATGCTGCCGATCATCTATACCCCGACGGTGGGTGAGGCGTGCGAAGAGTTTTCCAACATCTATCGCAACCATCGCGGTCTGTTCATTTCCTATCCTGACCGGGAGCACATGGACGATATCCTGCGCTCCGCGACCAAGGATAACGTCAAGGTGATCGTGGCGACCGATGGCGAGCGTATCCTGGGGCTTGGTGATCAGGGTATCGGCGGTATGGGCATCCCTATCGGCAAACTGTCGTTGTATACCGCCTGTGGCGGTATCAGCCCCGCCTATACGTTGCCGATCACGCTGGATGTGGGCACCAACAACCAGGCGCTGCTCGATGACCCCATGTACATGGGCTGGCGCCACAAGCGCGTTTCCCAGGAGGAGTACAACGACTTCATGGCCACGTTTATTACTGCCGTGAAGCGTCGCTGGCCCAAGGTGCTGCTGCAGTTCGAGGATTTCGCTCAGACCAACGCCATGCCGCTGCTCGAGCGCTACCGAGACGAGATGTGCTGCTTCAATGACGATATTCAGGGCACCGCCGCGGTCTGCGTGGGCACTCTGCTTGCTGCCTGCAAGGCCAAGCACGAGGGCGTGAGTGAGCAGCGGGTCGCCTTCGTCGGCGCCGGCTCCGCGGGCTGCGGCATCGCCGAGCAGATCGTGGTGGCGATGTGTGCCGAGGGGCTTTCCGAGGAAGAGGCGCGGTCGCGAATTTTCATGATCGACCGTCATGGCCTCTTGACCGGTGACATGGAGGGACTCTATGACTTCCAGAGCCGCCTCGCGCATGATCGGGCGGATTTCACCGATACGAGCCTGCTGGGCGTGGTCAAACAAGCCAAACCTTCGGTGCTGATTGGTGTATCCGGCCAGCGTGGCCTCTTCGATCAGGAGCTGATCGAGGCACTGCACGCCGGTTGCAAGGCGCCACTGGTGATGCCGCTTTCCAATCCCACCTCCAGGGTCGAGGCGACCCCCAATCAGGTGCTGGCCTGGACCCATGGTCAGGCACTGGTCGCCACCGGCAGTCCTTTCAAGCCGGTTGAGCTCAATGGCGAGACCTATCGCATCGCTCAGTGCAACAATGCCTATATCTTCCCGGGCATCGGCCTTGGTGTCATTGCCTCCGGTGCGACCCGTATCACGGATGCCATGCTCATGGCGGCTTCCAATGCCCTGGCCAAGCATGCGCCAATGGTGCAGCACGGTGAGGGGGCGTTGCTGCCGTCGCTTGCAGATATTCGCGAGATCAGTCAGTCCATTGCCTTTGATGTGGCCAAGATGGCGCAGCATGAAGGCAAGGCACTGGAGTGCAGCGATGACGTGCTGTGGGCCTCCATTGAGCGCAATTTCTGGTATCCACGCTATCGTGAATATCGCCGCCGGGCCTTTTGAGGCCGAGGCGACCCGGGCGGCAGAACAAGCGGCGCGTCGTCGGGGGGGCAATGACCCGATGGCGCCGTTGGCCAGCTTGCTAACTACGTGTCCAGAACGTAAGTACTCACAACGTACGTACCCGCAGCAAGGTAAGTCCCCACAAAGAAAGCCCCGCCGGTTAGCCGGCGGGGCTTTTCGTTGGGGCATCGGTCACGCTGCGTCGATCAGGCCGCGCCGACTGTGGTCCTGTCAGGCCGACCCAATCATCTTGCGCAGCACATAATGCAGGATGCCGCCGTGGCGGTAATACTCGAGCTCGTCGGCGGTGTCGATACGGCACAGCGCGTCGATCTGCTTCTCGCCCTTGTCGCTCTTGATGGTGACACGCACCTGGCCACCGGGGCTCAGGTCGTTGAGCCCCTCGATGAAGACCGTCTCGTCACCGGTCATGCCAAGCGATTTGCGGGTCTCGCCTTCGGGGAACTGCAGCGGGACCACGCCCATGCCGATCAGATTGGAGCGGTGGATACGCTCGTAGGACTCGGCCAGTACGGCGCGCACGCCAAGCAGGCGGGTGCCCTTGGCCGCCCAGTCGCGGCTGGAGCCGGTGCCGTATTCCTTGCCGGCGACTACTACCAGCGGGGTGCCTTCCTGCTGATACTGCATAGCGGCGTCATAGATCGCCATCTGTTCGCCGGAAGGCACATGACGGGTCTCGCCGCCCACTACGCCATCGAGCATTTCGTTCTGGATGCGCACGTTGGCGAAGGTGCCGCGCATCATCACCTCGTGGTTACCGCGACGCGAGCCGTAGGAGTTGAAGTCGGCGGGTTTGACACCGTGCTCCTGCAGATAGCGACCCGCGGGGCTGTCGGGCTTGATGGCACCGGCCGGCGAGATGTGGTCGGTGGTCACCGAGTCGCCGAGCATGGCCAGCACCTTGGCGTCCTTGACGTCTTCGGTGGCCTCGGGCGTGCGGCCCATGCCCTCGAAGAAGGGAGGGTGCTGGATGTAGGTCGAGGCATCCGACCACTCGTAGACCTCGCTCTGGGGCACATCGATGGCCTGCCAGACGTCATCGCCGTCAAAGACCTCGGCGTACTCCTTGCGATACATCTCGGTCTTGACCTTCTCGACCGCCTCGGCGATATCGGCTTGCGACGGCCAGATGTCCGAGAGATAGACCGGCTGGCCGTCGCTGCCGGTGCCCAGAGGCTCCTTGGACAGGTCCGTGCGGACGTTGCCGGCGAGGGCGTAGGCGACGACCAGGGGCGGCGATGCGAGCCAGTTGGTCTTGACCAGCGGGTGCACCCGGCCCTCGAAGTTGCGGTTGCCCGAGAGCACCGAGGCGACGGTCATGTCGCCGTCGGTGATGGCGTTCTCGATGGGTTCGGCCAGCGGCCCTGAGTTGCCGATGCAGGTGGTGCAGCCATAGCCGACCAAATTGAAGCCGAGCGTATTCAGATCATCGTCGACGCCGCCAGCGGCCAGGTAATCGGTGACGACCTTGGACCCCGGCGCCAGCGAGGTCTTGACCCAGGGCTGGGTCTTCAGGCCCTTGGCCAGGGCGTTACGCGCCAGCAGGCCGGCGGCCATCATCACGCTGGGGTTCGAGGTGTTGGTGCAGGAGGTGATGGCGGCGATCACCACGGCACCCGGGTTGAGCCTGATACTCTGGCCGTCTAGGTCGACGTCCTTGCTGGTGTGATGCTCGTAGCTGTCCTCGACGCCGACCGCGGTCTGGCCGCCCTCGGACTGCCATTTGCCTTGCTCTTCCTCCGATGCCTTGGTGCCGTTATCGGCCATCAGCTTTTCGAAGGTGGTCTTCATATCTTTCAGCGCGACGCGGTCCTGGGGACGTTTGGGTCCGGCAAGGCTGGCTTCGACATCGCCCATGTCCAGCGCCAGGGTGTCGGTGAAGATCGGCTCGTCTCCGGTCTCGCGCCACAGGCCCTGAGCCTTGCTGTAGGCCTCTACCAGCTCGACCTGTTCGTCTTCGCGACCGGTGAGGCGCAGGTAGTTGAGGGTCTCGTCATCAACCGGGAAGAAACCACAGGTGGCGCCGTATTCCGGTGCCATGTTGGCGATGGTCGCGCGGTCGGCCAGGGGAAGGTCGTCCAGGCCGTCGCCGTAGAATTCGACGAACTTGCCGACCACGCCGCGGCTACGCAGCATCTGGGTAACCGTCAGCACCAGGTCGGTGGCGGTAATGCCTTCCTTGAGCTTGCCGGTCAGCTTGAAGCCGACCACTTCGGGAATCAGCATCGACACCGGCTGGCCGAGCATGGCCGCTTCGGCCTCGATGCCGCCGACGCCCCAGCCGAGTATGCCCAGGCCGTTGATCATGGTGGTGTGGGAGTCGGTGCCTACCAGCGTATCTGGATAGGCGAAGGTCTTGCCGTCCACTTCCTTGGTCCACACCGTCTTGCCCAGATACTCCAGGTTGACCTGGTGGCAGATGCCGGTGCCCGGTGGCACGACGCGGAAGTTATCGAAGGCCTGCTGCCCCCAGCGCAGAAACTCGTAGCGCTCGCGGTTGCGCTCCATCTCCAGGGCGACATTGTCCTTGAAGGCGCTGGGGTCGCCGAACTTGTCGACCATTACTGAATGGTCAATGACCAGATCGACCGGTGACAGCGGGTTGATGCGCTCAGGGTCTTCGCCAAGCTTGGCGACAGCCGCCCGCATCGAGGCCAGGTCGACCACCCCGGGCACGCCGGTGAAATCTTGCATCAGCACGCGTGCCGGCCGGTAGCCGATCTCGCGAGAGGAGCGGGCTTCTTTCTGCCAGTCGACTAACGCCTGAAGATCATCGGTCGAGACGCTTTCGTCATCGGCGAAGCGCAGTTGGTTCTCAAGCAACACCTTGAGCGTCTTGGGGAGGCGGGAGATATCGCCGAGGGCGGAAGCGGCCTTGGGAAGACTGTAGTAATGGTAAGGTTGGTTGCCTACCTTGAGGGTATCCAGCGAGTCAGGGGTGGTGCTCATGGTTTTCTCCTCGTGCCGAGTGAAGGTCATGATGCAAGCAAGCTCATGTGACCATCGATGGATCATCAGTAAGACATGGCTACGACAATGGCTGCTTTCAAGCCTAGCCTATGAGAACAGAAGCAAGGGTAACAGGGCGAAAGATGAAGCACTTGGCCATCAGTGTGCCATGGTTTCTTGAAACGACGCCCCATCGCCCCCACCTAGTAAATCAGTTGCCGGTATAGGGGTGTGGGGTATCAATGACGGCCACCGTAAGGAGAGAGACATGCATGAAGAGATGTTGAATTCACATGCGGCAAATTGTCCTTACTGTGATACGGGCTTCGAGCTCCTGGTCGATGCCAGTCAAGGTAGCCACACCACTTGGGAAGATTGCCCACGCTGCTGCGCACCGATCCAGGTCCAGGTAACGGTGTCAGATTTCAGCGGTGAGGTCGAAGGCGTCACCCTTGGCCGCGACGATGACGTCGTCTAGGCATCATCTATTCGTCACAGGTCAGGCGTATTACCCTATTCCGGCCCATGAACAATACGGTGTGTGGTGAAAAAGTGGGGTCGTGCTATCACGGCAGCAATACCCATAGACACACGCTATATTGGCCATTGGCCTTATCAACTTGGCAGATTTACGAGCGTGGCCTTAGGCTGGGCTCAAATTCATCACCCATTGATCATTCCATCAGCAAGGAGATTTGCATGAGCGTACTGGTAGGTCGTCAGGCCCCCGACTTCGATACCGCCGCGGTACTGGGCAACGGTGAAATCGTTGACAGTTACAAGCTGTCCGACAGCAACGGCAAGCTGCGTGTGCTGTTTTTCTGGCCGCTAGATTTCACCTTCGTCTGCCCGTCCGAGATCATCGCCCACGACAACCGTCTGCAGGCGTTCAAGGATCTGGGTGTTGAGGTTATCGGTGTCTCCATCGATTCCCAGTTCACCCACCATGCATGGCGCAAGACCTCTCCGGATGCCGGCGGCATCGGCGAAGTTGGCTTCCCGATCGTTGCTGACGTCAAGCACGAGGTCACTCAGGCTTACGGTATCGAGCACCCGGACGCCGGCGTTGCCATGCGCGCTTCCTTCCTGATCGACGAACATGGCGTCGTTCAGCATCAGGTCGTCAACAACCTGCCCCTGGGCCGCAACGTCGATGAGATGCTGCGCATGGTCAAGGCGCTCAAGCACCACAACCAGCACGGCGAAGTGTGCCCGGCCGGTTGGGACGAAGGTGCAGAAGGCATGAAAGACACGCCGGAAGGCGTCGCCAAGTACCTGGGTTCGCACGCTGAAGCGCTGTAAGCGTTGAAGTGTATAAAGAGGCGGCCTGAGGGCCGCCTCTTTTGTGTCTGGTGCTTTTGTAGTGAAGAGGCTGTTTCGCCAGCCATGCGAGAGGCTCTGGCTGACGGCCTTGGGATGCTACACTGCCCGCCGTTAAAAATACCCATCCATCAAGCGTACTGTGGCCTGGGGTCAATGAGCGATTATCGCACTCAGACCAGAGAGCGTTTCCGGCCGACATCCGGCCGTCATTTTTGTGAGGACCCGACATGAGCGAAGTGCGCCACGAACGCCTGATCATCCTGGGCTCAGGCCCTGCCGGTTACACTGCTGCCGTCTATGCGGCTCGCGCCAACCTGAAGCCACTGCTGATCACCGGCATGCAGGCGGGTGGTCAGCTGACCACGACCACCGATGTCGACAACTGGCCGGGCGATGCGGATGGCGTTCAAGGGCCTGAGCTGATGGAGCGCATGCGCGCCCACGCCGAGCGTTTCGACACTGAGGTGCTGTTCGATCACATCGAGGAAGTCGAACTGCGCGAGAAACCCTATACCCTGAAGGGCAACAGCGGCACCTACACCTGCGATGCACTGATCATCTCCACCGGCGCCAGTGCCCGTTATCTGGGCCTTGAATCGGAGCAGAAGTTTATGGGGCAGGGCGTGTCCGCCTGTGCGACCTGCGACGGCTTCTTCTACCGCAACCAGGAAGTGGTAGTGATCGGCGGTGGCAATACCGCGGTGGAAGAAGCGCTATACCTGTCGAACATCGCATCCAAGGTGACTCTGGTGCACCGCCGCGACAGCCTGCGTGCCGAGAAAATCCTGCAGGACAAGCTGTTCGATAAGGTCGAGAACGGCAACATGGCGGTTGAATGGAATTACACCCTGGACGAGGTGCTGGGGGATAACACCGGGGTCACCGGGGCGCGTCTCAAGTCCACGCTGGATGGCAGTACCAAGGAGATGGCCGCACCGGGCGTATTCATCGCCATAGGCCACACGCCCAATACCGGTATCTTCGAGGGTCAGCTAGAGATGGCGGGCGGCTACATCAAGGTGCAATCGGGCCTTGAAGGCAATGCCACCGCCACCAGTGTTCCGGGCGTCTTCGCTTCCGGCGACGTGATGGATCACGTCTATCGTCAGGCCATCACTTCCGCGGGCAGTGGCTGCATGGCAGCGCTGGATGCTGAGCGCTATCTGGACGGTCTGGAAGGCTAAGCAAGCCCCTAAGGCCCACCCCTGGGTGCTGAAGTGGATCGAAACGCACCGCTTCAGCACCCGACGCTGATACCTGCCCCTACCCGTTTGAGTGGCCAGGGCCATTCGTCCTTCAGGCCACTCAAGCGCTTAGTCGTGCGGTCCGTCACCCCGCTCAATAGTGCGGTGGGCGCTCGTCTTCGAAGCTTGCCTGATCGCCTTGTGAGTCGTCCAGGGCCCGCTGTTGCTGGCGCAGCTTTGCCTGCATCAGTTCACTCATGCGCTCAAGCCCTGCCAGCCGAGCCTCCTGGGCAGCCACTGCCTGATCCAAGGTGTCCAGCCAGTGTTCCTGATAGGCGATGCGGCTCTCGAGGCCTTCCAGGCGGGCGAGCCAGTCGTGATCTTGCATGGTAGTATCCTCGTGTGGCCTGTTGCCGTTCATCGCGACAGCCTCATCTTGTCAGCTTATGCCCATCAGCGTTACGGCGGTGGGATTTCGTCATGACCCCTTCATCCATTGCCATCACAAGAGAAACCGAGGTCCATGAATCAAAAGGTCTTACTTCGTTGTAGTCTGATCAGCGTGCTTCTGGCCGCGCCCGCGCCACTGCTGATCGCCCTGTTCATCTTCCTGACCGGGGGAGATTTGTCCCGGGAACTGTTCGCCAGCCTGGAGGTGGGCGGCGTTGCCCTCGTCTATCTGGCCACCGCCGTTGCCGTATTCCTGATCACCCTGACGGCGACCGTTGCCATCCATGTGCTGACACCGGCCCTTGCGACGCTTGCCGACGTTGAAGACGACGATCGCGAGATCGGCGAGGTCAAGTGGTTCAACGTCAACAAGGGTTACGGCTTCATCACCCGCGACGGCGGAGATGATGTGTTCGTGCACTTTCGTGCTATTCGCGGCAAGGGCCATCGCACCCTGGCCGAAGGGCAGAAAGTGCGTTACCACGTGATCGAAAACGAGCGCGGCTATCAGGCCGATGACGTGACCGTCATCACCTAGGTAAGAAGTGGCTGCGCTCGACCATACAGCGTTAAAAATCGACTCAAAGTACTCATTTACACCCGTAAACTCCGTCCTTTCGTCGATTTTTGCCTTGTCTGGCCTTCGCTCGCTCACTTCCTCCGGCCAAGGCTAGGTCCGTCCGGACTGCCTCGAAACACCCCATCTTGCCAAGCAAGATGGGGTGTTGTCGTTTTGGCTACTGGCCGGTCTTATTGACCAGAATCAGGCCAGGTCATTGCGTCTTCCGTGCCGTCGGGCAGCACCCGCCAGAAGCGGTCCGGGTCGTCACCCGGTTGCCAGCCGCCCAGAGAACAGCGAACTTCGACGTTCAGGGCGGTCGCGGCCGCACGGGCACAGTCGGCATCGCGGGGCCAGGGCGAAGCGTCGCTGTCGAACCAGAGGCTTGAGAAGCTGTCGGCGGCCTGCTCGACCAGCAGGACCGGCACCTTGTGGCCGTCCAGGTGACCGGTGGTGCGCCATTGGCGCTTGCCGGCACGAGACAGCGGCGGCGCGTCCAGGGTGGCGGCCAGCCAGGCGTCCAGGGCCTCGATCGGCGCCTTGGCCAGGTAGATCTCGATATCCGGGTAGCGTTGCATGCGTGACTCTCGGTAGCGGGTGGCAGGCTCAGCTCAGTCGGCGCGAGCGAACAGCCGCGTGAGGATGGCTTCGTAGATGTCGCTGAGGGTGTCCAGGTCGGCGGCGCGGACCTGCTCATTGACCTTGTGGATGGTGTCGTTGCGCGGCCCCAGTTCGACCACCTGGCTGCCCAGGGTGGCGATGAAGCGCCCGTCCGAGGTGCCACCGGCGGTAGACAAGGTCGGTCGATTGCCCGTGATGCCCTCGACGCCGGCCACGGCGGCTTCGACAAGCGCGCCTTCGGCGGTCAGAAAGGGCTCGCCGTTGAGTGTCCAGTCGAGACGGTAGTCGAGGCCATGGGCGTCGAGAATCGCCTCGGTGCGCTCCCGCAGCGCCTCGTGGGTCAGCTCGGTGGAGTAGCGGAAGTTGAACACTACCTCGAGCTCACCCGGGATCACGTTGGTGGCCCCGGTGCCCGCGCGGATGTTGGAAACCTGGAAGCTGGTGGCCGGGAAGAAGTCATTGCCGGCGTCCCAGTGTTCGCGGGCCAGGGCATCAAGCGCTGGCGCCGCATCGTGGATCGGGTTGCGCGCCATGTGCGGGTAGGCGACATGGCCCTGTACGCCCTTGACGTGCAGCACCGCACCCAGCGAGCCGCGGCGACCGTTCTTGATCGTGTCGCCGACCCGGTCGCTGGACGAGGGTTCGCCGACGATGCAGTAATCCAGTCGCTCGTGCGTCTCGCGCAGATGCTCGACCACGGCACGGGTGCCGTCCACGGCGGGCCCTTCCTCGTCGGAGGTGATCAGGAAGGCGATCTTGCCGTCGTGATCGGGATGCGCGGCCACGAAGCGCTCCACGGCGGTGACCATGGCGGCCAGGCTGCCCTTCATGTCGGCGGCGCCGCGGCCGAAGAGCATGCCGTGCTCGTCGATGAAGGGCGCGAAGGGCGGGTGGTCCCACTTGCTCTCGGGACCACTGGGCACCACGTCGGTGTGGCCGGCGAAGGCCAGCACCGGGCCGTGGTGACCGCGCACCGCCCAGAAGTTTTCGACGTCGCCGAACGGCAGCCGCTCGATGTGAAAGCCGAGACGTTCGAGGCGCTCGATCATCAGCGCCTGACAGCCGACGTCATCGGGGGTTACCGAAGCACGGCCCATTAGGTCGATAGCCAGGTCGAGGGTCGCGGAGGGCGTCGAAGAAGGCGTGGCGGTATCGGACATGCGTCATCCTGGTTGGCGAGGGAGCAGGGCGCCCGCCGGCGGCGGGCGCAGCAAAGGCTTAGTTGTGGGCGTGCAGCGCCTCGTTCAGCGCAACGGCGCTCTTGTTGGTCAGGCACTCGATGCGTCCCGACTGCGAGTGGCGACGCAGCAGCAGGTCGTCTTGACCGGCCAGCGCGCGGGCGGCAACGGTCTCGACTACCTGCCCCTGATCGTCGAGCACGGCGACCTTGGAGCCTGCCGTGATGTAGAGGCCGGATTCGACGGTGCAGCGATCCCCCAGCGGGATGCCGATACCGGCATTGGCGCCGATTAGGCAGCCGTCACCGACCTTGATGACGATGTTGCCGCCGCCGGACAGGGTGCCCATGGTCGAGCAGCCACCACCCAGGTCAGAGCCCTTGCCGACCATCACCCCAGCGGAGATGCGGCCTTCGACCATGCCGGGTCCTTCGGTGCCGGCATTGAAGTTGACGAAGCCTTCGTGCATCACGGTGGTGCCCTCGCCAAGGTGAGCGCCCAGACGCACACGGGCGGTATCGGCGATGCGTACACCGGCCGGCACCACGTAATCGGCCATCTTGGGGAACTTGTCGACGCAGTCGACGGACAGGGCGCGGCCTTCGAGACGCGCCTTGAGGCGACGCGCCGGCAGTTCCTCGATGTCGATCGGGCCCTCGCTTGACCAGGCGACGTTGCGCAGCAGGCCGAACATGCCTGTCAGGTCCAGGCCATGCGGCTTGACCAGGCGGTGTGAGAGCAGGTGCAGCTTGAGATAGACCTCCGGGGCGCTTTGCGGTGCTTGGTCGGTCTCGAGGAAGGTGGCCACCAGCGGGCGCTGACTCTGCGCGAGACTTGCGGCAAGCTCTGCTTGCTCGGTGTGACCGGCGACCTTGAGCGCCTCGGCGAGATCGGTGCAGTGCTCGGGCAAAAAGCTTGCCGCGACGTTACCGGCGGGGGCACCGAGGACCTGGCGTGCGGCATCGACGAGGCTTGCCTCGGGGTTGAGCAGCGGCGCCGGATAGTAAACATCCAGCCAGTCGCCTTGGGTGTTCTGGTGTCCGATTCCGAGTGCGAAGCTCAGCATGGGGAAGATCCTTTCGTTTGTAGGTGAGCGAGGCTTTTGGGCCTCGGGCAAGGTGAAGTCGTGTCAACCATGGTGGTGGTGTCAGCCGGCAACATCGTCATAGTCGCCATCGCGGTAGCCGACCCGAATGTCCTCGCCGGTATCGAGTAGCGGGCGCTTGATCAGGGTCGGGTTGGCGAGCATCAGTTCGCGTGCCGAGTTGGCATCCAGCTCGGCCTTGTCGGCCTCGTCGAGTTGGCGCCAGGTGGTGCTGCGCTTGTTGAGCAGGGTCATCACGGGTACCTGCTCGAGCAGATGTTCGAGCAGCGCCGCGGACAGGCCGTCCTCGCGAAGGTCGTGGACCTGGAAGGGCACGCCGCGAGTTTCCAGCGCCTTGCGGGCGCGGCGGCAGGTGTCGCAGGCCTTGATGCCATAGAGGGTGATCATGTCGGGGTCTCCTCGTCATCGGTCATGGCTGCTCGCCAGCGTTCGGTGAAGCGGCGCAGACGTCGGGCAGCCTCGGCGGTCGACTCGGCATCGGCGACCAATGCTAGCCGGATGCGCCCAGCCCCCGGGTTGATACCGCTGTCGCTTGATGAGCCGTCGCCTGCGGTGGCACGCCCCATGTAGCTGCCTGGCAGTACGCTGACGTTTTCCTCGGCGAAGAGCGCCCGGGTGAAGGCTTCATCGTCGCCACCAGGCACCGCTGGCCAGAGATAGAAGCTGGCCTCGGGGGTGGGGAAGTCCATCACCGGGGCGAGGATCTCGGTGACGGCGGCGAATTTCTCGCGATAGGCGTCGCGGTTGGCCTTCACATGGGCTTCATCTCGCCAGGCGGTGATCGAGGCGTGCTGCAGCGGCAGCGACATGGCACAGCCGTGATAGGTACGGTAGCGCTTGAAAGGGGTGATCAGACTGGCGTCCCCGGCCACGAAGCCTGAGCGCAGGCCCGGCAGATTGGAGCGCTTGGACAGCGAGTGGAAGACCAGGCAGCGACGGTAGTCGTGGCGGCCCAGCCGAGCGCAGGCCTCCAGCAGTCCTGGCGGTGGCGTGGCTTCGTCGAGATAGAGTTCGGAGTAGCACTCGTCGGAGGCGATGATGAAGTCATGCTCGTCGGCAAGCTCGATCAGCCGCGTGAAGTCCTCAAGCGGCGTTACTGCGCCGGTGGGGTTGCCCGGCGAGCACAGAAACACCAGCTGCACGTCGCGCCAGGTCTCGGCCGGTACCGCCTCAAAATCCGGGCGGAAGCCTTGTTCGGCATGACAGTCCAGGTACAGCGGGGTGCCGCCAGCGAGCAGCGTGGCCCCCTCGTAGATCTGATAGAAAGGGTTGGGCACGGCGACCCTGGCCGGGCGGCGACGGTCGAGGGCGGCCTGCACGAAGGCAAATATCGCTTCCCGGGTGCCGTTGACCGGCAGCACCTGGTGGTCCGGATCGAGGCCGCCAATGCCTTGCAGGCCGAAACGCTGCGTCGCCCAGGTAGCGATGGTCTGGCGGAGTTCGGCAATCCCGGCGGTGGCCGGATAGCGGGCCATCTCATCACGATGGACACTGAGCGTCTCGAGCGCCCTTGCATACGGCGGGTGCTGGGGTTCGCCGATGGTCAGGGGGATGTGCGATAGCCTCGCGGGGGGCGCGACATTGGCCTTGAGGGCGGCGAGCTTCTCGAAGGGATAGGGCTTGAGCGCATCGAGATCGGGGTTCATGGCTGTCCTGGCCGCCTCGCGGGGCGTTGTCGTGATCGTGGTGGCGGCATGGGGCTCGATCGATGGGGCCGCATGGTCGGTCTGGCGCATGGCTTCAGGCAAGCGATTATAGGGAAGCCGGCGAGGTGCCTCAATCTCGGCGCCTGCCGGCCTCTTGGCCCAGTTGATGAAAGGGCCGTTATCTAGATGACGAACCTAGACGTCGAGCATCTCGACCAGCCGCTCGCGCAGTTGCTGTTGGCGCGCGGGGTCGGTGAGTGGTGCACCGTTACGGTCAGTGATGAAGAAGACGTCTTCGACCTTCTCGCCGAGCGTGGCGATCTTGGCGGCCGACAGCGCGATACCCTGCTCCATGAAGATCCGGCCGACCCGAGCCAGCAGGCCGGGGCGGTCGGGTGCTGTAAGCTCAAGCATGGTGCGTTCATTGCCCGGGTCCTGGGCGATCTCTACCCGCGTCGCCACCTTGAAATGCTTGAGCTGGCGCGGTGTGTGTCGGGTGACGATCTGCGGGTAGTCGTCCGGATTTTCGAGCTCTTCGGCCAGGTGGCGGCGCATGGCCTCAAGCCGTTCGCGGTCTCTGATCGGTTGGCCGTCTTCATCGAGCACGATGAAGGTGTTGAGGGTCCAGTTATTGCTCGAGGTGGCGATGCGCGCATCATGGATCGACAGGCCAAGCTGCTCCATGGCCGCGGCGGTGGCCGCGAATAGATCATCGACTGAGCGGGTATGAATGAATACCTTGGTGCCGCCCTCGGTCATGTCCTGGGTGGGCGCACTGATCAGGATGAGTGGCAGGTTAGAGCCGTCATGCGCAAGGATGCCCTGCGTCTGCCAGACGATCTCGCTGGGGGCATACTGCACGAAGTAGTCCTCGCCCAGTGACTCCCACAGACGCTCGACCCGCTGCGGGTCAACGCCGACGTTGGTCAGCAGGCTGCGTGCTTCTTCGCGGGTCTCGCGGATCCAGTCGTCTCGATCCAGCGGATTTTCAAGGCCGCGGCGCAGGGCGCGCTTGGTCTCGGCGTGTAACTGGCGCAGCAGTGAGGCTCGCCATCCGTTCCACAGGGTCGGGTTGGTGGCGTTAATATCGGCCACGGTCAGCACGTACAAATAGTCGAGGTGGACCTCGTCGTGCATCTGGGTGGCGAACTCGCGGATCACCTCCGGGTCGGTGATGTCGCGCTTCTGCGAGGTCTTCGACATCAGCAGGTGATGTTCGACCAGCCAGCTGACCAGCCGGGTATCGCGTGGCGAGAGGCCATGACGCTCACAAAATTCCTCGGCATCGCGGGCGCCGAGCAGCGAGTGGTCGCCGCCGCGCCCCTTGCCGATATCGTGATAGAGCCCGGCAATCCATAGCAGTTCGAGCTTGGGCAGCTGGTGCACCAACGCGGCGGCGACCGGGAATTCGGCGCGGCAGCGCGGCTCGCGGAAGCGCTGCACGAATTTCAGCAGACCCAAGGTATGGGCATCGACCGTATAGCTGTGAAACAGGTCGTGCTGCATCAGCCCCACCGCCTGGCCGAACTCTGGCAGGTACTTGCCGAGCACGCCGTAGCGGTTCATGCGCCTTAACTGGCGGGCGACGTTGCCGCTGGAGCGGAGCAGCTCCATGAACAGGCTCTGATGGCGGACATCGTCGCGGTAAAGATCGTCCATCAGATGGCGGTGGTCTCGAATCAGGCGAATGGTCGAGGCGCGTACCCCCTCGATTTCCGGATGCTGCGCCATCAGCAAGAACAGCTCTAGCATGGCCGCGGGGCGATAGCGGAAGATTCGCTCGTCGCGCGCCTGGATATAGCCACCCTTGACCTCGAAACGGTCGTTGAGGTGGTGCGTCTCGAGTACCTCGTCGGCGCGCAGGATGACCTCGTCGAAGTGCTGCAGCAGCATGTCGTTGAGGCCGGCAAGAGCGGTGACATGGCGATAGTAGCGCTTCATGAACTGTTCGACGGCCAGGCGGCCGGGAATGTCCCGGTAGCCGAACAGGCTGGCGATGGTGCGCTGATGATCGAACAGTAGGCGATCCTCGGCGCGCCCGGTGAGCATGTGCAGGGCATAGCGGACCTGCCACAGGAAGGACTGGCCCTGACTCAGGATGCGCAGCTCGGCATCGTTCATGAAGCCGTTTTCGACCACTTCCTCGTAGCGCAGCTCCCCGAACTGGCGCTTGGCGACCCAGCCGATCATCTGGATATCGCGAAGGCCGCCGGGGGAGCTCTTGATGTTGGGCTCCAGGTGATACTCGGAGTTGTTATAGCGGTAGTGGCGGGCGATCTGTTCCTGCCACTTGGCCTCGAAGAAGGCATCTGCCGGCCATAGCCGATCCGTCTTGATCCTGTCCCGCATGGCGTCGCGCAGGTGGCTTCCGCCTGCCAGGATGCGCGTCTCGAGCAGGTTGGTGATCACTGTGACGTCGGCGCGGGCCTCACGCTCACAGTCGTTCAGCGAGCGCACGCTGTGCCCGATCTCGAGCCCGATGTCCCACAGGAAGGTGATGAAGTCGGTCAGCGGCTCGCGGTAGGGGGTGTCGTCATCGTCTTCGAGCAGCAGCAGCAGGTCGACATCCGAGTAGGGATGCAGCTCGCCGCGGCCATAGCCCCCGACGGCCAGCAAGGCAACGCCATCGTCGGGCCAGGCATGGCGCGACCAGGCGATCTCGAGCAGGCGGTCGAGGCACCAGGCGCGGCCATGCACCAGGTCGCGAATATCGGCGCCGGCGCGAAAGCGTTGATCCAGGTTTTCCTGAATGTCGCTCAGTGCCTGCTTGAAAGGGGCGATCGGCGAGCGCTTGCCCTCAAGCTCGATGCGGAATTCATCAACATCGAAGAGGCTTGTGTCGGGCTGGAAGCGATAGTGATGCAGCAGCATGTCAGCTCGAGAGGAAGCTCAAGTCTTCCTCGCCACGCGCGGTCAGTACCTCGACACCGGTGGCGGTCACCAGCAGGGTGTGCTCCCACTGGGCGGATAAGCCCTTGTCCTTGGTCACGGCGGTCCAGTTATCTCGCAGAACCCGGGTGCGGTGATCGCCCACGTTGATCATCGGCTCGATGGTGAAGCACATGCCTTCTTCCAGGGCAATGTCGGCTTCGGGCGCATAGCCATCGTAGTGCAGTACCTGCGGCTCTTCATGGAAGACGGAGCCGATGCCGTGGCCGCAGAAATCACGGACGACACTGTAACCGTTGGCTTCGGCATGCTGCTGAATGACGCGTGCCAGCTGGGACAGGCGGACGCCGGGCTTGACCTCGGCGATGCTCTTGTAGAGGCACTCCTGGGTGATACGGGCCAGCCGTTCGCCCTGAATGCTCTCGCCGACGATAAACATCTTGCTGGTATCGCCGTGATAGCCGTCGGCGGTCTTGACGGTGATGTCGATATTCATGACGTCACCTTTCTTGAGCTTCTTGGCATCGTCGGGGATACCGTGGCAGACCACGTGGTTGATCGAGGTGCAGATCGACTTGGGGAAACCATGGTAGTTCAGCGGGGCCGGTACAGAACCTAGCTCATCGACAATGAAATCATGGCACAGGCGGTCGAGCTCGCCGGTGCTGACGCCGGCCTGAACGTGAGGCGTGATCATTTCCAGTACGCGGGCGGCCTGCTTGCCGGCTTCGCGCATCTTGACGATTTCGTCGGCAGTCTTGATGGATACGTTCATGGAATCTCGGGTTGTGAAGGGGGAAGGGCGCTCGCGTGTGGCCGAGCAAACGGCAGGCGGGCAGGGCGCTTGCGACTTCATCTTGATATTGATCTATGGTATAAAGCTGCGCGCTTTCCTGCAATGCGTTGTGCCGAGTGCTTCGCTTCTTCTATACGTCCGGTGACCAGGCTGTCCCGAACGGTGAAGGTCGCGTGCGTTGCACGGCCTGCAGCAAGGCGCTAAATAGCCTGAAAAACACACATGCACCGACACATGGTCCCGGGTGCCGTCGGCTAGTCCGAGGGTCGGATCCATGGGGTGCGTGGAGGCCTAACCCGATAGTCCAGGAGTCATTCATGACACAAGTAAATATGCGTGACCTGCTCAAGGCAGGCGCTCACTTCGGTCACCAGACCAAGTACTGGAACCCGAAGATGTCCAAGTACATCTTCGGCGCCCGCAACAAGATCCATATCATCAACCTCGAGCATACCCTGCCGGCGCTTAATGAAGCGATCAGCGTGGTCGAGAAGATGGCGGAGACC
Source organism: Onishia niordana (assembly GCF_004798965.1). Lineage (GTDB taxonomy): Bacteria > Pseudomonadota > Gammaproteobacteria > Pseudomonadales > Halomonadaceae > Onishia > Onishia niordana. The sequence goes on from NZ_SDSD01000007.1 coordinate 91,866, forward strand.
AACAACAAGATCCTGTTTGTTGGTACCAAGCGTGCGGCGGCCAAGGTGATCAAGGAAGAGGCTAACCGCGTGGGTATGCCCTTCGTCAATCATCGCTGGTTGGGTGGCATGCTGACCAACTTCAAGACCATTCGCGTGTCCATCAAGCGTCTGCGCGAGCTTGAAGCGATGCACGAAGACGGCACTTTCGAGAAGTTGACCAAGAAAGAAGTGCTGATGGCGACCCGTGAGCAGGACAAGCTCGAGCGCTCCGTGGGCGGCATCAAGGATATGGGCGGACTGCCCGACGCGCTGTTCGTGGTGGATGTTGATCACGAGCGTATCGCCATCAACGAAGCCAACAAGCTTGGCATTCCGGTCATCGGGGTGGTCGATACCAACTCCAACCCGGACGGCCTTGACTATGTGATCCCGGGTAACGATGACTCCATCCGCGCCATCCAGATCTACGTTCAGGGCATCGCTAACGCCTGTGCCAAATCGCAGGAAGGTCGTCCCGACGAATTCGTTGAGGTCACCGAAGGCGATCAGGTCGCCGAGTGATGACGCTGGTCTACCCTGAAGTGTCATCCGGTGTTGCCATATTGATGGAGACCCGGTCAGTGGGCATCGCTCATTGCTCATGAAGGGTAGGCATGGGAGGGGGCTTGGCCCCCTTCTTTCCGTCCCCCGTCCGGGTGGCGGATACGCTTTGATTATCGACGTCGAATTATTTCAGAGGTTAATACCATGGCAGCTATCAGCGCGTCTCAGGTAAAAGAACTGCGCGAGCGCACCGGGCTCGGCATGATGGAGTGCAAGAAGGCACTCACCGAAGCCGGCGGCGACATCGAAACCGCGATCGAGAACCTGCGCAAGAACTCCGGTCTCAAGGCCGCCAAGAAAGCGGGTCGTACCGCTGCCGAAGGCGCCATCGTGATCAAGCTGGCCGATGACGCCAGCTATGGCCTGATGCTTGAAGTCAACTCCGAGACCGATTTCGTGGCGCGTGATGACAACTTCATCGCCTTCGCCGACAAGGTTGCCGAGCAGGCTTTCGCCCAAAAGACCACCGACATCGCCACGCTGATGGAAGGTGATCTGGAAAACGCTCGCGAGCTGCTGGTGCAGAAGATCGGCGAAAACATCAGCGTGCGTCGTGCAGCGCTGGTTGAAGCGCCGGCCGGTGGCACGGTGGGTGGCTATGTTCATGGTGGCCGTATCGCCGCGCTGACCGTACTGAACGGCGGCACTGCCGAGGCCGCCAAGGGCGTGGCCATGCACGTGGCGGCCATTAATCCGGTCGTGGCTCTGCCGGAAAACATGCCCCAGGAGCAGCTGGACCAAGAGAAAGCGATCATCCTGGCGCAGCCGGATATGGCGGGCAAGCCGGAGAACATCGCCGAGAAGATGGTTCAGGGGCGCCTGAAGAAGTATCTGGCCGAGAACAGTCTGACCGAGCAGGCCTTCGTCAAGAACCCGGACCAGACCGTGGCCGAGTTCGTCAAGGAAGCCGGTGGCGACGTGGTCGGCTTCACTCGCTTCGAAGTTGGTGAAGGCATCGAGAAAGAAGAAGTCGACTTTGCCAAGGAAGTGATGGAGCAGGCCAACCGCGGTTGAGGCTTGGTCCTGTGAGTTCGTGATGGCGTGCGCGCAAGCGCACGCCTTCGCGTATCCGGCGGTTAGAAATACCGTCAAGATTTCCTCCCCCTGTCGCTGTCATCAGGAGACGCCACATGTCCGATTCCACCACTCCGTCCGAACGCCCTGCCAAGCCTGAGCGCCAGGCGAAGAGCAAGTACAAGCGTATTCTGCTAAAGCTCTCCGGCGAGGCCCTGACCGGTGATGCCGACTTCGGCATCGACCCGCAGGTGCTTGATCGCATGGCACTTGAAATCGGTCAGCTGGTCGGCATTGGCGTGCAGGTCGGTATCGTGGTCGGCGGTGGCAACCTGTTTCGCGGCGCCGCCCTGCATGAGGCAGGCATGGAGCGGGTGACCGGCGATCATATGGGTATGCTGGCAACGGTCATGAATGCCCTGGCCATGCGCGATGCGCTGGAGCGTTCCAACATTCGTTCGCGGGTGATGTCGGCGATTCCGATGAGCGGTGTGGTCGAGCACTACGATCGCCGTACCGGCATCCGCTACCTGACGTCGGGCGATGTGGTATTGTTCTCCGCCGGCACTGGTAACCCCTTCTTCACTACCGATTCCGCAGCCTGCCTGCGTGGCATCGAGATCGATGCCGATGTGGTGATCAAGGCCACCAAGGTCGACGGCGTTTATAACCGTGATCCGGTGAAGCATGCCGATGCCCAGAAATACGAGCGTCTGACCTACGATGAGTGTCTGGATCAGAAGCTTGGTGTGATGGATTTGACCGCCATCTGCCTGGTACGTGACCATGATATGCCGGTCCGCGTATTCAACATGAACAAGCCCGGTGCCCTGCTCAATCTGGTGATGGGCGGCAAGGAAGGCACGCTGATAGACAGAGGTTGAAACCGTGATCAACGATATTCAAAAAGACGCAGAAGCTCGCATGAAAAAGACGCTCGAGTCTCTGCATACGAACTTCAATAAGATCCGTACCGGTCGTGCTCACCCCAGCATCCTCGATGCTGTGACCGTGGATTACTACGGCGCCCAAATGCCGCTCAATCAGGTGGCCAGCGTCAACGTCGAAGACGCCCGCACCCTGGCAGTCGTGCCTTGGGAAAAGTCCATGGTACCCAAGGTCGAGAAAGCGATCATGACCGCAGACCTTGGCCTCAACCCGGCGACGGCCGGCACCGTGATTCGCGTGCCGATGCCGATGCTGACCGAGGAAACCCGCAAGGGCTACATCAAGCAGGCGCGCTCCGAAGCAGAGAACGCCCGCGTGGCCGTGCGTAATGTGCGTCGTGATGCCAACGGTGACCTCAAGGGGCTGCTCAAGGAGAAAGATATCTCCGAAGACGAAGAGCACAACGGCATGGAGGCCATTCAGAAGCTGACCGACAAGTATATCGCTGAGATCGACAAGCTGCTGGAAGCCAAGGAAAAGGACCTGATGACGGTCTGAGGCCTGGCGGGCGACATCGCATCGCCCGCCTATCGTTCTACTGCTATGCGAGCCCCCATGACATCACCGCAACTCCCTGAATCGGATCACCAAGCGATCCCGCGTCATCTGGCGATCATCATGGATGGCAACAATCGCTGGGCCAGGGCCCACGGCCTGTCCGGGGTGCGTGGTCATCGAGCGGGCGTCGAGTCGGTACGCTCGGTGATTCGCCGGGCCGCCGAGCGGGGGGTCGAGGTGCTGACGCTATTCGCCTTCTCAAGCGAGAACTGGAAGCGTCCACCGGCCGAGATCAATGCGCTCATGGAGCTGTTCTTGATCGCCCTCAAGCGGGAGGTCAAGAAACTGCACGAGCATGATATTCGCCTGACCATCATCGGTGAACAACAAGGCTTCTCGACCTCGATTCAGAAGCACATCGCGCGTGCCGAGGAACTGACCCAGGATAACCACGGCATGCACTTGGTTATCGCGGCCAACTATGGTGGCCGTTGGGACATCGCCCAGGCAGCGCAGCGTCTTGCGGCCCGTGTTACAAGCGGCGATCTCGAGGCCTCCCAGATCGACGAGACGTTGCTTGGCCGCGAGATATGCCTGGCCGACGCGCCCGATGTGGATCTATGTATCCGCACCAGCGGCGAACAGCGGCTATCCAATTTTCTGCTCTGGCAGATGGCCTATGCCGAGCTGTATTTCTCTCCTCTGCTTTGGCCGGACTTCGGCGCCGATGCGCTCGATCAGGCGTTCGCCGACTTTGCGCGTCGTCAGCGTCGTTTCGGCATGACCCACGAGCAAATCGAGGCCCAGGGTGCTTAAGCAACGTATTCTGACTGCCGCCATCCTGGTGCCTCTGGCCCTTGGCGGGCTATTCCTGCTCGAAGGCGGGGCATTTGCTCTGTTTACCGGCGTGGTGGTGCTGCTCGCTGGCTGGGAGTGGACCAATCTCGCTGATGTGTCCCGACTCGGTGCGCGGCTCATGGCAAGCGCTGTCCTTGGCCTGGCCATGGGGCTCCTTTGGCTAGCAGGGGGCGAGCAGGCTACCGCTCTGCTGTGGGTCGGTGCCGCCACCTGGCTTGCCAACCTCTTCTGGGTGACTCGCTACCCCGAGCGACAGATCCAATGGGCCACCACAAGTCGTCGCCTGATCATGGGGCTGCTGGTGTTGTCGTCCTGCTGGGTGGGCTTTAATAGTCTGCGGGCCAGCGGCGCTGAGTGGCTACTCTTCGTGCTGTTGCTGGTGTGGCTCGCCGATACTGGCGCCTACTTCGCCGGTCGCGCCTTCGGGAAACGCAAGCTGGCCCCTGCCGTCAGCCCCGGCAAGACATGGGAAGGCGTCGCCGGTGGCGTCGTCGCCACGCTGGCGCTGGCGCTAGGCTTCGCCGCCTGGCTGTCGCTCGGTATCGGCGCGACCCTGGGGCTGCTGATGGCGACCGTGCTGGTTACGCTGGTGTCGGTGCTGGGTGATCTGTTCGAGAGCATGTTGAAGCGGACCCGTGGCATCAAGGATTCTGGGGTGTTGCTACCTGGCCACGGCGGCGTGCTGGACCGCATCGACAGCCTGACGGCCGCGATCCCGATCTTCGCCCTGCTGCGGGTGTGGTTATGAGCCTTTCCTCTACCGCGGCCTTGACCGCCGCATCCCGCCCTCAGCGCGTCACCGTGCTGGGGGCGACCGGTTCGATAGGCACCAGCACCCTCGATGTGATCGCCCGCCATCCCGAGCGCTATCAGGTGCATGCGTTGACCGCTCATCGCTCGAAGGAGGCGCTGCTGGCGCTGTGCCTGACGCATCGTCCGTCGCAGGCCGTCATTGGCAGCGAAGACGATGCCGTATGGCTGCGCGCCAGATTGGCGGAAGCCGGTCTGGCCACCGACGTACGCGCGGGTGAGGCGGCACTGAGCGAAGTCGCCGACGCCGGCGAGGTCGATGTGGTCATGGCAGCCATCGTCGGTGCCGCCGGCCTGGTGCCGACACTGGCCGCCGTGCGCGCCGGCAAGCGTGTGCTGCTGGCCAATAAGGAAGCGCTGGTGATGAGCGGCGGTCTCTTCATGGATGCAGTGGAGCGCCATGGCGCCGTGCTGCTGCCGATCGATTCCGAACATAATGCCATCTATCAGTGTCTACCTACGGAGCACCGCGGCGGCCTTGATCGCGTCGGTGTCAGCCAGCTTCTACTGACCGCCTCGGGCGGGCCTTTTCTGGGCTGGTCGGCAGATGCCCTGGCAAGCGTCACACCTGATCAGGCTTGTGCCCATCCCAACTGGTCGATGGGGCGCAAGATCTCGGTGGATAGCGCGACCCTGATGAACAAGGGGCTCGAGTTGATCGAGGCCTGCTGGCTCTTCGATGCCGCTCCCGAGCAGATCCAGGTGGTGGTGCATCCACAGAGTGTCATACATTCGATGGCGGCCTACCTCGATGGCTCGGTGCTGGCGCAGCTCGGTAATCCGGATATGCGTACCCCGATCGCCTATGGCCTGTCATGGCCAGAGCGCATCGACGCGGGTGTTGCACCCCTCGATCTGTTTCAGGTCGCAAGGCTCGATTTTGAGGCGCCCGACGAGGCGGCCTTTCCCTGCCTGCGACTGGCCGCTGAGGCGCAGGCGGCAGGAGGCAGTGCGCCTGCGCTGCTCAACGCCGCCAACGAGGTGGCCGTGGAAGCGTTCCTCGAAGGGCGGTTATCCTTCCCGGGCATTGCCGAGCTCAACGAAGCCGTGCTGTCTGCCTGCCCGCCGTCGGCGGCGGATGAGCTCGAGGGGATTCTCGCCGAGGATGCCCGTGGTCGCCGGGCGGCTCGTCACCACCTGGAACGCTATGGCCGGGAGTAAATTGCGATGAGCGTGATACAGAATGTGCTGGCGGTGATCGTGGTCCTCGGGCTACTGATTACCTTCCATGAGTTTGGCCACTTCTGGGTAGCCAGGCGCTGTGGCGTCAAGGTATTGCGCTTCTCGGTCGGCTTCGGCAAGCCGCTTTGGTCGCGTATCGACCGCCATGGCACGGAATTCGCTGTCGCCGCGATCCCGCTGGGCGGCTATGTCAAGATGCTCGATGAGCGGGAGGGGCCTGTCGACCCCGGGGAAGCGCACCTGGCCTTCAACCACAAGTCGGTATGGGCGCGTATCGCGATCGTTGCCGCCGGGCCGCTGGCCAACTTCCTGCTGGCGATTGTCGCCTACTGGCTGCTGTTTGTGATCGGCATCACCACTGTCGCGCCGGTGGTTGGCAATGTGGCCCCGGATTCGCCGGCTGCACGCGGGGGGCTGTCGTCAGGGCAGGAAATCGTGGCCGTGCAGGGCGAATCGGTACAGTCCTGGGAAGATATCAATTTGAAGCTGGTCGCGGCGATTGGCGATAGTGGCGCGATTAGCATGATGTCTCGTACTGAGGGCACCACGGCGACCCGAGAGCACCAGCTTCCCGTGGAAGACTGGTTGGTCGGCCAAGACCCGCCCCGGCCGCTGGCGACCCTGGGATTGACGCCATGGCGGCCGTCAATGCCCGCGGTGCTTGGCCAGGTGCTCGACGGTGAGGCCGCGGCCAGCGCTGGCCTGCAGGCAGGCGATCGTATTCTCGCTGTCGAGGGCACGCCGATCGATGGCTGGATGACCTTCGTCGAGCAGGTGCGTGCAAGCCCTGGCGAGTCGCTTACGCTTGATATCGAGCGTAGTGGAACGCGTCAGACACTGACGCTGACCCCAGGCTCGACCACCCGTGATGATGGCCAGGCCATCGGCTACATCGGCGCTGGCGTCGCCAGTGCCGAATGGCCGGCCAAGTACCAGCGCGAGATTCATTACGGCCCGCTTGAGGCCATCGGTCAGTCACTGAACAAGACGGCCGAGATGTCGGCATTGACCCTGGATGCGATGCGCAAGATGCTGGTCGGATTGATCTCGCCGTCTAATCTCTCGGGGCCGATCACGATTGCCCGTATCGCCGGCGAGACGGCACGTACCGGTTTAGAGAGTTTTATCGGCTTTATGGCCTATCTGTCGATCAGCCTCGGGATTCTCAATTTGCTACCTATCCCGGTGCTCGACGGTGGGCATCTGGTCTATTACCTGATCGAGGCGGTGCGGGGACGTCCCGTTTCCGAGCAGGTCCAGGCGGTGGGCTTCAAGATCGGCCTGGCGCTGGTAGGTAGCTTGATGCTGATGGCGATGTACTTCGACCTGATGCGGCTCTGGTAGCTGCATGAGAGCGGTCCGCACCGGCCGGGTCCTGGCCTTGTCAGTGGACCGAACAAATGTATAAGGTGCTCGTTTGACAAGCGGGCAGACCAACGCGAGCGAACCGACTGCATGAAACTCAAGATTCTAGGCGTTGCGGCGCTGTTGCTGTCTGGCGCCCCAGTGGCGCTGGCCGATGCGTTTACCGTTTCCGATATCCGTGTGGAGGGCCTCAAGCGGGTCTCCGCGGCTTCCGTCTTCAATGCCTTCCCGGTCAGTGCCCGCGATGCCGTCGACGAGCGCGAGTTGGCTGAGGCAGCCAAGGCATTGTTCGCGACCGGTCTCTTCGAAGACGTGCGCCTGGCCCGTGAGGGGGATGTGCTGGTGGTGCAGGTCGACGAGCGACCCTTCATCACCGACCTGGAAATCACCGGCAACTCCCAGATTTCCGAAGAGGAGTTGCGCAAGGGGCTGCGCGAGGCGGGCCTGGCCGAGGGCCAGGCCCTGCAGCGCTCGACGCTTGATGAGATGCAGCGCGAACTCGAGGGGCTTTATCATGGCCAGGGCCGCTACAGCGCCCGACTCGACGTCGACGTCGAGGAAATAGATGCCAGCCGGGTGCGGGTCACGGTCGATATCGACGAAGGCGCCGTGGCCAAGATTCGTCAGATCAACGTGGTCGGCAATCAGGCCTTCGGTGACGACACCCTGCGTGATGTCTTCGAGCTCGAAGACCGGCCCAGCTGGTTCTTTGGCTGGTTCTCGAGCGATGAGTATTCTCGCCAGCAGCTCTCCGGTGATCTTGAGCGGCTGCGGTCCTGGTATCTGGATCGTGGCTACGTCAACTTCGCCATCACCTCGACTCAGGTATCAATCAGCCCCGACAAGTCGCGCATTTTCGTTACCATCAATGTCGAGGAAGGCGAGCAGTATCGACTGGGTGATATCGACTTCGCCGGCGATATCAAGATTCCGCCCTCCGAAGCCCGCAAGCTCGTTGAAGCCACGCCCGGTGAGATCTTCTCGCGCAGCGATATCACGGCCTCCTCCGAGGCGCTGCGCTCGCGCCTCGGCGCCGAAGGCTACGCCTTTGCAAGCGTCGAGGGCGTGCCGGAGATTACCGCCGATGGTGAGCGGGTCGACGTCACCTTCCAGATTGACCCCGGCCGTCGTGCCTACGTGCGTCGCGTCGACTTCGTCGGCAACACCACCACCATGGATGAGGTGTTGCGCCGGGAGATGATCCAGATGGAGGGCGCCCCGGCGTCCACCGAGCAGATCAGCCAGTCGCGTCAACGGCTCGAGCGCCTGGGCTTCTTCAAGCAGGTCGACGTGGAAACGCGTCCAGTCGCCGGCGAGCCCGACCAGTTGGACGTTACCTATAACGTTGAGGAACAGCCCTCAGGCTCGGTCTCGGCGAGCATTGGCTTTTCCCAGAGCGATGGCTTCATCTACGGCGCCTCGCTGTCCCAGAATAACTTCCTGGGTACCGGTAATCGGGTCAATATCGGCGCTCAGAAGGGGGATACCTATACCAGCCTCAACTTTGGCTTCACCGATCCCTACTGGACGCTGGATGGTATCTCGCGGGGGTATAACCTCTACTACCGTAAGACGGACTACGAAGACTCCGACATCTCGACCTACTCCACCGACTCGCTCGGTGCCAGCATCAACTTCGGCTATCCGGTTGACGAGTTCACCCGACTCAACTTCGGCGGCGGTGTCGAGCAGCTCGAGGTCCAGACCTATCGAGACACCCCCTCGGAGATCGAACAGTACGTCGATGAGCAGGGTGACAGCGCCGATAGTTTGAAGCTGACGGCCAGCTGGACCCGCAACAAGCTCAACCGCGGCGTGATGCCCACCGCCGGCAGCTATCAGCGAGTGTCACTTGAAACCGCGGCGCCGGGCAGCGATGCGATCTATTACAAGCTGCGCTACAAGGGGCAGCGAATCTTTGAGTTTAACGACGCCTGGTCGCTGAAGTTCGGCACCAATCTTGGCTATGCCGACACACCTGACAACGAGCCCTATCCGTTCTACGAGAACTTCCTGACCGGTGGCCTTGGCTCGGTGCGCGGCTTCACCGCCAGCACCCTCGGGCCATCCACCACGCCTCGCGGTAACGGTGATGACCAGACGCTGGGCGGCAACGTGCTGGTCAGCGGGACCACGGAGGTGCTGTTCCCGACGCCCTTCGTCGAGGATCAGCGCAGTGTGCAGTCCTCCCTGTTTATCGATGGCGGCAACACCTTCCTCACGGAGTGCTATGCCGTGCAGCCCGCTGACAGGCCCTCGGACTGCAGCTCGGGTGTCGATCTGGGTGATCTGCGTTACAGTGTCGGCCTGGGGCTTTCCTGGTTGACGCCGGTTGGGCCGTTGACCTTCAGCGTGGCTGAGCCGCTGAACGACCAGGACGGCGACGATACTCAGTTTTTCCAATTCTCGCTGGGCCAGACGTTCTAGGCTTATTTGACGGAAGCAGACCATCGATTTCGAGGAGTATGACAAGATGCGCAAGTTGACCGGAGCCCTGTGTCTCGGCCTGTTCGCGGCCCTGAGTACGCCCGCCCTGGCCGCTGATGTTGCCGTGCTGGATTGGCGCCAGGCCCTGCTGAAGAGCGATGACGCCCAGCAGTCAATGAGTGAGCTGGAAGACCGGATCGGTGGCCAGCAGCAGGAAGCCAAGGCGCTGGGCCAGGAAGTTCAGCAGCTCCAGCAGCGTCTGCAGCGCGACGGGGCTACAATGTCCGAGTCGCAGCGCCAGGAAGCCATGCAGGAGCTCCAGGAAAAGGGCGGCCGCTTTCAGCAGTTGCGCCGTCAAGTGACACAGGCCCGTCAGCAGTCTGAGCAACAGTTCATGCAGCAGGCTCAGCCGAGACTCGAGAGCGCCGTGGACCAGGTCATCGAGCGTTACGACGTCGAGGTGCTGGTGGATCGCAATGGGGTGATTCATGCCAATGGCGAGCTTCTCGATGTAACCGAAGACGTTACCGAGATTCTCAATTCGTCCAACTGAGGCCGACAGCCTGTCCAGGCATGCTGTCCGCGATGATCCGCGTTCATGACAATCGCTCCACTTCCCACGTTTACCCTCGACGAGCTCGCCGAGCGCCTCAATGCTCGTGTCATCGGCGATGGCCGTCGCACTGTCAGTGGGTTGGCGACGCTCAGCGATGCCGGCCCTCAGGAACTGACGTTCCTCGCTAACCGGGCCTACCTGAAATACCTGCCCAAAACGCGGGCAGCGGCGGTGCTTTTGCACCCGGATCATGCCGAGGAAAGCCCTACTGCATGCCTCGTGCTCGAGAATCCCTACCTGGGCTATGCCGAGCTGTCGCGGCTGTTTGATCCCCTGGCCGCGAGACATCGGCCGGGTGTTCATGCCTCGGCTGTCGTTGCACCCACCGCAACACTCGGCAGCAATGTCGAAATCGGCCCGCAGGCGGTGATCGAAGATGGCGTGGTGATCGGTGATGACGTGGCCATCGGGCCGGGCAGCGTGGTCGGGGCCGATAGCGTGGTCGGTGCCGGCTCACGTCTGCATGCGCATGTCAGTGTCTGTCACGGGGTGGTGCTGGGTGAGCGTGTCGTGCTCAACAGCCATTGCGTGATCGGCGGTGATGGCTTCGGCTTCGCCCATGACGGTAGCCGCTGGCACAAGATCGCTCAGCTAGGGGGCGTGGTGCTCGGTGATGATGTGGAGGTCGGCAGCTGCTCGAGCATCGACCGTGGCGCGCTCGGCGACACCGTGATCGGCAACGATGTCAAGATCGATAGTCAGGTCCAGATCGCTCATAATGTCCAGATCGGTGACCACAGCGCCCTTGCTGGCTGTGTGGGTATCGCCGGCTCCACCAAGGTGGGGCGTCACTGCATGCTCGGCGGCGGTGTCGGTCTTTCCGGTCACTTGACCCTCTGTGATGGGGTACAAGTCACCGGCATGAGCCTGGTCACCAATTCGATCCACGAGCCCGGCGTTTTCTCTTCTGGCACGGGTTCGATGCCCAACGCCCTGTGGCGAAAGAATGCGGTACGCTTCAAACAGCTGGACGCGCTCGCCAAACGGGTGACTCGCCTGGAAAAGCAATAGCCAGGGGGTGAGGCGTCTGAATGGGAGCGTTCACCTGCCCAACCTAATCATGGCGGCGGCCCTGCCGCCCCAACATGCTCGCCCCAGGGCGAGCATTTTGTCATTTCAGAGGTCGTATCGATGGTAATGGACATCAACGAGATCCGTGAGTACCTTCCTCACCGCTACCCCTTCCTGCTGGTCGACCGGGTCATGGAACTCGAGCAGGGTGCGCGCATCGTGGCCAACAAGAATGTGAGCATCAACGAGCCGTTCTTCAATGGTCACTTCCCGCACCATCCGATCATGCCGGGGGTGTTGGTGATCGAGGCGCTGGCCCAGGCGTGTGGCATCCTCGGCTTCAAGACGGTCAACAAGTTACCTGCCGATGGCTATGTCTATTATCTCGTCGGTAGCGATAATGTCCGCTTCAAGCGCCCGGTGATGCCCGGTGATCAGCTGCGTCTCGAGGCGAATGTGATTCGCACGAAACGCGGTATCTGGAAGTTCCAGTGCGTCGCAAGCGTTGAAGGTGAGGTGGCCTGCGAGGCCGAGATCATTTGTGCCGAGAGGAAGGTCGCTTGATACATCCCACTGCTATCGTTGATCCAAAAGCGCGCCTCGCCGAGGATGTCGAGGTCGGCCCATTCAGCGTGATTGGTCCTGACGTCGAGATCGGCGCCGGAAGCGTGATTGGGCCGCATGTGGTGGTCAAAGGGCCGACGGTTCTCGGTGAGCGCACGCGTATCTTCCAGTTCGCCTCGGTCGGCGAGGATTGCCAGGACAAGAAGTACGCCGGTGAGCCGACGCGCCTGGTGATGGGCGACGACAATGTCATTCGCGAGGGCGTTACCCTGCATCGCGGCACCGTTCAGGACCGCGGCGAGACCACCATCGGCAGCCGCAACCTGCTCATGGCCTATGTACACGTCGGCCACGACTGCGTGGTCGGCAACGATTGCATCCTGGCCAATCAGGTGACGCTTGCCGGCCATGTGACCCTTGGTGATGCCGCCATCATCGGCGGGCTGTCGGCGATCCACCAGTTCTGTCACTTCGGCACTCAGGCCATGGCGGGTGGTGGCTCTATCATCACCAAGGACACGCCGGCCTACGTGATGATCAACGGTAACCCGGCGCAGCCCCATGGCCTCAACCTGGTGGGCCTCAAGCGCCGCGGCTTCTCCCGGGAAGCGATCAAGGCGCTCACCGAGTCCTACAAGAAGGTCTATCGCCAGGGGCTGACCGTCGACCAGGCGCTCGCCGAGATCGATGCCGAGTACGCCCTGCCGGAGACCCAGGCCTTCACCGACTCGATTCGCGCTTCGACTCGCGGCATCCTGCGCTAGATCATGTCAGACGTCCTTCAGGAGCAGCGCCCGCTGCGGGTCTATCTGGTTGCCGGTGAGCTTTCCGGTGACTTGTTGGGCGCAGGCTTGATGCGCGCACTCAAGGCGCTGCACCCCGACATCGAGTTTCGTGGTGTCGGTGGACCGCGCATGGCCAGCGAAGGGCTGGACAGTCAGATCCCGCTCGAGCACCTGGCCATCATGGGGCTGGTGGAAGTCATTCGACATCTCCCGGCGCTGTTTGGCTTTCGGCGCCAGCTCAGAGAAGACGCGCTCGCTTGGCAAGCCGACATCATGGTCGGCATTGATTACCCTGACTTCAATCTACGGCTGGCTCGTCAGCTGCGAGCCACCGGCATGAAAACCGTTCATTATGTCAGCCCGTCGGTTTGGGCTTGGCGACAGGGGCGGGTCAAGGGTATTCGGGCATCCGTTGATCGGATGTTGACGTTTTTGCCCTTCGAAGCCTCCTTCTACCAAGCCCATCAGGTGCCGGTTACCTTTGTTGGTCACCCACTGGCAGAAGAATTGCCACTGGAAGATGACCGCGAAGCGGCCCGGGAACAGCTGGCATTGTCTGAAGCGGTCCGGGTGCTGGCTGTCTTGCCCGGCTCCCGTCGCCAGGAAGTTGCCTTCAATGCGCCCACCTTTCGTGATGCGGTTGCGCTGCTGCGACAGCGTGATCCCGAATTGCAGGTCGTGATCCCGGCGGCTAATGCGCAGCGACGGGATGAACTGGCAGCATTGGGAATGGACCAGGCCAGCGGGTTTACGGTGCTGGATGGCAGGGCTTGGGAGGCCATGACGGCTGCGGACGCTGTCTTGTTGACGTCCGGCACCGCTGCACTTGAAGCCATGCTTTGTCATCGACCGATGGCCGTGGCCTATCGCCATGGTCGGGTCACGCACTGGATGGCGCAGCGACTGGTGAAGACCCGCTGGATTTCGTTGCCCAACCTCATCGCGCAGGAAGAAGTCGTGCCGGAGTTGATTCAAGATGCGGCGACGCCTGAGGCCCTGGCCGACACCCTGTGGCCCATGCTTGAACGTCAGACAGAACGGCAGCAGATAGGTGAGCGGTTCAAGGCCATGCACGAACAGTTGCAGTGTGGTGCCAGCGAGCGAGCGGCCAGAGCGGTACTCGAGGTAGCTGAAAATGGCTGAGGCAGTGCAGTGGCCACCGCTGGTGATCGACTACCAGGGCGAGCGTCTGGCCGGCGTCGATGAGGTCGGCCGCGGTCCGCTGGTGGGGTCGGTGGTGGCGGCGGCCGTGATTCTCGATCCCACGCGGCCTATTGAGGGGCTCAATGATTCCAAGACGCTGACCGCGCGGCGCCGCGGCGCACTGGACAGCGAGATCCGCGACAAGGCCTTGGCGTTCTGTGTGGCCGAGGCGTCGCCGCTGGAAGTCGATCGCCTCAACATCTACCATGCCACCCATCTGGCGATGCGGCGCGCCATCGATGGCCTGGTGCCAGAAGCCGAGTATCTGCTGGTGGACGGCAACCGTCTGCCGGGGCACTCTCTGCCTGGCCAAGCCGTGGTCAAGGGCGATGCTCGCCATCCGGCAATCGCCGCTGCCTCGATACTGGCCAAGGTCGCCCGGGATGCGCAGATGGTGTCGCTGGACGCCCTGCATCCCGATTACGGCTTCGCCCGTCACAAGGGCTATCCGACCCGGGAGCATCTGGCGGCCCTGGAGCGGTTGGGGCCACTGCCTGACCATCGTCGCTCGTTCGCCCCGGTCAAGAAGCAACTGGACCTGCTCTAGTCTTTAGCCACAGCCGTTGCGGCCCTCGCATCTGGGTCGCCGGACCGCCGGACCGCCGCCTCTGATATTGTCCGTCGAGATCGTCCTCGACACCGCTCTCGATAAAGCCAAGCCACGAGTTCGCCATGACCCCTTCCTTTGTTCACCTTCGCGTGCATACCGAGTATTCCCTCGTCGATGGCCTGTTGCGGCTCAAGCCGCTGGTCAAGCAGACAGCACAGGCGGGCATGCCGGCCCTGGCGATGACCGACGAGGCCAACCTGTTCGGCCTGGTGAAGGGCTATCGGGCGGCTCAGGGCGCCGGGCTCAAGCCGATCATCGGTGCCGATCTGTGGCTTAATAATCCACATGATGACGTCCACCCCTACCGGCTGACCCTGCTGGCCATGGACAGCGACGGCTATCGCAACCTCACCGAACTGATTTCGCGGGGCTGGATGGAAGGCCAGCGCCAGGGCCGGGCCATCCTCGACAAGGCCTGGGTCTTCGCCCAGAGCGAGGGGCTGATCGCGCTGTCCGGTGGTCGCGACGGCGAGATCGGCCGTCATCTGCTGAGCGAACACGGCGACACGGCACGCAGCCTGCTCGAGGAGTGGAACCGGTACTTCCCGGGACGTTTCTATCTCGAGCTTAATCGCACCCAGCGCCCCTTCGAAGAGGAATGCCTGCATCTGTCGGTCGCGCTCGCCAGCGAGACCCATACCCCGGTGGTCGCCACTAATGATGTGCGATTCCTGGCGCGTGAGGACTTCTGGGCGCATGAGACGCGCGTGGCCATCGGCGAAGGCAAGGCCCTCGACGACCCGCGCCGCGAGCGTCGCTACAGCGAAGAGCAGTACCTGAAGACGCCTGCCGAGATGGCCGAGCTGTTCGCGGACATTCCCGAAGCGCTCGAGAACAGCGTGATGATCGCGGCGCGCTGCAATGTCGACGTGCGCCTGGGCGAGATATTTCTGCCCGAGTTCGAAATCCCCGAGGGCATGACCCAGGAGGAGTTCTTCCGCAAGATCTCCCACGACGGCCTCACCGAACGGCTCGACGCGCTCTACCCACGCGAGCGCTACCCCCGCGACGGCGCCGACTGGGCGCCCATCGAGCAGCGCTACCGGGAACGGCTCGATTTCGAGCTCAACATCATCCTGCAGATGGGGTTCCCCGGTTATTTCCTGATCGTCATGGACTTCATCCAGTGGGCCAAGGACAACAAGGTGCCGGTGGGGCCGGGGCGTGGTTCCGGTGCCGGCTCGCTGGTGGCCTATGCCCAGAAGATCACCGATCTCGACCCCATCCAGTACGACCTGCTGTTCGAGCGCTTCCTGAACCCCGAGCGCGTCTCGATGCCCGACTTCGACGTCGACTTCTGCATGGAAAAGCGCGATCGGGTGATCGAGTACGTAGCCGAGCGCTACGGCCGCGATGCGGTCTCGCAGATCGTCACCTTCGGCACCATGGCCGCCAAGGCGGTGGTGCGCGACGTGGCCCGCGCCCAGGGCAAGCCCTATTCGCTGGGCGACAAGCTCTCCAAGCTGATCCCCTTCGAGGTCGGCATGACCCTCGAGAAGGCGCACGAGCAGGAGGAGCCGCTGCGCGAGTACTTGGAGGCCGACGAAGAGGCCGCCGAGATCTGGGAGATGGCCCAGCGCCTCGAGGGCATCACCCGCGGCACCGGCAAGCACGCCGGCGGCGTGGTGATCGCGCCCACCAAGCTCACCGACTTCTCGCCGCTCTTGTGCGACGAGGAGGGCAATGGCCTGGTGGTGCAGTTTGACAAGAACGACATCGAGGAAGCCGGGCTGGTCAAGTTCGACTTCCTGGGCTTGCGCACGCTGACCATCATCGACTGGGCGTTGGAAATGGTCGACAAGGTGCGTGCCGTCGAGGGCCAGGGGCCGCTGAACATCGACACCATCCCGCTGGATGATGTGCCGACCTTCGATATGCTCAAGAAGGCCGAGACCACCGCGGTCTTCCAGCTCGAATCCCGGGGCATGAAAGAGCTGATCAAGCGACTGCTGCCGGATTCGCTCGAGGACATGATCGCCTTGGTGGCGTTGTTCCGTCCCGGGCCGCTGCAGTCGGGCATGGTCGATGACTTTATCAACCGCAAGCACGGCCGGGCCGAGATATCCTATCCGCACCCGGACTATCAGCATGAGCTCCTGAAGCCGGTACTCGGCCCCACCTACGGCATCATCCTCTATCAGGAGCAGGTGATGCAGATCGCTCAGGTGATGGCCGGCTACAGCCTGGGTCAGGCCGACATGCTGCGCCGCGCCATGGGCAAGAAGAAACCCGAGGAGATGGCCAAGCAGCGCGCCGGCTTCATGGAGGGGTGTGCGGACAACGGCATCGACAAGGACCTGGCGGGCAATATCTTCGACCTGGTGGAAAAGTTCGCCGGCTATGGCTTCAACAAGTCGCACTCGGCGGCCTACGCGCTGGTTTCCTACCAGACCGCCTGGCTCAAGGCTCACTACCCGGGTCCCTTCATGGCGGCGGTGATGTCTACCGAGATGGACAACCTCGACAAGGTGGTACCGCTGATCGAGGAATGCCGCCACCAGGGGCTGACCGTGACCCCGCCGGACGTCAATGTCGGCGGCTACAAGTTCACCGTCGATACCGAGGGGCGCGTGGTCTATGGTCTCGGTGCCATCCGCGGCGTCGGTGAGGGCCCGATCGGTGCCATCGTCGAGGCCCGCGAGGAGGGCGGCGCCTTCAGCGACCTGTTCGACTTCTGTCGCCGGGTCGACCCCAAGCGCATGAACAAGCGCACGCTCGAGGCGCTGATTCGCTCCGGGGCGCTGGATAACCTGGGCGCGGCCCGCGCGGTACTCACTGCCTCCATGGAAGCGGCCCTGAAGGCCGCGTCCCAGAATCTCGCCAATCAGAACCAGGGCATGATGGACATGTTCGGTGAAGCGTTTAACGAGGAGGAAGCCGGTGATGTCTATGCCGACTACCGCCGCGTGCGCGACTGGACCGACAAGGAGCGCCTGGCCGGCGAAAAGGACACCCTGGGGCTCTACCTGACCGGGCACCCGATCGATGAATACGAGCAGGAGCTTTCCCGCTTCGTCTCGACCCGTATCAGCGAGCTCACGCCGTCTCGTGAGCCCCAGCGGGTGGCCGGCCTGGTGGTGGCGATGCGTACCATGAAGTCCAAGCGTGGCGACACCATGGCCTTCGTGACTCTCGATGATCGTACCGGGCGTATCGAGGCCTCGCTGTTTGGCGAGCTTTATGAGCGCCTGCGGGGGCGGCTGGAGGCCGACCAGGTGATGATCGTCGAGGGCGAGGTCTCAAGCGACGATTATTCCGGTGGCCTGCGTCTGCGCGGCAAGGATGTGACGCCGATGGTCGAGGCGCGTACCCGCTTCGGCCAGGCCGTGGAACTCGCCGTTGACGGTGCGGCCGCCAACGGGAAGCTGATCGACAGCCTGCGTGATAGCCTGACGCCCTATCGTGATGCCAACGGCCTGCCGGTGCGTCTCAAGTACCGCAATGCCGAGGCGACCGGCTGGCTTGAGCTGGCCGACGAGTGGAAGGTGGCGCCCTCGGACGAGCTGATGATCGCCCTGCGCGATGTTCAGGGCCAGGATGGTGTGCGCCTCAAGTACCGGCGTTGACGCATCTCCCATGAAGGTCGCCGGTGGCAGGGCGAGGAGGCGCCTTGCGCCGGACAGACAAGCTGCGATAATGAGCGGCTATATCGTTGATCGTTCCTTTTTTACGTTTTCCGCGACAGCCGTGGCCTCCAGGCTGCCCCGATTGCTAATAAGCTGAAGCCTATGAACCCCAATTATCTGGATTTCGAACAGCCCATTGCCGAGTTGCAGGCGAAGATCGAGGAACTGCGGCTAGTCGGCAACGACAGCAAGATCAATATCAATGAAGAGGTGGCCAAGCTCCAGGAGAAGAGCAAGAAGCTCACCGAGTCGATCTTCAAGGATCTTTCGGCCTGGCAGGTGTCGCAGCTGTCGCGCCATCCGCAGCGCCCTTACACCCTCGACTATCTCGAGCACGTTTTTACCGACTTCGACGAACTGCACGGCGATCGCCATTTCGCCGACGACGCGGCACTGGTTGGCGGCGTGGCCCGTCTCGACGACAAGCCGGTGATGGTCATCGGTCATCAGAAGGGGCGTGACGTCAAGGAGAAGGTGCGTCGCAACTTCGGCATGCCGCGCCCTGAAGGTTACCGCAAGGCGTGTCGCCTGATGGAAATGGCTGAGCGCTTCAAGATGCCGGTGCTGACCTTTATCGATACCCCTGGCGCCTATCCGGGTATCGATGCCGAGGAGCGCGGCCAGTCCGAGGCTATCGCCTACAACCTCGCGGTGATGTCGCGGCTCAAGACGCCGATCATTTCCACCGTGGTCGGTGAGGGGGGATCTGGCGGTGCGCTGGCCATCGGGGTCTGTGACGAGTTGCAGATGCTGCAGTACTCCACCTATTCGGTGATCTCCCCGGAAGGCTGCGCCTCCATCCTGTGGAAGAGTTCCGACCGCGCCTCTGAAGCCGCCCATGCCATGGGCATTACCGCCGAGCGGCTGCAGGAGCTGGGCTTCGTCGATTCCTTGATCAAGGAACCGCTGGGTGGCGCGCATCGTCATCCGGTGCAGACCTCCGAGCGGATCAAGGCCTCGCTGATCGAGAGTCTCGACCGCCTGAACGGCCTAGACACCGATGCCCTCCTTGAGCGGCGTTATCAGCGCCTGATGAGCTACGGCGCTCCGGTCTAACGACGCGTGCTGCACGCGAAGAGGCTGCTGACTGGGAGATAATGGCCATGTCCCTGCAAGCCTTGATTGATGACGCCCTGGCGGAGACCCCGCCGGGGCGTCGCGTTTGGGTGGCGCTTTCCGGCGGGCTCGACTCGAGCCTGCTGCTGAC
This sequence comes from Onishia niordana, assembly GCF_004798965.1. Lineage (GTDB taxonomy): Bacteria > Pseudomonadota > Gammaproteobacteria > Pseudomonadales > Halomonadaceae > Onishia > Onishia niordana. The sequence goes on from NZ_SDSD01000007.1 coordinate 111,175, forward strand.
CCTGGCCGCCCGGGCGGCGCACCGCCATCCTCGCCCGCTTTACGCCCTGCACGTCGATCATGGCCTGCAGGACGCGTCATGCGCATTTGTGGAACACTGCCGCCGTCTCTGTTCACATCTCGGCGTGCCGCTGTTCGTCGAGCGAGTCTGTGTCGACATGACCACCGGGCGAGGGCTTGAGGCCGCCGCCCGCGAGGCGCGCTACGCGGCCTTCGCCGCTCGGCTGACCGCGGGCGATACCCTGTGGCTTGCCCAGCATCGTCGCGATCAGGCCGAGACCTTCCTGCTGGCCGCCCTGCGGGGTAGCGGCGTGCGAGGGCTGGGGGCGATGCCGGCATGGCGGGAGTGGGCCGGCATGCGCCTGGCTCGGCCGCTGCGTGATCTGTCCCGGGCGAACCTCATGTGTGAGGCCGAGGCCATGGGGCTTGAGTGGGTCGAGGACCCGAGCAACCAGAATGAAGGGCTGGATCGTAATTTCTTGCGCCGTCAGGTGCTGCCACTGCTCGAGTCCCGCTGGCCAGCCGCCGAGGCGAGTCTGGCGAAGAGTGCCTCGCTCGCCGGCGAAGCGGATAGCCTTCTCGGTGAACTGGCGGCTCTGGACCTGAGCGCCTGTGGTGATACCCCTGGTCGGTTAGCGCTGTCGGTGCTGCGCGCATTAAGCGCGCCGCGTCGGCGCCTGCTGATTCGCTATGCCTGCCAGCGGCTGGCCTTGCCCACCCCACCGGCAGGGCGTTTGTCAGCCCTCGATGAACAGCTCACTGCCCAGCGTGATGCTCAGGTGCATGTGGCCTGGCCAGGCGCAGAAGCCCGTTGCTGGCGCGAGGTGCTTTATCTGCAGCAGCCTTTGGATGACCTGCCGGCGGATTGGCAGGCCGAGTGGGACGGACAGGCACGATTGGCATCACCGCTTGGGCAGCATGGAATGCGTCTTGAGGGGGGAGGCGGCTGCTATCAGGTGCGGCCGCGTCAGGGTGGCGAGGTGTTGCACCTGCCCAAGCGCGGTCGGCGCGATCTCAAACGCCTTCTGCAGGAAGCAGAGCTTCCGCCCTGGCAGCGCCAAGCAATTCTGGTGGTGTGGGACGCAGACACGGTGGCGGCGGTGTTCGAGCCCCGAGCGCCGGCCGTGCTGGCGGCGTCACAGGGCTATTCGGCCAAGACTTGGCCAGCCGAATAGCGTCGGGGCCGGCTAAAAAAGGGGAGGGCCTTAAGCGGCGTCCTCGGACGCCACTGGCACCTAGGCGGTGACGGTGTCCAGTGTCTCGATGGTAAGCGTAAAGCCTGCCGAACGCTGATACTCCTGTTCCTGCTCCAGATCATTGACCAGTAGCGCCTGCTCGGCGAGCTCGGGACTCAGCGACAGCGACAACTGTTCGCCATCGGCGGTCAGGCTAAACTCAGTCGGTGGCTGCTCGGGGCGAGAGTGGTTGAGGATGACGGCCAGGCGCAGCAGTCTTGCCAGGCGACCCAGCGTCGGTCGAACCGAGGCGGGCAGTGCATCGAGTTCCTTGAGCGGAAACTTGCGCCGGTGGGCACGCACCAGGAAGGCCAGCGCCCGCTGCTCGGGGCGAGACAATCCGGCAAGATCGGAGTGTGCCAGCAGATAAGCACCGTGGCGATGGAACTGGCTGTGTGAGATGACCAGGCCGATTTCGTGCAGTTGGGCGGCCCAGTCGAGAAATTGGGCGTTGCTGGCGCTCAGCTGCCAGGCAGCGCCCACCTGTGTCAGACACTGCCGGGCGCTGGCGGCGACCTGGTCGGCCTGACGCGGATCGATCTGGTAGCGGCGACGCAACCCTTCAAGGGTTTGCAGGCGCGAGTCCTCGGCGGTATTACGTCCGATCATGTCATAGAGCACGCCTTCGCGCAGGGCGCCGTCGGAATAGCGCATCTGCTCGAGCCCAAAGGCTTCGAAGACCGCCGATAGAACGGCGATACCGGCGGGGAAGACGCTGGCGCGGTCCTCCTTGAGGCCTTCCATCGCGACCTTGTCGAGCCGCTTCATCTTGATCAGGCGCTTGCGCAGCGCGGTCAGCCCCTTGCGATCGATGATGCCCTCTGTGCCCTGGCCGCTGGCGGCCAGTACGGCGGCGGCAGCCTTGATGGTGCCGCTAGAGCCGACCGGGTCGGCCCAGCCGAGTTCCTCGAAGGGGCGGCGAATGTTGGCAAGCTCGGACAAGGCGGCAAGCTCTGCCTTGCGGAAGCGTTTTTCGGTGATCTCGCCGTCGGCGAAGAAGCGCTTGGTGAAGGTCACGCACCCCATCTCGAGGCTCTCGAGCGCCAGGGGTTCGAAGTGCTCGCCGATAATGAATTCGGTCGAGCCGCCACCGATGTCGACGATCAGGCGCCGGCCGTGCACTTCTGCCAGGGCATGGGCCGCGCCGAGATAGATCAGGCGAGCTTCCTCGCGCCCGGCGATGATCTCGATGTCTTGACCCAGCAGCGCCTCGGCACGCTCGATCAACACCTGGCTGTTGGTGGCGGCGCGCAGCGCGTTGGTGCCGACCACCCGGAGCTGGGTATTGGGTGTTTCCTCGAGGAAGGGCGCGAAGCGGGCCAGGCAATCCAGCGCGCGTTGCATGGCGTCTTCGGTCAGGGCGCCCTCATCATCAAGACCGGCCCCCAGCTGGACCTTCTCGCCAAGCTTGGCAACGACTTGGAGCTGTCCGTCGACCTGGTTGGCGACCAATAGGTGAAAGCTGTTGGAGCCCAGATCGATAGCGGCCAGACGCTGTGGTGAGGCCGCGCTGTCCGGCGTATCGCCGAAGCCTGGATGGTTGCTCATGAAGGATCCCTTGGCGTTGCTTGGCCTCAAGGTTGCGTCTCGCCCAGGGGGTTGTCAATTGCCGACATGGAAGGTGACGTCACGGGGGGCTTGCGTTTGCCGATTCGCTTGACTAACATCGAATCGTTCGCCTGTTCCGAATACTTCCCGACTGCTTCACGGTGACCGCTAACGGCATCTCACGCCGCGGTCATACTCCAAGTCGTCAGTCAGCCCGCTGATTCCTCGCGATGACGCTTCGCCATCATGACTAGCTATTCAGGCGACACGAATACGGCTACATGAACAGCGCTTCCCTCTAGTTCGATATCGTCCCAGGCTTCCCCGCAAGCAGCGGGCGGCTGATTATATATCGAGAGTGGATGATCCAGGGCTCTGAACGCACCACGCGGCGCATTGTTACCGCCTCCTGTCGTTTCCCGGCTTTGTTGCCACGCTGACACGAGCTATTTCTGATCAAACCGATGAATCTTACCGAACTTAAGCAAAAGACCGTGCCGGAACTGCTGGATATCGCCCAGGAAATGGGTATCGATAATCTGGCCCGTTCGCGCAAGCAGGACATCATCTTCGCCATCCTCAAGAAGCACGCCAAGAGCGGCGAGGACATTCACGGCGATGGTGTACTGGAGATTCTCCAGGATGGCTTCGGCTTTCTGCGCAGCGCTGACTCTTCCTACCTCGCCGGTCCCGATGACATCTACGTCTCGCCGTCCCAGATCCGTCGTTTCAACCTGCGTAAGGGTGACTCGATTGCCGGCAAGATTCGTCCGCCCAAGGAAGGAGAGCGTTACTTCGCCCTCTTGAAGGTCAGCGAGATCAACCTTGATCGGCCGGAGAACGCCAAGCACAAGATCCTGTTCGAGAACCTGACACCGCTGTTCCCTCAGGAACGCATGTTCATGGAAATCGGCAACGGTTCCACCGAGGATCTGACGTCGCGCATCATCGATCTGACGGCGCCCATCGGCAAGGGCCAGCGCGGCCTGATCGTCTCGCCCCCCAAGGCGGGCAAGACGCTGATGCTGCAGAACATTGCCACCTCGATCACCCGCAACAACCCCGAGTGCCATCTGATCGTGCTGCTGATCGATGAGCGTCCGGAAGAAGTGACCGAGATGTCACGCACCGTGCGCGGTGAGGTGGTGGCCTCGACCTTCGATGAGCCGCCGGCACGCCACGTGCAGGTCGCTGAGATGGTCATCGAGAAGGCCAAGCGACTAGTCGAGCACAAGCGCGATGTGGTGATCCTGCTCGACTCCATCACTCGTCTGGCGCGGGCCTACAACACCGTGGTGCCGTCTTCCGGCAAGGTGTTGACCGGTGGTGTCGATGCTCACGCTCTCGAGAAGCCCAAGCGCTTCTTCGGCGCTGCGCGCAACATCGAGGAAGGCGGCAGCCTGACTATCCTCGCCACGGCGCTGGTCGACACCGGCTCCAAGATGGACGAGGTGATCTTCGAGGAGTTCAAGGGCACCGGTAACATGGAAGCCCATCTCGACCGCAAGCTTGCCGAGAAGCGCGTCTACCCGGCGATGAACATTCGTCGCTCGGGCACCCGCCGCGAGGACCTGATCGCCTCCGAAGATGAGATGCAACGCATGTGGATCCTGCGCAAGCTGCTCAATCCGATGGATGATGTGGCGGCGACTGAGTTCCTGATCGATCGCCTGAAGGACTCCAAGACCAACCTCGAATTCTTCGAGGCCATGAAGCGGCGCTGATGCGAGCCTGCTGCGCGTGACGACGCGACGTTGAAATTGGCCGGCGTGCCCGCCCAACCAGGCGGCAGGCCAGCTTACGTAGACGCCGCGACGCCGATGCGGTTCAGCGTTCGGTACGATCTGTTAATGACCCCGAGGGGCGGCATGCTATGCTGCCCTTTTTGTCGTTTTGGGAGCGCAAAAACCGCATGAAGTATAAGGACTTGCGTGAGTTCATCGCTGCCCTGGAGGCGCAAGGGGAGCTTCAGCGTGTGACGGCCGAGGTGGATCCCTATCTCGAGATCACCGAAATCTGTGACCGCACCCTCAAGGCCGGCGGGCCGGCGCTCCTGTTCGAGAACGTCAAGGGGCACGACATGCCGTTGCTCGGCAACCTGTTCGGCACGCCGCGTCGGGTGGCGCTGGGCATGGGACAGGAATCGGTGACCGCGCTGCGCGAAGTCGGCAAGCTGCTGGCCTTCCTCAAGGAACCCGACCCGCCCAAGGGCTTTCGAGATGCCTGGGAGAAGCTGCCGATCTTCAAGCAGGTGATGAGCATGGGGCCCAAGGTGCTCCGCAAGGCGCCGGTGCAGGAGGTGGTGCTCGAAGGCGAGGCGGTGGATCTCGACCGTATTCCCATTCAGCACTGCTGGCCCGGTGATGCCGCACCGCTGGTCACCTGGGCGCTGGTCGTCACCAAGGGGCCTCACAAGGAGCGCCAGAATCTCGGCATCTATCGCCAGCAGAAACTCGGCAAGAATCGCCTGATCATGCGCTGGCTCTCGCATCGCGGCGGCGCGCTGGATTTCCAGGAATGGCAGGCGGCCCATCCCGGCGAACCCTTCCCGGTCGCGGTGGCCCTGGGCGCCGATCCGGCAACGATCCTTGGCGCGGTAACGCCGGTGCCGGATACGCTCTCGGAGTACGCCTTCGCCGGGTTGCTGCGCGGTTCGCGCACCGAGCTTGTCAAGTGCGGCCATGCCGAGCTGCAGGTGCCGGCCTCCAGCGAAATTATCCTCGAGGGCTTCATCTATCCCGATGACATGGCGCCCGAGGGCCCCTACGGCGATCACACCGGCTATTACAACGAGATCGAACATTTCCCGGTATTCACCGTCGAGCGCATCACGCACCGCCGCGATCCCATCTATCACTCGACCTACACCGGTCGACCGCCCGATGAGCCGGCGATCCTCGGCCTCGCCCTCAATGAAGTCTTCGTGCCGATCCTGCGCAAGCAGTTCCCGGAGATCGTCGACTTCTATCTGCCGCCCGAAGGCTGTTCCTACCGCATGGCGGTGGTGACGATGAAGAAGCAGTACCCGGGGCATGCCAAGCGGGTGATGATGGGGGTATGGAGTTTTCTGCGCCAGTTCATGTACACCAAGTTCGTGGTGGTACTCGATGACGATGTCGATGCGCGTAACTGGGAAGACGTGATATGGGCCATCACCACCCGCATGGACCCGGCGCGTGATACGGTAATGGTCGAAAATACGCCCATCGACTATCTGGACTTTGCTTCGCCCACCGCAGGGCTTGGCTCCAAGATGGGCATGGACGCGACCAACAAGTGGCCCGGCGAGACCGATCGCGAGTGGGGCGAGCCGATCGTCATGGATGAAGCCGTCAAGACGCGGGTGGATGATCGCTGGGCCGAGCTGGGCATCACCCTGCCGGTGGGCCCCGCTCCCCGCTCCTGACAACGCCCCACGCTCCTGACTTACGCTCCTGACCACGAGAGGCGCTTATGACCGCAAGGACTCTGACCTGCCAAGTGACGGCGGTGGAGGATCTCAATCCCGATGTTTTCCGGGTGCGCCTGGAAGGGCGCCCCGAGGCGATGGCGCATGCCCCGGGCCAGTACCTGGAGCTCGAGCTGGATGACGACACCTGGGTGCCGTTCTCGATCGCCAATGCGCATACCGGTGATGGCGCCCTTGAGCTGCATATTCAGCATTGGCCCGAGCGCTCCAATTCGGCTCGCCTGCGTGAACTCATGCAGCACGCCGCCCATTTGACCCTGCGCGTGCCGAGCGGCGATTGTGTGCTTGACCCTGACAGTCGCCGTCCTTTGCTGCTGGTGGCCGCCGGTACCGGCTTCGCTCAGATGAAGGCGATCATCGAGGCGGCGCTGCACGAAGACCCTGCGCGCGAGATTGATCTGTGGTGGGCGGCCAAGGAACGTCGCGAGTTCTATCTGGAGAGCCAGGCGCGGGAGTGGGCCACCCGCTACCCGAACGTGACCTTCCACGGCGTCAGCGAGCAGGGCATGAGCGACGACTTCGCGGCCCCGCACATCCAGGGCCATGTCGGTCGCATCGATGCGGCGCTGGGCGAGGTTTTGGACGATGTCGATGTCTCAGGCCATGACGTTTACCTGTCCGGCTCGCCGGGCATGGTTTACGCTTGCGTCGATGTGCTGGCCTCGCTGGGGCTCGAGCCTTCGCGAGTGTTCTCCGATGTCTTCGCCTATGCGCCGCGTGATCCGCTGGTGCCTACCGTGGGCAGCCTGGTAAGGGCTGGCGGGGCATGAGTGCGGCCCCGATCCTGATTACCGGTGGGGCGCAGCGGCTGGGGCGCCACTGCGCCGAGCGGCTGATCGATGATGGTCATCCGGTGATTATCAGCTATCGTCGTGAGCGTCCTGAGCTCGAGGCCATGCGCGCGAAGGGCATCGAGACCCTGGCGGCGGATTTCTCGAGCGAGGCGGGCATCCTCGACTTCATCTCGCGGCTCAAGGAGACGACACCAAGGCTGCGGGCCATCGTCCACAACGCCAGTGACTGGGCCCCGGATAGTCGTGACGATGAAGCGGGTGCCAACTTCGAGCGACTGTTTCGAGTACACATGCAGGCCCCTTATCTGATCAACCTGCATGCTCAGGCGCTGCTCGAGGCTGGCGATGAACCGCTTGCCGATATCGTGCACATGACCGACTTCGTGGCGGTCAAGGGCTCGAAGAAGCATGCGGCCTATGCGGCGACCAAGGCCGGACTCGACAACCTGACGCTCTCGTTTGCTGCCATGTACGCGCCGCGTATCCAGGTCAACGGTATCGCGCCGGCGATGATCATGCTCAACGAGGGTGACGATGAGGCCTATGCCCAGAAGGCGCGGGCCAAGTCGGCGATGCAGATGATTCCCGGGCCTGGGGTGATCTACGACAGTCTGCGCTACCTGCTCGATAACCGCTTTGTCACCGGCGTGACCCTGCCGGTCGATGGCGGTCGGCACTTGCGCTAGACTCTATCTATCCGCTGCGACTCATATTGTGAGGTTCCCATGGCAGAGCACGATCCGCACTTCAGTGACGACTCGGGGTTTCTGAGCCTTTTTCTGGGTCTCGTCGTCGTGATTGGCATGGCCGCGCTGCCGGCAACCATCGGCTGGGTACAGTATGTGGGTTAGGTTTGAGGCCACTGGGCGGCACAAGCTCCAGGAAAGGCCTTTTTCCAGACACTTGGCTTAGCGCCTCACGCCCTGACAGGCTTGCCAAGCCCGTCAGGGCGTGTAGGATAATGTTAGGTATGAAGCGTTGTGTGACGTTCTCTTGAATTCCCAACACAAGTGTCGTCGCGCCAACCACTTAGCCATAAGACATTTTACATCAGACATCGTTAGCGACCCCGGAGACCCATGCCGCATATCTCGCTTTTATCCGCCACTTCTCGCTTCGCCCTCGCTGGCGGCGGTCGGTGCGTGGGTACTTGCAAGACCAATGGGGGATACGCTACCGGCGGCTGGCGCCGTTACTGGGCCTATTGGTTTAGCGCCGGCGTGCCGGCAGCAGGGTCACACTGATCCTTGCTGCGAGGTACGCCCCCTCAGGGTTGCCTCCGATGTTTTGAAACCCCCGGTCGGCAACCCGACCGGGGGTTTTCGTTAGTGGACTGTCTGCCATTCATATATCGGGCCATTGGCCCACGAGGAAGACACGCGATGTTCGACCGCAACCCAGCGTTTGCCATGACCCTCTCGCCCCGTTATCCGAGCGCGTATGGCTATTGGCGATTTAGCGACGCTCGGTCGGCACAGCTCGCCACCTCCGACCGGCACACTCTTGGTGGCCACTCGACTCGACGCCAATCGCCTAGCCGGAGCCTTTCCCGATGAATGCCAGCCTTTCTACTCTCGAGACCCTTGCCGACGGTGCTGAACGCCATCACGCCGATAACAGTAAGCCTGCCACGCCCTCGCCGCAGGGGCTTGATGCTTGCGGCGACACCGCGGTGGCCTTGATGGTTGAAGAGACCCCATTGCCGACGCCTGATGAACTGCGCGGCGATCTTCCGCTGACGCCGATGCTTGCCGAGCGTGTTGAGGGCCAGCGTGAGGCGATTCGCGCCATTCTCGATGGTCGCGACGATCGTCTGCTGGTGGTGGTCGGTCCCTGTTCGATCCATGACCCCAAGTCGGCCCGCGAGTACGCTGAACGCCTCGCCGCCTTGGCGCACCGGGTAGAGGATCGCCTGCTGTTGGTGATGCGGGTCTATGTCGAGAAGCCGCGAACCACCGTCGGTTGGAAGGGACTCGCCTACGACCCCGGCCTCGAAGGGGCCGATGACATGGCCGCCGGGCTTGCCCAATCCCGTACCTTGATGCGCGAGATCGTCGAACTGGGTCTACCGGTTGCCACCGAGCTTCTGCAGCCGATGGTCGCGCCCTATCTCGATGACCTGCTTGCCTGGACGGCCATTGGTGCCCGCACCACCGAGTCGCAGATCCATCGTGAACTGGCCAGCGGCCTGGGCGCGGTGGTCGGCTTCAAGAACGGTACCGATGGCGGTGTTCAGGTGGCCATCGATGCCATTCGGGCCAGCGCGCACCCGCATCATCATCCAGGCATTGCCAGTGACGGCCGCCCCGTGATGCGCCGCACGCCAGGCAACCCCCACACCCATGTGGTGCTGCGTGGCGGTCATGGTGAGCCTAACTTCCGGGCGCCCGAGGTCGCGGCGTGTCGCCGGGCGCTCAAGGAAGCCGGGCTCGCTCCGCGACTCATGGTGGATTGCAGTCATGCCAACTCGCGAAAGGACCATCGGCGTCAGGGCGAGGTGTTGTTCGATGTGTTGGATCAGCGCCTGGATGGCGATAACGCGCTTTTCGGCGTGATGCTCGAGAGCCATATCCACGAGGGCAAGCAGCCGTTGAAGCCGGACGCCTTGCGTTATGGCGTCTCGATCACTGATGCCTGCCTCGGCTGGGAGACCACCGAGCATCTGCTGCTGACCGCGGCCGAGCGCCTGCGCAATGCCTGAGCCGTCTCACCATCAGGATGCCCCCCTGGACTTTCGCTTCGAGGCCCATGACCCCGAGACCTACCGCCGCCAGTCGCGGTGGGCGTCCATTGACATGGCGGCCCTGTTTCTGGTGCTGGGGCTGTGTTTTTCTCAGCTTCTGACCTGGGCGTTCGGCTCGAGTATCTGGCTCAATGCGCTGGGCGTGCTGCTTGGCTTGTTGATCACCAGCGGCCTGATTGCGGTACTCAAGGAGCGCCCCTTCATGGCACAAGTGCGCTATGGCTGGCGTCTCAAGCAGTCCTTGTCACGGGTCAGCGCCCACCTGCCGGTTCTGCGTCGAGCTCTCGACGAAGATGACCCGGCGGCACTCGAGGTATTGAGCTTCTATTATCAAGGTATCTCGGAACTGTCCCGTCTCGATGGCCGTTCTTTGGACGATGACGGCGAGCGCCTCGCCGAACGCTTGGCAATAAAGCAGCGGCGCCGGGAAGCCGGTCTGCCCGAGCGAGTCCCCGGATTCGATGAGCGCCGCCTCAAGCAGGCACTCGACCAGGGCTGATGCCTCGTCCGTTTTAGCCTTACCTTTCAGATGTAGCCTTCAGGCCTAGCCATCAGATCGGGCACGCAGACACGACAACGCCGGGCCTGGGCCCGGCGTTGTCGTGTTCGAACCTCCCTAGAGGTGCCGTCAGGCCTTGGTGGCGTAGGCGTAGAGCAGCGTCTCCTGAACGCTGATCGGGGCACTGTCGCCGACCTCCTGCTTGATGTAGCTGCCATCGGATTGCAGAAGCCAGCTTTGGCAGTTGTCGACCAGGTAGGTCTCCAGGTCCTTGCGCACCCGGGCGGCAATTTTCTTGTCGAGGAAGGGAAAGCAGGTCTCGACCCGGTGAAACATGTTGCGGGCCATGAAATCGGCGCTCGAGCCCCAGACTTCCGGCTTGCCGCCGTTGTGGAAGTAGAACACCCGTGTGTGCTCGAGGAAGCGCCCGATCACCGAGCGCACCCGGATATTATCGGAAATGCCGGGGATGCCCGGGCGCAGGCAGCACATGCCGCGGATGATCAGGTCGCACTCGACGCCCGCCTGGGAGGCGCGGTAGAGGGCGCGGATCAGCTGCGGCTCGGTCAGCGAGTTGCACTTGATGATCAGGTGGCCACGCTTGCCCTTCTCGGCATGCTTGGCCTCGCGATCGATCATCTCGACCATCTTCGGGTGCAGTGTGAAGGGGGCGTGCAGCAGCGTTTCGATCTTGCGCGCCTGTCCCATGCCAGACAGCTGCTGGAAGACCTTGTGCACGTCCTCGCAAAGCGTCGGATTGGCCGTCAGCAGACTGTAGTCGGTGTAGAGCTTGGCGGTCTTTGAGTGATAGTTGCCGGTGCCCAGGTGCGCGTAGTAGCGCAGGTCGCCCTTTTCGCGGCGCACGATGTGGATCATCTTGGCGTGGGTCTTGTAGGCCATCACGCCGTAGATGACGATGGCGCCGGCCTCCTGCAGTCGCGAGGCAAGCGTCAGGTTGTCGGCTTCATCAAAGCGGGCGCGCAATTCGATCACCACCGTGACTTCCTTGCCGTTGCGCGCTGCTTCGACCAGGGCACTGACGATCGGCGAGTCAGCGCCGGTGCGATAAAGCGTCTGCTTGATGGCAAGCACCGCCGGGTCTCGAGCGGCCTCGGCGAGCAGGTCCTCGATCGGCTTGAAGGACTGGAAAGGGTGGTGAAGCAGGATGTCCTGATCACGAATGGCATCGAACAGGCTGCCGCTCTTGTTCAAGGGCTTGGGCAGGCCTGGCGTGAAGGGGCGATAGCTTAGCTCTGGGCGATCGACGTCGCCGAGCACCGCCATCATGCGCGTCAGGTTGACGGGGCCGTTGACCCGGTAGAGATCGTTTTCCTCGAGTTCGAACTGCTTGATCAGGAAGGCGGCCAGGTCGTCTGGGCAGTTGTCGGCGACTTCCAGGCGCACGCCACTGCCGTAGCGTCGGGCCAACAGCTCGCCACGCAGTGCCGTGGCCAGGTCGGAGACTTCCTCGGGATCGACGGCCAGGTCGGCATTGCGTGTCAGGCGAAACTGGTAGCAGCCGCGTACTTTCATGCCCGGGAAGACCTCCTGGGCATGGGCGTGGATCATCGAGGACAGGAATACATATTCGTCGAACCCTTCTGCGCAGAGTCCATCAGGCAGGGCGATCACCCGTGGCAGTGAGCGCGGGGCCGGCAGAATGGCCAGGCCGCCTTCGCGTCCGAAGGCATCCTTGCCCTCCAGCTCGACGATGAAATTGAGGCTCTTGTTGACCAATCGCGGGAAGGGGTGAGAAGGATCCAGCCCGATGGGGCTGATCACCGGCACGATCTCTTCATCGAAGTAGTCCTGCACCCAGTTCGCCTGCGCCTCACTCCAGTCGCTGCGGCGGCGAAAGCGCAAGCCTTTTTCTTCCAGCGCCGGGATCAGCTGTTCATTGAGTATCTGGTACTGGCGCTCGACCTGGGTATGGGCCACCTGGCTGATCTCGTCGAGGACCGAGCGCGGCAGGCGGCCGTCGGCACCGGTATCGTCGTTACCTAGCATCAGCTGATGCTTGAGGCCGGCGACACGAATCTCGAAGAACTCATCCATGTTGGACGAGAAGATCAACAGGAACATGACCCGGTTGAGCAGCGGATGCGAGGTGTCGAGCGCCTGTTCGAGCACCCGGATGTTGAACTGCAGGTGCGACAGCTCGCGGTTGAAGTACAGGCGCGGATCGCTGAGGTCGGCCTCGGGGTCCGGTACCACTTTGGCCTGGATGCCGGTGCGAGTCCGATTGACGCGCAGCGGGGGGGCGTCGGCAGGGCCTGCCTCGTCGATCGCCGCCTCCGGTAGCGAGTTGCCGGTGTCAGGGGTGCGAGAGTCTTCCATCTTGCCTCCGGGAAGCCATGGAAGGGCGCTCGAGCCCTTCCGGTGATTAAGTGAGCAGTCTTGCCGCCCGTTTGGCGAAGTAGGTCAGAATGGCGTCGGCGCCGGCGCGTTTGAAGCACATCAGTGACTCAAGGATGACCTGGTCCTCTTCGAGCCAGCCCTTTTCGAAGGCCGCCATGTGCATGGCGTATTCGCCGCTGACCTGGTAGGCATAGGTGGGTACGCGCAGCTCATCCTTGACCCGCCGTACCACGTCCAGATAAGGCATGCCTGGCTTGATCATGACCATATCGGCGCCTTCAGCGAGGTCGAGGGCGACCTCGTGTAGCGCCTCGTCACTGTTGGCGGGGTCCATCTGGTAGCTGGTCTTGTCGGCCTTGCCAAGATTGCTCGCCGACCCCACCGCATCGCGGAAGGGGCCGTAATAACGCGAGGCATACTTGGCGCTGTAGGCCATGATACGGGTGTTATGTAGCTGTTCCTGTTCAAGCACTTTACGGATCTCGCCGATGCGCCCGTCCATCATGTCCGAGGGCGCCACCACGTCGGCGCCCGCTTCGGCATGTGACAGTGCCTGCTTGAGCAGCACTTCGACGGTGCGATCATTCAGCACGTAATCGTTACCATCCAGGATGCCGTCCTGGCCATGGCTCGTGTAGGGGTCAAGCGCGACGTCGGTGATGATGCCAAGCGCCGGGCATGCGGCCTTGAGTTCGCGAACACAGCGTTGCACCAGGCCGTTGGCGTTGTAGGCCTCCTCGGCAAGCTCACTCTTGAGCTCGGTATCGATCACCGGGAATAGCGCCAGCGCCGGAATACCCAGCGCCTCGGCGTCGCGCGCTTCGTTGATCAACAAATCGATCGACAGGCGCTCGACGCCGGGCATCGAGGGCACGGCTTCGCGGCGATTGCTGCCCTCGAGCACGAATACCGGCCAGATCAGATCGGCCGGTGTCAGGGTGTTTTCAGCCATCAGGCGGCGCGAAAAGTCGTCCTTGCGCATGCGACGCAGCCGAGTGCCGGGATACTGGCGAGAAGTGGTGAAGCTCAAGATCTATCTCCAGTCGGGGCCCGCCATTGGCGCCTGATTCCTTGGGTCTCATAGTGACAGGCGATAATGACGGTCAGATGACAGCGGGGGTTGGTGAAGGCAAGCGCCCGTCCATTTCCCTCGAGTATATGCAGTGTGAGTCAGTGTCGGAAGCGTTGGCTTGTCGCACCCGAAAGACGCCAGTGTCACCTTCAGGGGAATACCTGCGGATAATGCAAAAACCCCGCGGGAGCGGGGTTTTTCATGATGAACGGCCTCGCGATGATGCCTCAGGCGTCGTCATCCGCCGGGCGTGGCGTGCGCTTGACCAAGCGTCCGAACAAGATGCCGACCTCGTAAAGCAGATACATCGGTACGGCAAGCAGGCTCTGGGAGATCACATCCGGCGGGGTCATCAACATGCCGACCACGAAGCAGCCTAGTACCACATAGGGGCGCTTCTTCGAGAGGCTTTCCACCGTGGTGGCGCCGGAAAAGATCATCAGGAAGGTGGCGATGGGAATCTCGAAGGCGATGCCGAAGGCGAAGAACAGCTTGAGCACGAAGTTCAGGTACTGGTTGATGTCGGTCATCACCGCGACATCGGCAGGCCCCGTCTGGGTGAAGAACTCGAACAGCAGCGGAAAGACCACGTAGTAGGCAAAGGCTGCGCCGCCATAAAAGAGCGCTACGCTCGACGCCAGGAGTGGCACGGCGAGGCGTTTCTCGTTGTCGTAGAGGCCTGGCGCGATGAAGGCCCAGGCCTGATGCAGCACGAAGGGCACGGCGATGAATACCGCCACCACCAGGGTCAGCTTGAAGGGCGCCAGAAAGGGCGATGCGACCTCGGTGGCGATCATCTGCGAGCCTTCCGGCAGCAGCGCCATCAAGGGTTGCGCGACGAAGGTGTAAATGTCGTTGGAGAAGGCGTACAGCGACAGGAAGATGGCAAGGATCACAACCACCGCACGCACCAAGCGCGAGCGAAGCTCGATCAGATGCTCGATGAGAGGCGCCTGGCGGGTATCATGGCCGCTGTTCTGATTGTCTTGGGGCTGACCTTGTGTGGGTTCCTGCGGGTCGGGAGTGGCGCTCATCGGGGATGTTGATCCTTGTCGCTTGTCGCGGACGCCTCGTGCTGAGCCTCTGGTGTGGCCGAAGCCTCTTCACGCCGCTTGGCCAGTGCATCGTCCAGGCGAGCCTGGTCGTCAGCCTGCTGAGGGCTGGCCTTGTCTTGTGTGGCAGTGTCAGCGTCGCCGTAGCGCTCGACGCCTTGCTTGGCCTTCTGAAGGCTGGCATCGAGCTTTTTCTGCTGTTCGTCGAGCTTCTGACGCAACTCCTCAGCCTCGAGCTGCGCGGAGATATCCCGCTGCATGCCCGAGACCGTGCGCTTGATCTTGCCGATCCACAGCCCGACCGTGCGCGCTGCCTTGGGCAGACGCTCAGGACCAAGCACCAACAGGCCGACCACACCGATGATCAGCAGTTCGAGGAAACCGATATCGAACATGGGCGGTTACTTGCGCTCTTCCGATTCCTGCTTCTTGGTCTCGGCTTCGACGTCGTAGGTCTTGCCGGTCTCGTCGTGGGCGACTCGCTGCTGGGTCGCGTCGTCTTCCTGCTTCTCGTCTTCGGTCTTCTCGCCATCATTCATGGCTTTCTTGAACCCTTTTACGGCGCCCCCCAGATCGCCACCGACGTTACGCAATTTCTTGGTACCAAAAACCAAGATGATAATGCCGAGCACGATCAAGAGTTGCCAGATACTGATGCCACCTAACATGGAGTCTCTCCCTTCAATGGGCCCTGGGGCCTATGCATCCGTTGAGCGGGCCGCCTTCTCGTCCAGCCCGGAAATCCCGAAGCGACGTGCCAGTTCATTAAGCACGTCCTGATGGTCGATCCCGAGATGCGACAGCATCACAAGGCTATGAAACCACAGGTCGGCGGTTTCGGCGACTACTGCCGCGCGGTTCTCGTCTGAGCCATTAGCCGCATCCTTGGCGGCAAGCAGCGTCTCGGTGGCTTCTTCGCCAACCTTTTCGAGAATCTTGTTGAGCCCCTTGTCATGTAGCGACGCCACATAGCTGGTGTCGGGATCCGCCTCGCGGCGCTGATCGAGCACCTCGGCGAGCTGGTTAAGAATATCGCTCATCGATGACATTCCTGAGTCGGTGGGTCGAAAAAGGCGGTGATTCAGTCGCTTGTGATGTGGCCTTGTGGAAAGGCATGGTCATTGCCAGGCAAGTAGTAGCACACCCAGGCCTGCGGCCACCAGCACCGGCCAGGGCTGCTCACCGGCCCAGCCGAGCAGTGGCTGCCAGGCCAACGCCACGCCCACCAGGAGCGCGCCGAGGCGCAGGCGCCGCGCGCCGCGGGCTGAGGCAACGACATGCTGGCGCAGGGTCGAGATCGACTCGCTCTGACGATGGCGCTGCTTGTGTTCCGCCTCGACCCGGGATAGCGCCTGGTGGGCGAGCACCGGTAGCTCGGGCAGCTGGCGCGACAGCTCGGGCGCCTGGCGCTGAAGCGACTCCCAGAGTCCGCGGGGACCGGCGCGCTCCTTCATCCAGCGTTCCAGATAGGGCTTGGCGGTGTGCCACAGGTCAAGATCCGGGTAGAGCTGGCGGCCCAGGCCTTCGATATTCAAAAGGGTCTTCTGCAGCAGCACCAGCTGGGGCTGGACCTCCATGTTGAAGCGTCTGGCGGTCTGGAAGAGCCCCAGCAGCACCTGGCCGAAGGAGATGTCCTTGAGCGGCTTCTCGAGGATCGGCTCACACACCGAGCGAATCGCCGAGGCGAACTCGTTGGCGCGGGTGCCTTCCCCAACCCAGCCGGATTCGATATGCAGGGCCGCCACTTCATAGTAGTCCTGATGGAAGAAAGCCAGCAGGTTGCGAGCCAAATAGTCCTGATCCTCTCGGGTCAGGCTGCCGACGATGCCGCAATCGATGGCGATGTACTGCGGATCATTCGGCTTGCCGTGGGCAACGAAGATGTTGCCCGGGTGCATGTCGGCATGGAAGAAGTTGTCGCGGAATACCTGGGTGAAGAAGATTTCCACACCGCGTTCGGCGAGCTTCTTGAGATCGGTGCCCTGTGCCACGAGGGCTTCCATGTCGGCGACGGGAATGCCATGGATGCGTTCTTGGACCATCACGCTGCGCCGGGTCAGTGGCCAGTGGATCGTCGGCACATAGAGCAGCGGCGAGCCCTTGAAGTTGCGCTTGAGCTGGGAGGTGTTGGCGGCCTCCCGATGCAGGTTTAGCTCGTCGAAGAGCGTGGACTCATAGTCGGCGACCACCTCGCGGGGGCGCAGTCGCCGGGCCTCGGGAATCTTTGCCAGCACGCGTGCCACCCCGTAGAGCAGCGCCATGTCCTGGCGCATCACCCGGTCGATACCCGGGCGAATGATCTTGACGACGACCTCCTGGCCATCGTGCAGCCGAGCGGCGTGTACCTGGGCAATCGAGGCCGAGGCGAGCGGCGTGGTATCGAAGTGCGCAAAGGCCTCGTCGATCGAGCACTCGAGTTCTTCCTCGACCAGCGCCACCGCCTGATCGCCGGGAAAGGGCGGTACCTGGTCCTGAAGACGCTTGAGCTCGTCGGCGATATCTGGGGGCAGCAGGTCGCGGCGGGTCGAGAGCATCTGGCCGAATTTGACGAAGATCGGTCCCAGTGCTTCCAGTGCCAGGCGTAGCCGCTCCGCACGCTCGCCACGCGCCGGAATCAGGCGCAGCGGTGAGAGGGCGAGTAGCATTCGAAGTGGCCAGGGCAGACGCGCCTTGGGTATCAGGGTGTCGAGGCGGTAGCGGGTGACGACCCAGGCGATCCGTGCCAGGCGCAGGCTCATGAACGGGGCTCCTCGGAGGCCTCATCAGGCAGGCGTCGCGCCTCGAAGCGTCGCTTGAGACGCTCCAGTCGCGCCTCGAGGCGGTCACTTGCAATCTCGAGTTCGGTGAGCTGATCGCGCATCACGTTAAGCTGCTGACGTCCGGGCAGCAGGCGCGCTTCCTCGAAGACGTATTCGCCGATATCGGCAGTCAGCTCCTGGCGGGTGCGCAAGCCCCAGCGTGCCAGGCGGCGCAGGCCCTCGGCCAGGCTGTTGGCCGGCATGTCACCGAGCCAGTGAGCGAGCTCACCCTCCCAGTCGAAGTCGAGATCGAGCAGCAGGTCGCGCGCCTGTTCTAGCACCTGAGCGCGTCCGCGCACTGCGAGGCGACCACGAAACATCAGGCGTTCGCCGGACTCGCCACCAATCAGTTCGCCCAGTGCCTCGCTGTCGGCCTCGACAATCACGTCGACATCTTCATCGGCGAGGCCTTCTCCCCGGCAGAGCGACAGGCCGTGGGCGTCGAAGCTCACCAGCAGGGTGTAGGCAGGCCGTTCCAGACGCACCAGCAGGCGTGATCCATCGAGGGCCGCCAGCCGGGCCGGAGCGGCCGGGTCCCGGGCGAGCAAGGCATTGAGCGTGCGTTCGAAACCAGCGAGTACCATCATTAGAGCTTGATGCCCCGGTGCAGGGCCACGATACCGCCCGTCAGGTTGGTGTACTCGACCCGCTCGAGTCCGGCGGCTTCCATCATGCCCTTGAGGGTCTCCTGGTCCGGGTGCATGCGAATCGACTCGGCCAGGTAGCGGTAGCTGTCGGCGTCGCCGGCCACCCACTGGCCCATTTTGGGTAGCAGGTGGAAGGAGTAGTCGTCGTAGGCCCTGGACAGCAAGGGGTTGTCGGGCTTTGAGAATTCCAGCACCAGCAGACGGCCGCCGGGCTTGAGCACCCGCGCCATCGAGCGCAGCGCGGCATCCTTGTCGGTGACGTTGCGCAGGCCGAAGGCGATGGTGATGCAGTCGAAGCTGTTATCCGGGAAGGGCAGGCACTCGGCGTTGGCCTGCACGTACTCGACGTTGCCACCCACACCATGGTCGAGCAGCTTGTCACGGCCGACGCGCAGCATGGATTCGTTGATGTCGGCAAGGATGACCTGGCCACGCGGCCCTACCTGGCGCGAGAACTTCAGCGTCAGATCACCAGTGCCACCGGCGATGTCGAGGACGCGTTGGCCGGATCGTACGCCCGCTCGCTCCAGTGTCAGACGCTTCCAGATCCGATGGACGCCGAACGACATCAGGTCATTCATCACGTCATAGCGCGCCGCCACTGAGTGAAAGACGTCGGCGACGCGTGACGCTTTTTCGTCGACCGGGACTTCCTGATAGCCGAAGTGTGTGGTGCGCTTATCCATGGGCATCCCTATCAGTCAGAGCATCAGACCGTGCAGCAGGGGGTGCAGCACGTGAAAAAAGGGCCGGCCCGGGGCCGGCGATGGCGCCATTGTAGCGTCACCGCGATGGCCTTGTCTTTGTCGTCACGAGCTTGACCCGTTATCGGTAAGTCCGGCGGGGGCTATCCAGGTGCCGGCCAAGCGAGGGTCGCTTCAGAGCTCCTTGAACTGGATGCTCTTGGGTTGCCGGGACTCGCCGGCCGCCTCGAGGCGTGCGAGGTAGTCTGCCCAGTTGATGTCGGCATTGGTCGCGAGGGCATACAGGTAGTCCCAGCTGAAGAGGCCGCTGTCATGGCCGTCATCGAAAGTAAGCTTCAGGGCGTAGCGGCCTGACGGGGTGATGTTGGCAAGGCCTACGTCCTTCTTGCCGACCTGCAATACGGCGGTGTCAGGGCCGTGGCCTCGCACCTCGGCAGAGGGCGAGAAAACGCGTAGATACTCGATCGATAGGCGGTAGGTCGAACCGTCCGGGTAGCTAAGTTCCAGCTCGCGAGCAGACTTGTGATAGTGGACGTTTGAGGGGATCGGGACGCTCATGGCGGCCTCCTGCAGGGATACAGAGAACTAGCTGGCCGTGGCCCGCCGCAAGGGCGTGGCGACGGCCAGCGTGCCAGATCAGAGGATGTAGCGCGACAGGTCTTCGTCCATGGCCAGTTCACCGAGCTGGGAATCGACGTAGGCGGCGTCGATGGTCAGCGGACTGTCCATGTCGCCACCCTTGAAGGAGGCATCCTCGAGCAGGCGCTCCATCACGGTGTGCAGGCGGCGCGCCCCGATGTTCTCGGTGCCCTCGTTGACCTTCCAGGCGATCTCGGCGATGCGCGTGATGCCCTCTTCGGTGAAGGTGATCTCGAGCCCTTCGGTGGCCATCAGCGCATGATACTGCTTGGTCAGAGCGGCAGACGGCTCGGTGAGGATGCGCTTGAAGTCGTCAGGCGAGAGTGCATTGAGCTCGACCCGGATCGGCAGACGGCCCTGAAGCTCCGGAATCAGGTCCGACGGCTTGGCCAAGTGGAAGGCACCCGAGGCAATGAACAGGATGTGGTCGGTCTTGACCATGCCGTGCTTGGTCGAGACCGTCGAGCCCTCGATCAATGGCAGCAAATCGCGCTGCACGCCCTCGCGGGACACTTCCCCACCACTGCTCTGCTGGCCCTTGACGACCTTGTCGATCTCGTCCAAGAAGACGATGCCGTGCTGTTCCACTGCTTCGATGGCGCGGCTCTTGATGTCTTCCTCGTTGACCAGTTTGGCGGCTTCCTCGTCGCGCAGCAGCTTCCAGGCATCCTTGACGGCGACCCGCTGGGTCTCGGTCTTCTGTTTGCCCATGCTGGAGAACATGTTCTGCAGCTGGCTGGCCATTTCTTCCATGCCCGGCGGGGTGTTGAAGTCCATGCCGCCGCTCTGGGGCGTGATCTCGATGTCGATTTCCTTGTCATCGAGCTGGCCTTCGCGCAGCTTCTTGCGGAACACCTGGCGGGTCGAGGAGTCGTCCCGACCGCTGTCGTATTCACTGCCCCGCGGACGCGGCAGCAGCGCGTCGAGGATGCGTTCCTCGGCGGCATCGTCGGCCTTGTGGCTAACTTCTTCCTTGGCGTGCTCGCGGACCATCTTGATCGCCGCTTCTGTCAGATCACGCACGATCGACTCGACGTCGCGGCCCACATAGCCGACCTCGGTGAACTTGGTGGCCTCGACCTTGAGGAAGGGGGCGCGCGCCAGCTTGGCCAGGCGACGGGCGATCTCGGTCTTGCCCACGCCGGTCGGCCCGATCATCAGGATGTTCTTGGGCGTGACCTCATGGCGCAGCTCGTCGTTGAGCTGCATGCGGCGCCAGCGGTTGCGCAGCGCCACGGCCACGGCACGCTTGGCGTCCTGCTGGCCGATGATGAACTGGTCGAGGGCGTGAACGATCTCGCGGGGGGTCATCTGGGTCATGGCTCAGAGCTCTTCCAGCGTGATGTGGTGATTGGTGAAGACGCAGATGTCGCCGGCGATCTCCAGGGACTTCTCGGTGATGTCACGGGCCGACAGCTCGGTGTTCTCGAGCAGTGCACGCGCCGAGGACAAGGCATAGTTGCCGCCCGAGCCGATGGCGATGATGCCACGTTCGGGCTCCACGACGTCGCCGTTGCCGGTGATGATCAGCGAGGCATTCTTGTCGGCCACTGCCAGCAGCGCTTCGAGCCGGCGCAGGGCACGGTCGGTGCGCCATTCCTTGGCGAGTTCCACGGCGGCCTTGGTCAGGTGGCCCTGGTATTTCTCCAGCTGGGCTTCAAAGCGCTCGAACAGGGTGAAGGCGTCGGCGGTGCCGCCCGCGAAACCGGCCAGTACCTGGCCGCGATAGAGGCGACGCACCTTGCTGGCGTTGCCTTTCATGACGGTGTTGCCCAGTGAGACCTGGCCATCACCGGCCAGGGCGACATGGTCGCCGCGGCGCACGGATACGATCGTGGTCATGGAGATGAACTCCGTAATGGGAGTAATGACACTCCCGGTGACTTGGGCGTCCGGGATGCGGTAAGCGGTCGGACGGACGCCATGAAAGCTGTCGTTGGTAACGTGAAGGAAAGGTGTGGGCGGGGGGGGATGAATTCAACCTTCGCAAGGCGGCAGCAGGCGTTGACCCGCCACCGCCGTCACGATGGCGGTGGCTTCCCGGCGCAAAAGATCAGTTCTGAAGACGGATGGTCAGCGGTTCGATGCCCTGAGTGATCATCAAGTCCTGAGCACGGTTGAGTTCCCGAGGGTCTCCATAGGGGCCCACCTGGACACGGTGCCAGGTGGCGCCGTCACCGGTCTGGACCTTGCTGATGTTGGCCATCAGCCCGAAGTCGCTCAGTCGCCCGGCCAGCCGCTGAGCATCAGCCGGTTCACGAAACGAGGCCGCCTGCAGAATGTAGCGCTCGTCGTCGGCGATTTCGGTGGGTTGGCGATTCTCGGCCGGCTGCGACTGCTGGCGGGCGATCTGCTCGGCGATCGGGTCCTTGGCAGGCGCGGCGGCTTCGCCCTGTGATTGACCACTGGGTGCGATGACCTCGGACTCCGGCAGCAGCGTGTAGAACTCGAAGGTTGGCATGCGTTGCTCGCTTTCCCCGGATGCCTCGCTACCCGAGTCGCGTTCTTGCTGGTCAGCCGATGAGGCGGACTGTTCGGTCGCCGGGCGGCTGAATACCTTGGCAAGCGGCGCCGGTGCAGAGTCCTGCAGATACTGGGAGAGGAAGAAGCCGGCCACCAGGCCACCGAGCCCCCATAGCCAGCCGGGCACGCGAGGAGCGGGGCGCTTGGCCGGGGCGGCGCGCTTGCGGGTCGTGGCACCCTTGCGATTGGCAGCGGGCTTTGCGTCGGTCTTGGCGGCTTGGCGTGCGGCCATGGCTTACATCTCCTCGGGTGCGCTGACGCCCAGCAGGTCGAGACCGTTGCGGATTACCTGGCGGGTCGCGATGCCCAACGCCAGGCGCGCGTTGCGCTGGGCATCGTCGTCGACCATTACCTTCACGGCGTTGTAGCAGGTGTGAAAGTCGCCGGCCAAGTCCTGAAGGTACTGGGCAACCTGCTGTGGCTCGCGGTTGCCGGCGGCGATACGTACTACCTCCGGGTAGCGGGCCAGGCGATTCATTAGCGCCTTCTCCTGATCCGCTTCAAGCAGGGCCAGGCTGTCGAGCGCCAGGTCATGCTGGAAGTCGCGGTCGTCGGCGGCGGCCTTGCGCAGCACGCTGCATACCCGGGCGTGAGCATACTGGATGTAATAGACCGGGTTGTCATTGGACTGCGAACGGGCCAGGTCGATATCGAAGGTCAGCTGGGAGTCGGCGCGCCGCGCGGCCAGGAAGTAGCGGGTGGCGTCGCGGCCAACTTCTTCGATCAGGTCGCGCAGGGTCACATAGCTGCCGGCCCGCTTGGAGAGCTTGACCTCGACGCCCGAGCGGGTCACCAGCACCATCTGGTGCAGCACGTAGTCCGGCCAGCCTTGGGGAATGCCGGTCTCGAGGGCCTGCAGACCGGCGCGTACCCGGGTCACCGTGGAGTGGTGGTCGGCGCCTTGCTCGTTGATCACCTGGGTGAAGCCGCGCTGCCACTTGTCGAGGTGGTAGGCGACGTCAGGCAGGAAGTAGGTGTAGCCGCCGTCCTGCTTGCGCATTACCCGGTCCTTGTCATCACCGAAGTCGGTGGTGCGCAGCCACAGGGCGTTGTCTTGCTCATAGGTGTGACCGCCCTCGATCAGCGTCTTGACGGTGGCCTCGACCTTAGCGTCCTCATACAGCGAGGATTCCAGGAAGTAGACGTCGAAGGCGACGCCGAAGGCCTTGAGGTCCAGGTCCTGCTCGCGGCGCAGATAGGCCACCGCGAAGTCGCGGATGGCATCGAGATCGTCCGGATCGGCGGCGCCGGTGACGTGGCGATCATCGGCATGCACGATGTCGCCGGCCAGGTAGCTCTGGGCGACGTCGCGAATGTAGTCGCCGCGGTAGCCGTCTTCCGGCCAGTTCGGATCATCCGGGGTCAGCCCCTTGGCGCGAGACTGCACCGAGCGGGCCAGGTTGCTGATCTGGGCGCCGGCATCGTTGTAGTAAAACTCGCGGGTGACATCGAAACCCGTCGCTTCCAGCAGGCGGCAGAGGCTGTCGCCGATGGCGGCGCCACGGCCATGGCCGACGTGCAGCGGGCCAGTCGGGTTGGCGGAGACGAACTCGACCTGCACCTTTTCGCCCTGGCCATCCAGGCTGCGGCCATAGGTGTCGCCGGTCTCGAGGATGGTTGTCACCACCTGCGCGAGGGCGTCGGTGGCGGCGAAAAAGTTGATGAAGCCGGGGCCGGCGATCTCGATCTTGCTGATCGCAGGCGAGCTCGGTAGCGCCGCGACCAGCGCATCAGCAAGCTCACGGGGTTTCTTGCCCGCGGGCTTGGCCAGCGCAAGCGCCAGGTTAGTGGCGAAGTCGCCGTGCGCCTTGTCCTTGGTGGGGTCGACCTTGATGGTTGGGGCGAGGTCCTGGGGCAGTTCGCCCTGCTGCTGAAGGGCGCTCAGCGCCTCTTCGAGCAGTGCAATGATGGTGTCTTTCATGAAAGCTCTGATGTCCTGTGGCCTGGCCCGGCAGGCGTGAATGACGGCGATGAGGCGCGCCGCCGGCCGGCGTGAAAGCGTCGCTCTACCTAACGTGATGGCGCATTATCGGCCATGGCGGCCCGGCTTTAAACCCTGGCGATGCGCCCCGCCATAAAGGCCCGCATCGCATAGAGGGCTCAGGCCAGGGTCTGGGGGTCGATGTCCAGCGACCAGCGTACCCGGCGCGCATCGCGACAGGCCTCGAGCCAGGCGATCAGCCAGGCGCTGGCCTCGTGCAGCTGGCTGCGCTGAGCCGCGGAGAGCAACAGCTGTACATGATAGCGGTTCTGACGACGCTCCATGGGCGCCGGCACCGGGCCCAGGCAGGTGACAGCATGGCCTTGGGCTGTCAGCCATTCGCGAAGTGCAGCGCCGGCTTCCTTGGCAAGCCCCATGGCGTCGGCCTCACGGGTGCTTTCGAAGCGTGCCAGGGCGAGGAAGCGGAAGGGCGGCAGGGCCGCGCCGCGACGCTCCTCGAGCAGGGCCTCGGCCAGGGCGTCGTAGCCGCGCTCGGCGAGCAGGCGTAGATGGGGGTCATCGCTGTGCAGGGTTTGCACCAGCACGCGACCCGGGTGGGCGGCTCGACCGGCGCGGCCCGCCACTTGGGTCAGTAGCTGTGCCGAGTGTTCAAGGGCGCGAAAGTCGCTGGCATAGAGGCCGGCATCGGCATTGACGACCACCACCAGGGTGACGTGGGGCAGGTGGTGGCCCTTGGCGAGCATCTGGGTGCCCACCAGCAGGCTCGGTTCGCCGCGCTTGATCTCGGCGAGCACCTCGCCGAAGGCGTCCTTGCGCCGCGTGCTGTCGCGGTCGATGCGATGTACCGGCACCTCCGGGAAGAGCGCGGCCAGGCTCTCCTCGGCCCGTTCGGTGCCGGCGCCTAGCGGGCGCAGGTCACCGCTTGCGCACTCCGGGCAGGCGTGGGGCAGCGGTTGCTGTCGCTCGCAGTGATGGCAGGCCAGTAGCGAGGGTTGGCGATGCAGGGTCATGCGGGCATCGCAGGAATCGCATTCGGCGAGCCAGCCACAGCTGTGGCAAGCCAGTGTGGGAGCGAAGCCACGACGGTTGATGAACACCAGTACCTGATGGCCGGCATTGAGGGTCTGGCGGATGGCGTCGATCGCCGCGGGGATCAGACCGCCTTGGCGGGGCCGTCCGCGCAGGTCGATCAGTTCGAGCCTGGCCGGTGGGTGACGACTGGCTCGCTGGGTCAGGCGCAGATGGGCGTAGCGACCGCTCTTGGCCTGGGCCAGGCTCTCGAGTGCCGGGGTGGCACTGCCTAACACCACCGGAATGCCATGATAGTGAGCACGCGCCACGGCCAGGTCGCGGGCGTGGTAGCGCAGCCCTTCCTGCTGTTTGAGCGAGCCGTCGTGTTCCTCGTCGACGATGATTACCCCGGCGCTGGCCAGGGGCGTGAAAATGGCGGAGCGCGTGCCGATGACGATCGGGGCGCGTCCGCTCATGGCGGCAAGCCAGGCATCCAGGCGTTCATGATCGGTGAGGCCTGAGTGCAGGGCGACCACCGGAACCCTGAAGCGGCGACGAAAGCGCTCGAGTGTCTGGGGGGTGAGGCCGATCTCGGGCACGAGGATCAGGGCCTGGCGGCCACGCTGGATGACCGCCTCGATCAGTTGTAGATAAACCTCGGTCTTGCCGCTGCCGGTGACGCCATGTAGCAGGCAGGGGTGAAAGCGCTCGAGGCCTTCATGCAGTGTCGATAGGGCGGCGGCCTGTTCGCGGTTGAGTGTGAGTGCCGGCTCGGCCAGTAGCGTCGCTGGGCGCGGTGGCTCGCTTGCCACGCGTGGTTCTTCCAGGCATTCGACAAGCCCCTTGTCATGCAGGGCCTGTAGCTGGGCACGACTGAACTGCTGAGCGGTAACAGCGGCGGTGGGCAAGCCGCGGGGGTGTTGGCGCAGGAGCTCCAGCAACTCGGCCTGGCGGCGTGCGCGACCCAGGTCGGCGGCCTGGCTCATTTGGCCTCGTTCGTTGAGCCGCCAGCGCTCCAGGGTGCGGGCTTCAAGCGGCCGTCCCTGGCGCAGCAGCACGGGCAGTGCCTGGTGCAGGGTGTCGCCGAGGGGGTGCTGGTAGTAGCGGGCCGTGAAGCGGGTGAGCCACAGCCAGTCGTCCGGAAGCGGACTGGCATCCAGGCAGGCTTCGATGGGCTTGAGACGCTCGAGCGCCATCTCGCTGCTGTCGCGGCATTCGATGATGATACCCACGACCGAGCGCCGGCCCAGCGCGACCTGGACGCGCAGACCGGGCCGCCAGCCACCAGGCGGTGTCTCCGGGCCGGGTAAATAGTCGAACAGACGGCGCATGGGCGTGGGGACGGCAATACCCAGCACGCGAGGCGTTGAGGGTAGCGGCGAAGCACTGTCGGACAATTGGCCTCCAAGATCGGGTCTGCTATAATGCCGGCCCTCCGCGGCCTCACTCGCGTTGGCGGGCTACCCTCTGTTGTGGGGTTTCCAGCGCATCCAAGTGAGTCGTCGGATTCCGGTTCGTTGGCGTGGCCATGTTGGCTGCGGGCGATCATAACCCGTATGCGGTGCCTGGCAGTCGATCAGGTGGCGGCATACCGCTTAATGAGGCTTCAAGATGAAACAAGGTATCCATCCGAATTACAAGAAGGTCACCGCTACTTGCAGCTGTGGCGCGACCTTCGACGTAGGCACCACGTCAAACCAGGAATTTTACCTGGACGTCTGCTCGCAGTGTCACCCGTTCTACACCGGCAAGCAGAAGCAGGCGACCACCGGTGGCCGCGTCGAGCGCTTCAACAAGCGTTTCGGTGCTGCCGTCAAGCGCGGCTAAGCGCTTACGTCACCAAGCCGACGATCTTCTATCGCCGGCGAGGCAAGAGTCCGTTGCGGGTTATCCGCGGCGGACTTTTTTGTGGGCGATCGCCTGGCAAGGCTTGAGAATAAGCTAGGCGTTATAGATGAGCGGCTGGGTATAAAGATCAGTAAATAGATGGCTTTAGTGCCAAACGCGCAATAAAAAGTGGAAAAATAGGCCAACTTGGTCTGCGTTGTAGGGTCGGGTGTTTTTCTATATTCTTGCGCCACTTCAATGACATCAATGGACGTGACATGACCGATCCGAAGCAAGCGGCACTGGATTACCACTCCCATCCGACTCCCGGCAAGCTGTCCATCGAGCTGACCAAGCCGACCACCACGGCAAAACACCTGGCGTTGGCGTATAGCCCGGGCGTGGCGGAACCCTGTCGTGAAATCGCCAAAGAGCCTGAAAATGCCTATCTGTATACCGGTAAGGGTAATCTGGTGGCGGTGGTCTCGGATGGCTCGGCCGTTCTGGGCCTGGGTAACCTGGGGCCGCTTGCCAGTAAGCCGGTGATGGAAGGCAAGGGGGTGTTGTTCAAGAAGTTTGCCGGTATCAATTCGGTGGATATCGAGGTCGATGCCGAAAGTCCTCAGGCCTTCATCGATACCGTGGCGCGCATTGCCGATACCTGGGGGGGGATCAACCTCGAAGACATCAAGGCGCCCGAGTGCTTCGAGATTGAGCGGGTGCTGGTGGAGCGCTGCAGCATCCCGGTCTTTCATGATGATCAGCACGGTACGGCCATCGTGACTGCCGCGGGCATGCTCAATGCTCTTGATATCGCCGGCAAGACGCTGGACAACGCTCGCATCGTTTGCCTGGGCGCCGGCGCGGCGGCTATTGCCTGCATGAAGCTGCTGGTGGCCTGCGGCGCGCGGGCGGAGAATATTTTCATGCTCGATCGCAAGGGCGTGATCCACAGTGGTCGCGAGGACCTCAATCAGTACAAGGCGATGTTCGCGAACGAGACCGAGCGACGCACGCTGGATGATGCCATCGACGGCGCCGATGTGTTTGTGGGGCTGTCTGGCCCCAACCTGCTGACGCCCGAGCAGCTCAAGACCATGGCGCCCAATCCGGTGGTCTTCGCTTGCTCCAACCCGGATCCGGAAATCCATCCCGAAGTCGCCAAGGCGGCTCGCGAGGACGTGATCATTGCTACCGGGCGCTCGGATTTCCCGAATCAGGTCAATAACGTGCTCGGCTTCCCGTTCATCTTCCGCGGTGCTCTCGATGTGCGTGCCACCGGTATCAATGAGGAGATGAAGGTGGCGGCGGTCCACGCTCTCAAGGATCTGGCCCGAGAGCCTGTCACCGATGAGGTGCTCAAGGCCTACGATATCGAGCATCTGGAATTCGGGCGTGGTTACATCATTCCCACGCCGCTGGATTCGCGCTTGCTGGATCGCGTGTCTTCAGCGGTCGCGCAAGCCGCAGTCGACACCGGTGTGGCGCGCAAGCCCTACCCGGCACACTATCCGCTGACCAGCGTGGACGGTGTCTACGGCGACTGATGCTGCAGGGGTTCTCATGTTCGCGAAACGCCGGCCCTTGGGTCGGCGTTTTGCGTTTGGGGGAGGTCGCAAGAAGTGAGTGGTTACCAGCTTAGCTGCAGCGAAGCGGTGGTGGTGGTATCGGTGCTCGCAGCGGCGCTGTCGGGCGGCTGGGAGTTGTGTTTGATCTCGTGAGACAGGCGCAGTGCCAGACGAGAGGTGAGGTTGCTGGTGATCGCGCTCAATGAGCGCACCGTCGTGTTATCGCCGGTCGCTTCCATTGACAGCTGTTGTTGAAAGTAGCCGGTATCGGAGAGTGTGAAGCGATAGTCAGTAGCAGCGTAGGCCACGGCCAGCTGCTGGCTAGACTGATCCTGGACGCGATCGTTGCGGTAGCCCGGGCCGGCCTCCAGCGATAGCTGCTGGCGCGAGTCGTCGAGCAGTTGGCGTCCATAGCCGCCGATGGCAGTGAGCTGGCGGTCGTAGCCGCTATCGCGCTCTTGCTCCCAGCGCGTGAAGCCGAATAGGTAGTGTGGTCCGCTCAGGTCCTTGCGCTCGCGCCAGGAGGCCAAGTAATGCTCATCCTCGGTTTCTTCGTCCTCGCTGACGGTTCGAGCTTCCAGGCGCAGCGTATGCAGCCAGTCGCCGGTCAACCAGGTCAGGCGCGTCTTGGCGATCAGTGTCTGGCTGTTGGTGTTGCCGCTCAGACGGGTATAGCCCAGTTCGGCATCGCCGCTGAACGTCGGCGTGTCCGGCTTGGCCTTCGGTGGTGCATAGAAGGGATAGGCCAGCGCAGAGCTGCTTGCGAGAATGCATGCCAAGGTGGCGGCCATCAATGTCAGGCGCCTTTGCGAGGTGGCGCGAGACGAACGGCGGTGCCGGCAATAGCGTTGGCCGGCGAGGTATGGCCGGCCATGGAGAAGCGTGTGCAACATCATGGTGCTCAATGCCCGGGGCGTTAAGCCCCGGGTCGGGTTAGATCAGAAAATGGCGTCGAAAGAGCCTGTGCCCTGAGAGCCGCTCTGGGATTCCAGCTCCTGGTCAATGCTACGCGGGGCCAGCGATGGCAGCTGGCCGGCCACGAACATTTCCTGAATACCGCCAGGCTGGTCGTCGCGAAGTCGCTGTCCGGTTTTGGGATCGATCCGCGCGGTGACGATGTCATCCGGGCGTTCAGGTTGCGTCTCGGCATGGCCATCAAGGGCTTGGCCCATGAAGTCCATCCAGATGGGGAGAGCAGCCTGACCGCCGTATTCGGCGACGGTGTCGTAGTCATCCTTGCCGACCCACACGGTGGTTACCAGCTCGTCATTGAAACCGGCGAACCAGGCGTCGCGGCGGTCGTTGGTGGTGCCGGTCTTGCCGACGATGTCGCCGCGGTTGAGCGACAGGGCGCGGCGCCCGGTGCCATGCTCGATGACGTCGCGCAGCATGCTGCGCAGCAGGTAGACGGAGGTCGCGTCGGCGGCGCGCTCGGCCAGCGGATAACGCTTGCCGTCGCGCTCGACTCGCTCGGCATCCGGGGCGCAGTTGCGGCAGGCAAGCCTGGGTTCGGCTTCTTCAATGACCTCGCCATCTCGGGAGAGTGTCTTGATGAACCAGGGGGAAACCTCGAAGCCGCCATTGGCCAGAGTTGAGTAGGCGTTGGTCATGGTCAGCGGCGTCAGGCTGGCGCTGCCCAGTGCCAGTGCCAGGCCGTTGGGCAACTGGTCCTTAACGAAGCCGAAGCCGGTCAGGAAGTCGATGGTGCGGTCGAGTCCCATGGTGCGCAGGATGCGGATGGTCACCAGGTTTCGAGACTGTGCCAATGCCTCGCGTAGCCGTGTAGGGCCCCGGAACTCTCCGCCGGAGTTGGCCGGCCGCCACAGGCCTTCACTGGATTCCATCACCACCGGTGCATCGTTGATCACCGTCGCTGGCGTCATGCCACCTTCCTGGAGAGCGGCCAGGTAGATGAATGGCTTGAAGGTCGAACCCGGTTGGCGTTTGGCCTGGGTGGAGCGGTTGAACTTGCTGGCGGCAAAGCTGAAGCCACCCTGCAGGGCCAGCACGGCGCCGCTGTCGGGATCCTGGACGATGATCGAGCCTTCGGCGGCGGGGCGCTGGGAAAGGCGCCAGCTGCCATCGTCCTGCTCGAGGATGCGTACCAGTGAGCCCCGCTCGGCGATATCATCGGCCGAGTTCGGTGGCTGGCCACGACTGTAGGGGCTCAGGTAGGGATCGGCCCATTCGAGGCCGCTCCAGGGCAGGGTGATAGCCTTGCCATCGCTGCTCAAGACGCGCATTTCGCGCCCCTCGCTTTCCACCACAATGGCAGGCTCGAGTGGGCCATACGCGGGAGTGCGTTCGAGCACTCGCAGCCAGTTGCTGACGTCGCCATCGATACCGCTGATCTGGGTCTGGCTGCGCTCGGCCGCCTGGCGAGCCGTCTCACGCACCTCTGACTCGGCCAGCTCTTCTTCGAGGCCGCTACGCTGTGTGCGCTCCTGAGCTTCGACAAGGCTAGCCGGGATGTCGGTTTCTTCGGCGCCACGCCAGCCGTGGCGAGTGTCGTATTCGATCAGGCCCTGGGTCAGGGCCTGCCGGGCCATCGGCTGCAACCGGCTATCGAGCGTTGTGGTGACCTTGTATCCCCCGGTGTAGGCGTCGTCATAGCGGTCAACGACGAACTGACGAGCCATCTCGGCCACGTAGTCGGCCTCGACCTCGAGCTTGGTGGCGAAGCGACGCGCGGTGATCGGTGCCTGCACCGCCGCATCATAGCGTTCGGCATCAATGTGACCCAGCTCGCGCATGCGATAGAGGATCCAGTTGCGGCGGATCAGCGAGCGCTCCGGATTGGCCAGCGGATTGAAGTTCGAGGGCGCCTTGGGCAGTCCGGCGATCATCGCCGTCTGCGCCAGGCTCAGTTCGGCAAGAGGTTTGCCGTAATAGGTCTCGGCGGCGGCGCCGATGCCGTAGGAGCGGTGGCCCAGGAAGATCTTGTTGACGTAAAGCGTGAGGATGTCTTCCTTGCTCAGCAGCTGTTCCATCTGCAGAGCCAGCAGTATCTCGCGGATCTTGCGCGTAAAGGTACGGTCAAGCGTCAGCAGATAGTTACGGGCGACCTGCATGGTGATGGTGCTGCCGCCGGATTGAATGTCACCACCGCTTGCCACCAGTTCGGTAGCGGCGCGCAGCAGGCCCTTGGGGTCAACGCCAGGGTGCTCGAAGAAGCTGGCATCCTCGGCGGACAACAGGGCGTCGATCATGTCCTTGGGGATCTCATCGAAGCTGACCGGCTGGCGTCGTTCCTCACCAAACTCGCCGATGAGTTTGTCGTCGCGTGTATAGATACGCAGCGGTGTCTGCAGCTCGAAATCCTGCAGTTGGCGCACGTCGGGTAAGCCCGGGGCGAAATACAGGGCGGAGCCGACCAGGGCCAGGACTCCGGATACGCCAAGGGATAGCGTGATCCATATCGCCGAAGAGGCAAGCGTTTTGAATAACTTCATGAAAATGTAGGACTCATGATGAACGGTGGCTGGGCGATGGTGCTGAGAGCGACACTCCGTGGAGGGCTGTATTATAGGAACCCGAGCGTCAGGTCACCAGCGTTGAAGGGCTCATGCGGTGGCCAAAGTGTGAGCATTCGCAAAATCCTGTAGGCTGCGCGATATGAGCTTTTAACCTTAATGCAGCGTAGTCAGCTAATGTTTAAGTGTGACAGCAACCTAGGCTTGAGTTGGGGGTGAGGCCTTGAAAAGGCTAAGGAAGTCCGGGAAAGGGTTGATTGGAGTGGATATTTCCTCTGCAACCGTCAAGCTGATCGAGCTCAAACCCGTTCGAGGTCAGCACCGGGTGGAAAGTTATGCCGTGCGCCCGCTACGCGAAGGCACCGTTGTCGAGCGACGCATTCGCGACATGGGAGCCGTCGCTGATGCGTTGCAGCGCGCCGTCGTGCAGGCGCAGCCTAACACGCGAGAAGCCTGCGTTGCCGTACCTTCGAGTGCGGTCATCACCAAGCCCCTGATCCTGCCGGCCTCTCTCAATGATGATGAGATCGAGGCGCGAATCGAACTCGAGTCAGACAAGCATATT
Source organism: Onishia niordana (assembly GCF_004798965.1). GTDB lineage: Bacteria > Pseudomonadota > Gammaproteobacteria > Pseudomonadales > Halomonadaceae > Onishia > Onishia niordana. The sequence continues at coordinate 143,641 of NZ_SDSD01000007.1, forward strand.
CCCTTTCCGTTCAGTGAAGTTTCCTTCGACTTTCAGCGCCTGGGTGTCAATGAGCGCTACCGGGACCAGCAGGACGTGCTGTTGGTCGCCTGCCGTAACCGAGAGATCAGTCAGCTGACCGAAGCGTTGCTTCAGGCTGGCCTGACGCCTGCGGCGGTTGATGTTGAAACCTTCGCCATGGAACGCGCCTTCGATGAGCTTCTTCAGCAGACAGGAGGAGGTGGCAATGAAGAAGGCGTGGCGCTGGTCGATATCGGGGCCAATATGAACGCTTTCCACGTACTCAAGGGCGGACGCATCGTTTACAGCCGCGATACGGTGTTTGGCGGCCGCCGTCTGACCGATGAAATTGCCAGTCGTTATGAGCTCACGGTAGAGGAGGCAGGCCTTGCCAAGAAGCGTGGCGGGCTGCCTGAGGATTACGCGGGCAATGTGTTGATGCCCTTTATCGAGACCCTGGTTCAGCAGATCGAACGCTCCCTGCAGCTCTATTATACCGCAGGGCGCAAGGATAAGGTGCATCGCCTGATGCTTGCCGGCGGCTCCAGCGTCATACCCGGGCTCAAGGAGCGTCTTGCCGAGCAAACCGGCATGGAGGTGCTGAACGCCAATCCGTTCCGGCGCATGCAGGTCAACCCGCGAATCAACGCCCAGACGCTTGCCAATGATGCACCGGCGATGCTGACCGCTTGCGGGCTTGCCATGAGGGTGCGCTGATGATGATCGAGATCAACCTGCTGCCCTGGCGTCAGGCGCAACGCGAGCGTCGCAGCAAGCGCTTCAAGCTGGCGCTTGGCCTGATGGCGGTACTGGGCCTGGGGGGAGGGTACGCGATGAGCTTTTACTATGATCATCAGCTCGCCGTCCAGCAGCAGCGCAATGATCACATAGAAGCCGCGTCCAAGGCATTGGAACGTGATATTCAGGGGATTCAGGATTACAAGGCCACGCGGGAAACCATCGTGGCCAAGATAGATGTCTTCGCCCGACTTCAGCGGGGGCGCGCGCAAACGGTACGTGTTGCCAACGCCCTCAGTGCCAGCCTCCAGGAAGGGGTTTACTACACACGCCTTTCGCGGACAGGTCAGAGGCTGAGCCTGGATGGGGTGGCCGATGACAACTATCAGGTCTCTGATCAACTACGAGCCCTGGAGGCGACGTCGGTGCTGGGAGTGCCGGAGTTGTCGCAAGTCGAGGGCGATGGTCAGGGGGATCGGCGTTTTTCCCTTAGCGTCGACCAGCACTTGCCCGCCGCCCTGGAGGAGAGCCAATGAGCCTGTCGGTCGAATGGCGCCGCCTTCGTGAACTGGATTGGCGCGAGCTCGATATTAAAGAGGCAGGCACTTGGCCCTGGTCATTGCAGGTCGCCTGCTGTCTATTGGTGCTGGGTGTGACCTGTGCTGCTATGGATTGGTATCTGGCGACACCCAAGATCGAAGCCTTGGATAAAGCACGCACTGAGGAGGCGCAGCTGCTAAGTGATTATCGTCGCAAGGCCGCACAAGCGGCAAGGTTGCCGGTTATTCGCGAACAAGTGGCCGACCTTGAGGCGCGCCTCGATAGTCTGCTGGAAATGCTGCCCAGCGGAGCCGAGATCCCTGCATTGATCGACGATATCAGCAGGATCGCGGTAGAGCATCAGCTTTCCATCGAGACCATTCGTCTGCGCTCGCCGGTGGCGCAGGAGCATTACATCGAGCGCCCCTTTGATATTCGTGTGCGTGGTGATTATCACCGTATCGCGGCTTTTCTTGCCGGCGTCTCGGCGCTGCCGCGCATCGTGACCCAGCACGATTTCAGTCTGGTGCCGGTCGAGGGAAGCGATCAGTTGGAGCTTGCATTGTTGGCACGCACTTACAGCTATTCACCGAGCGCAAGAGCCGACGGCGAAGAGGCAACGCCATGAGTCGCCGGTTAGTTGTACTGTCATGGACACGCTTGGCGTTGTTGGGTCTATCGCTGATGCTGATAGGCTGCAGTGAGCCTGATCTTGCTGAACTTGATCGTAAACTTGAAGGGTCGCGGGTTGATCCCAGTGGCGTCGAGCTGGCGCCGGTTCCAGAGCTGCCTCACTACGAGATTGTGTCCTACCATCAGGCGAATCAGCGTAGCCCCTTCCAGGCGCGTCTGTCGGCACCGGAAACAGTGCCGGAAGGCTCTGCCGATTTGGCCCCGGATAGGGACCGGCCTCGCGGCCCACTAGAGGCCTATCCTCTGGAGCAACTCACCCTGGTGGGGACATTGCGTGTCGGCAACCGGCCCTCGGCCTTGGTGCGTGATCCTGATGGCGAGGTTCACCGGCTGACCAGTGGTGACTACCTGGGCACGGATTATGGACGCATCGTCAGTATCACCGAGCGCTCTGTGCAGCTCGTCGAGGTGGTGAATAATGGGCGCGGTGGATGGACCGAACGGACGCGTCAGTTGACGCTGGATGACGCCATAAAGAAACAGGCCAGCTGAAGAAAGACTGTGCCACGCAGGTAACAAGGGAAGCGACGATGCAAATCATGATGCGCGTGCTGCTGGCGCTGGGACTGGTTGTTGGACTGCCGGCAACGGCGTTGGGCGCCTCGGCACTGACAGGACTTGAGGTTAGCCAAAGCAGTGCCGGCGAGCTTGAAGTAGACATGCGCTTCGATGGCGAGGTGCCCGAGGTGCGTGGCTATCGGCTCGATTCGCCTCCCAGGCTCAGTATCGACCTGGTTGATACGTCCAATGGCCTGGCTGAGCGTCGCCGTGAGATTAGTCTGGCGGGCGTCGAGCGCCTGATCACGCTCGAGGCGGGCTCGCGTACGCGCCTGGTGTTTGATCTCGAGTCACCGATGGCTTATCGCACCCGTCAGCAAGGGGGTCGTCTCAAGCTGGTGATCGGTGGCGATGCCCCTCAGTCACAGGCGTCAACTGCACCCCGCGCATCGTCGTCATCGCCTTCCGTGTCGACAGACGCAAGCGCCGAGCCACGGATAGCCGGGTTCGATTTCCAGCGCAGCGGTGACGGCGGTGGTCGTCTGGTGGTCAACTTCAATCGCGCCGGCGTCGCTTCTCAGGTGCGCGAATCCGGTAACAGCATCATCGCCGAGCTTCCCGATGTGCGTCTGCCTCAGAATCAGGACCAGGTGCTCGACGTCACCGACTTTGGCACCCCGATCACGCGTATCGTGCCGAGTCGCGTGGCCAACGGGGTGCGCTTGAACATCGAGACCCGAGACAACTATTCAATGTTCTCGACCCTGCAGGGGCGTCAATTGATTGTCGAGGCGCACCCAGTCACGCCAGACCAGCAGGACGATCGCGAAGCGGGTCGTGAAAGCTTTAACGGAGAGCGCATCAACCTGAACTTTCAGGACATCGAAGTGCGTGCCGTACTGTCCATCATCTCCGATGTCAGCGGTCTCAACCTGGTGGCAAGTGATAGCGTCAGCGGCCGAGTGACCCTGAATCTCGATGATGTGCCCTGGGACCAGGCCCTGGATCTGGTGCTGCAGAGTCACGGGCTCGCCAGTCGTCGTGAGGGAAATGTCATCGTGGTGGCGCCGGCCAGCGAACTTGCCAATATCGAGCGCCAGGAGATCGAGGCTCGCGAGCAAATGCAGGTGCTGGCGCCGCTCACTACCGAGTATGTGCAGGTCAAGTACGCCAAGGCCTCGGACCTGGCGCAGCTGTTGCGTGGCGCCGAGGGCTTCGGCCTTCTGACCGAAAGGGGGCGCGTCAGCGTTGATGCGCGTACCAACACCCTGTTGATTCAGGATACCGCCGCCCAGATACGCGAGATCCTGCGCACCGTCGAGAAGCTGGACGTGGCCGTGCGCCAAGTGCAGATCGAGGCGCGCATCGTTATCGCCCGAGATGGTGTGACCCAGGAGCTGGGGGTTAATTGGGGGGCGTCGTCGGCTGACAACATCAATGGTGTGCTGGGCAATGGCAGCAGCGCCAACCTGAGTGGTGCCTCCGATGGTATTGCCAGCAACGGTGGCCTGGCTGTCGATATGGGCAGTGCCAATACCGCCGCGACCAGCTTCTCTTTCGGTTACCTGTCCGGCGACGTGCTACTTGATCTCGAGCTTAATGCCCTGGAGACCGAGAACAAGAGCCAGACCATCTCCCAGCCGCGAGTGATCACCGCCAACCAGCGGACCGCCGTCATCAAGCAGGGCCAGGAGATCCCCTATCAGGAGGCGACCTCCAGCGGCGCGACCAACATCGAGTTCAAGGAAGCGGTGCTGTCGCTTGAGGTTACCCCGCAGATTACCCCGGATAACCGGGTGATCATGGACCTAGCCATCAACAACGATACTGTTTCCGACCAGAGCTTTGGTGGCGCGCCGGCCATCGATACCAATCAGATCGAGACGCAGGTGCTGGTCGACAACGGGGAAACGGTGGTACTGGGTGGGATCCTTACCACAGAAGAGCTGCGCAGCCTCTCGAAAACGCCGTTTTTCGGCGACCTTCCGGTGCTTGGCCACCTCTTCCGCTATACCCAAGAGGAGAACGAGAAGGTAGAGTTGCTGGTATTCATTACCCCCAGGATTCTCGAAGACAGGCTGGCCCTTCGCTGATGCAGGACGATCTTCCCAATCTCTTTCTTATCGGCCCCATGGGGGCCGGTAAAAGCACGATCGGCCGCTTGTTGGCGGCCGAACTAGGCCGTGAGTTCTTCGACAGCGACCATGAGATACAGGCGCGATGCGGCGCCGATATCCCCTGGATCTTCGATGTCGAGGGCGAAGCGGGGTTTCGCGAGCGTGAACAACAGGTGATCGGTGAGCTGACACGGTGTCCCAGGGTGGTCATGGCCACCGGCGGTGGCGCTGTGATGCGTGAAGCCAATCGTCGTGCGCTTCGCGAGCGCGGCACTGTGATCTATCTCTACACCACCGTCGAGCAGCAGCTAAAGCGCACCGCTCGTGACCGCAATCGGCCGTTGTTGCAGCGAGACGATCGTGAGGAGGTATTGCGTACGCTGTTTACCCGTCGCGATCCGCTGTATCGGGCGACGGCTGACCTGGTGGTGCGCACCGACCGTCGTGGCCCAAAAGCGGTGGTGGGAGAGATCGTGCGCCGGGTGGCACGCCAGCTTGATCCGCTGATGTCCTGCAAGGCCTGATCGCAAACTGCCACGATTTCCCAACGAGTCTTCTTCATGCCCCAGTCTGCTGCTATCCGCACCCTGAGCGTAGCGCTCGATGAGCGCAGTTATCCGATTCATATCGGCCCCGGCCTGCTCGGTCGCCCCGGTGCCGTCACACCCTATCTGGCCGGACGTCAGGTCATGATCGTCACCAATGAGACGATCGCGCCGCTCTATCTCGAGGCCTTCAAGCGGGGACTTCCCGAAGATCTTGAGGTCGGCGAGGTGATACTGCCTGACGGTGAACATACCAAGACGCTGGAGTCGGTGTCGCTTATCTGGGATGCCCTGCTGGCCGCGGGTTTTAATCGTCGCTGCACCCTTATCGCTCTGGGAGGCGGGGTAGTGGGCGACATGACCGGATACGCGGCGGCCTGCTATCAGCGAGGTGTCGCCTTCATTCAGGTGCCGACAACCCTGTTGTCTCAGGTCGATTCCTCGGTGGGTGGCAAAACGGGAGTGAACCATCCCCGCGGCAAGAACATGATCGGCGCCTTCTGGCAGCCAAAGGCCGTGCTCATTGATACCGATACGCTTGCCACTCTGCCGTCTCGGGAGCTCTCGGCGGGGCTCGCCGAGGTCATCAAGTACGGGCTGATACGCGACCTCGATTTTCTTGTCTGGCTCGAAGCACAGATGGATGCGCTGCGCGGAGTGGATGGAGAAACGCTGCGCGAGGCGATCTATCGAAGCTGTGCCATCAAGGCCGAGGTGGTTGCTGCTGACGAGACCGAGCAAGGCGCTCGGGCGCTGTTGAACCTGGGGCATACCTTCGGGCATGCCATCGAGGCGCACCAGGGTTATGGCAGCTGGCTTCATGGCGAAGCGGTGGGCACTGGCATGTTGATGGCAGCCGAACTATCGAAGCGCCTGGGGTGGCTGAGCGAGGCCGAGGTGGCCCGCGTGGCGGCGGTAATTGCTGCCGCTGGCCTGCCGCTGGCGGCGCCGGCGGACATGGAGGTGGATGACTTTCTGGCCGTGATGCGCCTGGACAAGAAAAATATCGATGCTCGGCTACGCCTGGTGTTGTTGAGAAGTCTGGGTGGTGCCTGTCTGCATGATTCTACGCCCCCCGAGACGCTCGCCGCCCTGCTGGCGGACTTTCCCCGTCGCTGAGGCAAGCCGCTGTCAGTGGCCATCTTGATGATCAAGCGTCCGTTTGCACGGGCGCTTTTTTTTGCTCGGCGTTTCAGACATGGCCTAAGCGCGTTACGTCGTTGGGGCGATCGGGTGTTGAGCACGACTGGCGCGTGGCAAGACGGACGTTTGCAAACAAGCATGCCGAGAGCCGTTGGCGGGGCAAAAAATGACTGGTGGCATCCGGGAGTGAGTGATCAGGTGTGCCAATTGGGCGATGCGTGGATGTCGATCGGCATAAAAGAATACGCATGCCTTATGCATGATTGGCATGCCCTTGAGCGTCCTTTTGCGACTAAAGTCTACTGTTGCGGATTCGGTGCGTCAGGCACAGCCAAGTGGTTGACCTGTCAGGGTTTTTTGCTTGACTGGTTCGCTAAGGTGCCGATTTTAGGCGATTTTTTTCAGGTCTCGGCGGGCAGGGAATTGCGCCGTAGAAGGGGGATGGCTATGCTGGACGGCCTTTTTTGGCGCCAGAAACCGGCATGCATCGGCGATATGTGGAAAAAGAAAAACCAATAAATATATCGCAGAAGCCGTCTGGACACAAGACTACTGATATTGATGAGGCGCGCCCATGAGACAAGGTCTCCACCAGCCCGGTGAATTTCGCGACAACTGCGGCTTCGGCCTGATTGCGCATATGGAAGGACAGGCCAGTCATGACCTGCTCAAGACCGCTATCGAATCGCTGACCTGTATGACGCATCGCGGCGGTATCGCCGCCGATGGCAAGACCGGCGATGGCTGTGGCCTGCTGCTGAAGATGCCGGTCGACTTCATGCGGGCCGTGGCTCGGGAGTCACTGGGTGTCGAGCTGGGTGAAGGCTTTGCCGTGGGCAGCATTTTCTTACCCGACGACGATACCCGCGAGCAGGCTGCTCGCGACGTGCTCACCGGCGAGCTTGAAGCACGCGGACTGACCGTACATGGCTGGCGCAGAGTGCCCATTGACCCGAGCGTCTGTGGCCCGATGGCACTCGACTGTCTGCCGCGCATCCGTCAGGTCTTCGTCTCTGCGGGTGACGACCGTCTCGAGGCCGACTTTGGCGTGGACCTGTTCATGGCACGGCGCCGTGCCGAGGAGAAGCTGTCTCGCGAATCCGAGTTCTATGTCTGTTCGCTGTCTTCCCAGGTGGTGTCCTATAAAGGCCTGATGATGCCGGTGGACCTGCCCACCTTCTATCAGGACCTGAATGACGAGCGGCTCGAGACCGCGATCTGTGTCTTCCACCAGCGCTTCTCGACCAATACCGCCCCGCGTTGGCCGCTGGCGCAGCCGTTTCGCCTGCTGGCGCACAACGGCGAGATCAACACCATTGAGGCCAACCGCGGCTGGGCCAACTCGCGCAAGGAAAACTTCGTCAGTGATCGGCTACCCGAGATCGCCGAGCTCGACGAGATCGTCAACACCTCCGGCTCCGACTCCTCGAGCATGGATAATATGCTCGAAGTGTTGATGGCTGGCGGCATGGACATCTATAACGCCGTGCGCATGATGGTGCCGCCGGCCTGGCAGAATGTGGAAACCATGGACGGCGACCTGCGCGCCTTCTATGAATACAACTCCATGCACATGGAGCCTTGGGACGGGCCTGCGGGCATGGTGATGACCGATGGTCGTCACGCCGTCTGCATGCTGGATCGCAACGGCCTGCGTCCGGCACGCTGGGTCATCACCAAGAACGGCTATATTACCCTGGCCTCCGAGATCGGTACCTACAATTACCGGCCCGAAGACGTGGTGGCCAAGGGACGGGTCGGACCCGGCAAGGTGCTGGGGATCGATACCCAGACCGGTGAGATTCTGCACACCGAAGACATCGACAACCGCTTGAAGTCGGCATTTCCCTATCGTCGCTGGCTCAAAGACGAAGCCAGTTATCTGGAGTCGGCCCTGACCGAGCTGGCGCGTTTCCAGCCCATGGATGCCGATGAGCTCAATGTTCATCAGAAGCTTTTCCAGATTACCTTCGAGGAGCGTGACCAGTTGCTGCGCCCACTGGCCGAAAGCGGTCAGGAAGCCGTGGGTTCGATGGGCGACGATACGCCCATGGCCGTGTTGTCGGGCCATGAACGCCTGCTCACCGACCATTTCCGCCAGAAATTTGCTCAGGTCACCAACCCGCCGATCGATCCGCTGCGCGAAGCCATCGTGATGTCGCTGGAGACCATTTGCGGCGCTGAGCTTAACGTCTTCGAGGCCACGCCCGAGCACGCACATCGCCTGATTCTGACCACGCCGGTGCTCTCACCGCGCAAATTTACCGCGTTGGTCAACCAGGACGACCCGGCGTTCGCCAGTCAGCACCTGTCACTTGCCTATGATCCCGAGACCACCGGGCTCAAGCAGGCCATTCAGGTGTTGTGTCGCCAAGCCGCCGATGCCGCGCGCAGCGGTAACGTCGTGCTGGTGCTGAGTGATGCCGGCCTCAAGAAAGGCCAGTTGCCGATTCAGGCGGCGCTTGCCGTGGGGGCCGTGCACCACCATCTGGGCCAGAAGGCCTTGCGTCCGCGGGTCAACCTGATCGTCGAGACCGGCTATGCCCGTGACGCTCACCAGATGGCGGTGCTGTTCGGGGTCGGTGCCACGGCGGTCTATCCGTATCTCGCCTATCAGGTGATGGCCGACATGCACCGTACCGGCGAATTGACCGGTAATCCGGCGGATGCCCGCGAAAACTATCGCAAGGGCCTGCAGAAGGGGCTCTTCAAGATTCTCTCCAAGATGGGGATCTCGACCCTGGCGTCCTATCGTGGCGCCCAGCTTTTCGAGGCAGTGGGTCTAGGCGACGAGGTGATGGATCTATGCTTCACCAACATGGCATCGCGCATTCAGGGGGCGGGGTTCAGCGAGCTGCAAATGCAGCAGGAGCTGCTGGCTCGCCGGGCCTGGACGCCGCGCAAGAGCATTGACCAGGGCGGTCTGGTCAAGTACGTCCATGGCAAGGAATACCACGCCTACAACCCCGATGTGGTGACCACCCTTCAGGAGGCGGTCCAGCAGGGCGATTATCAGAAGTGGAAGAAATTCGCCGGCCTGGTCAACGAGCGCCCGGTGGCCACCATTCGCGACCTTTTGGTCTTGAAGCCTGCCGCCGAGCCGGTGCCGCTCGAGGAAGTCGAGACCACGGATGAGCTGATCCCGCGCTTCGACAGTGCCGGCATGTCGCTCGGCGCCCTGTCGCCGGAGGCCCACGAGGCGCTGGCTCAGGCAATGAACGAGACCGGCGGCCGCTCCAATTCCGGGGAAGGGGGCGAGGATCCGGCGCGCTACGGCACCATCCGTTCATCGAAGATCAAGCAGATCGCTTCTGGGCGGTTCGGTGTCACGCCGACCTACCTGGTCAACGCCGAGGTATTGCAGATCAAGGTCGCCCAGGGCGCCAAGCCCGGTGAAGGCGGTCAGCTGCCCGGTGGCAAGGTCAACGAGATGATCGGCCGGCTACGCTATGCGGTCCCCGGCGTCACGCTGATCTCGCCGCCCCCGCACCACGATATCTATTCGATCGAGGATCTGGCGCAGTTGATCTTCGATCTCAAGCAGGTCAACCCGGACGCCCAGGTATCGGTCAAGCTGGTCTCCGAGCCCGGCATCGGCACCATCGCCACCGGCGTGGCCAAGGCCTATGCCGACCTGATCACCGTGTCGGGCTATGACGGGGGCACCGCGGCGAGCCCGCTGACCTCGATCAAGCATGCGGGCAGCCCCTGGGAGCTTGGCCTGCCTGAGGTTCATCAGGCGCTGCGCATCAATGGCCTGCGTGACAAGATCCGCCTGCAGACCGATGGCGGGCTGAAGACCGGCCTCGATGTGGTCAAGGCGGCGATTCTCGGCGCTGAGAGCTTCGGCTTCGGCACCGCGCCCATGGTCGCGCTGGGCTGCAAGTACCTGCGTATCTGTCACCTCAACAACTGCGCGACCGGTGTGGCGACACAGGATCAGTTCCTGCGTGACGAACACTTCCGCGGCACCGTCGACATGGTCAAGCACTACTTCCGCTTCATTGCCGAGGAAGTGCGTGAACTGATGTCGCTGCTCGGGGTGCGCAAGATCACCGACCTGATCGGGCGCACCGATCTGCTCGAGGTGCTCGAGGGTCAGACCAGCGCCCAGCGCAAGCTCGACCTGACGCCGTTGCTCGAGAACGATCATGTTCCGGCGGGTGCTCCCCAGTTCTGCCACGTCAATCGCAACGTGCCCCATGACCCGGGTGCCAAGAACCAAGAGGTGCTCGAGGCGCTACGCTCGGCGATCGACGACAAATCCGGTGGCGAGTTCGATTTCACCATCACCAACTGTGATCGCAGTGTGGCGGCCATGACCTCCGGGGCCATCGCCAAGCGCTATGGTGAGGCCGGTCTCGAAGATGCGCCGATCACCGCGCGCTTCACCGGCGTGGCGGGACAGAGCTTCGGGGTATGGAATGCTAGCGGTCTGAACCTGTATCTCGAAGGCGATGCCAACGATTATGTCGGCAAGGGCATGAACGGCGGTTCGATCACCATCGTGCCGCCGGCCGGCAGCCACTTCGAAAGTCACAAGACGGCCATCATCGGTAATACTTGCCTGTATGGCGCGACCGGCGGCACGCTTTATGCCGCTGGCACTGCCGGCGAGCGCTTCGCGGTGCGCAATTCCGGTGCCACTGCGGTCATCGAGGGAGCCGGGGATCACTGCTGCGAGTACATGACCGGCGGGTTGGTCACGGTGCTTGGCGCGACCGGTGTCAACTTTGGCGCAGGCATGACCGGCGGCTTTGCCTACGTCATTGACGAAGACCGTACCTTCGTCGACAAGTACAACCACGAACTGGTGGAAATCCACCGGATCAACACCGAAGCCATGGAGGCGTACCGGCGCCACCTGAGGGAGGTCATCGAGGACTATGTCGCTACCACCGGCTCGGCGCGCGGTGAGGAGATACTCGAGGACTTCGGCCACTTCATCCGCCACTTCTGGCTGGTGAAGCCCAAGGCCGCGAGTCTTGGCAGCCTGCTCGCCGAGTCTCGGCGGCGGCCGGAGTAAGCGACGTCCCGGCAGCGGCCCCACAGACCGAGTTCCGGCGGCCGCGTCCCGGCGGAGCCAGTATCACTGGCTCCGTCCTGACCTTCCAGTTTTCGAGGAGAGACGACAATGGCAGAGCGTCTTCAGCATAACGATTTCCAATTTATCGATGTGGGTCGCCATGACCCGCAGAAGAAGCCGGCGCGCACCCGTTCACGGGAGTTTGCCGAGATCTATGAGCCCTATCAGCCAAGCGAAGCCGCCAGCCAGGCGGATCGTTGCCTGGGGTGCGGCAACCCCTATTGCGAGTGGAAGTGCCCGGTCCACAACTACATTCCCAACTGGTTGAAGCTGGTGGCCGAAGGCAACATCCTGAAGGCTGCCGAGCTGTCGCATGCGACCAACTCGCTGCCCGAGGTATGCGGTCGGGTCTGCCCGCAGGACCGTCTCTGCGAGGGGGATTGCACCCTCAACGACGGCTTTGGCGCGGTGACCATCGGCTCGGTTGAGAAGTACATTACCGATACCGCCTTCGCGATGGGGTGGCGGCCTGATATGTCGCAGGTCACCAAAACCGATAAGCGCGTGGCGATCGTCGGTGCCGGGCCGGCAGGTCTCGGTTGTGCCGATATCCTGGTGCGCAATGGCGTGACCCCGGTGGTGTTCGACAAGTACCCGGAGATCGGGGGGCTGCTGACCTTCGGTATTCCCGAGTTCAAGCTTGAGAAGAGCGTGATGGAGCGTCGGCGGGCGGTCTTCGAGGAGATGGGCGTGGAGTTCCGTCTGGGTGTCGAGATCGGTGCCGATATCACCATCGATGAGCTGATGGAGGACTACGATGCGGTCTTCCTCGGCATGGGTACCTACAAGTACATGCAGGGCGGCTTCCCTGGGGAAGACCTGCCGGGCGTGCACAAGGCGCTGGATTTCCTGGTGGCGAACGTCAATCACTGCCTGGGCTTCGAGAAAAACGCCTCCGATTATGTCTCCTTCGAGGGCCAGCGGGTCGTCGTACTGGGCGGCGGCGACACCGCCATGGACTGCAATCGGACATCGATTCGTCAGGGGGCGGCCAGCGTTTCCTGCGCCTATCGCCGAGACGAGGAAAACATGCCGGGCTCCAAGCGTGAGGTGGCCAATGCCCGCGAAGAGGGCGTCGAGTTCCTGTTCAACCGTCAACCGGTGGCGGTGATCGGTGAAGACAGGGTCGAGGGTGTCAAGGTGGTGCGTACCCGCATGGGGGAGCCTGACGAAAACGGCCGTCAGCGTCCTGAAGTCGTACCGGGCTCCGAGGAAGTGCTGCCTGCGGATGCGGTGGTGATTGCCTTCGGCTTCCAGGCGACCGATATCGACTGGCTCGAGCCCAGCAATATCGACACCAACGAGCGGGGCCTGATCACGGCGCCGGAGCATGGTCGTTATCCTTTCCAGACCAGCAACGCCAAGGTCTTTGCCGGCGGTGACATGGTGCGCGGCTCAGACCTCGTTGTGACCGCGGTCTATGAGGGCCGCCAGGCCGGCGAGGGTATCCTCGACTACCTGGAAGTCTGAGCGCCAGACGGCTTTTTTCAGCCGGCAACGGTGACAGGTCCGCGATACACGTCTTTTTCCTCCCGGAAAAAGACGTGTGCCGATAGGCAGGGGAAAAGCATGCTGGCGATGGTGCGTATGGCAAATTGAGCCACCAAGGCGATTCTGCTACTCTGTCGTCCCATCCTGGTGCGGTTTCCTGCCGCGCCTTCTGATCACGTTTCGACAGGTTCTCCATGACACGATATATCTTCGTGACCGGCGGCGTTGTGTCCTCTCTCGGCAAGGGCATCGCGTCCGCCTCGCTGGCGGCGATTCTCGAGGCCCGCGGTCTCAAGGTCACCATGCTCAAGCTGGATCCGTACATCAACGTCGATCCGGGCACCATGAGTCCCTTCCAGCATGGCGAAGTATTCGTCACCGAGGATGGCGCCGAGACCGACCTGGATCTGGGCCATTACGAGCGCTTCATTCGCACCAAGATGACCCAGAGCAACAACTTCACCACCGGTCGTGTCTACGAGCACGTACTGCGCAAGGAGCGCCGCGGCGACTACTTGGGCGGCACGGTGCAGGTGATCCCGCATATCACCGACGAGATCAAGCGTCGGGTCTATGCCGGGGGCGAAGGCTTCGATGTGGCACTGGTCGAGATCGGCGGGACGGTCGGCGACATCGAGTCGTTGCCGTTCCTCGAGTCGATCCGCCAGATCAGAAGCGAGCTGGGTGCCAATCGCGCCATCTTCATGCATCTGACGCTGGTGCCTTACATCCAGACGGCCGGCGAGACCAAGACCAAGCCGACCCAGCACAGCGTCAAGGAGCTGCGCTCGATCGGTATCCAGCCGGATATCCTGATCTGTCGCAGTGAGGTCGAGCTCGAGGAGACCGAGCGTCGCAAGATCGCGCTGTTCACCAACGTCGAAGAACGTGCGGTGGTGCCGCTGCAGGATGCCGACACCATCTACCGCATCCCGCTGATGCTGCATGAGCACGGCCTCGACGAGATTGTCTGCGACAAGCTGCGCCTGGAAGCCAGCGATGCTGAGCTGGAAGAGTGGATCCGCGTGCTGGACGCCAAGCTCAACCCGCTGAAGTCGGTCAACATCGCCATGGTCGGCAAGTACATGGAACTGCTGGATGCCTACAAGTCGTTGAACGAGGCGCTGACTCATGCCGGTATCCAGAACCGCATCAAGGTCAATATCGACTATATCGATTCCGAGGATATCGAGCGCCACGGCCCCGAGCGGCTGGCGGGCAAGGACGCCATTCTGGTGCCAGGTGGTTTCGGTGAGCGCGGCGTGGAAGGCAAGATCGCCACGGCCCGCTTCGCCCGTGAGAATAAGATCCCCTATCTGGGCATTTGCCTCGGCATGCAGGTCGCAGTGATCGAGTTCGCCCGCCACGTGGCGGGCTGGGCGGATGCCAACTCCACCGAGTTCACTCATGACACCAAGCACCCGGTGGTCGGTCTGATCACCGAGTGGCTGAATGCCGAGGGCAAGATCGAGCTGCGTGATGCGGCCTCCGACCTCGGCGGCACCATGCGTCTGGGAGGCCAGATCTGTCATCTGCAGCCGGGCTCCAAGGCGCGTGAGGCGTACGGCAACGATGAGATCGTCGAGCGCCACCGCCACCGCTTCGAGGTCAACAACCAGTTCATCGGCGAGCTTGAAGAGGCCGGTCTGGTGATTTCCGGCAAGAGCGTCGATCAGTCGCTGGTCGAGATGGTCGAGCTGCCGGACCATCCCTGGTTCGTGGCCTGCCAGTTCCATCCGGAATTTACCTCTACGCCCCGCGATGGCCATCCGCTGTTTTCGGGCTTCGTGCAAGCGGCACTCGAGCAGAAGCAGGCGCGCGCTCGGCAGCATGCGCAGGCTCAGCCGCAGGGCTAAGGACAGCAGATGAGCGAATCTCAGAAAACCATCGAGTTTGCCGGCCACAAGGCCGGCAACGCCTTGCCGCTATCGCTTTTTGGCGGCATGAATGTGCTCGAGTCTCGCGACATGGCTTTGGAGGTCGCCGAGCGCTACGTCGAGGTGACCACTAAGCTCGGCATCCCGTACGTATTCAAGGCAAGCTTCGACAAGGCGAATCGCAGCTCGATTCACTCCTATCGCGGGCCGGGCCTGGAGAAAGGCCTCGAGATCCTCGCCGAGGTCAAGGAGCGCTTCAACGTGCCTGTGATCACCGACGTTCACGAGCCCTGGCAGGCCAAGCCGGTGGCCGAGGTCGCCGATATCATTCAGTTGCCGGCCTTCCTGGCCCGCCAGACCGATCTGGTGGTGGCCATGGCCGAGACCGGCGCGGTGATCAATATCAAGAAGCCGCAGTTCGTGGCGCCTCACGAGATGCGACACATCGTGCGCAAGTGCGAGGAAGCGGGCAACGATCGCCTGATCCTCTGCGAGCGGGGCTCGAGCTTCGGCTACAACAACCTGGTGGTCGACATGCTCGGCTTCGGTGACATGAAGGCTACCGGCTATCCGCTGTTCTTCGACGTCACGCATGCCCTGCAGCGCCCAGGCGGGCGTGCCGACAGCGCTGATGGTCGTCGTGCCCAGGTCGCTGAGCTTGCCCGTGCCGGTGTTGCGGTGGGGCTCGCCGGGATCTTTCTCGAAGCCCATCCGGACCCGGATAATGCCAAGTGCGACGGTCCCTGTGCCTTGCCACTGGACCAACTCGAACCGTTTCTGACTCAGCTCAAGTCGCTGGATGACCTGGTCAAGGGTTTCCCCGCACTGACGATTGCCTGATTGCGGCGCGCGGGTGGCGGCAGGCCCCATGACCCGGCTTTCGGGCGCCTGATGCCTTGAATGACGTGCCGGATAGACGACAGTTTTCGAGCGGAGCCGTGATTCCCTCCAGATAAGTCGACTGGATCAACGCTTAGCATTAATAAGGATGAGACATCATGACCAAGATTGTCGAAATTCGCGCCCTCGAGGTGCTGGACTCACGCGGTAACCCCACCGTGCAGGCCGAAGTGGTGCTGGCAAGTGGCGCCAAGGGCGTGGCCTGCGCGCCGAGCGGTGCGTCAACCGGCTCTCGCGAAGCGCTGGAGTTGCGCGACGGCGACAAGTCTCGCTACCTGGGCAAGGGCGTGCTGAAGGCAGTTGAGGCCGTCAACGGTCCGATCCGTGAACGGCTGGCGGGCCTCGATGCGTTGGATCAGCGCGCGCTGGATAACGCCATGCTTGAGCTCGATGGCACCGAGAACAAGGAAAGCCTCGGCGCCAACGCTATCCTCGCCGTCTCCCTGGCCGCCGCCAAGGCCGCGGCCAGCGCCAAGGGCATCGAGCTCTATGCGCATGTCGCCGAACTCTATGGTCAACCGGGCAAGTACCTGATGCCGGTGCCGATGATGAACATCATCAACGGCGGGGAGCATGCCGATAACAACGTCGACATCCAGGAGTTCATGATTCAGCCGGTGGGTGCGCCGAGCTTTCGTGAAGGCCTGCGCATGGGCGCCGAGGTCTTCCACGCCCTGAAAAAAGTGCTGGGATCACGCGGCCTTTCCACTGCGGTGGGTGACGAGGGCGGTTTCGCGCCAGACCTCGACTCCAATGCCGAGGCGCTGGCGGTGATCAAGCAGGCGGTGTCTGACGCCGGTTATACGCTTGGCAGCGACATCACCCTGGCGCTTGACTGTGCCTCCAGCGAGTTCTTCAAGGAGGGGCAGTACGACCTGTCCGGCGAAGGCAAGAGCTTTGATGCGGCCGGTTTCGTCGACTACCTGGCGGAGCTTGCCGAGCAGTATCCGATCGTCTCCATCGAAGACGGCATGGACGAATCCGACTGGGCCGGCTGGAAGGCGCTCACCGACAAGCTGGGCGACAAGGTTCAGCTGGTAGGTGATGACCTGTTCGTCACCAACACCCGCATTCTAAAGCGTGGCATTGATGAGAAGATCGGTAACTCCATCCTGATCAAGTTCAACCAGATCGGCTCGCTCTCTGAGACCCTGGATGCGATCAAGATGGCGCAGGATGCGGGCTTCACCGCTGTGATCTCCCACCGCTCCGGCGAGACCGAAGATACCACCATTGCCGACCTGGCCGTGGCGACCTCAGCGGGCCAGATCAAGACCGGCTCACTGTGCCGTTCCGACCGCGTCGCCAAGTACAACCGTCTGCTGGTGATCGAGCAGCAGCTGGGTGAGGCCGTGCGCTATCCGGGCCTGTCTGCCATCAAGGGTCAAGGCTGAAATCAGCCCGGGTCGATGACGACCTGTGACATTGAAAAGACCAGTGGAAAGGCGCCTGCGGGCGCCTTTTTTCGTATCGCGCGCCGGTTTGGACCGCATCCGGACGGAGCTCATGCCGACCATATCCTCATTGCGCGTAAGAGATTGCCGACAACTTTGCCCCGAAAAGCGTGATGTTGATCAATAAATGATCACCTTTGGTTTGCCTTGCTTCTCGTAAATATATGAAAAAGAAGAATATTTTTTATTTCAGCATGCGTTGGCTAGTGCTTTTTCCCTATATGAGTCGACTTGAGAACATCGCTATAAGTGCCACAATTCACTTGGGATGTGGGGAAGCAGGACGCTTTCCCGGCAGGATGCAACGGGATGGTAGACGGGTGCGCTTGGTGCGACAGGATGTCGTTCCCGGGCAGGGAAGTCACCCGAGGAAGCGGGCATAGGGACATGCTCAAGGAAATGGCTAGGAGCGGGCGACCTTCGGGTCGCCTTTTTTTATGCGTGTGAAAAAAGCCTCAGGAACCTGACGTAGCGTTCTGGGCACAAGGTGTTGCGGATCACGCTCTATGCAGCGCGTTCTGGTCATAATCTGTCCAAAAAGAGGCCGGCGAGAAATCGCCGGCCCCTTTGTCGTGGACCACGCCTGTCGGCCATCGTTGATGGCCGGGTCTCAGCGCTCGAGCAGTTCCTTCTTGTCGCTCTTGCCGTCCCACTCCTCAGCGTCAGGCAGCGGGTCCTTCTTCTCTGCGATGTTTGGCCAGACCTCGGACAGCTCGGCGTTGAGCTCGATGAATTCCTGCTGCCCCTCGGGGAGTTCGTCTTCGGAGAAGATAGCCTCCGCGGGGCATTCCGGCTCGCACAGGGCGCAATCGATGCACTCGTCGGGGTGAATGACCAGGAAGTTGGGGCCTTCGTAGAAGCAGTCTACCGGGCAGACCTCCACGCAGTCGGTGTACTTGCACTTGATGCAGTTCTCGGTGACGACGAATGTCATGGGTCTTCCTCGATCGTTAGCTGTCAGGGTCTCAGTGATGTGCCGTGAGCCTGATGGAGTCGTGTGCTAAATCTAGTTATAAGCGGCTTGGTCATTAGAAGCCGCCATTCTAATGGGGCAATATTCTAGTCGTGGCGTGCAGGGCCAGCAAGTCATCGCAGCGGCCGGGATGAAGAACGTTTCGGCATGAATCCATGCCCGTTATGCGGCGTTCTTCGTTCATCCGGCGCACAGCGTTTGTGCCAGTCATGCCGCCAACGGTCCGGTCACTTTCCCTGTGACGGATAGCTATCGGCATGGCTAGACTTTTTTCCGCCAGGCATAGAGCAGCTCCAGGGCCTGGCGCGGACTCAGGCCGTCGATATCCAGACCGGCCAGTTCGTCGAGCAGAGGGTGTGGCGTACTGGCAAACAGATCGTCCTGGCGCGGCGCGGGGGCAGTAGGCGCGGTGTTCGGTCCGGGCGCCGATACCGGGTCGGCCAGGGGTGTCTGGCGCTGGCCCTGGTCGATCTCCTGCTGCTCGAGTACGGCGAGTTTCTCGCGGGCGCGAGCGATCACATGCTGGGGCACCCCGGCCAATTGGGCGACCTGCAGGCCATAACTCTGGCTTGCCGGGCCGTCTTCCACCCGGTGCATGAAGACGATACCGTCCTTGTGCTCGGCCGCGGTCAGGTGCACGTTGGCCACGCCCGGCGCCTGATCGGGCAGAGCGGTCATCTCGAAGTAGTGAGTGGCGAACAGCGTGAAGGCCCGCGAGCGCGTCAGGTGCTCGGCACTGGCCCAGGCAAGCGACAGGCCATCGAAGGTCGAGGTGCCGCGACCGATTTCGTCCATCAGCACCAGACTCTTGTCGCTGGCATTGTGCAGGATGTTGGCGGTCTCGGTCATCTCGACCATGAAGGTCGAACGACCACCGGCCAGGTCGTCTGAGGAGCCGATGCGGGTAAAGATGCGATCGACCGGGCCGATCTCGGCGGCATCGGCGGGCACGAAGCTGCCGGTATGGGCCAGCAGCGTGATCAGTGCCGCCTGACGCATGTAGGTCGACTTGCCGCCCATGTTGGGGCCGGTGATCACCAGCATGCGCCGCGTGTCGTCCAGCGCCAGGTCATTGGGCACGAAGGGCGCTTCGCTGACGTGCTCGACCACCGGATGGCGTCCGCCCTGAATATTGATACCCGGTGCCTCGGTGAGCGTCGGGCGTACGAAATCCAGCGCCTGGGCACGTTCGGCAAAGCTTGCCAGCACGTCGAGGCTGGCCAGTGCCCGGCCTGTGTGCTGCAGGGCATCGAGCTCGGCGCCCAGGGTATCGAGCAGTGACTCGTAGAGCAGCTTCTCGCGTCCCAGCGCCCGGGACTTGGCCGACAGCGCCTTGTCCTCGAACTCCTTGAGCTCGGGAATGATGAAGCGTTCGGCGTTCTTCAGGGTCTGGCGGCGGATGTAGTCCACCGGGGCTTCACGCGCCTGGGCGCGCGGGATCTCGATGTAGTAGCCATGCACCCGGTTGTAGCCGACCTTGAGGCCGGCAAGGCCGGTGCGTTCACGCTCGCGGGTTTCCAGCTTGATCAGGTAGTCGCCGGCGTTTTCAGCGAGGCCGCGCTGCTCGTCGAGCTCCTCATCGAAGCCATCGGCGATCACGCCGCCATCGCGGATCACCACCGGCGGGTTTTCGATCAGCGCCCGGCTCAGTGTCTCGGCAAGCGTCGGGTAGGGATGGATATGGCGCCTGAGCTCGTCGAGCGCCGTTCCTTCATCGAACCCCGAGAGGTTCGCTTCGAGACCGGGCAGGGCGTTCAGGGCATCGCGTAACCGGGCCAGATCCCGGGGGCGGGCGCTGCGCAGTGCGATGCGGGCAAGTATACGTTCGACGTCGCCGATCGCCTTCAGGTCATCACGAAGGGGCAGAAAGGCCTCATTGTGGTAAAGCAGTGCGACGGCGGCCTGGCGGGCCAGGACTCGGGGGCGGTCGTGCAGGGGACGGTTCAGCCAACGCTTCATCAGGCGCGAGCCCATGGCGGTGGCGGTAGTGTCCAGTACGCTCGCCAGGGTGTTGTCGCTGCTGCCGCCGAGGTTGGTATCGATCTCGAGGTTGCGTCGACTGGCGGCGTCGATCACCACGGCATCATCCCGGTTCTCGACGCCAATAGCGGTGACGTGAGGTAGCTGAGAGCGCTGGGTATCCCGGGCATAGTCGATCAGCACCCCGGCGGCGGTCATGGCCGCCTCAAGGTGGGCGCAGCCGAAACCGCGCAGGTCCTGTACGGCGAACTGATCACATAGGGTGCGTGTCGCCGATTCCAGATCGAACAGCCAATCGCTCTGGCGACGCAGGCCACGACGCTCGGCAAGCGAGGGCGGAAGGTCCTGGCCGTCGGCGATCAAGCACTCGGCCGGGTCGAGACGCTGCACCTCGGCGAGCATCTCGGCCTCGCCCTCGACCTCGAGCACGCTGAAGCGGCCACTGGAAAGCTCCAGCCAGGCCATGCCCCAGGTCTCGCCCTTGGGATGCGCGGCCAGTACCAGGTTGTCGCGGTTGGCGTCGAGCAGGGCTTCATCATAGAGGGTGCCCGGGGTGACGATGCGCACCACTTTGCGTTCAACCGGGCCCTTGCTGGTAGCCGGGTCGCCGATCTGCTCGCAGATCGCCACCGACTCGCCGGCCTTGACCAGGCGCGCCAGGTACCCCTCGGCGCTGTGATAGGGCACCCCGGCCATGGGAATCGGCTTGCCCGCCGATTGGCCGCGCTGGGTCAGGGTGATGTCGAGCAGCTTGGCGGCGCGCTTGGCGTCGTCGAAGAACAGCTCATAGAAGTCCCCCATGCGATAGAACAGCAGCACCTCGGGGTGCTCGCGCTTGATCTTCAGGAACTGGCTCATCATCGGGGTGTGCTGGGCGCTGGCCTGTGTCATGGGCTTCCTTGGTTACGATGGCATGCGGGCGCGGCTGGATGTGAAAGCGAAGCATGGCGACGCTGTAATGGGTGACTCGTCAGGGGCCGGCAAAAGGCGATATTCTACCCGCTCAGGCACGTCTCGTCAGGCGCTGCCCGATTGCGCTGCTTACCATCACGGAGGCAAGATGTCGGCTATTCCTTCGACCCTGGAAAACTTCGACACGCTCGCGCTCGCCACCCGCCTGGGTGAGGCCTGCAGGGCGTGCGGGATGTCCGTGACGGCCGCCGAGTCCTGCACCGGTGGCGGTGTGGCCCACGCCATCACCGAGATTGCCGGTAGCTCGGCCTATTTCGAGACCGGCTACGTCACCTACTCTAATGCGGCCAAGACCCGCCAGCTGGGTGTGCCCGAGGAGGCGCTTGCCACGCATGGAGCCGTCAGCCGTGAGGTGGTCGAGGCGATGGTGGCCGGGGCCTGTCGCGACAGTGGCGCGAATCTGGCTGTCGCTATCAGCGGCGTGGCGGGGCCGGGGGGCGGCAGCCAGGCCAAGCCGGTCGGCATGGTGTGGTTGGCCTGGGGAGATGCCGTCACTCAAGGCGCCGTATGCCGTCACTTTGACGGTAATCGCCATGCGGTACGCGAGCAGGCGCTGCGGGCGGCACTCGCCGGGCTGATCGAACGGCTTGAGGGGACTCAGGCGCCACAGGAAAAGTCCCTTTAGCGGTAGGCGCGACGGTTTTTTTTCTCCATAATACTGTGCAGTCATACAGTATTTAGGTGCTGTACCCTGATTCAGCATTCAGACACATCGCTTTTCCTTTGATGATTCCAGGAGGCCATCCATGGCACAGGACGACAATCGCGCCAAGGCACTGAACGCGGCACTCAGCCAGATCGACCGCCAGTTCGGCAAGGGCACCGTGATGCGCCTGGGCGACGCGCCGCGCGTGACCATGCCATCGGTCTCCACCGGGTCGCTGGGGCTCGATATCGCGCTTGGCATCGGCGGCCTACCGTTGGGCCGGGTGGTCGAGATCTACGGGCCGGAGTCGTCGGGCAAGACCACCCTGACCCTGTCGGTGATCGCCCAGGCCCAGAAGCAGGGCAAGACCTGTGCCTTCGTCGATGCCGAGCACGCGCTGGATCCGAGTTACGCCGAGAAGCTTGGCGTCAATCTTGATGACCTGCTGGTCTCCCAGCCGGACAACGGCGAACAGGCGCTGGAAATCTGCGACATGCTGGTGCGCTCCGGCGGCGTTGATCTGATCGTCGTCGACTCGGTGGCGGCACTGACGCCGCGGGCCGAGATCGAAGGCGAGATGGGTGACTCCCACGTCGGTCTGCAGGCGCGCCTGATGTCCCAGGCGCTGCGCAAGATCACCGGCAACATCAAGAACGCCAACTGCATGGTGGTGTTCATCAACCAGATCCGCATGAAGATCGGCGTGATGTTCGGCAGTCCCGAGACCACGACCGGCGGTAATGCCCTGAAGTTCTATTCGAGCGTGCGCCTCGACATCCGTCGTACCGGTTCGGTGAAGCAGGGCGACGAAGTGACCGGCAACGAGACCCGCGTCAAGGTGGTCAAGAACAAGACGGCGCCGCCGTTCCGTCAGGCCGAGTTCCAGATTCTCTACGGCAAGGGGATCTATCATGCCGGGGAAGTGGTCGATCTGGGCGTGCAGTGCAATCTCGTCGACAAGGCCGGCGCCTGGTACAGCTACAAGGGCAGCAAGATCGGCCAGGGCAAGGCCAATGCCGCTCAGCATCTCGAAGACAACCCGGCGATCATGGAAGAGATCGAGAGCCAGATCCGCGCCCAGTTGCTGACCCAGGCCGAGCCGAAGGATGACAAGGCCGAAGGCGAAGCAGTCGCCGACGGCGAGCTCGACGACAAGGCCTGATCCATGACGTTCGGGTCAGCAAATACCTCGCGAGGCGAAAGCGGCGATCAGCCCTCGCCTCGTGATGATGCCATTCGTCTGTTGGCGCGAAGAGAGCATTCGCGTCACGAGCTCGAGTCTCGCTTGGCGACCAAGGGCCATGACGTCACCGAGGTGGCGACATGCCTTGATGACCTGGCCGAGCAGGGCCTGCAATCGGATGTACGCTTCGCTGAACACTTTGTTCGCTCACGCGTTCAGCGGGGCCAGGGGCCACGCAAGGTGCGCGCCGAGCTCGACCAGCGCGGTGCGGCGCGCGAGACGGTCGACGAGGCCCTGACGGAGGCCGAGGTGGACTGGTGTCGGCTTGCCGCCGAGACCCTCGCCCGGCGCTTCAGCGGCCCGGGCGAGACTCCCAAGGAGCGAGCCAAGCGCGAGCGATTTCTCGCTGGCCGTGGTTTCGATTTCGACCAGCTTAAATATGCCCTGGCCCATGCCTGGGACGACAACGACGCCTTCTAGCGCACTATCCCCCCTGAAAGTTTCCCGCCGACTCGTTATACTCCAAGGTTTTCGACGACACCGGCGTGCCGTGTCGGTCCGCCCCGGCGGCCGCTCGCCCGCAGCGTCAACACGCTTAACGCCACGGACTTGATATGAAAAGCGCAGAGATCAGACAGGCCTTTCTGACCTTCTTCGAAGAGCAGGGACATTCCATCGTGCCGTCCAGCTCGCTGGTGCCGGATAACGACCCCACCCTGCTGTTCACAAACGCCGGCATGGTGCCCTTCAAAGACGTCTTCCTGGGGCGCGACCCGCGACCCTATGTACGTGCCACCTCGGCGCAGCGCTGTGTGCGCGCCGGTGGTAAGCACAATGACCTGGATAACGTCGGTTATACTGCACGGCATCACACCTTCTTCGAGATGCTCGGCAACTTCAGCTTCGGTGACTATTTTAAGCGCCAGGCGATCCAGTTCGCCTGGACCTTTCTGACCGAGCGTCTGGGACTGCCCAAGGACAAGCTGTGGGTCACCGTCCACGTCAGTGATGATGAAGCAGAGCGCATCTGGAAAGACGAGATCGGCATCGACCCCGAGCGCTTCTCCAAGCTCGACGAGGACAACTTCTGGCAGATGGGCGATACCGGCCCCTGCGGGCCGTCTTCGGAAATTTTCTTCGATCATGGCGCCGAGGTATGGGGTGGTCCTCCCGGTAGCCCGGAAGAAGACGGTGACCGCTTCATCGAGATCTGGAACCTGGTCTTCATGCAGTTCGATCGCGATGCTCAGGGCAATATGAACCCGCTGCCCAAGCCGTCCATCGACACCGGTATGGGCCTTGAGCGGGTCGCCGCCGTGCTGCAGGGTGTGCACTCGAACTACGAGATCGATCTGTTCCAGAACCTGTTGGCAGCCGCTTCTGAAGCCACCGGCCACGCCGATACCACTGCGCCATCGCTGCGCGTGATCGCTGACCATATCCGCTCCTGCGCCTTCCTGATCGTCGATGGTGTACTGCCTTCCAACGAGGGGCGCGGCTACGTGCTACGCCGCATCATTCGGCGTGCGGTTCGCCATGGCCACAAGCTTGGCGCCCAGGGCAGCTTCTTCAATACCTTGGTAGCGGCGCTTGACGCCGAGATGGGCGAGGCCTATCCAGAGCTTCGTCAGGCTCGCGCCCAGATCGAGACCGTGCTGGCCAAGGAAGAGGCACAGTTCGCGCGTACCCTGGACCATGGCATGGGACTTTTGAGCGAGGCACTGGACGCGCTGGAAGGCGATGTCTTACCCGGCGAGACGGTGTTCAAGCTCTACGACACCTACGGTTTCCCCTATGACCTGACGGCCGATGTGTGCCGCGAACGCGGCGTGTCACTGGATGAAGACGGCTTTAAGGTGGCGCTGGAGGCGCAGCGTGAGCGGGCTCGGGCGGCCAGTCAGTTTGGTGCCGACTATGGCATCACCCTGGAGCTTGACGGTGAGACCGCCTTCACTGGCTATGATCGCCTCGAGGACCAGGCCAGGATCACGGCCCTGGTCGATACGGAAGGCAACGAGCTGGCGGCGATGGAGGAGGGCCAGAAGGGTGTCGTGGTACTCGACCGCACGCCTTTCTATGCCGAGTCCGGCGGCCAGGTGGGCGATACCGGCTATCTTGTGGTTGATGGCGGCCGTTTCCAGGTCACCGACACGCAGAAGCAGGCCAGTCATCACTTGCATCAGGGCCTGATGGTCGAGGGCGGTTTCAAGGTAGGGGCGGTGGTAACGCCGACCGTCGATGCCAGTCTGCGTGCCGCCACAGTGCGCAACCACTCGGCGACGCACTTGTTGCATCAAGCGCTGCGTATGGTGCTGGGCGATCATGTGCAGCAGAAAGGCTCTCTGGTCACCGCCGAGCGCTTGCGCTTCGATTTTAGTCACCTCGAGGCGCTATCAGCCGAGGAACTTGCCGAGATCGAGGCCATCGTCAATGCTCAGGTGCTGACCAATGCGCCCACGCAAATCGAAAACATGACCCTCGATGAGGCCAAGGCCAAGGGGGCGGCGGCACTGTTCGAGGCCAAGTACGCCGATGATGTGCGGGTACTGACCATCGGCGCCGACGACTTTTCGGTAGAGCTGTGCGGCGGGACTCATGTGGCGCGCAGTGGTGATATTGGCTGTTTTCATATCGTCACCGAAACCGGTATCGCTTCCGGCGTGCGCCGCATCGAGGCCATCACTGGCGAAGCGGCGCTTGATTACTTTCAGGGCCAGGAAGCGCAGCTCGCGCGAGTCGGTGAACGACTCAAGGCCAAGCCCGAGCAGGTCGAAAGCCGGGTCGAGTCGCTACTCGAACGTAACCGTAGCCTCGAGAAAGAGCTCGAACGCCTCAAGGCCAAGCTTGCCAGCAGCGCCGGCAACGACATGTTGAGCGAGGTGCAGGAGA
Source organism: Onishia niordana (assembly GCF_004798965.1). Taxonomy (GTDB): domain Bacteria; phylum Pseudomonadota; class Gammaproteobacteria; order Pseudomonadales; family Halomonadaceae; genus Onishia; species Onishia niordana. The sequence goes on from NZ_SDSD01000007.1 coordinate 169,366, forward strand.
TCGCCGGCGTGCGTCTGCTCGCCAAGCAGCTCGAGGGCGTAGCCGGCAAGGAGCTGCGCACCGTGCTGGACCAGCTCAAGCAGAAAATGGGCTCTGGCGTGGTGGTGCTCGGCGTGGCCGATGCCGACAGCGGTAAGGTCAGCTTGATCGCCGGTGTGACCAATGATCTGACCGGGCGCCTCAAGGCGGGCGACCTGGTCAAGCATGTTGCCTCCCAAGTGGGTGGCAAGGGCGGCGGTCGTGCCGATATGGCGCAGGCCGGCGGTAGTGATCCCGCGGCCCTCCCCGACGCATTGGCCAGTGTGCCAGCCTGGGTAGAGGCACAGCTGGGGTAAGCCACTGGCAGGGACCGTGAGCAGTATGCTCCGGTCCCTTCGCTTGCACGTCCAAGCTTCCCGCCCAATAACGCACTCTTTCCTTTCATCCTTTTACTTCAAGGCAATCGCATATGGCGCTATACGTACAAAAATTCGGTGGCACCTCGGTGGGCTCGGTCGAGCGCATCAAGGCTGTGGCCGAGAAGGTCAAACGCTTCCGCGACAACGGTCACCAGGTTGTTGTCGTGGTCTCGGCGATGAGTGGTGAGACCAATCGCCTGGTTGATCTGGCTAGTCAGATTAACGACGAGCCAACACCACGTGAGTTGGACATGTTGGTGTCCACCGGCGAGCAGGTCACTATCTCGCTGCTGGCCATGGCCCTGCAGAAGCTGGGCGTGCAGGCGACGTCCTATACCGGCGCCCAGGTCGGTATCCAGACCGACAGTGCGCATACCAAGGCCCGTATCCAGCGTATCGAAACCGACGAAATCCAGGCCGATCTGGATGACGGCCAGGTGGTCGTGGTGGCTGGCTTCCAGGGCGTCGACGAGGAAGGCAATATCACGACCCTGGGTCGTGGCGGTTCCGATACGACCGGCGTGGCACTAGCTGCGGCGCTGAAGGCCGATGAGTGCCAGATCTATACTGATGTCGACGGCGTCTATACCACTGACCCGCGGGTCTGTTCCAAGGCGCGTCGGCTGGAGACCATCACCGTCGAGGAAATGCTTGAACTGGCAAGCCTTGGCTCCAAGGTCCTGCAGATTCGCGCCGTCGAGTTTGCCGGCAAGTACAACGTACCGCTGCGCGTGCTCTCCAGCTTCGAGGATGGCGGCAGCGGCACCCTGATCATTGCTGATTCAGAAGACGAAGAGGATTCCATGGAAGAACCGCTGATTTCCGGTATTGCTTTTACCTCCAACGAAGCCAAGTTGACTCTGCTCAATACCCCTGACGTCCCGGGTGTGGCTTCGCGGATCCTTGGGCCGATCGCGGATGCGAATATCGAAATCGATATGATCGTCCAGAATGTGGCGCCGGCTGGCGACTACACTGACTTTACCTTTACGGTCGGTAAGGGCGATTACAAGCAGACCATGAAGATCCTCAAGGATCAGGTGATTCCGGATCTGGGTGGCGGCGATCTGCGCGGCGATGACAACATCGCCAAGGTATCCTTGGTCGGCGTTGGCATGCGTTCCCACGCAGGCATTGCCTCTAAGATGTTCCGCGTGCTGGCCGACGAAAATATCAACATCCGTATGGTCTCTACATCGGAGATCAAGATCTCCGTGGTCATCGACGAGAAGCACATGGAGCTTGCCGTGCGTGCCCTGCACAAAGCGTTTGGTCTGGACAAGGACGACATCGAGCAGGAGTGATCCTGGTTGGTAGCGCCTAGCACTTTCGCTACGCTAGAAGAGTGGTCACTGCCATTCGTGGTGGCCACATTCACGGGCCGTGAGCGATGCGCATAGGAGGAGGCGTTTGGCTTGAAGCCATGTCTCGCGCATAATCTTGCCTCGCATGGCCACAAGCGTGCGTATCCCGTTGCAAGAGAAGTCTGAAAAGGAGATCGGTCATGCTCATCCTGACCCGCCGAGTCGGCGAAACCTTGATGATTGGTGATGAAGTCACCGTGACTGTGCTGGGTGTGAAGGGGAACCAAGTACGCATTGGCGTGAATGCTCCCAAAGACGTCGCAGTGCATCGTGAAGAGATTTATCAGCGTATTCAGCGCGAGAAGACAGATGAAGACGGCGAGTCAGAGCCGACACTATAAGTACTGGTATTGTAGTGTCTCCTCGTGTCGCTAGTGGTATCGCCTTGTATCGCCTTTTGGCTTTCAAGGGAGAAGTGAGGAAGAAGGTAGTCTTGTAGGGAAGCGGTGGCCGATAAAATGTGGTAGGCTATCGCCGCTGGGTTGCAGAAGCGAGGCTCATAGCGCGCTCGAGTTCCAGCGAATCGTGATTCAGAGCTGATACTGAGTCTCAGCCCTGATCTGATCACGAAAGCGTAAAAAAGTTGCCAGAAGGGTTGGACAAACACCTTCAGAAACGGTAACATACGCGCCGTGTTGATGAGGGAGAGGTGGCCGAGTGGCTGAAGGCGCTCCCCTGCTAAGGGAGTATGGGGTTTATAGCCCCATCGAGGGTTCGAATCCCTCTCTCTCCGCCATTCAACTGCGAGTTGTCGCAGTCTCATCACCACAATGAAGATGTAATGCTATAGCACGCGCCCTTAGCTCAGCTGGATAGAGTATCTGACTACGAATCAGAGGGTCGGAGGTTCGAATCCTCCAGGGCGCGCCATCTTCCTGCCAGCGGAAATACCAAGTTCCGCAGGTTGTTGGTTCGGCAAGCCTGTTTTGCTCAGCCAAGCACAATGTTGATCCGCGCCCTTAGCTCAGCTGGATAGAGTATCTGACTACGAATCAGAGGGTCGGAGGTTCGAATCCTCCAGGGCGCGCCATATTTCAACCCGTCCTCTTTTGAGGGCGGGTTTTGTGTTTCTGGCCCTCTTATACTGCTCGACAGTCAACATTCCTACCTCTCTTATAGTGTCGAGCCTAACGCTTACCGCTGACCTTGGTTTATCACTCAACGTTTCGCCTTCATTGTGATCGATTGTTTATGGGTAGCTCATTTGCCGGTTGGGCGTCGAGAAGGGGGCGTATGAGGCCGCTTGCGCTGACGGGGTCCGGTCTTGTCTTATGGCTCTGCGCTTGCACGCTTGAAACGCCCGCCCTCGTGCGGGCGTTGTCGTGTGCGGCGCCTGGTTATCCACACCCTCTCGCCGCCGTTATCTATCCACAGCCTCTATTCACCTTTTTGAAAGAAAGGGGTTGTGTCGCTCCGCGATAGTCCGTAAAGTACGC
>NZ_SDSD01000078.1 GCF_004798965.1 Onishia niordana
GCAAAATAAGTTTGGACGCATATGGGAAATCTTGGATCCTCTAGTACAACTTGCTATCAACTATATTATTTTTGGTGTATTGATGAACCGCTCAGCTCCAGATGGTCTTCCCCCACTGCCTTGGATGTTTATTGGTATGGGCGTGTACTCTTTTATGCAGCATGTTATTGTAACTGGAGCAAAGAGTGTTTCTACACAATTTAAAACGACTGCGAAAATGAAATTCCCTGTAAGTATTATGCCTACAGCATCAATGTTTGGCTTTTTAA
>NZ_SDSD01000079.1 GCF_004798965.1 Onishia niordana
TCTGTGTGATAAAGTCATAACTATTATACCACACCTTTCGCTCAGAGAATTATCCTCATATTCTGTGGAACTATTCTACTCTGCGAATGTGAGATATTGTGTATTATACCATAACTTAAATTTCTGTACATTTAAGCCTAATGTGCTTTCAAAGAGCAACAATGACTCTCAAGGCAGCAGCAGCTTGTCCTTTTTTTTGTTATAATAAATTTCAATCCTGATAATGATTTACTGAAAGAGGACTTTCCGATATGGTTGAACAATACAC
>NZ_SDSD01000080.1 GCF_004798965.1 Onishia niordana
TCAGAAGCTCTTGTTAAACTCCGGCCGGTGCTTGTTGCGCAGCTTGAAGTCCTGACGGTCGGCCTTGCGCGGGGCACGGACCCAGACCTCGCGGTTCGGATGCAGGCCGCCACCGCGCGTGGCCGGCACGGCGCTGGTGCGGGCGCGATGGAGCAGGCGCGTATCGGCGATGCCGCAATTGGGATGGATGCCGCCATTGCCAGCGACGACCTTGTCCCAGGCTGCCTTGCGCTTAGCGAAGACGGCGGGATCCTTCAGCGCGGTGCAG
>NZ_SDSD01000081.1 GCF_004798965.1 Onishia niordana
GGGCCAAGACCGTGATGTTGAATTCTATGTTGATACTCAAGATGTTGATGAAACAAATCAAGACTTAGCTGTGTCTAACATTTCTAAGGTATTCATTGAAGAACAGGTACAACCAGAAATTGATGCTTACCGTTTTTCTAAAATGGCAACAGATGCAGGACATGTTAAGGAAGAAATACTGACTGTAGATAATGTTTATACACAATTAAAAGCTGCACTGCTGCCTCTACGTAAGTATGGTACTCAAAATATCATTGGTTTTGTATCT
>NZ_SDSD01000082.1 GCF_004798965.1 Onishia niordana
GGATATCAGAATTCAGAGATCATTTCTGATAGTGCAGAGCAACGTTTGATTGCTGAATTAAAAACGATGGGAATAAGAAAAATAAGGCCAGCTAGAAAAGGTAAAGGGAGTATTATGTATGGTATTGATTTTATGCAAGGTTTTAAAATACACATTCTTCCTAAGTGCGTTAACGCAATAGCAGAATTTAACTCTTATGCTTATGACAGAGACAAGCAGACAGGGCAATACATTAATAAGCCTATTGACAAAGACAATCACTTTATTG
>NZ_SDSD01000083.1 GCF_004798965.1 Onishia niordana
CCAATAATTTCATCATTTTTAATAATAGGTGAATAAACAGACATATAACTTTTGTTTGCTATTTCTTCAAGTCCTATGAATTTTTCTTTATTTTGAATATTTTTATATGTATTAGAAGAGGGTTTAATAGTATCAAGTAAAATTCTTTCACCTTTTTCATCCATAAGTGAAGAAGTAATTCTAATATATTCATCCCCATCTTTAACGTATTCCGCAGATACTGCACCTGTTAATTCAGTAACATGATCAACTGGTTGGAAGTTTTTAT
>NZ_SDSD01000084.1 GCF_004798965.1 Onishia niordana
AATACGAGAAAAAAGGCACCAAAAAAAGCAATCAAATCAATGATTGCTTGCTTTTAGATTTATTTCCTTAGGCTTCCCAAACGTTTTCCAAAACGTTTGTTTGGTCACGGTCTGGACCAACAGAGAATGTTGAGATACGGACACCAACGAGTTCTGCAACACGAAGAACATAGTTGCGTGCTGTTTCTGGAAGTTCTTCCAGAGTACGCATTCCTGTAATATCTTCAGACCAACCTGGCATTTCTTCGTAAATTGGTTTGCAACGTT
>NZ_SDSD01000085.1 GCF_004798965.1 Onishia niordana
GGAACACCTTACTCAATAAAGTAAAAAAATATGAACAGAAATATGGCTTACAACTTGTAGGCAGTGATTTAGTTTTAGCATTTAGTCTAATTGGTCATGAATAATTTTCTGCTCCAGATAAAAAGCAGCGATCTGCTTTTTTGATTTTTTTGATATAATAGAATTTGAGATTTGTAAATATAATTTATAAAAAACTTTAAGGAATGAAATATGGAATACAAACACATTGACATTGAAGCCAAGTGGCAAAAATACTGGGCGGACAAT
>NZ_SDSD01000086.1 GCF_004798965.1 Onishia niordana
AGATATGAGTTTTTACCAGTAAAGGAGAGCGGCAAGATGGCATATTTACTTATTTTGAGTGCTGCTGTTACCTTATATTTTGCTTTGGGCTACGTTAGAGCCACACTCAATGGCTGGGTTATTCCCAATAAAGTAACTTGGTTTCTCTGGGCTTTAGCGCCAATGATTGCTTTTTTTGCCACCTTTTCTTCGTCGGGGTTTAGCCTTGGTCAAATTCCTGTTTTTATGGCTGGCTTTACGCCCTTGCTTGTTTTTGGCGCTTCCTTT
>NZ_SDSD01000087.1 GCF_004798965.1 Onishia niordana
TGAAGAAAAATCTGGCAATTTGAGTTTTGTTAAAACTGTTTTCACATCTGCTTCTACTTGCCAAGCGTTTAAAGCATCCATATCAGATTGGGCACGTTCAAATTTGCTTAAATCTTCAATATTTAAAAGTGCAGCTTCATATCTTTTTATGGCCTTCATTTGGGGGAGTGAATCATCCAGAACAGTATCCATGATACTTGCTTCATCATCAAAATCTGGCTCTTGAGTCAAATAGGTAATTTTATAATCTTGGGGGTGAGTAAATGG
>NZ_SDSD01000008.1 GCF_004798965.1 Onishia niordana
TCGAGTGGAGGCGCATTTTACCGTTTCCGGCTGTTTTGTCAATGCTGATCGATTCAAGCGATTCGAAAAACCTTAACGAAAACAAGTGCTTCCAACACTCTACACCGCTTCCGACGTTTGCTCGTCGGCGGCAGCGGATGCGTACTTTACGGACTATCGCGGAGGTACGCAAGGGACTTCCGCCCTCTTTTTCATCAAAGGGTCACCTGAACATGCATCACCCTCCAATGAAGCCCCGGCAGCCCCTTGGATTACCGGGCAAAGACGCCTCTATAAGGCGTCGCCCTCATGAAGAAAAGAGGGGTCAGGACACAGGCCGGGTGGCCCGGTCCAGCAACGAAAGGATCGACCGATAGGGAATGCCGCCATGCTGACTCAAGCCGATCTCGCAGGTCCGTGAGTTGGAATAACCAACCCGGCAGCCGGCGACCTGCTCGGCCAGGCCGTCGAGGGCCGAGGCGTTGAGCTCAGGTGTGGTGAAACCTTTATCGCCAGCAAAACCGCAACAGGTGATCTCGGCGGGCACCACCACTTCACGAGCACAGGCCTTGGCCAGCGCCACAAACTTATCGGCAAGACCCATGCGAGTGCTTGAGCAGGTCACATGAACCGCCACCGACTCGTCGACCGGTGTCAGCGCAAGACGAGGCAGCAAATGGTCATGGGCAAAAGCCACCGGCTCCTGAAGCGTAAGGCGCTCATCCAGCGTCTCCTGCATGCGCAAGGTACAGGGACTGGTATCACAGAGCACCGGATAGCGCCCGTTCTGACTCGCCGCCAGCAGCTCACGATTAAGCTCCCGCGCCTTGTGCTCGGCCTCGGCGTATTGCCCCTTGGACTGGAAGGCCATCCCGCAACACAGGTGGCCTGAAATGGCCGGAATGATCACCTCGAGTCCGGCCTTGTCCAGCAGCGCCAGAGTCAACTCCATGTCCGAGCGCGACTCGGGATCATGATGACCGGCGCCAAATACCCGGGTTGCACAAGAAGGCAGGTAGACTATCTTGTCGCGCCCTTCCTTACGCTGGCCGCCATCCTTGCTGCCCCCAACACGATTGCCAGCCGAAGAAAACGCCTTCAGCACTTTCACCGGCGCCGCCTTGGGGGTGGTCGGCGACCACTGTGGAAGCCTGCCGCCGCTCCCCTGATGAAGTGCACGCCCGACCTTTTCGGCACCGCGATCGCCGAGAACCGCATGACCAAGGCTTGCCAGATTGAGGGCACCACGGGCCAGCCGAGTGGTGCCTGAAAAATGCCGCCCTAGCCGGCGCGCCGTGGCCGCCTGCCCGGTGCTCTGCTCATGGCGCAGATCGCGCACCAGGTCACCGGTATTGATCCCCACCGGGCACTGAGTTGCGCAGAGACCGTCTGCGGCACAGGTCTCGATACCCTGGTAGGCATAGTCCTGCCAGAGCCGCTTGAGCCGCTCACTCTCTTCCGCACTTGCCCCCCCAGACTGGCCATCCTTAAGGGCTTCGAGGCGCGCGATCTCGCGACGCACCACGATGCGCTGACGAGGCGTCAGGGTCAGGTTCTTCGACGGGCAGACCGACTCACAGAAGCCGCATTCGATGCACTTGTCGACCACCGGGTCGGCGGCGGGCAGCGGTTTCAGGTTCTCAAGGTGCAGCGTCTTGTTACGACTGAGGATGACCTCAGGATTGAGCAGGTTATCGGGATCAAAAAGCGCCTTGATTTGCCACATCAGCGCATAGGCGTCGGCACCCCACTCAAGCTCGACATAAGGCGCCATGTTACGCCCGGTACCGTGCTCGGCCTTCAACGACCCGCCATACTCGACGCCGACCAGCTGGGCCACCTCGTCCATGAGCGCTTGGTAGCGCTCGACCTCGCCGTCGCGCTCGAAGCCCTGCGGGAAGACGAAGTGCAGATTGCCCTCCAGCGCATGCCCGAAGAGGATAACGTCCTGATAGCCATGGCGATGAAAGGTCTCGGTGAGCGCCAGCACCCCCTCGTCGAGGCGCTCGATGGGAAAGGCCACGTCCTCGATGACCACGGTCGTGCCGGTTTCGCGCACCGCACCCACCGCCGGGAACAGCCCCTTGCGAATCTTCCAATAGAGGGCGTACTGACTGGCATCGCGCGTAAAAGACAGCGGCTCCAGGCAGCGAATCCCCTCCAGGGCTTCGTGCACGCGCGCCTCCCGGGCCTCGAGCATGGCGGCATCGTCGCCGCGCACGTCGATCAAAAGCGCCGCCGCGCCTTCGGGCAAGGATCTCAGCACCTCAGGCATACCCGGCTGATCCTGCACCGAACGCAGCGCGGCCCTGTCCATCAGCTCCACGGCCGAGACCGGCGCCTGCTTGAGGGCAATAGTCGCCCGGCAGGTCGTCGCCATGTCGGGAAAGAAGGCCAGCGCCGCGGCCTTGACCGGCTCATCGGGCACGGTCTCGTAGGTAATGCTGCTGATGAACCCCAGCGTCCCCTCGGAGCCAATCATCAGGTGGGTAAGGATGTCGAGGCCATCGCGAAAGTCGACCAGGCTGTTCAAGGCATAGCCGGTGGTGTTCTTGAGCCGATATTTGTGGCGAATGCGTTTGGCCAATTCCACATCGGTGCGAGTGTTGACGGAAAGCCGCTCCAGACCGTCGATCAAAGACGCATGACTCCGGCGAAACGCCGCCACGCTGCCGGGGTCGGCGGTATCAAGTACCGCGCCGTCAGCCAGCACTAGGCGCATGTCGCGCAGGGTGCGGTAGCTGTTCTGGGCAGTGCCGCAACACATTCCCGAGGCGTTATTAGCCGCGATGCCGCCAATCATGCAGCTATTGATAGAGGCCGGATCTGGACCGATCTTGCGGCCATAGGGCGCCAGCAACTGATTGGCTCGAGCGCCGATCACCCCGGGCTGCAGGCGAATCGCCCGCCCCTCGTCGAGAACCTGATAGTCACGCCAGCCCTGGTTGAGCTGAATCAGCACCGAATCGGTCAACGCCTGACCGGAAAGCGAGGTACCCGCCGCGCGAAAGGTCACCGGCAGCCGCCGCGCATGACATTCGCGCAACACCTCGACCAACTCCCGCTCATCACGTGGGCGCACCACCAGTTGCGGTATCAGCCGATAGAAGCTGGCATCGCTGCCGTAGGCGAGAAGGCGCAAGGGGTCGTGGATCAAGCGCTCGGCTGGCACTACATCGCGCAGCGCCTCACGCAATTCTCGATAGGGTGCTTTCATTTACTTAGCTCCGTGGCCAAGACCCGACACCAGCGAATCCGCGCCAAGATCGGCGATGCTATGTGCGCCGGTAAGTGTCATCGCGACCCGCATCTCCTTTTCGAACAACTCGAGCAGATGGGCCACACCCGCCTCACCGGCCGTGGCCAGGGCATAGATGAAGGCACGCCCCAACAGCACGGTATCGGCACCCGAGGCGATCATGCGCACGACATCGAGACCATTACGCACACCCGAATCCGCCAAAATGGCAATATCGCCTTTCACCGCATCGGCAATCGCTGGCAAGGCACGTGCCGTGGAAGGGACACCATCCAGCTGACGACCACCATGGTTGGATACCACAATACCATCGGCACCGAAGCGCACCGCTTCACGGGCATCCTCGGCGTCGAGAATACCCTTGATGATCATCGGGCCATCCCAGAACTCGCGGATCCACTCCAGGTCCTTCCAGGAGATGGAAGGGTCGAAATTATCGCCAAGCCAGGCGATGTAATCCTCAAGCTCCGTTGGCTGCCCGCGGTAATCCGATACGTTGCCCAAGTCATGAGGACGACCATGGAGGCCTACATCCCATGCCCAGCGCGGATGTGTCACCGCCTGTGCCATTCGCCGGATCCCGCCATGTTTGCCACTCATACCGGAGTGCGCATCACGATAGCGGGCGCCCGGCACCGGCATATCGACGGTAAAGACCAGTGTCTTGACGCCGGCAGCCTTGGCACGCTCCAGGACATGCTTCATGAAACCCCGGTCCTTCAGCACATAGAGCTGGAACCAGATAGGCCGATCGATGGCCGAGGCCACCTCGTCGATGGGGCATACCGATACCGTCGACAGCGTGAAGGGAATGCCCTTGCTGGCAGCAGCCCGCGCCGCCTGGACCTCGCCACGCCGCGCATACATGCCGGTCAACCCCACGGGAGCCAGGGCGATCGGCATGGACATGGGTTCGCCAAAGAGCTCGGTTTCCAGCGACAGGCTGGACATATCCTTGAGCACACGCTGACGCAGCCCGATATCAGCAAGGTCGTCGACATTATGTCGCAGCGTGTGCTCGGAATAGGAGCCACCATCCGCGTAATGGAACAAAAAAGGCGGAAGGCGGCGCTTGGCAGCTTGGCGATAGTCAGTGGAAGCGGAAATGATCATGGCGAGCCCTGTACAATGGAGGCGCTATCTATCGACATGGATAGCATTTGGCCTGGAGACGTCAGGCGTAAGGATGCCTGCCTGGCGGAGCACGCCATCCGCACCCGGTTATGCTAGCCGCCGACCAAGGCAGGCGTGACCGGACAGCGCTTGCGCAATATCAGGGCTTATCTTTGGCAAGCCCCGGCTCAGCAGCTCTATCACTAGCATCGGTCATATGGATAATTGGTAAAACCAATTTACAGATAGCGTGAGGCGAACTCTAGAAGCGCCTAGCTAGCGGTGTCAAACCTAAGCCTCGCCCTGCCGCTTATACTTTGGTATTGGCCGTCAAAAGCGGAATATAAGTTATTGAAAACCCAAGACTCCCGGGCAGCGACTCGACTTGTCAGGAAAGGGGGTCTTGACCTATTATTGGTCTTACCAATTTAACTTACTTTTAATGATGGTGTGCCCATGGCCTATCAGACCGTCCGCCAACCGCGCATCGCCGATGTGATCACCGAGCGCCTCGAGGCCATGATCATAGAAGGCAGCCTCAATCCCGGCCAGCGGCTGCCACCCGAACGCGAACTCGCCGAGCGTTTCGGCGTCTCGCGCCCTTCGCTGCGCGAGGCGATTCAGAAGCTCGCCGCCCGCGGCTTGCTGAATAGTCGCCAGGGGGGCGGCACTTTCGTTACCGAGGAGCTCAACAACCGCTACAAGGATCCACTCCTCGAGATGCTATCGCGCCACGACGAGTTCCACCTCGATTTGCTGGAGTTCCGCGATGCCATGGAAGGCCTCTCGGCCTATTATGCCGCGCTACGCTCGACCCCAGCCGACAAGGAGCTGCTATTGCGCCGCTTCGAGGAGCTCAAGACAAGCTTCGAGGGCCGTGACCCTGAGCGTGAGGCCAAGGCCGATGCCGCCTTCCATCTGGCGATTGCCGAATCAGCCCATAATGTCCTGATCCTGCACACCATCCGCGGCGTCTTCGACATGCTGGAGCAGAGCATCGTCAAAAATCTCGCGCACCTGTTCGAGAAACCGGACTCGCGTCCGCTATTGATGGAGCAGCACCGTGCACTGCTTGATGCCATCCTCGAGGGTCGTGCCGAAGACGCAAGGCTCAGGGCGCATGAACACCTGGTATTCGTCGAGGAGGGACTGCTCGAGGTCGAGCGTGCCGAAACGCGTGCTCAGCGCGCCCTGCGCCGGGCGCAGGCCATTCCCGAGCGCGCCCCATGAGCCAGCGACCAGCCGCCTGCGCCACCTCGAGCGTCGCCCACTCGACTCGCTTATCGCGACCCTGGCGCCTGACGCTGCTGTTGCTGATTGTCGCCGGCCTGGTGCTTGTCACCTGGCAGGCAGCGAGCCTTGCCCGGGAACAGGCACTTTCCAATCTCACTGACGAGGCGCATAACGAGCTGCGTCTCTCGGCAGAAGGCCTGAACGGTCATCTATCCCGCCACGACTACCTGGCCGAGATGCTCGCCTCCCGGGAGGTAGTGCAGCGTTTCCTGGCCACCCCCGACCAACAGGAGGCGATGCCGGTCAATCGGCTGCTGGACAAGATGCGTGAGACCGCCGATGTCTCGGACATTTACCTGCTCGACCGACAGGGCAACACGCTGGCCGCCAGCAACTGGCGGCGAGACGATACCTTCATCGGCCAGAACTACGCCTTTCGTGACTACTACAAGGATGCCGTCGCCGGACGCCTAGGGCGCTTCCATGGCCTTGGCACCAGTTCGCGCGCCCGCGGCTATTACTTCTCAGCGCCGATCTGGCTTGCCAATCACGAGGCACAGACAGCGGATGGCGTAATGGTCGTCAAACTGCTGCTCGACGAAGTGGAGGCCGCCTGGGCATCGCAAAGCGCGGAGCTAATGGTCACCGACAGGGACGGCATCATCTTCATGGCAAGCCGGGACGAGCTGCGCCTGCATGCCCTGCACCCTCTCTCCCAGGAAAAACGCCAGGCACTGCGTGATTCGAGGCGCTACGCCGAGGCACCGCTCGCCCCGGCGAGCCTCGATATTCTCGAGCGTCGGCCACAAGGCGGCCAGGTCGTGAGCTTCAAGGAAGGAGCACTTGCCGGCACGCCCTACCTGCGGCTGCGCCGCGAAATGCCCGAATTCAACTGGCAGATGCATATCCTGAAACCGCTGACACCGGTTCTGACAGCCCAATGGCAAGCCGCCCTGCTGGCCGGCGGTCTCTACGGCATGGTCGCCATGGCCGGTGGTTACGGCTGGCAGCGCCGCCGGCTGCGTCGTGAGCGCGAGCAGTTCGCCGACCGCGAGCGACGCACGCTTGCCAGAGCCCGTGACGAGCTGGAGCGCAACGTCGAGCACCGTACCCGCGACCTGGTCGACACCAACCGTCGGCTTTCCGATGAAATCGAGGAGCGCCGCCGTGCCGAGCAGAGCCTGCGCCAAACCCGCGATGAGCTGATACAGGCCGCCAAGCTTGCGGTCCTTGGCCAGCTGGCCGCCGGCATCAATCACGAACTCAATCAGCCTCTGGCAGCCGTGCGGGCCTATGCCGAAAACGCCCGCCGCTTTCTCGAGCAGGGCCGCACCGAGACGACCGACGCCAATCTGGCCCAGATCGTCGAGCTGACCGAGCGAATGGCCGAGATCAGCGCTCAGCTCAAGGAGTTCTCGCGTCCCAGCGGCGACACCCTGACCGCCGTCTCGGTACCGGCCTGCTTCGGCTATGCACTGCGTCTCTATCAGGCCCGCCTCAAAGAGGCCGGCGTCGAGGTGATCTACGACTGGCCCGAGGCAGAGACCTGGGTGCGTGCCGACCTGGTGCGTCTCGAGCAGGTGCTGGTCAACCTGATCGGCAATGCCCTGCAGGCCATGAGCGAGACCCCGTCGCAGCAACTGAGGCTTATTATCGAGCCGCTCGACACTACGGTGCGCCTGAGCGTCGCCGACAACGGCCCGGGCATTAAGGAAGCGCTTCTTAGCCGGGTCTTCGAGCCCTTCTTTACCACCAAGTCACCGGGCAGCGGCCTGGGCCTGGGCCTATCGATTTCCTCGCGTATCATAGACGATCTGGGTGGACATCTGACGGCCGGCAATCAGCCACAGGGCGGCGCCATCTTCACCGTGACCCTGCCCGCCGATACTACACCACGACGTGATACCTCCCCTCTTCAGGAGCCTTCATCCCATGCCTGATACGGCGACCCCGGTGCTGATCATCGACGACGAAGCGCACCTGCGCATCACCGCCGGCCAGACCCTCGATCTCGCCGGCTATACGCCAGAAGCCTTCGACAGCGCAGAAGCGGCCCTCGCCACCCTGGCGCCGGACTTCCCCGGCGTCATCGTCAGCGATATCCGCATGCCCGGCATGGATGGCATGACACTGCTGCGCGAGGTGCGAAGCCGTGACCCTGACCTGCCGGTGATCCTGGTCACCGGTCACGGCGATATCTCAACCGCCGTGGAAGCCATGCGCGAAGGTGCCTGGGATTTTCTCGAGAAGCCCTTCGCCGGTGACCGGCTGGTGGAAATGGTACGGCGCGGAATAGAAAAGCGCCGGCTGAGCCTCGAGAACCGGCGCCTCAAGGCCGAGCTGGATGCCCAGCAATCGGCCCCCGGGCCGCGCCTGGTGGGGCGCACCCAGGCCATGCAGCACCTGGCCTCGATGATCCAGCGTATCAGCCAGGTCGAGACAGATGTACTGCTTTACGGCGAGACCGGCGTCGGCAAAGACCTGGTGGCTCGCTCACTACACGAGCGCAGCAGCCGCGGCGGTCAGCCCTTCGTTGCCATCAACTGCGGCGCGATTCCCGAGAGCATCATCGAATCTGAGTTGTTCGGCCACGAAAAGGGCGCCTTTACCGGTGCCATGGAACGCCGTATCGGCAAGTTCGAGCACGCCAACGACGGCACGGTATTCCTCGACGAGATCGAATCGATGCCCCTGGCGCTGCAGGTCAAGCTGCTGAGAGTGCTGCAGGAGCGGTTCGTCGAGCGCCTGGGGGCCAACGAACCAATACCGCTCAACATCCGCGTGATCGCCGCCACCAAGGCCGACCTCAAGGCCGCCGCCGAGGACGGCCGCTTCCGCGAGGATCTCTACTACCGACTCAACGTGGTCACTCTGCCCATACCGTCGTTACGCGAGCGCCGCGAGGACATCCCACTATTGTTCCAGCACTTTGCGGTGGTCGCCGCCAACCGCAGCGGGCTCGAGGCCCCACCGCTCACTGCCACCGATATCTCGGTGCTGCTGGCTCACGACTGGCCAGGCAACGTGCGGGAACTCAGGAACCTGGCCGAGCGCTTCGTATTGCTCGGTGCTGCCTACGACTACCGGCTGGATGCGCTACTCGAAGGCGCTGATGTAGGCGCCAGCGAACTGGCCCTGCCCCAACAGGTGGAGTTATTCGAGAAGAGCCTGATCAGTCAGTCACTGGCGAGCCACCGCGGACGCATTCATGATATCTGCGTGCATCTGGGCCTGCCCCGCAAGACCCTTTACGACAAGCTCAAGAAATACGCCCTGAAACCCGAGGACTATCGCCAGGCCGCTCACGATTAGCCCAACCGCCCGCTCGGGCTGATCGCGCCTGAGTGTGGCAGCGCAGAGCAGCATTGCGTATCGCCCGTTTGGCTTTCTGCTATCAGCGTAAAAACCAGGTGCCATGATGAAGGATGCCCATCAGCACCGGCCAGGGAGGCAACCAGGGCGAGAGCCCCGCGGCCAACAGCAGCATCAGCACCGAGTTGCCGGGCTCGCGCAGGTCGCAGAGCTTGAGTGCTGTGCCAAAGGAGCGCTTGAGCCGCCCGCCCATCAGATCGACGCTGTATAACTCGTCGAGCAGCAGGTGGATCACGCTACCCAGCCACAGCGCCAGCCCCTGCAGCCAGGCGATCTCGGCATCCTGAGCAAACAGCCGGTAGCTCAGCGCCGTGGTGATCAGCGCGCATAGGCCACTGGCCAGTAGCGAATGCCAGATCCCCCGGTGCACGGTGAAGCGTTTGAAGACCGCTCCCGCCAAATAGCGCACGCCCAGATAGAGCCCGCCGCACGCCACCACCAGCTGCCCCGGGGAAAGGCGGGCCTGCAGCATCAGGACACCGACGATTACCGCAAATACCGCGAAGAGGTTGAAGATCAGGCGGATCGCCTTGGAATGATCGGAGTCGATATCCGGCAGGATGCCGCCAAAGGTCACCAGGGCGGCCAGCGGTGCGGCATCGGCCATGCTCCACCAGCCGGCCTGCCAGCCACTGATGGCCGCCAGAGCGCCGCCGGCGGCGGCCACGCTGATGTGAGTTGAAAAATTGGCCATGCCCGGGACTCAACCACTGGATAGAAAACCAGATTATCGCCCGCCTTGGCATGAAAAAACAACGACTTGGCTTTACCCGATGTCCAGAAAGCGTGCTTATCCCAGCGCTTCGCTCAAATAGTCGTCCTTCAGCTTGACGTAATTGCCCGCGGTATAGCGAAAGAAGGCATGCTCGCTATCCTTGAGCGGGCGCAGCGCCTTGGCCGGGCTGCCGCCATAGACGAAGCCGCTCTCCAGGCGCTTGCCCGGCGTGACCAGAGCACCGGCGGCGATGATCACTTCATCCTCGACCACGGCGCCATCCATGACGGTCGCGCCCATGCCCACCAGAATCCGGTTGCCGAGTGTGCAACCGTGCAGGATCGCCTTGTGGCCGATGGTCACGTCCTCGCCGATGGTCAGCGGGTGACCGCCAGGATTGAAGTCGCTGGCGTGGGTGATATGCAGCACGCTGCCATCCTGAACGCTGGTGCGCGCACCGATACGGATGCGGTGCATGTCACCGCGCACCACCGCCATCGGCCAGACCGAGCAATCATCCCCCAGCTCAACGTCACCCAACACCACACAGGCCGGGTCGATATAAACCCGCTCGCCAAGATGCGGGGTATGGCCCTTATGCGTTCTCAGACCGTCTTGCATGTACCTATCCTCCGTTATCTCTGGCTCGAGCGGCGGGCCACACCCGCCACCGACGTCACCTTCACCGTTCAATGTTCCCATCCTAGCGGGGCTTGCCGCCTCGCCGCTATCAGCGCCCATGGCACGCTACATAAAGCGCACCCAAGGCTGATGCACGAGGCGGGCAACGGGCTAGATGAACTAGATCAACCCTGACGCCAGCACCACCACCACCAGCGGGATCGACACATAGCGCACCAGTGCCTGCCACAGACGAAAGCCATTGGGCCCGGCATCCAGCGCTCGCAGGGCGGTGTCGCGAGGCATCACCCAGGCGGCGAAGATGGCGATCAAGAGACCGCCCACCGGCAGGAAGAGATCGGTGGGCACGGTGGTGACCAGATCGAAGAAGTTCATGTCACCGATCCAGTCGACATCGGCCATGGTCGAGAAGGACAGCACCGACAGCAGACCCACGACCCATACCGCCACGCCAATGATCGCCGCGGCCTGGCCGCGCTTCAGCCCCAATCCCTGCAGACCCGCCACCATCGGCTCGGCGAGGTTGATCGAGGACGTCCAGGTGGCCAGCAGCAACAGCAGGAAGAAGATCGAGAGCCAGATCGAGCCACCAGGCAGCTCGGCGAAGGCGATCGGCAGCGTCACGAACATGAGCCCCGGGCCCTCGCCCGGGTCCATGCCCTGAGAGAACACCACCGAGAAGATGGCGATACCGGCAAGCAATGCCACCAGCACATCGAGCACCGCCACCGCGGCGGCGGCCCTCGGTAGGCTCTGGTGATCGGGCATGTAGGCGCCATAGGCCATCAACGCACAGGCACCTACCGCCAGGGTAAAGAAGGCGTGGCCCATGGCGTTGAGCACTACCTCAATGGTGATGGCGGCAGGGTTGGGCGTGAACAGCCAGGCAAGCGCTGGGCCGAAACCATCGGTGGTCGCCGCATAGCCCGCCAGCACGATCAACAGCAGATAAAGCATCGGCATCAGCAGGTTATTGAGCTTCTCCAGGCCATCGGAGACACCGCCGGCCACCACCGTCATGGTCAGCAGCATGAACAGGGTGTGGTTGAAGGTCATGCGCAGCGGATCGGCGAGGAAGGCATCGAACATGCCGCCGACCTCGGGTGGCGTCATGCCGGCAAAGTTACCGCTGAGCGATTCGACCAGATACTCGATCGACCAACCCGAGACCACCGAGTAGAAGGACAGGATCAAGAACACCGTCAGTGCGCCGAACAGCCCAAGCCAACGCCAATGCGGCGAGCGGCCGGCAGACATCGCCAGATGCGCCAGCGACTGAGAAGGACTGCGCCGTCCGGCGCGACCGACCAGGATCTCGGCCATCATCACCGGCAGCCCCAACAGCAGCACGAAGGCCACGTAGAGCAGCAGGAAGGCGGAGCCGCCGTTCTCGCCGGTCATATAAGGGAATCGCCAGATATTACCCAGGCCCACCGCCGCACCTGTCACGGCGAGGATGAAGGCGCGCCGAGTCGTCCAGCGTTCCAGTGTCTCGTTCATCGAATCAATTCCTTAAGCTGCGCACATCGCAAGGGACCAAGAAGCCGCAAGCCTAGCAGGCCCGCCACGGTGGGCCAATCGAGCCCGCCAACGCCGCGGCCGCCATGACGCCTTGCTGTCGCATTGAAACCGCTGGCGGTCGCCTCCATCTAAGGCAACAATCACGTCAGATTGACGCCAAGGCGTCACCCGGACTTCACCCGGGCGTTCGCGACCGCGACGCCCCTTTCCACGAGGCTGACCATGTCCCGCCACCCGCAGGCCCACAATCCGCTGCTCGAGACACATACCCTGCCGCCCTTCGACGCGATCGAGCCCGAACACGTGGTGCCGGCCATCGAGACATTGCTTGCCGACAACCGTGTTGCCATCGAGGAGCTGGTCGCTCACGCCGAGCACCAGACGCCGACCTGGGAGAGCCTTGCTGCACCGCTGGAGGCCCTCAATGACCGCCTGTCGCAGGCCTGGTCGCCGGTCTCGCACCTGAATGGCACCATGAATTCCCCGGCCCTGCGCGAGGCCTATCAAGCCTGTATTGGCAAGTTGTCCGAGTACAGCACCTGGCTTGGCCAGCACGCGGGCCTGTTCCGCGCCTTCCAGGCACTCCGGCAGTCACCGGCCTTCGGCGATCTCAGCGAGGCCCAGCAGCGCAGCATCGACAACACCCTGCGCGACTTCCGCCTGGCCGGGGTCGACCTGCCCGAGGCCCAGAAGCGCCGCTATGGCGAGATCCAGGCGCGACTCTCCGAGCTTGCCAACACCTATTCCAACCAGCTGCTGGATGCCACCCAGGCCTGGCACAAGGACATCGTCGACGAAGACGCCCTGGCCGGCCTGCCGCAAAGCGCGCGGGAGACCCTCAAGGCCAACGCCGAGGCCAAGGGCATCGAGGGCTATCGCATCACCCTGGACTTTCCGAGCTTCTTCCCGGTGATGACCCATGCCCAAGATCGCAGCCTACGCGAAGAGGTCTACACCGCCTTCGTCACCCGCGCCTCCGATGTGGGGCCCAATGCCTCCGAGTTCGACAACGCCCCGGTGATGGAAGAGACCCTGGCGCTGCGCCATGAGCTTGCCGAGCTGCTGGGTTTCGCCACCTACGCCGACTATTCGCTGACCACCAAGATGGCCAATGGCCCGACCCAGGTCATCGGCTTCCTCGAGGATCTGGCCGCCCGCGCCGTGCCCCAGGCCCGCGAGGAATACGCCGAGCTCGAGACCTTCGCCCGCGAGTCACTGTCCATGACCGAGCTGGCGCCCTGGGATGTGGGCTATGTAAGTGAGAAGCTGCGCGAAACCCGTTACGCCATCTCCGATGAGCAGCTGCGCCCCTACTTCCCGGCCCCCCAGGTGGTGGATGGCCTGTTCAAGGTGGTCGAACGGCTCTACAACGTGCGCTTCGAGGAAGACGAGAAAGCCCCGCGCTACCATCAGGACGTGCGCTACTTCACTATCCTCGAGAACGACGAACCGATCGCCGGCTTCTATCTGGATCTCTACGCCCGTGAAGGCAAACGCGGCGGCGCCTGGATGGATGAATGCCGAGTACGGCGTCAGACCGACCACGGCGTGCAGTTACCGGTGGCCTATCTGACCTGCAACTTCACGCGCCCGGTCGGCGACAAGCCCGCGCTCTTGACCCATGACGAGGTCACCACCCTCTTCCATGAGTTCGGCCACGGCCTGCACCACATGCTGACCCGCCAGACCGTTGCCGATATTTCCGGCATCAACGGCGTGGCCTGGGACGCGGTGGAGCTACCCAGCCAGTTCATGGAGAACTTCTGCTGGGAACGTGAGGGGCTAGACCTGATCGCCGGTCACGTCGACAGCGGCGAGCCGCTTCCTGAGGAACTGTTCGACAAGCTCATCGCCGCCAAGAACTTTCAGTCGGCGATGGGCATGGCGCGCCAGATCGAATTCTCACTGTTCGACTTCCGCCTGCATCACGAACTCAAGACTCCCAGCGCCGCCGACATTCAGACGCTGCTCGACGAGGTGCGCGATCAGGTCGCGGTGGTACCCAGGGCCTCCTTCAATCGCTTCCAGAATAGCTTCGGCCACATCTTCGCCGGTGGCTACGCGGCGGGCTACTACAGTTACAAGTGGGCCGAGGTGTTGTCCGCCGATGCCTGGAGTGCCTTCGAGGAAGCCGGTATCTTCGACCCAGAAACCGGGCGGCGCTTTCGCACCGAGATCCTCGAGCAAGGCGGCTCCAAGGATGCCGCCGTGCTATTCGAGGCCTTTCGTGGTCGCGAACCGAGCATCGAACCGCTGCTTCGCCATTGCGGCATTCGTGCCGCCTGAGGCGTCAAGCGACAAGCGCCTGACCCAACAACCGACCAGGAGATATCATGTCCGCCACCAAACGCTTCATCGCCGGCGTCGTTTGCCCCCGCTGCGCGGCCATGGACCGGGTGCGCAGCTGGGAACAGAACGGCATCCGCTATCGTGACTGCGTGAGCTGCGACTTCTTCGAACAGCTACCCATCGACGACGACGGGATCCCCGAGATGGAGACGCGGGTCAATCAGGTCCGCGAGGAACAGAAGCAACAGGACGTACAGACGGTCAAGATCCTCGACCCCAAGGGCTAACTCCATGGCCGTCCCGCGAACGCTCAGACACCCGCCACGGCGGGTGCTTGAATTGCTAGGTTTGTCGGCACTGGTGCCATCACCCGGAAAAACACATCCGTCTGACAGGTCAGCCACCTAGAGAGAAGACGGCCCCCACTATCAATCAGGCAAAAGCGCCTCGATGCCGTCCACCTGACCGCACCGGTCCGGCGTATAGCCAGGCAGCTCGGCCACCTCCGCCTGAAATGCCTCGCCCTCGAGCACCCGACACAGCGCCTGAAGCTTGGGTTCGGCGAGGCTGCGCCGATGGCAGATCAACAGATAATCCTCCAGGGCCAGTGGCACAAAATCCAAGCCGAAACGCTGCGCTGCTGCTTCTACCCCGAAGCCTACGTCCGCCATGTCAGCGGCGACATAGGCCGCCACCGCCGAGTGGGTGTATTCCTCGAGCTCATAGCCACGAATACCCGCGGGTGACAGGCCGGCCTCCGCGAGCAGCCCATCCAACAGTGCCCGCGTCCCCGAGGTCGCCTGGCGATTGATGAAGCGCGCCTCCCCGCGTGCCAGGTCGGCGAGCCCTCCGATGCCCAACGGGTTACCCGACACGACCATCAACCCTTGGCGACGGGTGCTGAAGCGCAAAGCGCGATAGCTCCTGGGCTTCAGCAAGTTTCGGTACTCCCGGCTAACCCGCTGGCCGACCTCGCCGTGCGGCAGGTGGAAGCCGGCTAGGTCACAGGCACCGCGATGCAGCGCCGCCAGGGCCTCACGAGGGCTGCAGTATTGCAGGTCGAGGCGCAGCTCATGGAGGTGCTTGGGCAGCAGCTCGACGGCATAGCCATGGCTGGCATAAAGGCGCAGCACCGGCTTCACCCCCTCCAGGGTCTGCTGGATGGCCAGGTTGAGTTCCGAGCCAAGACTCTCCAGCTGCGGCCCCAGCCTCGCAATCACCCGCTGCTCGGCCCACAACAGCTTCTCGCCCAGCGCCGACAGCCGGGCTCCCCGCCCTCGCTCGAGATCGACCAGGGCGATGCCGAAGAAATCTTCCCACTTGTTGAGCAGGTTCCAAGCGTGGCGATAGGAGATGCCCACCGTCTTAGCGGCCTGGGTCAGCTTGCCGTGGCGATGCACCGCCTCGAGCAGCGTGAAGAGTTTGTCATCGAGCTGGTTACCGGCTTCGTCGCTGAAGTACCAGGCGGGGGTAATCTGGATATGCTTCATGTGAAGTAAGTTTCATATTTTGCCATCGAGACGCCGATGCTAGCTTTAAAGGGACCGTGACGCACGCCATTTTCTACATATGAACAATCGTGCATAACTAGCCAGAAGCACAACAAATGAGGGGACTCGATGAGTGATTCCCGTGAGTGGACACCGCAGTCGATTCAGACCGAGATCGACGCCCTGAAGCACAAACCCGGTGCATTACTGCCGATTCTCCATGCTATCCAGGACCGCGTCGGCTTCGTGCCCGAGGGAGCGGTGCCGATCATCGCCGAGTCCCTGGGCCTGACCCGTGCCGAGGTGCACGGCGTGATCAGCTTCTACCACCACTTCCGGACCTCGCCGCCGGGCCGCCATGTGGTCCAGGTCTGCCGCGCCGAGGCCTGCCAGGCCGTAGGCGCACGCACCCTGGAAACCCACGCCAAGGAAAGCCTCGGCATCGACTACCACCAGACCACGGCCGACCGCGAGATCACCCTGGAAGCGGTTTACTGCCTGGGCAACTGCGCCTGTGGCCCCTCGCTGCGCATCAATGACGAGATCCGAGGCCGGGTCACGCCCGAATCCTTCGACGCCTTGGTCGACGAACTATGCACCCAGCCATTGGAGTTGATCGGATGAGCGTTCGCGTCTACGTCCCCCGCGACACCACCGCCCTCTCGCTGGGCGCCGACGCCGTGGCCGAGCGCCTGGAGCGCGAGGCAGACAACCGCGGCCTCGAGCTGACAGTCGTCCGCAACGGCTCACGCGGGCTTGCCTGGCTCGAGCCGCTGGTCGAGGTCGAAACCCCGGCCGGCCGCGTCGCCTATGGCCCCGTGGCGCCCACCGACGTGCCGGCGCTGCTCGATGCCGGCCTGCTCGAGGGCCGCGAGGATCACCCGCTGGCTCAGGGGCCGACCGAGGCGATTCCCTACCTGGAGCGCCAGCAGCGCCTGACCTTCGCCCGCATCGGCATCACCGACCCGCTGTCGATCGCCGACTACCTGGCCCATGACGGCTTTCGCGGCCTCGAGGCAGCGCTGGCCCGCGAGCCACAGGAGCTGGTCGAGGAGGTCAAGGCCTCGGGACTGCGCGGGCGTGGCGGTGCCGCCTTCCCCACCGGCATCAAGTGGCAGACGGTGCTCGACACCCCGGCGGACCAGAAGTACATCGTCTGCAACGCCGACGAGGGCGACTCCGGCACCTTCGCCGACCGCCTGATCATGGAGTGCGACCCCTATGTGCTGATCGAGGGCATGGCCATCGCCGGACTCGCCGTGGGGGCCACCCAGGGCTATATCTACCTGCGCTCCGAGTACCCGCTGGCCAAGGAGATCCTCGACGCCGCCATCGCGCGCGCCGAAACCGTCGGCTACCTGGGCGATGACCTGCGCGGCAGCGGCCACGCCTTCCACCTGGAGGTGCGCCTGGGCGCCGGTGCCTATATATGCGGCGAAGAGACCTCACTGCTGGAGAGTCTCGAGGGCAAACGCGGCCTGGTGCGCTTCAAGCCGCCGCTACCGGCCATCGAGGGGCTGTTCGGCCGTCCCACCGTGGTCAACAACGTGCTGTCGCTGGCCGCCGTTCCCTACATTCTCGCCGAGGGCGCCCAGGCCTATGCCGATCACGGCATGGGTCGCTCCCGCGGCACCCTGGCGCTGCAGCTGGCCGGCAACGTCAGGCGCGGCGGCCTCGTGGAGCTGGCCTTCGGCACCACCCTGCGCACCCTGATGGAAGACTTCGGCGGCGGCACCGCCAGCGGCCGCCCGCTGCGCGCCGTGCAGGTCGGCGGCCCGCTGTGTGCCTACCTGCCCGAAAGCCAGTGGGACCTGCCGCTGGACTACGAGACCTTCAGCGAGGTCGGCGCCGGCGTCGGCCACGGCGGGGTGGTGATGTTCGACGACAGCGTCGACATGGCCGAACAGGCCCGCTTCACCATGGAGTTCTGCAAGGTGGAGTCCTGCGGCAAGTGCACGCCCTGCCGCATCGGCTCGACCCGCGGCGTGGAGGTCATCGAGCGCATCCGCGCAGGTGAGGACCGCGACGCCAACCTCGCATTGCTCGGCGAGCTCTGCGAAACCATGGAGGACGGTTCGCTGTGCGCCATGGGCGGGATGACGCCCTTCCCAGTGCAGAGCGCCCTGAAACACTTCCCCGACGACTTCCAGCGTGCGCCGGAAGGAGACCGCTCATGATTCAGCACTTCGACCCTAGCCAGCAGCACGAAAAGGCACTGTCCAAGGACCTGGGCACGCCGGCGCCGGCCGCCGATGCGGCCCCAGTACTCCTCGAGATCGATGGCGTGGCGATCAGCGTGCCCGAGGGCACCTCGGTGCTGCGCGCCGCTGCTTTGGCCGACATCAACATCCCCAAGCTGTGCGCCACCGACAGCCTGGAGGCCTTCGGCTCCTGCCGGCTGTGCGCCGTCCAGGTGGAGGGCAAGCGCGGCACCCCGGCGGCCTGCACCACGCCGGTGGCCGAGGGCATGAAGGTCACCACCCAGAACGACCGTCTGGCCCGGCTGCGCCGCAACGTCATGGAGCTCTACATCTCCGACCACCCGCTGGACTGCCTGACCTGCCCGGCCAACGGCGACTGCGAGCTGCAGGACATGGCCGGCGCGGTGGGCCTGCGCGAGGTGCGCTACGGCTTTACGGGCGAGAACCACCTGGATGCAGAGAAGGACCACTCCAACCCCTACTTCAGCTTCGACCCCAGCAAATGCATCGTCTGCTCGCGCTGCGTGCGCGCCTGCGAAGAGGTTCAGGGCACCTTCGCACTGACCATCGATGGCCGGGGCTTCGACTCCAAGGTCGCGGCGGGTCAGGACGAAGCCTTCATGGACTCCGAGTGCGTGTCCTGCGGCGCCTGCGTCGAGGCCTGCCCGACCTCGACACTGATGGAGAAGAGCGTCATCGACTCAGGCCAGCCCGAGCACAGCGTGATCACCACCTGCGCTTACTGCGGCGTAGGCTGCTCCTTCGAGGCTCAGATGAAGGGCGACCAGCTAGTACGCATGGTTCCCTACAAGGGGGGCGACGCCAACCACGGCCACTCCTGCGTCAAGGGTCGCTTCGCCTTCGGCTATGCGACCCATCCGGACCGCATCACCACGCCGATGATCCGCGATTCCATCGACGAGCCCTGGCGGCCGGTCGGCTGGGAGGAGGCGATCGCCTTCGCCGCCGAGCGCCTGAAGGCGATCCAGGCCGAACACGGCCGCGAGAGCATCGGCGGCATCACCTCCTCGCGCTGCACCAACGAGGAGACCTACCTGGTGCAGAAGCTGGTCCGCGCGGCCTTCGGCAACAACAACACCGACACCTGCGCCCGGGTCTGCCACTCGCCGACCGGCTACGGCCTCAAGACCACCCTCGGTGAGTCCGCCGGCACCCAGACCTTCGACTCGGTGATGGAAGCCGACGCCATCATTGTGATCGGCGCCAACCCCACCGATGCCCACCCGGTGTTCGGCTCGCTGATGCGCAAGCGACTGCGCCAGGGCGCCTCGCTGATCGTCGCCGACCCGCGGCGCATCGACCTGCTCAAGACGCCCCACCTCGAGGACGCCCAGCATCTGCCACTGCGCCCAGGCACCAACGTGGCGCTGGTCAACGCCCTGGCCCATGTGGTGGTCAGCGAGGGCCTGGAGGATCACGACTTCATCGCCGCGCGCTGCGACACCGAGGCCTACCGCGCTTGGCGTGAGTTCATAGCGGAAGAGCGGCACTCCCCCGAGGCCAGCGAGGCAACCACCGGCGTGGCCGCCGAGGCGGTTCGCCGCGCCGCCCGCACCTACGCCACCGCCGGCAATGGCGCCATCTATTACGGCCTGGGCGTCACCGAGCACAGCCAGGGCTCGACCATGGTGATGGGCATCGCCAACCTGGCGCTGGCCACCGGCAACATCGGCCGAGAAGGCGTGGGCGTGAATCCGCTGCGCGGCCAGAACAACGTCCAGGGCTCCTGCGACATGGGCTCCTTCCCCCATGAGCTGCCGGGCTACCAGCACGTCGCCGACGTGGCGGCCCGTGGCCGCTTCGAGGCCGCCTGGGGCGTCGAGCTCGACGACGAGCCAGGGCTGCGCATCCCCAACATGTTCGATGCCGCCATCGAAGGTAGCTTCAAGGCGCTCTACGTGCAGGGCGAGGACATCGCCCAGTCCGACCCCAATACCCAGCACGTGGAGGCGGCGCTGTCCTCGCTTCAGTGCCTGATCGTTCAGGACATCTTCCTCAACGAGACCGCCAAGTACGCGCACGTGCTGCTGCCGGGTTCGAGCTTCCTGGAGAAGGACGGCACCTTCACCAACGCCGAGCGACGCATCAACCGCGTGCGCAAGGTAATGCCGCCGCAGGCCGGCAAGGCCGACTGGGAGGTCACCGTCGAGCTATCCCGTGCCTTGGGCTATCCGATGGACTACACCCATCCGTCCGAGATCATGGACGAGGTCGCCCGGCTAACGCCGAGCTTCGCCGGGGTCAGCTACCAAAAGCTCGACGAGTGCGGCAGCCTGCAGTGGCCCTGCAACGCCGAGCACCCCGACGGCACCCCTACCCTGCACGAGGTCGACTTCCCGTCGGGCAAGGGCCGCTTCGCCATCACCGAGTACATGGCCAGCGAGGAACGCGCCAACCGCCATTTCCCGCTGCTGATGACTACCGGACGGATTCTTTCCCAGTACAACGTCGGCGCCCAGACCCGCCGCACCGACAACCAGGTGTGGCACGACGAAGACGTGCTTGAGCTACATCCCTCGGATGCCGAGGTACGCGGCATCAAGGACGGCGACTGGCTGGGCATCACCAGCCGCGCCGGCCAGACGGTACTGCGCGCAAGGCTCAGCGAGCGCATGCAGCCCGGCGTGGTGTACACCACCTTCCACCACCCGGGCAGCGGCGCCAACGTCATCACCACCGAC
This sequence comes from Onishia niordana, assembly GCF_004798965.1. Taxonomy (GTDB): domain Bacteria; phylum Pseudomonadota; class Gammaproteobacteria; order Pseudomonadales; family Halomonadaceae; genus Onishia; species Onishia niordana. The sequence goes on from NZ_SDSD01000008.1 coordinate 20,517, forward strand.
AGCTCAGACTGGGCCACCAACTGCCCCGAGTACAAGGTGACCGCGGTACAGGTGGAGAAGGTCAGCCGGCCCTCTGCCTGGCAGCGGCGCTTCAACGAGGTCGATCAGGCACAGCAGGCGTACCTGGCCACGGCCCGTGAGGCGGCGCCATGAAGCGGGAGCGCACCACGGCGCCTACCTCGCCCCTGGCGTACCATCCTATCGAGGTACACCGTGGCGCGCAGGGCTGGTACCGCGACGACACCGACGATGCCCTGGCCCTCGAGGTGCCGGTGGCGCTTGTCTACAACGGCATCTCCCACGCGGTGATGATGGCAAGCCCCGCCGATCTTGAGGATTTCGCGCTGGGCTTCAGCTTAAGCGAGGGCATCCTTGCGCATGTCCACGAGTGCTACGACCTGGAGGTGGAGGAGGAATCTCAAGGGCTGACGGTACACCTGACGATCGCCAGTCGGCGGTTGGCGGAGCTCAAGGAACGCCGCCGCAGCCTGGCCGGGCGCACCGGTTGTGGCCTGTGCGGCACCGAGGCGCTTGATCTGGCGATCCGCCCGATCCCGGTGGTACGCGCCTCGCTGCCGAGCGACGCCGCCATCCAACGCGCCCTCGGAGAACTGGCCGACCACCAGGCGCTGCAGGCGGCCACCGGCGCCACGCACGGCGCGGCCTGGTGCGACGCCGACGGCCGCATCCAGCGGGTACGAGAGGACGTGGGGCGCCACAATGCCCTGGACAAGCTGATCGGCGTCCTGGCCCGCGAGGGCGGAGCAGGCGAGGACGGCTTCGCCCTGATCTCGAGCCGAGCCAGTTACGAAATGGTGCACAAGAGTGCCAGTGCCGGCTTCGGTGCCCTGGTGGCCGTCTCGGCGGCCACAGCACTGGCGGTGGAACAGGCACGCGAGGCCGGGCTGATGCTGGTCGGCTTCGCCCGTCCCGGCCGCCACCTGGTTTATCATCGCCCCTCCGGCACAGTGCCGGCGCGGGCCCACGGTTGAGGAATCGAAAATGTCGCACGATCAAGACCAGACGCTGGTTCACATGGTGAACCAGATCGCCGCCAACCTGAACGGTGGACGCGAGACGGCCGATACCGTGGAGGGCATCTGCAGCCACCTGGAGAAGTTCTGGGCCAGAGCCATGAAACAACGCATCGTCGCCTGCCTCGAGGAGCCAGACTGCGGCCTGGAACCGCTGGCTCGCCAGGCCGTGGTGCGCCTGGCCGAGCGCCGAGGCGTCCCGGCCGCCTAACGCCGGCAGGCCCACCGGGGCCCGCGCGGCGATGTGCGTAAATCCGCACATAGCATCAGCAGCTTTCGTGCGGACTCCCGGACATTCGGCGTCCGAGCGCTATCGACCTTGGTCGAAAAAGATTTTCTCAACCAGTTGATATAAAAGAGACATTTGCATACATGGCATGCCGGTTGCCCTAAGTAGGGCGCCAACACGATTATCCCAAGGCAACAACAAAAGAGGACGTCGCATGTCAGCTATCAAGCACACTTCCAAAGCTGCTACCACGCTCACCACCCGCCGCCTGGCCCTCGCCTCCGGCGTCATGCTCGGTGGCCTGATGATGGCCACCGCTGCTCAAGCCGACCGCAGCGAATGGCCGGAAAGCTTTACCGTGGGTACTGCCAGCCAGGGCGGCACCTACTTCGTCTACGGCTCCGGCTGGGCCAACCTGATCGCCGACGAGCTCGGCCTGTCCGGCGGTGGCGAGATCACCGGTGGCCCGACCCAGAACCTGGCGCTGGTCCACAGCGGCGAAATCGCCTTCGGTCTTGCCACCATGGGGCCCGCCGCCGATGCGGTGAACGGCAAGAGCCCGCTGGCGCCGGGCATGAAGATGGACAACGTCTGCGCCATGTTCCCGATGTATGAGACCCCGTTCTCGATCGCCACACTGGAAAGCTCCGGCATTGGCTCGATCAGCGAGATTCCGGATGGCGCGACCATCGGCTTTGGCCCGGCCGGCTCCACCTCCGACACCTACTTCCCGCTGATCCTCGAGGAGCTGGGCGTGGACTTCGAGCGTCGCAATGGCGGCTGGAACGACCTGGGTGGCCAGCTGCAGGACGGCTTGGTGGATGTTATCGCTTTCGCCGCCGGCATCCCGATTCCGGCCGTCAGCCAGCTCGAAGTACAGACCGACGTCAACATCATCGAGTTCACCGAAGAAGAGCAGGACAAGGCCACTGCCGCTTTCCCGGTGTCCGAGTTCAGCATCCCGGCCAGCACGTATTCCACTCTGGAAGAAGATGCCAATGCCGTTTCCATGTGGAACTTCGCCATCGCCGGTTGTGACCTGCCGGAAGACCTGGTCTACGAAGCGACCAAGATCACCATGGAAAACAACGACAAGATGATGTCGGTGCACCGCAGTGCCGAGACCACCATTCCGGAAAACGTCGGCAAGAATCAGGTGCTGCCGTTCCATCCGGGCGCCGCGCGCTGGTACGAGGAAAACGGCTACGAGATCGACCCCGCGCTGATCAAGTGATCCGCTGACAAGCACCATCCTCTCGGTCCTGGCCTCGCTGCCAGGGCCGGGACTCCTTCTTCCACTCAAGGGTGAACCTCCCATGAGCAAGTCATCACCTAAGGGCCCGGCCTCCGAGGCAAACGCGTCCTCGACCACCTCGCCCGAGGCCCTCGCCCAAGGCGTCGACGAGGATGTCATCGAGTCCAACCGTCGCCTGTTCACCGGCTGGCAATGGTGGTTGTTCGGTATTGCAGCCGTTCTCTACTCCACCTTCCATCTGGTCTCGCTGAACGTCTATCCGCTCGAGACCTGGTCGTTCCGTATCGTGCACATCTGTGGCGCCCTGGTGCTCGGCTATGGCCTCTATGCCGGCACGCGCTTCGCTGATGACAGCCACCCGGCCAGCAGCCGCGGCCTCCGAATGCTCGGCTACGCCTTGCTGCTGCCGGCCCTCTATTCGCTGATTCAGGTCGTGCTGATGCAGCAGACCATGGCCGGCGAGGCCATGCGCATCGAGCCCGCGGTCGAGCATTGGCACTTTGGCCTGCCGCTGCTCGTCGCCACCGGTGGCGCCATTGTGCTGTCCTGGGCCACCCGTCAGGTGCGAACCGGGATCAGTGCGCCAGACCTGGTGCTGATGATCTGCGCCATCGCCAGCGCCGGTTATTTCCTGGTCATGTACAACTCGCCGCTGCGCATGTCGACCGGCACCCCCTTTGCCCCCATTGGCATCTCCTATGCGGCCATCGCCGGCTCGCTGCTGATTCTCGAGTTGACCCGCCGGGTCGCCGGCCTGGCGCTGGTGATCATCTCCGCGGTTTTCCTCACCTATGTGTTCGCCGGCCCCTACCTGCCGGGCTTCCTCGGCTACCCCGGGCTCTCGGTGGGCCGCTTCTTCAGCCAGGTCTATACCGATGCCGGCATCCTCGGCCCGACCACTGCGGTATCGTCGACCTATATCATCCTGTTCATCATCTTCGCCGCCTTCCTGCAGGCCTCGAAGGTCGGTGACTACTTCGTCAACTTCGCCTTCGCCGCTGCTGGTCGTGCCCGGGGTGGCCCCGCCAAGGTGGCGATCTTCGCCTCCGGTCTGATGGGCATGATCAACGGCACCAGCGCCGGCAACGTGGTCTCCACCGGCTCGCTGACCATCCCGCTGATGAAGAAGGTCGGCTACCCGGCACGCAGCGCCGGCGCCATCGAGGCCGCGGCCTCTACCGGCGGCCAGATCATGCCGCCGATCATGGGCGCCGGCGCTTTCATCATGGCCGAGATCACCGGGATTCCGTATACCGAGATCGCCATTGCCGCGATCATCCCCTCGATCCTGTATTTCGCCTCGGTCTACTTCATGGTCGACTTCGAGGCCGCCCAGAAGGGCATGCGCGGCATGCGCAAGGACGAGATCCCGCTGTTCTCGAAGCTCATCAAGCAGGTCTATCTGTTCGCCCCGATCATCATCCTGATCGCCGCGCTGTTCATGGGCTATTCGGTAATCCGCGCCGGCACCCTGGCGACCGCCTCAGCCGCCGTGGTGAGCTGGATCTCGCCCAACAAGATGGGCATCCGCGCCATCCTCAAGGCCATGGAATTGGCCAGCACCATGGCCATACAGATCATCGCCGTCTGTGCCTGTGCCGGCATCATCGTCGGCGTGATCTCGCTGACCGGCGTCGGTGCGCGCTTCTCCTCGCTGCTGCTCGGCCTGGCCGGCGTCAGCCAGCTGCTGGCGCTGTTCTTCGCCATGTGTATCTCGATCCTGCTGGGCATGGGCATGCCGACCACGGCTGCCTATGCGGTAGCGGCGTCGGTGGTGGCACCCGGCCTGATCGACATCGGCATCCAGCCGCTGATCGCCCACTTCTTCGTGTTCTACTTCGCGGTGGTCTCGGCGATCACGCCACCGGTGGCACTTGCCTCCTACGCGGCGGCGGGGATTTCCGGCGCCAACGCCATGCAGACCTCGGTGACCTCGTTCAAGATCGGCCTGGCCGCCTACATCGTGCCCTTCATGTTCTTCTACAGCCCGGGCATTCTGATGGAGGGCTCCTGGCTGCAGATCCTCAGGGTCGGCATCACCGCGACGCTCGGCATCGTGCTGCTGGCGGGCTCGGTCCAGGCCTGGTTCTTCGGCCATATCAACGGCCTGATCCGCCTGGCGTTGCTGGCCGGTGCCGTGTGCATGATCTATGGCGGCTTGATCTCCGACCTTGCGGGTATCGCCATCGGCGTCGCCATCTTCCTGCTGCAACGCAGCAGGGGAGCCGGTGGCAACAGCGCGACGGCCACATCCTGACCGCGTACCGCTCCCCACCGGGGAGCGGTCAATTGCCCACAATAGCGCTGCAAAATAAAACGGGGCCCCGCCATGGCGGGGCCCCGTTGCGTTGTGTCTCGGTCAGAACACTTGGGTACATGACGCGGTGCAAATGATCATCCGACAGGCGCAGAGATCAAGCGCCCGGCGCATGCCAAGGCGCATACGTAAGCCCTATGCCCTCAGGTTATCCAGCACCTTGAGCGAGGCCTGCGCCTGGTTGAGCGTGTAGAAGTGCAGACCCGGGGCACCGCCATCGAGAAGCCGCTCGCAGAGGCGGGTAATGACTTCCTCGCCGAAGGCCTGAATGCTCTCGCTGTCATCACCATAGGCTTCAAGCTGCTTGCGCACCCAACGCGGGATATCGGCCCCGCAGGCATCCGAAAAACGTGCCAGCTTGGTGTAGTTGGTGATCGGCATGATGCCGGGGATGATCGGCACCTCGACCCCCAGCTTGCGGGCCCGGTCGACGAAGTGGAAATAGGCATCCGGGTTGAAGAAGTACTGGGTAATGGCGAGATTGGCGCCGGCCTTGACCTTGCGCGCGAAATTCTCGAGATCCCGCTCGAAGCTCGGCGCTTGCGGATGGCTCTCCGGGTAGGCGGCCACAGCGATCTCGAAGTGATCGCCCGTCTCCTCGCGGATGAACTCGACCAGTTCGTTGGCATAGCGCAGCTCGCCGGTGCCGCCCATGCCCGAGGGCAGGTCGCCGCGCAGGGCCACCAGATTATTGATATCGGCTTCGCGATACTGGGCCAGCAGGTCGCGCAGGGCGCCCTTGTCGCTGCCAATGCAGGACAGGTGCGGCGCGGTATTGATGCCGGACTGGCGCATCGTTTCGACGGTCTGGGTCGTGCGCGCCTGGGTCGAACCACCGGCACCATAGGTCACCGAGAAGAAGCGAGGCTGACGGGCGGCCAAGGCATCACGCACTCCCAGCAGTTTTTCCTTGCCCGCCTCGGTATTGGGCGGAAAGAACTCGAAACTGATGCCTAGCGGATGCTCGTGTGCGCTCATGGATTCAACCCTCGTCGGTCACCTGTGCGGTGACTCTCGCTGTGTATTTTTGATGATCTCGCCCCCATCCGGTGCCCCGCATGGCTAGGCAGGACACCAGAAGGGTGCAGAGTAGGCCGGCAAGGCCTAGGCTTTGTCTGAAAAGTCGACGAGCGAAGGCCAGACAAGGCAAAAATTGGCGAAAGAGCGGAGTTTACAGGGTGTAAATGAGCATCTTGAGCCGATTTTTAACGCCGTATGGGCTAGCGCAGTACTTTTCAGGCATTGCCGAGTGAGATGTTTTCATTGTGACGTCCTCATTACGCCCCGACTAATGAAAGTTTCACCTCTGCCGTATCGATTTCATTCATATAAAAACTCGAGCAAGCATAACCGTCAGGTCTAACGCTTATGCGAGACACCCGGTGTGCCATCGCGCCGCAACGGCCAGCGCAGCCAGCCGCTGCCGATCAGCATGCCAAGGGTGATCAGCCCTGCCGCCACGGCCAGCGAGCCGGTCGGCTCTGCATAACCGCAGGCAATCAGCACCACCGTCGAAAGCAGAGGCGTGAAGTAGGACAACAGCCCCAGCAGGCGCAGATCACCATGCTTGACGCCCCGGTCCCAGGTGAAGAAGGCGCTGCCCACTGGACCAAGGCCCAGCCCCAGCACCCCAAGCCAGCCTAGCCCCTCGGGCCAGCGGGTCGTCTCGAACAACAGGTGGCCTAGCCCGGCAAGCAACGCGGTAACCAGACAGAAGCCGCCTACCGCCGCGGTCGGCACTTGGCGCATGGTCCGTGACAGCACCGAATAGCCGCTCCACAGGAAGGCACAGGCGACCGCTGCCCCGTAACCAAGAACTGAGCCCTCACCGGAGACATCGCCGCCGATCAGCAGGGCGGCGCCAGCAAAGCCCAGCAGGGCACCGATCACATGCACGGCCTTCAAGCGCTCCCCGGGCAACAGCGCCACGAACAGCACGATCAAAAGCGGCCACAGGTAGCTGATCAACCCGGCGTTGGCCGGTGGCGCATTCTGCTGGGCGATGAAATACAGGGCGTGATAGCCAAAGAGCCCCCCGACCCCGAGCGCCCAGACGACGGGCGGCAGCCGCAACGCCATCTTGAGCGATTCGCCGCGCACCCGAAGCCAGACAGCGAAACAGACGAAGGCGACCGCGAAGGCCAACGATGTGAGCAGAAACGGCGGCACCGGACCGGCCAGTTGGGTCAGGGCCGCCAGCAGCGCCCAGTTGAGCACGGTCGTCGCCCCGATGGTGGTGGCGCGTGAGTCGGGGGGCGTGGCATCGGTCATGGCATGGCTCCAAGTTGACGAAGGTGACGATCAGCCCCCTAGCCTTACAGAAGCCTGCACCGAGAACTTGTCGAATTCTGACCCTCGCTGGCCGCATCATCCACGCACGTGGCTAATGACAGATGAGCGTCATGAAAGCTAAGACATCTGGCATCTAACACCCTGACAGACAGGCACCTGGCAGGCATGATGTGATTTTTTTTATCAGGAGATACCGATGGCGGAGTTCGACCTTGGCGCCACCCTGATGGCGCCGCTGTGGATGCTGCTGGCCTTCGTCGGCCTGGGGGTAATCTGTGCCCGGCAGCTCTCCCTCGACCCACGGCCCATCGCCAGCCTGCTGATCTACGTGATCGCCCCGGTCACGGTCTTTCGCGGCCTGGTGCTGGGTGGTCCGACTCCGGCCTATCTGCTGCTGACGCTGGGAGTGTTCGTCATCGCCAGCCTGATGTGTCTGCTGGTCGGCCGACTCGCCCGCCCCTTCTTCGCCGCCGAGGAAGCCTCGCTGCTGGCCTTCTCCGCTGGCACCGCCAACACCGGCTACTTCGGGCTACCGGTGGCCATGGTGCTGCTGTCTCCCGAAGGCGTCACCCAGTACCTGTTCTGCTTACTTGGCATGAATCTATTTGAATTCACGCTGGGCTTCTATGTGAGCGCCCGTGGCCGCTTCTCGGTGCGCGAAAGCCTTCACAAGATTCTGCGCCTGCCGCTGATTTATGCCTTTCTCGCCGCCCTGGTGGTCAGCGGCCTGTCGCTATCCCTGCCGGCAGCGCTGATGCAGGGGTTCGAGGTCTTCCCGCCCACCTACACCCTGCTGGGCATGATGATCATCGGCATGACGCTTGGCCGCGTCAGCTTCAGCGAGTTGGATCCGCGCTTTATCGGTGCCTCGCTGGCGGTGCGTTTCGGGCTCTGGCCGCTGGTCAGCCTCGGTGCCGTCCTGGCCCTGCAGGCAACGCTCGGCATCGGCGAGGAACTGGCGCTGGCACTGCTGCTGGTCGGGGTCGTACCGCTGGCCGCCAACCTAGTGGTGGTGGCCATGGAGCTGGGGAGCCGGGCCGAAAAGGCCGCCGTGGCGGTGTTGATCAGCACCCTGATCGCCCCGCTGGTGATGCCGTTCTATCTGGAAGGCCTGCTGGCACTGGTGGCAACGGGCTGATCCTGTCGCCAGGCCCGGGGCGAGAGGCCATGGCGGTCACGGAAGGTACGCGAAAAATGCGCGGCATCACCGAAGCCACAGGCCAGGGCGATCTCGGTGAGGCTGGCGGAGGATTCGACCATCAGCGTCTCGGCCCGCTCGAGGCGACGCTCGAGCAACCAGGCATGGGGGGAGCGGCCGGTCAGGGCCCGGAACTGGCGAGCGAAGGCCGCCTCTGCCATATGGCAACGGGCCGCCCAATCGCGAACCCGCCAGCGCCGGGCCAGATCGGCCTCGATCTCGGGTAGCAGGCGTAACAGGCGCAGACGCGGTTCACTGACCGTCTTTGACGGCGGACTCAAGGCACCGCCGAGCCAGGTCGCCAGCCCCGCCGGATCAGCCTCTACGAGTCGCCGGGCCTGATGCATTAGCGCTGGCGACAGGCGCCGCGCATCGCGGGTAAGCCCTTCCTCCAGGGCCAGCGACTCACACCAGGTCACCGGCAGGTCGACGACCAGGGTCTGGTTATCCCGCGGCGCCAGGTAATGATGTGTGTCGCCCGAGGGGATTGGCACCAGCACCCCAGGCGCGACCCGGCGACTGCGACCCGATACCTCCAGCTCGACACAGCCTTCTAGCCCCAGCAGCAACTGGTGATAGCCATGACGATCGCTGAGTACACGATCCGGATAGGACCGCACGGCGACTAAGGGAGACGCTGGGGTATCGGTTACGGGCATGAAAAACCTCCTGCCCTATTGAAGCACAGCTCCGGCGCCGCACAAGTCATCGCGGCTCATGCGCTTGTGCCATCAGGCGCTCGCCAACGACCCTGCCTCCATGGGGCGTGGCTCTACCATAGGCTCCACGCCAATCACCCGGCCCTCCCAGTCGATCAGGCTGAGACGACCGTCACGATCCTCCATCAGCGCCGTGCAATGCTCGACCCAGTCACCGTCATTGCAGTAGAGAACGCCCGGGCGCGTGGCGAAGCCGGCCTTGTGAATATGACCACCGATATAGCCATCGAGCCCCTCCCTCGCCGCCTGATGCATCGCTGCCTGCTCGAACTGCTCGACGTAGCGGCGCGCCGCCCCCACCTGGCGCTTCAAGGCTCCCGCCAGCGACCAGTAGGGTAGCCCCAGCAGACGACGGCTGTGATTGCACCAGCGATTCAGCGACAGCAGAAACTGGTGCATGCCATCCCCCAGTGCCATCAGCCAGGGGGCCATGCGCACATGGGTATCGAACTCATCGCCGTGGCTGACCAACAGCCGTCGGTGATCGGCGGTCGCGTGAATCACGCGGCGCTCGATACGCACGTTATAGAGTCTGAGACCACACAGCCGACGCATGGCCGCATCGTGGTTACCGGGAATGTAGATCACCTCGCAGCCGCCACGGGCCAGGCGCAGTATCCGCGCCATCAGCCGCTGCTGGGCACTCGGCAGCACCGCGCGTTTTCGCATGGCGATCAGGTCGATGATATCGCCGACCAGATAGAGCCGCTTGGGACGCACCCGGCGCAGCAGGCTATCGAGTAGCTGGGCCTGGCAGTCTGGCGTGCCCATGTGCAGATCGGAGATGAACAGGGTGCGGGGGTCGGTCGGGGCAATCGGCGGGGTAGTCATGGGGGCGGCCTCCTTCGAACGCCCCCCCAGAATGACGCCGCGCCATGACGCTTCAATGGCGCAGCGGTGACGATGCCGTGACAGTCAGTCAATGCCCCCAGCGGCCCAGCCACCAGGGCATGTGGCGCCAATGAGCGCCGGCGACTTACCGACAACGCCTAGGACACGCTGGTGAAGTCCGGCGCCACCAACACCCTAGCCGCGGCAGGCCGACCCCGCAGGCGTTCGATATAGTCCATCAGGCGCGGCGTCTCGGCCAACAGGTCCTTGGCGGCGGGCATGCCGGCGAGATAGTCGAGCATCGGCGCGGCAAGGGCATCGGCAATGGTGAAGTCATCGCCTACCAGGTAGTCGCCCTGGCTCAGCGCCTCCTCCAGCAGGCCCAGCAGGCGGACCACCTCCGGTTGCGCTGCAGCCACCATCTCGTGGCGGACGGCCCCGTTCTCGCCCTTGGGAAACACAAACTCCAGCAGGTAGCGACGCACCAGTGCTTGATCCACGTAGAGCGCAAGTATTCCGGTCCACTGGTCGACCTGCGCCCGCGGCCAGGGCGCTTCGGGCTGAAGGGCGGGCCCGTCGAAGGCCGCATCCAGGTAACGGCAGATGCTCGGCGTTTCGATCAGGCGCCGCTCGCCATGCAGCAGGATGGGCACCTTGCCGAAGGGATGCAGGGCAAAGTGTTCGGAGGAGTGCATCACCAAGGGGCAGCCTTCACTTTCAGTGCCGAGGGTGTAGGGAATGCCCTTCTCCTCACAGCACAGCTGAACGCTGCGCACGAAGGTACTGAACTGGGGGCCGACGATATGCACGGAAGTCGCCATCGGTATCGCTCCATCGGTAGGGGTACTGCCAGGCTAGCCCGCGACACTATATGTTCAAGAACATATAGTGCCTTCATGCCATATTGCCCCCTTGCCCTGGTGCACCTCAGGGCCTTCAACCAGCCGAGGAGCAAAGCCCCCATGCCGTGGAGCGACGATCACAAGCCGCGTACTCGTCAACGCATCCTCAAGGCCGCCGCCACCCTGTTCACCCAGCAGGGATTCACGGGGGTTAGCATCGACGATGTGATGCGCCATGCTGGCCTGACACGCGGCGCCTTCTATGCCCACTTCCTCTCCAAAGGAGAGCTCTATAGTGCAGCGCTACAGCATGCCGCCCACGCAAATATCGACCAACTTGAGAACGCTACGCCCAAACAGCGCGTGTTCGGCTATTTGAGCGAAGCCCACCGCCAAGGGCTAGACATCAATTGTCCGCTGGCCTGCCTGGTAAGCGACGTTGCCCAGCAGGACGACAGCGTCCGTGACACCTACACCCGACTATTCTCGGGCTTCGTGACTCGCTGTCAGCAGGCAGATGGCGCTACAGGGGCTCGCGAACGCGCCTTGCAACAGGCCGTCACCCTGATCGGCGGTATGGCGATTGCTCGCACTCTCAGTGACGATGCCCTGGCCGAGGAGGTGCTGGCGGCCTGCCGGAGCCTGGTCATCGCCGAGGATGCCTAATAAGCAACTGGCCCGCCTTGCTAGTAGCGATAGCTGTCCGGCTTGAAGGGCCCCTCTGCGGCTAGCCCCAGGTAGTCCGCCTGAGCCTGGGTCAGTTGGGTGATCACGCCACCGAAGCCTTCGACCATGTAGCGGGCTACCTCTTCGTCCAGATGACGGGGCAACACCGACAGGGTCAGCGCCGCACGACGCGCTTCCAGCGACAGATCGGCGAAGCGGCTCTCGAAGAGGTGGATCTGGGCCAGCACCTGGTTGGCAAAGGAGCCATCCATGATCCGTGAAGGATGGCCGGTGGCATTGCCCAAGTTAACCAGCCTGCCCTCGGCAAGCAGCAGCAGGTAGTCGCCACTTTCAGGGTCGAAAGCGCCCGGAGTGCTGTCGCGGTAGACCTTATGGACCTGCGGCTTGATTTCCTCCCAGTGCCACTGGCGGCGCATGTGAGCGGTGTCGATCTCGCTGTCGAAATGGCCGATATTGCACACCACGCAGCCCTTCTTGAGCGCTTCGAGCATAGAGGCATCGCACGCGTCGATGTTGCCGGTGGCCGTCACCACCAGGTCGATCTTGCCAAGCATCGCCGTATCGAGACTGGCAGTGCCGCCGTTATGGCCCTCACGGTAGGGAGACACCACTTCGAAGCCGTCCATGCAGGCCTGCATGGCACAGATCGGGTCGATCTCACTGACCTTGACGATCATGCCTTCCTGGCGCAGTGAGGCCGCCGAGCCCTTGCCGACATCGCCATAGCCCACCACCAGCGCCTGCTTGCCGGCTAACAGGTGATCGAGAGCGCGCTTGATGGCATCGGACAAGGAATGGCGACAGCCGTACTTGTTGTCGTTCTTCGACTTGGTGACGGCATCGTTGACGTTGATCGCCGGCACCTTGAGGCTGCCATCGCGCAGCATCTCGTGAAGGCGATGCACGCCGGTGGTGGTCTCCTCCGAGATGCCGTGGATGGCCTCAAGCAGCTCGGGGCGCTGCTCGTGCAAGAGCGCGGTAAGATCGCCGCCATCGTCGAGCACCAAGTTCGGCACCCAGCCATCGGGGCCCTCGACGGTCTGTTCGATACACCACCAGAACTCCTCCTCGGTCTCTCCCTTCCAGGCGAACACCGGGATGCCCGCCGCGGCGACCGCGGCCGCGGCATGGTCCTGGGTCGAGAAGATATTGCAGGACGACCAGCGCACGCTGGCCCCCAGCGCCACCAGGGTCTCGATCAGCACGGCCGTCTGGATGGTCATGTGAATACAGCCGCTGATTCGCGCACCGGCCAGCGGCTGGGCGGCACGGTACTTCTCGCGGATCTTCATCAGCGCCGGCATCTCGGTTTCGGCGATGCGAATCTCGCGGCGGCCCCAATCGGCCAGGGAGGAATCGGCGACTTTATGGTCGCCGGCGGGCACAGCAGACATGGCGGGTCGAGTCATGCAACACCTCGGTCAGCTTAGCGGGACATTACTGGTACCTAACCACGGTAGTGCCCCTAATATAGGTGGCTTATGCGACTCTCACCATGCCGACCGAGGCGCCGTGGTACAAACCTGACGCTGAGAGGCCACAAACCAAGAGACCCGCCGAAGCGGGTCCCATCAAGCGCCTACATCACTGCTGGCTCAGATGCCGGCAGCGCGCTTGAGCGCCTCGGCCTTGTCGGTCTTCTCCCAGGGGAAGGCCGTGAAGGTCTCGGTCATCACCTCGCCATTGACGTCGGTCCATTCGTAGCTCGACTCGAACGGCTCACGGCCGAAGTGACCATAGGCGGCAGTCAGCCGATACATCGGATGCAGCAGATCGAGCATGCGCGTGATCGCATTGGGGCGCAGGTCGAAATGTTCGCGTATCAGTTCGATGATCTTGGCATCGCTGATCTTGCCGGTGCCGAAGGTATCGACCGACACCGAGGTCGGCTCGGCCACGCCGATGGCGTAGGACACCTGGATCTCGCACTTGTCGGCAAGGCCGGCGGCGACGATGTTCTTGGCCACGTAGCGGCCGGCATAGGCGGCGCTACGGTCGACCTTGGACGGGTCCTTGCCGGAGAAGGCGCCGCCACCGTGACGGGCCATGCCGCCGTAAGTGTCGACGATGATCTTGCGCCCCGTCAGGCCGCAGTCCCCCACCGGGCCGCCGATCACGAACTTGCCGGTCGGGTTGATGTGATACTGGGTGGTCTCGGTCAGCCATTCGGCGGGCAGCACCTGCTCGATGATCTCGCGCTTGACCATCTTGCGAAGCTCGTCCTGGTCGATCTCGGGATCATGCTGAGTGGACAGCACCACCGCATCGACCGCCGCCGGCTTGCCATCGTCACCGTAGCGGAAGGTGACCTGGCTCTTGGCGTCCGGACGCAACCAGGGCAGCATGCCGCTCTTGCGCAGTTCCGCCTGACGCTCGACCAGCCGATGCGAGTAGTGGATCGGCGCCGGCATGTAGGAATCGGTCTCGTTGGTGGCATAGCCAAACATCAGGCCCTGGTCACCGGCACCCTGATCTTCAGGCTTCGAGCGGTCGACACCCTGGGCGATATCGACGCTCTGCTTGCCGATCAGGTTGAGCACGCCGCAGGTCTCGCCGTCGAAGCCGACGTCGGAGGAGGTGTAGCCGATATCCAGGATGACCCGGCGCACCAGGTCCTCAAGATCGACCCAGGCCGTGGTGGAGATCTCGCCGGCCACAATGGCCACGCCGGTCTTCACCAGGGTCTCGCAGGCCACGCGTGCCTGCTTGTCGCGAGCGATGATGGCATCCAGCACCGCGTCGGAAATCTGGTCGGCAATCTTGTCCGGATGCCCTTCGGACACGGATTCAGAAGTAAACAGGGAGTATTCGCTCATGGCGTCCTCGACCCTCTATCAATAACGGCCTTTGAATAACGGCGTGGGGGCACAGCACGGCGGCTGAAGCTGCATCACCGCCTACCTCTGCGCATGGCAGGCGGAACGCGCGACGGGCCAAGAGGCCTCGGGGGCGGGATTCTACACCACAGCGGTCATCGGTTCCTAGAAGCTCGCGAGGCACGGCAATTGATGGTTGCGCCCTTCTCGGCGACAATACGCTCCCTGAATCCAGCGTGCCGCATGCCGCGGTGCCATTCCGCCATCATGCTCGAGCCGCCCGCCTGCCGCGCGGAGCCGCCCGGGCGTTGCCTGATCGCCGCAGGCGAGGAGCTTTTCAATGCCGTCCCGTTTCGAACTGGCCAATGCCATTCGCGCGCTGTCCATGGACGCCGTGCAGAAGGCCAAGTCTGGCCACCCCGGTGCCCCCATGGGCATGGCCGATATCGCCGAAGTCCTGTGGAACGACTTCATGAGCCATAACCCGGCCAACCCGCACTGGGCCAATCGCGACCGCTTCGTGATGTCCAACGGCCACGGCTCCATGCTGGTCTACTCGCTGTTGCACCTGACCGGCTATGAATTGAGCCTCGAGGACCTGCAGCACTTCCGCCAGCTGCACTCCAAGACCCCGGGACACCCCGAACTCGGCTACACGCCGGGCGTGGAAACCACCACCGGTCCGCTGGGTCAGGGCCTGGCCAATGCCGTGGGCATGGCCATCGCCGAGCGCACCCTGGCGGCGCAGTTCAACCGCGACGGCCACACCATCGTCGATCACCACACCTACTGCTTCGTCGGCGATGGCTGCCTGATGGAAGGCGTCTCCCACGAGGTCGCCTCGCTTGCCGGCACCCAGGGGCTGGGCAAGCTGATCACCTTCTACGATGACAACGGCATTTCCATCGATGGCGAAGTCGAAGGCTGGTTCACCGATGACACCGCCAAACGCTTCGAGGCCTACGGCTGGCACGTCATCCCCAACGTCGACGGCCACAAGCCCGAAGAGATCAAGGCCGCGGTCGAGCTCGCCAAGAGCCACGACGACCGTCCCAGCCTGATCGTCTGCAAGACCATCATCGGCTTCGGCGCACCCAACAAGCAGGGCAAGGAAGAGTGCCACGGCGCAGCGCTGGGCGACGACGAAGTGGCCGCGGCCCGCATCCAGCTCGACTGGCCCCATGCGCCCTTCCATGTGCCCGAGGATATCTATCAGGGCTGGGACGCCACCCAGGCGGGTGAAGCACGCGAAGCCGAGTGGAACGCCCGCTTTGCACGCTACGCCGAGGCCTTCCCGGCCGAGGCCCGCGAGTTTACCCGCCGTATCAAGGGCGAACTGCCCCGCGACCTGACCAGCGAAGCGCTGATCGAGCAGGCACAGGAGAAAGGCGAGAGCATCGCCTCGCGCAAGGCCTCGCTGGGCGTTCTTAACGCACTGGGCCCGCAGCTGCCCGAACTGCTCGGCGGCAGCGCCGACCTGGCACCGTCCAACCTGACCTTCTGGAAGGGCGCCCAGGCAATCAGCCAGGACGAGCCCGGCGGCAACTACCTGCACTACGGCGTGCGCGAGTTCGGCATGGCGGCCGCGATCAACGGCATCGCCCTGCATGGCGGCTTCGTGCCCTATGGCGCAACCTTCCTGATCTTCTCGGAATACATGCGCAACGCCATTCGCATGGCGGCCCTGATGGGCCAGCGCGCCATCCATGTGTTCACGCATGATTCCATCGGCCTGGGTGAAGACGGCCCGACCCACCAGCCGATCGAGCAGCTGACCACCCTGCGTTCGACGCCGAACCTGTCGACCTGGCGCCCGGCCGATGCCGTCGAGACCGCTGCCGCCTGGCACGCCGGCCTCAAGCGCCATTCAGGCCCCACCGCCCTGGTGCTGTCCCGCCAGGGACTGGACCACCAGGCACGCACCAAGCAGCAGCTGGCCAACATCCAGCGCGGTGGTTATGTACTGAAAGAGAGCATCCTCAAGGACGAGGTGGTGACACCTGACCTTATCCTGATCGCCACCGGCTCCGAAGTCGGCCTGGCCATGGAGGCCGCCGCGCAGCTTGGCGAGCAGGGCCATGCCGTGCGCGTGGTATCGATGCCGTCCACCGACGTCTTCGATGCCCAGGACGCTGCCTACCGCCAAGCGGTGCTGCCGCTGGAAGTCGGCGCGCGCATCGCCATCGAAGCCGGCCACCGTGACTTCTGGTTCAAGTACGTGGGCCTCGAAGGCCGCATCATCGGCATGGACGGCTTCGGCGAGTCCGCCCCGGCCGGCGACCTGTTCAAGGAGTTCGGTTTCACCGTCGAGAACGTGGTGAGCGAAGCCGAGCAACTCCTGGACGACGCCGCCGAGGCCGAATAAGGCACGTCGTCGGCATCACCGCCACCCCAAAGGGTGGCGGTGGCAGGCAGAGAGTGAAACGAAGAAGGGCACGGCGAACGCCGTGCCCTTCTTCGTTTCTGGACGTCTGTACCTGGACGTCTTGTCCGGAAGACAGCCGCCGCCGGCTATCGCCCCTCAGGCGATGGTCACCTGCGGGTCCAGATAGACATCCTGGATGGCATTGAGCAGCTGGGCGCCTTCCGCCATCGACTTCTGGAAGGCCTTGCGCCCGGAGATCAGCCCCATGCCACCGCCGCGCTTGTTGATGACCGCCGTACGCACCGCCTCACCAAGGTCGGAGGCGCCCTTGGAGCCACCGCCGGAGTTGATCAGCCCGGCGCGCCCCAGGTAGCAGTTGGCCACCTGGTAGCGGGCGAGATCGATGGGATGGTCGCTGGTCAGTTCGCTGTAGACCTTATCGTGCGTATGGCCAAAGCCGATATCGCGGTAGCCACCGTTGGTCTCGGGCAGCTTCTGCTTGACGATATCCGCCTTGAGCGTGGCGGCCAGATGGTTGGCCTGGCCGGTTAGATCGGCGGCCAGGTGATAATCGGTGCCGTCTTGCTTGAAGTCCGGGTTGCGCAGATAGGCCCATAGCACGGTGACCATGCCAAGCTCATGAGCCCGCTCGAAGGCCTCGCTGATCTCCATGATTTGACGACGACTTTCCGGCGACCCGAAGTAAATGGTCGCCCCCACCGCGGCGCAGCCCATGTCGAAGGCCTGATCGACCTGGGCGAATAGCGTCTGGTCATACATCGCCGGGTAGCTCAGCGTCTCGTTGTGGTTGAGCTTCAAGATCATGGGAATGCGGTGGGCGTAGCGCCGGGCCACCGAGGCGAGCCCGCCAAGCGTCGAGGCCACGGCATTGCAGCCCCCCTCGAGGGCCAGCTCGACGATATTGGCCGGATCGAAATACAGCGGGTTGGGCGCGAAAGATGCACCCGCCGAATGCTCAATGCCCTGATCGACAGGCAGGATACTCAGGTAACCGGTGCCGCCCAGCCGGCCATGGTTGTAAAGCGCCTGCATGTTGCGCAGTACCTGAGGGCTCCTGTCGCTATCGGTCATGACCCGGTCGATGAAGTCCGGTCCCGGCAGGTGCAGCTGCTCGTGGGGGATGGTGCTGCAGCGATGCTCCAGCAGGTAGCTCGCCTCATCGCCGAGAATCTTGGCGGTCTCGCTCATGGTGATTCGCTCCTTGCGGCAGAAATAGATGCCCCTTCATGGTAGCCAGCAGCGTCGCGACCACAAGCACCCGAAAGGCTCTCACCTGACTTTTTGCACACTCCGTGCGCCACTAATTAAGCCGCCCACCCTCGTTACGCACAACAATGAGGCGCCTCACGCCCAACGTTTCCACCGCCGCCAACCGATGACCAAGAGATTTTTCTCGCCACTCGAGGCATCATATCGACCCGGTAAGAAGGCATTCAGGAGGCAGGTGGTGATCGCATTATTGCGTGGGTTTCTATGGCTGACGGGGTTCTGGCTCGCCGGCGAGTCGCTGGTCGTACTGCTCGACCTACCCATTTCGGCGGGTGTGGTCGGTATGCTCCTGCTGACCATCGCCTTGTTGCTGCGTATCGGGCGACTCGAAGATATCGCTGCCGCCAGTCAGCCACTGATCGGCCTGCTGGCGATGCTGATCATGCCTGGCGTGGTCGGCGTGTTCTTCGTCGCCGACGAGTTCGCCGGCCAGTGGCTTGCCGTGGCGGTGGCATTGGTGGGTGGCACACTCGCCAGCGTGTTGACCACGCTTCTGCTGATGCGCCGCTGCATGCCCGCCGCGCCCCGTACAGAAACGCCACAAGAGACCTCCTCATGAGCGCCGCCCTGATCGAGCTGCGAGAGGCGCTGCTTTCGAGTCCGCTGTCGGCCATCGGCCTGACGCTCGCCGGTTACCTCATGGCGCTATGGCTCGTCGAGCGCCTCGGGCGCCCCAGCTGGTGCCCTGCCGTGTTACTGGCTGCGCTACTGGTCGCGGCCAGCCTGTGGGGGCTGTCGATTGATGTGGCCGACTATCAACGCGGTGCCGACTGGCTAATGTTGCTGTTGGGTCCGGCCACGGTGGCGCTCGGTGTCCCGCTCTACCAGCAGCTGCATCATATCCGGGCACTCTGGAAGCCGCTGGCGCTGAGCCTACCTCCGGCGGCGGCACTTGCCTGCTGCTATTCGGTGGCGCTTGCCTGGGCACTAGGCGCCAGCCCCGAGGTCATGGCCTCGTTGGCCCCCAAGTCGGTGACCGCACCGATCGCCCTGGGCATCATCGAGGCGCTGCACGGTTCGGTGCCACTGCTGATGGGCGGGCTTCTGATCACCGGCGTGATGGCGACCCTGGCGGTCAGCCTGCTGGCCGCACCACTGGGCATTCGTGACCATCGTATCCTCGGCTTCACGCTGGGCGTCAACGGTCACGCCATCGGTACCGTGCGCGCCTTCGAGATCAGCCCCACCGCTGGCGCCTTCGCCTCACTGGGCATGAGCCTGACCGGCATTCTCACGGCCCTGTGTCTGCCACTGGCCTGGCAATTGCTTGGCCTCTAGCGAGTCGTTGAGTCGTTAACCAGACAGTTGCCTGGCGCCCTCTGCCCTGCAGGGGAGACGCTTTTGCGCTAGAATCGCCCCTCTGTTGCCTTGAGCGTACCCGACGGGCGCGTTCTTCCGTTTTCGTGTGTTTTTCGTGTGAGTGGACCCGACATCGTGGAACCTGAGCCTCGTCCCATGGCCTATCGGATCGCCATCAACGGTTATGGCCGTATCGGCCAATGCGTGCTGCGCGCCCTGACCGAGCGCCAGGCCCATGACGCCCAGACACCGAATGACCGCTCTGTCACTGACGCCGGGCCGCACGAAGCCGCGCCGGCCATTGAGGTGGTGGCCATCAACGAGCTCTCCGATCTCGACACCATCACCTACCTGACCCGCTACGACACCACCCATGGGCGTTTTCCCGGCGACGTCGAGGGCCGCGACGGTCATCTCTACATCAATGAGCGGCCGATTCGCGTGCTCAGCGAGCCCGACCCCGATCACCTGCCCTGGCGCGAGCTGGATATCGACCTGGTGATCGAGTGTTCAGGCAGCTTCAAGGATCGCGCCACGGCAAGCCGCCACTTGGATGCCGGCGCCAAGCGCCTGCTGTTTTCCCAGCCCGCCGAGAGCGATGTCGATGCCACCATCGTCACCGGCATCAACGACGCCGACCTGACGCCTGACTGTCGCATCATCTCCGCCGCGTCCTGTACGACCAACTGCCTGGTGCCGGTGCTGACCATGCTCGACGAGGCACTGGGGGTCGAGCATGGCGTGACCACCACTATTCACTCGGCGATGAACGACCAGCCGGTGATCGATGCCTACCACCAGACCAATCTGCGGCTGACCCGCTCGGCGATGCAGTCGATCGTGCCCGTCGACACCGGTCTTGCCCGCGGCATCAACCGCCTGATGCCCCACCTCAAGGACCGCTTCGAATGCCTGCATGTGCGGGTGCCGACCATCAACGTCTCGGCCATGGATCTGGCCATCTGTGTGCGCCAGGACACCTCGGCCGAAGCCGTCAATGCGCTGCTCAAGAAGGCCTGTCATGAACGGCTCTCGGGGCTTGTCGGCTATACCGAGGAACCCATGGCCTCGGTCGACTTCAACCACGACCCACGCTCCGGTATCGTGGACGCCACCCAGACCCGCGTCGCCGGCGGCCGGCTGATCAAGATGCTCTGCTGGTTCGACAATGAATGGGGCTTCGCTAACCGCATGCTCGACGTCACCGAGCGGCTGGCAAGGCTCGAGGCCCCGGCTTAATCATCGCCCTCACCTCTTCCACCTGACTTGCAACCCAGAGGACTCTGCCCCGATGAATGTTCGCAAGATGACCGATATGGATCTCGCCGGCCAACGCGTGCTGATCCGCGAAGATCTCAACGTGCCGATCAAGAACGGCAAGGTAACCAGCGATGCGCGACTGCGTGCTTGCCTGCCGACGATCCTGGCCGCCCGCGACTCAGGCGCCAAGGTGCTGCTAATGAGCCACCTGGGCCGCCCCACCGAGGGTGAGCCGGCCGAGGAGTTCTCCCTGGCGCCGGTCGCCGAACGTCTGGGCGAGCTGCTCGAGCGTCCGGTGCGCGTGGTCAAGGACTACCTGGATGCCAACGTCGACGTCTCCGAAGGCGAGGTCGTGCTGCTCGAGAACGTGCGCTTCAACGAAGGCGAGAAGAAAGACGAGGAGACGCTTTCCAAGCAGTACGCCGCGCTCTGCGACATCTTCGTGATGGACGCCTTCGGCACCGCCCACCGCGCCCAGGCCTCGACCCACGGCGTGGCCCGCTTCGCCCCGACCGCCTGCGCCGGCCCGCTGCTCGCGGGTGAACTCGAGGCCCTGGAAAAGGCACTGGCCCACCCGGCTCGCCCGATGGTGGCGATCGTCGGCGGCTCCAAGGTCTCGACCAAGCTCGACGTGCTAACCGCGCTCGCCGAGAAATGCGATCAGCTGATCGTCGGCGGCGGCATCGCCAACACCTTCATCGCCGCGGCAGGCTACAACGTCGGCAAGTCGCTGCATGAAGCCGACCTGGTCGACCAGGCCAAGGCACTGATGGCCAAGGTCGAGATTCCGCTGCCCACCGACGTGGTGGTGGCCACCGAGTTCTCGGAATCCGCCGAAGCGGTGACCAAGCCGGTCGACCAGGTGGCAGACGACGAGATGATCCTCGATATCGGCCCCGACACCGCGTCGCGCCTGGGCGGCCTGCTCAAGGACGCCGGCACCATCCTCTGGAACGGCCCGGTCGGCGTGTTCGAGATCGATCAGTTCGGCAAAGGCACCGAAGCGCTGTCCAAGGCCATCGCCGAGAGCAACGGTTTTTCGATCGCCGGCGGCGGCGACACCCTGGCGGCCATCGACAAGTACGACATCGCGGATAAAGTGTCCTACATCTCGACCGGCGGTGGCGCCTTCCTCGAATACGTGGAAGGCAAGACCCTGCCTGCCGTCACGGCCCTGCGCGACGCCTTCGAGGCTGCGAAGTAAGCCACACACCCCACATCCTTTGATCCTCACGGCGTGGCCAAGGCCACGCCGTCATCATGTACAACAGGTGAGTTCATGGCACTTATCAGCATGCGCCAAATGCTGGATCACGCCGCCGAATACGGCTACGGCGTCCCGGCCTTCAACGTCAACAACCTCGAGCAGATGCGTGCCATCCTCGAAGCGGCCGACAAGACCGATTCCCCGGTCATCGTTCAGGCCTCCGCCGGCGCCCGCAAGTATGCAGGTGCGCCCTTCCTGCGCCACCTGATCCTCGCCGCGATCGAGGAATTTCCGCATATCCCGATCGCCATGCACCAGGACCACGGCACCAGCCCCGCCGTCTGCCAGCGCTCCATCCAGCTCGGCTTCTCCTCGGTGATGATGGACGGCTCCCTGGGTGAGGACGGCAAGACCCCGGCAAGCTACGACTACAATGTCGGCGTCACTCGTCGCACCGTCGAGATGGCGCATGCCTGCGGCGTGTCCGTCGAGGGCGAGCTGGGTTGCCTGGGCAGCCTCGAGACCGGTATGGCCGGCGAGGAAGACGGCATCGGCGCCGAAGGCAAGCTCGACATGGAGCAGCTGCTCACCGACCCGGAAGAGGCCGCCGACTTCGTCAAGGCGACCGGCGTGGATGCCCTGGCGATCGCCATCGGCACCAGCCACGGTGCCTACAAGTTCACCCAGCCGCCCACCGGCGACACCCTGTCGATCCAGCGCATCAAGGAAATCCATGCGCGCATCCCCGATACCCATCTGGTGATGCACGGTTCTTCCTCGGTGCCGCAGGAGTGGCTCGAGATCATCAACGAGCACGGCGGCGCCATCCCCGAGACCTATGGCGTGCCGGTCTCCGAGATCGTCGAGGGCATCAAGCACGGCGTGCGCAAGGTCAACATCGACACCGACCTGCGCCTCGCCTCCACCGGTGCGGTGCGTCGCTTCCTGGCCAACAACCCGGCCGAGTTCGACCCGCGCAAGTTCATGAAGGAATCCGTCAGCGCCATGCGCGATGTCTGCATCGCCCGCTACGAAGCCTTCGGCACCGCCGGTAATGCCTCGAAGATCAAGCCGCTCAACCTGGAAGAAATGTTCCTGCGCTACGAGCGCGGCGAACTCGATCCGCAGGTGAAGTAAGCGACCTTCCCCGCCCACCGGCCCTCGCCGGTGGGCGCTTCTTTTGGAACCGCCATGCATAACCTCTGGATTCCCGTCGTCGCCATCCTCGTTGTTGCCGGCCTGATCTTCGGCGGCCAGGCCTACTCCGAGGCAGAACGCGATGCCCATATTGCCGAGCTGATCGGTGAGCGCCTCGACAGTCAGCAACCGGCCGAGATTTCCCACCTGGCGCGGGTCAACAAGGGCTATGGCGTGTGCGGCGACTATGCGCTTTCAAGCGACGAGAGCGGCCGTTTCTACTACAACACCGCTACCGAGCGCCTGGCGCTGGGCGATGCCCCGCTGTATCGCGACAACTGCAATAACCTGCCTGAATGACGCCTTGGGCATCTCTGCCCGATGCTTTGACGGACCCGCCTTAGTTCTCAAGCCGCCCCACCAGCTTGAGCGCACCATCCTCGGGCGCCAGCACCAGAATCTCGCCGGAGCGTGGATAAACGCCGGTGAGCGCGGTGATGTTGACCTGATGGGTGACCAGTACCAGCGTGCCCTCGCCGTTCCAGGCCTCGATCAGCTCGCGTAATTCGCGGGTTTGCCGGTCGGCGGCGCTGCGGTCGCGAAAGAAGGAATCGAGTGCCGGCGTGGGTATCACCTCGCCAAGCCCAAGCAGCTCGGCGGTTTGCAGGCAGCGACACCAGCGACTGGAACGCACTTCACTCACCTCGATATCCCATGCGCGAAACCGCTCACCGATGGCGCGGGCCTGGGCACGGCCTTCAGCGGAAAGGTTGCGCTGGGTGGCGCAGTCATCAATCGCGAAGCCCGCCGGATCGCCGGTACCGGGCGCCAGGGCGTGGCGCATCAGGGCAATGTGACCGCCGCTGTCCCAGGCGTCGGTGTTGCTGTTCTGAGCGTGGGCTGCGCGCGGTGCGACCCACCCTGCAGTGATCAACAAAAGCAGTGCCAGCATCAAAAAGGCGTGCAGCGATAGCGTCGAGCGGCGTCGAATCATCTGGACCTCGCAATGGGGAACCGGGAAGAGAAAGCCGTGCCATCAGCCTAGCTCATGCCGCCCCAGCACTGACCAGTCTGCCCGGCAGCCAAGATGCTCTCTTTGATTCCCGTTCACCCCCACCACGTTGCTGTCGACGCACCGTATCGTTTGCTGGGTCCGGGAAGACGATATCGCGGCGCTTGTCCTACAGTAGAAATGAACTCATCACACGGAAGAGCGAAATGAAGGCACAGATGACGATAAAAGAGTCGGCCATCATGATCGTGACCTTGCTGCTGGCGGCCGCCTCCACCACCCTGCAGGCGGCATCCGAGACGCAGGTGGATGACACCGTGCCTGGGCAGAGCGCCTCAGAGGCCACCAAGGACCTTGAGAGCGTGTCCCAACCGGTCGAGCAGGCAAGACTCGAGACGCGCCAGCAGGCCGACTATGGCACCTACCTCACTAACCGCGAGGGCATGAGCCTGTACCTGTTCGCAATGGATGAACCGGGGAGTGCCAGCCACTGCGATCATTCCTGCGCCATCGCCTGGCCTCCCTTCACCTCGCGCAAGGCGCCCAAGGCCGGTGATAGCCTCGATGCCGAGCAATTGAGCACCATTGAGCGCGAGGACGGCACCCGGCAGGTAACCTACGCCGGCTGGCCACTTTACTTCTTCAGCGGCGACAAGGAAGCCGGCGACGCCCTTGGTCAAGATGTCACCCATTTGGGCGCGGCCTGGTACCTGGTCTCGCCAGCGGGTGAAAAGATCGAGCAAGGCGAGCGCCACTCGGCCCCAAGCGCTGCAGAGACAGACTCGAACGACTAACTAGTCGTCCAGATGCTTCAGGGCACGCCTAGGACGGCTCCGCTCGCCCCGACGACGCGCCTCGTCGCCCAACCGCTGGCCTACCACCCTAGCCACCCCGACCAGGGCGCCACTCGCCATGCCCCAGGCCAGCGCTTCATGCCAACGGGTATCGCGACGTCCGGGGTTCTCCGGTGGGGGGTTCCCGGCCGTTTTGCGGTAGGCCTCACGGGCGGTGTGGCGCGTCATGAGGCTGGCGCCGATGACGGCCGTATAGCCGACCACCGACCAGAGCAGATGCTTTTTCATGGCTTGACGACCTCCAGTTAAAGGGGTGAACTGTTGTGGCTTTACTCACCCATACCTAGCATGCGAGCACGCCGTTTTCATAGCCTAGCACCACCTCCACGGCCGGCATGCTAGAGCGCTTCTCATTGCGAGCGATATACTCAAGGGCGCGGTATACCACGCTACTCTGACTGACGAGTCCTTACTTGCTGACCGACCTATCCCTCAGCACCGCCATCATCCTGACCATCGGCTGTACGCTGGTAATCGGCGTGGCGGGCACGCGCCTGGCCCATATCGTCGATGACCTGGCCGACCGCACCGGGCTCGGAGAGGCCATCGCCGGCGCCGTGCTGCTGGGGCTTGCCACCTCGCTGTCAGGGCTGGTGCTATCGATATCCGCCGCGCTTGCCGATCATCCGACCCTCGCCATGAGCAATGCGCTGGGCGGTATAGCCGTACAGACCCTGTTCCTTACCATCGCCGATATGGTCCATCGACGAGCCAATCTGGAGCACGCCGCCGCTTCCGTCGGCAACCTGGTGCAGGGTAGCCTGCTGCTGTGTCTACTGGCACTGGTGCTGGTGGGGCGCTTCGCCCCCGAGTGGACCCTGTGGCAGGTACACCCGGTGACCCCGCTACTGGTAGTGGTCTACCTGTTCGGGCTGCGTCTGGCCGACCGCACCAAGGACAGCCCGATGTGGCGCCCCGCCCAAACCCGCGATACCCAACCCGACATTCCCGACGACCAGGCCGCGACCCGCTCGCTGCTAACGCTGTGGCTGAGTTTCCTGGGCCTGGCACTGGCCCTCGCCACGAGCGGCTGGGTGCTTGAGCGCGCCGCTTCGGTGATCGCCACCGAGACCGGTATCGGCCAGTCCGTCGTCGGGGCGTTGATGACCGCGGTGGTCACCTCCCTGCCGGAACTGGTCACCTCGGTGGCCGCCGTCCGGCGTGGCGCCTTGACCCTGGCCGTGGCCGGCATCATCGGCGGCAACGCCTTCGACACCCTCTTCGTCGCCGCCTCGGACGTCGCCTATCGAGGCGGGTCGATCTATCACGCCATCCCCGACCCGGTGGCGTTGTGGGTCGCTCTATCGCTACTGATGACCGCCATCCTGATGGTCGGCATGATTCATCGCGAACGCCAAGGCCCCGGGCGCATCGGCTTCGAGAGCGTGGCCATTGCCGCCTGTTACCTGGCAGGCGTGCTGTCATTACTGTTCACCTCCGGCTGAGTCCGCCTCACATCTCACCTGAGACGGGCCGGAAAACGACCCACTACCCGACCTTTGTCTAGCCCTGAAAACTTGCCCTCCGACCGCTAGCAAACCTACGATGGTAACGTTCCCATTCGAGGTCGACCCCTTCATGGCCGACAACCCCAACCGTGCCACCATCCTGGAAGTCGCCCGCGATGCCGGCGTCTCCAAGACCAGCGTATCGCGCTACTTCAGCAGCGAACGTGATCGCCTGTCGGAGACGATGCAGACACGCATCGCCCGTGCCGCCAAGCGCTTGAATTACCGCCCCAATCAGATGGCTCGTGGCCTCAAGGGGGGCCATTCACGGCTCATCGGCATGCTGGTGGCGGATATTCTCAACCCCTTCTCGGTGGCGGTGATGCATGGGGTCGAGCAGGCCTGCCGGGCCCGCGGTTTCTCATTACTGGTGTGCAATACCGACAACGACCCGGCTCAGGAGCGCGATCATCTGGCATTGCTTGCCGCCTACCGGGTCGAAGGCCTGGTGATCAACGCTGCCGGCCAGCCCAGCCGCGAGCTCAAGCAGATTGCCGAGCAGGGAACGCCGCTGGTGCTGCTGGACCGCTCGCTGGGTGACTTCGAAGCCGACGAGGTCGGCCTCGATAATGCACGGGCCATCGACATGGCACTGGATCACCTCTCGGCCCAGGGCTACGGCGACCTGCTCTATCTTAGCGAACCCACCTCGCAGGCAAGCTCCCGCCAGATTCGCCAAGAGCGCTTCGAGCAGCAGCTCGTCGTGCGCGGACTCGAGGGCAAGGCGGCCAGCCTGTCGCTGGACAAGGATCATGCCGCACTCGAGCACGCCATCAGGGACTTTCTGGCCGCCCCCTCCCAGCAGCCGAAGGCACTGCTATGCGCCAATGGCCATGTCACGCTTGCCGTCACGCGCGTGTTACAGGCTCAGGGCGTGGTGTTAGGCGAAACCGGGCTGATGGGCATCGACGAACTCGATTGGTGCGATCTGGTCACGCCGGGCATCACCACGCTAGCCCAGCCCACCGAGGGTATCGGTCGTGCCGCCGTTGAGGCCCTGCTGCAACGCCTCGAGCACCGCGGCAACACGGCACCGCCGCGGCGCATCCAGTATCAGGCGCAGCTGATGTCGCGCGGCTCTACCCAACGCCCCGCACCTTTCACGCCTCGCTAGGCTTGTCCGAAAAGTCGACGAGCGAAGGATAGACAAGGCAAAAATCAGCGAAAAAGCGGAGTTTACAGGCCGTAAATGAGTATTTTGAGCTAATTTTTAACGCCGTATAGCCGAGCGCAGACACTTTTCAGACATGGCCTAGCGCCTCACGCCGCCATCTAGGAGACACCCCATGACCACTCGATCACCCACGCCACGCGCCTCGATGGTACCGTTCCCATCACACCTGTCGGCCAGTCCGGACAGCGCCGCGGTACTGGTCGCCACCTCGGCATTCGGTCACTCGCTGATCGCCGAACACGGCCAGGCGGCCGTTCTGCCCTGGCTCAAGGAGGCCGGCGCCGACGGCGTGGAAATCCGTCGGGAACTGCTGCCCGATGGCTTCGATGATTTCGAGGCGTTGGGGCGGGCAGGCGCCGATGCCTCGCTGGGCGTGGTCTACTCTGCCGCCGACGCGCTATGGCACGGCGACAGCCTGGCGCCCGGCGTCATGACGCGTCTGGAGGAAAGCCGGCGCCTGGGGGCGCTGGCCGTGAAGTTCTCGCTTGGCCATTATGCCTCGGATGCCTCGCCCGCCAGTCGCGCCACCGCCTGGCAGCAGCTGTGCGAGGCGCTAAACGGTACTGCCACGCCACTGCTGCTGATCGAGAATGACCAGACGGCAGAAGGCGGCACCCTCGCACCGATGGCCGCGATTCTTGCCGATGCCAAGGCCGCCGGCTGCCCGCTGTACATGACCTTTGATATTGGCAACTGGCAGTGGACAGGAGTCGACCCGCTGGCCGCCGCTCAGGCGCTGGGGCCCTATGTGCGCTACCTGCATTGCAAGGGCGTGAGTGTCGAGCGCGATAGGCTCCACGCCAGCGTGCCCGACGACCGGGAGCTGGCCGAATGGCGAGCGCTGCTGGCGCACTTCCCTGCGGGCGTGACCCGCGCTATCGAATATCCCCTGCAAGGATCGCCGCTGGTGGATGTGACCCGTGAGCAGTTCAACCGACTGCGCCCCCTTTAAGCCTTCCACCAACAACACCTCACGCCTAGACAAGAGGAGCCTTTATGCCATCACACGACACGCCACCCGAGGTGGTCGCCTTCGGGGAGGCGATGACGATGTTCGTCGCCGAGCACCCGGGTACGCTATCCGAGGTCGAGCATTTCCAGCGCCGCATCGCCGGGGCCGATACCAACGTGGCCATCGGTCTTGCCCGTCTGGGCTTCCACGTGGGCTGGCTGAGTCGGGTCGGTGATGACAGTTTCGGGCACTATATTCGCCGCACCCTGGAGGCCGAGGGCCTCGACTGCCGCCATCTGATCAATGACCCGGACCACCCGACCGGCCTGGTGTTCAAGGCACGCGCCGCAGATGGCGCCGACCCGCACGTCGAATACTGGCGCCACGGCAGCGCCGCCAGCCAGCTCTCGCCGAGCGATGCAACCGCGGTGGACGTCGGTGCCTGGCGCCATCTGCATGCCACCGGCATTCCCCCGGCGTTGTCGGCGAGCTGCCGCGAGTTATCCTTTCACATGCTCGACAAGGCACGCGAGGCAGGCGCCAGCATCTCCTTCGACCCCAACCTGCGGCCAAGCCTTTGGCACAGTGAGGCCGAGATGGCCAGCACCCTCAATGCCATGGCCGCCAAGGCCGACTGGGTGTTGCCGGGGCTCGCCGAGGGTCAACGCCTGACCGGGCTGGAAACGGCTCATGACATCGCCGGTTTCTATCTTGAGCGTGGCGCCAAGGCGGTGATCATCAAGCTTGGCCCCGAGGGCAGCTACTACCGCGGCGTACTGGGCGGCCAGGAGGAAAGCTTCACGATAGCCGGCATCCCCGTGCCGACAGTCGTTGATACCGTCGGCGCCGGCGACGGCTTCGCGGTGGGCGTGATCAGCGCCCTGCTAGACGGATGCGCGCCCCACGAGGCCCTGAGACGCGGTAACCTGATCGGCGCCGAGGCAGTGCAGGTTCGCGGCGACATGGAAGGCCTGCCGCATCGAGACCAGCTGGCGAGCCTGGAAGCCAGTAGCGACACACCCGAAGGCCAGTGAGCCGAGTCCCTCGTACATAAGGAGTCTTAAATGAAAAAGCGTATCGTGGCGTTTCGCCGCCTCAACGATGATCAGCTCGGCCAGTTGCGCCGTGATTTCCATGTCGACTACTTCGATCCACTGGCATCTGCCGATGACCCGGCATTCCTCGCGGCATTGGAGCAGGCGCATGGCCTGGTGGGGGCCGGCCTCAAGGTCACACCGGCGTTACTCGACAAGGCGCCGCACCTCGAGGCCATTGCCAGCATCTCGGTGGGATATGACAACTATCCGGTCGAGGAGCTGACGCGGCGCGGCATTCTCTTATGCAACACCCCGGACGTGCTGACCGAAACCACCGCCGATACCGGTTTCTTGCTGATCATGTCGACGGCACGGCGTGCCGTGGAGCTTGCGGAGTTCGTCAAGCGTGGTGACTGGAAAGCCAGCATCGGCGAGGCGCAATTTGGCTCCGATGTTCACGGCAAGACGCTCGGCATGGTGGGCTTTGGCCGTATCGGCGCCGCCATCGCCCGCCGGGGCGCACTGGGTTTCGGCATGCGTATTCTCTATTCCAATGCCTCGCCCAAGCCAGCCCTGGAAGACGAGCTGGGCGCGCGACGCTGCGAGTTCGACGAACTGCTTGAAGCCGCCGACTTCGTCTGTGTCACGGTGCCCCTGAGTGCCGAGACCGAGCGACTGATCGGCGCCCGCGAGTTCGCGCTCATGCGCCACTCGGCCATCTTCATCAATATCTCGCGTGGCAAGGTCGTCGACGAGAAGGCTCTGATCGAGGCACTCGAGCAAGGCGAGATCCGCGCCGCGGGCCTTGATGTCTTCGAGCAAGAGCCGCTGCCCGAGACCTCGCCTCTGCCACAGATGGCCAACGTGGTAGCGCTTCCGCACATCGGCTCGGGAACGGTGGAAACGCGCACCGCCATGGCGCAAAGAGCCGTCGATAACATCACCCTGGCACTAAGCGGCAAGCGCCCGGTCAGCCCGGTCAATGTCGAACTCTTGAACGACTGACTCCGTCCTGGCGGCCCTTGGCTGGCCGCCTGCCTGCGCTACCGCTTTCCCGGCCCGGCCTACATACCGCCGTGGCCGGGGTATGGCCGTGAGCATGCATGAAACCTTTACCAGTGAGTCAAGCGTGGTACTGGCTGACCACCGTCGCTGCCCACTGGACGGCCATCATAGACTAAAGATGAGTTGGTAGGTGCCAGGGGATCTTCTAGATTTAGACCCATCCAAAAAGATGCAGTTTCCCGTTCACCACGGAGTACGACATGGCCCAAGACACCGCTCGCCCATCACCCCGTCGCGACTCCAGCAGCATCACGCTGCAGGACATCGCTGCGCATTCAGGGGTGTCTCGCTCGACGGTGTCGCTGGTCCTGCGCGAGAGCCCGCTGGTGGCCGACCGCACCCGCCTCAAGGTGCAGCGATCAATCAAGGAGCTGGGCTATGTCTACAACCGCGGCGCCGCCGCCCTGCGTGGCAGCCGCACCTCGACGCTCGGCGTCGTGGTCTACGACATCGCCAATCCCTTCTTCGGCGCCATGGTGGCGGGCATTGATGCGGCCCTGAACAAGGAAGGCTACGTCTCATTCCTGGCCAATAGCGAGGACTCACCACAGCGCCAGCAGCGCTTTCTCGAACGCATGCGTGAGCATAGCGTCGATGGCATCCTGCTGTGTCCGGCCGAGGGGACGCCGCCGTCGCTGATCGATACCCTGGCCGAGTGGCAACTGCCCTGTGTCCAGGTACTGCGCCACATCGGCGCCCCACCCTTTGACTACGCCAGCAGCGATTTCGTCCTCGGCGTGCATCAGGCCGTTGACCATCTGGTAGCCCTCGGCCATCGGCGCATCGCCTTTCTCGGCGGCTATGCCGAGCATTCGGCGACTCAGGAGCGCTGGCAGGGCTACGCGGAAGCACTGGCCCATCACGGCCTCGACTATCAGCGTCTGATCCGGGGCAACGTGACCCGAAGTGCGGGCCTTGAGCTGATCGAAACGCTGATGCGCGAGGCGCCCCGCCCCACGGCGGTGATCTGCCACAACGACCTGGTCGCCTTCGGTGCCATGCTGGGCTTGAAGCGCCTGGGTCTGACACCGGGGCAGGACTGCGCGGTGATCGGCACTGATGATGTCGAGGAAGCGACCCTTGGCGACCCGGCATTGACCAGTGTCGCCACCCACCCTTACGCCATCGGCGAGGAGGCAGCGCGACTAGCGCTGCGTCGCATTGCCGACCCCGACGGGGCGCGCGAGCAAGTCGTGCTCGCCCCCCGGCTCCAGGTTCGCGAGTCCTGTGGTGGTTCATTAACAGAGACTCCCGCGACGTCGCCGGCCACAGCTGGCTCACCCCCCTGAGCAGCGCCCGACGCTCGGGAGCTGTTCCAACGCCGTCAATCACTACAACAACGAACTCCCAGAGGTATCGACATGACCAAGAACTGGATCGATCCAAAAGCACTCCCCGCCCTGACGCGCGGCTTGCTGACCGGCGCCCTTGTGACCGCCGCGCTGGGCATCGCCGGCACCGCTCAGGCATTCGACCTGCGCTTTGGCCACGGTGGCACCGAAGACACCGCCTATCAGCTGGGCGCCGAGAAATTTCAGGAGCTGATTGACGAGAAAAGCGAGGGCGAGATCGGCGTCCAGATCCTCGGTAACTCCGTGCTTGGCCATGAAACCGAGATGTTCGAGCAGCAGATGGCTGGCGCACTGGATATGTCGATCATCAACCCGGGGCTGATCACTGACTTCTCGCCGACCGCCAACGTCTTCTCGATCCCGTTCTTGTACCGTGACGTCGAGCACTGGCATACCGTCCTCGATGGCGACGTCGGCCGAGACATTGCGGACCAGATCAGCGAGGAAACCGGCGTCAAGATACTGGCCTTCTTCGGCGGCGGTAAGCGCCAGATCGTCAGCACGCGGCCGCTGGAAGACCTCGATGATATCGAGGGGATGAAACTGCGGACCAACCCCACCAAACCGCTGATCACCGCCTGGTCGGCGCTGGGGGCAGAACCCACCGTGATGGCCTGGAAGGAGATCTACACCGGTCTGCAGCTAGGCGCTATCGACGGCCTGCTCAACGAAGCCGAGTGGATCCATCGCATGCGCTTCCACGAGGTGGCGCCCCATATCGGTCTCTCGCAGCACGATATCACCGTGCGCCTGCTGACCATGTCAGAGATGGCCTGGGATCGCCTGGGTGACGAGCAGCAGCAGGCGGTCATGGCCGCCGCCCAGGAAGCCGCCCACTACGCTCGCGAAGTGCAGCTCAAGCAGGATAGCGAGGCGCTGGATCAGCTGGTGGCCGAAGGCGCGACATTGCATGAGCTCGATCGTGAGCGCATGCAGGAAATCGTCAAGGCGCCCCTGGCCGAGGTCATCGAAGACATGGGGCTGACCGAGCTCCACCAGCAGATCATTAACGCCGAATAATGGCCGTGCCGGGGCCCTGGGGTCCCGGCATCTTCTCTACATTCCCAACCGAGGACAGCGTCATGCCGACTCTGCTTCACGGCCTGTCACGCCTCAACCGGCTCCTGGAACGTGGCCTTTACCTGATTCTGCTGGCGTTGCTGGCCGGTTTCATCCTGCTGATCATCTACCAGATCGTCAGTCGCAACCTGCCGCTGATGCCGCGACTGTACTGGACCGAGGAGTTCAGCCGCTTCGCCTTCCAGTGGATGATCATGCTGGGCACCGCGGTGGGGGTGCTGCACGCCGATCACTTCGTGCTCGAGGCCTTCCCGCGCGGCTCGAGGGCGGACCTGATCACCCGCTGGATCAGAGACCTGGCCTGTCTGACGGTGGGCGTCATTTTCATTGTCTACGGCAAGGACTTCGCCCTCTCAGGCCTCCGGCGCAGCGCCACCGCCTCCGGCCTGTCGATGATCTACGTCTACTCTGCCTTCACGGTCAGCGGTGTCTTCATCCTGCTGTTCAGCGCCCAGCGATTACTGCATGCCATGCTCGAAGGCATGCCCCGCATGGAAGCTGCCCTTAACACCCCCAACGAGCTCGACGCAGTGCTCGAAAGCAGCGATCAGAGCACCGCTGCCCTCGGCGATCTTCCCCCCACCCTTTCCGACCATGACAGGAGCCCCTCATGATCCCCATGGACTGGATCTTCGTGTTGCCGTGGCTGCTGTTCGCGCTGCTCGGTGTGCTGATCGTTGCCGGTGTACCGATCGCCATGGCCCTGGTGCTGACCGCTGTCGGCATCATCTTCCTGGACCCGCGGCTCACCTACTGGGTGATGTTCCAGCGCATGTACAACGGCATGGATTCCTTCGTGCTGCTCGCCGTACCGTTGTTCCTGCTGGCCGGCAATCTGATGAATGCCGCCCGCATCACCGACCGTCTGATCACCCTGTGCATGCGCCTAGTCGGCCATTTCAAGGGTGCGCTGGCCCACGTCAACGTGATGGTCAGCATGCTGTTCGCTGGCGTTTCAGGCTCGTCCACCGCCGATAGCGCCGGCGTCGGCACCGTGCTGATTCCGGCCATGAAGCGCGAGGGCTACCCGGTCAATTTTGCCGTGGCGGTCACCGCTGCTTCATCGGTGATGGGCATCATTATCCCGCCTTCGATCAATATGATCGTCTGGGGCGCGCTGACCAACACCTCGATCGCCGGGCTCTTCCTCGGCGGCATCCTGCCCGGGGTGATGATCGGCGGCGCGCAGCTGGCACTCAACATGGGGTATGTGCGCCGCTATCAGGTACCCGTGAGAAAGCGGGCGTCACTTGCTGAGTTGATGAGCTCCGGTAAGGACGGCCTGCTGGCCGCGGGCATTCCGGTGGTCATCATCGGTGGCATCACGCTGGGACTGGTCACCCCCACCGAGGCCGCCGTCATCGCGGTGCTGTATGCCCTGGTGCTGGGCTTCGTGGTCTATCGGGAGCTCAACCCGCGTCAGGTACTCAACGCCTCGACCGACACCGTGCGCCTGTGTTCGCTGTCACTGTTCAGCTTGGTCGGCGCGGCGATATTTGGTTACCTGATCAGCTTCTATCAGATTCCCCCGAAGCTGATGGCGGGCGTCAGCATCAACGACCCGATCGTTCTGCTGCTGATCATGACCGCGGTGATGCTGCTGATCGGCACCTTCATGGACTCGCTGCCGGCGATGGCCATCATGGCGCCCATCTTCCAGCCACTGGCCATGCAGGCCGGGGTGCATCCCGTCCAGTTCGGGGTCATCGGCGTGATGGCACTGGGGCTTGGTCTGATCACCCCGCCCTATGGACTCTGCCTGATGATCTCGGCCAAGATCGGTGGCATTCCGCTTCTCAAGGCGCTAGGCACCACCCTGCTCTACCTGGCGGTAATGCTCGCGGTGATCGTGCTGCTGATCGTCTACCCAGACCTGGTACTGGCGATTCCGCGTCTGATCGCACCCGACTTTGTTTGATCTTCCAAGGGCTCACGAGGTGGGCCCGTCCTATTCTGCTCCCGCGAGGTTTTCATGACGCCGCCCCTATGCCTGCTGTTCGACTCCGATGGCACCCTGGTCGATAGCGAGATCCTGCTTGCCGAGGTCATGGCGGAGGTCCTGACGCCCTTCGGCCTGCCCTTCAGCGCCCAGCAATACATGGAGGAGTTTCGCGGCGTGCGTTTCCTTTCCATCGTTCGAGCACTCGAGGCACGCTTCGGGGCTCTCGACGAGCAACAACTAGAAGATATGGAAGCCGCCATGCGTGAACGCATGGCGGCGCGCATGCAAGCCGAGCTCAAGGCGGTCGATGGCATGCCGAACGCACTGGAGGCACTCGCCGCCTATCCCCGCGCCGTGGTCTCCAACGGCCCGGAGGCCAAGATCCGCTGCGCCATGCAGAGCACCCAGCTGGCACACCACTTCGGCGACCGCCTGTTCAGCGCCTATGCCCTGGGCGTCTGGAAACCCGACCCGGCGCTCTACCTCAAGGCCGCCGAGGCCATGGGCTATCCACCCAGTCGCTGTGTGGTGATCGATGATGCCGCCGTGGGCGTGGAAGCCGGGCTCGCCGCCGGCATGCAGGTGGTGCATCTCAACCACTTCCCTGAGGAAGAAATCACGCCCGACGGTGCCCACGCCATTCGTCATGCCCGCGAACTGCCCGCGGTGATCGAACGACTCTCCCAGCTAAGCGACTGATTAAAAGCATTTTAATCCCCCGATTACGCTCCTTGCTGACTCAGCGACCGTCGCTGCTACCCGCATGTCGGGCGAGACACCCGCCTGATGAGCCATTTCGCTCGCTACACGTACATGCCCACTGGCTGACGTATTCGTCTTCTCTGCGTCACAACAACCCGTGCCGGCGGTCATTGCCGGCAGGGTTCCACAACATCGACGCGACACTTAAAATTGCAATTACGACACCGCAAATTAAAGAACACTGTTCCAAAATTGACTACACTGGCGGTATGATCCAACACCACAGCACTCAATATCCGGCGAAGCGTGCCGATAACGGTAAGGTTGGTTTGATGTTTCCCTGTCTTGCCTCAGAGGATCGGCGATGACAATTCCGCGATGCCTGCTTTTCGACTGTGACGGCACCCTAGTCGACAGCGAACCCCTATTGGCTGCCGAAATGTCGGCCAGCCTGTCAGCATTGGGGTTACCCTTCACCCCCAGTGACTACATGGCCGAGTTTCGCGGCGCCCGCTTCATCAACATCGTCACCGAATTGCAGCGCCGTCATGGCACGGTCGACCCCGACGCTCTACGCCGCGGGGAGGCCACCATGCGCTCTCGCTTGTCCGAACGACTGGCCAGCGAGGTAACGCCATTGCCCGGTGTTCGCGAAGCACTGGATGCACTGGCCGGCTACCCTCGGGCAGTGGTCTCCAATGGCCCCGAGGTCAAGATTCGCACCGGCCTATCGACCTCTGGCCTGAGTGACTATTTCGGTGACCGCCTGTTTAGCGGCTATACCGCACAGTGCTGGAAGCCGGACCCCTGCCTTTACCTGCATGCCGCGACCCTGATGGGGTATGAAGCCCGTGAATGCGTTGCCATCGACGACTCGACCGTCGGCGTCAAGGCGGCACTGGCCGCCGGCATGCAAGTGATTCATCTGAACCGCTTCCCGGATGTCGAGACCACGCCGGAGGGGGCGATCCAGATCAGCAACATGCATCAGCTGCCCACCGTGATCGCCCACCTGGCTCATGAGGCCGTCGCCAGTCTCTGACCGACGCTTTGCACACCGACTTGTCCACACCTCTTATCGCGCGATGCATTGTGGACAAGTGGCGGTGAAAGCGTGCGTCGCGGATAGGTTTGCCAGGGCATCACTCTCGGCGCTTCGCCACCGACTGGGTTATCATGATGTTGTAAATTTTTCAGCGCCAGGAGCGCGACATGGCTTCCCTGAACGATCAACTGCGCGGCCTCGTCTATTCCACTGAGCACGGCGAGACCTGCCCCGACTGCCGCCAGCCGATCAACGACTGCGAGTGTCAGGCAGTGGCAGAACGCGAGCGTCTCGCTGCCTTGGATGGCATCGTGCGCATCCGCCGCGAGACGAGCGGTCGCAAGGGCAAGGGCGTGACGCTCATCGACGGGGTACCGCTACCCGAAACCGAGCTAAAGACCCTGGCCAAGGCGCTCAAGAAGCGTTGCGGCACCGGCGGCGCGGTCAAGGACGGAGTGATCGAGATTCAGGGCGATCAACGAGAGGCCTTGAAGGACGCACTGGAAGCCAAGGGGTACAAGGTCAAGCTGGCCGGCGGTTAAGCGACGCCCTGGCTGTCGCTACTTCAAAGCCGCGACCAGCGAGGTAAGCGTGGTGCCGATCGGCTGTTCGAGCTTGAGGGCAAACAGCTCATCTGCCCGCGTACGGCCAAGGTTGAGACAGGCGATAGGCGTGCCGCCCTTGGCCGCGACCCGGGCGAAACGGTAGCCCGAATAGACCATCAGCGACGAGCCAACGACCAGCAGCGCATCGGCGTCACTCACGGCAGCAAGCGCCGCCTCGACCCGGGCCGTCGGCACGCTGTCACCGAAGAACACTACGTCCGGCTTGAGCACGCCCTGCCCGCAACGGCCGCACGGCGGCACCCGGAAATCCGAGAAGTCGACCTCGAGTTCGGCATCGCCATCGGGGCCGGCCACGGCGTCAAGCTCAAGCCAGTCAGGATTACGGGCTTCGAGTTCGGCATGCAGATCGTGGCGCATGCGCAGTGCCTGGCAACTCATGCAACGAACAAGCTCCGCCCGGCCATGCAGATCGATGACACGTCGATTGCCGGCACGCTGGTGCAGGCCATCGACATTCTGGGTAATCAAGGTATGCACATGGCCCAACGCCTCAAGCCGGGCAAGGGCAAGATGTGCCGGCCCCGGACGCGCCTCGCTAAGTGCTTTGAAGCCAACCAGCGCCCGGGCCCAGTAACGCTGGCGAGAGGCATGGCTTTGCATGAAGTGCTGGTGCTGCATGGGCGGCGGGCGCTTCCAGTCGCCGGCGGCATCTCGGTAATCGGGAATGCCGCTTTCGGTACTGACCCCGGCGCCGGTCAGCACGACGAGCCGCGGATGAGCACGTACAAAGGCGACGAGAGCGGCAACATCGACGTCATCAACGATAGAGTGATCGATATCAACACGTGAGATAGATGACGGATGCATGGCCTCTCTACTCTTGGTGGCGGCAATCAGATTGCTAGGAAGCGCTGTCGCCTCTATGCATCTTGGGCGTGGCCTCGACTTCCGCGGCCCTCTAGAATGAATCCCTCGTATCCCTTCGGGCAAGGAGGCCGTGATGGCCTGGCTGGAATACCTGCTACCCCTGATTTTCCTATTCCCGCTGGCGGCCATGGCGGTCATCGTGGTGGCGCTGCGCAACCTGCACGACGCGCGTGTGAGCTCCCCTTTCGACGCCCATCCTCTGCGCGGCCCCGGCCAGGCACTTCGCGACCGGCTCGACAACGCCTTCGCGGGCCTGTTCCTGGATGGCGCTCTAGGCCCGATCGTGGTGCTCGCGCCGATGGTCTATGGCATGGGGCGAATGCTCTTTGCCGACAGCCAGAACTGGCTAGAATGGTCACTCTACGGGGGGCTCAGCACAGCGCTGGTGCTGATCTGCTGCCTGCGCCTGATCCGTGACTTCCAGCGTATTCGGCGCCTCAAGCTGGGGCTTGCCTGTGAACTGGCCGTGGGGCAGGAGCTGCAACGCCTGGTGCGTCCCGAGACCCACCCGTTTTTCATCTTCCACGACATCCCTGCCGATACCTACACCATCGATCACGTAGCGGTCACGCCCCACGGAGTGTTCGTGATCGAAACCCGCGCACGAATTCAGCCATTGGATGCACGTGGTGTGCCGCAATCACAGGTAGCCGTAGAACCTAATCGGTTACGTTTTCCCGGCTGGAGCGAGCGCAAACCATTGCTCAAGACCCGCCAGGCAACGACCTGGCTACACCAATGGCTGAGCCGTGAATGCGGCACCGAGGTGCCTGTGGTCGGTATTCTCGCCCTACCCGGCTGGAACATAGAAAGCCGAGAGGCTCCTGTAGACATCCAGGTGGTCGACGGCGACCGACTCGCCGATTTAATCACGCAGACCCGGCTCGCGCCGCTACCTGATGAGCTTCATGAGCATATCAACCAGGCGCTAATGCGCCGTGGCACCCACCTACTGCCAGCACATATCGCAGGCCCCTCTCTATAGCGCTTGCCAATGACGCTTGCCAATAACGCTTTTCAGCAGCGCTTCCCAAACGCTCCTCGATGTCGTCTCTTCCTCACGTCTCCGCCGTCGCTGGTGCGGGCCTCTATGCCCAACCCACATCCTGCGCGCTGATCTTCGTCAGCACCTCTCGCACCAACCATCTAAGCCTTTCACCAGCCCGCCAACCTTAGAAAAAGCCTACCTTGGATTAGCAAAAGTCAGCTAGGCATTACGCTTACAACCCCTCTAATCTGTAACACATAAAGAACGTTGCATTACAAAAAATAACTATCAGGCAACTTCAGAGAGCAGCGCATCCCGATGGCAGGCTCGGTGACGCCTGCCTCGTTTTCGTTAACGCAGAGGAATGGGTCATGAAGAAGGTGATATGGGTATCCCTGTGCCTGTATTGCGCCGGGCTGGCACCTTTGGCTTCGGCAGCAACAAGCGACGTTGATGCCCGGCGTGAAGCCTGGGTGGTCATGGCGCGTGAAGGCGAACTTGACCGGGCGATAAACGGCCTGAGCGCACTCTATGAAGCGACCGACGATGCCAAGGTAAGAGACGACCTGATTGCTCTGCGCCTTCGCGCAGGGCGAGATCAGGCGGCACTGGACACCTGTACTAACTGCTCACTCGATGATTATTCGGCGGTGAGTCTTGAAGCGCTCGGTGGCGCCGCCCGTCGTCAGAGCGACCTCCCGCAGGCGCTCGCCTTCTATCAGACGCTGCTGCTACGCGACCCTGATCAAAGCCAAGGCTGGCTAGGCCTGGCACTGACGAGTATCGATCAGGGCTTCTATTCCTCGGCCAGCATGGCACTCTCCCGCTACGAGGAGCGCTTTGGCCGTACCGACGACTGGCTGGAAGCGCGCGCTTATATGGCCGCGCGCAGTGATGACTCACTTTCCGAGATTCAGAACCGTCAACTGCTGGTCGAACAGCAACCCCGCAATGAAGCGGAAGTACAGGCGCTGTATCGCCTGTCGCTGACGCTTGGCGCCACCCGAGCGGCATCACGACTGCTCGAGCGTTATCCCGACGCCTTCACCGGCACCGATCGACTCTGGCTGGATTACTATGCCGCCGCCGCCGACCTGCGCTTGGCGAAAAACACCAGCGAGATTCACCGTGCCGAGGCGGGGCTTGCCAATCTCAGCCGAATCATCGGCACCGACGGCGCGGACCCAAGCCTGGTGCGACGCGCCGAGTACGACAAGGTCGCCGCACTGGTCCTGCTGCGTCGATTCGAGGAGGCCGAGGCACTGTCGACAGACCTCGCCTCTCGCCACGGACAGCTGCCCGCCTATGTGAAAAAGGCCAGGGCCGATGCGCTCTTGGGTCTCGGTCGCCCGGAAGCCGCTGCCGTGAGCTATCAGGACCTAGTATTGACCCACCCCGACATGGCGAAAGACCCCGAAGATCCGCTGTTCGAATCCCTGGTCTATGCCTACTCCGATGCCCAGAACTTCGCGCGCGCCGAGCGGGTGCTCGACGGCTGGGCGCGTCAGGAAGAACCCACTCGCTGGAACTTTACAGGCACCCAGCGCATCCCTAATCCCAACTATGACCGCGTTCAGCAGCTTGACGTCCTGCTCACCGCCTGGCGAGGCGACCTGGAGAGTGCCATGGAGCAGGTCGACGCACTGATTGACCGTGCCCCAGGCAACGCAAGCCTCTGGCGGCTGAGGGGAGATATCGCCAGCTGGCGAGGCTGGCCGCGCGAGGCGGAAGCGAACTATCAGCGCGCCCTGGGCCTTAGCTCACCCAGCGAAGGACTCTTTGCACGCTATGGCATTCTGAGCGCACGACTCGAACGCTCTCAGTGGCGGGATACCGTTGTCACCATCAAAGCGCATCAAGCCGAAGACCCACCCAGCGTCGGACTCGAAGGCCTGACCCGAGATTACCGCGAACTACGCGCCGGCGGAGTGATCGTCGACGCCGAGCAATCCGATGCCCAAGGCAGTGGCTTGCAAAGCTCTCGTGACTGGGCCTACAAGACGCGCCTGGAAGCGCCACGCAATGCAGCTGGATCACGCTTTTTCGCCGAGCGCATTGGCCTGTATGGAGAGTATGAGGGCGATGGCCTTTACGCGGCCTATACCAATGCCGGTTATGAATTCAACCTTTACCCGGCCACCCTGACGCTGGCCATCGGCGAGGGTGCTCAACTCAACGACAATGCCCTGGCATGGGGGCAACTCGACTATGCCTTCAATGATCAATGGACGGCGGGGATGCGCATCGCCATCAATGCTGCCGAGACACCGCTGCGGGCACTGCGTGACGACATCTACGCCGACCTCTACCAACTCGAGGCAAGCTACCGCCGCGATGAAGCCGGGGAGGGGAGCCTGTCGCTGGGCCTAATGGACCTGGAAGACGGCAACCTGCGCCAAGCGCTCAGTGCCGGCTGGCGCGAAACGCTTTATGACTATGACGCCTGGCAACTGGACGGCAGCCTGTCAATGGCGGGGTCGCGCAATGACGACATCGAGGCGAGCTACTTCAACCCGCGCAAAGATGCCAGCGGTAATGCCCAACTGACCGTCAGCCATCAAACGCCCCTGGGCTATCGGCAAGCCTTCCTACAGAGCCTGCAAATCGGGGCCGGAAGCTACTGGCAAGACACCTTCGGCAGCGATGCTACCTGGCTTATCGGTTACGGGCATGAATGGCTGTTCGCCCCTGTCCTGCGGTTCCGCTATGGCGTCATCCGCATGAAGAATGTCTACGATGGTTCGCCCGAGTACACCAATCGCGTGACGGCTGGCCTCGAGTGGAGGTTCTTATGAGCCCCCTGCGTACCTTCCACGGACTCCTCACCTGCCTCACATTCGCCATCCTGCTGAGCATGGCCACAGGGGCTCAGGCGTCTCGAGCGCCCGGTAGCTTCAGCGTCATCAGCTATCACGATGTCGTGGACCTGGATGCCACCCCGAACCTCAAGATCTACCCTCAGACCATCACGCGTAACCGCTTGATTCAGCATTTCAATCTGATGGTGGAGCTGGGCTACCAGCCGGTCAGTTTCCAGGCGATTCTGGATGCTAGAGCCGGCCGCCGGCCGCTGCCGGACAAGGCCATACTGCTTAGCTTCGACGACGGTTATCGCAGTTTCCACGATATCGTCTATCCCTTGCTTCAGCTCTATAACTTTCCCGCCATCACGGCCGTTGTGACCGGCTGGCTGGATATCCCCGCGACACGCCAAGTGCCTTACGGTGACGATCGAGTACCACGTGAGCGATTCATGTCCTGGGATCAGTTGCGCGAGCTGCAACGCTCACCGCTGGTGGAGGTAGCCTCTCACACTGATGACCTGCACTACGGCGCCATCGGCAATCCCTTCGGCAATGAGCAACCGGCCGCGACGACCAGCATCTGGTCGGCCAGCAGTTACGAGAGCGAAGCTGAGTATCTGGCGCGGGTAGGCGCTGACCTCAAGCGCTCCAGCGAACGCCTGAAGGAAGAGCTCGGCACCCCGCCGCGGATCATGGTCTGGCCCTATGGCGGCTACAACCGGGCAGCCCTGACGCTTTCCTCACAAGCCGGCATGCCACATACCTTCAGTCTGTGGTCACATGTAAATCGGCTTGAGGAAGGCACCCGCGACATGGGGCGTTTTCTGGTCGATCAGGAAACGACGCTTGAAACCCTGGAAGAAATGCTGAGTAACCGCACCTGGTCTCGTACCGATCAACGCATCGTGCATGTCGACCTGGATTACATTTATGACCCGGACCTTGCTCAGCAGAACCAGAACCTCGACGTCCTGATCGAACGGATCAGTTCCCTGCATGTCAGCACCGTCTACCTGCAGGCCTTCGCCGACGGCAATGGTGATGGGGTAGCCGAGGCGCTGTACTTCCCCAACCGCCACATGTCCATGCAGGCCGACCTCTTCAACCGCGTCGCCTGGCAACTCAAGAAGCGCGCCAACGTGGCTGTCTACGCCTGGATGCCGGTCATGGCCTTCGATCTGGGTGAGTCGGGGCGCTATGTGAGCGATTCCCGTCTGGCAGGCCCCAATCCGGAGGCCTACCGGCGTCTATCCCCCTTCGTGCCCGCCAACCGCCAGATCCTTCGGGAGATCTACGAGGACCTGGGACGCATGACCAAGTTCGACGGACTGCTGTTCCACGACGACGCCACCCTCAACGACTTCGAGGACAGCAGCCCCGCCGCGATGGCCTGGTATCGACAGCAGTGGGGCCTTGAGGGCGATATCGCGGACTGGCGCGAAGACGATGCCCAGCTTGGGCGCTGGTCACAGCTCAAGACCGACTTCTTGATCGATCTGACCCATGAGCTCACAGAAGCGGCCAATCATTACCGTCACGAAGACAACCGGGAATTCAGGACATCACGCAACATCTATGCACCTGTCGTGCTCAACCCCGAGAGTGAGGCTTGGTTCGCGCAGGATCTCGAGGCCATTGCTGCCGCCTATGACTTCACTGCGGTCATGGCCATGCCCTATATGGAACAAGCCGAGGACGCCGAGGCATGGCTTGAAGAACTGGCACACACGGCACTGGCGCGGGTGCCTACCGAGCGCCTGGTCTTCGAACTTCAAGCTCGCGACTGGCGCTATCAGACACCGGTAGCCGGCAGCACGCTCGCCCGCTGGATGCAGATCTTGCGGCGGGCGGGCATCAAGCACTATGGCTATTATCCCGACGATTTCCTCAACGATCATCCACCAGCGTCGACGCTACGGCGTGAGTTTTCGCTGGCCGATCATCTGGGAGATGGCAAATGAACCTGTCCCCCATGGAGCTACTGACCCTCTTCACGATTGTCTATCCGTGCCTGATGGCGACCGTCTGGATCAGTGGCGGCCTCTACTACTACTTCCATTGGGAGATCAGACAGCCCGCACCGCCCCGCGAGCTGCTGACCCGCCGCGGTCCTCGCGTCAGTGTCCTGGTGCCCTGCTTCAATGAGGGCGCCAACATCTCAGAGACGCTTGCTCACCTGCTGCGTCAGAACTATCGCAACCTG
Source organism: Onishia niordana (assembly GCF_004798965.1). GTDB lineage: Bacteria > Pseudomonadota > Gammaproteobacteria > Pseudomonadales > Halomonadaceae > Onishia > Onishia niordana. Next base: position 64,506 of record NZ_SDSD01000008.1, read on the forward strand.
GAGATCGTTGCCATCAACGATGGTAGCCAGGATGACACAGGGGCTCGGCTGGATGCCCTCGCCAGTCGCCACAGGCGCCTCAGGGTCCTGCATCAGGCTAACCAGGGCAAGGCCAGCGCCATGAATCATGGCCTTTCACAGGCCAGCGGCGACATCATTGTCGGCATCGATGGCGATGCCGTACTCGACTACGATGCCGTGGGCTGGATGGTGGCGCACTTCATCGCCGGCGATCGGGTCGGTGCCGTCACCGGCAACCCTCGCGTACGCACGCGCTCCACCGCCATCGGCAAGATACAGACCGGCGAATTCTCCTCGATCATTGGCTTGATCAAGCGCGCCCAGCGCATCTACGGCATGGTGTTCACCATCTCGGGCGTCATCTGCGCGTTCCGGCGACGTGCCGTCGAAGATGTCGGCGGCTGGAGCACCGACATGATCACCGAAGACATCGACATCAGTTGGAAGCTACAGCTCAACGGCTGGCAGGTCCGCTACGAGCCTCATGCGCTGTGCTGGGTGCTGATGCCCGAAACGCTGCGGGGCCTTTTCCGTCAGCGGCTGCGTTGGGCTCAGGGGGGCGCCGAGGCCTTCCTGCGCTATGCCACATCTGCCTTCACCTGGCGCAATCGCCGTTTCTGGCCACTGCTAGCTGAGTATCTGCTGAGTGTGACCTGGTGCTACAGCCTGCTGGGCCTGATGATTTTTTGGCTCATGCACCAGGCCCTGGTGCTTCCTGGAGAAGGCTTCCCGAGTGCACTGCTGGCGATGGCGGCAGGGCCGATGCTGATCCTGTGCCTTTGCCAGTTTGCCGTGAGCTTCCTGATCGACAGCCGCTATGACAACAGCATGCGCGACTGCCTGTTCTGGTGTATCTGGTATCCCTTCGCCTACTGGCTATTGAACCTATCCACGGTCGTATTAGCCGTGCCCAAGGCAATGCGGCGACGTCGCGGTCAGCCCGCCATCTGGCGAAGCCCTGACCGAGGAGAGGTGTTCCGTGACTCGTAAACTGCACCCCATCGTCATTCGTAACCCCCGACGCCGGGGCCTTGTCTTCCGTCTGCGTGATGCCTTGCTGGTCACGGCCACCCTGGGCTTGTGGGGCGCGGTGATCGGGCAGAGCATCCTGCTGATAACGGATGAGGCGCTCGCTCTTCAGCATGTCTACCTGCTACAAGCGCTGAAGCTGCTTGCCATCAACTTCGCCGTCGTCTTCGTCATGCTGCACGGCTGGGTACTCTACGAGTCACTGCGTGCTCGTAGGCATCAAAAGAGCCTGATGGAAAGACCAGAAGCTCGGCCCCCCGGTCTTCCCAGGCGTGTGGTCCAGCGCACCTATCCGCATGTTCTTTCCTGCCGTAGCGGCTGGTTTGTCACCATCATCTTCCTGACCGACATCCTTACCTAGCGCCTCGATGGCACAGGCGCAGGTTCGCCACGCCGCACGAATACGCCTTGAGGAAGGCCACCAGCAGAATGGATCAAGTGCCTTCAGCCTGTATCTGGACCCGCGTCGCACATCTACCGCGTCCCAATGACACCAGACTCTTCTCAGCGGGAAAGGTCGCCAGATGCTCGGTAGCGATGCCGATGCGTATCTCGGTGAGACGCCGATTTCCCCGCCCGCCACACTCAAGCCGCAATGCCCGCCCCGTGCCTTCGCCAAAGGCGGCCTCAAAGGCCGCAATCAGCGCATTACGCCCGACATCGCCACCACGATGATGATTGACGAAAGCCCCGAAGGCACTGCTGTTCACCGTGTCACGCAGTGCCACGGCGGCGGCGAAATAGTCATCAACCGGCAGCGACAGACAGGCTGCATGCTTGGCGAACTGATAACGATCAAGACAGCTCGCGCGACCCGGCATGGCACGCTCGAGGGATTGCTCAAGCGCATCTGACAAATCAAACGGGGGATGAGCACGGCAGAAGCTGCCACTGGCTCGCGGCGATTCGATGAAGCAACCCTGCCGCCACCACTGCTCACGCTTCACGCCATCGGCAGCGAAGCGCGCCGGTAGGGAGGGCCAAAGGCCATGCAGCACGAAGCCATCCGCGGCGCCTTTCGCCAGTGACGCATCACGACATTCCCGGGGCGGCTGGCGACGCGTGCTGCAAAAACCGGGATGCCAGGTCAACGCCAGGGTGTAATGAGCGAAGTCCTCAGGACCGGCGTGTGTGGCAAGGAAGGCCAATGAGGCCCCCTTGGCAGACTCGGCCGCTGCCGTGTCTGACCGCGCAACGGCCGCCCCACTCATCACACACCCAAGCCACAAGACGAACAACGTATCGACGAGCACGTAGCGTGTCAGCGCACGCTTGATCGGCCAGCGCAGAAAGCGAGACATGATCTCTCCTTAATCAAAGAAGGTAGCGCGATTTAAGGGCAAAAGGGGGATCGGCGTCAGTAACGTCACAAGCGTCCTGTCAGGGCGAATCAATAACACTTGCCAGAGCCTGACAACTCGGATAATAATCCGCGCCTTTCGCAGGAGTTAACGAACATTCCCTAATGAAGATAATCACGTTCGACGTCTTTCGCACCCTGGGCATCCCTGGCGTACGCTATATCAAGCCCGAGCGCATGTACGATCATCTCGAAGAAATCCAGGCGGCCGACTGGCTATTGTTCCCGGCCTACTGGCAGGTGCACACCCTGGTCTACGGGCTCAAGGCGCGTATCTTCCCGAGCCTTGCCAGCTATCACTTGGGGCACAACAAGGTCGAACAGACCCGTGCCTTCATGGCGATTTGCCCGGAACATGTGCCGCCGACCGAGATTCTCGGCACCTCGCGTGCCTCGCTGGATCGGGTAGTAGAACGCTTTGGCTATCCCTTTATCGCCAAGCGCATCAAGAGCTCGATGGGCGAGGGCATCAGCCTGATCGACTGCCGCGAGGCGCTGGACGCGCATATCGAGGAAGAACCGGTTCTCTATGCCCAAAAGCGACTGCCGATCGACCGTGACCTGCGTATCGTAGTGGTCGGCGGCGAAGTGCTCACCGCTTACTGGCGGGTCACGCCACTGGGGGGTTACCTCTCCAACATCAGCCAGGGCGGCCGTGTCGAGCATGATGATATCCCCGAAGCAGCCATCGCACTGGCGCTGCGCCTGGCCCGGGAACTCGATATCGACCATGCCGGCTTCGACATCGCCATGGTCGACGGCCATCCCTATGTGTTCGAGTTCAACCGCCTATTCGGCAACCAGGGCATCGCCGACAGCAGCAAGCGCATCGGCCGCGCCATCCTGCGCATGCTAGGCCTTGGCGACGACCGGGACCCCGACGGCGACCCGGACGGCGAGCCACCGCTTCAGCTTACCGCCTGAGCGGCGTCTCCGCCGGCGGGTGCATGGGGATCAATCGCCCTTCAGGCGCCCGCCCATCTCCTGTGCCAGATCGACCGCATAGTGATCGGTCATGCCACCAATAAAGTCGAGCATCCGCCGGTAACTGTCGTAGAGGCTCCAGGATGCCCGCGGGGTGTTCTCGCCGATCAACGCCAGCACCCGCTGATGCTTGAAGCTCGAGTGCCCGGTGGTATGCAGCTCGTAGGCAGCGCCGATAAAGGCCTCGAGCAGGATGCCGAGGGTCGTGTAGGCGCCGATCTCCAGCTTGGCCTTGCGCTCGTTCTGGAAGATGCGTTCGCGCGCCAGCTGTTTGGCGGCGCTCACCCCCCAGCCAAGGTCCGGGTGGCAGAGCTCCAGCAAGTCATCGTTGAGCGTGCCGGCAAGCATCGCCTGTTCATGCTGAACGAAGACCGCACCGACATCATTGACCGCCCGTTCCATGGCAGCGCCACGCAGCACGGCAATGCGGCGCCGTTGGGACACGCCCTGCTCGGTCATGGCGTGGTAGTCCTCCGGCTCACCGCCGGCGATCTGAATCAGGATATCGGCGACTTCATCGAAGCGCAGGATGCCCATTTCCAGGCCATCCTCGAGATCCAGAAGCGCATAGCAGATGTCGTCGGCGGCCTCGACCAGATAGGCCAGCGGATGGCGGCACCAGGCCCAGTCGTCGCGCTGCTTGAGCCCGAGCCGGCGTGCCACTTCGGCAAGCTGCTCGCGCTCGGACTGATAGCAGCCAAACTTGCCAGCCGTGCCGCCGTGTTCCACCGTCCACGGATACTTGAGCAGGGTGCCAAGCGTGGCCCCGGTCAGGCGCATGCCGCCGTTGAACTGGTTGTATTCGATCTGGGTGACGATGCGAAACCCCTGAGCGTTGCCCTCATAGGTCAGCAGGTCGCGGCGCTGAAGCGGCGATAATTCCTCGAGATAACCAAGGCCATCGGCCTCGGCGCGTTTGAACCAGTCGCGTATGGCATACTCGCCGGCGTGTCCGAAGGGCGGGTTGCCGATATCGTGCCCCAGACATGCCGCCTGCACGATCACGCCAAGGTCCGCGGGAGTGATCCAGTCGGGCAGCCGCTCGCGCAGCCCCTCACCGACGATCATGCCCAGGCTTCTGCCCACGCAGCCGACCTCCATCGAATGCGTCAGACGGGTATGGATATGGTCATTATCGGTCAGCGGATGCACCTGGGTCTTGCGCCCCAGACGCCGGAAAGAGCCGGCGAAGACGATCCGGTCATGGTCCTTGTGAAACGGGCTGCGGCCCAGCTCCTCACGTAGCGCGCGGGGCTTGTCGTTGAGCCGGTGCGGGTCCAGCAGGTGTTCCCAATGCATCAGCGTCATGGCGCCTCCTCAGGTCAGGGGCTCCATTCTGGCACCCCCCTTGCCAACCGGCCAGCACCTCCCGCTTACCGACGCCATTGCATGACGCACTCAGTCGTCGGCGAGCGCCGGCAGCAGCACCTTGAGTTTTCGGGTGAGTGTATTACGTCCCCAACCGAGTAGCTCGGCGGCCTCGCCCTTGCGCCCACCGGTATGCTTGAGCGCGGTTTCAATGAGGATGCGCTCGAAGTCCGGCACCGCCTCCTCGAGCAGATGCGTCTGGCCGGCCGCCAGGGCACGATCGGCCCACTCACGAAAGGCGCTGCGCCAGTCGCCGGCCGCCACCTCAGTGCCCTCGGTCGAGCGTAGCTCCGGCGGCAGGTCGTCGATCATCACCTCGCGGCCGGAGGCCATCACGGTCAGCCAACGACAGGTGTTCTCCAGCTGGCGCACATTGCCAGGCCAGGGCAGCCGCGCCAGATGGCTTTCGGCTTCCGGGGTCAGCACCTTGGCTTCGGCGGACAGTTCCTTGGCCGCCTCGGCAAGAAAATGCTGCGTCAGGCGCGGGATATCTTCGCGGCGTTCGGCAAGGGTCGGCAGATGCACGCGAATCACATTGAGGCGATGGAACAGGTCTTCGCGGAAGCGTCCATCGCTGACCAGGGTCTCGAGGTTCTGGTGGGTAGCGGCAATGATCCGCACGTCCGCCTTCACCGAAACGTGGCCGCCGACCCGATAGAACTCACCGTCGGCCAGCACGCGCAGCAGCCGGGTCTGGGTATCCGGTGGCATGTCGCCGATTTCATCGAGAAACAGGGTCCCGCCGTCGGCCTGCTCGAAGCGACCCCGGCGCTGGGCGGCGGCACCGGTAAAGGCGCCCTTCTCATGGCCGAATAGCTCGGACTCCATCAGGTCCTTGGGAATCGCGGCCATGTTCAGGGCGATGAACGGCTTGCCAGCCCGCGGGCTGTGCTGGTGCAAGGCCTGGGCGACACGCTCCTTGCCGGTGCCGGACTCGCCGTTGATCAATACGGTGATATGCGAATGCGAGAGCCGACCGATGGCGCGAAACACCTCCTGCATGGCCGGCGCTTCGCCGATGATTTCGGCCCCCAGGCCTTCAGGCGCCTCGAAGGGGCGCTGGCGTTCGCGGGCATGGGCGACGGCACGCCGCACGAGGGCCAGTGCCTCATCGACATCGAAGGGCTTGGGAAGGTACTCGAAGGCGCCGCCCTGATAAGAGGCCACGGCACTGTCGAGATCCGAATGGGCGGTCATCACGATCACCGGCAGGTCCGGATAAAGCTCGCGGACCCGCGCCATCAGCTCGAGGCCATCGAGCCCCGGCATGCGGATATCCGTGATCAGCACATCGGGAGGCGATGTTTCCAGGCTGGCGAGCGCCGAATCACCTCGCTCGAAGCTCTCGACCGAAAGATCCGGCTGCGCCAGGGAGCGCTCCAGCACCCAACGGATGGCACGGTCGTCGTCGACGATAACGATACGCGCGGGGTCGGTCATGAGGCCTCCAGCGGGATAAGGGCGTGAGCCGTAAGGGAAGTGTGAGCAACAAGAGACGTGTGAGCAGCAAGAGACGTGATAGTGGCCATCATGAGCGGTCACCCTGGCGATCCGGTGACGGCTCCAGCGGCACCAGCAACCGGAATTCGGTAGCACCGGGCTCGCTATCGCATTCGATCAGCCCCTGATGCTTGTGCAGGATCGATTGCGCGATCGACAGTCCCAGGCCGCTGCCCTCGGCGCGCCCGGAGACCATCGGGAAAAAAAGCGTCTCACGAAGCGACTCGGGAATCCCCGGGCCGTTGTCGATAATCGCCACTTCACAGACCAGACGATGGCGCTCGGTCCCCAGGGTGAACTGGCGTCGGGCGCGGGTGCGAAGGGTCAGCCTGGGGGTCGTGGCATGGGCATCATCCATGGCCTCAACCGCGTTGCGCGCGATGTTGAGGACCGCCTGAATCATCCGCGACTCGTCGCCCTGAAACTCCGGCAGGCTAGGGTCATAGTCACGCACCAGTTCCACATCCGGGTGTTCGGCGACGATCAGCGAGCGCACTCGTTCAAGCACCTTATGGATATTGAAAAGGGCGTCATGGACGGGCTGATTGGGGCCAAGCATGCGGTCGACCAGGTCACGCAACCGGTCCGCCTCTTCGACAATGATGCGGGTGAACTCCTTGAGCGAAGGATCCGGCAGGTCGCGTTCCAGCAACTGTGCCGCACCGCGGATCCCGCCGAGCGGATTCTTGACCTCATGAGCCAGGCCACGCGTCAACGTCTTGATGGTCTGCTGACGAGCAATCAGCGCTTCCTCGCGGGAGATGCGCATCAGGCGGTCGCGAGGCTCGACCTCGAGCAACAGCTCCTCTTTTGACAGCGGGGTCACCGTGAAATCGGCCGTTATCACCTCACCGCTGCCATTGGTCAGCACCGCCTCACGCTGAGTGAAGGGATGCAGCTCATCACGGGCCTTGCACAATACCTCGGCAATGGCGCCCTCGATGCCTTCCAGGGGCTCAAGGCAAGTGCCCCGCACACGCTTGAGGCTGACGGCCAGCAGCGCCTCCGCGGCGGGATTCATCCAGCGCACCCGTAGATCGCCGTCCAACAACAGAACGGCAGCACTCAGATGCTCCAGCAGACGTTGATACATGGTGCACTTCGCTCGGTCAGCATTCCCTATTGCTGTGCAAGAACCACGCCAGCCTTAAAAGGGGCGCTGTTCTGGGCATAAGGGAACGTCGTGATCAGGTGAGCGCACCACTTTAGTGCATGACGAAGGGCAGTACACCCCATTATGTCGAGCGGCGAGGGTCAGGGAGAAGAGCCGGCAGCGCTGTTAGGATTGCGGGGCAGGTTGACGCTTGCGCGCTGCACGAAGAGCGTCACCGGCTCACTGCGATGGCGTACCTGGCCATCGGCATCCAACAGCTCGGCCACCAGCTGGTGCTCACCACGCTCCAGGCCAATGACCATGAACGCCGTCGAGTGCAGCGCAGACTGGCTGATCTGTCCATCGACCAGCAGGCGCACCTGATGATCGTCTCGCAGTTCGGGCTCTATTGATAACTCGACCTGGACATTACCGGCATAGCCCGTCGGCAGCGTCTGTTCTTGCTTGGGAGACGCGATACGAAAGGTGGTATAGGGCAGGAAGGGAGACGCAGCGGACTGAGTGCTGCCACTGCGTTGGGCATTGCTCATGCCATTGCTTGCTGAGGGCGAAGGCGCTTGGGGAGGCGCCGGCACCACGGTCAGCGGCGAGAGCGTCACCGCCTCGCCGCGCTGAGGACGATCAGAGTAGCTGACGTTGCCCTGCTCATCGACGTGGCGATATACCGTCTCGGCCCCGGCGGCAAGAGGCATCAGCGCGAGTAACAACGACACCACTATCGAGCTACCCGGCCTGAAAGCTGACGCGGCGGGCTGAGCGACTATCCTTTCGACTAGCATCCTTTTGTTCTCCCGGGAGCTGACCCTGTCGACGGCAGGCTAATGGCAAATGGCTACGCCGAGTGTAACCAAAAAAAGGGGACCGCATGAGCGGTCCCCTTTTTTGGTGCTTCACCAATACACCGACGTTACGCCGGCGTTTGGCCATAAACTGCTGTGTTAGCAGCTGTAGTACATGTCGAACTCGAGCGGGTGCGTCGCCATGCGAAGACGCTCGACGTCTTCTTCCTTGAGCTCGATGTAGGCATCAATCATGTCATCGGTGAAAACACCACCTTCGGTCAGGAAGCTACGATCGGCATCCAGTGCTTCCAGTGCCTGGTCCAGGCTCTCGGCGACGGTGGGAATGGCCTTGCCTTCTTCCGGCGGCAGGTCATAAAGATTCTTGTCCATGGCATCGCCCGGATGAATCTTGTTCTTGATGCCGTCGATACCGGCCATCAGCATCGCCGCGAAGCACAGGTACGGGTTGGCGGTCGGGTCCGGGAAACGGGTCTCGACACGCTTGCCCTTGGGGCTTGCGGTGTACGGAATGCGGATAGAAGCGGAACGGTTACGGGCCGAGTAGGCCAGCATCACCGGCGCCTCGAAGCCCGGCACCAGACGCTTGTAAGAGTTAGTAGAAGCGTTGGTGAAGGCATTCAGGGCACGGGCGTGCTTGATGATGCCACCGATGTAATAAAGCGCCATCTCGGACAGGCCCGCGTACTCGTCACCGGCAAACTGGTTGACGCCATCTTTCCAGAAGGACTGGTGAACGTGCATGCCGGAACCGTTGTCACCGACCAGCGGCTTGGGCATGAAGGTAGCCGTCTTGCCATAGGCGTGAGCCACGTTGTGGATCACATACTTCATGGACTGCACTTCGTCGGCTTTCTTGACCAAGGTGTTGAACTTGACCCCGATCTCGTTCTGGCCAGCGTTGGACACCTCGTGGTGGTGTACCTCGACGCTCTGGCCGATGGCTTCCAGGGTGTTACACATCGCGCCACGCATGTCGTGGAAGCTGTCCACCGGCGGAACCGGGAAGTAGCCGCCCTTGACCCGCGGACGGTGGCCCATGTTGCCGCCTTCGACAGCGCTGTCAGTGGCCCAGGCGCCTTCCTCGGAGGTGATCTTGTACATGGAGCCCTGGATGTCGGACTTCCAGTGTACTTCGTCGAAGATGAAGAACTCAGGCTCCGGACCGAAGAAAGCGGTATCACCCAGGCCAGTGGACTGCAGGAAGGCCTCTGCGCGCTTGGCGATGGAGCGCGGATCACGCTCATAACCCTGCATGGTGGCCGGCTCGATGATGTCGCAGCGCAGCACCAGGGTGACGTCTTCGGTGAACGGGTCCAGATAGGCGCTGCCGTCTTCCGGGCGCAGGATCATGTCGGACTCGTTGATGCCCTTCCAGCCGGAGATGGAAGAACCATCGAACATCTGACCGTTCTCGAAGAACTCCTCGTCCACGGAGTTCGCCGGAATAGTGACGTGCTGTTCCTTGCCGATGGTGTCGGTAAAGCGCAGGTCTACCCACTTGATGTCATGTTCTTCGATCAGTGCGAGGGTCTTCTCAGACATGGTGTCCTCCAGAGGATTGAGCAATGGCTCTAATGATTGGCGTGCGTGCCCGGCAAGGTTATTACGTGCTTCGGCCCCATCGTGTAGCGAATGGAGGCCGATTCGTTTGTACCATGCCACAGACCCAAGGCCCATGGCTGCCAGTTCAGGACATGAAAAGCATCATGTCACTGCAGAGATGTCACTGTCATGAGCAATGCAGGGGACGTGCCAAAATGGCGCATCATGCCTGCGCATTGAAATAACCCTCTGTTTGGCATGTTTTTTTTCTTATGGCCTGGCAGATAACTCAGAGCGACATTCTCTATCTTCACCATGTGTCACCCTCGGAGGCCTTTATACTGCACCATCATGATTCGCTATCCGCACCTTGTGCACCAAAATGCAGCAAAGCGATGGCATTGAGAAACACGCTTAGCCGTCCCACCAGTTTGGCTGAGCCAGAGTCCCCTTCCGAGGCCTTCCATATAAGCTAAAGATGGCATTGCTACTTAGCGAAACTCAAAGCTACACTTTATTACACATGATAGTGCTGTCTGGCGCCTTCATGGAATGGAATGCCTGGAGCCGGTGACACCCTGCTCCGCGACACGGCCTTTCGGGCCGGTTGCCCCGTCCACGCAGGAGCGTCACCGCAGATGAATGCCTACAGCATCATTATTGATACACGGCTCATGGGCGCCCAGCTGCCACGCTGCTTGGCGACGCTCAGCGAAGCCGTGAAAAGGCATCCCTCGCGGGTCGATATTCAGGTCATCGGCGGCGAAGAAACCGCACGCCTGACCACCCTGAGCAGACGCTTCGGTGGACGCTTCACCGTCTCCAATCATGGCACCGTCGGCGCCCGTAGCAATGCCGTCGCCCGTCTTACCTCTGCCGACATCCTGATTTTCATTTCCCCTCTCGGTCGACAACACAGCAGCTGGCTCGGCAAGGTCGATGACCTGTTCGAGCATCAGCAGTGGGATGCCGTGGTCTTCCAGCCCCATTCCCCTGTATTGATGACAACCCTGCGCCGGCTGTGGAATATCGCGACACCACCCGGTACCCTGTGCGTCGCCCGCCAGTGGTTCGAGCGCATCGGAGGATTTGACGCCGGCCTCGACACAAACGCCCACGAGGACCTGGTGGAACGTTTGCGCGCCTGTCATGCGCGCATCATGGAAGTCCCGCTATAATCCCGCGGCATCGACAACGCCTCGTGGCATGACAGACCCTCGGCATCACTCCATAGTGCCGTTGCGTCAACGAGTGAGTATCCACGCGTCACCGTCGAGTTCTGACTGGCACGCACGCTCATTAAGGCCGTTTGGCTCACACCTTGTGCCTGTGCCGACGACCTGATTTGAGAGCGTCGCACGACCTCACTACTGACCAGAACAGACCGAGTGTCAGTGATTCAGCGCTGTCTGCGGCGAGAATTCGCGCGCAGCGCTGGTAGGGGCACCGGCCCGGATACTATAATGTCGCCCAATTTTCGCAGCAGGATCCCGTCGTGATCGAGAATCTTCGCAACATCGCCATCATCGCCCACGTTGACCATGGTAAGACTACCCTGGTCGACAAGCTCCTCAGCCAGTCCGGCACCCTCGACCGCAAGGCCGAAGGGCAAGAGCGGATCATGGACTCCAACGACCAGGAGAAGGAACGCGGCATCACCATCCTGGCCAAGAACACCGCGATTCTTTGGCACGACACCAAGGACGACAAGGACTATCACATCAACATCGTCGACACGCCGGGACACGCCGACTTCGGTGGCGAGGTCGAGCGCGTGATGTCGATGGTGGATTCCGTGCTGCTGATGGTCGATGCGGTCGATGGCCCGATGCCCCAGACACGTTTCGTGACCCAGAAAGCCTTCGATCAGGGCCTCAAGCCGATCGTCGTGGTCAACAAGGTCGACCGCCCGGGCGCACGCCCGGATTGGGTCATCGACCAGATCTTCGATCTGTTCGACAATCTCGGCGCCAGCGACGAACAGCTCGACTTCCCGATCATCTACTGCTCGGCCCTGAACGGCGTCGCCGGTGAAGAGCCGGAAGCCCTTGCCGACGACATGACGCCGATGTTCCGCGCCATCGTCGACATCGTCGAGCCGCCCAAGGTCGAACTCGATGGTCCGCTGCAGATGCAGATCTCCGCACTGGACTACAACAGCTACGTCGGCGTTATCGGTCTTGGTCGCATCAAGCGCGGTGCCATCAGCCCCGGCCAGCAGATCAGCGTCATTACCAAGGAAGGCAACACCCGCAAGGGCAAGATCGGCCAGGTGATGACCCACATGGGCCTCGAGCGTGTGCAGACCGATAAGGCCACTGCCGGCGACATTGTCTGCATCACCGGTATCGACGCCCTGGCGATCTCCGACACCATCTGTGATCCGGCCAACGTCGAAGCGCTGCCGAAGCTGTCCGTCGACGAGCCGACCGTGTCCATGACCTTCCAGGTCAACGACTCGCCGATGGCCGGCCGTGACGGCAAGTACGTTACCAGCCGCAACATCAAGGATCGCCTCGAGCAGGAACTGATCCACAACGTGGCACTGCGCGTCGAACAGGGCGAAACGCCTGAGAGATTCAAGGTCTCCGGCCGCGGCGAACTGCACCTTTCCGTGCTGATCGAAAGCATGCGTCGTGAAGGCTTCGAGCTGGCCGTGGGTCGCCCCGAGGTCATCATCCGCGAGATCGACGGCGTCAAGCAGGAGCCGTACGAGGAAGTCATCATCGACTGTGAAGAGGAGCATCAGGGCTCCATCATGGAAGAGCTCGGCTATCGCAAGGGCGAGATGACCAACATGAACCCGGACGGCAAGGGTCGTGTTCGTCTGGACTTCATCATCCCGGCGCGTGGCCTGATCGGCTTCCGCGGTCAATTCCTGACCCTGACCTCCGGCACCGGCATCCTCACCAGCCGCTTCGATCACTACGGCGAACTCAAGCCCGATGCCTCCATCGAGCGTCGTAACGGCGTACTGGTCTCCATGGTGCCCGGCAAGGCCCTGGCCTATGCCCTCTTCGCCCTGCAGGATCGCGGCAAGCTGATCGTTGAGCACGGCACCGAGGTCTACGAAGGCATGCTGATCGGCATCAACAATCGTGCCGACGACATGGTGGTCAACCCGACCAAGGCCAAGAAGCTCGATAACATGCGCGCCTCAGGCAACGACGAGAACCTCGTGCTGACGCCGCCCATTCGCTTCACCCTGGAGCAGGCCATCGAATTCCTCGACAGCGACGAGCTGGTCGAGATCACACCGAACCACATCCGCCTGCGCAAGAAGCACCTCAAGGAAAACGAGCGCAAGCGCTCCAAGAAGGGCTGATCCAGCCTTTCGCTCGCCCTTGAGCACGCTTGCTCTTGAATATCATGGCGCCCCGGCGCCATGATCAGAAAGCCCACCGCTTGCGGTGGGCTTTTTCGTTAGACGGAAAAATGACTAACCTAAGGAGAGCGTTCGTCATATAGAACCTCTCTATCCCCATCTTTGCCATAAGGGAGAGCCAAGATGCACAAACACGTCGAGTGGGATGATCCCGGCCAGTACAGCGTGCTCGCCTTCTACGCCAACACCGAGGGCGAACACACCGACCCACACCCCGGCAGTATCATCAACGCTCACTACCAGGGCATCAGTGTTCGGGTCCGGGTCGAAGCCTACGTCAACGACGACACCAGCATCGGCGAAGTGGTCGCCCTGATCAGTCCGCGCACCGGCGAGCGCAAGCAGTCATATCGTAATCTCGCGCTTGGCGATATGGTGCGCCTGCCCGACACGATGCGCTGCATCGAGCCCCGGCTACCCGACGAAGAGGATGACGATGACGATGACTGAGTGCGCTCACCTTCACCGCTCAGGGTAACGTCACCTCCTGCTTGCACCGATTGTGTGCACGGACGTTAAGAGCCAAGGCCGGCTATGCTTGTCTCTTGATTCCACCTCAAGGCCAGTGAATCCACTGGCCTGATTCGGAGACTCGCCATGAAAGCCTTGTGTTCACTGCTATTGAGCCTGACCGCCGCCCCGGCACTGGCCGGCCAAGCCGTCGATTACGAGATCGACGGCCAGCCCTATCAGGGCTATCACGCCGCCGCCCAGGGCGAACCCAAGGGCAGCGTGTTGATCATTCATGACTGGGATGGGCTGACGGACTACGAAATGCGCCGCGCCGACATGCTGGCCGCCGCGGGCTACGATGCCTTTGCCGCCGACCTTTACGGCGCCGGCAACCGCCCGGTGGATACCGCCGCCAAGAAAGCCGAGACCGCCAAGCTCTATGAAGACCGCCAAGCCATGCGCGAGCGTACCCTGGCAGCACTCGCCCAGTCGCAGCGGCTGGGCGATAGCGACACCGTGGTGATGGGCTACTGCTTCGGCGGCGCCGTGGTGCTGGAGCTGGCTCGCGCCGGCAGCGCCGAGCATATAAAAGGCTACGCCACCTTCCATGGCGGTCTCGCCACGCCCGAAGGGCAGTCCTACTCCGCCGACATGCCGCCCCTGCTGGTCGCCCACGGCGGCGCCGACACCTCGATCGACATGGATCAGGTCGCCTCCCTGTCCCAAGAGCTTGAAGCCGCCAACGCCACCTACGAGATTCAGGTCTATTCCGGCGCCCCGCATGCCTTTACCGTACTGGGCAGCGAACGCTACGACGCCCGCGCCGACCAGCACTCCTGGGATGCCTTCAACGACCTGCTCGAGGAGGTGCTGTAGTGCCCACTAGTGCCCATGGCGGTGACACTCACGTGCGCTTTTAGAAAACCCCATCGCCATTTAGCAAATAGGCCCCCCTTTCTTTCTGTAGAATCGCGGCTTCACATGGTTAAACACCACTGCGCAACCACAGAACAGAAAGGAGTCTGACGTGTCGGATCAAGCGGCTGAAACTGACAAGAATATCTGGCAGCGTATCCCCCTCTGGCAGAAGATCCTTGGCGGCCTGGTGCTCGGCATCCTGGCCGGCGCCCTGCTCGGCGAGGACGCCAGCATCTTCAAGCCGATCGGCGACATCTTCATCAGCGCTATCAAGATGCTGATCGTGCCCTTGGTGTTTTCCACCCTGGTGGTCGGCATCACCGCCATGCGCGACCCGCAGAAGATGGGCCGCATCGGGGTACGCGCCATCGGGCTCTACCTGATCACTACGGCTTTCGCCATCGCCATCGGCCTGCTGGCCTCGCTGATCTTCCAGCCCGGCGTGGGCCTCACGATGAACTTCGAGTCCGGCATGGAGGCCAAGGAGGCCCCCAGCCTGGTCGAGATACTGGTCGGCCTGGTTCCCCAGAACCCCATCGAGGCCCTGGCCAGCGGCAACATCCTGCAGATCATCGTCTTCGCCATTGGCCTTGGCATCTCGCTGACCCTGATCGGCGACAAGGGCGAGCCGGTCATTCGCGTCTTTGAGAGCTTCGCCGAGGCGATGGTCAAGCTGACCAGCTTCGTCATGGCCCTCGCACCGTTCGGCGTCTTTGGCCTGATCGCCCACGTCTCGGGCAGCTACGGGCTCGACGTGCTGCTGCCACTGGCCAAGGTAATCGGCGTGGCCTATCTGGCCAGCGTGGTGCACGTACTGGTGGTCTATAGCGGCCTGCTGGCCCTGCTCGGCCGCCTCAATCCACTGCGCTACCTGCAGGGCATCCTCGACGCCCTGGTGGTGGCCTATTCCTCGGCCTCCTCCTCCGGCACTCTGCCGGTCTCGCTACGCTGCGCCCAGAAGAACCTGGGGGTCTCGGAAGGTGTGGCCGGTTTCGTACTGCCGGTAGGCGCCACCATCAACATGGATGGTACGGCCATCTACCAGGGTGTGGTCGCCGTGTTCATCGCCCAGCTGCTGGGCGTCGATCTGAGCATGACCGACTACGGCATGATCATCCTCACCGGTACCCTGGCCTCGATCGGCACCGCCGGCGTGCCCGGTGCGGGGCTGGTCATGTTGTCGATCGTCATGGCCCAGATCGGCCTACCGCTGGAAGCGATCGCGGTGATCGCCGGTATCGACCGCATACTCGACATGGCCCGCACCAGCGTCAACGTGGCCGGCGACCTGATGGTCACCACACTGGTCGGTAAGAGCGAGGGCGAACTCGACGAACGCATCTATAACGCCACCCACAAGAGCTGATCCGCCGCTTTTCGCCGCGCCGGTCGCCCGGCGCGGCACTCTCTCAGGCTCTTTACCCCGCCTCCTGCCTGCGCACCCAGCGGCTTACATCGGCGTGCCCTTGCCCTCGCTCGCCTCGCCCTTCAGGTACTGTTCCGCCGTCAGCATAAAAAGGCGCCGGAACAGTTCGTGGATGGCTTCTTCCCGCTTGAGTGCCATCAGTTCTTCATCCACTTCTTCGCCCTCAGGCGGCGCGCAACGCGGGTACTCCCAAGCCAGGCGAACAGCGCCAGAGCTGGCATCGCGAATTTGCAGGCTAGGGTTGGCTCCCTTGAGACGCGTATCGATCTGGTAAGGCATGACGGGCTCCTCGATTGACACAACAAATGATAATGATTGTTATTTGCAATCTAGGCGCCCACACACCTCCTGTCAATGCCGCCTGCGTTTAAAAACGGCCGATGCAGTACGAAGCGCTCCTTTGCCAATGGGCCCAAGGAACGCTAGGTTATTGCCCGAATATTCAATAAAAGAGCCCTCATGAATAACGTCTCTCGACTCTCTATCACCGCCCTCCTCGCCCTCGGCGCCACACCGTTCACCGCTCAGGCCGATGCCCTCGAACAGCAGCTAGCCGATCTGCAGAATTTTCAGATCATTGCCCACCGTGGCGCCAGCGGTCATGCCCCGGAGCACACCTGGGCCGCCTACGAGCAGGCGCGTGACATGGGCGCCGACTACCTCGAGCTGGATCTGCACATGAGTGCCGACGGTCGTCTGATAGTGATTCATGACGAGACGCTTGATCGCACCACCGACGGCGAAGGCAAGGTAAAGGAGCACTCGCTTGAAGCGCTCAAGGCCCTGGACGCCGGCGCTTGGTTCAACGAGGCCAACCCCGAGCGCGCCGACGAGGCCTATGCCGGCGCTCAACTGCTGACGCTGGACGACGTGATCGACCGCTACGGCAGTGATGTGCGCTACTACATCGAGACCAAGTCGCCCGAACGCTACCCGGAACTGCAGCGCGCCCTGGTCGAGACCCTTGAAGCAGAAGGCCTGGTCAGTTCCGGCTCAGTGATCATCCAATCGTTCAGCCGCGACAGCCTGCAGCAGGTCCACAAGCTCAATGCGGATATCCCGCTGGTCCAGCTGGTGTGGTACTCCCCCGCTGAAGACGGCGACGGCCTCACCGAGTGGACCGGCGTAACCCCCGCCCCCGCGGACATCACCGACGCCGACTTCCAGGCCATCGCCGACTACGCCGTGGGCATCGGCCCCAACGTCGTCTACGACGGCGCGGAGGTGATCGACGCAAGCTTCGTCGAACAGGCCCAGCAAAACGGCCTGCTGGTGCACCCCTACACCATCAACGACCCCGAGCAGATGCAGCGCCTTCTCGACTGGGGCGTCGATGGCATGTTCACCAACTTCCCCGATCGACTGAACACCATCGTCGAGTGAGGCCCCCTCACCAAGCCTCACAAGGTTGGCCCGGCCATTTGCGCCGGGTCACCTGCCACCTCCCTCTAAAGCGCCAAGCTGCCACGGCATTCTTATGCCAGCGCCTCTTCTACCAAGGCGCGCGCCTCCCGCGTCATCGGCAGCTCAAGCGCCAGTTCATGCGCCGCCGGCGACATCTTCTTCCAGGTCTTCTGCACGATGCGGATCAGGTGGTCGTGTTCTATCTGCTTCGAGAAGTCGGCGAAGTAGTTCTCCAGAAACACCAGGCAGGCGCAATCCTCCACCGCCTGAGTGCCCTCATCGCGCCCCAGGCCCTGCTTGCGGATCATTTGTGCCACACGTTCGGCCTGCTCGGGCGAATAACCGGCCTCTTCCATCTTTTCCGCCGTGATCTCGCCGGCCCGCCGGCCCTGATCGCGCCGCCAGGTGAGATACCCTACCCGGCCCTCCGGGTAATCCTCGCGCGGCACCTGCCAGCGCTTAAGATGCTGACCGCGCACCGCCAGCTGCAACAGCTCATCCGGCGAATCTCGCAGGCTCGACAGCCAGGCACTCATCCGCCGCGCATGCCACAGCTCACGGGGCAGCGATTCGCCCTCGACCTCGACACTTCTTGGGTCTTGCCCATGCAAGGCATCGAGAGCGGCAAGCGTCTGATCAAAAGGAGACGTCATGGCAACACTCCATTGGTGGAAATAGACAATCAGCCTAACGATGAAAGAGCGGGGCAAACACCTAAGACCGCCTCATAGCATACTCACAGTAGCCCAAGACCCGCTGGCAGTAGCACGAACGGGATGGTCGAATCGCGTGTCTGCGAATAGTGCAGTAGAGCATGACGATCAGACTTTAAAGGAACTGGCCTCGGCGGACTTTGTTATGTTATAACTTTTGGCCTGATTTCAAGAGGTCGCACCATGGCACACCGCCACCATCACCGGCCGGAAGGCCCCTGTCATTTCTCGCTGATGTCGCTGTCATCGGCACGTCGTCTGTTGCTGGCTGCCGCTCCGCTTGCCGCACTGTGGCTCGCGGTGTCCTGGGCCGCGGGATGGTGGTCCTGATGGCGCGCCTGGCACTGCGGGACCTGAGTCTCGCCCAGGGCGGGCGCACCGTGCTTGAACACGTTGAAGGGCAGTTCCCCGATGGCGCCATCACCGCGCTGATCGGCCCCAATGGCGCCGGCAAGAGCACCCTGGTGCAGGGCATCATGGGCCTGCTCAAGCCATCGCGTGGGCACATCGACTGCAGCGTGCCTAGAGAGCGCCGCGCCTGGCTGCCTCAGCAGCTAGCGCTGGATCTGTCCTTTCCGATGAGCGTGGAAGAGCTGGTCATGACCGGCACCTGGCCAAGCCACGGGGCGCTCAAGGATTACTGTGGCCCTCACTACCTCAAGGCTCGGGAGGTGATGGCGCGGCTTGGCATTTCTCATCTGGCACACCGCCCGCTCGGCGAGCTCTCCGGCGGCCAGCGCCAGCGCGCGCTGTTCGGCCGGACCCTGATGCAGGAAGCCGAGCTATTGCTGCTCGATGAGCCCTTCGCCAATGTCGATATCGAAACCATCGAGGTACTGACCGGGGTGCTGAGGGAAATGGCGCGTCAGGGCACCACCATCCTGGTCGTGCTTCATGACCTGGACCAGCTGACCCGGCTGGCCGATGACGTCCTGTGGCTGGCCGACGGCCATGCCCAATGGAGCACGACCCAGGCCGTCATCGATCACCGCCAGCGCAGCCTGCAGTCGATGCCACCGCTGAAGCCGACACACCCCACGGACGCCCCCCATGCTCGAACTGCTAAATAGCCTCTTCATTGCGCCCTTCGACTACGGCTTCATGCAGCGGGCGCTGGTCGCCGGGCTGGCGCTGTCGCTTGCCGCGCCCGCACTTGGCGTCTTTCTGATGCTGCGCGGCATGAGCCTGATCGGCGATGCCATGGCGCATGCCATCCTGCCCGGGGTGGCGCTTGGCTTTCTGATGGCGGGCTTCTCGCTGCCGGCGATGAGCCTGGGTGGCATTCTCTCGGGCCTGCTGGTGGCGGGGCTCGCCGGCAGTGTCTCGCACATGAGCGGCCATCGGGAGGACTCGGCGATGGCCAGCTTCTTCCTGATCTCGCTCGCCGGCGGGGTCATGCTGGTCTCACTTGGCGGCAGCAGTGTGGACCTGACTCATGTGCTGTTCGGCTCGATCCTCGCCGTGGATTCCACCGCCCTGGTGCTGATCGCCGCCATCAGCAGCCTGATCGTGGTGGTGCTGGCGATCGTGTTCCGCGCCCTGGTCGTCGAGTGCCTTGATCCGCTGTTTTTGCGCGGACAGGGCATGGCCGGCGGTCTGGTGCATGGCATCTTCCTGGGACTCGTGGTGCTCAACCTGACCGCCGGTTTCCAGACGCTGGGCACCCTGATGGCGGTGGGCCTGATGATGCTGCCCGCGACCACCGCCCGCTTCTGGTCGAAGCGTCTCGAGGGGCTGATTGGCCTGGGTATCCTGATCGCCATGCTCTCCACCAGCGGCGGGCTGTTGCTTTCCTATCACCTCGAGCTGCCCTCGGGCCCGAGCATCATCCTGCTCGCCGGCACCTGCTATGTGCTCTCGGCGCTGCTTGGGCGCCATAACAGCCTGTTGGACAAGCTTCGCCGCCGCGATGCGCCGCTGGTCGCACGCGACGCCGACTGATCATCACGGGCCGGCTTTAACAAGACCAGCACCAAGGCCGGCCATCCCCACTTTCCTCATCATCGGGAGTCATGACATGCGCCACTTCCCTGCCCTCGGGCTCTCTCTGGCCACCGCCGGCCTGACGGCCACCTTGAGCGCCAGCCCGCTGTACGCCGATGAACCCATCGAGGTGGTGGCAAGCTTCAGCGTGCTCGCCGACATGGTCGAGCAGGTCGGCGGTGAGCATGTTGCCGTCACCTCCCTGGTCGGTCCCGACAGCGACCCGCACATGTTCTCGCCAAGCCCCACCGAGGCGCGCGCGGTCGCCAAGGCCGATCTGGTGGTCTTCAACGGCCTGAACTACGAGGGCTGGATCGAACGCTTGATCGCCTCCAGCGATTACGACGGTGATCTGGTGGTCGCGACGGACGGCATGACACCGATGGCCTTCGAGGGCCAGGACCATGCCGATCACGACCACAGCGACGATGATCATGAGGCGCACGACCATGACGAGCATGCCCATGAAGCCCATGATAATGCGCATGCTGGGCATGATCATGGCAACCAGGACCCCCACGCCTGGCAGGACCTGGCCAACGCCACCACCTATGTCGCCAACATCCGCGACGGCCTGATCGCCGCCGATCCGGCGCATGCCGACGCCTATCGGGCCAATGCGCAGCGCTACAGCGCGGCCATCACCTCGCTGGACGAGGAGCTTCATGCGCTGCTCGCCGAGGTGCCCGCCGACAGCAAAGTGATCACCGGCCATGAGGCCTTTGACTACTTCGCCAGTGCCTATGGGGTCACTTTCCTGTCGCCGACCGGCCTTTCCACCGAGGCCGAGCCCTCGGCATCCGATCTGGCACGGCTGATCGACGTCATTCGTGACGAGGGCGTCAGCGCCTTGTTCAACGAGAGCATGACCAGCACCGCGACCCTCGAGCAGATCGCCGAGGAAACCGGCCTGCCGATCGCCGGCACTCTTTACTCCGGCTCACTGGCTGCCGAAGGTGACGCCTCGACCTACCTGGGCATGATGCGCCACAACGCCCAGGTGCTGCATGACGCCCTGGGCGTGGAAGACCATGGCGATACCCAGGCGCATGGCCATGCTCATGACACTGGCCATGACACCGACCATGACAATGGCCACGACAATCACCACGAAGCGGGTCATGAGCACGAAGAGGATCACGCCCACGATCACGAACATGAACATGAACATGAACATGAACACGAAGGCGATCACGCTCACTGAGCGTTGAAAAGAAGTGGCATCGGGCGCTCCCTGCGGGGGGCGCCTTTTTTATGGGATGCTGTCAGACAAGCATCACCGCTCGCCAGGAGGCGTCATGCTCGAGATGCGCGATATCCACAAGGCCTACGCCACCCCGCAGGGGGATCTGTCGGTGCTCGATGGGGTCGACCTTACACTCGCTGCGGGGGCGAGCCTGGCGCTGATGGGCGAGTCCGGCAGCGGCAAGTCGACCCTTTTGCACCTGGCCGCCGGCCTCGATACCCCGGATAGCGGTGAGATCATCCTCAATGGTCAGCGCCTCTCGACCGCCAGCGAACCCGAGCGAGCGGCGCTGCGGCGCACTCAGCTAGGGCTGGTTTTCCAGCAATTCCACCTGGTGCCGAGTCTTTCAGTTGACGATAACCTGAGCCTGCAGGCGCGCCTCGCGGGCCGCGATGCGCCTGACTGGCATCGGCAACTGCTCACGCGCCTGGGGCTTGCCGAGATGGCCGACCGCTACCCCGAGCAGCTATCCGGTGGCCAGCAGCAACGTCTCGCCATCGGCCGCGCCCTGGCCGGACGCCCGGCGCTGCTGCTCGCCGACGAGCCCACCGGCAACCTCGATGAGACCAGCGCCGAGGCGGTACTGACGCTGCTGCTAGAACTGGTGCGCGACAGCGGCTGCGCGCTGCTGATGGTCACTCACAGCGCGCGAGTGGCGAGTCGTCTCGAACGTCGCCTGAGCCTGTCCCATGGCCGGTTGCTTGACGAGGACACCGCACCGGATACCCTCGCAGCGCCTGGCAAGGACGCCCGCTGATGCCATGGCCCAACGCCTCTTCACTGGCGATGGTGCGCACCGCGCTGGTCACGCTGCTGTCGCATTACCGTCGCCATCCGGGCCAGCTGGCCATGCTGCTGGTCGGGCTGTGGGTGGCCAGTGCCTTGTGGAGCGGCGTTCAGGCGATCAATGCCTCGGCCCGCGACAGCTACGCGCGTGCCGAAGCCCTGCTTTCGCCAAACATCGAGCGGCTTGAGCGCCGCGACGGTGAACCGCTTGCCTACGCCGATTTCGCCACCCTGCGTCGCGAAGGCCTGCCGGTAGCGCCCCTGATCGAGGGGGAGATCGCGCTTCGCGATGGCGAGCGGCTACCCGTGCTGGGCATCGACCCACTGAGCATGTCGGCGGGCAGATTGGGGAGCGTGAGCGGGAACTTGAGCAAAAGCGCTGCTACGGCCTCCAAGACAGACGACGGCGACAACTCGCTCAACCTGCTTCAACCTCCCGGCCAGACCCGGCTGGCCCCGGAGACGCTGGCCTCCCTCGAGACCTCTCTTGACGCTAGCCCAGGGGCGCGGCTTCGCACCGCCAGTGGCGCACGCCTGCCGCCGCTGGTCGTCGATGCCGCGCTACCACCGGGCACCCTGGTGCTGGATATCGCCCGCGCCGCTGAGCTGCTCGAACGCGGCACCCGCATCGATGGCCTGTTGCTTTCGCCAGGCGCCAGGGCGACGCTGCCCGAAGGCTACCGACGCACGAGCTCTGCATCGGGGCTCTCGCCCGGCCAACTGACCGAAAGCTTCCACCTCAACCTGACGGCCCTGGGGCTGTTGTCACTGGTGGTGGGGTTATTGATCGTGCACGCCGCCCTGGGCCTCGCCCTGGAACAGCGCCTGGGGCTTCTGCGCACCCTGCGCGCGTTGGGTGTGCCGGGCCCCACCCTGGTCGCGCTGCTGGCCGTCGAACTCGTCCTGCTGGGGCTCGCCGGCACCCTACCGGGCCTGCTCGCCGGGCTGTGGCTGGCAAGAGTACTGTTGCCGGACGTGGCGGCGAGCCTCGAGGCGCTGTTCTCGGCCCCGGTCGGCGCCACGCTGTCACTACCCTGGCACTTCTGGGCCGGTAGCCTCGCCATGACGTTGGGTGGCCTTGCCACCGCGGGGTTGGGAATGCTGTGGCGTACCGCGAAGCTGGACATCCTGGCCCTCGGTCACGCCCAGCCCTCTCCCGCGCAGAGCTACCGCCGCCACAAGCGTCAGGCGGTGTTGGCGGCGATTGTCTGGCTGGCGGCTCTGGTGCTGTGGGTCTGGCCGGCGCCACCCGGCACGCCACGCCTGATCATGGGCTTCGCCATGGTCGCGCTGATGCTTGCCGGCAGTGCGCTCTGCCTGCCGGTGCTGCTGGCCGCGATCCTCGAGGGCCTCAAGCGGTGGCTGAAGCCCCCTTCCCCCAGGGCGACGCTCGCCCGCTGGGCACTGGCCGACCTGCAACTGCAGTTGCCACGGCTACAGCTGGCGATGATGGCGCTGCTGCTGGCACTCGCCACCAACCTTGGCGTCGCCGGCATGGTCGGCGGTTTTCGCCTGACCTTTCTCGACTGGCTCGATCAGCGCCTGGTCGCCGACCTTTACCTGCGCCCACCACCGGCGGCCCATGAACCCTGGCGTGACTGGCTCGAGACGCGCCCCGAGATCACCACCCTGCTCGAGCGCCGCGAGGCCGAGACACGCCTGATCAGCCAACAAGGTGAGCGCCCGGTGAGCCTGCAAGGCCTGACCCCGGTACCGGCGCTGACGACCCGCTGGCCGCTGCTGGCCACGCGCAGCGACGATATCGAGGCGGCCTGGCAGGCGCTACGCGACGGCGAGGCGCTGATCAATGAGCAGCTCTCGATCGCCACCGGGCTGAGCCCGGGCGACACCCTGACCCTGGCAAGCCCTGATGGTCCCTTCACCACCCAGGTGGCGGCCGTCTACCCGGACTACGGCAACCCGCGCGGCGAGGTGACGCTCACCGTGGAGCGCTTGATCACACGCTTTGCGGCCCCGCCCGGCTCGCTGGGCCTGGTGCTGGCTCCGGGGCTATCGGCGAGTGACAAGGCTGCCCTGCGACAGACGTTGACGAGCCCCCTGCCGACGGCGGGCGAGGCGCCAGCGCCGACACTCATCGACCAGCAGACCCTGCATCGTCAGGCCCGGCAGATATTCGAGCGCACCTTCGCCGTGACGCAAGCGCTGACCGCTCTGACCCTTGGCGTCGCCGCGCTGTCGCTCTTCACCAGCCTGCTCGCCCAGGCCCGGGAGCGCCGCACCCGGCTGGCGCCCCTGTGGGCACTGGGCCTGACCCGCACCACCCTGCTCGGCGTGACGCTTGCCCAGCTGGGTGGCCTGGCGCTTGCCACGGCATTGCTGGCCCTGCCGCTGGGGCTCACCCTGAACGGGGTCCTGATTGCCGAGATCAACGTCGCGGCCTTCGGCTGGCGGCTGCCGCTGCATGTCTTCCCGGCGTCATGGGCTGAAGCGCTGGGTCTCGCCCTGCTGGTGGCCCTGCTCGCCGCCGCCCTGCCCGCCTGGCGGCTATGGCGCGCACCACCGCGTCAGTTGCTCGAGGAGTTCAACGCCGCATGAATCGTCACTCGCCAAAACGCCGCGTGATCACTCGCCTGCCGCGCTGGGGCCGGGTGGCGCTAGTGGGAGTGACACTGGCGCTGTTACTCGGCCTCGCCCTGCTGGCTTTTTCTCCACCGCAGACGCCATTCAACGCCTCTCCTTCCTCGAGCAAAGCGTCGAACGGCGGCTTCGCGGGCCTTGGCCGTGCCGCCGAGGGGTTCAAGGCGGCGAGGCCCGGTGAGCCGCTTACCTTCCCCACGGATCACGGTGCGCATCCTGCCTATCGCACCGAGTGGTGGTATCTCACCGCCAACCTGCGCGACGAGGAGAACCGGCCGCTGGGCCTGCAGTGGACGCTGTTTCGTCAGGCGCTGGCGCCACCGGGAGCGAGTGAAGGCGTTCGCGAAGCAGAAAACGCCGCCGCCACTGGTACGCACAGGGGCGAAAAAACGGACGAGAACACTGGCGAAAGCAAACGCAGCAGCGTTACCAACCCTTGGATCTCTAATCAGCTATGGATGGCCCACGCCGCCGTTTCCCAGGGCGAGCAGCATGTGGTTGCCGAACGCCTGAGCCGGGGCAGCCCGCCAGGCCTAAAGGGCTCGGCGGGGGTGCGCGCCACGCCCTTTGCAGCCTGGATCGATGACTGGCAAATGATCAGCACCGCACCCGGTACTCTCTCAAGTACTCTCCCAGGCACTATCCCAAGTACTCTCTCAAGCACTCTCTCAAGTACTCTCTCAAGCCCGGCCGATGGTCTGAGCCAGTTAAGCGTTACCGCCACCTTGGATGACACCACCCGTTATCGGCTGACGCTGACCGCGGAGGGGCCTCTCGTCGCTCACGGCGAGGCGGGCTTCAGCCAGAAGGCCGCCGACGGCCAGGGGTCTTACTATTACAGCCAGCCCTTCTACCGGGTCGAGGGCGAGGTGACCCTTAACGGTATTGCACATCGCGTCAGCGGCCAGGCCTGGCTCGACCGGGAATGGAGCAGCCAACTGCTGGGCGAGGCTCAGCAGGGCTGGGACTGGCTGTCGCTGCATCTCACCGATGGCAGCAAGCTGATGGCCTTTCGCCTGCGCGGCGGCGCGTCACTGCAGAGCCGAGATTATGTGTCGGGCAGTCTCATCGATGCAGACGGCGACCTTACTCCTCTGGGGCCAGATGAGCTTTCACTGACCCCGCTCAGTGAAAGCTCGGTGGCCGGCAGGCGACTGCCCACCCGCTGGCGGCTCGAGGTGCCGGGCCAGGAACTCGACCTGACGATTAGCGCCCGCCATCCCAAGCGCTGGATGACGACCCGGGTGCCCTATTGGGAAGGCGCGGTCACAGTAAGCGACGCGGACGGCCAACCACGAGGAGAAGGCTATCTGGAGATGACCGGCTACTGAACCGCAGGCGCCGATGTCAGGACATGTACAGCGCACTATCGCGTCATCTGCTCCTCTCGTTTGGCCATCGTTGCACCAGATCGCGTTCATCTCGCTACCCACCCTCACAAATCACTGGACAGGCCGCCAACAACTTCTACATTAATTGTACAACCCTTATTATGGAGTGTTCCCCCATGGTCGCCGACGACTATCCTGTGCCCGAGACTCAGTTCACGCTCACAAGTCTTGCCCATGCGCTTGATCAGGGCATGTCACCGATCGTCGAGGTCAAGTCCATGGATGGCATCTACTCGGTGCGATTACATCACGCAAGCGGCATGTCGAGCCTGGTCGACGAATCGGGCAGTGTCTGCACCTTCAAGGGCACCGGCGAAATTCGTGACCTGATGGGCTCGCTGGGCCTCACTCACGGTGTACTGACCTGGGATGATCAATGTGGTGACGAGATGATCGGCGTGCCCAGCAAGCCGATCAGTGCCGAGGAAATGCTCACCTACGGCACCCGTATCGCTTTTCGATGAGCCCCTTTCGATAACCGAGTGACGCGGACTCCACGATAAACCGGGCCTGTCCACTGGGGTCCAATGCACGCGCCTTGCGAGGTACCTCTTTCGAACAAGGCCCGACAGACAAGCGCTGATACAAAAAAAGACCGCCCGAAGGCGGTCTTTTGCCGTTGCTAGCTTGCCCTTGCATCAGGGCCGCAGCGAAGCGATCAAGACTCGAAGTCGAAGGCTTCCTGCAGGGCAGGCCAGGCCGGCTTACCGTCGACGGTGGTCACACCCTCGGCAAAGGCCTTGATGCGCTCTGGGTGCTGGACGATCCACTCAATGGCGACCTCATCCGGATCGCGTTCTTCGTAGCTGAATTCGTAGATCATCGCGCTCTGGTCATCGGCGCTGAAGGTCAGCTGATCGAGTAGGCGGGTCGCATTGGGATGAGACTCGGAATAGGGCTTGTTCAGCAGCGTACGTACATCGCTGCTGCCACCGTCCGGGCCCCACATGTCCTCGGTGTCTTCGAGATAGACCACATCGTATTCGATGTTCATCCAGTGCGGCGTCCAGCCGGCGAAAACGATCCACTCATCATTGTTGATGGCGTTCTTGACGGCACTGAGCATGCCCGGGGTCGATGTTTCCACCGGCTTCCAGTCACCCAGTCCATAGGTGTCGTTGTCGATGGCCTCGTTGAGCGTGTCACTCATGCCGGAACCGACTTCAATAGAAAATATCTCGCGCTCGAACTTGTCGGCGAACTCGTCCTTGTCCAGGTCACCGACCTGGGTCACGCCAGCCTCGGCCACATAGCGCGGCACGGCAAAGCCGATCAGGGCGCCATCGACGTTGTTGCCCAGGTCGACCAGGGTGTCTTTCTCCATTGAGGCGTCATACATCGGCTGCTGAGCGGGCAGCCAGCCCGCCATGAAGGCGTCGACCTCATTAAGGTTCAGTGCCTCATAGGCAATCGTCGCACCAATTTCCTGCTGGCTGGGTTCATAGCCCAGTGCCGTCAGCAGCTCGGCAGCGAGCTGGGTCTTGACCGTAACGCCCGGCCAGGACGGCGTGGCGAAGCGTATTTCGGCACTCTCATCGGCACTGGCGAGAGCCGGCAGCAGGGCCAGCGGGAGGGCCACCAGGCCGCTTGTAAGAATGCGAGACATGGGACGGTTAGCGTTATTCAAAGAACGATCCTTGGCAGGTCATGCCATGAATGGGGTCGCAGAAACCCTACTCCTATCTACCGTTGGTCGCAAAAAAGCCCCGCATGGCGGGGCTTTTTTGCAACTTGCGGCACGGCCGTGCTTACCTCGCCGCCTCAATCGCCAGTTCAGTCAGTATTTCAGTCACCAATGTTTGCCAGGCGGGCGGCCTCGACGATCTCGATCCAGTAGCCGTCGACGTCCTTGACGAAGACCACGTCTTTCATCTTGCCCTGATCGGCGCGCTTGATGAACTCGACCTCGTTGGCATCGAACCACTCAACGGCGGCATCCAGATCCGGTACCGAGAAGCAGATATGGCCAAAGCCCTGCGGCTCGGCGTTACCATCGTGGTAGGAGAAATCTTCCTGGTCTTCGGTGCCCCAGTTGTGGGTCAGCTCGAGCAGGCCCTTCTGGCTGAAGGTCCAGACGGTGCGCTCGCCGCTGTCTTCAGGCACCTGATCGCCGTCCTCAAGACGCGCCAGAAAATATAGCGAGAAGCCGAGCTCCTCGAAGTCCAGCTTGCGCAGCACCCGCATGCCAAACACGCGGGTATAGAAGGCCAGCGACTTGGCCGGGTCCTTGACCCGCACCATGGTGTGGTTGAGGCGAAAGCCCTGGGACTCGGCGGTGGGGGCCTGAACGCCCGGATGCTGCTCTCCGGTAAAACTCATGGGATCTCCCTTACAGTCGAAAGCGGTGTGCTATGGTCAAGGAGATGCGCCTTGACGCTACGCTTTTCAAGCCTTGGCCAAGCATCGGGGCATAGCATGAAGGATGCCGCGTCCGATTTAACGCTTATTGAAGAGCCAATCCCGTGCCCGAGAATACTGTCACTGCCCTCGCTCGCGCCCCCTCATGCCGACTGACCTTGCCCTGGCGGTATGGGGTTCTGCTGATGGTACTGACGCTGGTAACCGGCTGCGCCGGGCCAAGGCTCGCAACCAATGATCGTGACGCCGGGCTCTCCATCGAACGCTTGCTGGTACTCGAGCAGGCCCGCGACGCCCTCGGCACCCCCTATCGCTGGGGCGGGGCTTCTTCAGGCGGGCTCGACTGTTCGGGGCTGGTACTGGTCAGCTACCGCGCCGCGGGGCTACAGGTGCCGCGTACCGCCAACAAGCAATACCAGGCACTGCCTGCCATCGATGCCGCGCGCCCGGGAGACCTGTTGTTCTTCGGCCGCGGCAGTCGCGCAAGCCATGTGGGTATCTATGCCGGCGACGGCCAGATGATTCATGCACCGGGCCGCGGCCGGAACGTCACCACGACCTCGCTCAACCTGGACTACTGGCAAAAACGCTTCCTGGGCGCTGCCGCACCGGCCCCTTAGCAAGCCGACTGCGGCACTTCACCAACCACATTTAGCTTTTTGACAATATGCTTATGGGAAATCGGCTTATCGGAGGCCTTGTTTCCTGGCCTCATCGTCCTGATATAAGGGACAAGGCAACACGTGATGATCATCCGACTTCTTAGGAGGACAGCATGGCTCTGCAACTTGGCGATATCGTTCCAGACTTCACGCAAGACAGCACCGACGGTCCGATCAACTTCCACGAGTGGGCCGGCGACGGCTGGGTAATTCTGTTCTCGCACCCCAAGGATTTCACCCCGGTCTGCACCACTGAGCTGGGCGAAGTCTCGCGCCTCAAGCCCGAATTCGACAAGCGCAACACCAAGGCCATCGGCCTTTCGGTAGACCCGCTTGAAGATCACAAGGCCTGGGTCGGTGACATCCAGGAAACCCAGGGCCAGGCGCTGAACTTCCCGCTGCTGGCCGATGCCGACCGCAAGGTCAGCGACCTGTATGGCATGATCCATCCCAATGCCAACGACACCCTGACCGTGCGCAGTGTCTTCATTATCGACCCCAACAAGAAGCTGCGCCTGACCCTTACCTATCCGGCCAGCACCGGGCGCAACTTCAACGAGATCCTCAGGGTGCTCGACAGCCTGCAGCTCACCGATGGCTACAAGGTGGCCACACCGGTCAACTGGTGTGACGGCGATGACTGCATCATCGTCCCCGCGATCAGCAATGAAGAAGCCAAGACGCTCTTTCCGCAGGGCTGGGACGAGCAAAAACCCTACCTGCGCGTCACCAAACAGCCCAACAAGGGCTGAGAAAGGCGCCGGGCGCGTCGAGACACGTCGCCCGGTTGCTGGAAACCTTGAGCTTGATGCCAACAACAGACCGCCGCCCCTCGGGGTGGCGGTCTGTTGTTGTCGATAACGTTATCGGCTTGCCTCATTTTCAAAAGGTCTGGCGTTTTTAAGCCAGCGTTAATCTAGCCCGCCCACACTATCAGGGAAGCTCATGGAGGCGACCCTGATGCCCTATTCCGATGCCCAGCCCGACACCCTGTTCGGGGCAGCACGACAAAGCCCGCTCCCCCGCCTGATCGCGGTCGAGCGGCCACTGGATGCCGCCAGCCTCGAGGCAGCAGCGCCGCTTACCTGGCATATTGCCGAGAATCGGTTTCAGCAGTCGGCACTGGAAACCCTGATCCGCGAGCGTTTCGCCTGCGACCACGGCGCCCAAGTCAGCCACTTCCTGACCCGCCTGCTGGGACTCTGGCAGAACGACCTTCCCCAGGCAGCCGTCGGCGTCCAATGTGCCGCAGAGGGTCATCTGTTCCTCGAGACTTATCTCGATGCGTCCATCGAGTCAGCGCTGGCGGCGTCTTTCGGTCAGCCCGCGGCGCGCGAGAGCATCGTCGAAATCGGCAACCTGGCCTGCCGCCGCCCAGGGCTACAGCGCGCCCTGATGCTGCACCTCATCGAACAGCTTTTCCACGAGGGCTACACCTGGCTGGTGTTTACCGCCACACCGGCGGTGCGCAACGGTTTTCGTCGCCTGGGCCTGTCGGCAAGCCCCCTGGCGCTTGCCGACCCTGCGCGCCTGTCGGCACAAAGTCGCGAGGCCTGGGGCCGCTATTATGACCTGGCACCTTGGGTGATGGGCGGTTCGCTGGCGCTTGCCTATGCCAACCTCAAGGCCCAGGGCATGTTGCCGACCCGCCAGCGGGAGGGCATCCATGTCTGCTGAGCGTCGCCGCTTCCTCGAGGCCCTGGCAGGGCATGCCCGTGCCTTCCCCGACCGGGTTGCCCTGGACGATGGCCTGGGTCGGCTGACCTACGCTGAGCTGCTCCCCGAGGTAAAACGCCGCCGTGAGCGGCTGGCGGCGCTAGGCGCCCAGCGCGTCGGCCTGGCCCTGGATAACGGCCTCGACTGGGCGCTGTGGGATCTCGCCCTGCTCAGCGATGAGCGGGTGGCCGTCCCGGTGCCAAGCTTCTTCTCGGCATCACAGCGACAGCACCTGGTCGCAAGCGCCGGCCTGGATAGCTGGATCGGCGCCGGCTTTGAAGCGACCGCGCTCGGCTTCGCCCCTAGCGACGATAAGGCCTTCGCCTGCCGAACGTTAAGCCAGCCTCCTAAGATGCATGCGGGTACCGCCAAGATCACCTTCACCTCCGGTACCAGTGGCACCCCCAAGGGCGTCTGTCTCGATAGCGCCGCCATGCTAGGCGTCGCCGAGAGCATCGCCACGCTCGTCGCGCCCCTCGGTATCCGTGGTCACCTGGCCGTGCTTGCGCTTTCCACCCTGCTCGAGAACATCGGCGGGCTCTATGTGCCGCTGTGGTTGGGCGCCACCTGCCACCTGCCGAGCACCGCCAAGCTGGGCTGGCAGGGCGCCAGTGGTTTCTGTCCACACACCGCCATGGCCGTCATCGAGGCCGTGCAGCCCCAGAGCCTGATCCTGGTGCCTCAGCTCTTGCAGGCCCTGCTGACAGTCGCCCCCGCAGCGCCCCAAAGTCTGTCCTTCGTCGCGGTGGGAGGCGCCCGCCTGGCACCGGCGCTACTCACCCATGCCGAGCAGACCGGCTGGCCGGTCTTCGAAGGTTACGGGCTCTCTGAATGTGCCTCGGTGGTGAGCCTGAACCGACCCGGTGAAGCGGCTCAAGGCGTCGGCCGCCCGCTACCGCACGCGACGGTGCGTCTGTCCGACAGCGGCGAGGTCGAGATCAGCGGCGCCACCATGCTCGGCTATCTGGGCGAACCCCCGATCGGTGCCTGGCATTCAAGCGGCGATCTGGGCCGTTTCGAGGGCGATCACCTGCATCTCGATGGTCGCCGCCGCGAGGTTTTCATTACCGCTTATGGCCGCAACGTCGACCCTCAGTGGGTAGAAGCCGAGCTCACCCTGCAACCCATGATCGCCCAGGCACTGGTGAACGGTGAGGCGCTGGATCACAACCGTGCGCTGATCGTGCCAAGGGACCCTCTGGCCGACGATGACACGCTGACGGCGGCCATCAGCGCGGCCAATGCCCGGCTGCCTGACTATGCACGGGTCCACGCCTGGCGGCGCGCGACGCCCTTCACGCCGGTCAATGGTCAGCTCACCGCCAATGGCCGGCTGCGCCGTACGACCTTGCTCAATATCTATCACGACTGGCTGACCGCCCAGGCGACACCCACGTCTCCTGCTTCTTTCACCTCTTCAACAGGATCCGCCTTATGAGCGCCTACCAACACCTGCTCGACGAGACAAAAACCGAGCGCGAGGCCATGCTTTCCATCCCGCTATTGCAGCGGGCTCAGCGTGGCGAGGTCAGTCACGCCGAATACCTGGCCTTCCTCGGCCAGGCCTATCACCACGTGCGTTTCACGGTGCCATTGATGATGGCCTGCGGGGCACGCCTGCCCGATGACAAGGGCTGGCTGCGCGAGGCGCTGGTCGAGTACATCGACGAGGAGCATGGCCACGAGCAATGGATCCTCGATGACATCCGCGCTGCAGGCGGCGACCCCGAGGCCGTGGTAGCGACCACTCCGGCGCCGGCCACCCGGCTGATGGTCGGCCATGTGCGCGACGTGATCACCCACGACAACCCGGTCGGCTTCTTCGGCATGGTGCTGGTGCTCGAGGGCACCAGTACGGCGCTTGCCACCCAGGCCGCCGAAGCGCTCCAGCAGCACCTCGGCCTGCCCAAGGAGGCCTTTCGCTACCTGCTCTCCCACGGCAGCCTGGATATCGGCCATATGGCCTTCTTCGAGTCGCTGATCGAGCGCCTTGATGAGGACGACCTGGCAGCGGTAATCGATACCGCCGCCATGGTCTACCGCCTGTACGGCGCCATGTTCCGTGGTATCGAGGCCGCCTGCAGCGGTGGCGATATCAACCGGGAGCTCGCCGATGCGCTGGCCTAAGCGCTTGTCCAAGCCCTGGTTCAGGAAGCCTACCCTCGAGGGTGGCTGGCCCGCCCAGCGCATTCTGGTGACCGGCGCCAGCGGTGGCATCGGCCGTGCCCTGGTCAAGGAGCTGGCGTCCACCGGTGCCCAGGTACTTGCCAGCGGACGCAACACCGGGACCCTCGCGGCACTGGCGGCCGAGAATCCCGACCATATAAGCGCGATGGCGGCCGACCTGACCGGTGCCGATGATCGAGCTCGCCTGGTTGAGGCGGCCCGGCGTGCCGACTGCAATGTGCTGATCAACGCGGCCGGCATCAACCATGTCGGCCTGTTCGAACATGAGGCCGACGACAGTATCGCCACGCTGATCAACGTCAACCTGACCGCCACGCTGCAGCTCACTCACATGCTGCTGCCGCAGTTGATGGCGGCCCGTCAGGGGCAGCTGGTCAATGTCGGCTCGACCTTTGGCGCCATCGGCTACCCCTCACAGGCCACCTACTGTGCGACCAAGTTCGCGCTGCGCGGGTTTTCCCAGGCACTGCGCCGCGAACTGGCCGACACCCGGGTGCGGGTGCTGTATGTCGCTCCGCGCGCGACCCGCACCACCATGAACAGCGCCGAGGTGGAAGCCATGAATGAGGCGCTGGGCACCGCCATGGATTCCCCGGAGCGAGTGGCTCACGCCGTGCGATCCGCCATCGAAGGACAACGCGAAGAAACGCAAATAGGCTGGCCTGAAGGCCTCTTCGTGCGACTCAACGCCATCCTGCCGCGCCTGGTGGACCGCGCCCTGCACCGCCAGCTGCCGATCATTCGCCGCTTCGTCGGCAAGTCATGAGGACCCGATGATGAGCACCACAGCCAACGCTACTGCAACATTGCCAATTGACCG
This sequence comes from Onishia niordana, assembly GCF_004798965.1. Lineage (GTDB taxonomy): Bacteria > Pseudomonadota > Gammaproteobacteria > Pseudomonadales > Halomonadaceae > Onishia > Onishia niordana. Next base: position 98,273 of record NZ_SDSD01000008.1, read on the forward strand.
TCGCCGGCATAAACGCCGCTCGACCATCGCCCAGGCCTTATTGGCCGCTGTACTGATACTGGGTAGCCTCCCCGCCTTGGCCATGACGCCAGACGTCGAGGAAGCGGTGCATCATCTCCAGAAGCGCTGGGCCGAGATCCACTACCAATTGCCAGACAACGCCCAGGCCAAGGCGCTTGAAGCGCTGGAACAAGACGCCGAGGAATACCTCGCCCGTTACCCTGAGGCCGCCGAGCTACACATCTGGGCCGGCATCGTGCGCTCCACCGAGGCCGGTGCCAAGGGCGGGCTCGGTGCCCTGTCGCTGGTCAAGGCCGCCCGCGACGACCTGGAAACCGCCATCGACCTGGACCCAGCGGCCCTCGAGGGCTCGGCCTATACCAGTCTTGGTGCGCTGTATTACCAGGTGCCGGGCTGGCCGCTGGCCTTCGGCGACGATGACAAAGCCGAGTGGCATCTCCGCCAGGCGCAGAAGTTCAACCCGGACGGCATCGATAGCCTGTATTTCTGGGGCGACTATCTGCATCAGCAGGGCCGTGACGACGAGGCCCGCCAGGTGCTTCACCAGGCACTCGACGCGCCACCGCGCCCCGGCCGCGAGCTCGCCGATCGCGGGCGTCGCGAGGAGATACAGGCATTGCTGGACCAGCTGCCGTAGACTGAAACCAGAGGCGAGTTGGCATCAGGCGCGGTCCACGGCAGACGAGGGCCGCGTCGTCATTGGCGGCCGGCGCGGTCCGCCGCCCCATTCACACGATCTACAGGGAGCAGGCATGCGAGTACTGCTGGTCGAGGACGACCCCAGCCTGGCATCGGGCATCCGCCTGGCGCTTAAATCCGAACACTATACCGTCGATGTGCTGGGCGATGGCCGCTCAGCCCTGGATACGCTCAACGACGGTGAACCCTTCGATGTAGTGATTCTCGATCTGGGCCTGCCCAAACTCGACGGCATGAGCCTGCTCAAGCAGTTGCGCGGACGCGACAACTCAGTCCCGGTGCTCGTCCTGACCGCACGCGATGGCATTGAGGACCGCATCAATGGCCTGGATGCCGGCGCCGATGACTATCTGGTCAAGCCCTTCGAAGTCGCCGAGCTCAAGGCCCGCCTGCGCGCGCTGCTCAGGCGCAGTCACGGCCAGGTGCACAGCGCGCTAGAGCTTAACGGCATCCGCCTGGATGCCGCCGAACACCAGGTCAGCTACCACGGTGAGCCGGTCAGCCTATCGCGCCGCGAGTTCACGTTGCTGCATGAGTTTCTGAGTCATCCGGGGCGCGTCTTTACCCGCGACACCCTGGCCAGCCTGGTCTATGGCTGGGACGAGGACGTGGAGAGCAATGCCATCGAGGTCCATATACACCACCTGCGCCGCAAGCTGTTTCCGGGGGTGATCCGCACCGTACGCGGCATCGGTTACGTGCTCGACAAGCCAAACGGGCGCACTGGTGACAACGCCTCATGACCTCGATCCGCCGTCGGACTCTCAGCCTGGTGCTGCTGGTATTCGCCGCCAGCATGCTGGTGATCGGCACGACCAGCTATCGAGATGCCACTCACGAGGTCGAAGAGCTGTTCGATGCCCGCTTGGCGCAGAATGCGCGACTGATCCAGGGCCTGATGCAGGCACCGCTGGCACAGGAGCAGCGAGCCGGCCTGCTTTCGAGCCTGGATCACGCCCTGGCACGGGCCGACAACGCCGACATGAGCGTTGCCGGGCATCGCTACGAGAGCAAGCTGGTGTTTCAGGTCTGGCAGCATGACCGGCTGTTGCTGCGCTCGGCACGCGCACCAGAAACGCCGCTGAAGGTCAGCCGCGATGGCTATGAAAGCGCCAAGTTCGGTAACTTCGAGTGGCGAATCTTTGCCCTCACGGCCCCCGACGACTCCACGTCACCGGGGCTCAGAGTGGTCGTGGCAGAACGCGAGGATGTCCGCGGCGAACTGGTCACGTTGATTGCCCTGCGCACGCTGATTCCTGACCTCATCGGCCTACCGGTGCTGGCCCTGCTGCTATGGTGGGCCATCGGCTGGGGGCTCAAGCCACTGTCGCGCATGGCACAGCAGATCCGGGAGCGCGACCCGCACAATCTTCAACCCTTGATGCTGGCGCCCTTGCCCCGTGAACTGGACACCATCGTCGGTGCGCTGAACCGACTGCTAGAACAGATTCGCAGCCTGCGTACCCGCGAGAAGCGCTTTATCGCCGATGCCGCTCATGAGCTACGCACCCCCCTGGCGGTCCTCGACCTGCATGCCCAGAACGCCCGCGACAGCACGCAGCCCGACGACCGCCGGGAGTCACTGGATCGGCTGCAGGCTGGGGTCGAACGGGCGACCCGGCTGGTCTCGCAACTCTTGATGCTAGCGCGTATCGACCCGGACCAGGATGCCGATCATCCGCGCCAGCAAGTCGACCTGCTCAGCGAGACTCGCGAGGCGCTGGCCAAGTTATCGCCGCTGGCCGGTGAAGCGGCCATCGAGCTTCAATTAGATGCCGATGAAACGCTCGACTGGCAGCTCGTGACCGAGCCAGGCTGCGTCGACACCCTGGTCCAGAACCTGGTCGGCAATGCCCTGCATCATGCCCCGGCAGGCACCTGCGTTCGGGTGACGCTATGTGACGATAGGCAGAAAGCCCCGCCCTCAGGTTATGGCACAGGCATCACCACTGCATCGTCGTCTTTCACTCTGCTTGTCGACGACCAGGGACCCGGCGTTCCGGCTGGCGAACGTCGTCGAGTGATCGAACGCTTCCACCGTGCCGGTCCCAGCGCAGGAGCGGGATTGGGGCTTTCCATCGTCGATCGTCTGGTACAACGCCACGGCGGTGAGATGACCCTGGAAGATGCGCCAGGTGGCGGGCTGAGAGTGAGGATTACCCTGGCACAGCAGGCGATCTAGCTATGTAGCTATGTAGCTAACAACGTATCTCGCAACGTACCTAACAACGAACCTAGCAACGTAAGGCGCTTCGTTAACATAAGGTTGTCTTAAGATCGTCGCTTTAGTCTGAGACCCTGTCAGGGATTTAGACCTTTTCATCGATCACCACCACCGTAAGGGTGCCTTATGTCCACGCATGCCATCTCCAACAACCATCGCTGGCCACTCGCACACCAACTCGATCTCTCCTTGCCCACCCCCATCGGCCTGGGACTGGCTTGCCTGGTCTTGTTGATCGCCGTGCCCTATCAAGGCGTGGTCGCCTTCGACCCCTCGCTGATCGCCCTGCTGGGAGTCGGCACCGCAATGATCTGTCGTGAGGTCCGCCACAGAGGCCCTCTTTGCCCCTTTTGCCCAATCTTTGCCGAAGAGCTACTTCAGCTGACGCTCGCAAGCCTTGGCACCCTGGTGGTGCTATCCCTGCTGGCCTAACCCCTTGACCTCTCCCACCATCGACCAGACGACCTGCCAGGGCCCAACCAGCAGGCAACCAAAAACCCCGCCGTGTTTGCACACGGCGGGGTTTTTTAGATGATGCCCTTAAAACAATCAGGCGCTGAATACACTCGACATAAATACACTCGACATAAATACACTCAGCATCCGTTACCGATCGGAGACTCTCAACGACCAGGTGCCACCATCACCCTGAGCGTTACGCTCCATGATGGCGCGAATCGGGTCCATCGTATTGGAGGCCAGGCGAAGGTTCGGCTCGGCATCCACCGAGGCCATCAGCGCCGGCGTGTCGACGCCCGGCGAATCGGCACGGAGCGGATCAACGTCAAGCGGTGGCAGCGAGGCGATGGCGCCTGAAATGTCAGTATCCGCCAGCCAATCAGTACGTTCCTGCAGGCCAATGCGGGCAAAGCCACGATCCAGCAGATCGGCCATGTGGGCATCACGCGACCGGGAGGTGAATCCTCCCATCACCACAGCAATCAGGCGCTGCCCGTCGCGTACGGCGGAAGTGGCCACGTTGAAACCAGAGGCGCGGATAAAGCCAGTCTTGAGACCATCCGCTCCAGGATAGCTGCTCAACAACCGGTTGTGGCCGCGATGGCGCTTGCCGCGAAAGACGAACTCGGTGCGCGAGAATTCGCTGTAGTACTCCGGGAAATCGCGCATCAGCGCAACGGCCAGGGTTCCCATGTCACGGGCGGTAGTAACCTGGGAGTCATCGGGAAGCCCGGACGCATTGCGGAAGTACGTCGAGCGCATGCCCATTTCCCGCGCCTTTGCCGTCATCAGCTGGGCAAAGACGGCCTCACTGCCACCAAGCGCTTCCGCTACCACCACGGCCACATCGTTGGCCGAGCGCACCACCAGCGAAGGAATGACATCGCTCACCTGAATGGTGTCACCGGCACGCAGCCAAAGCTTCGATGCCGGCATTGAGGCCGCATGCGTGGATACGGGCAGGGAATCGTCCAGATCCAGGCGCCCCTGTTCGATCGCTTCAAACAGCAGGTAGAGCGTCATCATCTTGGTCAGCGAAGCCGGGTAACGACGCGACTCAACATTTTCGGCATAAACCACTTCGCCGGTCGCGGCGTCAGCGACCAGCCCCGCATAGCGGGGGTTATCGGCCTGAGCCACGCCACCCATAAGCATGAGCAACATGCCCATCATGATGCCAAAGGTGTAAGACACTGCTGAGCGTTCCGACCGCGACCGGGTAGAGGGCAGCATTGTTGTTATATCCCGCATCGTCGTTATCCCCTGAAGTTCCCTGTTGTAACAAACGCTTTGTTATGACCTTCAGTATGCCGATCATTGCCTGTCTGTCTACTGTTGCGCGCCCCTGATCGACGCTTTTTATAGCAACAGCCTATGGAGAGGATAATCCGAAACCCTTTTATTAATGAGAATCATTCTCTTAATATAACGGTATCGCCATCCGGCGCTCTTATCGGAGTCCTCGTAATGATCAAGACCGCCACCTTCGCCGTTGTTCACTTTTCCGTTGCTTTCACGGTGACCTACCTGCTCACCGGCAGCTGGGTACTGGGCGGCGTCATTGCCCTCACGGAGCCCGCCGTGAACACCGTCGCCTATTTCTTTCACGAGAAGGCCTGGGAATGGGTCAATCGTCGGCGAGAGCATGCGACACGACACCCTGCCGAAGGCTCGATGACATGACATCGCGCATACCAGATGCCGGTAACGGCTTTCACGCATTGAGCATTCGAGCGGTGCGATACGTCACGTTTCAACATGGCACCTGCCCAAGTCCTAAGCCAAGTGCGGCTCAAGGCGTACCGGCCCAATCAGTCTTGAATATGGCACGCATCAAAAAACGGCCACCCCAAGGCGGCCGTTTCATCATCTCGGTTCAAACGTGACCGGGTGTTAGAAGGCTTCCCACTCGGTCTCTGGCGTTTTCTGACGCCGGGTGTTGGCACTCGGCAAACGATGCGAAGCACTCAGCTCACGCTGCCGGCCCGCCAGGCTGGATGACGCCGGCAGGGCCCGGTCGCCTCGCTCGCGAGTGCTCTGATGGGCGGCCTCTCCTAGTTGAAAGGCCGACATCAGTTCCATCAACTTATGCGCACGCTGCTTGAGGTTGTCGGATGCCGATGCACTCTCTTGAACAAGTGTCGCATTCTGCTGGGTGACCTGGTCCATCTGCGTGACCGCTTCACCGGCTTGCTGCACGCCTTCGCTCTGCTCGGCGGTGGCACTGCTGATTTCTTCCATCAGACCGGTAACCCGCTTCACCGACGCCACGATTTCCTCGGTGGTCTTGCCGGCCTGCGTCGCCAGCACCGTGCCTTGCTCCACGCGTTCACGATTGGCAGAAATCAAGGTATTGATTTCCTTGGCCGCCGCCGCAGAGCGACTGGCCAGCTCGCGGACTTCCTGAGCGACCACGGCAAAGCCTCGGCCATGCTCGCCGGCACGCGCCGCCTCGACAGAGGCATTGAGCGCCAGAATATTCGTCTGGAAGGCGATACCGTCGATCATGGAAATGATCTCGGCCACTTGGTTGGAGCTACCGTCGATATCGCGCATAGTCTGCACCACTTTCGACACCACCTCGCCGCCATCCTCGGCGGTTTTTGAGGCGTTGGCGGCCTGCTTGCGCGCCTCCTGAGCGTTATCGGCGTTCTGCTTGACGGTGCTGCCCAGTTCTTCCATCGCCGAGGCGGTCTCGGCAAGGGAGCTCGCCTGCTGCTCGGTACGTGCCGACAGCTCGTTGTTGCCTTCGGCGATCTGCTCGCTGTTAGTGGCCACCGACTCGGCGGAATGGCGAACGTCCAGTACCGTTTTCTTCAACTGCTCTGCCATCGCCACCTGAGCGGCCATGATGCTGTTCTGGTGCTTGGGCTTGAGGGTAACGTTCTGGGTCAGGTCGCCACGTCCCACTGCCTGGGCAAAGGCCCTGACCTGGTAGGGCTCGGCGCCGAATTCACGAAGCAACAGGCTGGTCAGCAGCGTGGCCACCAGGCTACCGATCACCAGGGCCCCCAGGCACAGGGCAATCATGGTGATCTGGAAACTGTCAGCTATGCCACGTGCAACACTGGTTTCACTCTCATTGAGCTGTTCCTGCAGGGTGATGAACGCATTGATGGTGCCGAGCCAGGCAGTAAACGCCGGGGCCGCTTCATCGAGCAGGAGGCGCTCGGCAGCGGCGAAATCACCGGCCTGACGTTGCTCGAGGACCTCGTCGATCAGCGGTATGGCGGTGGCCTCGACACGCTGGATATCAGCCAGGCCTGTGCGTTCCTCGGCGGTGATGTCATCGCGCGAGGCGAACATGGCCTTCATCTCGGCCGACGCCTCGTGATAGTTGCCCTCTAACCGCGCAATATCTTCAAGCACCGGAGCCAGCTTGGCATCGTCATTGATCAGTACCGCATCGCGTACGGCAATGGCACGGTCGTGAACGCTACCCCGATAATCGATCGCATACTGCTGTTTAACGCTGTTCACGTCGTTGATCACGCTCATGCTGTCTTCAATCAGGCTGACCTCACGCACTCCCTCTGCGGTCAGAATGATGATCAACAATAGAACGCTTGCAAAGCCGGCGATCATGCGAGCACGAATGGTCGTTCCTCGGAGCCACGAAAAAATAGTGTTCAAAGCGCTGTTCCTGTCAGGCAAATCGGATAAGGCGCATGCACTGAGGACACACTCTGCCCCATCGCACGACCATCATGTACAAACTCTAATCAAAGTATAGTATTTGTACAACTAATACCGATCGCCAATAACATGATTCGCGCGTCAATCGCGCACAACTATCAACGAGATGTCGGCATAATGAGATTGAGCGTTAACCATCAGGCCGCCTTTATTCGCCAGGCGATATTTTTTATATGACTGTTTTTACATGACTGTTAAAGCGATGTTTTCAAAAACTTTTCCAGGGACTTCCAGAGCAAGAGGCTCCCTCCCACCCTACGGACTGCCGCGACGCAGGACGATGCCGTATGCTTAGCCGCACGATCGCGCGTGGATAAGATGAAGGGAGACAGGAATGACAGGAAGGAGGCTTGCCAGGCAGGCACTGATGCCCCTGACGCTGGTCACGGCAGCGTCGATCGCCGTGGTGCTGACGACCCGGCCAGCGATGGCGCTGATGTACAACCAGAAAGATGTTGAGCCAGCCGGTCACTGGCAGTCGATGATGCTTTCGCTGGGCGAAGAGCGCATCTACCGCGCCAGCAACCGCTACGATATGCCCGGCACCGCCTTTTCCGTGGACTTCGCCCCGCCCGAATGCCAGCCGCGCCTGGAGCTCAGGGTCGACATGGGCGAAATCGCGAGCCGCGACGAGACCGCGAGCGCCGAGGCTACCTTGCGCATTGATCGAGAAACGCCTCATGGCGGGCCAGCAACGCTTGCCAAGGAGCGCGGCGACAGCGGCGCCTATGTGAGCCTTACCATCGCCGCCCCGTATCGGCTGCTGCACGAGCTGAATGTCGGCGACACCCTGCGCCTTGAGATCGATGACGGCATCGAGCCCTGGTACCTGAGTTTCCAGCTGCCGGGGGCCGCCATTGCGCTCGACCGGGCAGCGCGACTATGCCATGAGGCGAGTACCGCCCCGGTCGATGAAGACCGCCCCACCGCCGACTACTTCTGAGCGTCAAGCGGAGGGGCGAGAGGCGTGATGAGGTGGGTGATGAGGTGGGTGACGCGAGCGGCGCCTAGTCGAGGACGACCAGACGATTGGGCAGCTCGTCGCGCGTATGGGTAGCGGGTACCTCGCGTTTGAGGTGCTCTCCGCATGACTCGATGCATTCCACGAAGCCGCGTCCCGTCTCACCCTGGCGCACGCGACGGGTGAAGTCGGCGACGATGCCCTGCCAAGTGTCATCGCCGAGCCGCTCGGAGATGCCTCGGTCGACCAGGATTTCCACGTAGCGCTCGGCCTCCGAAACGAAGATCAGCACCCCGGTGCCTGCTTCGGTGTGGTGCAGGTTCTGCTCCAGAAACTGGCGGCGGGCCAGGTTCGAGGCGCGCCAGTGGCGAACCGCGCGGGGAATGAGCCGGGTGGTAATGGCAGGGTGCCGGCACACCAGCGCCGCCACCACGAAGGTGGCCCACTGAATGAGCAGCAGGCTGGTGGCGTCCCACCAGCCCGGAAAATAGTTGATTGCACCGGGGACTACCAGGGCCAGGATGCCGGCCCACAGCAGCGGGATATAGGCGTAATCATCGGCCCGGGCGGCCAGCACGGTGACCAGTTCAGCATCGGTCTCGCGCTCGATACGCTGGATCGTCTCGGCCACCTCAAGCTGTTCGCTGTCGCTCAGTAACGCCATGGGGTATCTGTACTCGCTTGAAAGGATTTACCAGTCACCGGAGGCACCACCGCCCCCGAAACCACCACCACCGCCGCCGAAGCCTCCGCCACCGCCGAGACCTCCGCCGCCACCCTGGCCGCCCCGGCCTCCGAGCGCGGCACCAAGCAGCAGACCGCCCAGCAGTCCACGACCGCCGCGACCGCCACGCAGGAAGCCGGTCATGACCAGCAGCAGGATGAAGAACAGCACTGACTTCGGCCCGTCCGGCGCCTGCCTGCCCTCTGCCGAGGCGGTATCAGCGGTGGCGAGCGGGTCACCCCCCAGGACCTGGATCATCGCCTGGGTGCCTTCGCGGATACCGCGGGCGAACTCTCCTTCCCGGAAGGCCGGCGTGATCACCTGGGTGATGATCACTGAAGACTGCGCATCGGTCAGGCGCCCTTCGAGCCCATAGCCGACCTCGATGCGCACCTTGCGCTCCTCTCGGGCCACGATCAGCAGCGCGCCATTGTCCTCGCCCTCCTGGCCGATGCCCCAGTGACGCCCCAGCTGATAGCCGTACTCCTCGATGGTGCGCCCCTGCAGGTTGGGCAGCGTGACCACTACCACCTGCTCGGTGGTGTCCTGCTCGTGCGCCGCCAGCATCTCGGCGAGGTTCGTTTCATCAGCGCTATCAAGCATCTCGGCCTGATCGACGACACGACCACTGAGCTCCGGGAATTCAGGCTGCTGTGCCTGGACGCCCAGCGCCACGAGCAGCAGCAGGACGACGGGCAGTTGCCGGAAGAGTCGCATCAGAAGGACACCTCAGGCGCCTGATCGGCGTCGGTCGCCGTGGCCTCGAAGGTCTCGCGGATTTCCATCTCGCTGTACAGAACGCTGTGCCAGAGGCGCCCCGGGAAGGTGCGAATCTCGGTGTTGTAGCGCTCGACCGCGGCGATGAAGTCGCGACGTGCGACCGCGATACGATTCTCGGTGCCTTCAAGCTGGGACTGCAGCGCCAGGAAGTTCTGGTTGGACTTGAGATCCGGGTAGCGCTCCGAGACCGCCATCAGCCGGCTAAGTGCACTGGAGAGCTCACCCTGTGCCTGCTGGAACTGCTGCAGCTTCTCGGGGTTGTTGAGGATGCTCTCGTCGACCTGGATGGAGGTCGCCTTGGAGCGGGCTTCGATCACCGCAGTCAGCGTCTCCTGCTCTTGGCGGGCGTATCCCTTGACGGTCTCTACCAGATTGGGGATCAAGTCGGCTCGCCGCTGATACTGGTTTTCCACCTGCGACCAGGCTGACTTCACCTGCTCGTCATAGGTCGGCAGGTTATTCACGCCGCAGCCCGATAGCAGCATGGCCACGAGCAACAAGAAGGCCGCACGCCAGGCGATGCGGTAGGGGGTCACCCCGAGTGTGGCTTGCATGATTGGTACGCTTCCCCGTCTGGTTGGCCGATGTCTGCTCTCACGGTACACGGTGGCGGCCGGCGCGAGAAGTCGAGGCCCTTAGTGAGTGCCCTGCAAGGGTATCAGCGGCTCCATCTCGAGGTGAGTCGTATAGCGTCGATGAGCCTCGCAATCCGTCATGATCGTGCAGCCGCCGCCGTCACTGACCTTCAGGTACCAGCGCCCCACTGCCAGCACGCGGACCAGGCGGAAGTTCTCGCCTTCACCGCTGCGCCAGTCCCGCGCCACCACTTGTCCGTCGGCATTATAGAGCGTGGCGTTGGGGTCTAGCGTGAAGCCGCTGGCCGGCGTCTCGCTCTCGAGCCTCACCCGCGCCGGCACCGCAAGGCTGAACGCATAGACATCGACGCCCGGCCCCAACCAGCCGTCCTTCGGCTCACCGGGCACCAGTTCGATGGCCCGAGCTTCGCGCGAGACAGGCGTGGCGCAGCCCGCGAGCACGCCCATGAGCATCAGCCCCACAAGCGCGGGTACTGCGCGCCCTTGCCACCGCGCAAACGTCATACCCATCGCGCCCTCCTCTCGACTCAATTCGCTTCACCTCAGTCTAGTTGATCGTGCCTGGCCGCTCGCACTTGGCATGGGCGACCCAAAGGCTGTCGTCTTATGTCAATTAAATGACGGCTTATGCGCACTTTATCTATCAAACATCACCGAGACTAAGGCCATATTCCACAACGGAGCCGATGAGCATGAACCGTAATGTCATCATGACCTGCGCCATCACTGGCGCCGGCGACACCGCCAACAAGAACCCCAATGTCCCGGTCACCCCCAAGCAGATCGCCGACGACTGCATCGCCGCCGCCAAGGCCGGCGCCAGCGTCGCCCATATTCACGTCCGCGATCCCGAAACCGGCGGCATCAGCCACTCCACCGAGCACTTCCGTGAGGTGATGGAGCGCGTCCGCGAGGCGGATACCGACATCGTCATGAACATCACCGCCGGCGGCGGCGGCGACTGGATTCCCGACGCCACCGATCCGACCCGCGGCGGCCCGGGCACCGACATCCAGACCCCGGCCGAGCGTCACGCGCCGGTTGGCGAGCTGCTGCCGGAACTGTGCACCCTGGACTGCGGCAGCCTCAACTTCGGCGACATGGTCTACGTCAACACCGCCGACTGGCTGCGCGAGCATGCGCGCCTGGTGCAGGCCGCCGGCGTCAAGCCGGAGCTCGAGTGCTTCGACCTGGGCCACGTCTGGTTCGCCCGCCAGCTGCAGCAGGAAGGCCTGCTCGACGGCGACCCGCTGTTCCAGCTGTGCCTGGGCATTCCCTGGGGCGCCGAGGCAGATACCGAAACCATGCTGGCCATGCGCAACAAGCTGCCGGATACCGCCAACTGGGCGGCCTTCGGCATCGGCCGTCACCAGATGCCGATGGTCGCCCAAGCGATGCTGCTCGGCGGCCACGTCCGCGTCGGCCTGGAAGACAACCTCTATCTCAGCAAGGGCGTGCCGGCCACCAATGCAAGCCTGGTCGAGAAGGCTGCCGGCATCGTCGACAACCTCGGTGGGCGCGTCATGACCCCGGCCGAGACTCGCGCCCACCTCAAGCTGCGCGACCCCAAGACCGGTCAGATCGTGGGAGGTGAGGCATGAGCCAGCAACCTTCCACGAAGAAACTAGCCGTCATCGGCACCGGCGTGATCGGCAACGGCTGGATCGCCCGGGCACTCGCCAACGGCTGGGACGTGGTCGCCTTCGACCCGGCCCCGGACGCCGAGACCCGCACCCGCGCCTTCGTCGCCAATGCCTGGGCCTCACTTGAAAAGGACGGCCTGGCCGACGGCGCCTCACCGGAGCGCCTGCGCTTCGCGCCGAGCCTCGAGGAGGCCGTCGTCGGCGCCGACCTGATCCAGGAGAACGTGCCCGAGCGTCTGCCGCTCAAGCAGGAGATCCTGGCCGCCATCGACGCTGCCGCCGATGCGCAGGTGGTGATTGGCTCTTCTACCTCCGGCTTCAAACCGACCGATCTGCAGAAGGACTGCCAGAAGGCGCCCGGCCGCGTGATCGTCGCCCACCCCTTCAACCCCGTCTATCTGTTACCGCTGGTCGAGCTGGTCGGTGGCGAGCACACCACCGAGGCGCTGCTGGAAGGGGCCCGCGAGGACTATCAGCGCCTGGCCATGCGCCCGCTGATCGTGCGTCGCGAGATCGAGGGGCACATCGCCGACCGCCTGATGGAGGCGCTATGGCGCGAGGCCCTGCACCTGGTCAACGATGGCGTCGCCACCACCGAGGAGATCGACGCCGCCGTGGTCTACGGCTGTGGCCTGCGCTGGTCGCTGATGGGCACCTTCCTGACCTTCCACCTGGCCGGAGGCGAGCCGGGCATGCGCCACATGCTCGAGCAGTTCGGCCCGGCGCTGAAGCTGCCCTGGACCAAGCTCGAGGCCCCGGAGCTCACCGATGAGCTGATCGACAAGGTCGTGGAAGGCTGCGAGTTCCAGGCCGCCGGTCGCCCGGTCGCCGAGCTGGACCGTCGTCGCGACGACTTCCTGGTCGAGCTGCTGGCCCTGACCCGCAAGTACTGGCCGGAGGCCGAAGGCCTCGAGGGGCGCATCTGATGCGGCTGCTCAAGCTCACGGTGCCCCACGAATGGGTTGACTACAACGGCCACATGAACGACGCCGAGTACGCGCGCGCCTTCTCGCTGGGCGTCGAGGCGCTGATGGCCCACATCGGGCTGGATGCCGCGGGTCGCCAGGCCCACGACCTGACCGTCTACACCCTGGAGACCCACCTCTGCTATCGGGCCGAGGCGCACGAAGGCCAGACGCTCAGTGTCGAGGTGCTGCTGCTGGATCATGACGCCAAGCGCCAGCATGTGCTGTTCACGCTGACCGACGCCGAGGGCAACACCATCGCCACCAGTGAGCAGATGCTGATGGCGATGAGCATCAGTGGCGGTCGCCCGACCCCCTGCCCGGACGCGGTCGCCGAGCGCATCGCGGCGCTGCCGCAGCCGACCAGTGCAGAGGAATGGCCCAAGGCCGCCGGCCGCCGCATTGGCCTGCCGCCGGCCAAGCGCTGACGCTGCCTGCAGAGGAACCCAAACGTCAACATGCCGCCCGGCTCTCGTCGGGCGGTTTCGGGATCACCGGCCCGACGACCGGCTCAAGAGGATTACGCTATCGCTACTTCGACTCCCCCCTCACCCTCGCGCCGGGACAGCCATGAGGTCGAGACCTCGACCGACTATATGGTCACCGAGCTGTCCCAGGGCGGCTTCTTCCGCGGCATGCACAAGGGCATGACCATCACCGCCTCGCTGATGGTGCTGGCCTTCGTCCTGTTCACCGCCGTGATGCCCGATTTCGCCAGCGGCCTGTTCGGTACCACCCGCACCTGGATCGAGACCACCTTCAGCCGCTACTACCTGATCACCGTGGTGATACTGCTGGCGGTCTGCGGCTATGTCGTCATCAGCCGCCATGGCAGCGTGCGCCTGGGCCCCGACGACAGCCGCCCCGACTTCAGCAACTTCGCCTGGTTCTCGATGCTGTTCTCGGCCGGCATCGGCATCGGCATCCTGTTCTTCGGCGTCGCCGAGCCGGTCTTCTACTTCGACAATACCGGCGCCTTCGGCTACCCGAACAACCCCCACGCCGACATGGCCGGCGCCACCGCCATGAACCATGAGCGGGCCATCGACGCCCTGCGGGTATCGGTCTTCCACTGGGGCCTGCACGGCTGGGCGATCTACGTGATCGTCGGCATGTCGCTGGCCTACTTCGCCTACCGCAAGGGCCTGCCACTGGCGCTGCGCTCGGCGCTCTATCCCTTCATCGGCGAACGCATCTTCGGCCCCATCGGCCATACCGTGGATATCCTCGGCGTGCTCGGCTGCGTGTTCGGCGTCGCCACCTCGCTGGGGCTCGGCGTCAGCCAGATGGCCGTGGGCCTGGAGCGCCTGGTCGGCACCGACCCGGGGCTCAATACCCAGCTGGTGCTGATCGCCATGATCTCGCTGGTGTCGGTCCTCTCGGCAGTCTCCGGTGTCCAGCGGGGCATCAAGATCATCTCGGAGATGAACATCTGGATCTCGGTGGCCGTGGTCGGCACCTTCCTGATCGGTGGCCCGACCCTGTGGCTGGTGGGCGCCTTCGGCGAGACCGTGGTGGACTATGCCCTCAACTTCATCCCCATGGGCCTGTGGTTCGCGGAAGATGAAGGCACGGCGCAGTGGCAGCAGGGCTGGACCATTTTCTACTGGGGCTGGTGGCTGGCCTGGGCGCCGTTCGTCGGCATCTTCATCGCCCGCATCTCCCGCGGCCGCACCCTGCGCGAGTTCGTGCTCGGCGTGCTGCTGGTGCCGACGATGATCATCTTCGTCTGGCTGATCATCTTCGGCGGCAACGCCCTCCATCAGGAACTGACCGCTGCGGGCGGGCCGGGCAGTGCCGGCATCACCGAGCTGGTCAATGCCTGGAACCTGCCGGCCGCGCTGTTCGCCACCGCCGACGGCATTGCCGGCACCGGTACCTTCGGCTGGACGCTATCGGCGCTGATGGTCTTCCTGCTGATGAGCTGGTTCGTGACCTCCTCGGATTCCGGCACCCTGGTGCTGACCACCATCCTGTCGCTGGGCAACGAGGAACCGCCGAAGCGCTTCCGGATCTTCTGGGGCACGGCGATCGGCCTGGTGGCCGCCGTCTTGCTGGTGGCCGGGGGCCTCAAGGCGCTGCAGACCGCGCTGATCGCCGCGGCCCTGCCGCTGAGCGTGGTGATCCTGGTGATGACCGCCGGCGTGCTGGTCTCGTTGTTCCGGGAATCCCGTAAACGTCGACAGGCGGTCGAGGCGTCCTGACGCCTTAGTCGCCCCGGCCGAGGCGGCGACGCGGATGTCGTCGCCTCGGCCTTTCCTCCCCTCTGTGGCGTCGCCTCCCCATTGCGGTACACTCGTCGGCACTTCGAGCGCCCAGGCGAACTCCTCCTCCATGCGACTGACCCCCAACGTGCCCAGCCCCGAGCGTATCGGCTTCCTGCTGTTGCCGCGCTTCGCCATGGTGGCCTTCTTCTCGGCCATCGAACCGCTGCGTATCGCCAACCGCATCAGCGGCCGTACGCTCTTCGAGTGGGACGTCATCAGCCGCAACGGCGGTCCGGTGACGGCCTCCAACGCCATGGCGCTCGACGCCGATCATGGCATCGAGGATGCCCCGCTGACGCCGAGCCTGGCGGTCTGCTCAAGCTTCGCCCCCGATGATGCCATCGATGACGCCCTGCTCGCCTGGCTGCGCGAGCGCGCCACCGCGGGCTGCGTGCTCGGCGGCATGGATACCGGCTGCGTGGTGCTGGCTGCCGCCGGCCTGCTCGATGAGCAGACCGTGACCCTGCACTGGGAGTCGCTGTCCGAGTTTCAGGCCCGCTTCCCGCGAGTCGATGCCGTGGAATCCCTCTACGAGGTGACGCCCGAGGGCTTCTCCTGTGCCGGCGGCAGCTCGGCCATCGACATGAGCCTCGACCTGATCCGCCGCCGCCACGGCGACGACCTCGCCGAGCGAGTCCGCCACCAGCTGCTCCACGATCAAGGACGCCGGCCGGCCAGCCGCCAGCGCGAACCGCTCATGCCCGAAGACCCGCTGCTGACCCGCGCCATCGCCCTGATGGAGGCCAACCTCGAGACGCCGCTCGGCATCGGGGATCTCGCCGAGGCGCTTGACCTCTCGTGGCGGCGGCTGGAACGGCTCTTCGTGCGCCAGCTAGGCACCTCGCCACAGCGTACCTATATGGCGCGCCGTCTGGATCATGCCCACCGGCTGCTGCGAGAAACCCGCCACAGCGTCATGGAGGTCGCGCTGGCCTGCGGCTTCGGCTCGGCCTCGAGCTTCACCCGCGCCTTTCGCCGCCATCACGGCCTGACGCCCAGCGAGCTGCGCAGGCGGCCATCGGCTGCTGCTACTGGTCCGTTCTCGAATCACGAACTGTCGAGCCACGAACTGTCGAGTCGCGAACCGTCGAATCGTGCATAGTCGGCGTCGAATCCAGACGCTCCCTCTGCCGCCTGCCTTGGCATCCTAGCGACCATCCACTCGCTGCCGAGGAAGCCCCATGACAGACCTGCCGATCACCCCCGATTACGACGCCTGGCCCATCGACGTCGCCCTCGACGCCGTATCTTTCTCGCCGCGCCTCTTGACCGTGCACTGGCAGGACGGCCGCGTCAGCCGCTATCACAGCATCTGGCTGCGCGAGAACGCCGCCGACGACACCACCATCAACCCGGCGACCCGCGAGCGCATCCTGGACCTTTCCAGCCTGCCGGCCTGGCCGGAGATCGCGGCCGCCGAGATCGACGCCGCCGGCGCGCTCTGCGTGACCTTCGCCCCGGAGGACCGTCGCCTGCGCTTCCATCCCGGCTGGCTGCGCGCCAACGACTATGACAACCACAATGACAACGCCAGCGACCCCGAGGCGCCGCTGGTGCCGGTGACGACCTGGCAGGGCGGCCCGGACTCAGGCCCCGACACCCTCGATGCCACGGGCCTACTCGACACCGCGCCCGACGGCGAGGCGGAAGAGGCGATCCTCGCCCCGGCACTCAAGAGCGTGCTCGGCAAGGGCCTGGTGCGGCTGCGCGGCCTGCCCATCGCGCCTGGCTCGCTCGCGGCCATCGCCCGGCGCATAGGTCCGGTGAGGCCCACCAACTTCGGTGAGCTGTTCGACGTCAAGGCCAAGCCGGACCCGGACTCCAACGCCTATACGTCGATCGCACTGCCGCCCCACGTCGACTTGCCGACCCGCGAGTACCACCCCGGCCTGCAGATGCTGCACTGCCTGGAAAACAGCGTGGCAGGCGGCCAGGCGGTGATGCTTGACGGATTCGCCATCGCCGAGGCGCTGCGCGACCACTATCCACAGGCCTTCGCGACGCTGATCCGCGTGCGCTGGCGCTACGCCAACACCGCCAAGATCACCGACTATGTCTGGCACGAACCGATGATCCGCCTCGACGCCCGAGGCGAGCTTTTGGAGGTGCGCATCGCCGACTTCCTCCGCGGCCCGCTGGATGCCCCCTTCGAGGACATCGAGCCGGCCTATGAAGCGCTGATGACCCTGCAGCAGCTGCTGCGCGACCCGGCCTTCGCGATCCGCTTCACCTATCGTCCCGGCGACCTGGTGATCTTCGACAACCGTCGCCTGCTGCACGCCCGGGACGCCTTCGAGGGCCAGAGCGGCCATCGCTGGCTGCAGGGCTGCTACATGGAGCGCGACGAGATCCGCTCCCGCTACCGCATGATCCAGCGCGCCCGTCGGCGCCGCCAGATCACCGCGGAGACCTGAGGCGGCTCAGCCCGGCCCCCGAGCCGCCGTGTCTCTCGGCGTCTCGCTAAAACGCGCGCGATAGGCGCGGGAAAAGTGCGCCAGGTGCTGAAAACCGGAGGCCATCGCCGCCTCGGTGACCCGGCAATGACTACCGGCAAGCAGGCGCTGAGCCCGATCCAGGCGCATGCCCAGGTAGCACCCCTTAGGTGTCTCGCCAAAGTGGGCCAGGAACAACCGGGTGAGCTGACGCTGGGACTGGCCCGCCATCCTGCAGATCTCGGGAATCGGCAGCGCCTGGGCAAGGTTGGCCTCCATCGTCGCCAAGCTCCGGACCACGCTACGCGGCAACCCCGCATAGCGCACCTGGCGCTCATCCTCGTCCGAGGCCTCATGACGATGGTGTACCAACTGGCGACCCACGGCATCGGCCAGCGCCGGGCCGTAGTCGCGGGCGATGCGATCCAGCATCATGTCGATGCCGGTGGTGCCGCCGGCCCCAGTCTGGCGCAAGCCATCCGACTCGTAGCGCTCACCGCTGACTCGCAGCTGGGGGAACTCGCGGCGAAAGGCCGGCACGCTCTCCCAGTGCAGTGCCACCCGATACCCTTCCAGCACCCCGGCCCGCGCCAGGATGAAGGGGGCCGTATCCAGTCCCCCCAGCCAGCCGCCATGGGCGGCCACTCGACGCAACACAGCGCGGTCCCGCGCCGTCACTTCCGCCTCCGCCTCGTAGGACGACACCACCATCAGGTGGGCAGCGTCGGGTACCGCCGCCAGCTCGCCGTCGACCTCGATGCAGACGCCATTACTGGCCACCACGCCTTCGCCATCCGCCGAGCGCAACCGCCACGCAAAGAGGTCGCGACCGAACCGATTGGCGACCCGCAACGGCTCCAGCATGCAGAACAGGGTCAGCATCGAGAACTTGGGGACCAGCCAGACGTCCAGGGTGTGCTCGGCCTGGTCGGGCGACAGCAGCGGGGGCGAATCCGGGCGCGGATAAGGCCAAACCTCGTGTGAATCCTGCATGGTGGCTTAAAAGATCAACTTTATGGCGAATTTATTCAAATCTTAGTGCCAAGCTGCCAGTAGGGTAAAGCGAGTCATGGTCATCGGCGCCGCTGACCCTGACCGAACGCCACCCAAGGACAACGCCCCTGGAGCCTGTCGGACACAGGCTCTCTGCTTCATCCGGAGATTCATCGCCATGACCACAAGCGCCAAGGCAAGGCTGTCCCCCGACGGCCAGCGCCTGCTCCTCGACATCGATACCCAGTCCCGCGAGTTCGCGGCCCTGTGGCTGAGGGAGCGGGCCCCCGACGCCGAGACGCTGGACCCGCTCACCGGTCAGCGCCTGATCGAGGCCGCCGAGCTGCCTCTCGACCTGACCCTGGAACAGGTCGAGCTCGTCGATGACGCCCTGGCGCTGCGCTTCAGCGATGGCCATCGCGCCCACTTTCCGCTGGACGCCCTGCGCGCCGACGCCACCGACAGCAACCGGGTGGCCCCGGGCCGCCAGTTGTGGGATGCCAGCCTGTCCGAGCCACCCCGCGCCGACTGCACCGCGGCCATCGAGGACGATGCTGCCCTGCTCGAGATGCTTGAGCAGTTACACCGCTACGGCTTCGTGCTGGTCGACGGCGTGCCCACCGAGGAGGATGGCATGCAGGCGCTGATGGCCCGTGTCGGGCCTTTACGCCGCACCAATTGGGGCGGCATCGCCGACGTCAAATCGGTGGCCAATGCCTATGACCTGACCATGACCCAACGCGGCCTGGAGCCACATACCGACAACCCCTATCGCGACCCCATTCCTGGCTATATCTGGCTGCATTGCCTGACCAATGCCGCCGATGGCGGTGACAGCACCCTGGCCGACGGCTACCGGGCGGCTCAACTGCTTCGCGAACGCGACCCGACCGCCTTCGACTGCCTGACCCAGGTCTACCCGGGCTTTCGCTACCGCGACGAGACCACCTGGCTGGAAAGCGAGGGGCCGCTGATCGAGCTCGATAGTCAGGGACGCATCTTCCGCGTGCGCTACAGCAACCGCACCGAGCGCGTCAGAGCCCTGCCCGCCGCGCAACTGGCCCGCTACTACGCCGCCCGCCGCGCCTTCTTCGAGTTGATCACCTCTGACGAGCTGACACTGCACCTCAAACTCGACCCGGGCCAGATGCTGATCATGGACAACTACCGCCTACTGCATGGCCGCTGCGCCTTTGCGCTGGCCGGCGGCGTACGCCATCTACGTCAGGGCTACGTGGACCGGGACAGCACCGCCAGCCGCCGCCTGGTGCTTCGCCAACAACTGGCGGACACCACCAACGAGGAAATCGCATGATAAAGGCCAACTTCCGTCATTTCGGCGAGGCAAGCCGCGACGACTGGGCGCTGATCGACGCGCGCTTCCGCGATTACGTCGCCGATGCCCCGCGTCGGGTGCTCGAGCATCTGGATCGCCTGGCCGGCGACACCCACGGCTATCCAGTGGATCGCTTCGAACACTGCCTGCAGACCGCCACCCGCGCCCTGCGCGACGGCGCCGACGAGGAGATGGTGGTCTGTGCCCTGCTTCACGACATCGGTGACGACCTGGCCCCGGCCCACCATGCAGAAATTGCCGCGGGTATCCTCGAGCCCTTCATCGATCCGCTCAACGCCTGGATGATCCGCCACCACGAGCTCTTCCAGGGCTATCACTACCGCCATTACTTCGGCCTTGATCCCCACGCCCGGGAGCGGTTCGCGGACCATCCGGCCTACGCGCGTACGGTGCGCTTCTGCGATGAGTGGGACCAGGCCAGCTTCGACCCGGACTACGACACCCTGCCGCTCGCACACTTCGTGCCGATGGTGGAGCGCGTGCTGGGACGGCCCCCCTTCGGTGGCCTGCCGCCGATCCTGGAGAAGGCATAGATAAAGCGCCATGAAGAAACGGCTGTAACTGGCGACCGCAGACAAGCAACCGCTTGCTGGCCGACGCCATAGCCTTTGCTCAACGATATCAATGGCACGGCCTGAACGAAGACGCCATGACATCACCACTTTTTTGGCTGGTCCCGCTGACTAGCCCCCGTGACAAGGAGACATCTGCGAATGAAGACGCTGTACAAGACCCTGACCCTGTTGACCGGTCTGGCCCTGGCAAGCCCGCTGCTGGCGGCTGAGACTGATCAGGACGACACCCTCCGCCTCGTGGTGCCGCCCTGGCCGGGCGTGACCGTCAAAAGCGAGATTCTCGCGCAGCTCATCGAGCCGCTGGGATATACCACCGACGCCCAGGAACTCAGCTCGACCGTGGGCTACAACACCCTGCAGACCGGCGACAGCGATGCCTTCCTAGCAGGCTGGCTGCCCGCCCAGCAGGAAAGCTACGATGTCGCCATGCAGGCCGGCGCCATCCTCGATCTTGGCAATAACGTCAACGGTGCCCGCATGGGCTTCGCCGTGCCGGGCTATGTCTACGAGGCGGGCATCACCAGCGCCAAGCAACTGGCCGACCCCGAGGTGGCAGAGCGCTTCGGCAACCGCATCTTCAGCATCGAGAGTGGCTCCACGATCACCGATATGCTCGATGGCGCCATCAGCGCCAATACCTACGGTCTTGGCGACTGGGATATCGCCGCTTCCTCGACGCCGGGCATGCTGTCCATGGTCAAAGGCGCCGTGGCAGAAGAGAAATGGGTGCTGTACTACGGCTGGACGCCACACTGGATGGTGCCGGAATACGACACCCGCATCCTCGACGATCCGCAAAGCGTCTTCGGCCCCGACAACGGCCGCAGCGACGTCAAGACCATCGTCGCCAAGGCCTATGCCGAGGCCAACCCCAACCTCACCCAGCTACTCGACCAGTTCGTGTTCTCGGCCGATGAGCAAAGCGAGTTCATCAGCGCCTTCAGTCTGCAGGAACGCGAGCTCGACGCCGTGGCCCATGACTGGCTGTCCACTCATCCCGAGCGCGTGGCCGCCTTCCTCGAGGGCGTCGAGACCCGTGACGGCAACGATGCCCTGACGGCGGTGGAGGCCAGTCTATGACGACCATGCGCTTCTCCCGCCTGACCGAGCGTATCGCCGGCGAGGGCGCCGCCGCCTGGGATATCCACAACCGGGCCCTGGCGCGCAAGGCCGCCGGCGAAGACATCACGGTGCTGTCGGTGGGCGACCCGGACTTCGCCACCCCGGCACCGATCGTCGAGAGCGCGGTGGCTAGCCTGCGCGGTGGCGCCACGCATTATCCCGACGTTCAGGGCAAGCAGGGCCTGCGCGAGGCCATCGCCGCGCGGTATCGCGCCCACGGGGTGAATGCCACACCGGACCAGCTGATCGTCATGGCGGGCGCCCAGTGCGGCCTCTACGCCGCCGCCCAGTGCCTGCTCGATCCCGACGACGAGGTGATCGTCCCCGAGCCAAGCTACGTCACCTATGAAGCCGTGCTGCGCTCCACCGGCGCTCGCATGGTGCGCATCCCGCTGCACGGCGACGACGACTTTCGCCTGGGCGTCGCCGACATCGAGGCCGCGATCACCCCGCGCACCCGGGCGATCATGCTCAACAGCCCCCACAACCCCACCGGTCAGCTGATCGACGCCAAATCCTGGGCCGCCATTGCCGCGCTGTGCCACCGCCATGATCTGTGGCTGATCTCCGATGAGGTCTACGCCGAGCTGGTCTTCGAAGGCGAGCACATCTGCGCCGCGAGCCTGCCCGTCATGGCCGACCGCACCGTGGTCATCGACAGCCTTTCCAAGTCCCATGCCATGACCGGCTGGCGGCTGGGCTGGGTGCTCGGCCCGCAGGCGCTGATCGAGCATATGGCCAACCTGGCGCTTTGCATGCTCTATGGCTGCCCGGAGTTCATCCAGGACGCCGCTCGCGATGCCCTCAGTCAGGACCTGCCCGAGCGCGCGGTGATGCACGAGACCTACCGGGCGCGCCGCGACGCCGTCTGTACCGCACTCGCCGCCTGCGCGGCCATCAAGGTCATCAAACCGGCCGCGGGCATGTTCCTGATGATCGACGTGCGCGCCACCGGGCTTTCTTCCCAGGCCTTCGCCGACCGCCTGCTTGATGAGCAGGGCGTGTCGGTGCTGTCCGGGGAGGCCTTCGGCCCCTCCGCTGCCGGCTTCGTGCGCCTGAGCCTGACTGTGGACGAAGATCGTCTGCGCATGGCCAGCAAGCGGCTGGCGCGCTGCGCCGAAGCGGCACACGAAGATGCTGCTGCCCTTTCCCCTGCAGAGTGAATCGCCTATGACATCATCGCTACACGTCACTCCGTCAGCCTCTGACACCCTCGCCGTAGAGGCCCGCCACCTCGTCAAGCGCTATGGCGATCTCGAGGTGCTGCGCGACGTCTCCCTCGAGGTCCCCGAGGGCAGCGTCACCTCGATCATTGGCGCCAGCGGCTCGGGCAAGAGCACCCTGCTGCGCTGCCTCAACCTGCTGGAGCGCCCTAACCTCGGCGAACTGGCGATTGCCGATGAAGCCATTCGCTTCGACCGCAACCCCCAGGGCGACGTCGTCGGCCTCGACAGGCGCCAGCTGCAGCGCCTGCGCGCCAAGGTCAGCATGGTCTTCCAGCAGTTCAATCTCTGGCCCCACTTCACGGTGCTTGGCAACGTCACCGAGGCCCCGATGCGGGTGAAGGGCCTTTCCCGGCGCCGCGCCAACGCCCTCGCCGAACACTACCTGGAGCGGGTCGGCATGGCCGACAAGCGCGACAGCTATCCGGCCTATCTTTCCGGCGGCCAGCAGCAGCGGGTGGCGATCGCCCGCGCGCTGGCCATGGAGCCCCGGCTTCTGCTGTTCGATGAGCCGACCTCGGCGCTGGACCCGGAACGGGTCAGCGAGGTCCTCAGCGTCATCCGCGGCCTGGCCGACGAAGGACGCACCATGGTGCTGGTGACGCATGAGATGGCCTTCGCCCGCGATGTCTCCGACCAGGTGATCTTCCTCGATCGCGGCGTCGTCGGCGTGGCCGGCACCCCACACGACGTCTTCGAGGACAGTGACCACGAACGTTGCCGTCACTTCGTGGCACCGGCCGTCTGATGACGCCGGCCCCCTAAGCACGACCCAAGCGTGACAACACAAGAGCTAGATAACAGCCAAGGAGAGCACGATGAAATACCCCCTGATGATGACCGCCGCCGCCCTGACGATGGGCCTGAGCCTGACGACCCAGGCCGCGGAGCCGCTAAAGATCGGCATTTCTGCCGAGCCCTACCCGCCCTTCACCTATACCTCCTCCGAGGGCGAGTGGACCGGCTTCGAGGTCGAGCTGGGCATGGCCATCTGTGAGGCCATGGACGTCACATGTGAGGTCACCCCCACCGGCTGGAGCGGCATCATTCCGTCGCTGAAGGCCGGTCGCATCGACATGATCATGAACTCGATGTCGATCACCGAGGCTCGCCAGCGAGTCATCGACTTCAGCGCGCCCTACTACTTCACCCCGGGCGCTTTCGTGGCCGCTGACGATCTCGCTCTCGAGGTACCGCAGGGCCTGAACGGCCTGGTGCTGGGCGTGCAGTCCGCCACCACCAACGCCACCTATGCCCGTCGTGCCCTGCGCGACAGCGTGGGCGACATTCGCCTCTACGATCAGGCCGAACAGGTCAACCGTGACCTGCTGGCCGGCCGCCTGGACGTGATCCTGGCCGACGAGATCGCCATGACCGAGTTCCTGGAGCGCGACGAGGCCGAAGGCTACGCGATCAAGGCCACCGCCCCGCGCCACGAGGCCTACGGCGAAGGCGTGGGCATCGGCATCCGCAAGGGCGACGACGCCCTGAAGACGAAGATCGATGCGGCCATCGGCCAGGTCCGTGAAGACGGCACCTGCAGCACTCTGTCCGAGGAATACTTCGGCACCGACATCTGCACCTGATCCCGGTCCTCGACGACGTTCGCCCGGCAGGTGGCCATTGCCGCCTGCCGGCCTCGCCCTGTCTCATCAAGGACGCGATACACCATGAACACGGTTTCCCAAGAGGGGCTGCTCGACTGGGCCGGCCCCATTCTCCAGGGTGCCCTGACGACCCTCGAGATCGCCGTACTGGCCTATGCCATCGGCTTGATGCTGGGGCTGGTTGGCGCCAGCGCGCGCTTGAGTCCCTGGGCCCCACTGCGAGGCCTGGCCACCGCCTACTCGACGGCGGTGCGCGCCGTCCCTGAGCTGCTGCTGATCATCCTGCTCTACTACGCCGGCTCCCAGGCGCTCACCGCCCTGACCAACGCCATGGGACTACCCGGCCAGATCGCCATAAACGGCTTCGTCACCGCCGTGGGCGTGCTGGCCTTCGTCCAGGGCGCCTACATGACCGAGGTGCTGCGCGGCGCCATCCTGGCCATCCCCAAGGGCCAGCTCGAGGCCGCCGACGCCTTCGGCTTCTCCACCTGGGCGCGCTTTCACCGCATCGTGATTCCCGCCATGCTGCCCAACGCCCTGCCCGGCATGTCCAACCTGTGGCTGATCCTGATCAAGGACACCGCCCTGATCAGCGTCATCGGCTTCAGTGAGCTGTTCTTCACCATTCAGCAGGCCGCCGCCAGCACCCGCGCCCATTTCCTGTTCTACGCCGCCGCCGGCGTCATCTACCTGCTGATGACCCTGACCTCCACCGCGCTCTTCGCGCGCCTGGAGCGCTACGTACGCCGTGGCCAGCCCATATCCGAGGAGGCCTGAGATGGACTTTTCCTGGCTCGCCGATCCCTTCTATCAGGCGTACCTGCTCGAAGGCTTCGTCAACACCCTGTGGCTGGTCGCGGTCTCGGCGGTGGGCGGCCTGATCCTGGCCGTGGCCGTCGCCCTGGCACGGCTCAAGGGGCCGCGTCCGCTGGCCTGGCTGGCCCATGGCTTTACGACCGTGATACGCGGCACGCCGCTGCTGGTGCAGCTGTTCTTCTTCTACTACGGCGTCGGCCGCCTGCTGGAAGGCATCCCCGGGGTGCAGGACAGCCTCATCTGGCCGATCCTGCGTGATCCCTTCTTCTACGGCGCCCTGACCTTCATCCTGAGCGTTGGCGCCTACTCCGGCGAAGTGCTGCGCGGCGCCCTGCTCAGCGTGCCGCCCGGCGAGCGCGAGGCCGGCCGAGCCTTCGGCATGTCGCCCTTCCAGGTCTTCTTCCGGCTTTGGCTGCCCCGCGCCATCCAGCTATGCCTGCCGACACTGACCGGCGAGATGATCCTGCTGCTTAAATCCGTGCCGCTGGTCTCGACCATCGCGCTGATGGACCTGCTGCAGGCCGCCAATATCATTCGCGACGAGACCTTCCTGGTGTACGAGCCGCTGATGCTGATCGCCGGTATCTACCTCGCGATGACGATGGTGCTGACCGTCGTGCTGCGCCAGGTAGAGCGCCACTTCCCCGGCACGCAGCCGACGCGCCACCGCTGGCTGCCGATTCGCGGCCAAGCGCGCACCCCCAAGGTGCCGGATACACCGCATCACCGGTAATCGCCAGCTACTCCACCGCCCGGCACAGCGCCGGGCGGCGAGGGGCCCCTATCCCGAAGCGGTGATCGGCCAGGTCGCCGCCGACAACGCCTGAAACCAGCCAGCACCAGGCGTTACTCCCTGCCCCCGCCGCACTAGCCTTATAGCGGGTTCAGCACACCACTTCCTCGTAAGGCAATACTACCGTTAGCCGGCGAGGTTGTGTTGCGTCTGGGAATTCGCCAGTATCTTCTTATCAGTTAATCAAGCACGTACCGATAGACCAGACGACGGCGCTGAGTGCCTGCCACGTTTTTCCGCCACAGTCCTGGGGCGATATAAGCAGGATGATCCAGCAACATGCGCAAGCACGCGAACTCTGCACAGCTTGCAGCGCTAGAAAAATATCTAATTTATATCAATCGATTAGAAAAACTCCGGATGTGCTAGATAACATCCCTGAACACGCAGGCGCGTTCAAGTGACTAACTTAGCGTGAAATCTAATGTCTGTTCTTTGTAAGTGAGGTTTGTATGAGCGAAAAACTGGAGCCGTTCATACTGTTCCGAGAAAAAGCTGAAAAGCTTTTAGACAGTTCGTTTGCAAAAGAGATGGCAAAGCCTACAGGAGTAGATATTAGTTGGACTGATGAGGGCCAAATTGCTGGTCATCGAGGTCCAGGTCAGGAGTCTATCGACGCATATCTTTTAACCTTTAGGTTTTTCATCCTGGGAAACGAAAGCATTTCCTTTAAAAATATGGGAAAAAATTTCCATGAAGGGATTAATGATCAAGAGCTTTATAAAAAGTTTGAAGGGGTAAGAACAGCACTCAACCAGTTCCTAGACGGTGACTCGAGCTTCAACGTACAAGGAATGATCAGTAGGCGGCAGCTAATGGAAGTATTCATCTTTGGCGACCTTAGCCATGCTAATCATCGAGATAAAAGAAACCGCTACAAGTCTTGGATGGCTAACGAATTTATGGCCGAACTCATGAAGAATGAATTTAGGCTCATTATTGGGACGACGCTTATTGCCATCGCCCATGTTGACAAGCTGTGCAAAGAGGCAATTGATCGGCATGCGAATATATAACAAGGCAATCAACTACGCGCCGGTTATCGTGGCGTTAAAAACATTTGACTCAGATTCCTAGAATAACCGCAACACGTTGGACCATACGATAAAACAGGAGAGGCACCGGCACCTTTCCCGGCTCACAGTTCAAAGTAAGCTAGAGATCGGTGCAGCCCGCTCGAAAGACCGCCTCGTCCACGCCGATGGTAGTGAGGTTGAAAGGAGTCAGCCCACTCAGCCCCCGCGCACCTGGCGCGGGGTCTTGGCGAAGTGGTCCCGAAAGGCCCGCGAGAAGCTCGAGGCGCTGGTGAAGCCGCAGGCGAGCCCCACGGACAGGACATCCAGGTCGGTCTCGGCCAGTAGCTGGCGGGCACGCTCAAGGCGCAGCTGCAGGTACCACTGGCGCGGCGTGGCGCCCAGCTCCTGCTCGAAAAGACGCTGCAGCTGACGCGAGGAAATGCCGCTGCGCTCGGCCACTGCCGCGAGCGTCAGCGGGGTCTCCAGGTGGCGCTCCATCATCGCCACGGCATCGACCAAGTGCCGACGGTGGGTGCCCAGTCGCCGCGCCAGGGTCATGCGCTGCTGGTCGCGGCGGGTGCGCATGCGCTCGTGAATCAGCTGCTCGGAGACGTCGATGGCCAGTGCCTGGCCGTGACGCCGGGCAATCACCTCCAGCGCCATGTCCATGGCCGCGGCGCCTCCGGCACAGGAGAAACGCCGCGGGCCGAGTTCGAACAGCTCGTCGCTGGTGGCGATCGAGGGAAAGCGCTCGCGAAAGGCCGGCAGGCTCTCCCAGTGCAGGGTCACTCGCTCACCGTTCAGCAAGCCGGCCGTGGCCAATACGAAACAGCCGGTATCCAGCCCCCCGAGTACACATCCAGCCTGAGCCAGACGATTGAGCCAGCGCGTGATGGCGCGGCTCTGGTGTGCCTCGGGGTCGAAGCCGCTGCAGACCGCCAGCGCCGGGAGATGATGGACGGCATCGATGGCCTCGTCGGCGAGCAGCGTCATGCCGTTGGAGGCGGTCACCGGGCCGCCGTCCTCGCTTACCAGCGTCCAGTCGTAGAGCGGCCGGCCGCTGATGCGGTTGGCGATGCGCAGCGGCTCCACCGCCGAGAAGAAGGCCATCATCGAAAAGCGCGGCAACAGCAGGAAACCGAGGCGCTCGGGGCCGGAGCTCGGTGAAACAAGGCGTGAGGAATCGGGGCGCATGGCGATCAAGGGCTGGGCCGGTGAAGGGATGGGCGGACCGGGGCCCAACATGATGGCGGGCGATCCCCAGCGGGGCAAGCGATTGAGGGGGTGTGACGCCTCATGACGACTATGCTGAGTGAGACAGGTCGGCCTCTGAGGCATTGCCTTGGGTAGCTTCCCTGCTTCAGGGCTCTCTCAAAAGCGTCGCTGGGCGGCGAAAGGATCATGACCGTTTCTCTCGGCTCGGCATCCGGCCACTTGGTGGCCATCGGGGGGGCCGAAGACAGAACCTCGGAACTCGACATCCTCAAGCGGGTGTTCGCCCTGGCGCCCACGGATAACCAGGAGGTCGCGGTCATCGCCACGGCGAGCGGCATCCCCAAGCAGATCCTTCCTGATTACGAGGCGGCCTTCACACGCCTGGGCGCAAGCCGCGTCCATTCGCTGGACATCCAGGATCGCCAGCAAGCCGCTCACGCCGACACGGTGCAACGGATCGAGCAGAGTGGTGTGATCTTCTTCACCGGCGGCGACCAGCTACGCTTGACCAACGTGTTTGGCGGCACGCCCATCCTGCAGGCCGTCCGCGAGCGATTGGCGGCCGGGGCCGTGGTGGCAGGCACCAGTGCCGGTGCCGCGGCCATGCCCGGCACCATGATCTACAACGGCGCCGCCGCGGATGCTCTGCGCAAGGGCGCGGTCAACATGACCTTCGGGCTGGGGCTCGTCGAGGGGCTGATCATCGACAGCCATTTCTTGGAGCGCGGCCGCTTCACGCGCCTGATGGAGGTCGGCGCGAGCAACCCCGAACACCTGGGCGTGGGCATCGGCGAGGATGCCGGCGTGATCATCCATCCTCACGGCATTCTCGAGGCCATCGGCTCGGGGCACGTCATCCTCATCGACAGCCACGAGCTGGCCAGCTCCAACATCGCCGAACTGTCGATGGGTGAGCCAGTGGCCGTCGAGCACATGATCCTGCATGCCCTGGTCAGTGGCCACGGTTTCGATCTCAAGGCACGGCGCTACCTGGTCACAGATGAGCTGCGTGCCGCACTGGCCAACGCCCAATGAAGATTCTCGAGCATCGGGCCCTGCGCGGCCCCAACTACTACAGCCGCTACCTGAGCATCTTCATGCGCCTGGACATCGGCGAGCTGGAGCAGCGCCCCAGCGACACCGTGCCCGGTATCGTCGAGCGACTCACCGAGCTACTGCCGACCCTGCAGGAGCATCGCTGCTCAATCGGGCGCCCCGGCGGCTTTCTGGAGCGGCTGGCACGTGGCACCTGGGCCGGCCATGTGGTCGAGCATGTGGCACTTGAGCTGCAGAACCTGATCGGTTTCTCGGTGGGCTATGGCAAGACCATCGACAGCTACGAGACCGGGATCTACAACGTCGTCTATCGCTACCGGGACGAGGCCAGCGGCCTGGCAGCAGGCGTCGAAGCCGTCGAGCTGGTGAGCCGGCTGTTTCATGGCCTCGAGATCGATATTCAGGCGATCATCGCCCGGCTCAAGGTGGTACGCGATGCGCACATGCTGGGCCCGTCCACCGCTTCGATTATCGCGGCCGCCGCGCATCGGGGCATTCCCTACCTGCGCCTCAGCGACGACAGCAGCTATCTGCAGTTGGGCCATGGCCACCGCCAGCAGCGCATTCAGGCCACCGTGACCTGTCACACCGACCTGATCGGTTACAGCATTGCCGATGACAAGCAGTGGACCAAGCAGTTGCTCGGCGATGCCGGCATCCCGGTGCCCAAGGGCGAGGTCTGCTACACCGTCGATGAGGCCCTCGAGGTAGCGCATCACCTCGGCTATCCGCTGGCGGTGAAGCCGCTGGTCGGCAACCATGGCCGCGGCGTGAGCACCGAGGTCGAGGGTGATCAGGCCCTGCGGGACGCCTTCGAGATCGCCGCGCGTCACCACTCCTCGGTGATCGTCGAGCAATGCATCAAGGGCATGGATCATCGTCTGCTGGTCATCAACGGCCAGCTGGTGGCGGCCGCCCGGCGCCAGCCGGCGCATGTGATCGGCGATGGCAGCGCCACCCTGCAGATGCTGATCGAACGGGAAAACGCCGACCCACGCCGCGGCGTCGGCCATGAAAACCTGCTCACCCAGATCGACATCAACGAGCAGTCGCGACGGCTGCTCGACCAGCAGCAGCTGCGGCTCGAGAGCGTGATTGCCGCAGGCGAGATCGTCTACCTGAAACCCACGGCGAACCTGAGCACCGGGGGCACGGCCACCGATGTGACCGACGATGTCCACCCGGAGGTGCGCTATTCGGCGGAGCGCATCGCGCGCCTGATCGGTCTCGACATCATCGGCATCGACCTGCTCGCCGAGACCCTGAGCCGCCCCCTCGATGAGCAATCCGCGGCCGTGGTCGAGGTCAACGCCGGGCCCGGCTTTCGCATGCACCTCTCCCCCACCCACGGCCAGGGCCGCGATGTCGGTCAGCCGGTCATCGATATGCTGTTTCCGGAAAGCGACAGCGATGCGCGCATCCCCATCGTCGCGGTCACCGGCACCAACGGCAAGACGACCACGGTGCGCCTGCTCTCGCATCTTCTTCGCCAGGCGGGGCGCAAGGTGGGCATGGCCTGCACCGGGGCCATCGAGGTCGACAGCCACGTCATCATGCGTGGCGACTACAGTGGCCCCCAGGCGGCAGCCATTGTGCTGCGCGAACCGACGGTCGAGTGTGCCGTACTCGAGGTGGCACGAGGCGGCATCATGCGACGCGGGCTAGGCTTCGATGCTTGCGATGTCGGTGTACTGCTCAACATCGCAAGCGATCACCTGGGCGAGCATGACCTTCACACCCTCGATGAACTGGCACGCTGCAAGACGGTGGTGATCGATGCCGTGCGCCCTGAGGGCACCGCCGTACTCAACGCCGATGACCCGCGGGCGCTGGCCGCCCAGGAATGGTCGCGAGGCGACATTATCCTCTTCACCCTGAACCCCGACTCACGGGCCATCCGTCAGCATGTTCACGATCAGGGCGTGGCCTTCACCGTCTACCAAGACGACCTGGTGATGCGTCAGGGACGCGTCGAGGCCAAGCTTATTCCCGTTACCGAGGTGCCGATCACCTTCGAAGGCCATGCCCGCTTCAACGTCGCCAACGCCCTGGCAGCCAGCGCCGCGGCCTATGCCCTGGGGCTGTCGCTATCAGACATCCGCCTGGGCCTGAGCACCTTCCACCCCACACCCGGACAGAACCCCGGCCGCACCAACCTGATCGAGGCCGATGGCCTGAAGGTGCTGATCGACTACGGCCACAACGTGCCGGCCCTGGATGCCCTGACCGAGCTTGTCCGTGCGCTTCCGGCCGGGCGGCGCATCGGCGTGGCCAGCGCCCCGGGCAATCGCCGCGATGAAGATCTCTTCGAACTGGGCGCACGGCTGGCCGGGATGCTCGACGTGGCCATCCTCTGTGAGACCGACCCTCGTGGCCGACACCCGGGCGACGTCGCCGGGCTGCTGCGCGATGGCGCGGCCTCGATACCGGAGGCCTGTCACGTCGAAGTCGTCATGGATGAGCGGCAAGCCATCGACCGGGCCTTCGATGAGGCCGGCGATGGCGACCTGCTGGTACTGCTGATCGATGATGTCGAGGGCACCGTCGAGCGCCTCAAGGAGCGCCGGAGTAAGACGAACACCTCAGGCGATGCGCCTTCGGTCGAACAACACGCTGCCAATATTCACACGCCGCGAGGTGACCGCCCATGCTGACCGGCCTTCCTCCAGAGGCATCGCTGCTGACCCTGTTGCGCGTAGGCAGCATTCAGGCCCCCGAACTGCTCGAGGCCACCGACATCCTGATCGCCGATGGCCGCATCGCGGCGCTCGGGCGCGGCCTGGAGGTGCCTGCGGGCTGGCCGGTGCGGGTCGTCGAGGCGCCGAACCTGATCGCCGTACCCGCCTTCATCGACCAGCACGTGCACGTGACCGGTGGCGGCGGTGAAGGTGGCTGCGGTTCCCGCTGCCCGGAGATCAACGCCCGGGAGATCGCGGCCATGGGCATCGGCACCGTGGTCGGCGTGCTGGGCACCGACGGCATCAGCCGTTCGCCGGCGGACCTTTTGGCCAAGGTGCGCGGGCTGCGCGCCGACGGCATCGCCGCCTACATGTACACCGGGTCCTACCGCGTGCCGCCACCGACCCTCACCGGCGACCTGCAGCGCGACCTGGCCTGGATACCTGAGATCATCGGCCTGGGTGAAATCGCCATCTCGGATCACCGCTCGAGTCAGCCCCGGCAAGACGAGCTCGAGCGGCTGGTCAGCGAGGTTCGAGTCGGCGCCATGCTGGCCGGCAAGCGCGGCATCTGCCACTTCCATGTCGGCGATGGCGCTCGCGGGCTCGAGCCGCTGCGTCGCCTGCTCACCGAGACCGAGATTCCCGCCGAGCAGGTGATTCCCACCCATGTGAACCGCCATCGCGCCCTGCTCGAGGAGGCCGCCGACTACGCGCTGAGCTTCAAGGCCTGTGTGGATGTGACCGCCTTCGACGACGCTTGCGAGGATGACCTGAGCGGCTTCGGTGCCGTGGCGCGGCTGCTTGACCGCGGCATGCCGGTCGAGCGCATCACGATGAGCTCCGACTGCAATGGCAGCCTGCCCGAGTTCGACGCCCAAGGCGGCTATCTCGGCATGCGGGTGGCGCGCAACACCACCCTGATCGCCGACTGGCGACGCTTGGTACACGAGCAGGTGCTGGCGCTGGATGAGGCGCTGGGCGTGATCTCGGGCAACGTCGCCAGAGTGCTGGGGCTGCACGCCCATAAGGGCCGCCTGGCGGTGGGCTTCGATGCCGACGTGACCCTGCTCGACGCCACGCTCCAGCCGCAGCGGACCTATGTGGCGGGGCGCTGTGTCTATGCCCGAGACACCTAGGCCAAGGGGGCCCGCGCCGGGGGAAGGGTCTCTGCCGTTAGCTCATCAACCGCTCGACGCCGAGCCAGACCAGGCGCAGCGCCAGCAGGGTCAGCACCCACTTGAAGAGTCCATCGAAGCGCGCATCGCTGAGCCGCTTGAGCAGGCGCAGGCCCAGCCAGGTGCCGGCGAGCCCCGCCGCGATCATTGCCACCATCAGCCCCAACCAGTCGTGGAAGACGAAACCAGCCACGCCGAATACGAAGGCCTTGGTGAGATGCTGCAGGGTCATGCAGGCGGAGAAGGTCGCCACTCGCGCCATTCGCTCAGACTGGGAATGCTTGATAAAGGAGCCGACCAGCGGACCGCTGGCACCCACCAGGCTCGACAACAGGGTCGTCAATGCGCCGGCCAGCATGGTGCCAACGCGCCCCAGCGCGCGGGCCGGAGGCGCCGGCCCCCAGCAGGAAAACAGCACGAAGCCGGCGATGGTGAGCTCGAGCACACCCGAGGGCAGGCGAACCAGCAGCCAGGCGGCAAGCAAGGCGCCGAGTACCACCCCAGGGACAAAGGCGGCGATCACCCGGCGATCGATATGCCGCCACGTCAGGCTGGCGCGGCCGGCATTGGAGCCCAGTTGCACCATACCGTGAACCGGAATCAGCGCCGCTGCTGGCACCACCTGTGCCATGGCAATGATCAGGAGGGTGCCACCGCCGATGCCGGCACTCGCCGAGATCATCGAGGTCAATATCGAAAGCAAGACCAGGCCAAGGTTGAGCCAGGCAGGCAAGGGAGAAAGCAACTCGAGCAGGGGCATGATCGCCATCCGTTGGCCAATGACACACCACTATAGCAAGACGCACGGCATCGCCTCACCTCGTCACCCTGCTACTTACTTCCAGGCGCTAACGCCACAAGCGATTTCCATCGCCAGACGGCCACAAAAAAGCCGGCCCCGAGGGGCCGGCTCTTGTTTACGCATCACGGAGCGCGATGATCAGGCCTCGCGCGACTGCGGCTGATCGATCAGCCCCTGCTCGCGGGCCATCGCGTAAGCGGCCCGTGGGCCGGTCCACAGCGATGGCAGCAGCACCAGCGACACCGGGATGGCGGTGATCACGATGAACTGCTGCAGGGCACTGATCTGGCCGGCGCCCATGTAGAGCAGGATCGCCGCCATGATCGCCATGGCAACGCCCCAGAAGGCACGGATCAACGGATTCGGCGCATCATGGCCGGCGCCCACCACGGAAATGGCGTAGCTCATCGAATCGCCGGTGGTGGCGACGAAGATGGTGGTCAGCAACAGGATCGCCAGCGCCATCATGGTGCCGCCCGGCAGCGCCTGCGCCACGGTCAGGGTCGCCACGTCGAACTGGAAGTTGTTGAGCGCTTCGGTCAGGTCGATGACCCCAGTCAGCTGGTAGAAGATGCCCGAGCCGCCCAGCAGCGTGAACCAGGCCGTGGTCGCCAACGGCGCCATCACCGCCACGGCCAGGATCATCTCGCGAATGCTACGGCCCCGCGAGATACGCGCGACGAAGATCGCCATCAGCGGGCCATAGCCGATGAACCAGGCGAAGAAGAACACCGTCCACCACTTCATCCACCAGTCAGGTGCGGTCTCGGCGGTCATGGTGGCCATCGAGAAGAAGGAGCTCAGGTAAGTACCAAAGCCCTGTGTAAACGCATTGGTCAGGAACAGGGTCGGGCCGAAGATGAAGATCACCGCGGCAATCCCCAGCGCCAGAAAGACGTTGAAGCGACTGAGCAACTGAATACCGCGATGAATACCGGTCATCGCCGAGGTAACGTAGATAGCACCGAGCACGGCCAGCACAGCTAGCTGAGTGCCGTAGCCTTGCGGCATGCCAAACAGCTCATGCAGACCGAAGCTGACTTGAGTGGCCAAAAAGCCGATCGGGCCGACGGTGCCGGCAACCACCGCGATCACGCAGAGGGCATCGACCAGACCACCCAGCGGCCCGCTCATCAGGCGCTCGCCGAGCACCGGGGTCAGCAGGGTACGCGGCTGCATCGGCAGGCCCTTCACGTAGTGGGCATGCGCCATCACCACGGCGGTCAGGGTGCCGAGCACCGCCCAGGCCAGAAAGCCCCAGTGCATGAAAGACTGTGCCAGGGCGCCGGCAACCGCCTCGGCGGTGCCCGCCTCGGTGTCGAAGGCCGGCGGCGTGACCACGAAGTGATAGACCGGTTCACCGGCGGCGAAGAACACGCCCCCGCCCGCGAGCAGGGTGCACATGATCATCGACAGCCACTTGAACGTGCTGATCTCCGGGGTCTTGAGGTTACCCACCTTGGCGGCACCGGCCGGCGACATGGCCACACCGATACCGATGAAGAAGGTCAGCAGCAGCAGGAGCTGGAAATAGGAGCCCAGCGTGTGGGCGGTCCAGGCGAAGCCAGCACTGATGCCGTTGGCGACCATGTCGATGTCATACAGCGACAGGGCAATGAAGGCGACGATAAAGCCGATGCTCAGGACGAGCACCACCGGATCGCCGAGACGCGAACCGATCTTGTCGTCGGTCTCTGATGGCTTGGAACTAGCGGTTTGGGTCATGAAGAACCTTTGATTGGGATGTCATTACGTCACCGCTTGCAAGCGGTGAGTCGCCGGCATGGCTTCGGGATGAGCGAGTATGGCAACGCACTGGGCGTTAGAGGCGCGATCACTGAAGAGGGTCGGGGACAACGAGGTCCAGGATCAGTGGCGAGCGTTCGCAAGCGAGAGGGGCTTGGTCATCACAGAGCCTCCTGACGTTGGCGAGAGAGCGGATGGAGTGGCCTTGAAGAGGCCAGCGGGAATCGACAAGCCGATTGAAAGCCGCGCAGTATAACGACGCCTTGGCTGGCCTTCAAACCTCCTTGAACGCTCACTCAATATCGAAGCGACGCCGAATCGGCTAGACTCCCCTGCCTCGCTTTCCTTCCTCACCCACCGACGGAGCCAAGGCCGCCATGACCGCCGATCTCGACCAGGATGCCTTGCAGGCACTGCTCGACCGCCTCAGCCAGGATGCCCCCCACTTTTTCAACGAGGGTAAGGTCGCCGACTATATTCCCGCCCTCGGTGAGGTCGATCCGGATCGCTTTGGTATCGCCGTCTGCCATGTCGATGGCCGGGTGCAGTATGCCGGCGACGCTCAAACGCGCTTCTCGATCCAGTCCATCGCCAAGGTGCATTCGCTGGTGCTGGCCATGCAGCGCCTGGACTCGGATGAGATCTGGTCGCGGGTCGGCCGCGAACCCTCCGGCCAAGCCTTCAATTCCATGGTGCAACTCGAGGTCGAGCACGGCGTTCCACGCAACCCTTTCATCAATGCCGGCGCTCTGCTGGTGACAGACCTGCTAGTCTCACGCATCGTGTCTACCCAGTACACACTGCGCGAGCATCTGCGGCGGCTGTCGGGCAGTGACGATGTCGGCTTCGATGAGCGGGTGGCCCGTTCGGAGATGGACCACAAGGCCCGCAATGCGGCGCTGGCCTACCTGATGCAGGCCTACGGCAACCTGCACGCCGACGTCGAGACGGTGCTCGATACCTACTTTCATGGCTGCTCGACGGCGATGAATTGTATAGAGCTTGCTCGCAGCATGTCCTTCCTGGCCAACCGCGGCGTCAACCCGCTGGACGGTAGCCAGGTGACCAGCCCGGTCCAGACGCGCCAGCTCAATGCCCTGCTGCTGACCTGCGGCCTCTATGATGCCGCCGGCGACTTCGCCTGGCGGGTCGGCCTGCCCGGCAAGAGCGGCGTCGGCGGCGGCATCATCGCCATCCTGCCGGGTCGCATGAGCATCTGCGTGTGGTCACCGCGCCTGGACGGCTACGGCAACTCTGTGGTCGGTTGTCATGCCCTCGAGGGCCTGGTCGAAGGGATCGGCTTCTCGCCCCTAGGCTGAGGGCTCACCCACCAATCGAGCCTGGAGCCGCTCGACGGCGCGTGACGCGCGGGCCGACAGCGGCCACTCGGCACGGTGTAATAGCCACAGAGAATCGACCACAGTCGGCTCGCCCTGGACGACCCGGATCGCTTCAGGATGCGGGTAGGCCTCCCGGGCGAACCGCGGCAGCACGCTGAAGCCGAGCCCCTGAGCCACCGGCTCGAGGATCAGGCCGATCTGGTTGGTAAAGCCATGACGAGGCAGACGCCCAACGCCCGGGTTGCCGGGAAAGCGCCGGCTCAGCAAGCGGGTGGCCATGTCATGGCCGTCGGGATGGTCGATGAAGCCGAGCCTTTCCAAGTCACCCCAGCCTGCGATCTCGACGCCCGCCGGCACCACCAGCTCCAGCGCCTCCTTGGCAAACAGCGACACCGTGAGGCGCGGGTCCTCAGGGCGCTGTGTGGCGAGCCCCAGTTCCGCGCGATTATCCAGCACGGCGTCGATGACCTCGGCGGTGGGGGCAAAGCGATGCCGAATGGCGAGCCCCGGCGCCTCGTGCTGCAGCGCCAGCAGATGGGGGTAGATGGCAAGGCCAATGCTGCCCGGGGTGATCAGGGATAGCTCGCCCTGGAAAGCATCATCACCGGCCAGGCGCTGCTTGAGGCGCTGGTCGGCGGCTTGCATTTCCCGCTGATAGTCGAGCAAGGCATGCCCCGCCGGGGTCAACTCCAGGCCACGAGGCTGGCGAAGTAACAACGGCCCGAGCCGGGCTTCCAGGTGCTTGATGTGCTGGCTGACCGCGGCCTGTGTCAGGTCCAGTCGCTCGGCGGCGCGGGTGAAGTTGCCAAGCTCCACCAGCGCCTCGAAGGTGCGCAGCCACTGAGGCTGAAGCATAAGCATCTCTTATCGTGATCATAACGGCATGGTGGTTCTGATTATGGCCGTTGGCGCCTAGCATGCAAGGCGTTCACTTCCCTTCGCCTATCGGCAGGAGACACCACCATGAGTCAGGTCTATCCCCGCACCTTTTCCCACATCGGCATCTCGGTACCCGACGTCGAGGCCGCCCTCAAGTTCTACACCGAGGTCCTCGGCTGGTACGTCATCATGAAGCCGACCACCATCGTCGAGGACGACTCCGCCATCGGCGTGATGTGCACAGACGTCTTCGGCCCGGGCTGGGGTTCGTTCCGCATCGCCCACATGTCCACCGGCGACCGGGTCGGCGTCGAGCTGTTCGAGTTCAAGGGCCAGGAAACACCGGAGAACAACTTCGAGTACTGGAAGACCGGCGTCTTCCACTTCTGCGTCCAGGATCCGGACGTGGAAGGCCTGGCCGCGCGTATCGTGGCCGCCGGCGGCAAGCAGCGCATGCCGGTGCGCGAGTACTTCCCCGGCGAGAAACCGTTCCGCATGGTCTACATGGAAGACCCGTTCGGCAATATCCTCGAGATCTACAGCCACAGCTATGAGCTGACCTATGCCGCCGGGGCCTACGCTTCCTGAGTCGTGTCATCCCAGCGTGCTCACCGTGGCTGAAAGGTCAGCCGATAAAGTCCTACCCATGCAAAAGGCCCGCTCCTTAGAGCGGGCCTTTCTTGTTCCTGACTCGGAGCCTGGGCGTTACGTTTTCGCCCAGGCGCCGATCAGCTCACCTTGTGCCACTCGAAGGCCTTGAACGGCTCATCGACGGGGGTCTCGGCCAGGTGATTGGTGTAGTTGCTCATCACCTTCTGGGAAAGTCCCAGCACCACTTCCAGCACCTGGCGACGGGTATAGCCGGCGGCCAGGAAGTCGTTGACCGCGGAGGCATCGACGTTGCCGCGCTCGCGCACCATGGCCAGGGTAAAGGTACGCAGGGCCTCGAGCTTGTCGCTGGGCAGCGGCGTCTCGTTACGCAGCGCCTCGGTGATCGCATCGTCGACCTTCATCGACTTGGCGATCCCGGTATGCGCCGGCACGCAGTAGTGGCACTCGTGCTCGACGTTGATGGTCTGCCAGACCACGGTCAGCTCGTCGGCATCGAAGCTCGAGTCCATGAACAGCTGGTGCAGCTGCTGATAGCCCTCGAGCAGCCCCGGTGCCTCGGCCATTACCGCATGCAGATTGGGGATCATGCCGAAGGCATTGACGGAATTCTCAAGCAGCGGCTGGCTTTCTGCGGGGGCCGTGGTCTTGTCGTGCAGGGTATAAGCGCTCATGCAATCACCTCGTCGGTTCGGGTCATGAATCATTTGAGTCGCGGGGGAACGCCGTCACCTTTTTTGAAGGCACATTTTTGAGTGATCGCTCAAAAAAGGGCGCAATATTTCCCGCTGCTGATGCGTCCCAGGCTAACTAGATTTGAGTGATCACTCAAGCTAAAATTTGAGCGTTCACTCAAGATTCATCCGGTCGCCCGTGACCCACAGGACGCCACATGCCACGCCAGACTCGCCACGACCGCCAGCAATCACTGGATCAGGCCCTCGCCCTGTTCTGGCGCAAGGGCTACCACGCCACCTCGCTCAAGGACCTTGAAGGCGCGCTCGACATGCGCCCGGGCAGCATCTACGCGAGTTTCGGCAGCAAGGAACGGCTGTTTGGCGAGGTGCTCACGCGCTACGGCCACCAGGGGCTGGTCGAGCTCGAACGCACGCTGGCCGCCAACCCCTCACCGCTGGGTGGGCTGACCGACTACCTGCGCGCCCTGGGCGGCCTCCGTGATACACCGCGCCCCTGCCATGCCTGCCTGCTGGTGAAGACCCTGCTGGAGCTCGGCGCGGATGATGCCAGTGCGCGGCAGGCTCAGGCGCTGCTGGACGGCATGCAAGCGCGATTCACCAAGGCCTTCGAAGCCGCCCATGATGCCGGCGAACTGGCCGATGACATGGAGAGCGGTGTTCCATCTCAGAAGCCGGCCCGGCTAGCGAGGCGCTACCAGACGATGGTCATGGGCCTGCGCGCCCATGCCGAGCAAGCCATCAGCGCCACCGAGCTCCATGAACTGGCCACTGATCTTGCCAATGACCTGCTGACTCTAAGCGCCCGTCGCCACTGAGGTCGGCGGCACTCGCGCCAAACCACGAACCGACCAGACACGACACGGCCCGCGATGCCAGGCATCGCGGGCCGTGTCAGATCAACCGCCACAACGGATCAGTAATCCTTGAGCAGCACCTCGAGCGCGAAGGCTTCGCTGGACAGCTCACCGACGCTCACCGCCGGGGTGTCGGGCACGGCAGCACTCGGCCACGCCACCAGCATGTCGTCATAGGCGTCGACGACGTCCTGGTAGGCCGGGCCCTCTGCACCACTCAGGGTCGCTTCCTGGGCAGAAAGCAGATCGCGACCGACCTGCATGAAGCCGCGACCGTCCTGATATTCGGGCCCGTTGACGAACTGCCCCTCATCGATGGACTCGATGTATTCAGCCAGCGCGGTATTGGCGACCGCCAGCAGTACTCGGCTCTGGAAGGTGGCGTCCTGCTTGAGAGATGGCTCGATCTCTGCCTGTGCCGCATGGATCGCTTCACGGGCTGCTTCATAGTCATCTTCTAGGTCAGCCCAGTCGCCCCCCTGCTCGGCTTTCTTGGCGACATCCAAAAGAACCGGCTTGAGGCCCTCGACACCGCGAGCGTCCAGACCCGCCTTGAGGCCGGTGTAGTATTCGGCGACGGGGTGATGGAAGTGCGCCACGGCGTTTTCCTTGGCACCCTCGCGATAGAGCTCGCTGGCCACACGCAGGTGGCCTTCCATCAGAGCCAGAGTGGTGGCATAAACGCCGGGGTTGGTGGACGAATAGCTGCTGCCGCCTTCACCACCTTCACCACCTTCTCCGCCTTCTCCGCCTTCTCCGCCTTCTCCGCCAGCATCGGCGCTCAGGTAATCAAAGACCGCAAAGGCTGCGTTACCGCCACCTTCACCGCCTTCGCCACCGTGATGACCTTCACCACCCTCGCCGCCGTGATGACCTTCGCCACCCTCGCCGCCGTGATGACCTTCGCCACCTTCGCCGCCGTGATAACCTTCGCCACCCTCGCCGCCGTGGTGACCTTCGCCACCTTCACCGGCACTGGCCGTCTGCTCGGTGCCGCTGGCAGACGATGCGTTCACCATCTCGTCGTCACTGCTGGCCCAGGAGGCGCTGCTGGCGCCCAAAAAGACACTGGCTCCGATACCCACCCAAATCTTCGTACGCGTGCTAGACATGCTCGTCTCCGTATTGTTGCGCTATCGTCTTGTGCAGACGTCTTGTGCCGAGAGTAACAGCCGCCCTCAGAACAGAGTGGCGTGCGAAGGCGCTGCCGTTGCTGGTAGGATGCCGGGATTCGCATCGAAAT
The DNA here is from genome assembly GCF_004798965.1 of Onishia niordana. Classification (GTDB taxonomy): domain Bacteria; phylum Pseudomonadota; class Gammaproteobacteria; order Pseudomonadales; family Halomonadaceae; genus Onishia; species Onishia niordana. Next base: position 139,540 of record NZ_SDSD01000008.1, read on the forward strand.
ACAAACGATTAACATTTAAGCTTCGTGCTTACCCTCAGGAGCCGCCTGTGATTCTTTGCATCGCCGACATCATTCCCCCCGAACTGCTCGAGCGAGCCCGCACCACCCTGGCCAAGGTGCCGTTCAAGGACGGGCGCGAAACGGCAGGCTGGCATGCCCGCACCGTCAAGAACAACCAGCAGGCCGATGGGCGGGACCCAGAGGTCTCGGCGTTGCGCGACGAGCTGACCCAAGCCCTGAATCGCCACCCCCTGTTTCAGATGGCGGTCCGTCCGGCACGCATGAAGCCGCTGATGTTCAGCCGCTATGACGTTGGCATGTCCTACGGCAACCATGTCGATGACGCCGTGATGGGAAGCCCCGGTGGCGCTCTGCGCACCGATGTCTCCTACACCTTGTTCCTCGGTGACCCCGCCACTTATGACGGTGGCGAGCTGCTGATCGAGTCCACCGCTGGCGAGCAGACCTTCAAGTTGCCGGCGGGCTCACTGGTGCTCTACCCGTCTTCGACCCTGCACCGGGTCGAGGAAGTGACCCGCGGTGAACGACTCGCCGCGGTGGGCTGGGCGCAGAGTCAGGTCCGCAACCCCGGCCAGCGCGAGGTGTTATTCGACCTGGACACCACACGCCGCCAGCTCTTCGAAGCGAACGGCAACACCGACGCCTTCAAGACGCTCTCCAAGAGCTATGCCAACTTGTTGAGAATGTGGGTGGAGGTATAAGGCCAGGATGACGGTTTGGCCCCCAATGCCGTAGGGTCGCAGGCAAACGTCTTTCGCCAACACGCTCCACGCTAAAGAGGACACCCCATGACCGAGCAAAGCACCCTTCAGCGTCCGCGCAATGTGCTGGGCGAGCCCCTGGCCCCCTGCTGCCACGGTAATTCCACCGGCTTTTACCGTGATGGGTTCTGTCGAGTCGGGCCAGAGGACATCGGCGTACACGCTGTCTGCGCCGAAGTTACCGAAGACTTTTTGGCCTTTAGCCGCGCACGGGGCAATGACCTGGCGACGCCTCGCCCCAGCTTCGGCTTCCCGGGGCTTGTGCCCGGCGATCGCTGGTGCCTGTGCGCCGGTCGCTGGAAAGAAGCGCTTGCGGTCGGCATGGCACCACCGGTGGTTCTCGAATCGACCCATCTAGCAGCGCTGGACGTGGTGACGATAGAGGAGCTGCGTCTTCACGCGCGGGGTGGCCAGTGACGCCAAAGAGGCGCCCACACTCACCTGAATGACACGCACAAAAAAAGGCCTGCGAGCAATCGCAGGCCTTTTTCGATGTTCTTGGCGCGCCCAGAAGGATTCGAACCTTCGACCCCTGCCTTCGGAGGGCAGTACTCTATCCAGCTGAGCTATAGGCGCGCAACTGCCATGGCGGCAGTGCCCGATCAGGCGGCCACAATCCTACCCGCCCACTGCACGGCTGTCCAGCCTCGGGCATGGAGCTACCTCATCAGTAGCATTTCCCGCTCAATCGCTTACCGTTATACTAATTCCACATGCGCCGATGCGGGCGTTCAGCAGAGTCCCGATGACGAGACCTTGAAGAGGTGGTGAGAGTGAAAGTCAGCAATCTGATCCTGGGTGGCTTGACCGCCCTGAGTCTGGCGGCGACCAGCGCCGCGTCGGCCCAGAACGATATGACCCACGATGCCATCGCCGAGCGTCTCGAGCCGGTGGGCAAGTTATGCATGGTGGGCGACGACTGTGGCACTGCGGCGGTAGCAGCCTCGAGCGGCGGCGACCAGGCCGCCTCGGGTGGTGACATCGACGGTGAGGCCATCTATGGCCAGGTCTGCATGGCCTGTCATGATACCGGCGCTGCCGGTGCGCCTAAGAAGGGCGATACCGATGCTTGGGCCGCGCGCCTGGAGAAGGGCACCGAGACCCTTTATGACCACGCCATCAACGGCTTCAATGCGATGCCGGCCAAAGGCGGCAACCCGTCGCTATCCGACGATGAGGTCAAAGCGGCCGTCGACCACCTGCTCGCCACCGTTCAGTAACGACGAGTGCCGATCTGATAGCAGTGCGACGATGAGTCCTGCATTTCTAAATCGCACGAGCTAGTACGACCCAAAAGGGGCGCCGATGGCGCCCCTTTTGCATTGCCGCTTTACGCATGACGAACCCGTAAGAAGCCCTCAGCCTAGTAACGAGCCCTCAGCCCAATAAAGAGCCCTCAGCCCAATAAAGAGCGCAGGCCGGCGATAGCATCCTTGCCTCGTGCCTGTTTTTTCTCGGGATTTTCCTTATCGGCACGCCCTTCCCAATCGAGATCATCCGGCGGCAGCTCATCGAGGAAACGACTCGGTGTGCAGTCGAGCAGCTCGCCATAGGCCTTACGCTGGCGAGCCAGCGTCAGCGTCAGGGTTCGCCGCGCGCGGGTGATGCCCACATAGGCAAGCCGGCGCTCCTCTTCGACGGTGCCGGCCTCGACGGCGTTGCGATGGGGCAGCAGGTCTTCCTCCAGCCCCATCAGGTAGACGTGGGGAAACTCCAGGCCCTTGGAGGCGTGCATGGTCAACAGCTGTACCCGGTCGGAGTCGTCCTCCTCGGCCTGCTGCTCGAGGATATCGCGCAACACCAGCCGCGAGATGGCGGCCTCGACGCCATCGGTCTCGGTCTCGAGGCTGTCGCTGTCCTCGGTGGCGCTATCCTCGGCGCTGCGCTCCATCGACTTCTCGAGCTGGTCGATCAATGTCCAGACGTTGGCCATGCGCCGCTCGGCGACCGTCGGTGCACTGGCGTTCTGGTGCAACCAGGCCTCGTAATCCATCTCGCGCATCATCTCGCGAATCGCGGCGATGGCGTCCCCTGAGTCCATGCGCCGGCGCACCCCGTCGATGAAGTGGGTGAAGCGCCCCAGGCGATCGACGGCCCGCGCCGGCAGCACCTGCTCGAGGCCCATGTCATGGCAGGCGGCGAACAGCGAGATGCCGCGCCCGGTGGCCTGGTCGTTGGCATAGTTGGCGAGCTTCTCGAGCGTGCCGGGGCCGATCTCGCGGCGCGGCACGTTGACGATACGCAGGAAGGCGTTGTCGTCGGCCGGATTGATCAAAAGCCGCAGGTAAGCCATGGCGTCCTTGATCTCGTTGCGCGAGAAGAAGGAGGTGCCGCCGGAGAGCTTGTAGGGAATCTGGTAGTGCTGCAGCTTGAGCTCCAGCAAGCGCGCCTGGAAGTTGCCGCGGTAGAGCACCGCGAAGTCGCGCCACTCGGAACGCTCCTTGATGCGCCGGGTCAGGATCTCGCTGGCCACCCGGTCCGCTTCGGCCTCCTCGTGGCGGTTGACCACCACCCGAATCGCATCCCCCGGGCCGAGCTCCGACCACAGCGCCTTCTCATAGACGTGGGGGTTGTTACTGATCAGGGTATTGGCGGCGCGCAGGATGGTGCCGGTGGAGCGGTAGTTCTGCTCGAGCTTGATGACGTTGAGGCGCGGGAAATCCTCACCCAAGGTCACCAGGTTCTCCGGCCGCGCACCGCGCCAAGCGTAGATCGACTGATCATCATCGCCGACCACGGTGAAGGTGGCGCGCTCGGCCATCAAGAGCTTGACCAGCAGGTACTGGGAGACGTTGGTGTCCTGGTACTCATCGACCAGCATGTAGTGAACCTTGCGCCGCCAGCGCGCCAATACCTCCGGGTCATCGCGCAAGAGCACCACCGGCAGCAGGATCAGGTCGTCGAAATCGACCGCGTTGTAGGCCTTGAGGTGGCGGTTGTAGGCCTCGTAGACCCGGGCGGCGAACTGCTCGTCGTCATCGGCGGCATGCGACAGGGCATCCCCCGGCAGCACCAGGTCGTTCTTCCAGGTCGAGATCTGGCCCTGCACCCGGTTGATCTGGTCGGCGTCGATCTGGGCGTCCTTCTGCATCAGGTCGCGCAGCAGCGCCTTGGCGTCTTCCGGGTCGAACAGCGAGAAACCCGGCTTGTAGCCGAGCGTCTTGAGCTCGCCGCGAATGATATTGAGGCCCAGGGTATGGAAGGTCGAGACGGTCAGGCCGTGACCCTCGCGGCCCTTGAGTAGCTGCCCGACACGCTCCTTCATCTCGCGGGCGGCCTTGTTGGTGAAGGTCACCGCGGCGATCTTGCGTGCGCTCATGCCGCATTCCTGGACCAGATAGGCAATCTTCGAGGTGATCACGCTGGTCTTGCCCGAGCCGGCACCGGCAAGCACCAGGCAGGGGCCGTCGATGAAACGCACCGCTTCCTGCTGACGCGGGTTCAATTTGGCGAGGCGTTGCTGGATCGACATGGCTTACTCCTGATCGGCACGCGGCGCGGCGGAGGAATCGGTGGGCTGGCCTTCGTCTGGCTGATCAGCCCCCGGAAGCCCGGCGCCCGGTTGGCCGGCCCCAACAAAATCAAGCTGTCGCCAGGCCTCGAAGACCAGCACCGCGGCGGCGTTGGACAGGTTGAGGCTACGGCTCTCTGGAAGCATGGGAATGCGCAGACGCTGCTCGGCAGGCAGGGCGTCGATAAGCGCTTGGGGCAGGCCGCGAGTCTCGGGGCCGAACACCAGGGCGTCGCCTTCACGGTAGGCGGGCTCGTGATAGCCGGTGCGTCCGCGGGTCGAGACGGCGAACACCCGGGCCGGGCAACAGGCCTTGAGGTAGGCCTCAAAGCTTGCGTGCACACGGACGCGCGCCCATTCATGGTAGTCGAGTCCGGCGCGGCGCAGGCGCTTGTCGTCGAGCACGAAGCCCAGCGGCTCAATCAGGTGCAGCCGGAAGCCGGTGTTGGCGCACAGCCGGATCAGGTTGCCGGTATTGGGCGGGATCTCGGGTTCGAAAAGCACCACGTCAAGCATGCAGACATCCTGATCGAATAAGGGGCATAACGCAGTCGGGCCCCAAGCGGGGCCCGACAACGCAACCGGTTCGGGGCCGTTTTAGAAGTTCAGCTGAACACCGACATTGGCACCGCTGTCGAGGGTGCGGGCACCACCGGTACCGTCGAAGTCGCCGCGCAGGCGGCGATAGCCGACATAGCCGTCGACATTCGGCGCGAAGGCATAACGTGCGCGGACGCCATACTCGGCGCTGTCTTCAAGATCGCCGGCAGTGACCACATCCGGGGTGTAGAAGGCATAGCCGCCCACTGACATGGCAGGCAGGCTCGGCACATAGACATAGCCGTAGCCCCCAAGACCCAGGCCGCCACCATCACCAAAATCGGTGTCGAGCTGGGTCCAGCGGGCGCCGACGCCCATGTCATAGCGATTATTGCGATCCACACCCAGTACCTGAAGATGGCCTTGGGTGGTGTCTCCACGGTCATCGCTGTCCAGAATACCGCCACCCACGGCGATACCCGGGGCGAGTTCGCCGGAGGCGTCGAACTGCACGGCCTCATCGCTCAGGTTGAGATCAAGGCTACCGGCCTGGCAGGTCAGGGTAGCCGTCAGCAGTGCAGCGGTGCTTAAGAGCAGGGATGTCAGTTTCATGGCAAATTCCCGTTATTCAAATCGTATGTACAGCTCGTGCAACGAAGGCAAGGCGTCATTCAGAGATGGCATTGCCTGTGCTCACACCGTAGCGAGCGCGATAGTCGCGGATGGCCTGGGCATGGCCCTGCATGGCGTCAGAGGCGTACTCTTCCAGGTAAGCCAGCACTAGATCCAGGGTAACGATGCTGACCACCGGCATGCCATAGCGAGCCTCGACTTCCTGGATAGCGCTGCGCCGTTCAGCGCCCTCCGTGCTGCCGCACTCCTGGCGATCCAATGCGATGACCACGCCAGCCGCCTGGGCGCCTGCGTCGTCTATCAGGGTCATCACCTCACGGATCGCGGTACCGGCGGTGATCACATCGTCGATGATCAGCACCTGGCCTTCGAGCGGGGCGCCGACGATATTGCCGCCCTCGCCATGCGCCTTGGCTTCCTTGCGATTGAAGGAAAACGGCAGATCGCGCTGGTGATGATCGGCAAGCGCCACGGCAGTGCTTGCCGCAAGCGGGATACCCTTATAGGCGGGGCCGAACAGCACATCGATGTCAAGACCGCTGTCGGCGATCGCCTGAGCGTAGAAACGCCCCAAACGGGCCAATGCAGAGCCGCTCTTGAAGAGACCCGCATTGAAGAAGTAAGGGCTGACGCGGCCGGACTTGAGGGTAAATTCGCCGAACTTGAGCACTCCCTGATCGATGGCGAATTCGATAAACTCGCGTTGATAGTCCTGCATGGTTACCGTGCCGCTCGCTGCCATCCTCAAATCTCCTGACTGCTCTGGCCGCAAGGCCATTTACCCAAACGTCGAAACGTCGGGTATCATACACGCGCGACGGAAAAGGGACCACGTAATGAAAATCGCCAGCATCAATGTCAACGGTATACGCGAAGCGGTCGAGCGAGGTTTCCTCGACTGGCTGGCCGGTCAGGATGCCGATGTCGTCTGCGTCCAGAACCTGAAAGCCAAGAGCTTCGAGCTGGATGACAGCATTCTTTATCCAGAAGGTTACGAGGGCTATTTCCTCGACGCCGAGGAAGAGGGTTTTTCCGGTGTGGGGCTTTATTGCCGCAAGATTCCCAAGGCCATCATGTACGGGCTGGGCTTTGCCCAGTGCGACAATGAAGGACGCTTCCTGCAGGCGGACTACGACCGCTTCAGCATCGCCAGCTTCCTGATGCCGGACGGCAGCGACCCGGCCGCCAAGCAGGACTTCATGACCCAGTACCAGGATTATCTCGGCAAGATGGCGCGTAAGCGCCGCGAGTACATCATCTGCGGCACCTGGCACGTGGCACACAAGACCATCGATCTGGCCAACTGGGCCGATAACCAGACCACGCCGGGCTTCAAGCCAGAGGAGCGGGCCTGGATGGATCAGGTGTTCGGACCGATCGGCTTCATCGACACCTTCCGCGAGATCAATCGCGACACCGGTGAGTACACCTGGTGGCCAGCGCTTGACCAGCATCAACCACGGACTCGCCAGGAAGGCTGGCGAGTCGACTACCAGATGGTGGGGCCCAACCTGCGCCGCCACGTGGTGAATGCCTGGATCGATTACGACGCGACCTTCTCGGAGTTTGCGCCGCTGATCGTCGAGTACGACCTGGAGGTCTAAGCGCTCTTTCCCGTTGCACGCCCGTCGCCAGTGCTTTTGCAAGTGCTCGTCCCCCACATGACGCCGGCCCAGTGCCGGCGTCATGCGTTATGAGCACGCCTTGATCGACGTCGCGTTACTGGCGAAAGCCCAGGGCCTGGCGTTGATGGTCGAACAGCTTCGCTCCAGACCCTTCTGCCAGATCGAGCATGGCGTTGAGCTCGGCGCGGGAGAAGGCGCCTGCCTCTGCGGTGCCCTGCACCTCGATCAGCCCCCCCTGCTCTGTCATCACCACGTTCATGTCCGTATCGGCGCGACTGTCTTCCGGGTAGTCGAGATCGACCACCGGCGTGCCCTTGTAGAGCCCCACCGACACCGAGCTGACCAATTGCTTGAGTGGGTCTTTCTTGAGTTTCTTCTCACGCTGCAGGTAGCGGATGGCATCGACCAGCGCCACGCAGCCGCCGGTAATCGAAGCGGTACGGGTGCCGCCGTCGGCCTGAATCACATCGCAGTCGACGGTGATGGTGAACTCACCGAGCTGCTTGAGATCTACCGCCGCGCGCAGTGAACGGCCGATCAGGCGCTGAATCTCCAGCGTCCGACCGCCCTGCTTGCCGCGGGTTGCCTCACGACCGCTGCGGGAGTGCGTGGCCCTCGGCAGCATGCCGTATTCGGCGGTCACCCAGCCCTGGTTCTTGCCGCGCAGCCAGCGCGGCACGCCGGCCTCGACGCTTGCGTTGCACAGCACCTTGGTATCGCCGAACTCGACGAGCACCGAGCCTTCGGCATGACGGGTGTAGTCGCGAGTCAGGCGAATGTCGCGGGACTGGTCGGGCTGGCGACCGCTGGGGCGCTGGGGTGTGGTGGACATGAGATCTCTCGTTGCGGGAATTCAAAAACAAAGGCCGGCGAGGGCCGGCATGTGACACCATTCTACACGCTCATCCAAGGGAATCGGTTACACTGTCGCCGCCATCTTTTCCCTCCGGTTCTTCCACCGGAACATCGCCAGGAGTCGACATGGTGCACAGCATGACCGCCTTCGCGCGGGCCAGCCGGGAGGCTGACTGGGGCAGCCTCGAGCTCGAGTTGCGCTCGGTCAATCAGCGCTATCTCGACCTACATTTTCGCCTGCCCGAGCCCCTGCGTAGCCTAGAGCCCGGCTACCGCGATGCCCTGCGTCAGCGACTGAACCGCGGCAAGGTGGAATGCACCCTACGTTTCACGCCGTCGAGAGAAGAGACCCTGAGCGTCAATGCCGAACGCTTGGCAGGACTGAGCGATGCCTTGCACGAGGTGCGCCGCACACTGCCCGAGGCCGCCATGCCGGACGCCCTCACGCTGCTCGACCATCCCGGTGTGCTCGAAGCGGCCGGCCCGGATCTCGAGGTCGTGACGGCGAGCGCCCAAGCGCTTTTCAATGAAGCCCTGGACGCCCTGCTAGACGCCCGTGCGCGTGAGGGTGCCGAGCTTGCCGCACTGATCCGAAGCCGTTTGACCGGCGTCCGCGAACAGGTAAGTAAGGTGCAGCTGCAGCTACCCGAGATCCTCAAGCGCCAACGCAGCCAGCTACTCGAGCGCCTGGAGACGGTGCGTGCCGAGCTCGACCCGCAGCGCCTGGAGGCCGAGCTGACCTTGATGGCACAGAAGGCCGACGTCGATGAAGAGCTCGACCGCCTGACGACTCACGTCGGCGAAGTCGAGCGACAGTTGACAGAAAAGGGGCCTGTAGGCCGGCGCCTGGACTTCTTGATGCAGGAGCTCAATCGCGAGGCCAACACCCTGTCGTCCAAGTCGGTGGTCGCCGAGACGACGCGCAGCGCCGTGGAACTCAAGGTACTGATTGAGCAGATGAGAGAGCAGATCCAGAATATCGAGTAGCATCCACCAAAGGCCATCAAAAACCATTAAACTATTGTTTTTCAAAGAAACAAAGACATAAGAAGTCCACCAAGGTCCACCAACCCCTCCGGAAATCCAGATCATATCGGGGAGTAATCCGGGGGGAAAAAGCATTGCCTCTCCTCCCTCCGACACATACCCTTACAGATACTCCCCAACCATGTCGATCCGAGTGCATGACCGGGCGAAAGTGGGGGAGGTGCCCGCTGGCACTCTAAATGCCGTTGCAAAACGGTCCACTGGGCGCCAGTGACGAGCTCATATGACATTGAGCCGCCTATCTAGCCCAAGCCTAGCCCGAGCAGCTATCAAACGGTCGTTTGTTTTATTTTCAACGGGGGACGAGAGGAAATAATGGGAAGCCTTACCGCCAAGAAGAGCCAGTCGCTTGTCAAGGAGGGTAAAGCAGGGCGCTACAGCGACGGCAACGGTCTGTACCTGATGATACCGAGGAAAGGAACTCCTTACTGGATGTTGCGATACACGCTGTTTGGCAAGCGGCGTGAGATGACGCTGGGCAAACATGCCCACCTCTCTCTCGCCGAGGCTCGGACGAAAGCGGTTGAAAACCAGAAGTCTATACGCGAAGGCCTTGACCCCATCGAGGAACGCAAACGCGATAGCCAGGCCTTGATCAGGACAGTGGAGGACCTGTTTGCTGACTGGTACCCGGAGCTAGAGAGAAGACTCAAGCACCCAGCTATTCCAAAGCGGATATACAAAAAAGAAGTGGCGCCCCTCATCGGGGGTAGATCGCTGGATGCTGTCACCCCAATTGATATCCGTGAAATAATTAGACGAGTAACAAATAGTGGTAGGCCGACAATAGCTAATGACACACTGATGTATCTTAAACAGATGTTCAACCACGCCATAAAACTGGGAATTTTAACCTACAACCCAGCATCAGCCTTCAACGTCAACGACGCAGGCGGTATTGAGAAAAGCCGCGATAGGGTTTTGAGCCTCGATGAGATTCGCAACGTTTTCCAAGCCTTCAGAGACAATAGCGACAGCTTCAGCCGCGACAACTACCTCGCCTGCGCGCTACTGCTCGTCCTGGGGGTACGTAAGACCGAACTTACCGAAGCCCAGTGGTCAGAATTTGACCTGAAGAACGGCCGGTGGAACCTGAGCGGTGAGCGCAGCAAGACAGGCGCCGGGATCGTCATTCCCCTCCCACCGCAAACCATCGGCTGGCTGGAAGAGCTCAAGATCCGTGCCTGCGGCTCGGACTATGTCTTTCCTAATCGCCGCAGCAGTAAGCGGGCCCACATGGGCAAAGACACGCTGAATCGTGCCATTGCCAAGCTATTTGGCAAGGAGCCTGGCAAGAAGCCGCAACCAGAGAACCGGATGGGCGATATCACCGAGTTTACTGTGCATGATCTGCGCCGCACCTGCCGCAGCTTACTCGCTGCGGTTGGTGTACCGGGGCATGTCGCGGAGCGTTGCTTGAATCACAAGCTCAAGGGCGTCGAAGGCATCTACGACCGTTACGACTACTTCGACGAGCGAAAAGAAGCGATTATCAAGGTCGCAAACCTTCTTGGCCCTGCAATAAATCTTCCCTAACTCACAACGTAAATTTCTACACACCAACAACATCTCATGAGCCAATTTTGGAGAAAGCGCCATGAGACTAATCAAGCTTAAAGATGTCACCAGCCTTACAGGTCTTGCACGCTCCACCATTTACAAATACATTTCCGAAGAAAGATTCCCAAAACCAGTATCCTTGGGAGAAAGAAATGTCGCCTGGGTAGAGGAAGAAATTCAGGACTGGATCCTAGAAAAAATAGCCGAAAGAGACCTTGCATAAACAGGGTAAAAAAACACGCTCGTCATTCCACCTAGCCGCAACATTCCCGCCGACTAAAAAAATACCGCTCCACCAGCCGACACAGCTTCCTAAGCAGGAAGCTGTGTCGGCATTATCATGTTATTTTTTCAACGGCATCCCCTCTCAGCGAAGGACACTACCTCCTCACTGCCAACCACTAGGTGTGTAAATCCACCAGGTTTTCATCAGGCATCAGGCCGCCATGACCATGGCCATGCGACGATCAAGCTCCTCGTAGAAGGCCTCAACCCGCTTGGCAATGGTGCGGATCATCGTCTCGTCCCGGTAGGCACGCTTCACGAACAGCGGCATGCCCGGCCAGTAGCTGACGAAGTCGATCCACTCCCGCTCGCTGACCCACAGCCCGCCTTGGCACTGAGCGACGTGCTCCTGGGGCAGCTCGTCGGCCAGCAATAGCTCGATCTGGTACTTGGGCAGCTTGGTCTTGATTTCGACCAGGCCATTGCTGTCGACCAGGCAGTCGGGCGAGTAGCCCACCCCGTGGTTGAGGATGATGCCGACCTGCTCCAGTTGGGGCAGGCCGGCGGCCTCGTGATAGAGCTCCCGGGCCACGGGTTCCAGCTCATGACCGCGCTGGGTGTGAGCGTTGCCCTGGAAGGCATCGGAGGGCTCGCCGGTGATGCGCTCGCCGATCAGCTGATGCATGTAGCTCATCGCACCGGTACCGAAGCCTCCCGGCCCCTTGCCCTTGACCAGCAGAGTCTTCAGCTCGGACATGGTGACGATGCCGAGACGGGCGGCATGCCACTCGGGCGTGCCCTGTTCCAGTGTCAGGATCTGCATGACGATCTCCTTCTCGATGACACGGCATAGGCCAGAGAGGGGAGGCCCCTCGCCGGCCGGTCAGTGATGTTGATGGTTGGGCTGCGCCCGCTTCTGCAGGGAGGCACGCAGCTTGTCGAAGTCGCTGCGCGGTACCTGCTCGGCCTCGGCGTACTTGCCGACGAACCATTCCTGAGTCGCCGGGGGACAGGCGGCGATCAGCTGCCGGATCTGTCCGGCCTGGAAGGGGGTGACCAGCTTGACCGGGGCGGCGGCGTGACCGTTGTCGTCCTGGCCGCGGGTAGTGATGTTAAGCAGGGCGCAAAGTATGTAGCGCTTGCCGTAGCTGGTGGAGGAGCCGAAGGCCTGCACGGCGTTCTTGCTGCCGCTGGTATCGGCCGGCAACAGCATGCTGGTTTCTTCACGATGACCGTCCTGGTGCATCAGCACGCCGGTCACCTGAATGCCGCGTTCCTGGGTCTGAATACGGAAGCTCACCGCGAAGCCGTGCTTCTTCATGATCGGCCGCACGGTATCGACGATGTCCTCGAGGGTGGCGTAGTGGCCGTTGTTAGTCTTGCCGCGTTCGGCGATGCTCGGCAGCTCAGTCTGCATGGCCGCCATGGCGGCGCTATAGGCCATCAGCGCCTGCCGGTCGAGCACCCGCTCCTGCATTTGCAGCAGGCGCTCCATCTTGTCGATGTCGACCTCGGGATTGAGGGCGGCCCGCTCGATCACCTGGATAATCGCGGTGCTGTCCTGGGTGGTTTGAGCGATCGGTGCCTGCTCGGCGGTCTTGGGATGAATGTGGGTTGCCATGATGGCCTCCGTTATCGATAGCGTTGGATGACTTCAGGGAGCTCCTCGGTCGGGACCGGCTCCAGGGACACGGCCACGCGATAGACCTGCCCCTTGGCCAGCACGTGGGTCTCGGTCGATTGCTCGCGAGCCTCCAGCAACTGGCGCGTCAGCTGGGTCAGGGCATGGCAGATCTCGAATGTCATGAGCGGTTGCATCGGTACCTCCAAAAACAAAAACGCCCGGCCTTTGAGGGGCCGGGCGCTATGCCGTGGTAGGGAAAAGGCGAGGTAGGGAGAGCTTAGGACCCCGTTCAGGCCACCAGCGCAAGGGCGGACTCTAACGCTTTGTCCTTGAGGCCGGCGCCCTGGCCGAACCAGGCGGAGTCCATGCGGTAGTCGTTGCTGCGAGCGCGCTTCTCGTGGTCCACGTACTCGGTGACCGCGTTGAGCAGGCCCCAGGCGGTGCCTTGCGCCGTACACAGCTGAGAGCCCCGCCCCTCGCCCTGGTAGAGCTTCTGGACACGATTGAGGGCGCGAACGTTGGGTAGCTTGGAGGGGTCTTCCAGCGGCGCCTCGGCGTTGCAGATCACCGACTGGAAGTAGGTTCTCGCTTCCTCCTGGCTGACCTTGCGCTCGGCCAGGGTCTTCAGGCGATACATGAAGTCGTCCCACTGTGGGACAGAGATCCCCAATTGCTGCTTGACCAACTGCGGACGAAACTCGGTACTGTGCGGCACTTTCACCCCCTGCGACATACCGTCCACGGCGATGGACAGAGTGTTGTTGCAGACCACCCGCACCGAGGTCGGCATAGCGACGGTGGCCAGAGAGCCATCGCAGGACGTCGCCAACAGCAGGTAATCGTTGACCTGGTCCTGCCCCTTCAGGGCGGTACCCAGGCCGCTGCGGGCCAGTGCCCAGAACTTGCGACCGCCCTTGAGCACCCCGGCGGTCTCGAGCTCATAACCCGCGTATTCGGTCAGATCACGGTAGAACTCCAGCACCTCTTCCGGCTGCACCACCTTGTAGCGTTGGGAGACGACCGACAGCGGATCCTTGGTATCGGAGCGGTAGAGCACCTTCTGCTCCGGGAAAGAGTGGATGCTTCCCAGGTGGCCCGCGCCATCGGCAATGAAGCGCACCGGGGATTCATCAATGTGCCAGTCCATGCCAGCTTGCTGCCGCCAGACCTCTAGTGGTTGATGACGAGACAGTTGCTGTCCCAGCCCATGCCAGGGGGTGTCACCGACGTAAGCCATGTGTTCGATTTGATGTGCCATAGCTATAGCTCCTTGAGAGACGAACACGGCATAACGGCCCGCTCTCCAAAGAAAGCGGGCCAACCGTGAGCATGTTGAGAAAGAGATTCGAGGGGCCACCACCAAAGCAGTGATGGAGGCGCGAGAGCTTGTAATGAGGGATCAGTCGATGTGGGGGCGAAAGGTATGGCCGCAAGCGCGGCACTCGAGATTGTCGAGCATCTGGTTGTCCAGCTCGCTACCCAGACGAGCCCCGGCGACGCCACCCGCGGTGCCGCCGATCAGTCCACCAAAGACTGCTCCGGCGATGCTGCCGACGGCGATCCCTACCGGACCACCGACTGCGCCCACCAGGGCACCGGCCTCGGCGCCACTCCAGGCACCGGCTGCTCCACTAGCGGTACCGGCCACCGCCCCCGTGGAGCCTCCTACCTTTCGCCCATGATGGCGCGACACCACCCGCGACGCGCTACAGCTGGGACAAGACATGGACATGACACTACCTCCTCCATCGGGAAAGACATGAGAACGAAGCCGTCCGTTTGGGGCTTCAAGGAGGTAGTACAGGTTTAAGATTCGGTTGAATCGACAACGGGCAGAATCCTGGGCGACACACCCGCTGGATCATCGGGGTATACGTCAGCTACGGAAAAAAGTCGGGGTTTGCGGCCTCCGCCGGCTTCCTGAACATGTTTCAGAACATCCGCCCGATGGATTCCAGGATGACGAGTCGGGACGACGTAATGTTTTACATCGCTGTGAGATGAGGTGCAGCGAAACCGTGACGTCATCGCGTCGCGGTGTCTTGTACGGATCGAAAACGGAATTTCCCGGAAAAGTGAGTGACACCTCATTCGCCAGGAAACTGGGGCGATTGGCATATCCAGGGATAGGGTTTCCCTGGGATTTTGACATGCGTCACTGACGGGTAAGTATTATAGGGAGATTCACTAGGCACATAACAGGGTCTACAAGGATGGGTTACTTGGCCATGATGGGCTCACTTGTGAAAGCCCATCCAGGATCATGGAAGATCATCCAAGGAGTGGTCCCACACAGACCACTCCCTATAGAATCATCATCCAACATAACCTTCTAGGATTGACCTGACAGACATCTGGAAAACGCCTGACGTGAAGCTCAGATGATCGTCAGCATCATGTCCATGTCAACGCCTACAATTCCCTATCATCTCCCTGTCGACCGACAAGACCATCGCTGCGGAATCTTTCACCATTCCCACAGCGAGGTATCTCCTCATGTCTCAACATCAACCCCTTCGTCATCCGCTCAACGACAAGCTGCGCCTGTACTATGAAGATACCTATCGTGGATTTGAGGTGCAGCAGGAAAAAGGTGGCCCTTTAATTCTGGACTATCTCGAACGCTCCTACCAAACACTTGATACTGTGACACGAATCAACACCACCACCTTCGCCTTTCGTGTAGACCTTCGCTTTCCAGGTAAGATGCCGCGCCTGCTCATGCATGAGAACAACTGCGTGCTGGCACGGTTCTTCTACAATTTTCGCTACGAGCTAAAGCGGCGGAAGACCAAGTTCCCCACCCAGCTGCATTACCTATGGGCACGTGAACAGGTCAACAGCGACAAACCGCACTACCACCTGATGATCCTTCTCAACAAGAATGCCTACGATTGCCTTGGATCTTTCTCGCCAGATGGAGACGGGGCCTACTCGCGAAACAACCTCTACCACCGCATGATGCGCTCCTGGTTGAAGGCAATGGGCTTCGATCATGATGACCCACGTTTCCGTCAGCTGATCCATGTCTGCAAAGACCCAGTCACCAAAGAGCCCTGGTCCTGCGTCCTGCATCGGCATGACCGAATAGCCATGAATGAGGCGATGTACATGGCCAGCTATCTGTGCAAGGCCTACAGCAAGCCATTCGGCCAGAGGGCTCACGTCTTCGACGGCAGCCGCTTTCCAAAGCAGTCGTCTTTGATCACTGAGTGACATGGTATGGGTCCGTCTTGGGCGGACCCGTTCTGACTCTTCCAACAAGGTGCCTGATGATGTTTCCGACTTCGATGTTTCCTTCCCTCTCGATCCCTCACAACACGCGTGACAGCCAAGCAGGATCGTCATCCCACGATCCCTGGGGTGATCGTCGTCTCGCCCGGATGGAACGCAAGGAACCCACCCGTCGACTGCTACGTGACGTCATGGCCCTGCGCCGGATTCGTGGCATGAGCCAGACAGCGCTGGCGGCTGAGCTAGGGGTCAGCGTGCGGACCCTGCAGGAGTGGGAGCAGGGTCGACGTCTGCCCTCGGGGGTCGGCCATGCTCTGCTCAGACAGTGGGTAGAAACCAACCATAGCGATGGAGATTGAGACATTGCGATGGAATATAAGCCAGCATGCGCACCTCTGGATGCCCATATTCATGTTTTTTAAGTTTTAAAAGTCACAATGTCTAACCCAATACCAGCTTTCACGCTCTAAGTAGCCCATCGCTACTGCTGGCGAGAGGCATCGCATGAGGCACGCCAGCGCCCATAGGGGCCACGTTTCTCAAGAGGGACAAGCTGAATCCCGAACGTCGCAAGCAAACTCCTGCTCTGCTTGAACTTGGCCGCCAACCCTCGGGACGTGACAGGCCAGGCACCTGAAGGATCAGGCTCAGGGCGATACCCATCGAGCAGCACAAGCCAATCCTTGACCGTGGCCTCTATCCGTCCATCCTCCGACGCATCAATGAGACGTTTCACGGCCATCGCGACAGGATTCTCCTCCAGCTCATAATCGCGACGACTTTGCTGGTTGGCATCGAGTTGTTGCCAGAATTCGGCAGTATCCCGACCCAAAGCATCAGCCACCAGCACACCTATCCGGCATAGGTCTCGCAAACCGCCATAGCGGTCGAATTGACGATCATTTTCAACATGGCTCCAGAACTGGTTAACATGGCCAAATACTTGGAGGAGGCCATGAATGATGGTTCTCTCCGCCATGCTGCGATCCTTCACAGCATTTTGAGGGTTGCCCCCTCCTGCATCATCCAGCTCAATGCTCAAGGTAGCATCGGATAGCGGCGCATAGGTCACTATGCTCTCACTGCTATTCAGTAAGCACACGCAACGAACGGTGAGATCAACCCCAGAACGCTTCGCTTTGGTTCTCCACTCCACTGTTTTTCCCTGCATGATCGAAAGCAGGCCTCTCTGCTGATTTTTTGACAGCGTATCCACTTGATGAAAACTCAACAGGTAATGGCACTGCGCCCGAATATCAAGCTGTTTTATCGTATTGGGAAACTCGCTTTCGAGAAGGGTGCTAGCCGGATCTATGATGGTCTTTAGCATCTTCTGTGAGTCAATCAACTCAGAATTCGCCTCACCTAACAACTCGAGCAATACGGGCGAGCTATCTGAGCGCCAAGCCATGACCATCCAGGCGATTATCAGCAGGTCACTATCTTTCGGTAGCAAAGTGACATCGAACAATATAGATATCGATTGAGGGCGAATATTCCCAACATTATCGGGCAAGTCAACCGCCCAGCTTTCGCGAGGCATGACATGGGGAATCCCAGCCAAAACCTCATAGCTCGATAAACCCGGCGAGAAAACCAAGCAGCTTTCTCCAAGTACCAGCGCGCGTCGCCCGGTGTTAAATTCGACGCCCGCACGGCCGTAAACCGGCAACACAGATTGAGGGGTAGCACCATCAACGAAGTTGTTGATAGCAGACTTAATAACACCGTAGGAGACATCCTGATGACTGCCAGAGGATGCTCGCCAATACGCTCCCTTCACACGATCAAGGATCACTGGATCCATATACGGCAAGGTTTCGCCCGTCGCCTTATTGGTCAGCAGAGGGCTTCTCGTCTCATTATGAGTGAGAAAAAACTGCCCCTGGAGCATGGAAATAACATCTTCTACTTGCTTATCGCGGCGAGATTGCTTGGGCGCTTGGTTTGTACCAGGAAAGGCAAAACGAGCAGCAGCAGGCTCATTGCTTAACACAGGTTCCGATGGGCTGTAGGGCCAAGGTGCATTGAGTACGCTCTGAGTTTCGGGGTCGTGAAAGAGCGACTTCACAGTGACCGGTGGCTCATCATCGTGTGATGCATTGGGAAACGAAAAAGAGGGTCCTGTATCGGGCATAGGTGAAGTCTCTGCGGCATCATCAAGCTCATCAGAAGCCACCTTCCTAGCTTGCTCACGCCAATGCTCACTCAGGCCAAACCTCTGCCGCCGGTGCTTGGTACTGGCTCCCTCGTGTCCCACTGGATGAGACTCGTGGTTATCCTGACTATGATCCGTCATTCCCTACCTCGTGCCTTTTCGCCATCGAATATCTCGCAAAGCCTATCACACGGACCTCTGGCACCCGCTCTTCCCGATCCCCCTCGTTAGCGGTGATACCTCAGGCTTCTCAAGCTAGGCGACTACAAGGCCGAGACAGTAGAGGCGACTTATCGTCTCGATCACCACCCTCTGTCCCACGAAATGGCGCACAGCGGCCCAGGGCCGCTTTTATGCCGTGAGATACGGAAATCATTAGGTAGCGACATAAAACGCCGCACAAGGCGGCATGGCGCAATAACGTCGCCATCTCTATCCACAGCCCACTAACCAGCGAGGCCAAGCATGAAATTTTCACCCAACAGACGTATCAACTCCATCATGGACGCCCTGCTGGCCGCCAACAGCTGTCAAGGTCTTCGCTGCATCGCATGTCGGAGTTCTTCAAGACTGTGAGTTTCAAAAGATGGCTGCACGGAATGTCAGAAGCTGGCAGCACCACATCGACAAGCCCCTGCATGACCTACCAGTCATGCAGGGCAGCGATCAACGGGCACGACACCTTCCCTTGATGCACATGGCATTCATCGACCAGCCGGGCTAAGGCGACCTCGACGCGGGTCAGATCAGCCAGCCGGGCGCGCACGTCGTCAAGCCGCTGTGACGCCAGTTCCGCCGCCTCGCTGCAATGAGCACCATCCTCCAGAGTCAGTAGCTGCCCAATCTCGTCCAGGCTGAATCCCAGCCGCTGCGCCGCTTTCACGAATTTCACGCGCGCCACGTCGGCGCTGCCATAGCGCCGGATGCCGCCAGGAGGGCGCTCCGGCGTCGGCAACAACCCCCTGTGCTGATAGAAGCGGATCGTCTCCACATTGACCCCGGCCGCTTGGGCAAAGGTGCCGATGGTCAGATTTTCCGGTGCCTCATTCATCGAGCTTGACTCCGTAGTTGACTACGGAAGTAACGTTAGCGTATCGGCCAAGAATTCAGAAGGACAACCTCATGACGGAATCCAAGAACGGTCGTGGTGCCCTGGCAGCCGGCGGCCTCGCTGCGATCCTGGCCTCAACCTGCTGTCTCGGGCCGCTCATGCTGGTCGCGCTGGGCTTCTCGGGCGCTTGGATCGGCAACCTGACGGCCCTGGAACCCTATCGCCCGCTCTTCGTGGGAGTGGCACTGGTGGCATTGTTTTTCGCCTGGCGCCGAATCTACCGGCCTGCCACCGCTTGTAAGCCAGGCGAAACCTGCGCGATGCCACAGGTTCGCACGACGTATAAAGCCATCTTCTGGATCGTCGCTGCCTTGGTGCTGATCGCGCTGCTGTTTCCTTATCTCCTGCCCCTGTTCTATTAAGAGGAGAACGCCATGAAACGACTCGCTGCCTGTATTGCGCTTTCCGCGACGCTCGCCACGTCAGCTTGGGCCGCCCCGCAGACCGTGACGTTGTCGGTGCCGGGCATGACCTGTGCCGCCTGCCCTCTCACCGTCAAGGCCGCCCTCAACAAGGTAGACGGCGTCTCGCAAGTCGATGTGAGCTACCCGGATCGTGAGGCGGTGGTCACCTTCGACGATTCACGAACGTCCGTCGAAGCATTGACCGACGCCACCACCAACGCCGGCTACCCCTCAACCCCGGCACCCTCGGAAGCGGATCGGGAGTGACCATGAAGAACCCCAAGACCCTGCTGCGCGCAAGCGTGATTGGCACCGTCCTGGTGGCGCTGTGCTGCTTCACGCCCATCCTGGTGATCCTGCTTGGCACCGTTGGCCTGGCGGCACTGACCGGCTACCTGGACGTGGTACTGCTTCCTGCCCTGGCCTTCTTCCTCGGCCTGACCCTCTATGCGCTATGGCGCAAGAAGCAATACGACGCCTGTGGTGACAACACCTCTAAAGATTCAAGGAATTCCCCTCATGAGTGATGACATGAACCTGCACATCGTCGTGATCGGCAGCGGCGGCGCGGCCATGGCAGCCGCGCTGAAGGCGGCCGAGCGCGGCGCCCGCATCACCCTGATCGAACGTGGCACCCTCGGTGGCACCTGCGTGAACGTCGGCTGCGTGCCCTCGAAGATCCTGATCCGCGCCGCGCATGTCGCCCATCTGCGCCGGGAGAGCCCCTTCGACGGCGGTATCAGCGCCTGGGCGCCGGTGGTAGATCGGGCCAGGCTGCTTCAACAACAGCAGTCACGGGTTGAGGAACTGCGCGATGCCAAGTATGAAGGCATACTCCGCGACCACCCGGCCATCACGGTGCTCAGCGGTGAGGCCCGGTTCGTCGATGCCCATACCCTGAAGGTCAAGCTGACTGCGGGCGGCGAGCAGACCGTTCGCTTCGATCGCGCCTTTATCGGCAGCGGCGCTCGACCAGCAGAACCGCCGTTGCCGGGGCTGGCCGAGACGCCGTACCTGACCTCCACCAGCGCGCTGGCACTCGACAGCATCCCCGAGCGGCTGATCGTGATCGGCGCGGGGTTTGTCGCCCTGGAGCTGGTCCAGGCCTTCGCTCGGCTGGGCAGCCGGGTCACGGTGCTGGCCCGCAGCCGCCTGCTCTCCCAGGAAGACCCGGCGGTGGGTGAGGCCGTGGAGGCAGTCTTCTACCGCGAGGGCATCGAGGTGCTCAACCAGACCCAGGCCAACCGCGTGGACTACACCAATGGCGAGTTCGTGCTGGACACCAACGCCGGGACCCTTCATGCGGACCAACTGCTGGTGGCCACCGGACGGACACCCAATACCGAGGCTCTGAACCTGGCGAGCATCGGCGTGGAAACCGTGCGCGGGGCGATACTGGTGGATGAGCACTTGCAAACCACGGTACCAAGCCTCTATGCCGCCGGTGACTGCACCAACCAGCCGGAATTCGTCTATGTCGCCGCCGCCGGGGGCAGTCGGGCCGCCGTCAACATGACGGGAGGCGATGCCAGGCTGGACCTTAGTGCCATGCCGGGCGTGATGTTTACCGACCCCCAGGTGGGCACCGTCGGCCTGACGGAGGCCGAGGCACTCGAGCAAGGTTTCAGCGTGGAGTCCCGCGTGCTTGACCTGGAGAACGTGCCGCGTGCGCTGGTCAATTTCGACACCGAAGGATTCATCAAGATAGTGGCCGAACGCGAAACGGGGCGGTTGCTCGGCGTGCAGGCCGTGGCAGGAGAAGCCGGTGAATTGATCCAGACGGCGGTGATAGCGCTACGCGCCCGCATGACGGTGCAGGACATCGGTGACGAACTGTTCCCTTACCTGACCATGGTGGAAGGCCTCAAGCTCTGTGCGCAGACCTTCACCAAGGATGTGACGCAATTGTCCTGCTGTGCGGGGTAATAATTTCAATATTGCATGAAATCATTGTTTCATCTAAAGTTGAATTATGAACCAATATGATGATGATCTCGTGGCAGCCAAGCTAGCAGCTCTTGCTCACCCCGTCCGCCTGGCGGCCATTCGTCAGCTAGCGGCGGCAGGGCCTGCCGGCCTGGCGGCAGGCAAGCTCGCCGAGCGGCTGGGTACGGCGCCGAATGCACTGACCTTCCACTTGCAGAAACTCGCGGTCGCAGGCCTGGTTGCGTCGCGCCGCGAGGGCCAGTTCGTCTATTACCGCGCGGAGTTCGACGCCTTGCTGGCAATGACGGACCACCTGGTCGGCGCTTGCTGTCGTGAGTCAGACGCCAGCTGTGGCCCCCGCTGCCCCACCTCCGGCAGCCGGTAAAGTGCCGCCGGTTTCTCAAAGATCACTCATCAACGTCATCAAGAGGAGCGCAAGATGATCCAAACCACTCGCGCCAAACCTTCTTGGCTCAGGTCTATCGGCATCGGCATCGCGGTGTCGGCGCTGACCGCCATCGTGATGGTGGCATTGCTGAAAGCCGGGGTATCGCCTTTTCCAAAGCCGCCCTCCCTGGCCTTCGCCGAGACTCTGCTGGGGCGGTCTCTGCCGTTGCCAGTCGGCCTGCTTTTCCATACGGCCTACGTGACTTTCTGGTCGGTGGTGTTCGTGCGTTATTTCCCGCGCAAGACCTTGCTGACTGCGCTGGGCCTGGCCGCCGTGCTTTGGGCGGTGATCCTGGTGGTGTTCTTTCCCGTGGTGGGCTGGGGTATCGCGGGTCTGGCGATCAGTCCCAAGCTGATCATAGCGTCCGCCGTGCCGCACCTGCTGTTTGGCCTACTGCTTTGGGGATTGGACCGCTACCTTGTCAAGCCGTCTCACGCCTGAGACCGGAGCTTCACCATGACAACGATCGATACCGCCACCCTACGTGACTGGCAGCGGCGACACCGGGATTTCACCCTGGTGGATACCCTGCCGACCGAGACCTTCGCCAAGGGGCACCTGCCGGGGGCCATCAACATCGTCTCCGACGACATCCTGGACGAAGCGCCCCGCCGGCTACCCGACAGGCAAGCGACCATCGTCGTGTACTGCGCTAGCGAGGATTGCAAGCGGGCCGGCCGTGCCGCCAAACGCCTGGCCCGCCTCGGCTACACCGAGGTCTACCACTATGTGGGTGGAAAAAGGGCCTGGAAGGCTGAAGGCTTGTTACTGGAATACTGAGAAGGATCTTTATCCCATGCGCGATTGGATGGAACGGCAGCAATCCTGGATCTATCTGATATTCATCCTGGCTGGCCTAGCCGTCGGGCTGAGCCAGCCGGACACGACATCCTGGCTGGAAGCCATTCTCTGGCCACTGCTCGGCGGGCTGCTCTACGCCACCTTCACCCAGGTGCCCCTGACGCGGATCGGCCAGGGCCTCAAGGATTGGCGCTTCCTGGCGGCCCTGCTGCTTGGCAACTTCGTTGTGATTCCCCTCGTTTTGGGCGGGATGATGACCTTCATCCCCCTGCCACCCGTCGTGCAGGCCGGCGTGCTGCTGGTGTTGCTCGTTCCCTGTACCGACTGGTGTATCAGCTTTACCCACCTCGGCAAGGGCGATGCCGGCCGGGCCATTGCCGCCACGCCAGTGCTATTGCTCGTGCAGTTGCTGGCCTTGCCCGTCTATCTCTGGCTCTTCCTGGGCGTGGAATGGTTTCAGACCGTACTCAGCAGCCACCTGCTCGGCGCGTTTGCGGGATTGATTATCACCCCCTTGGCCCTGGCCTGGGTGACCGAGCGTTTGGCCGAGCGTCACCTCAATGCCAGACGGTGGGTTCATGGCTTGGGCATGCTGCCCGTGCCACTGCTTGCGCTGGTGGTCTTCGTCATCGCGGCATCGCAGGTGACGACCGTGGCCGGCCTCAGCGGGGTGCTACTGCAGGTGCTGTTGATCTTCGTCGTCTACTTGATCTTCGCCGCTTTCCTGGGCAAGACCCTCGGTAGACTGTTTCAGCTGCCCACGCGCTCGGCCAGAACCTTGACGTTCAGCTTCGGCACCCGCAACTCCTTCGTGGTGCTGCCCATCGCCTTGACGCTGCCCGAGGCCTGGCAGGCCGCCGTGGTGGTTATCGTCTTCCAGTCGCTGGTTGAACTCTTCGGCATGGTGGTGTACCTGAGATGGATGGGTAAATTGATCCCGGAGCTCTCTCACACATAGCCCTTGCAGCTCTCTGACCCAATTTCCAGGAGTGAAAGGTGATCGAACGTGGTGTTCAGCTGCCTCAAGGCGCAACGACGAACCTTGCACCGTACTCCTAGGTAATCCCCATCCCGATCCTCGACGGAAGATAGGGGCGATGGACGGTGACTACTCAGGCACCGCTGGCAAGCCTTTCGAGGTCGGCAACCACGGCCTCCATAGGATCGCTGTCGCGGATCAGCAGGCGCGCCTCTCCCTGATCATTGAAGGCGAAAACAGCGCTGGAGTGCGACACATCATAGTTGCCTTCGCTGTCCTCTTCGCCATACCCGTAGGTCACCCGATAGCGGCGTGTCAGTTCATCGAGGGCTGCTTTATCCCCCGTGAGGCCGATGAACTGGGGGCCGAAGGCATCCGTGTACTCTCGCAGCGCCTCGGCGTCATCGCGACGAGGGTCGACCGAGACGAAGAGCACCTGAATGTCGTCGCGCGCCGCCTCATCCATGCGTTGGGTGGCGGCGTCGAGGCGCGCGAGGGTGGTGGGACAGACATCGGGGCAGTGAGTGAAGCCGAAGAACAGCAGTGTGCTCTTGCCGAGGAACTGATCGGCGTTGACGTCTTTGCCGTTCTCGTCGACAAGCTCGAACGCCAGGGGAGGCATGAGCCCCGAGATATCCTTGGTCTGCCAAGGCGGCTCGCTGCAGCCCGCAAGCCATAGGGTCACGAATAGTGCCATGATCCATCGGTGCATCCTGCTCCCCCTACTGTGCTGTCGGCGCCACGGCGCGGAAGGTGACACGCTGTCGCTGCTCGCCGGCGAAATGAAGGTTCACCTCGATGTCGTCACTAACAACGAGGGGGCGAGTCCGTTTCATGAGCATGAGATGATAGCCCCCCGGTGCGAACTCGATCTGCTCCCCCGCTGCCAGTTCTAATTGGGCGACGGGTTGCATACTGGTGATGCCATCCTGATTGACAGTGCGATGCATGGTGACATTGCCGAAAGCGGGGCTATCCGCTCCTGTCAGGGTGACGCCCTTCTCACTGGTATTCGTGAGGGTGAAATAGCCTGCCGCGGGCAGGTCCCCGGGCAGAAGCCGAAGACGCGCCTCGTTGACCTCCAGTTCGGTAGCAGCCACCGTGCCGGGCGTCGCGATCAGCAGCAGGAAGGCCCAGCACCAGCGTTTCGCCAGGCGCGGCAGACTAGCGTGTGGCGTGAGAGACATCAGCGGCATCCTCCTTGCGGGCGTCACGGAACAGAAAGCTGAGAATGATCAGAACCCCAATGGCACTCATCATCGAGGCGGGAATCCAGGTCAGCAGGCCGCCGAGGAGTTGGTCAGTCAGAGGATCCAGCGGCCAGGCGCGACCGCAGACCTCGTAGACATCGAAGATCACGTCGCGACTGAAGGTGATATAGGCGCCCAGGAGAATTTGCGGGGGGATCACCGCCAACAGGATGGCGACACGCTTGCCATAGCCGAGACCGCCTTGTTGCGGCGAGCGGCGATCCAGGATCAGCCACCAGAACAGCAACCCATCCAGCGCCATGCTCCAGTTCATCACCTGATAGAGATCAGCGCTGAGCATGGCGTCGAAGTGGATCTCGGGAATCAGCCAGAAATAGATCAGCCCGACGAACAGTAGGGGGGCGATCAGTGGATGCTGCAGAGTCCGATAAACAGGACGCAGCAGGCGCGCGGCCAGGCTCCACCCGGGGAAGGGTCTGATTCGAGTCGGCAAGCCGTCTGCCAGTACCGGCAAGGGGGCGGCCAGGGCGATCAGGAAGGGGCCGGCGTGATGCAGCACCAGGTGCTGGGCCCGATGGGTAAAGAACATGTACTGGGCGAGGTAGTCGTAATGAGTCTGGGTGACGCCATAGATGGTGGCGACACCCAGCAGGTAGGCCAGGATTCGGCCCGCGCCGGTGGCCTCGCCGCGCCGTCGGCGCTGCCGCAGGCCTCGCAGGTAGAGCACGATGGCCAGCAGGCAGCTCGCCGACCAGGTCAGTGAGAACTCCCACGGCAGCAGGTAGCCCAGAGCGACGTCGAGCTCGATAGCCCTTCCCTCCCCAGAATCGGCACGCCAATGGTGAGCTTAGGAGCCCGCCGCACCATGCGGCAAGGTGGGCCTATAAACGCAGGCAAAGCCAGAGCCCGCACCTCGGTGCCTGGTAGGCGAGGAAGGCCGAGCCCCAACGCACCGCCAGTGGCCATGCAGAGGGCGATAGACCTTGGATAAGCCACGACCGAGTCAGCTCACGAGACTGACAAGACTCGCCATGTCGTCGTCATGGCCTACGCAGCGCGATTTCTGCGTAGATACCCTTGTAGCCAGTGTCGTGCTTTCTATCCGGTTCCGGCGCCGGCTTGGGGTTCAGGGACACCATGCGACCGCTGGGGTCATCCAATAGGCCGCGAAGCTGTCCATCATCGAAGCTCAAGCCCTCGACACCGCGTTGGTTGAGGCGTGTGACGGTGTCTTCCAACGCGGACATGCTGTGCCCTTCTTCTTCCAGCGGCGGGAATGCCTGAACCAGCGGCTGCTCTTCCTCCCAGCCGATCTTGATGGGCTGGTTGACGATTTGAACCTGGGTGTTCGGTGGCACGCGGTCGAAAATCGACTCGATATCCCCAGGGAACATGCGAATACAGCCACGGCTGGCACGCATGCCGATACCATCCGGCTGGTTGGTGCCATGAATCAAGTAGCCGTCGAACCCCAGGATAATGGCATGATCCCCCAGTGGATTGTCTGGACCCGGAGGCACCACGCTGGGCGCCTTCTCACCGCGTGCCCTGGCTTCACGCTGGACTGACTCGGGTGGGTACCAGGCAGGGTTCTCGATATTCATGGTAGTTTCGGTGACACCGAGGGGGGTACCGAAGCCTTCACGACCGATGCCGATGGGATAGGTCTCAACGCGTGGCGTTTCACCATCGTCAACCTCCGGATAGTAGTAGAGGCGCAGCTCGGCGATGTTGATGACGATCCCGGTGCGCTCAGCATCGGGCAGGATGAAGCGCCCGGGTATGGTCACCTCGGTACCCTCGCCGGGAATCCAGAGACTCACATCCGGATTGGCGCGCACGATCTCCCTGTACCCCAGGTTGTGTCGCCTGGCGATATCGAGCAGGGTATCTCCTCGATCATCCACCGTTATGCGGTAGGTGTCGCCGATCACATTGCCTTCCTCAGGCAGCGGATAGTGGCCGCGGGGCCACTCGTTCTCCTCTTCGGCCTGAGCAACGCTAATGAGTGCCAGCCAACCGACCAGCACCCCCACCACTGAGCGTGCTCGGAGCTGCCACCATGGACCTTTCCTCGCTGTACCAGAGTGAGGTTCCGATAAAGCCATTATTCTCTCCCTTTTCGACTGGACTATTATCATCCAGACCGACGTGTGTTGAGTTTCCATCCAAGCAGCACCAGTAAGGCGGCCAACACCCAGGTCGGCCAGCTACCGGTACGTGTGAACGGTGTGTTCCCCACCATGGGCAGCGCCTCGCCGCGGAGGCTCGTCGCCAGGAACTGTGGTGCGCGGGCCGTGACACGGCCCTGAGTATCGACGATGGCGGTCACCCCGTTGCTGGTGGCGCGGATCAGATAGCGGCCGTTCTCCAGGGCGCGCAGGCGGGCCATCTGCAGATGCTGCAGGGGGCCGATGGAGCGTCCGAACCAGGTGTCGTTGGAGACCGTCAGCAGCAGCTCGGCGTCGCGCGCCTGCTCGGCCACCCGGTCGGCATAGATGATCTCGTAGCAGATGGCGTTACCGATGGTGGTTCCGGCGGCGCGCAGCGGTTCCTGATCGTCGGTGCCAGGCGTCATGGTGGGCATGGGCAGGTCGAAGAAGGCGATGGTGCCGGCGAGCAGGCTCTCCAGCGGCAAGTACTCGCCGAAGGGCACCAGGCGCGCCTTACGGTACTTTCCCTCGGCGTTACCCAGGCCGATCACGCCGTTGTAGTAGTCGCCGCCGTCGCGCTGCAGGATGCCGGTGAGCAGGGCGGTGTCGGGGGCGAGGTTGGACTGCACCCGCTCCAGTATTGGCCGGGCCTCCTCCTCGAGCATCGGCAGGGCCGCCTCGGGCCAGACAACCAGGTCGAGGTCGTTGGACTGTGCAAGGGTCAACGCCGTATAGATACTGGCCGCCTCGCGCTGCCCCTCGGGAGTCCACTTGATCGCCTGATCCAGGTTGCCCTGCAGCAGGGCAACCCGCAGCGGCTCGCCGGCCGGGAAGGTCCACTGGGTCGGCAAGGCCATCGGGGCTAGCCAGAGAACAGCGATGGGCGCCGCGGCCCACCAGCGTCGTCTCAGCAGTTCCACGCCCAGGGTGCCGGTCAGGGCGGTGATCAGCGACAGCAGATAGACGCCGCCCACCGGGGCCCAGGCCGCCAGCGGCGAGTCTACCTGGGACGTGCCCAGCAGCAGCCAGGGAAACCCGGTAAACAGCCAGGTGCGCAGCCACTCGCTGAGTACCCAGATGCCGGCGAAGCTGAGGAAGGCCAGGCGTGGGCCCGTGACGCGGCGATAGAGCCAGAAGGGGACGGCGAAGAACAGCGCCAGGCTGGCCACGAACAGGCCGGTGAGGAAGAGCGCCAGGGGCGCCCCCGTATAGCCGTAGTCGTGGATCGCGACGAAGACCCAAGAGGCACCGGAGCCGAACAGGCCCACACCATAGCACCAGCCACGGAGACCGGCCTGAGCAGGTGTCAGGACATGGATGCCGGAATAGACCAGTGCCACCGCCACCGGGCCCAGCCACCACAGCGCAAAGGGCGCGGCGCTGAGAGTGGTCAGTCCCCCGGCGGTCAGGGCCAGCAAACAACCGAGGGCCGGAGAGATCCGGCCGGCAAGCGTCATGTACCGGACTGGCAGGTTCTCTGCATCCATGCCGTTACTCAGACACTCTGGTGGAGGGACGCTCACGTAAGGCCGCAATCGCAAAGGCGATGACACCCAGGAACAGGGCGATATCCGCCAGGTTGAAGGCGGGCCAGTGCCACTCATGCCAGTAGAAGTCCAGGTAGTCTACGACATACCCTCGTACCAGGCGGTCGATGCCATTGCCCAGCGCGCCACCCAGCATCAAGCTGTACCCCAGCGCCTCCAGACGAGGTCTAGGCCTGCACAGCAGGATCGTCAGGACAATAGTCACCATCCCCGTCAGGCCCAAGAAGAGATAGCGCTGCCAGCCGCCTGCATCGGCGAGGAAGCTGAAGGCCGCTCCCGTGTTCCACCAGTGGCCCCAATTGAAGAACGGGGCTAGCGGGATGGTCTGGCCATACGGCATCAGCGCCTGCACCAGCCCCTTGATGGCCTGGTCGGCCAGGCCGACCATAACGGCCAATGCCAACCAGTACCAGCGGCGTGGCACTGTCGGTATCCGCTCTGTCCTCATGACGTGGCTTCCTGGTAGCGCGGGCTTGCCGAGCCAGTCGTGGCATTATTGCCTGGCGAGAAGCGATAGCCCAGCAGCCGCATGGCGTTCAGGGTCACCAGCACGGTGGCGCCGGTATCCGCCATCACCGCGATCCACATGCCGGTGATGCCCA
>NZ_SDSD01000088.1 GCF_004798965.1 Onishia niordana
CTATTAATTAAAAACTTAGTTAATAGAAAATAATATAATAAAAAAAAGCCAACCCGACGGTTGATTTTTAGGAGGTTTTAGTGATCAATTGCCTCACCAGCACCTGAAGGAATGCTGATCTTTTCAACTAGATCTTGAATCTCTTGTGGTGGTTCTGAAGTCATTCTTGAACTAACTACTGCCACGATTAAGTGAAGTAATGTTCCAATTGTACCAATACCTGTAGGTGCAATTCCTAAGCAGTAATCTTCTTTCGCTCCACCTAAG
>NZ_SDSD01000089.1 GCF_004798965.1 Onishia niordana
CATCAAACAGCACGTGATTCAGGTGCTGCTGTGATCGCTAAACATGATGGTACCGTTGAATATGTAGATGCTGACGAAATCCGTGTACGTCGAACATCAGGTGAACTTGATATCTATAACATTATGAAGTACCGTCGTTCAAACTCAGGAACTTCATATAACCAACGTCCACTTGCTGAACTTGGTGATAAAGTTGAAGCCGGCGACATCATTGGTGATGGACCATCAATGGAAAATGGGGAAATGGCGCTTGGCCAAAACCCACT
>NZ_SDSD01000090.1 GCF_004798965.1 Onishia niordana
CGAGTAGACGGGGAACTGATAAAATTAACACCCACAGAATTCAAAATTACAGAATTATTGGCTTGTAACGCTGGAAAAGTTTTCTCTATTAAGGAAATCTATGAACGTGTTTGGCAAGAGCCGGGATTTAATGCTGAAAATACTGTAGCTGTACATATAAGAAAAATCCGTGAAAAAATAGAAGTAAATCCAAAAAATCCAAAATATTTAAAGGTGGTGTGGGGCATTGGCTACAAAATGGAAAAATAAATTCGCTGTGAGTATTG
>NZ_SDSD01000091.1 GCF_004798965.1 Onishia niordana
TCAAGGTGTGAAAAAACATGGACGTACAGTCATCCAAGCTGATGAGGATGAAATCGAACAGCTTTTAGCGCGTAATCTGGACCAAGTCACACATCTTTATCAGGTAAAAGACAGTTGGGCTTTTGAAGCTGTTTCTCCAGAAAGTGATGTTTTTCTGATGGTATCTGTAAATGATTGGTCAGACTTAACGGAAGTTGCTAAATCTGAAGTTGACTTTGATGAGGGAGAATTTACAGGATTATCCGATTTCGCTATTAAAGAGGT
>NZ_SDSD01000092.1 GCF_004798965.1 Onishia niordana
TCCTATCTCCTTAGCAACCTGAAAAGGGATATCTATTTTCTAGCTGAAGTAGACGATGAGCTTGTTGGTTTTTTAGCAATTCAAGTGATCATGGAAGAGATGGAAATTACCAACCTTGCAGTGAAGCCAGAATTTCAAAGTAACAAAATAGCCAGCACGTTGATGGATCAAGTTGCTGATTTTGCTGGTACCCTGTTTTTAGAAGTACGGGAATCTAATAAACCAGCGCAAAATCTCTATAAAAAATATAATGTCAAGGCCTTC
>NZ_SDSD01000093.1 GCF_004798965.1 Onishia niordana
TAATCCTTATAATAAATTTCATTTTTTCATCTGTGTCATAATCTAAATTACCTACTTTTAAAAGTTCTAGCCTTTTATCAAGATTCTTTAGACCTGTGCCATATTTAACAAACTCTTCAATTTTTCCATTATTTGATACTTCTATTGTTTCTTTCGAAATTGTAATATCAATATCTAATTCTTTACCTTCAAAACCGTGTTTTATGGCATTTTCTACTAATAATTGTATTGAGAACTTAGGAATTAATCTATCTTCATAATCTT
>NZ_SDSD01000094.1 GCF_004798965.1 Onishia niordana
TCAGGCAAGTCCATCCTATCTTCCGACAACAAGGGTAAGCCTGCAATCTCAATAACTTCACTCTCAGCTTCATTAATAAGATGTTTCTTCATATACCAACGCAACTTTCTATTGTACGCACAGCTGGCATTGGTTCCTACTATTGCAATAAATTTCATCTTTATTCCTCTTCACTATAAATAAAAAGAGCTTTCGCTCTTTTTATTTTAACACCTTAAGATAGAAACCACTGCTTAGAGAGCTTGCTAAATTCACTAGAATGCT
>NZ_SDSD01000095.1 GCF_004798965.1 Onishia niordana
GTGAGATTTCCATGTTTTTTGCGGCCTTAACTAACTCTGTTGGAGGATTTGAAAAAATCGCACCAGATGCCAAACTAGATGATGGTCTGTTTACTCTTATCTTGGTGAAGACAGATAATTTATTCGAGTTACTGGCTTTGATTTCCATGGTGATTAAAGGTAGTCACGTGGATGATGTCAATATTGAATACCTAAAATCAAGCCAAATCAAAGTCGAGCCCCTCACAGATAAAAAAATGATGATTAATGTGGATGGCGAGTAT
>NZ_SDSD01000096.1 GCF_004798965.1 Onishia niordana
ATTTTTCTTTTTAATTCTGAGCAAAACAAAAAAGCGTGCTTTTCACGCTTTATATTAGTTATTAAATTATTATCTCCCCCATTCTAAAAACCTTTTTATGCCTTGATTGAGGGCTGAATATAAAAAAACGGCAGTTTCATAAGAAAGTACCGCTTTATTTTTTTATTAATTAATATGCACCAGCAGACCATCCACCACTTGTTGCATTAGCATTAAGCCAATCTGCAGCTGCACGACCTGCTTCTGCTAAAGAACTAAATCCT
>NZ_SDSD01000009.1 GCF_004798965.1 Onishia niordana
CTACGGCGACGATGACAACGACGACGGCAGCATCACGAATGCCAGCGTCACCATCACCGACGCCGGCGACGGTGATAACAGCGGTGATGACGTCATCAATGAAAACGAGACCGCCACCATCACCGGCACCATCGGCGAAGGTGGCGACAGCCTCGACAGCCTGGTGATCAGCGACGGCGACGACAGCACGGACGACCTCGTGCTGAATGTGGACGACATTACCGTCGACGCCACCACCGGCAACTACGAAGTGACCGACGTCGACGTCAGCGGCCTGGCCGACGGCGAACTCACCGTGACCGCCAATAGCACCGACAACGACGGCAACAGCGTCACGCGCACCGACACCGTGGCCAAGGACTTCACCTACGGCGACGATGACAACGACGACGGCAGCATCACGAATGCCAGCGTCACCATCACCGACGCCGGCGACGGTGATAACAGCGGTGATGACGTCATCAATGAAAACGAGACCGCCACCATCACCGGCACCATCGGCGAAGGTGGCGACAGCCTCGACAGCCTGGTGATCACCGACGGTCAGGGCGGCGAGCTCACCCTCGATCCCGCCACCGTCACCGTGGGCACCAACGGCGACTACACCGTGACCGGCGTTGACGTCAGCGGCCTGGCCGACGGCGAACTCACCGTGACCGCCAATAGCACCGACAACGACGGCAACAGCGTCGAGCGCACCGACACCGTGACGCTGGACACCAGTGCCGAGGCCGGCACGGTCATCGTGAATAACATCACCAGCGATGACGTGATCAACGCCCAGGAAGCGGGCGAGACCATCACGGTCACCGGCACCGCGACCGGCGGCGACATCGCCGAAGGCGATAGCGTGACCATGACCATCAACGGCCAAGACTACGCCACCACCGTCGGGGAGAACGGCGATTGGAGCGTGGACGTTGAGGGCAGCGACTTGGTGCTGGACACTGCGTTCGATGTGGTGGTGAGCTCCACGGATGAGGCCGGCAATGACGTCGATAGCACCGGCAGCTCCGAGCATAGTGTGGATCTGGCTGCGGATATCACCGTCAGCCTGGATGACGTCAATAGCGCCAACGTGGCAACCACCCCGATCAACGGCACGACGAACGGCGTGGAAGCCGGACAGGTCGTGACCCTAGTCATTCGCGACGAACATACCACTACCGCCGATGTGACAGTCAGCGCTGTGGTCGAGGCCGATGGCAGCTATACCGCTACGGCCGATCTGAGTAGCCTCACTGACGGCGGCCTTAGCGTGACCGCCACCGTCGAAGACCAGGCAGGAAATCAGGCGACCAACGATGACACCGCAACCCGCGACACCAATGCCGTGGCCGGCACCGTCAATGTGGCTACCATTACCGACGATGACGTGATCAACGCTAGCGAGGCCGGTCAGACCATCTTGGTCACCGGTACCGCAACCGGCGGCGACATCTCCGCAGGCGATAGCGTGGCCATGACCATCAATGGCACCGACTACGCCACTACCGTAGATGGCAACGGCGAGTGGAGCGTGGGCGTTGAGGGCAGTGATCTGGCGGCGGACACCGTGTTCGACGTGGTCGTAAGCTCCACGGATGAAGCTGGAAACAGCGTTGATAGCACCGGCAGCTCCACGCATGGCGTAGATCTGGAGGCGGGCATCACCGTGAGCCTGGCGGACGTGAACACCGCCACCGCGGGCAGTGCCCCCATCGGCGGCGACACCACCGACGTCGAAGCCGGGCAGACCGTCAATCTGGCGATCACCGACGGCACGACCACCGTGACCACCACTGCGATGGTGCAAGCGGACGGCAGCTACGCAACCACCGCCGACCTGAGCAGCTTGGCCGACGGCGACCTGAGCGTGACCGCCACGGTCGAAGATCAGGCCGGCAACCAAGCGTCGGCCGGTGATACTGCAATCTTCGATGATCTCCAAGTTGGCAACAATGCTAATAACTCTATTGAGTCAGGTAGTGGTGACGATAACTTGTTCGGTGATACTGGCGGAGCCAAGACCATTGTCCAGCCAGGCACTAACTACAATGTTTCCCTCATAGTCGATACCTCGGGCAGCATGGCTAATGCATCCGGCTCTGGTATGTCGCGCATGGCGTTGGCACAGAACGCCTTGAAGAATCTGGCAACTCAACTGGTCGATCATGATGGTCAAATCAATCTGCAGCTGGTTGATTTTGATAGTGGGGCGACATCAACTGTCTTCCTCGATATCACCAACAATGACGATGCGCTGTCCGGTATCGAAGCGGCTATCGACGAGTTGGCTGCAGGCGGTGGCACGAACTACGAGGCAGGTTTCAATCAGGCTACTGATTGGCTGGATAGCGTTGCGGAAGGTTATCAGAACCTCACTTATTTCTTGACCGATGGTGATCCAACATACTACTTGGACGATGATGGCAATAGACAGGGTCCAGGCAACTCTACTAGCTACGAAGTGATGCAGAATTCTGTCAATGCTTTTGCGCCTTTGTCTGATATCAGTGTGGTGAAGGGGATTGGTATCGGCGGTGGTATCAATGATGAATACCTAAAGTTCTTCGATAATACCGCTGAAAATGGTACGGATTCGGTAACTTTTGGAAACTACTCAACCGAAACCATTGATGGCTTAGACCAATACATAACATTGACCGATGAGCGGGCCGACGGAACTCCCACTACAGTGACTAGCCCTGAGTTCACTGTTTCCGTAGGTGGTTCCGAATTGAGTTTCTGGTATCTTACGGATAGGTTTGGAGGTCAAGACAGTGCAACTGTACTGCTTGAAAAGAAGAGTGAGAGTGGAACTTGGCAGTCAGTTGAGTCACAAGACCTCGTTGAATCATCTCGTAACTGGTCTAAAGTCGAATTAGACGCCCTTGAAACCGGGGTGTATCGCCTAGGATTCGGGGTGGAAAACGGATCCGGCCAGCAGGATCAGTTGACCATCGGTAGTGTCGAACTGTCGGTGCCTGAAATCGTCACTGGCCCGGTCGGCGAAGTTGAAATCGTCAACACTGACGTTGATCTGGACGCGGCACTTCAAGGTAGCTCGGAAAGTGAAGAGCTAGCCGATGCCGGTGATGATGTGCTGAGAGGGGGAGAGGGCGACGATATTATCCTGGGTGACGCGCCCAATACCGATCAACTAGCCTTGGACAAGGGACTGGATCTGCCGGCTGGTTCTGGCTGGGAGGTTTTCCGTAAACTCGAGTCTGATGACTCAAGCTGGAGCCGGGCCGATACCCTCGAGTACATCGAAGGCCACCTTGATGAGCTGGGGCAGCGTGCGCCTGGCGGAAGAGAAGGTGGCGATGACACGCTAGTTGGTGGTGCAGGCAACGACATCCTCTATGGCCAAGAAGGTGCTGATGTCTTTGCCTGGGAACTGGGTGACGAAGGCAGTGTTGGTGATCCAGCCCAAGATATCGTAGGCGACTTCTCGCTTGCAGAAGGAGATTCCCTTGACCTTGCCGAGCTGTTAGTGGATGAGCAAGCGGGCTCAATCGACGACTACCTGCATGCCGAGCTCAGTGAGAATGGGGAAGATACCATCCTGCATGTCAGTACTGACGGAGGTTTTGCAGGCGACTATGCCGCTAATGCCGGGCAGGAAGATCAGACGATTACTTTGGAGGGGGTGGCCATGAATGACGGCCAGTCGTCTAGAGATTTTCTCGATCAGCTGATGACCAATGGTAATTTGACCATCGACCAGTGAGCCCTGTTATGACATACCGCCCCTCAGAGGGTGGCATTGTCATGTGCTTGGCAAGGAATGCACCGTTTCAGGAACAGGACCATGTACATCAAGCGGAATAAGGCGGGAGAGATCGATCAGCTCAGTCGCGTAGCGACAGACGAGTGTCGGGAGAAAATCGATATCGACGCCCCGGAGCTGGATGTTTTTCTGGGGCGTGAAGACAACGAAAGTGAGGCCAGGCTTGCCCAGTCTGATCTGGGGCTGGTTCGCGTGATCGAAGACGTGGTGGACGTGTTGATTGAGCGCAACTTGATTAGCTTTACCGATCTGCCAGAGGCGGCGCGAGAAAAGCTGATGACTCGCCAGACCCTTCGTCAGCGCCGTAACAGCGTGAGTCTGCTAAGTGAGCAAGACGAGGAAGATTCTATTTAGTGGGTAACTTGGGGAAATTTACCCACTTTGTTGCCTGAGCCTTCTAAGCCGGATTGGTCATTGGCCAATCCGGCTTATTCGTCATGGTATGTGTCGTGGGTAGTGAACTGCTCGCTGATGCCTTAGCTTTCGAGCTTGATCGCTGGCCCGGTTACGCCATCCATACCCAGTTCCAAGAGCATGTGATGTTCGCTCGGGGTGCTTACGCCCTCGGCGATGGCCAGTATACCCAACGAGTGGCTGAGTGTGGCCATCCCGCGTAGCAAGGTCTGTTGAGCATGCTGTTGGTCGATGTCGCGGGTCAGCGAGGCATCAAACTTGAGATAGCTCAGGCCGCTGTCCTGCAGGTCGGCCAAACGCGTGAACTGCTGACCCACGTGCTCAAGCCCGATACGGCAGCCGAAACGGCGAAGGTCATGGCACAGTGACTTGAAGTCCTCTAGATGGTCGATGGCCACTGTCTCGGGGAGTTCCAGCCACAATCGCTTGGCCGCCATGGGGTGAGCCATCAGCAATGCGGTCAAGCGCTTACGGAAGCCAGGGCGTGTGAGGGCCATGGACGAGAGATTAAGCGCCAGTGGCGTATTATCTTCTTGCTGAGAGAGAAGGGCACTTTTGATACTGGCCAAGTCCAGGGCATCGTTCATCCCGAACCGCGAAACCCATCCTAGATAAGCCCCTGCGGGCTGCCATTCGCCGGCCAGCAACAGGCGCGAAGGGCACTCGAGGTGCAGCAGGTTGCCAACCGCGTCTAGCACTGGGTAGCGAGCCAACTGTACGCCGTGATCGAGAGCAGACTCCAAGGCGGAGCGCCACTCAGCATGGCTGGTATACAGCAGGTGATGCTGTGTCTGGTCGGCAAGACTGATCGTGCGGCCGCCTTGGAATTCTGCCTTCGCAAGCTCGCCATCCAGCTGGCTAAGTAGGGCATCGCGGCGTTCGTGGTGTGAGAATCCCACAATGCCGATGGGTAGGCTTAGTAGTACGGGTTGCCGGTCGGCAATCGGATGGAGCCGTTCTCTGAGCTGGGTGGCGAGATCTTCCGGTGAAAGGTCGTCCGGTAGCAGGATAGCAAAGTCGCTGCCGTTCAGCCTGCCCACCTGGCTACCTGGATGCTCAAGGGCCAGCAGATGCATTGCAGATGCCAAATCGTGCAGGAAACGATCTGTCTCAGGCCGCCCCAGCCCCTCATTGACACTCTCTAGGTCAGAAACACGCACTATCGCTAAACAGCCGTGATGAAATTCGGCCTCGCTGTCCAACGCGTTCTGGAGACGCGTCATGAAGTAGGCGCGATTGGCAATGCCGGTGGTGTCATCCTGCTGGAGTTTGCGCCTTAGATCTTCCAGCTGGCCACTTTCTCGGGTCAGCATCTCTCTTACGCTGCCGGATAGCCGGTTCATGGCCGTGACAACATCGCGCAGTTCCCGCGTCTTGGGTTCTGGGGAGGTGGTGAAGCGCCGGTTGCCGATGTCATTGGCCTGGGCAATCACTGCGGATAAGGGGTGGCGGATGCGGCGTACGATAAGCCAAGCAATCAGGGCGCTGATGATGGCGGCAAGGGAAAACCACATCACCAGCTTCTGACTGCTCTGCCAAAGAGAGCGGTAGGCGTAGCTATGTTGACTCTCTATTGTCAGGGTCCCGTATTGCCGCCAGCCATCCTGAACCACTGCCTGGCCGGGGGGAACCGAGATGTGGGCCAGGTCGACAAACCAGGCAGGCACATCGCCAATGAACGGTGGAGCCTCACGCTCGAGAATAAGTTCGCCATCGGGAGCCCGCAATTCTATGCGCCGATAGTGGCCGGTATCGAACTGAGCGGCCAGCAGGAGCTCAATGGTGACAGGGTCCTTGTCGAGCTGACTCATGGAAAGGGCGAGAGCGTTGGCATTGTCGGCATTCTTGATGCGGACTTCCTGCTCGATATAGTGCCGGCTCGTTGATAGGCCCACGATCAGGCTGCCACCGAAGGCGAGTAACAGTACTGCTGCGATGGCGAGCCATAGCTGTTTGATCAGAGACATACGGAACACTCCCTGTGCTGCCCATCGGCTATGTTTGCGATCATGATAGGAATCCTTGCTCCTGCATTCTGGCCAGCACGTTGCGCCACCGCGACAGTCGCTGGACGGGATCGGCTCGCGAACGGCTGGAGCCCCCAGTCCAAAGGCCGTCACTGTTGAAACTGAATACGGGGGTCAAGTCCAGTCGTTTGCTGGCAGGCCGGATACTTTCCACCAAGTTGTCGAGTACCAGAGGCTCGGCTCCTGGTAAGCGGTAGTAGCCCAACACCATGTGAGCCTGGGAAAGCCCACCACGTCCCATGCTTGCACGTACGTAGATCAGTCTTAATCGTTCAGTGGGAATGCCCAACTGCATGAGGCTTATGTATTTGGCGATCGTAAAATCCTCGCAATCGCCAGCACCTTTTCCCAGCGTCTCTAGTGGTGTGGCCCAGTAATCTTCCTGCTGCCAGACGGCTCGATCATCCAGCCAGCGGATTCGCTGATTGAAAAACTCGTTGATGCCCGATAGTTGCTCAGCGACTCCCAGTGGCTGCAGGCGGTCTATCAATGCCAGCCAAGCATCTAAAGACGCGACTCTCTCGGCGCCGTAGCGGGATTGCATGATGCGACGCAGCCGAGGCTGGTCAAGAGTTGCACTGACAGGAAACGACAGCCCCAAGCAGGCACCTGCCAGCACGGCTCCCAACCCCATCAGCAGACGGCGGCGCTGAGGTTGAAAGGCGGGGCTGGCAATGGGTCGCTTCATCTACGTTTCCCTGCCCGAAGGGTCTGAAGAAGGAAGTTAAGGCCCAATGAATATATCAGGCCTTGCCTGGCCCCTGCCAGATTCGCAGGCGGCCGATCCAGGGCAGGCGGGCGGCATGCAGGCGCAGGTTTTCGGCGGCCTCATCAAGGCTGATTTCGGGCGTCAATTGCTGAACGTAGAGGGAGACGTCGATGTGCTGGTCCAGGTAATGCAGGTCAAGAGTAAGACGAGACTCCCAGGCAGGGAGGCCAGCCCAGGCGGTGGCAAGCTCGGCTTCGACTTCCTCACGAAGTGGCAGCACATGCAGAGGATGCTGAGGAGGAGCGTCCTGATCGTCTTCCGGGTCAATATGGAAGGTCACGTCACTCAGCTTGGGGAAGGCCTGATACAGGCGACGACAGACCTCGTTGCCGACCTCATGGGCCTCCGAAACGGTCACCCGTGGCCGTACCACCAGGTGCAGGTCGAGCAGCACATGGCCGCCGACGGTGCGAGTGCGCAGATCGTGGACGCCACGTACGCCGGGAACCTGGCGAGCGGTATGGTGCATCTTCTGTTGCTCGGCCTCGGGAAGCGCGGTGTCGATCAGTTCCTGGCTCGCCTCCCACAAGAGCTCGCCTCCGATCTTGCCGACCATGATGGCGACCACGACGGCGGCAACCCCATCCAGCCAGCCGGCCCCGAACTGGGCGCCGAGCAGGCCGACCAGCACCACCACCGTGGAGAGGGCATCAGAGCGGGAGTGCCAGGCATTGGCCTCCAGGAGCTTGGAGCCGACTTTCTTGGCAACCTTGAGGGTGTAGCGAAAGATCCATTCCTTGGCGAGTAGTGCCAGTACCGCGATACCGATCGCCCAGGGGCCCGGCGCGAGGACCGGCGTGCCGGAAAACAACCGCTCCAGGCTACCCCAGGCAATGGCCCCGGCGACGAAGATCAAGATGCTGCCCAGCCATAGTGTAGCCAGGGTCTCGATGCGGCCGTGACCATAGGGGTGGCCCCTATCGGGCGCCTGGCGGCCGAAGTGGGTGGCGCCGATCACGAAGACGTCTGTGAGGATGTCCGAGAAGGAGTGAATGCCATCGGCCACCAGCGCCGCGGAGCCGACCAATAACCCTGCGACCAGTTTGAATACGCCGACCACGAAGTCGATGCCGGCACCGATCAGGGTGACGCGATGGGCCTCTCGTGTGTGGGCGGCATGGTGATCGGCGGTCGCGCTTGGGGAGTGCGAATGGCCCATGGGGCGATCTCCTCGAGAGGGTGGCCCATCGGAGGAGGGCCTGGGCTAAGGGTGGTCGGTCCGGCGGGCATCGACCACCGTCGGACGTCCGGTGGTCGCTGTCAGGGTGTCAGGGGCCGGCGGCAGGTCGTGGCTCCTGAGGCGCTAGAGTCGTCCGGCGCGGTTCAGGACTGGGTTGGCGTACTGGGCAAGCCACCAATCACGCAAGTGAGTGGGAACCTCTGCCAGGCGCGCACGAAAGCGCTGACGATCCGTCTCGGTGACCTCGCTGAGATCGACGAGATCCGGTGCCAGGCCACTGGCTTCGAGTGCCAGTTGGTGGCTCGGGAAAAGATGATAGCCATTCAGTACTTGCTTATCGATCTCTTGTGCGACGGATTCAGGACTGTCGAAGTCCCCGGACAGCGGCGTACCGAAGGTCAGCTTGATCCGGCCCTTGGCGCCGGTAATGCCGGCCACGATGGAGCGAATATCCTCGAATTCGATTTTCTGATAGGCGCCCTCGGTATGCATCGCATAGAGTTCTCGAGCCTTCTGAAGATCACAGGGATCGTACTCATAGCTGATCGACACCGGGACCATTCGCAACTCGCCAATGACATCACCGAGCTTGGCCTGCTTGTCAGCCTGGCGGCCGGCCATGGTCAGCATCTTGATGATGGCCGGGTCGGCACGGTCGATGCCGTCCTTGGCGCGGCCTTCGCGCTGGGCCATCCAGATGGAATGATTGTCTGCGCCGATCGAGTGGCGAATGTAACTCGACAGCAGCTGATAAGCCGCCAGCATGGCACGCTTGCCCTTGGCCGAGCGGGGGACGATGAAACTCTTGTTGAGTCGCATCAGGTCCGACACATAGGGTTTCTGCAGCAAGTTGTCGCCAATGGCGATACGCACCGTGCTGCGACCAGCCTGATAGAGCGCATAGTTGACGAAGGCCGGGTCGAGCGCGATATCGCGATGATTGCCGATGAACAGGTAAGCCTGATCGTGTTTCAGCCGGTCGAGGCCTTCGACTTCGAAGGTCTCGGTGGTGGTGCGAATCATGCGATCCATGTAGCTCGCGATGCGCATCTGGAAGTCATAGACGCAATTGACTCCGCGCATCTCACGCCGGATGCCAAAACTGGCAATGGCGCGCGCCAAGCGAGGCGCGATCCGCGCAAGCCTTGGCAATTTGAACTGGGTTAGTGCATCGAGCAGCTCGGCATTGTTGGCCAGCCGCACGATGACGTCGGCCACCTCGTCGTCCTGGTAGGGGCGAATGCTGGCAAAAGGGTCGTTTGTTGTGGCGGATTCTTGAGTCACGATGAAGAAATCACCAGGTTGAAGGCTTGAAAGGTGCAGACGTTAATCATCATGGGCTAGGCGGCGCGGTAGAGGCTTCACCGTCCAGCCAGCCGATCATGCGTTCCACGACCTCGGCAAGTGTCTGCGCCATCAGCACGAAATCGGCCTCCATGCGCAGGATGGCGTCATCGCCGTCGTTAGTCTGGCTGGCTTCATCAAGCAATGCATCGGAAAAGCGTAACGACTTGAGGGCCAGGTCATCGTGCAGCACCAGTGATAGCTGCCCTTCGACCTCAAGGGCCAGTTTGTGCGCCTGTCGTCCGCCTTCGAGCAGGGTCTGGATCTCGTCGCTATCCAGATCCACGGCACGAGCACGCAACACGCCATCGTCTCCTTGTGCCTTGAGCTCAACCTGATCGCCCAGTATCAGCCCAGTTGGACGGCTGTCCGCCTCTTTGAGCCAGGCGGTCATGGCCTTGATCGGCAAGGTCTGGGTGGCAAGTGGGGTGACTTTTAGGCTGCCCAGCGTCTGTCGCAACAGGTCGAGAATTTCCTCGGCACGGGCACGGCTACTGGCGTTGACGGCGATCAGGTCGCGGCGCGTGTCCCACCAGAGGTCTATTTTCTGACTCTTGATGAAGGCGCGTGGCAGCAGCTCCTCGTAGACCTGCTCCTTGATCACCTGCTTTTCCTTGCGAGGCAGTGGCCGACCTTCCGCGACTTCACGGTCGGCGCAGCGCTCCTCGACTTCCTCCCGAACCACGCTTGCTGGCAGCACCCGCTCTTGACGCAGCGCTGATAGAAGACGGTGCCCCTGGATTTCATGGAGATGACGCTCACTACTGCGACCGCCCGGCGTCCGCCAACCCAGACGGGTGGCTTCACTACCCCCTAGTGGACGGAAGGCCTGTTCGGCGAGCTGATCTTCCAGGTCGTCATGGGTGATCTGCGGGGCATCATGCAGGCGATAGAGATGCAGGTGCTTAAACCACATGGCAAGTCTCTGACAAAAAAGGAGCAGTATTATGGCCAAACGGGGCCTTCGGTGCCAGCGCTCGGCCGGCGACACACGTAACGTCAGGTGCAGCGTCAGGCGCTTGGTGGTGCGTCTAGCGGGAAATCACGCAGCTCCGGGGCCTGGCCGCTCACGAGACGAATATCCCAGCCTTGATCCGGCTGCCAGTCGCCCAGCACGATGCGCGCGGCCGGCTGATCATCAAGCGTGACCTGGTGCACGGCAGGGCGGTGAGTATGGCCGTGAATCAGTGTGGTCACGCCGTGGGCCGTCATTTCCTTGATCACC
Source organism: Onishia niordana (assembly GCF_004798965.1). Taxonomy (GTDB): domain Bacteria; phylum Pseudomonadota; class Gammaproteobacteria; order Pseudomonadales; family Halomonadaceae; genus Onishia; species Onishia niordana. The sequence goes on from NZ_SDSD01000009.1 coordinate 10,735, forward strand.
TCATCCGGTGTCACGTCCATGATGTCTTCGGCCTTATTGGAGTTGGCATCGCCGGACTGCTCGCGAATTTGCTTGGCCAGAGCCAGCCGCTCAGGGATCGACATAGCGAGAATCTGCGCTTGCCACTGCGGGTCTCGGGCCTTGGCACGAAATGCCATGTAGGCGTCGTCACGGGTGCAAAGGCTGTCGCCATGCATCAGCAAAACGGGTTCATCGGCGCTATTGAGTCGCGTCGGGTCGTCGAGAAGCGTGGCACCGCAGGCGTCTGCAAAGCGCTTGCCTATCAGGAAGTCTCGGTTGCCGTGCATCAGATATATGGCTGTGCCTGCGCTACTCAGCGTACGCAGGGCCTCGACGACACGGTTAACGAGAGCCGCATTGCCGCTGGGTTCAGCCTCTGGCAGGTCGAGGATGTCGTCACCGACCCATGCCTCGAAGAAATCGCCGAGGATGTAGAGAGCATCTGCCTTGCTGGCGGTGTGCTCCAGATAGGTTACAAAGCCATCGGTGACCTCGGGGGCTCCCGGGTGCAGGTGCAGATCGGAAATCAGCAGAGTCGTCATGGCAAGCCTGTTCTAGTGGGTGCTATTCGTTTAGTGCTGGCCGTCTCAGTGTGTCGTCGTATTGTCCAATAAAGGGGCCAAGGGAAGGGCAGTACAACGACACACGCCCGCACAAGGGCGGGCGTGTCGGTGGAGAGCGCTCGATGTCAGGCGTTGCCTGCGGCCTCATCCTTGATGTAGGCCTGTTGGATCACCACGTCATCAGCCGGAACGTCGGCGTGCATGCCGCGACGGGTAGTGGGCACCGCACGGATCTTGTCGACCACGTCCATGCCATCAACCACCTTGCCGAATACGCAGTAACCCCAGCCCTGCAGGTTCTTGCCGCTGTGATTGAGGAAGTCATTGTCGGCAATGTTGATGAAGAACTGAGCGGTGGCCGAGTGCGGGTCCTGAGTGCGTGCCATGGCAAGCGTGCCCTTGAGGTTCTTCAGGCCGTTATCCGCTTCGTTCTCGATCGCTTCACGCGTCGGCTTCTGGTTGAAGTCAAGGTCGAAGCCGCCGCCCTGCACCATGAAGCCATCAATGACGCGGTGGAACAGCGTGTCGTCATAGTGGCCGTCAGTCACGTACTGCTGGAAATTCTCGGCGGTCTTGGGAGCCTTGTCGAAATCAAGCTCGATGGTGATATCGCCGTAATTGGTCTGGAGAACAATCATGTCAGTTTCCCGGAAGTCGTGTGGGGCGTCTTGGCGTTGCGCATCTGCGTCGCGCTATAATAGCTGTTTTGCATCGACGCGCGAAGTCGGTATCTGCCATCCACTCGAGTTGATTAGGGTGGGCCAGGAGCCGATCCGTCGCCAGCGTACTCCATCAAGAGGTTCTCAGACGCCCCATGAGCAATGAAAGCACCAGCGCCCCGAACTTCATTCGCAATCAGATTAGCGAAGAGATCGAGGCTGGCAAGGTCGATAAGATCGTTACCCGTTTTCCGCCGGAGCCCAATGGCTTTCTGCATATCGGCCATGCCAAGTCGATCTGTTTGAATTTTGGGTTGGCCGAACAGTTTGGTGGCGACTGTCACCTGCGCTTTGATGACACCAACCCGGCCAAGGAAGAACAGGCCTACATTGATGCCATCAAGGAAGACCTTCACTGGATGGGCTTCGAGTGGGCTGGCGATGTGCGTTATGCATCCGATTACTTCGATCAGCTCTATGCCTGGGCTCAGCACTTGATCCGTGAGGGCAAGGCCTATGTTGATGACCTGTCACCGGACGAAATTCGTGAGTACCGCGGCACCTTGACCGAAGCCGGTCGGCCGAGCCCTTATCGCGAGCGCAGTGCCGACGAAAGCCTCGATTTGCTCGAGCGCATGAAGCAGGGCGAGTTCGCCGAGAGCGAAAAAGTGCTGCGGGCCAAGATCGACATGGCGTCGCCGAATATCAACCTGCGTGACCCGATCCTCTACCGCATTCGCCAGGCCAATCACCATCAGACTGGCGATAAGTGGAAGATTTATCCTTCCTACGATTTTGCCCATGGCCAGTCGGATGCCATTGAAGGGGTGACGCATTCGGTCTGCACCCTGGAGTTCGAGGATCATCGCCCGCTCTATGAGTGGTTCCTCGATAACCTGCCGGTACCGGCCAAGCCGCGCCAGATCGAATTCGCGCGCTTGAACCTGAGTTACACCCTGACCTCCAAGCGCAAGCTAAAGCTGCTGGTCGATCAGGGGATCGTTGACGGCTGGGACGACCCGCGCCTGCCGACGATTTCCGGGATGCGTCGCCGTGGTTACACCCCGGCTTCGCTTCGCAAGTTCTGCGACATGATTGGCGTGACCCGCGCCGACGGTGGCTTGGTCGAAATCGGCATGCTCTATCATGCCATTCGCTCGGATCTTGAGGACAACGCGCCGCGTGCCATGTGCGTGATGAAGCCGCTCAAGGTAGTCCTGACCAATGTCCCCGAGGGACACGAGGAGGTCTTTGAGGCCGCTGGTCACCCGGCTCGCGACGACATGGGTACGCGCAAACTGCCGTTCACTCGTGAGATCTGGATCGACCAAGACGACTTCATGGAGGAGCCGCCGAAGAAGTTTTTCCGCCTGGCGCCCGAGAAGGAAGTGCGCCTGCGCAATGGCTACGTGATCCGCTGCGATGAGGTGGTCAAGGGGGCCGACGGCGACGTCAGTGAGCTGCGCTGCTCGGTGGATTTCGACACCCTGGGCAAGAACCCGGAAGGCCGGAAGGTCAAAGGCGTCATTCACTGGGTCAGCGCTGAGCACGGTGTGCCGATCGAGGTGCGCCAGTACGACAACCTTTTCCAGGTCGAGGTCCCCGACAAGGACAAGGACGCCGACTTCCTGGATCACCTGAATCCCGAGTCACTGGTCATCGTTGAAGGTATTGCCGAGCCGTCGATTCGTGACGCCGCCCCCGAAGCGCGTTACCAGTTTGAGCGGGTCGGCTATTTCTGCGCCGACCGTCATGCCTGCGCCGAGGGCAAGCGGGTATTCAACCGCACGGTGGGACTGAAAGATGGTTGGGCCAAGGCACAGAAGAAGGGCTGATATGCAGATCTACAACACCCTGACCCGTCGCAAGGAGCCGTTGGCGCCGATCGAGCCCGGGAAGCTGCGCATGTATGTCTGCGGTATCACCGTCTACGACTTCTGCCACATCGGACATGCTCGGGTAATGGTGGCCTTCGATGTCATTACCCGTTACCTGCGCGCCCGGGGCTACGACGTCAATTACGTGCGCAATATCACGGATATCGACGACAAGATCCTCAAGCGGGCCGAGGAGAATGGAGAGGCCATCGATGCACTCACCGAGCGCATGATCGCCGCCATGCACGAGGATGAGGATCGTCTCAAGGTGTTGCGCCCGGACCATGAGCCTCGCGCAACCCGCCATATCGACGACATCGTCGCGATGATCGAGACCTTGATCGCCAAGGAGTATGCCTACGCCGCCGATAACGGTGACGTCTACTATCGGGTTCGCAAGTTTGCCGATTACGGCAAGCTCAACAACCGCGACCCGGATGAGATGCGCTCCGGGGCGCGTATCGATGTAGGAGAGCACAAGGAAGACCCGCTGGACTTCGTGCTGTGGAAGGCTGCCAAGCCTGGTGAGGCCAGCTGGCCCTCGCCCTGGGGCGAAGGGCGTCCGGGCTGGCACATCGAGTGCTCGGCCATGTCGACCTGCTGCCTGGGTGATACCTTCGATATCCACGGTGGAGGACCGGACCTGACCTTTCCGCATCATGAGAACGAGATCGCGCAGAGCGAAGCGGCCACCGGCGCGCGCTACGTGAATACCTGGATGCATGCCGGGGCGGTGCGGGTCGACAGTGAGAAGATGTCCAAGTCGCTGGGCAACTTCTTCACCATTCGCGAAGTGCTCGAGGTCCACGACGCGGAAGTGGTGCGCTACCTCTTGGTCGCCAGTCACTACCGCAGCCCGATCAACTATGCGCCGGATGCTCTGGATGATGCCCGCCGCTCACTTGAGCGTTTCTACAATGCGCTTAACGATGTCGAGGCCATTGAGGGTGCGGTTGACCCCCGCTTTGATGAGCGTTTCTGTGCGGCCATGGATGACGACTTCAATACCCCAGAGGCTCTGGCGGCTCTCTTCGACCTGGCCCGTGAACTCAACGTGGCCAAGAAGGATGCGCCCGAGACCGTCCCGGCGCTGGCCTTCGAGCTCAAGCGTCTCGGCGAGGTGTTGGGTCTCTTCGATCAGGATCCAGCCGCTTTCCTGCAGGCCGGTGCCAAGGCGCTTGCCATCGGCGAAGAGGAAATCCAGGCACGTATCGAGGCACGCGCCGCGGCGAAGAAGGCCAAGAATTTCTCTGAGGCTGATCGTATCCGCGACGAGCTTTCCTCTCTGGGGATCACCCTCAAGGATTCCCGCGAAGGCACTACCTGGGTGGTTGATCGCGACTAAGCCAGGCCTTCACTCTGTCAACGGGTGATGGCCACCGGGGCGGGTGGCAACGGAATCTTTCGTGGCCAGTCGTCCCCGACCACAAACAGTCGCTGCCAGATGCCGTCTTCACTCTGCAACACCAGCGGCAGCGGCGCGCCCCAGCTGTTGCTGAAACGCATGGTCAGGTAAGCGTCTATCTTCTCGAGTGGCTTTAGCTGCTCGGGGAGGGGCGGGGCCAACCAGTGAGGCTTGTGCAGCCATGCTCCTCGGGTGCCGGCGCTCAAGTGAGCGCGGAAGGTCGGCCAATCGTGCCAAAAAAGCCAATGGCCGCGCAGGTGGTCGACAGTGGCGTCGGTGGGTGAGGGTAGCGGCGGCCGATCAGAGTCAGTCTCCCATGGATAAAAGAGCACCCCAGGCATCGCCGTCCGCTGATGATCCCGTCGTTCTTCTTGTTCCAGTTCCACCGATGCGTTCTTCCCTTGATGCATGAACTCTCCGAGGGCGAGCCGTGCCTCAGGGGTATCGAGCAGCGGTAGCTGATGGTGGAAGAGGTGGCTGCGTTTGCCGGCAAGGCTATCGGCGCAGCCGGGGCCTATCCAGCGCGCCTGACTGTCTGCTCCCTGTGGTCCTTCGTGTATGCCCAGATAGAACTTGATCGCCACTTCCAGATGGACGGGTACAGATTCTGCTTGCTGTTCCTGCCCAGCCGCACGTCGAGACCTGGTCTTTTGCTGGTACAGCATATCCAGCTCACCCAGCGTGCGGCGTTCGCGCATGATCGGCAGGTTGTGGGTCACAAGCCTGGTGTTGGGGGCGGTCTCAAGGAGGAATTGCCAGAGTTTTTCGTGATAGTGACCCAGCCGGGCGCTAACGGCATTGCCTACCCAGGCTTCGAGTAACGCTGGGTCGCCTTCCAGCCGATCCAGGTAGTTTCGCCAGCCGCCATTCTCGAGTCCAAGCTCGCCAAGGCTTGGCCGTCCCAGGCAGGGCATTGCCAACAGGTCGGGTGCCAGGCACAGCCACCCCAGGTCACGCACCAGCGGGTGGCGCCAGGCGCCCAGCATGCTATCGGGATCTGTCTCTTTATCGTCGTCCATTGATTCCTCAAGCCAGGGCAGTGGCTTAGCGTTGATATCGTGCCGATGGGGCCTTCCTGACATTGTAACGTCAGTTCCTTATACTGATGTGAAACTTGTCACACCACCGACTGGGGTAAGCGCAATGAAGCAGACAATGACATGGATTGCAGCATTGGCAGCCACTGCCGTAATCGGACAGGCACAGGCGGCGGAGCCGGTGGTTGTGTCCTCTAAAATTGACACTGAGGGCTCGGTACTCGGCGAATTGATCCTGCAGTCGCTAGAGGCTGGCGGGATCGAGACCGAGAACCGGCTCCAGTTGGGTGGCACCAGCATCGTGCGCGAGGCGATCATCGCCGGCGAAATCGATATCTACCCTGAGTACACCGGCAATGGCGCCTTCTTCTTCGACATGGCGGATAGCCCAGTCTGGAAGAATGCTGACAAGGCGCATGACAAGGTCAGCGAGCTCGATCGTGAGGCCAATGATCTGGTGTGGCTGACACCAGCAGAGGCCAACAACACCTGGGCGATCAGTGTGCGCGACGACCTGGCAAGTGAGCATGGCCTCGAGTCGCTCGAAGATCTGTCGCAGTATTTGGCCGATGGAGGCGAGTTCAAGTTTGCCGCCAGCGCCGAGTTCGTTGAATCCGAGGCAGCACTGCCGGCATTCCAGGAAGCCTACGGTTTTGAGCTTGACTCCGATCAGCTGGTGGTGCTCTCCGGTGGCAACACTGCCGCGACCCTGCGCGCGGCTGCCCTGCAGACCAATGGCGTCAACGCTGCCATGGCCTACGGCACCGATGGTGGCCTGAATGCTCTGGGCCTGCGCGTGCTCGATGATACGCTCGGCGTACAGCCTGTCTATCAGCCCGCCCCCCTGGTACGCGAAGACGTCCTCAAGGCCTATCCGAAGATCCCTGAACTGCTCTCACCGGTCTTCGATGCCCTGGATCTTGAGACATTGCAGCGTCTGAACGGTGAAGTGGCCGTCAACGGCGCCGACCCCGCCAAGGTCGCGGCGAACTTCCTCGACCAGCTCGAGCAATAAGCATCTCTGGGCGGGCTCTCGCAAGCGTGTCGGCTTCCTCGTCATTGTCTCAGCCGCATTCGGCGCCTCCTAACCGGGTGCTGCTGGCACTGATGCCGGCAGCGCTGGTCGCACTGCTGTTGCTGGATCTCGCCAGCGTTCAACCCAATCGCATCGTGCCGGGGCAAGGCATGAGCCTATGGGCGATCATGGGGCCTGCCAGTCTGCTTCTGGTCTTACTGCCGCTGGGCGTTGGCGGTCTGGCCTGGCGGGCATCGTCAGAAAGGCTTCTCTGGGCGCTGGGTCTGACCCTTCTTGCCATGCTCGGCATGCCCTGGGCGCTTGCCGGGTTCTGTCATGTCTTCATCGACCCGGACGCGCCCTATGCCCGGGCGGGGCTAGCGGCTGGCTTCTGGGTCGTGTTGTTCGTATTCATGTTGGCCCTGATCGAACTCAAGGGACGCCTGCGGCTGCCGCCTGGCAGCTGGTGGGTTCTAGGGGGGCTGATGCTGGGGTCCTGGGCCTTGGCGCTTGCCAGTGGGGTGCTGGATAAACTTTCCCTGATGCAGGAATACCTGGGGCGCAGCGATAAGTTTATCGACGCGCTTGCCTATCACAGCCTCTTGGTAGCCTCGGCCGTGGGGGTGAGCCTGATGTTGGGCTTTTGCCTGGCCTTGGCCATGCGCCGCTGGTCACGGCTTGAGCGAGGCATCAATGGTGTCCTGAGCCTGATTCAGACGATCCCCAGCCTGGCCTTGTTTGGCCTGCTGCTGGCCCCACTGGCCTGGCTCGCCGACCGTTTCGACTGGCTGGCGGCAATCGGTGTGCAGGGAATTGGCGCCGCGCCTGCCCTGATCGCGCTGGTGGGGTACAGCCTCTTGCCGATGACACGCAACACCTTCGTGGCACTCGCGGATGTCGATCCCGGTGTGATCGAATCGGCTCGTGGTATGGGCATGAGTCCGCGTCAGGTCTTTCTGCAAGTGCGCTTGCCGTTGGCATTGCCGGTATTGATCGAAGGGGTGCGCATTACCAGCGTCCAGGCGATCGGTCTAGCGGCGGTGGCCGCCCTGATCGGTGCCGGCGGGCTTGGCACCTTCGTCTTCCAGGGGCTTGGGCAGGCCGCCATGGATCTTGTGTTGCTCGGCGCTTTGCCGATCATCGTCATGGCGGTCGTGGTTGACGGTTTACTGACGGCCCTTGCCGGGGCGCTGCGACAAGGAGCTCGTGATGACTGAGCAAGTGCGTATCGAGCTTAAAAATGTCTCCAAGCGCTTTGGCGGCGATACCGCCGTTGATGATCTTTCACTGGCCATCGCCACTGGCGAGTTGTGCGTGCTGGTGGGTACCTCGGGCTGCGGCAAGTCCACGACCCTGCGCATGATCAATCGCCTGATCGAGCACAGCGATGGCGAGATCCATATCGATGGTCAGCCCATTCGCGAAATCAACGAGCAAGCGCTGCGTCGGCGTATCGGTTATGCCATCCAGAGTACTGGGCTCTTCCCGCACTGGACGGTGGCGCGCAACATCGGCCTGGTGCCGCGGCTATTGAAATGGCCCGCCGAACGTATCGAGAAGCGAACTCGCGAACTTATGGCCTTACTCGGACTCAAGGAATCCGAGTTCAATGGAAAGTATCCTCATCAGCTATCTGGCGGTCAGGCACAGCGCGTCGGCGTGGCCCGTGCACTAGCGGCTGACCCTGACATCCTGCTGATGGATGAACCTTTCGGTGCCCTCGACCCCATCACCCGTGAAGCCTTGCAGGATGAACTGCTCAGACTTCAGGCCCGCTTGAGCAAGACCATCGTCTTCGTGACCCACGACATGGAAGAGGCCCTGAAGCTTGCGGATCGCATCGTGGTCATGAATCGCGGACAGATCGTGCAGCAGGGCAGCCCCAAAGAGCTTTTGTCGGCACCGGCTGATGCGTTCGTCGAGTCATTGCTTGGTGGACGCGACCGGGGCCTCAAGCAGGCTGGTCTGATACGGGTGCGTGATGTGATGCATCCAACCGGCGCGCGGCGTCAGACCACTGCAGCGGCGGTAGGGGCCGATGATGACTTGCGACAGGCACTATCGGTGATGCTGCTGCACCGGCTATCGAGCCTGACCGTGGTAGATGAACGCGATCGCACGGTAGGGACGCTGGGCGTGGATGACATCATGCAGCGCAAGAGTGTGCCCGCTGACAAGACGGATAAGGTTCAGACCAGTCTCGAGGCCAGCGACGACGCGACCGATGCTCCCGGCACAGATGCTCGCAAAGGCGATGCGGTTGATGCAGATGCTGCAGACAATGACACGGCGCCTGCCACGCCTCAGGAGCGTCGTGATGAGCGCTGAAACGTTACCCGGTGTGAGTGAATTTCCCTGGCGGCGCTGGGCTGCGCCTTTTGCATGGTTTTCGGCGCTGGCGGGCTTGTTGATCGTGATGCCGCATCTGGGGCCGCTGTTTGCCGCCATCGATCCTGAGGCGCGAGAGCCCATCTATCGTCGCGATGCCTTCGTCGATCTGCTGACCAATCATCTGCTGCTGGTCGCCGTTGCCTCGACCATTGCCATCGTCTGTGGGGTGAGTGCCGCCATCATGGTCACCCGGCCCTGGGGGCGCGACTTCCTGCCGTTGGTCAGCCAGCTGGCCTCCATTGGGCAGACCTTTCCCCCGGTGGCAGTGTTGGCCCTGGCGGTCCCGTGGCTGGGGTTTGGTGGCCTGCCCACCGTGGTGGCCCTGGTGCTCTATGGTCTGCTGCCGATCGTGCGTAATACGCTTGTCGGTATCGGTGAGGTAGATCCTGCGACCCGTGAGGCTGCCCGCGGCATGGGCATGTCGCCAAGCCAGGTACTGTTTCAGCTTGAGCTTCCCCTAGCCGCGCCTATCATCCTGGCCGGCATCCGCACCTCGGTCACTGTCGGCATCGCCACCGCTGCCATTGGCTCGACCATCGGCGCCAAGACCCTTGGTGATCCAATCATCGCCGGCATCATCAACGGAAACACCGCCTACATTCTGCAGGGGGCCATCCTGATCGGAGTGCTAGCGCTTTCCATTGATAGTGTGTTCGCGCGTCTGCTGCCGTCTCGCCACTGACATCTCCCTTCTCAGACATAATCCCTCCCGAGTTCTCCTTGGTTTTGCCCCATGGTGCTTTTCGCGACCGTCATGCCTACCGTCCAAGATCTTTCCTCACACTTACGGCTCAACCAGCAGGTCGGCGATGTGGGTTTGGTTTCAGCCCTATCTCGATACAACCTCTGCGACCAAGGTATCAGGCAGTATGGCTATACAGTCCCCTTGGAAAGATTCTATCTTACGTTAACGTAAACTTGTGCCGGCGGGTTGCCTTCTATCCGGTTATGCTGCGGCCGTGGTTTATGACTATCTTCTGAATAATCATGCTCCCACAAGGGGCGTGAGGCTTTTCACCACCACCCCAGGGAAGAGCATCATGACAAGAGCCACTTCCTCGCTCGTCCACTCTCCGCACTTCCTTGAAGGCGATGAGTTTTCGATCGACACCTTTGCGTTACTCAAGCAGGACGGCAGCCTATACGAAGGCGCCACAGTGCCAGATCTCGATCGCGATAAGGCATTGCGTATCTACCACGCCATGGTCTTCACCCGGGTGCTCGACGAACGCATGCTGGCCGCCCAGCGCCAGGGCCGATTGAGCTTCTATATGCAGTGCACCGGTGAGGAGGCCGCAGTGATCGGCAGCACCGCGGCCCTGGATGATGCCGACATGATCATGGCTCAGTATCGCGAGCAGGGAGCACTGGCCTATCGCGGCTTCAGCTGCGATGAATTCATGAATCAGATGTTCGGCAATGAGCATGACTACGGCAAGGGCCGCCAGATGCCGATCCACTATGGCTCGGCCAAGCTGCATTACATGACCATCTCCTCACCGTTGGCTACCCAGATTCCTCAGGCCACCGGCTATGCCTATGGTCAGAAGCTTGCCGGTGACGGCCACTGCACCATCACCTACTTTGGCGAGGGCGCCGCCTCGGAGGGCGATTTCCATGCGGCGCTGAACATGGCAGCGGTGCACAAGGTGCCGGTGATCTTCTTCTGTCGCAACAATGGCTATGCGATCTCCACTCCGGCGGTCGAGCAATTTGCCGCCGACGGCGTGGCCCCGCGGGCCTTCGGCTACAAGATGCGTGTCATTCGGGTCGACGGCAACGACGTGCTGGCGGTCTATCAGGCTACGCTTGAGGCGCGTCGGCTGGCCGTCGAGCAGAACCAGCCGGTGCTGATTGAGGCCATGACCTATCGCCTGGCGGCCCACTCGTCTTCCGATGACCCCTCAGGCTATCGCAGCAAAAAAGAGGAGGAAGCCTGGCGAGAGAAGGACCCCATCCTGCGTCTGCGCCGCTGGCTGGAAGATCGTGAGTGGTGGAGCGACGACGAAGAGAAGGCCTTGCAGGAGCGCCTGCGCCGCGAAGTCTTGGAGACCATGAAAGTTGCCCAGAAGCGCCCGGCGCCGCCTTTGGAGAGCCTTATTACCGATGTCTATGACACGCCCACGCCGCAATTGAAGGAACAGCTGGCCGCCCTGGAAACACATATTCGTCGTTATCCCGAAGCTTATCCCAAGAGTGCCCACAAGAGTGCTTCCGAGCATTCTCCCCAAGGCTCGTCGACATCTTCGGGTGCCGTGACCGGCCAGGGAGGGTACTGAGATGGCGACCCTGAATCTGCTGCAGGCGATCAACCAGGCGCTGGATATCGCCATGGCCGACAATGAGCGGGTGCTGTGCTTCGGTGAAGACGTCGGTGGCTTCGGTGGCGTCTTTCGAGCCACCAGCCATCTGCAGGACAAATACGGCAAGGCGCGCTGTTTCAATACCCCGCTGGTTGAGCAGGGCATCATCGGCTTCGCCAACGGCTTGGCCGCCCAGGGCTCGACACCAGTGGCGGAGATCCAGTTCGCCGATTACATCTTTCCGGCCTTCGATCAGATCGTTAACGAATCGGCCAAGTTTCGTTATCGCTCGGGCAGTCTGTTCAATGTCGGTGGCCTGACCATCCGTGCCCCCTATGGTGGCGGCATTGCCGGCGGCCTCTATCATTCCCAGTCGCCGGAGGCCTACTTCGCGCACACCCCTGGCCTCAAGGTCGTGGTGCCCCGCAACCCGCATCAGGCCAAGGGCCTGCTGCTAGCGGCCATCCGTGACCCCAACCCTGTGCTGTTCTTCGAGCCCAAGCGGCTCTATCGGGCCTCGACCGGCGAGGTGCCGGAGAGCGATTATGAGCTGCCGCTCGGCGAGGCCGAGGTGATCAAGGAGGGCAGCGATATCACCCTGCTGGCTTGGGGCGCTCAGATGGAGGTCATCGAGGAGGCCGCCGAGCTCGCCGAGAAAGAAGGCATCTCCTGCGAGATCATCGATTTGCGCAGCATCCTGCCCTGGGACGTCGATACCGTGGCGACCTCGGTGCTCAAGACCGGCCGACTGGTGATCAGCCACGAGGCCCCGCTGACCGGCGGCTTCGCCGGCGAGATCGCCGCCACCATCCAGGAACGCTGTTTCCTGTACCTGGAGTCGCCGATCAGCCGGGTCACCGGCCTGGATACGCCCTTCCCGCTGACGCTGGAGAAGGAATACCTGCCCGATCGCCTCAAGGTCTTCGAGGCGATCAAGGCGAGCATGGCGTACTAGGTTCCGATATCCGGACAGGAGAGCAACGATGAGCGATTTTATGCTGCCCGATATCGGTGAAGGTATCGTGGAGTGCGAAGTGGTCAAGTGGCTGGTCGGCGAGGGCGACGTGATCGAGGAAGATCAGCCCGTCGCCGAGGTGATGACCGACAAGGCGCTGGTGGAAATTCCCGCGCCTTATCATGGCCGGGTGACTCGGTTGTACTACCAGGAGGGCGAGATCGCCAAGGTGCATGCGCCGCTCTTTGCCCTGGTGGGAGACGAGGCCAGCCAGACCGACCAAGCCGAAAAGGCAAGCCAAGGGGCACCGAAGGCGGAAAGGGCAGCAGCGGATTCCCCGCACACAGGGCAACGAAGGGACTCCGGTGAGACGCCAGCGCCACAGCCGGACACTCCGGCAGCAACGCTTGAGGCCGACGCTGTCGACTTTATCCTGCCGGATATCGGCGAGGGTATCGTCGAGTGCGAGATCGTCGAGTGGCGTATCCAGGAGGGTGATGAGATCGCCGAAGACCAGCCGGTGGTCGATGTGATGACCGACAAGGCGCTGGTGGAGATCACTGCGCCGGAGGCCGGCCGCGTAAGCCGGCTTTACTACCAGCAGGGTGAGCATGCCCGCGTACATTCGCCACTATTCGCTTACTTGCCCGAGGCACCGGCAACGGCCACTGCCGCTGAGCCCACGGGAGACAGGCCAGTTAGTCTGAAACACGAAACAAGCGAGAATACTGCCCCACGGACAGGAAACAACACCGCCAATGAAGACCGCCGCGACGTAAATGAGAGTCAGGCCACTTCAGGTGGCGGCCGCGGCGCCTTCGGACGCATTCCGGCGAGCCCGGCGGTACGCCGGTTGGTGCGCGAGTACGAGTTGAGCCTATCTGCCATTTCTGGCTCGGGCAAGGACGGTCGGGTGCTCAAGGACGACGTGTTGCGTTATCTTGAGCAGGGAAAAGACGCCCCGTCAGAAGATCGCCACCTCGACCCCGAGCGGGCTGCAGGGCACTCCGTTTGCTCGACGCAAGCTAGTGATACCATGGCCGGAGTCGAAGGTGGCGAGCGTGTCGAGCCGCTCAAGGGGATCCAGGCGGTAATGGCTCGGCGCATGGCGGCGTCAGCCAGCACCATTCCGCATTTTGCCTATGGCGACGAAATCGATGTCACCGAGTTGCTGGAGCTGCGCGAGCGTCTCAAGCCTCAGGCCGAGGCGTTGGGGGCAAGGCTGACATTGATGCCCTTCTTCATGAAGGCGCTGGCACTTGCGGTACAGGAATTCCCGATCCTCAACAGCCGGCTCAATGATGAGGCCACCGAAATTCACTACCAGCGTGCTTGCAACATTGGCATGGCGGTGGATAGCCGGGCCGGCCTGATGGTACCCAATGTGAAGGGTGTCGAGGACAAGAGTCTGCTGGCCATCGCCGGCGAGATCGAACGCTTGACTCAGGCCGCCCGCGAGGGGCGTGTACCGCCTGCGGATCTGAAGGGCGGCACCATTAGCATCTCTAATATCGGTGCTTTGGGTGGCACCTACGCCACACCGATCATCAATGCCCCGGAGGTGGCTATCGTTGCCATCGGTAAGACGCAGCGACTGCCGCGTTTCGATGCCGAGGGCCAGGTGGTGAGTCGGGCGATCATGACGGCCACCTGGTCGGGTGATCACCGCCTCATCGACGGCGGTACCATTGCCCGCTTCGTCAATTGCTGGAAGGGCTATCTGGAGTCCCCGCAGTCCATGCTGCTTCATCTTGGCTAGGACTCTTTGTTTCAGGATCATGCCGGGATCGCAGGCTGACGGGATGAGTTCATGACGGCAACATCGCTCCAGCAGTTCTATATCCCGGAAGAGCAGTCGATCTATCTGCTCAGCCATGATGATGCCAAGAAGCTCAAGGACTGGGTCGCTCTCTGCCAGACCCAGCTCGAGCAACTCGGCTACCGAGACATCGCGCTGATCGGCAAGGGCGCCTACGGCTTCGTCTTCGCGGGGCGAGCAGGGCATCTCGATGGCGAGGTCGAGCACGTCTTCAAGTTCACTCGGATCACGCTTCCTCAGCAGCTGCAGGATCGGCTCGAGGAAGAGGCCTTTATGCTCGAGCAGGTCGATCACCCACGGGTGCCCCGGTTGATTGCCTATCAGCGGGTGCGTAACCAGTCGATCCTGGTCATGGAGCGAGCACCTGGCGAAAACCTTGAGGAGGTATCATTACGCCACGGGCGGCTGGCGCCCCGGCTGGTAGTGCGCATCGCCGCCCAGTTGGCGGATATCCTGGGCCATCTGCGCCAGGAGTCTGGGCGGCATAAGCCGCTGGTGCACGGCGACATCAAGCCCTCGAATCTGGTCTTCGATGCTGCCAACGAGCGCATCGCGTTGATCGACTGGGGCTCGTCGGTGTTCGCGCAGCTCGACGAGCGACTGCAGCACGTGGCCACTAACGTCATGGAGCTGATGTCCGATAACCTGCAGCAGACCAACGCCCGTCTGGGCGATGTCTATTTCATCGGTGAAGCGCAGCTCAGTGGCGCGCTTTCCTCGCCGCGTTTCGATGAGCAGGGCGCGGCCGGTACCCTCTATGCGTTGGCGTCGGGGCAGTCCTGTCGTTTCGGCCACCGGGCGATACCGGCGACGTCGCTTGGCCTGCCCATGGAATTTGCCCGCCTGCTCGACGCCATGCTCTCGCCGGACCCGGCACTGCGCCTGCAAGCCGGCGACTACTTCCTTGCCGAGATGCCGCGACTGGCACGCACCGTGATGATCGACCTCGACGAGCCTCCCGAGACGCCGCTGCTACCGGTATGGGTGCGTCCTGCCGAGCGGGAGATCGATACCGTGGTCTACAGCTCGCGCAAGGCCTTCCTGCGAGAGGAAGGGGCGCCGGAGCAGATGAGCGAAGTCAATGACATTCAGCTCGACCGCTATTACAAGAACTTCATGCAGGGCATGGGGGATACCGAGAAGGCCTTTCTGGCGGCGGTCAGCCGGCTTGGTCGCTATCCCGTGGTCGGCGGCCTGGCGATTCGCTGGGAAACCGACGGTATTTATGTCGATATCTCGCTCAACCTGCATGATCCCGAGTTGAAAGAAGCCTTCGTCAGCGCCGTCAACAACATGATTAATCTGGCGAGGGCCATCTACCGCCGTGGGATCTTCAAGAGCTGCCTGTTCAATGCGCGTGAGACCCTGCACGTCGACCGGCTGGGGCCGGATCGGCCTTTTATTCTCACCCCGGACATGCGCCTGCCTTACGAGGTCAGCGCGGTCCCCGAGCTCGAGGACCACACTAGGGTGCATTCCTATTTCGAGGATGGTCCCGACCCGGAAGAATTCCTGGTGCTGCCCGACGAGATCATCACTTCCCTGGAGGCTCTCAATGCCATCCACCATACCGGCATGATCATCTTCGAGGCGCTGCCCACCCACCTGAAAATTCATAGCTACTACCGGCTACTGGATCCCGAGCGTGAGGACGAGTTTCGCAAGCGATTGGATGACATTTTGGCTGCAGTGGGGCTGATCGAGGGGCTTGGGGTGTCGGGCTTCATGAAGATGCCCTACAAGGACACCAAGTTCTTTGCCCACATCGAGCGCATGCCGGAGCGCTACTATCCCAAAAACCCCAAGGACTCTCCCAAGGACTCTCCCAAGCACCTTTCCAAGAACCCCAAGAACTCTTCGGCCTCATAAGGTCGTCTGCCAACCGCGCCCATCGCACTGGCCGTCTAAAGGCCCGACCGTGCTCGAGCCAGATGCCGATGAGACCGCTATCGGGATGCCTGTTCGGGCTACATCCAGGCGCCGCCTCTGGCAAGATAGGGGGTATGGATGTCAGTAATGAATAAGGACGAGGCATGGCCCATCTTTTACGCATCGTGATGATTCACGGCCACCTTGATGGTGTGGTCGAGCTGAACGTCGATGGTCACACCAATATTTGCGGGACCAACGCCTCGGGCAAGACCACCCTGCAGCGCCTGGTGCCGGTGTTTTACGGCGAACTGCCCAACAAGGTAGTGCCCAAGACGCGCATGAAGTTCGATGCCTTCTATCTGCCGCATCGCAACAGCTACCTGGTATATGAGTATCGACGCGAGGCGGGCAATGTCTGCCAGGCCGTGTTGACGCGCAAGAGCGATGGCGGCGTCGAATATCGCTTCGTGGGTGCGCCTTATCGCCCACAAGACTATCTGGTGGAGAGCGAGGCCGGTGTGGCAGCCCTCGATTACAGTCAGTGGGCAAGCGAATTGCGCCGCAATGGGGTGAGCGTATCGGCCAAGCTGGGCGCTACCTCCGAATACCGCTCGGTGATCCAGAATGATTTCACCCAGCTGCATGGCAACAGTCGTGATGGCCTCAAGCTACGCCAGATAGCCGCTCAGTTCAGCTTGGTGAAGCCCGAGCATCGCATTCGCCACATGGAGAAGTTGATCTCGGCAGTGCATGCCAAAGAGGGCAAGATGGATACCCTCAAGACCATGCTGGCGGCGATCTTCGAGGAAGATGGCGTCGAACTGCCGGTGACCCGGATTCGCAATACCAAGGCCCGCGACTGGATCGCGCAGATGCGTCAGTCGATGCGCCTGGAGCCTATGCAGACGTTGGTGACGCGGCTTGGCGAGGTGGATCGCGATATCGCTGACCTGGAAGCCACACTATGGCAGCTCAAGCCGCAGTTGGAAGCCGACCGACATCGTGCCGAGCGCAGCCTGGCCGATAGCGATGAGCAGCTCGGCGTGCATCAGCGTGACTTCCAGGCCCGCGAGTGCGACTACGAACAGAGCCGGGATGCCCTTAACGACCGCCTCAGTGAGTTGAACAGCGAGCTTGAACGTACCCAAAACGAGCTGACCGACCTTCAGCGGCAGTACGAGCGTTTCGCCGAGGCGGATATGCCGGCCCTGGAGCGTGATCTGGAGGCCTTGCCCCAGTGGCGTGAGCAGTGCCAGCAGCTTCGCGAACACCTGAACCACATGCAGGAGGCCGTGCAGGCCAGCCAAGCGCAGTTGGATGGACGGCTGCGCGAGCTGGCCGATGTGCTGGCACGGCAGACAGAGGAAACCCAGGGGATCGTCGATGCGCTGGGCGATGAAAAAACCGCGAGTCGCGAGCAGCAGTGGGAGGCCGAGCGCAGCATCGAGTCGCGGTATCAGGACGCGCGTTCGACCCTCGACGACAGTTATCAGGCGCGTCTCGCCCAGGGTGTAGAGCGATTGGCCGAACTCAAGGCGCAGCTAGCATCCACCGCCCAGACCGCGGAAGAGGCCCAGGAGGCCGAACTGGCCCAGGCACGCCTGGATCAGGCGCAGAGCGATCGCAATGCAGCATCCGAGAGCCTGGATGGCGTGCGCCACGAGCACGATACCCTTAAGCGCGAACGTGACGCCGCCGAGCGTGAGCGCGAAGCGGCCAGACAGCGGCTATCGGAGGCCGAGCGCCACGGCTATGCGCTGCATCAGCAACGTGACCCGGCCCAAGGCAGCCTGCGACATTTCCTGCGCTACCACCGCCCCGGCTGGGAGCAGCAACTGGGCAAGGTGATTGCGCCCGAATTGCTCGAGCGTCGCGATTTATCGCCGCAACTCTCGGAGGAGGTGCAGGAAGCAGAACTGCGTGACCTTTTCGGTGTGACGCTGGATCTGGCGGCGATTGACCTGCCCGATTACGCCCAGGACGAAGCCAGCCTGATGGCCGCTATCGAGGCGGCCGAGGACACTCGACAGCGGGCGGAGGCCGAGCTCCAGTCAGCCGAGAAGCAGCTCAAGTCAGACCACGAGCGCGTTCGGGAGGCCGATAAGCGCCTGGGGCAGGGGCGGATCGCGCTCAGGCGCGCCGACGAGGAAGTGAAGTATGCGTTTGAGGCGCGCAGCCACCAGCAGGAAAGGCATGCCCGGCAGCAGAAAGAGCGTCGTCTGTCGGGTGAAGAAGCGCTAGCGGCTCAGGAGGCCGCTCAGCAGGCGTTGCGCGACGAAAAGCATGAGCAGCTTAAGGCATTGGCGGAATCTCACCAGGCGCAGCTTTTGGAGCTGAAGGCCGATGGGCAGAGCCGCCTGGATGGTCTGGACGAACAGATTCGCCAGCATAGGCAGCGGCTCGTTGACTTGAAGGAGGAACACCGGCGTCAACGCGAGGAACTTGAAGCCGCCTATGATCGTGAGCTGCAGGAGCAGGGCGTTGACCCCGTTACGCTGCGAGACACCCGCGCGCGATTGACAGCGCTCGATGAACGTATCCGGGCCACGGCTCGGCGTCGGGAAGAGCTCGACGCCTATACCCGCTTCATGCGTGTTGAGTGGGGCGAGCGCAAGCCACAGCTGGTCGACAAGGAAGCGGTGTTGTCGCGTGACCTCCAGGCGGTCAAGCGCGAACTCGAGCAATGCAGGCAGGATTTCCAGGCGGCCAAGTCGGCACATCAGGATACGATCAAGACACTCAAGGCCCAACGCGACTCACAGCAGCAGGTGATCGACGCCCTCAAACCGCTGCTGAGCCAATTGGACAGCCTGGGGCTTGGCGCCTCGACTCAGCCGATCAGCGAGGCGCCCGGCGACGTGCATGAACGCATGGAGCGGGCGCGACAAGCCCTGTCCAGTCGCAGTCATGAGCTGGATACCCTGCGCAAGGGCTGCGAGCAGGTGGAAAGCGAGTTGATCAAGGGTGCCAGCGCAGGCTTCGTCGAGACCCTCGACGCCGAGCGGGCCAAGCTTGTGGAAGATGATCCCGAGCAGGCCGGCAACCCTCGACGTCAGCTACCGCTACTGCGTGGCATGCTCCAGCTGCTGGAGGATCAGCAGCAGCAGTTGATCCAGGAGGGGCGCAACCTGGGCGATGACCTGGACAAGTTCTTCACCGTGTTCCGTGACCTCAATCGGCGCATCAGTGCCCAGAGTCGTCGTTTGTCCGAAGAGGTCGCCGACGATCTGCGCCTCGAGGGTATCAGCAAGGCCGAGGTGCGCATCCAGTCGACCATCGATGAGCTGGGTTTCTGGGAGCCGTTGAAGCTGTTTGCCGAGCACTTCAGGGCTTGGCGCGGTGACGGCCTGCCCAGCGATGACTATCTCAATGCGCTGGCTGATGTGGTGGACCTGCTGCGCAGCGATCAGCAATACAGCTTCGAGAGCCTGCTGCGCCTCGAGCTTTACTTGAACGAGGGTGGCAACGACTTGGTGATCAAGAACGATCGCCAGCTTCTGGAGTCATCTAGCCACGGCATGGCCTACCTGATCCTGTGCAAGTTTCTGCTTGCCTTCACTCGCTTGCTGCGTGGCCAGGCGGATATCGCCATTCACTGGCCCATCGATGAGATCGGTACCTTGGCCTATCACAATGTTGAAAAACTCTTCGATGCCTGCGACAGCAACCGCATCCATATCGTGGGCGCCTTTCCCAACCCCGAGTCGGACGTGCTGATGCTGTTCCATAACCGCTATCTGATCGATCGCGACGATAGCCGCGCCAACCGTCGTTGTCTGAAACGGATCGAACCGCGACTGAGTCGCCTGGCCGAGCGGCTGCAGGCCCGCGCTACCGAGGAGGTCGCAGGATGATCGAACATGGCCCATTGATCGAGCGCTTGTTGGCTGGCGATTTCGTCTGTGCGGTGAGCGACGAGAGCGCCTTTCGTCGCCTGCAGGACGAGCAGACCCGCGAGCAGCTCGATACCTACCTGCGACCGCTTAATCGGCGGCTGGCCGCCAACCCCGAAGGCAGCGTCTATTTCCTCGCCTGGCGAAACCTGAACGATGAGGCCCGGGAACAACTCTCCCAACAGTTGGGCGACACGCTTCACAGTCTCTTGCCCTTGCTTGAGTGGCTGCGGCTGGTGCAGGAAGCGCTGGGGCGTGACGCCCTGGTGGCGCCTGGCGATGTCCTCAAACCAGCTGAGTTCAGCGCCAAGTGTGAGGATAACCAAAGCCTTCGCGAGCGGCTGGAGAGGCTTGCCACCGATAGCTTCTTCGGCTCCCAGAGCGAGCAGCTAGACGCGCAGTTGAAGCAGGTCTTCAAGCGCCTTAAGGAGCATGGTTATCTGCTTCAGCCGCATGCCGACCGGCAGGTCTACCTGGTGACCGGCAAGGTCGATTATCTGATCGATCTGGTGCGTTTCATTCGTGACGAGGAGAACCTGCCCATCGACGAGGAGGCGCCGACGACTCAGGAGGCTCTGCTGTGAGCGAGGTTCACACCCTGGAAAGCCGACTGTTGGCCACCGGTACCGAACGGCTCGCGCTGCTGGGCAAGCACGCCGATGCACTGATGCAGGGCTATACCCGCGATGAGGTGCCGCTGGAGGCACTGACGGATGCAGCGCTGCGCAAGTTGCTCGCGGCTCGGATTCTGTGGCGCCCGGATGAGCAGAGCGGTGTGAAGCTGTCTCCCAAGGTTCGGGATCTGATCGCCGAGATGCTGGCCGACGAGACCCGGCGACACGTCAATGCCGATGTCGCCGAGACCCTGGAGCTTATCCGCAGCCTGGTGCAGAGCTACCGCGAGGCACGGAGTCGCGGTGAATACTGGCAGCAGGAGCAGCAGCTGTTGCGCCTGCGCCAGGAGTTGGACGATCTCAACGGTCGCTTCGCCGATGCCATCGATAGCCTCTGGCAGCGCCTCAACAGCGATTTTGGGTTCGTCAGTCGTTTGAACGACAAGATTCGCGAGAATCATCGCGCCCAAAAGCAGATCGAGCGCCTTCTGGATGGCCTGACGCTGATCGACTTCGACGAGCTGATCGATCTGGTCGGCAGCGATGGCACCCTGCGCAAGTTGTTGATCAGCCAGTTGCAGCAGCAACTCAGCCAACACTACACCAGCCTGCGGGAGGTGCAGCGACGCTTGACCGAGCTGATGGCACGCTTTCGTCAGCAGCAGTCGCAAAGTCGCCTGGTGGCCGGTATGGCCGCATTCCTGCGCGAGCACCCAGGCTTCGTGCCCGGCAACTATGCCCGTCGTAGCGAGGTCCCGGCACTGGTCAACCGTGCCACGCCCCTTGTTGCAGCGGCGGCGCCTGCGCTGGACCGTCACCAGGATACCGCTGTGCTCAGCGAGCTGATACGCCAACTACCGGTGCCGGTGCATTCGCCACAGACCGTGGAGGCCGCTCAACCCGCCGAGCAGCAGCAGGAATCCCTCGTCGCTGCGCGCCAGCAGGCCCTGAAGCAGGATGTCGAGCGCTTCTACCTTACGGTGGTCGACGAGGCGGATGCCGCCGGTGCCCCCGGAATCAGCGCCTTGGGCTATCTGCACGCCAGGGAGCTTGAATGGCAGGATGAGATTTGGCTGTTCCAGGTAATCGCCGAGTATCAAAGCCTGCCTCGCAGCGAGCAGCGTGCCTTCCGTCTTCATCAGGAAGAGAGTCAGGCCAGCAACTACAACCATGTGCGGCTGATCCATGACGTCACGCTCACGCTGGCGCTTTCCGCATGACGCTCTCCGGTGCGGCTCGTCGCGCTCTCAACGAAGTCGACCGCCGGCTGCGCGCACAGCCAACGCTGGATAAGCGGCGCGATGCCAAATGGGTCAAGGAGGTCGAGGCGTGTGGGCGTGTAGGGCATCGAAATGCGCCTGATAAATGTGACCAGCAGGTGAAGATGCAGGCCGGATGGCCTGCATCTTGTCAGGCTTGCTCCTAGAGCGAGGCCGCCGAGCGAGCCGCTTGGTCGTAGAGCCCCGACATGGCACGTAGTAGCCCGGCCATCTGGTGCATGTCCTCACGGCCGATGCCCAGCGACGACAGCGATTCCACCAGGCAGGCCTCGCGGATCTCGGCATAGCGCTGGCAGGCCGCACGTCCCTCGGCGGTGGTACGAAAAAGGGTTTCCTTGCCCTGTTTTTCGCCTGCTACCAAACCGTGTTTGCCCAGTTTCTTGAGCGCATAGGTGACGGTATGGGTGTCTTCCACGTTGAGCACCAGGCAGATATCCGCCTGGCGCTTGGCCCGCTCGCGGTGGTTGACGCTGTGCAGCACCAGCACGTCTAGCACGCCGAGCTCCGGGAACCCTGCCGCCGTCATGCAGCGCACCATCCAGCGGTTGAAGGCATGGCCGCAGATGTTCATGCCAAACTCAAACTCGGAGAGTTCCATGGCACTGCGTGACAGGTGCTCCGACGACACTATCGGTCCCAGGCGCCCCATGTCAGTGCGGGCGGTAGTGCGATCCTTGCTCATCAACGGTTCCTCATCAACGGTTCCCCATGGCCTCGGGCAGGTAGGTGACGATCTGCGGGAAAAGGGTGATCAGGATAACACCCAGCAGCATCAGGCCGAAGAAAGGCAGCGCCGCCCGGGCGATATGCAGAATGCTGCGGCCTGTCATGCCCTGCAGGACGAAGAGGTTGAAGCCGACCGGCGGGGTGATCTGCGACATTTCCACGACGATTACCAGGAAAATGCCGAACCAGATCAGGTCGATACCGGCGGCCTCGACCATCGGCAGCATGATCGAGGTGGTTAACACCACCACCGAGATGCCGTCGAGGAAGCAGCCCAGGATAATGAAGAACACCGTAAGCACGGCGAGCAGCATCATCGGGGAGAGCTCCAGGGTAGCGATCCAGGCGGCGAGATCACTGGGCAGGCCGGTGAAGCCCATGGCAGCGGTCAGGAAGGAGGCACCGGCGAGGATGAAGGCAATCATGGTCGAGGTCTTGATCGCGCCCAATAGTGCGTCCTTGAAGATGTTGCCGTTCATGGCGCCCTGCAGTTTTGCCAGCAGCAGAGACAGCACCACGCCGACGGCGGCGGCCTCGGTAGGCGAAGCGATGCCAGCATAGATCGAGCCGATCACGCCGACGATCAGTGAGAACAGCGGAATCAGGCGACGGGATGCCCGCAGCTTGTCACGGAAGCTGATTCGGGCATCGGCCGGCGGGACCTTGTCCGGGTAGCGCCAGGACCACAGCATCAGATAGCCGGCGAACAGCGTGATCAACATGATGCCCGGGAGTACGCCGGCCATGAACAGGCGGGCGATGGACTGGTCGGTGGCGACGGCAAAGACGATCAGGATGATCGAAGGTGGAATCAAAAGCCCCAGGGTCGCCGAACCGGCCAAGGTGCCGAGCACCAGGCGCTCATCGTAGCCGCGGCCAGTAAGCTCGGGAATCGACATCTTGCCCATGGTGGCACAGGTGGCCGCCGACGAGCCGGAAACGGCGGCGAACAAGCCACAGCCGATCACGTTGGTGTGCAGAAGGCGCCCTGGGATACGCTGCATCCAGGGTGAGAGACCGCTGAACATGTCCTCGGCGAGTCGTGAGCGAAACAGGATCTCGCCCATCCAGATAAACATTGGCAGGGCGGTCAGCTCCCAGCTGTGGCTGGCGCTCCAGATGTCGGAGGCCATCACGTCACCGGTGGGCACTGAGCTGAATTGGCTGATGGCGAGCCAGGCGAGCCCCATTAGCGAGAAGGCCACCCATACGCCGCTGCCAAGCAGCAGCAGCAGGGTGACAAGTAACAGAGTCATCATGACGAGCATGGGGAAATCTCCAGGGCTATTCGTGGCCGCTATCGTCGACCTGGAAGGTCGCGGGGCGCGTCAGGGCAATGACCAGGGTGGACACCCAGGCCTCGAGCAGTGCCAGGCAGAACAGCAGGGTGCCTGCCAGCATGACGCCCTGTGGAATCCACAGCGGGATCGGCACCAACCCATACGAGGTCTCGTTGAAGGCGATGCTGTCGGCCAGCAGGCGATACTCATAGAAGGCCAGATAGCTCGCCATCACGAGCGCAAGGCCCAGGCACCATAGTTCGATGAAGACCCTTACCCTGGGCGGCAGGTTGCCGATCAGCA
The DNA here is from genome assembly GCF_004798965.1 of Onishia niordana. Classification (GTDB taxonomy): domain Bacteria; phylum Pseudomonadota; class Gammaproteobacteria; order Pseudomonadales; family Halomonadaceae; genus Onishia; species Onishia niordana. The sequence continues at coordinate 34,748 of NZ_SDSD01000009.1, forward strand.
GGGTCACGCGGATATGGCCGCCATTGACGAAGGTGTAGGCGAGCCCGAGGAAGCTGGCGCCCACCAGCAGGAAACCGGAGATATCGGAGAGGCCGGGAATGGCCAGCCCCAGGCTGTCGAAGCCCAGCTGTGCTGCGGCCATGTCGGTGAGTCGGCCGAGGATCTGGGCGGTGATGAGGGTGCAGATCAAGCACAGGCACAGGGCCGCGCCATAGGCCCCGATGTCATACAGCGGGCGGAGTCGAAATTGCATGGGGAAGTACCTATTGAAGTACCTGTAACAGTCTCTGGGCGAGGGGGAGGGCGTCGGCCGTGGCCGGCGCCTCGCTCAGGGTATCGGACGGTGTCGAGGGGGCCTTACTTGGCGTCGCGGTAGTTCTCGAGAATCTGCATGCCCTGAGGACCGGCGCGCTCGACCCACTCCTCGGTCATCATGCTGCCGATGTCCTCAAGAGACTTGGCCAGCTCCGGGGTGGGCTCGCTGACAGCGATGCCATTCTCCTCGAGGACCATCACGGCATCCTTGGTTTCCTGGCGGCTCATGTCCCAACCGCGCTGCTCGGCGGTCTCGGCTGCGTCCAGGACGGCCTGCTGGGTGGCTTCATCCAGACGTGAGAAGGCGCGTTCGCTGACGATCACCATGTTCTTGGGCAGCCACAGCTGGGCGTGGTTGTAGTGGCTCAGGAAGTCCCAGGCTTTGGAGTTGGCGCCGGTGGTCGGTGAGGTCACCATGGCATCGACGCGACCGGTGCTGAAGGCGGTGGGAATGTCGGGGTTGTTGACCTGGGTGGGCACCGCATTGGCCAGCCCCGCCAGTCGTTCGCTGGAGCTGTTGTAGACGCGCATCTTGAGGTTGCGCAGGTCACCGATCTTCTCGATGGGCTGCTGGGCATAGATGCCCTGGGGCGGCCAGGGCACGGCGAACAGCAGACGCAGGCCCTGTTTCTCGAGCTCCTCGCCGATGATCTCGCGTGAGGCTTCCCACAGCGACCAGGCGTCCTCGTAGTTGGCCGCCAGATAGGGCACCGAGTCGACCTCGAAGATCGGGTTCTCATTGGCCAGGCGCGACATGATCAGCTCCCCGGCGGGCACGATGCCCCGGCGCACCGAATTCTTGATCTCGGCATGGCCGATCAGTGAACCGTTGGAATGCACGGTGATGTCCAGCTCACCGTCGGTGGACTCGCGTACGTCATCGGCGAATTCACGAATGTTCACGGTATGGAAGGTGCGGTCACCGTAGGGAGTCGGCATGTCCCATTCGGTGGCAGCCTGGGCGCTGATGGCCAGCGGCAGGGTGGCAGCGGCAATACCGAGGGTGGCCAGGGTGGCACTGGCAAGGGTCTTCGACGTCATCAGAGGTGTCCTCGTTTTTTGTTGGACGATTATTAGGTCTGCCATAGCGAGCGTATTGTCCGCTACGTTGATCACGCTGGATTAAGGTACTTAGAGAAGACTAGGTGGCGAAAGGATGCCTAGTCAACGATATTTAGACTATTTGATAGTATTATGACTACGATTTATCTATAAATTATATGAAAACTGATCGTACAACCCGATGGGAGGTCAGCCGATGACCAGATTGCTGCTCAATGCGGATATGGGAGAAAGCTTCGGTCCCTGGAAGATGGGACTTGACCACGAGGTCATGCCGGTCGTCGATCTGGCCAACGTGGCCTGCGGCTTTCATGCCTCCGACCCCGATACCATCCGTGCCACGGTTCGCCTGGCCGCCGCTCATGGCGTGACGGTGGGGGCGCACCCGGCCTACCCTGACCTGGTTGGGTTCGGCCGGCGCGCGATGGCTTGCTCGAACGAGGAAGTCGAAAACCTGGTGCTCTATCAGATCGGCGCCCTGGCGGCGTTGTGTCGGGCCGAGGGCGCCCGCCTGGGCTACGTCAAGCCCCACGGCGCCCTCTACCACGCCATGATGCATGATTCCGAGACACTGACCGCGGTGATGCAGGCGGTGAAGGCCTTCGACCCTGATCTGCCGCTGATGGTGATGGCGACCCGGGATCCCGCGCCGGCACGCGCCCTGGCCGCCGAGCAGGGCGTCACTCTCTGGCTCGAGGCGTTCGCCGATCGAGCCTACGACGGCGAGGGTCGCCTGGTCAGTCGTCGGGAGCGTGGGGCGGTGCATCATGACCCCGAAACGATCGTCGATCAGGCACGGCGTATTGCCAGCGGCACCGCGCTGATAGCCAACGATGGCAGCGACCTGGTGCTTGAGGCCGATACACTATGCGTGCATGGCGACAATCCGGAGTCGATCGCCGCGGTCAAGGCCATCCGCCAGGCGCTCGACGAACTCGAGGGGGGCGCATGAAGCCGCCGCGGTTCGAGAATGCTGGCGTCGATGCCTGGCTGGTGCGGCTCTTCGATGACATCGACGAAGCCAACATGCCCTGGCTGATGGCGCTATGCCGTCGCTGCGAGGAGGCGTTCGGTCCGGCCTTGGTCGATCTGGTGCCGTCCTACACGACCCTGCTGGTCCAGTACGATCCGCTACGTTTGACGGCCGGGCAGGCGAGAGCACAACTGGCCGAGATTCTCGCCGACCTGCGCCCGGACGACGAGGCGGCGGCGGGCGAGGTCAAGGAACTGCCGGTCTGGTACGACGACAGCGTCGGGCCGGAACTCGCCCGGCTGGAGGCTGCGTCCGGCTTGTCTCGTGAGGCGCTGATCGAGGCCCATGCCGGGCACGAATACCGCGTCTTCGCCTTGGGCTTCGCGCCCGGGTTCGGCTTCATGGGCAGCGTCGATCCGCGCCTCGCGATGCCTCGGCTCGCCACGCCGCGCAAGCGCGTGCCCGCCGGTAGCGTGGCCGTGGCCGGGCGCCAGACCTCTGCTTACCCGAGGGTGTCGCCGGGGGGTTGGAACCTGATCGGGCGCACCCCGGTCACGCTGTTCGACAAGGGGCGCGAGGGGCTCAGTTACCTGCAGGTCGGCGACCGGGTGCGCTTCAAGACGATCGGCCGCGATGAATTCGAGCGTTTGGGAGGCGATACCACCCCGGTCGCACCGCTAGAGGAGGATCAACGATGAGTCAGCAGTCCGTGGGCGCCCTGCGCGTGGAGAAAGCCGGGCCGCTGGCGACCCTGCAGGATGCCGGGCGCTTCGGGGTGCGGCGGTTGGGCGTGACGCAGGGCGGGCCGGCTGACCTGCATGCCTTCGCCTGGGCCAATCAGCTGTTGGGCAACGCCTGGGGCGCGGCGGTGCTGGAAATCACGCTGGGCGGACTCTCGCTGGTCGCCGAGCAGGATACCTCGCTGGCGCTATGCGGGGCGGACATGGGCGCGACTCGCGCCGGTGAGCCCCTGGCTCCCTGGCAGGCCTTTACCCTGCGCCAAGGCGAAACCCTGACATTCGGCTCCCCTCAGGCCGGCGTGCGAGCCTATCTCGCCGTGCCCGGCGGCTTTCGTGGCGAGCCGGTGCTCGGTAGCCTCGCCTGTGTCGTCCGCGAAGGGCTGGGCGGTCATGACGGCGAGGGGCGTGCCCTGGTGGTCGGCGAGCGCTTGACGTTTTCTCTCGAGGCCCGGCCTGGCGAAGAGGCGTGCGCGGTGCCGGCACAGGAGCGCATCGACTATGGCCAGTCGCCCCGGCTGCCCCTGGTGCCTGGCGCTCAGATCGAGGACTTCACCGGGACGAGCTTGTTCCAGGCCTTCAACGATACCTGGCGCGTCGATGCGCGCGCCGATCGCATGGGCGTCAGGCTGACCGGCCCGGTGCTGCACTGCCATCGCCCCAGCATGATCTCCGAGGGCATCGCCCTGGGGGCCGTCCAGGTGCCGCCCGATGGTCAGCCGATCGCGCTGCTCAACGACCGCCAGACCATCGGCGGCTACCCGCGTCTGGGAACCCTGACGCCCCTGGCCTGCGCCCGGCTCGCCCAGTGCCAGCCCGGCCAGGAGGTCCACCTGGTGGCGGTGGCGCTGAGTGAGGCCCAGGAGGCCTATTGTCGGTTCCTGCGCCGCTTCCAATCCTGATACGCCATCAGACCAGATCGCGGGCCTGCATGATCTCGGTGATGATCGGTACCGGGGTCATCATGTGGTCCCGCACCATCTCGACGGCGTGGTCGGCCTGACGCGCCAGGATCGCATCGACCAGGGCCGCATGCTCCCGTCGTTTGGCAGTCAATGCCTGATCAGAAAACACTGTCTGGCAGAGCCAGAGATGGCGATAGCGTGCGGCCTGATCAAAAAGGCTCTCTCTGGCCATCAGCAATTGGCGAGAGCCACAGCCGGCGACCATAGCGCTATGAAAATCCTGGTGGCGGCGGTCCCAGACATCGAGCATTTCATCGCGACTATGCACTTCGGCCACTTTGCCCAGCGTATGGGCCTTGGCCAGTATATCGGCCTCCCAGGCATCGTCGCCGCGCTCGATGGCCAAGCGCACGAGCATGGCTTCAAGCTGGGCTCGTGCGTCATAGATATCGTTGAGTTCTTCGACCGACATCGGCGCCACGCGATAGCCGCGTTGGCTGATAGCCACCACCAGGTGCTCGGCTACCAGCTGTGACAACGCTTCGCGCAAGGGGCTGACGCCAAGCGCGTAACGCTCCTTGAGGCCACTCATCAAGAGTTTCTCACCCGGCTGGTAGACACCTCGAATGATGTCCTGCTTGAGCCAGGCATAGGCGCTGACGCCCATATTCTGGCGCGGCTCGCCTTGCTGGGGAGTACTCGGACGAGGAGCAATGTCCTTGTCGGTGGAGGGGGCCATAAGTGCTTTCCATCGCGAGGTGATGATAATCGCCACATGATACCCAATACGATGGGAATGGGCATATCGTCTCGGATAGGCCTCAAGGATGCCTTGTTGATCACCTACGCCAAGACGCTATATTCGCCATGGCAGGGTTAGGTATCGTTTGAAACGCGGCAGGCAGGTGGCAACCACGACATCTACCAACAGCGAGGCGATGCGGATGTACGATTTCATCATTCTGGGCGGGGGCATTCTGGGGATGTCCACTGCCATGCAGTTGGCCAAGGCCTATCCCGCTAGCCGTCTGCTGGTCGTCGAGAAGGAAGCGGGTTGCGCCAGGCATCAGACCGGGCACAACAGCGGCGTGATCCATGCAGGTGTCTACTACACACCAGGTAGTCTGAAAGCGCGCTTCTGCCTCGAGGGTAATCGTGCTACCAAAGCCTTCTGTGAAGCGCAGGCAATCCGTTATGACGAATGCGGCAAGCTGCTGGTGGCCACGAATGCTCTTGAAATGGCGCGTATGCAGGCACTCTGGGAGCGCACCGCAGCCAACGGTTTGGAGCGGGAGTGGCTCGACGCCGATGCATTACGCGAAAGGGAGCCCAATATCACCGGCATGGGGGGCATCTTCGTACCCTCCAGCGGCATCGTTGATTACGCCGAAGTGACGCGGGCCATGGCCCGCGAGATTGAGCGCATGGGAGGCGAGGTTCGGTATTCCACTGAAGTGGTGGGTATACAGGAGCGCTTTCGTGAGGTGGTGGTCGAAACACCCGGTGGCGATATCCACGCCAAGTTCTTGGTGACCTGCTCCGGGCTGATGGCCGACAGAGTGGTGCAGATGCTTGGCCAGGCACCTGACTTCATCATCTGCCCATTTCGCGGCGAGTACTATCGACTGCCGGAGAAGCACCGTCAGATCGTCAGTCACCTGATCTACCCGATTCCCGATCCCGCCATGCCGTTTCTGGGCGTGCATTTGACCCGCATGATCGACGGCAGTGTCACCGTGGGGCCGAATGCCGTGCTGGCGCTAAAGCGCGAGGGCTATCGCAAGACCGATGTGTCACTGGCTGACATGGGACAGATGTTGAGTCACCCGGGGATCCTCAAGGTGCTCAAGGCTAACCTGCGCCCAGGATTGATCGAGATGAAGAACTCACTCTTTAAGCGCGGCTACCTCAATGAGATTCGCAAGTATTGCCCAAGCCTTTCTATCGATGATCTCGAGCCTTATCCGGCCGGTGTGCGGGCTCAGGCAGTATCTCGTGAAGGCAAGCTGATCGATGATTTTCTGTTTGTCGATACCCGGCTGACGGTCAACGTCTGCAACGCGCCGTCGCCGGCCGCCACATCGGCGATACCGATTGGTGCCCACATTGTAGCGCGAGTCAAAGAGCGTCTGGCGGATATGAGTTGAGCCATGAGGGTCAGGTCGATGGCGCTGGCGCGCCTTGAAGGCCTGCATTGATAGTGAGAGGCATGGCCTTTTAGCTGGTTCTTACTCTTGGCGTGATTGATAGTCATCCCGCCGCCTAACAGCCGGCGCTTTTATGAACGCAGGGCGAGGCAGTCATTCAGGATGATTACGAAGCTCGCACCAGGCGGCATAGGTACTAAGGAAGACTCGGCCTGAGAGGTTATCCAGTAGGTCGCTTTGCTTGAGCTTGTCCATCACTGGTCCCTTGACCTCGGCCAGATGCAGAGTGACCTCGGAATCCTTCAAGCGTTCGTTGATGGCGTCGATACTCTCGAGGGCAGAGGCGTCTATCAGGTTGACGGCTGAGCAGATCAGCACCACATGCTCGACTTCCGGCCGACTGGCGATCAAGGCATAGACAGTGTCCTCAAGGTAGCGTGCATTGGCGAAGTAGAGGCTCTCGTCGATGCGCAGCAAGGCCACATGGCTTTCGCTTTCAACGTCATGGCGGGTCATGTTACGGAAATGCTCGGTTCCCGGTACTCGTCCTACCAGAGCGCTGTGCGGGCGGCTGGTGCGATACAGGAAGAGCCCGATCGAAAGTGTTACCCCGGCGATAATGCCTGCTTCTACGCCCTCGACCAGGGTCAGAAGAATGGTCGCTGCCATGGCGCTGAAGTCGCTGCGTGAGTAGCGCCACGTCTGGCGGATCATCTTCACATCAACAAGGGTCAGAATGGATACCGTGATAGTCGCGGCGAGGCTGGCGACTGGCAGATGGTAAAGCAGCGGTGTTAGCGCCACGGTCACCAGGGCGATGCCGATGGCCGCGATAGTGCCGGCGGCAGGTGTCTGGGCGCCGGCATCAAAGTTGATCACGGTGCGCGAGAGTCCGCCAGTGACCGGCATGCCCGCCGAAACGGCGGCGGCAATATTGGCCGTGCCCAAACCGATCAGTTCCTGATTAGGCGATATGCGCTGGCGGCGCTTGGCCGCCAGCATCTGCCCCATCGAAACGGACTCCACGAATCCCACCACGCTAAGCAATAGGGCCGGCACCAATAGTTCATGCCATAGAGAAAAGTCGAAGCCCGGTAGCGTGAGTGGTGGTAGCCCCTTGGGAATATCACCGACGACAGCGACGCCCTGGTTAGCGAGATCGAAGTGCCAGGTCACCAGGGTCGTGATGATCACGGCAAAGACCGGTCCCGCCTTGGCAAGCAGGTCTGCGACCCCGGCCGGCAGGCCGATAGCACGCAGGCTCTGCCGGCCCCAGCGACGCATCAGCACCAGAAAGGCGAGGCTGCCTACCCCGATGGCAAGCGTTGTGGCATGCGTATTAGGCAAGCCCGACATTAGGCCCGGCAACAACTCTATGACGTTAAAGCCGGATGCCGAGATACCGAGCAGGTTGGCGGCCTGGCTGGTTGCAATCAATAGCCCGGAGGCGGTAAGGAAGCCGGAGATCACCGGGTGGCTCAGGAAGTTGGCGAAAAATCCAAGCTTGAAGATGCCCATCAACGTAAGCATCAACCCTGATAGCAGGGCAAGTACCATGGCTGCCTGCAAATACGCCTGACTGCCCACCACCGCGATGGGTGCCAGGGCGGCGCCGGTCATCAGGGCGAGAATAGCGACGGGGCCTACCGCAAGGGTGCGGCTGGTTCCGAACAGGGTATAGGCCAGCAGTGGCAGGATACTGGCATAAAGCCCGACCACCGGCGGCAAGCCTGCGATAATCGCATAGGCCAGTGATTGGGGAATGACCATGATGCTGACGATCACACCCGCCATGAGATCGGCCGCAAACAGACGACTCGTATAATGTGGTAGCCAAGTCAGTATGGGCAGGTAGCGCTTGAACATGTGGCTCTACTTGTGGCTCGAAGCGGGGGCGGGGCTGGTGCGTGCGCGAGATGACCACGCTGACCAAGAGTATAACGCAAGGCCTACCCAGATCAGCAGGAAGCTCGCCAGTTGCTGTGGCGCCAGGGGTTCATGGAACACCAGCAGGGCGATGCCAAACTGGATGCTTGGATTGATGTACATCAGAAAGCCAAGCGTCGCCAGGCGTAGCCGACGGGCCGCGCCGGCGAAGGCCAGAAGGGGCAGAGCAGTGATGATCCCGCTGGTGATGAGCAACGCGGTGGTGGTCGGGCCTTCCAGGAAGTGACCGCTACCTTGGAGCCCTAGCCAGGAGGCGAAGAGGAGGGCTATCGGGAAAAGCAGTAGCGTCTCGACGAATAGTCCCGAAAGGCCGTCCAGCGGTACTTGTTTGCGCAGTAGGCCATAGGTGCCGAAGGAAAAGGCTAGGACTAACGTGATCCAGGGAAGCTCTCCCAGCCCAATCAATTGAATGGCGATGGCGATGCCGGCCAGTATTACTGCCACCCCCTGCAAGCGGTGCATGCGCTCGCGTAGTATCAGCATGCCTAGCGCCACATTGACCAGGGGCGTCAGGAAATAGCCGAGACTCGCCTGCAGTACCTGCCGACTTTCGACCGCGTAGATATAGATACCCCAGTTCACGGCGATCAGCACCGCGCAGCCCAGTACCCGCCCGAGTCGACTGGGTTCACGCAGAGCGCTAATCACCGCTGACCAGCGCCCCAGGACGCTTACCAGTATCACCAAGAATAGGCATGACCAGATAATACGATGGAGCAGGATCTCGGGGGCTGGCACACCATCGAAGAGGGCAAAGAACAGCGGGAAACAGCCCCACATCACATACGCGCCAAGCCCTAAGGTGACACCCTTGGTGGCCTCTGAATCTCGGGGTGAGGAATTTGCCGACTGTCCCATTGATGCGTCCCTGCCTCGCCGATGAAAAGTACAAAGCTAGCACACCGCCTTCATGAGCCCTAGCCAATGTCGGCAGCGCCAGTTAGGCCAATCGACGACACGATGCGGTCGAGACCGGTAAGATAGGGTGACACTGGGTTGATCAGAGGAGTGTGCGTCATGAGCGATTTAAGAACCACTCTGGTGCAGTGCGATCTGCGCTGGGAAAACCCCCAAGCCAACTGCGAGATGCTCGAGGAGCTGCTCGGTGACCTCGGAGACGCCGAGACGGATCTCATCGTGCTCCCCGAGATGTTCTCGACAGGCTTCACCATGAACTCCCGGGAGATGGCCGAACCCATGGCGCAGAGCAGCACTGTCGCCTGGCTCAGGCAACAGGCCATGTCGCGCGGTTGTGTGGTGACCGGCAGTGTCGCCATCGAAGACGGTGACAACTGTTACAATCGCTTGATCTGGGCACGGCCCGACGGCAGCATCACCCACTATGACAAGCGCCATCTTTTCCGCATGGCCGGTGAGCACGAACGTTATGGTGCCGGTGATGAACGCGTGATTGTCGAGCTCAAAGGGTTTCGGCTATTGCTGTCGGTCTGTTACGACCTGCGATTCCCGGTATGGATGCGTCAGCAACCCCGCGAAGGCGAGCATTTCGAGTATGACGCCATGTTATGTGTCGCCAATTGGCCTGCCCCGCGTCGCCAGCCATGGCGGACCCTGTTGGCTGCCCGTGCGATCGAGAATCTCTGCTACGTGATCGGCGTCAACCGAGTTGGCGAAGATGCCAAGGGTCTTGCCTATGCCGGTGATTCCATGTTGCTGGACTTCAAGGGCGAGCCCCTTGTCGATCCTCCCCGCGATCAAGCTTTCCTTCACACTGCGACTATCGAGCGACAAGCGCTTGAAGATTTTCGCGACAAGTTTCCCGCCTGGCGGGATGCTGATGATTTTGAGGTTTCTCTTTAATGCGTTTGGACAAGTTTCTCAGCGATACCACCGACCTGACTCGTAGCTTGGCCAAAAAGGCCATGCATCGGGAGGAAGTCATGGTCGATGGTGTTGTGGTCAAAAATCCGGCCACTCAGGTCGGCTCACCTAATCGGGTGAGTTGGCTAGGGCAATCGCTTGAATTGGTTGGTACGCGCTACTTGATGCTACATAAGCCCGCTGGTGTCGAATGTAGCGCTCGCCGCGGTCTCTATCCACTGGCTCATGAGCTTATCGAACTGCCCAAGACCGAGCGCCTGAATCCTGTGGGGCGTCTGGATGTCGATACCACAGGCTTGGTGCTGATGACTGACGACGGTCAGTGGTCGCACCGCATCACATCGCCCAAGCGTCGCTGCGAGAAGGTCTATGACGTGAAGCTTGCCGAGCCGCTCGAAGGTGAAGAGGCGCGCCGGGCAATCGAGGCCTTTCGGGAAGGCGTGCTGCTTGATGGTGAAGAGCACCCCACCAAACCTGCCGAACTTGAGATGATTGATGCTCAGCGGGCTCGTCTGGTGCTGGTCGAAGGTAAATATCACCAGGTCAAGCGCATGTTCGCGGCCTTAGGCAATCACGTGACGGATCTGCATCGCTCGTCGATTGGCCCGATAGCGCTGGATGCTGACTTGGCGCCTGGAGAGTGGCGTCATCTCAGCGAAGACGAAGTCGCCGCTTTCTAGACTTTTATACCGTTACCTTCTTCGTTTAATGGCTCATTTCTTCCTGCGTTATGGTCAGCATGGAGGGGTAGTTGATCCGTCAGCTGAAGGAGTTGCCGAGAAGGTAATGTTGGCCAAGAGATCTCTGGGCTTTAGATATGGCACAAGGCCTGGCGATATGGACTGTGCTCAAGCAGGTTTGCTGCGTTCATCTTGACATTCAGAACCGAAAAACCACGGAAGCGGTAGCCACCTTCAAGTGATTGAGGTCATTGGAATCAATGACCTCGTATTCCAGCTGCCCCACAAGTGAGCGATAGAGACGGATGTTGGCGCCCATGCCATATATGGGGGCGGTACCACCGATCGAGCCCGGTGATTCTGTGGAGTTGATGTTGCCCTTCCATTCGGCAAGCCCCGATTTAGCGAACACTCCGACGCGCCCCAGCTTCATGCCTGCAAGCAGGCTACCGTTCATGCTGGTGGTATCCAGAAGGGAAGGAGAGCCTTCCCGGGAGACCGGCACATTGTCACTTTCCAGGTATGCAAGCTCTGCACCGAATTCCAAGTGCGGTAGACGAGAGAAGAAATAGCCCGCCATGACACGGAAGCCGGTCGTTACGCCGTCAGCCAAGTCGACCATGCTGCCGCCAAGACTCAAGCCATTTTCCAGCGCAATACCGCCATCTTGAGTGCCGGTATAGATCGAACCTTCGCCCGATTTCGCAGCAAGCGTCACTGTGCTTGTGACAAGCAATAAAAGCGAGGTCAGGGTGATAAGCAAACGGCTCAACGTGCGGGGCGTCATGTGTAATCCGCCTTTTCATCTACTACCTGGTCGGTATCGATATTTCGATGGCGTCATTCATCGATTTCAAGCTTAGTGCTCTGGATGGGCTTTCGCTATTTTTTGTCACTCAAATTTTTGTCGCCCAAGAGCTTGGCCGTGTTTTTCGCCTTGGTATTGATGCGGCTTCGCAGGGTGAAAAGCAGTGACTTGAAGGCCTGCGTAAGCACAAAAACGACCCAGCCAGCCGACGCCAGGATGTTCACCATCAGCATCTTTTGGCTGCCGTGCAGCGGCATCGTGAGAAGGCCCTCGACCACGACCGCAAAGAACAGCGCCATCAGCAAGGGGAGGGCGAACAGGTGCATCTGCATCTCGGTTCGCCGGCGCCTGACGCGGAAGCGTCTCAAGGTGATCCGCATCGGACGGTGGCCCCAGCTGACCACAAGAACCGTCGCGACCAGGGTCAATGCGCCCACGGTTGGCATCGCCGAATCTTGCCAAATCGAGAAGCTGACCGACCAGGCCAATGCCAGCCACATGGCCCCCTCAAGGGCGGCAATGATATCGGCTGACTGGCGAACCCTAGACATGATGTCTCTCCGTTAATAAAGGCCACTATGATACTTATCCCGGCGGGGCTTGTCGCAAGCTCTTGTTGCCGTATCTCTCGAAGCATCGATGGTGAGGTAAGAGCATAGTCGTGAGCCAAGTCCGTATGTCGATTGATGGCGTAACCGTCACGCGGCGAGATCGAGACGTTATACTAGGCGCCCGCCATCCATCACACAGGAAACGCCGTGAACCAGCTGACCCTCACCACCCCCGACGATTGGCACCTTCACTTGCGCGATGGCGAGCCGCTCGAGGCCGTCTTGCCCTACAGTGCTCGCCAGTTCGCTCGAGCCATCATCATGCCTAACCTGACGCCGCCGGTGACGACCACCGAGCAGGCGCTCGCCTACCGGGAGCGGATTCTGGCTGCGCTTCCCGAAGGCAGTCGCTTCGAGCCCTTGATGGTGCTGTATCTCACCGATAATACGCCGGCTGAGGAAATCGAGCGGGCGGTTGATAGCGGTGTGGTCAAGGCGGTCAAGCTGTACCCCGCCGGGGCCACGACCAACTCGGCCTCAGGCGTGACTGACGTTCGCCATTGCGATGCAGCCATCCAGGCCATGGCGCGCCTAGGGATGCCATTGTTGGTGCATGGCGAGGTGACATCGCCGGAGATCGACATCTTCGATCGCGAGGCGGTGTTCATCGAGCGCGTCATGGCGCCGTTGCTCGAGCGCCACCCGACCCTCAAGGTGGTGTTCGAGCACATCACTACCGCCGATGCGGTGAACTTTGTGAGGCATGCGCCGGATAACGTCGCCGCCACCATCACCGCGCATCATCTTTTGTTCAACCGCAACCACATGCTGGTAGGCGGCATCCGTCCGCACTATTTCTGCCTGCCGGTGTTGAAGCGTGAGACCCATCGGGCGGCCCTGATCGAAGCGGCGACATCCGGGTCTCCCAAGTTTTTCCTGGGGACCGACAGCGCACCCCATGCTCGCGGCGCCAAGGAGAGCGCTTGTGGCTGTGCCGGTGCCTTCACTGCACCTGCCGCCCTGGAACTCTATGCGAGTGCCTTCGAGCAGGCGGGAGCGCTGGATAAGCTCGAAGGCTTTGCCAGCCATTTCGGCCCGGATTTCTATGGACTGCCGCGTAACCAGGGCAGCGTGACGCTGAGCCGTGAGGACTGGCAGCTGCCTGGCGAACTCGAGTATGTCGGCGATGATGTCATCGTGCCGCTGATGGCCGGTGAGACACTTTCCTGGAAGCTGGTCGACGCCTGAGCCATGCGAGCCCTCGATATGGTGTCAACCTTATGACGGGTACGCCCACGCTACCCATCGAGGCTCGCCTGCCGGCCATTCGTCAGGCGCTGGCCGACAACCCCCGCGTGATGCTGGTCGCCGAACCCGGCGCCGGCAAGACCACGCGGGTGCCCCTCGCGCTGCTCGACGAGCCCTGGAGCCGTCAGGGCAAGCTGCTGTTGCTGGAGCCTCGTCGTGTGGCGGCACGGCTCGCCGCACGGCACATGGCCTCGCAACTCGGCGAGTCGCTCGGCGAAACGGTCGGCTACCGCATGCGCGGCGAGAGCCGAGTGGGGCCGAACACCCGCCTCGAGGTTATCACCCAGGGCGTGCTGACGCGCCTTCTGCAGGACGATCCGATGCTTGAGGGCGTGGCCGGGGTCATCTTCGATGAGTTCCATGAACGCAGCCTGGAGGGTGACCTGGGGCTGGCACTGACCCTGGATGCGCAACAGGGACTGCGTGATGATCTGCGCCTGCTGGTGATGTCGGCGACCCTGGATGTGGCGTCGCTCAAGGCAACACTGGGAGAAACGACCCCGCTGATCGACTGCCCCGGCCGCGCCTACCCCGTCACGACCCATCACTGGCCGGTGAATTCGCGCGACGAGGTTTCACGCCAGCAGGCCGCGGTGGTTCGTGAGGCCCTTGCGACCGATGAAGGCGACATTCTTGTCTTCCTGCCCGGGGTCGGTGAGATCCGCCGGCTGGCCCGAGCACTGTCCGGGTTGGCAGATCACGTCGCGGTACTCGAACTGCATGGGCGGTTGCCACTGGCAGAGCAGCAACGCGCGTTGAGCCGGGATGAGCAGGGGCGGCGTCGGGTGGTGCTGTCCACCGCCATTGCCGAGTCCAGCGTGACCGTGGATGGGGTGCGGGTGGTGGTTGATGGTGGCTTCGAGCGTGTGCCGGTTTTTCAGTCACGCCTGGGGCTTTCGCGGCTCGCTACCCAGCGGCTCAACCGGGCCAGCGCCGACCAGCGACGCGGGCGTGCCGGGCGTCAGGGAGCCGGGGTGTGCTATCGGTTATGGGCCGAAGAGCAACCATTGCCGCCTCACGGTGAGCCCGAGATCGTTCAGGCGGACCTGGCGCCGCTGGCCTTCGAGCTGGCACGCTGGGGCGTCAAGGATGCCACGGCTCTTGATTGGGTCACGCCGCCCCCCGCGGGTCCCCTGATCGCAGGGCGTGCCTTGCTCTTGCGTATTGGCGTACTCGATGACGCCCATCAGCTGACCGCATTGGGTCGGGCCTGCATTCGCTGGCCCTGTCACCCGCGGCTGGCGGTGATGCTGGAGCGAGCGGGCGAGTTCGAGGCCAGGGCGCTGGCCTGCTGGCTGGCGGCGTTGCTCGAGTCGCGCGCGGGCGGAGAGGCGCGCGACCTGGCCGTGACGCTGGCGCGCTTGCCCGGTCGCGATGCCCGGGGCGGTGAGGGGCAGTGGTATCGCGATGCCCGGCGCCTGGCGAATATAGCTCAGTGTGGCCTCAAGGTCGGGTCTTTGACGCCGCTCGGTGAATTGCTGGCGCTGGCCTATCCCGAGCGGGTGGCACTCTACCAGTCGCCGGGGCGTTTCAAGCTGGCCGCCGGTAACCTGGCACTGATCGAGACGGATCATCCGCTGGCGCATGCCGAGGCACTGGTCGCAGCCGAGTTGGACGGTCAGGCCCAGGGGGCGAAGATCTATCGTGGCGCAGCCCTCAGCCTGTCGCGTCTCGAAACGCTCTTCCCCCAGACCCGCGAGTTTCGCCCTCGGCTCGAGTGGAGCGAGGAGGAGGGGCGGTTGATCGGCGAGGAGGTGCGCTCGCTCGGTGAGCTGGTGCTGGAGAGCCGGCCTTTGACGACCCTGCCCGCCGAGGCAGTCCGTGAGGCGCTGCTGGCGGCGGTGCGTCGCCGTGGTGCCCTCGCCGTCGACGCGGCGGCCGAGCAGCTGCTGGCGCGCGTGGCGCTGCTGCGTCGGACCCTGGGTGATCCCTGGCCCGACTGGTCGCAGGCGGCCCTGCTCGCCGATCTGGAGACCTGGCTGGCGCCCTATCTCGAGGGCGTACGACGACTCGACAAACTCGACCGCCTGCCCCTGGCGACGATCCTGCTGGATCGGCTCGACTGGCCGCAGCGCCAGGCCCTGGATGAGCTGGCGCCGACCCATCTGGCCGTGCCCAGCGGCTCCAGCATCCGTCTCGACTATACCGGTGCCGAGCCGGTGCTGGCAGTCAAGCTGCAGGAGCTGTTCGGACTCGCCGAGACGCCGCGTATCGCCAGCGGGCGCTTGCCGGTGCTGCTGCACCTGTTGTCGCCCGCCGGGCGGCCCCTGCAGGTCACCAGGGATCTGGCGAGCTTCTGGGCCAACGGCTACTTCGAGGTGCGCAAGGACATGCGTGGACGCTACCCCAAGCATCCCTGGCCCGAAGACCCCTGGGCCGCGCAGGCCACTGCCCGCACCAAGCATAAGTCGCGATAGGCTTTACCTTAGTTGCCTTCGAGCTTCCTGGAAAATTCGGTAAGCGCCTGAATGCCATCCCGTACATTCTCGAGGCCCGGGTGCGCCATCACAGGCCCAGAGGTGGCCAGCAGGGCATCGCCATCGAAGTCCACATACGCCAGGCGCGCCGTCAGCCGTTCGGTCGGGGCACCGAAGGCGGAGCCAGGCAGCAGCGCCACACCGCATTCCTCGAGCAGCGCCTGCGTCAGTTCACTGCCGGTAGTGATGCCACGTTTGGCCAGGGTCTCGCGATGGGCCTCGAAATCCGGATACAGATAGAAGCCCCCGTTGGGTGCATGGGTGCGGATACCCGCGGCAGTGAGCTCCTCGGCGGCCCATTGACCGACCTCGGCGAGAATCTCGCGCTGGCGGTTGATATAGCTGTCCAGCGCTGGCGAACGCTGGTAGGCCACGCAGGCGGCTTCTTGAACGGGGCTTGCAACGCTCGACCAGGTCTCGGAGGCGATGCCGAGCAGTCGGGAAAACAGCGCTTCGCCGAGGGCAGAGGGCACGTGCATGGCTCCGAAGCGCCATCCGCCTGCGCCGCACCACTTTGATAGGCCGGTGGTGGTCACGGTGCCCGCCGGGTAGTCCCGGGCGAAGGCACGGTGGCTGCCGTCATGGTCGAGCACGCCGTAGATCTCGTCGGATAGGACCAGTAGCCCGTGGCGCTGGGCCACCGCCGCGAGCTCCGCCTGCTCGGCATGGCTCATCGACAGGCCGGTAGGGTTGCTAGGCTGGTTGAGGATCAAAAGACGCACCCGGTTGCCCGTCTCGCTGCTATCGGCCAGCGCCGCCTCTAGGGAGGCTGCGGTGACATGCCAGCGGCTCTCGAAGCTGCAGGGCAGGCGCCGGGTGGCGAGATGGCACATGCGTGCCTGAGGAGCGTAGGAGACCCAAGCCGGATCCGGAATCAGCACCTCGGCGTCGGCGGGCAGCGCCTTCATCAGGGCGAACAGCAGTAACTTCGAGCCGGGCGCTAACAGCATTTCATCGGCTTGCCAGTCCACCCCATCGACCTCGCGATGAAAGGAGGCGACCGCTTCCCGAGTCGTGGCCAGCCCCTGTACGGGTAGATAAGCCTTGTCAGCGGCATGGATGGCCAGGGCGTCTACAGCTGGTGCGAAGACCGGGAAGGGCGACTGGCCGAAGCCGAACTTGATCACGCGCTCGCCGCCGGCCTCGCGCAGGCGTGATTGCTCATTGATCAGCAGGGTGTCCGAGGCCCGTGGCGCCTCGCCGGCGTTCAGCCGCTCAGCCAAGGTCGACGTGCTGGCGGATGACGAGTGGGAGGACAAAGGCATAGCGAACTCCTGTGTAATGGTACTTAGGGGATAGGGTTGAAGAAGTAGGGAACTGCACTTGTCCGAAATCGCACCGGTGGTAGCGACATTTTTCTGTCTTACCCTAGCCTAGCTTGGATTGAGTATCAGTTGCTGTCATACCCTTTGGGATAAAGGGTAGGTAGGCTAAAGCGTTGAGGTTGGCCGAGGAGCTCTCGCGCGCCATCACGTCGTCTCCAGAGATAAAGGGAATATCCCACTCATGCCTGATATCAGTAGTCTGTCTCCCCTGATGCTCGGCACGCTTGGCAGTCTGGTCGCAGGCCTGATGACGGCCGTTGGCGCTTTGCCTGTTCTTTTTGGAAAGATTCCCTCACCCAGTATTCGTGATTTGTCGCTGGGATTCGCTGCCGGCGTCATGCTCTCTGCGTCATTTTTCTCCTTGATCATTCCCGCTCTCGACACGGCAGAGGGGCAATACGGGGCAGGCATGATACCGGCTGCCATTGCCTCAGCAGCCATCCTTCTAGGCATTGGTGGCGTGGCGCTTCTCAATGAGTTCTTGCCGCATGAACACTTCGAGACTGGACCAGAGGGGCCTTCAAGTGTCTCGCTGCGGCGGGTCTGGTTATTCATCATGGCGATCACTATCCATAATTTTCCGGAAGGATTGGCAGTAGGCGTCGGTTTTGGATCAGATGGGATGGCAGGCGGGATGCCGCTTGCCGTGGGGATTGGCCTGCAGAACATGCCGGAAGGACTGGCCGTCGCTGTAGCGCTGATGGGTGAGGGATATCGGCGTAGCCAGGCTTGGGGGGTCGCCGCCATGACAGGCTTGGTCGAGTGTCTGGGCGGGCTTATAGGTGCCGGCATAACGACGCTATCGTCACTGCTATTACCTTGGGGGTTGGCTTTTGCTGCAGGGGCCATGCTCTATGTCATCAGTCACGAAATCATTCC
The DNA here is from genome assembly GCF_004798965.1 of Onishia niordana. Classification (GTDB taxonomy): domain Bacteria; phylum Pseudomonadota; class Gammaproteobacteria; order Pseudomonadales; family Halomonadaceae; genus Onishia; species Onishia niordana. Next base: position 52,704 of record NZ_SDSD01000009.1, read on the forward strand.
CGAGACGCATCGCAATGGTCACCAGAACAAGGCGACCGCCGGGCTGTCTATCGGGTTGGTGATAATGCTTTTCCTGGATGTTTGGTTAGGGTAAACCGTTGGGGTGAACCAGTCGCAAGCAAGACTGGGGTTGACCCAGCTCCGCAAAAGCTTCACAGTGCACACAGTTGGTTAGCAAGTAGTAGAACGTCAGTTGTAAGCGGTCCCCTTTGATCGTGCTGGTGTATTTCTTTCTTGTTTACCCACTGTTTAACGGGTAACACCCGGCAATAGTATCAACGCGCAAAAGCGTAAGGATCGTTAAGATGGCAACTGGCACAGTTAAGTGGTTCAACGACGCAAAAGGCTTCGGCTTCATCGCTCCGTCCGACGGCGGCGACGACGTCTTTGCTCACTTCTCCGAAATCAAAATGGAAGGCTTCAAGTCTCTCCAAGACGGTCAAGAAGTGACTTTCGAAGTAACTCAAGGCCAGAAAGGCCTGCAGGCTTCGAACATCCAGCCGGCGTAACGCTGCTGGGCTTGGTTGAACCAAGCGCTAGAGGCTTAAAGCCTCACTAAACAAGGCCCGCTCAATGCGGGCCTTGTTGTGTCTGGTCGATTTATATCTGCCTATTTGTGTCGTCGCCTCTCCCCGGTAACGCCTTGAGGATCGTTCGGCCAGCCAGAGAGCCTATGTCTATACGGCCCATCCGTGGCTCCATCGCCTTAAAATGCCATTTTGCATGTCTGGCTTGCTGATGCTCTTGGTTGTTCCTTGGCCTTCAGCAATGCAGCCAGTGGGACGCCTAAGGTATCATTCCGGTATCCTCCAGCGCTTAGGCACACTGCCTTTGGTGTGCGGGCTTTCGTTATCTTGAGTTAGGAGTCATTGAATGAAGATCACCATTTTCGGCACAGGATACGTAGGCCTGGTTACCGGCACCTGCCTGGCCGATGTGGGCCATGACGTCATGTGCATGGACGTGGATGCCGACAAGATCGCGCGCCTCCATCAAGGTGACATTCCGATCTATGAGCCCGGTCTTGAGGCGATGGTATCCACCAACGTGGCATCGGGTCGGCTGCGCTTCACCACGGACGCGGCGACGGCTGTGACGCATGGGGAATTGCAGTTCATTGCCGTTGGCACGCCGCCGGACGAAGATGGCAGCGCCGATCTTAAGTATGTGCTGTCGGTGGCCAAGACCATCGGCGAGCACATGAACGAGTCCAAGATCATCATCGATAAGTCCACCGTGCCGGTGGGTACCGCCGACCGTGTCCGTGACGCTGTCGCCCATACCTTGGCTGAGCGAGGCGTGGAGATCGACTTTGATGTCTGCTCGAATCCGGAGTTTCTCAAGGAAGGCGCGGCCATTGAGGACTTCAGCGGCGGCGCCCGCATCGTGGTGGGGACCGACGCCGAACACGTCAAGACGCGGATGCGTGAATGCTACGCTCCCTATAACCGCAACCATGAAAAGATGATATTCATGGATGTGCGGGCCGCCGAACTGACCAAGTACGCCGCCAACGCCATGCTGGCGACCAAGATCAGCTTCATGAATGAGATCGCCAATCTGGCCGAGCGGCTGGGCGCCGATGTCGAGCAGGTACGCCAGGGCATCGGGAGTGACCCGCGGATTGGCTATCACTTCATCTACCCGGGTTGTGGTTACGGCGGCTCCTGCTTCCCCAAGGATGTCCAGGCACTGGCGCGTACCGCCAGTGAAGTCGACTACCCCGCGGATCTTCTCCATGCCGTCGAGACCGTCAACCGTCGCCAGAAGAGCACCCTGTTTGCCAAACTCAATCAGGCCTTTGACGGCGACCTGGCCGGTAAGACCATCGCCTTGTGGGGGCTGTCGTTCAAGCCCAACACCGATGATATGCGCGATGCGCCGAGCCGCGACGTGATGGAAGCGCTGTGGGCTGCCGGTGCCAAGGTACAAGCCTACGACCCGGAGGCGATGAAGGAGTGTCGTCGTATTTACGGTGATCGCGATGACCTGGTGCTGGTTGCCGACCGGATTCAGGCGGTGAAGGGCGCCGATGCGTTGGTGATTTGCACGGAGTGGAAGGAGTTCCGTGTCCTCGATTTCGATTGGCTCAAGGCGCAGCTCGCCATGCCGGTGGTGGTCGATGGTCGCAACCTGTTCTCGCCAAAGGCCGTCAAGGGCGCAGGGTTAATGTACTTCGCTGTTGGGCGCGGTGATTCATTGGCGATCAAAGCAAAATGAGCGCATTGGATAAGGATAAGCCCCTAGCTGCAATTGCCATTCGCCAGGTTGAAAAAAGCACGGGTGCCAGCCGGAATGCCTTTGAGCAAGCCGGGGCCTTGGTCGAACTAGGCTATCGTGTGGTTATTCTTGCTGAACGTGGCAAGCCTGCATTGGCAAATAGCCATGGTGCCGAATTGATACGTTTGTGGCGCTGGCCCTTAAAGGGGCCTTTTCGCAGATTCTGGTTCAATCGATGTGTCCAGGCTTGGTCGCGACGTCATCGTCCAGCACTTTTGATCAGCCATGGTGACTGCGAGACGCAAGATACCGTTTACCTGCATAACTGTGTACATTTGGCCGAGCATTATATTAATGGGCGAGAACTTCCTGCGAAACATGAGGTTGCCTCAATTCATGACCATGTGCTGAATACTGGCAGTTTTCGTCAAGTGGCCGTCAACTCGCGTTTAATGGAGCGAGATCTGATGGAGCGCTATGGTATTGATCCTGCCAAGATAGAAATTAGTTATCCTGGTTATGACCCCGAGCAGTTCAACCTTGAGCGGGCTCGTAACGGACGAACTCGTAAGCGTGATGAGCTTGGCGTTTCCGAGGATGAAAGGTTGATCGGCCTTGTGACGTCGGGGAATTTCGCTAAACGTAATGTCATGGGGTTCATTGCGATGGCCGCTGATCTGGATCGTACTTTTCCGGATCGTTACCGCTTCATGGTGGTCGGTAAAGATGATACGACACCGTATAGTTCCCTTGCTGCATCGGTAGGTATTGCTGATCGAATGATATGGCGAACCACTGTGCCAGATGTCGAAAGCCTTTATGGTGCCTTGGATCTTTTTGTGCTGCCGGCCCACATAGAAGAGTTTGGACGTGTTGTCATTGAAGCCATGGCCTGTGGAACACCGACCTTGGTTTCAGAGCGTGTCGGAGCGTCTGAATTGTTCTCGGCTGAGTATCCCGAGTTGGTCATGGAACACTCTGCTAGCAGCAGCGAGTGGTCGATACGTATGGGGTCTTTGATAGACAAGCCACAGCGTGATTATGCCGATGAGTTACCCCACTATATTCAGCAATTCTCTTACGTTAAACAACGCAAAAAGCTCAAATCTAGTCTGCATCAGTTGGCCGTCCGGCAATCATGAGGACATCCACCGATATATAGTCGGCGAGATGCGACGGGCATAACAGTTGGAAGGCAGGCAGATAAGTAAGGTCTCGACGAAATCACTTACTTTACTTTGAAACAAGCTAGGGGGTAAGGCTCACCAGCAGAGATAGCAATGGTGAGCCTGGAAGGGGTTATTCGACGACGTTTATCGTGATGGTGCGTGACCAGTCTTGCCCATAGGACTTGTGCTCGCCATCGGCGAACTGAAGCGTCAGGGTGTGTTCGCCCGGTTTCAGGCTTAATTCATGGCTGGTTTGACCGCCGCCGAAGTGGATATGGCTATCATCGGCGGGAATGATTTCTCCTTTGGCCACCGGCCCGGCATCAATGATCAGATGATGATGGCCTGTGCCTTCCTTCATGGTGCCCGCAGGCTCGACCTGCATGCCCATGACCTCCATTTCGACCTCTATCGGATTCGATACCTCTGCACCGTCCTCCGGTGCCGCAAAACCGACTCCCTCCATGGCCATGGCCGGCATGGCAAGCACTGTTAGCGCTAGAGCCGTTAACCAGCGGCCGGTACTTTGCGTCAGCATCTTCATATCAATGTCTCCTTGATTCTGTATCCGAACACCTTTTCGTTCACGAGCGCCCATCATGACGTCTCGCTGCGGGATATGACTAGGCCTACCACGACTCAGTTCAGTGTAGTCGTTTCATGCCAAAGGCGCGTGCGGCCGCCTGGGGATCGACTTGACCGCAAATCGCCGAGATCACCGCCAGCCCATCGGCACCCGTTGCCAAAATTGCCTCTGCATGCTCGACCTTCAAACCGCCGATGGCGACCGTTGGCAAGGGGCTGGCCGTGACCAGTTCAGTGAGGCCTTCCACTCCTAGCGGGAGTGCATGATCCTGCTTGCTGGTGGTGGCAAACACCGGGCCAAGGCCGATGTAGTCTAGCTCTTGCTTGTTTAGGGCTCGAAGTTGGGTGCGATTTTCAACTGAGAGTCCCAGGATGGCGTCTGGCCCCAGCTTTCGCCGTGCCTCGGAGACATCGCCGTCTCCCTGGCCGATATGTAAGCCATCCGCCTTGGCGGCGAGGGCGACCTCCAGTCGATCGTTGATGATCAGGGGAACGCCGCTGCCACGAAGTGCCTTCATCAGCGTTTGAGCTTGAGCGATAAGCTCGGTGTCGCTGGCTTCTTTGTCACGCAGCTGGACCATCGTGACGCCACCGCGAACAGCGGCAAGCACCGTGTCTATGATGCCTGTACCGGCACATAGTCTGGTATCGGTGACGAGGTACAAGGACAGATCGAATGACTTGGCTGGGCGACGATCAGGCATCTTCAATGTCCAGATGACGGCCTTCCAGTGCCTGTGCATCAAGTGCATGCAAGGCATCGATGAAGGCCACGGCGAAACTGCCGGGCCCCTTGGCTTCACGGCCCGCCAGTTCCCCAGCTGTGGCATAGCAGCAAAGGGCGGCAACGGTGGCCGTCAAGGTATCCTCGGCAGCGGCGATGAAGGCGGCGACGACACCGGTTAACGAGCACCCCAGGGTCGTGACCTTGGGCATCAGCGGATATCCCCCTTCGACTCTCACCAGGCGTTGGCCATCGGTGACCAGATCCTGTTCGCCGGTGACAGCAACCACCGCGCCTGTGTGGCGGGCCAGTTGAAGGGCTGAGTCAATGGCATCGTCGTAGGCATCGGTACTGTCGACACCGCGTCCGGACTTGCTTTGGCCTGCCAGCGCAATGATTTCAGAGGCATTGCCGCGGATCACGGTCGGTGACAGCTCAAGCAGCTGCTTGGCCGTCTGGCGGCGATAGTGAGTGGCCCCCACGGCGACCGGATCCAGTACCCAGGGTGTGCCGACGGCATTGGCCGCTCTTGCGGCCTCCAGCATGGCGTCGACCCAGTGTGGTGACAGGGTGCCGATGTTGATCGTCAAAGCCTGCGCCAGGCCAGCAAACTCGGCGGCTTCCTCGCGAGCGTGCACCATGGCCGGTGACGCGCCGATGGCCAGCAGCACATTGGCCATGGCATTCATGGCGACGTAGTTGGTGATGTTGTGGATCAGCGGCGCTGTCTCACGAACGCGCATCAGGTGAGGAACGGGGTCGATGCTACTCATTGGGCGGGTCATTGGGCCTCCGTGGCGGAGGCGGCCGTGTGGCAGGCGCAGCAAGCATCTACCACACGACTCCCTCCGCCGGCATTATCCGGATCAGGTTCGAAGGGTGCCTCTCAGCCGGCGACTTGCCGGCGCCCCTGTCGTCAGTACGCTCACTATCTCTGGCGGTAGGTCAGCTGTAAAGCCCGCTCTTCTTCGCCTCAGTCAGTCGCCGGCGCTAGGCCGGCGGCCTCGACAAGTGCTCTGGTGTAGGACGTCTGCGGTGCGCCCAGCACCTGCTCGCTTGTGCCTTCTTCGACTACCTCGCCGTCTTTCATGACCATGACACGATGCGCCATGGTCCGGACCACGGCGAGGTCATGGCTGATGAAGAGATAGCTCAGCCCACGTCTTGCCTGCAAATCCCTAAGCAGCTCGACCAACTGCTTCTGTACGGTACGGTCCAACGCAGAGGTCGGCTCGTCGAGCACGATGAGTTCAGGCTCTAGGATGATGGCTCTCGCCACGGCAATGCGCTGGCGCTGTCCACCGGAGAATTCGTGGGGGTAGCGTGAGGCGCAGTCGCTGGGAAGGCCGACTTCAACTAGCGTCGCCTGTACGCGGCGCTCGATTTCAGCGTCATCGAGATCGGGATGATGAAAGCGAAGGCCTTCACTGATGATCTTGGCGACAGGCAGGCGAGGCGACAGCGAACCGTAAGGGTCCTGGAAGACGATCTGGAAGCGTCGCCGCTGTTGGCGCAGGGTGTTACCGCTGAGCGTATCCAGCCGTTCGCCTGCGAAATCGATCTCCCCGTCGCTTCTGGTCAGGCGCAGCAGTGCCATGGCAAGGGTCGTCTTCCCTGAACCTGATTCGCCGACGATACCCAGTGTCTCACCACGGCGAAGGATCAGGTCGAGGGGCTGCACGGCGACGAAGGGTGGGGGAGTGCGTGAGAACAGGCGCTTGGGTCGTGAGAAGGCGACGCGTAATGACCGGGCGGCCAGCAGCATCGGCGGGGTGTCGAGTGTCAGGGGCCGGCCCCGCGGCTCGGCATCCAGTAACGTGCGGGTATAGTGGCTCTGCGGGTCGCGGAACACGCGCTCCACCGGCCCGGTTTCCTGCTCGCGGCCGTGATAGAGCACGCAGACCCGATCGGCATGGCGACGCACCAGGTTCAGGTCATGGGTGATCAACAGCATGCCCATTCCATGGCGCTCGCGAAGTTCTCTGAGCAGCGCCAGGATATCCTGCTGCACAGTGACGTCGAGCGCCGTGGTGGGCTCATCGGCGATCAAAAGGTCCGGCTCATTGGCGATCGCCATCGCGATCATCACCCGCTGGCGTTGGCCGCCAGATAGCTGGTGGGGCCAGGCATCAAGCAGCTCATCGGGTCGGGGTAATTTGACCTGAACCAGCAGCTCGCGGGCTCTGGCGCGGGCGGCTTTGCCACTAAGCCCCTGATGGAGCCGTAGCGTCTCGCCGATCTGCTTCTCGACGGTATGCAGCGGGTTCAACGAGGTCATGGGCTCCTGAAAGACGAAGCCCACTCTGCTGCCTAGTAGCCCCTGCCAATCCCGGCGTTTAAGCGTTTCCAGGTTGGTCTCACCGAGTTGGCGGCGTCCGCTAACCTGGGCATTGCCTGGCAGCAGGTTCATGGCACCAAGGGCACTGACCGACTTGCCGGAGCCCGACTCGCCGACCAGGGCCAGTGCTTCGCCAGCATGGATATGCAACGAGAGGCCATCGACGACCGTCTCGCCATCGAAGCTGATGGTCAACTCATCCAGGCTCAGCAGTGGGCGGCCGGTATGGGGAGTCTTCATCTCAGGCATCGTCCGTGCTCCTGGCCTCAGTGCGGGTGGCCACCTGTGCCTTGGGGCTGGTCTGAATGTGGCGTGGGTCGAAGGCATCACGTAGCCCTTCGCCGATGAACACCAGCAGCGACAACATCAATGAAAGGCTCACAAAGGCGGTGATGCCGAGCCAGGGGGCTTGAAGGTTGTTCTTGCCCTGTGCGACCAGTTCGCCAAGTGAGGGCGAGCCAGGCGGAAGACCAAATCCCAGAAAATCCAGGGCGGTCAGGGTCGTGATGGCGCCAGTAAACAGAAAGGGGATGAAGGTCAACGTAGCGACCATGGCATTGGGCAGCACATGGCGCCACATGATCAGGTGAGAGGGCAGGCCCATGGCCTTGGCTGCGCGCACGTATTCGAGATTACGTGCGCGCAGGAACTCGGCGCGGACGACGTCAACCAGCCCCAGCCAGGAAAACAGCAGCATGATGCCAAGCAGCCACCACAAGTTGGGTTCGACCAGGCTCGCCAGGATAATCAGCAGGAATAGCACTGGAAGCCCCGACCAGATCTCGATCACCCGCTGGCCGATCAAGTCGACCTTACCGCCGAAGTATCCCTGAATGCCGCCGATAGCCACACCCATTATCAGTGAACCGATGGTCAGCACCAGAGCGAAGATCACCGAGAGCCGGAACCCATAGATCACTCGTGCTAGTACATCGCGACCCTGATCGTCGGTACCCAGCCAGTGACGCCCATCCGGTGAGGAAGGGGCTGGTCGGCTGAGCTCCATGTCCAGCGTCTGGTAGGAGTAAGGGATCGGCGGCCACAGCATCCAGCCTTCAGCTTCGATGGCCTCGCGCACATAGGGGTCGCGATAGTCGGTGGTCGTCGGCAGGAATCCACCGAACTCCGTCTCCGGGTAGTCGACCAAAAGCGGTACATACCAGTCGCCTTGATACTGCATGACCAGGGGCTTGTCATTGGCGATCAGCTCGGCCCCAAGGCTCAAGATGAACAGGCCAAGGAACAACCATAGCGAAATCCGAGCCCGACCGTTGCCATTGAAGACAGCGAGTCGGCGGCGTGTGATAGGTGACAGTGACTGGAACCATCGGGTGCCGATCATCAGGCTTCCCTCGTCGCAAAATCAATGCGGGGATCGACCCACACGTAGGTCAGATCGGATATCAGCTTCAGGATCAGGCCGATCAGGGTGTACAGGTAGAGGGTGCCGAAAATCACCGGATAGTCGCGTTGCATGACGGCTTCGAAGCCGAGAAGGCCAAGCCCGTTGAGGGAGAAGATAACCTCGATCAGCAGTGAGCCCGTGAAGAATATACCGATCAGCGCCGAGGGTAGGCCGGCAATGATAATCAGCATGGCGTTGCGAAAGACGTGACCATAAAGCACTTGGCGGTCGCTCGCGCCCTTGGCTCGCGCGGTGAGTACGTACTGCTTGTGGATCTCGTCGAGAAAACTGTTCTTGGTCAACATGGTCAGCGTGGCAAAACTACCGATCGCGGATGCCAGCACGGGCAATGAGATGTGCCAGAAATAGTCCTTGATCTTGCCCCAGGTGGAAAGCGTGTCGAAATCCGGCGAGGTCAGACCGCGTAACGGGAAGACATCGAAGTAGCTGCCGCCTGCGAACAGTACGATCAGCAGGATCGCGAACAGAAACCCGGGGATTGCATAGCCGACGATCACCAGACCTGAGGTCCAGACATCGAAGGGTGAGCCATGGCGCAAGGCCTTACGCACTCCCAGGGGAATCGATATCAGGTAGACCAGCAGAGTCGTCCAGAGTCCCAGAGAGATCGACACCGGCAACCGCTCGATCATCAGGTCAACGACCGGTCGGTCGCGAAAGAAGCTCTCGCCGAAATCGAAGGTGGCATAGCTCCCGAGCATGTCGAAAAAACGTTCATGGGCCGGTTTGTCGAAGCCAAACTGTTCCTCGAGCTGAGCGATGAAGCGTTCTTCGATGCCTCTCGAGCCGCGGGACTCCCCCTGAACACGATCACCGCCACCGCCCTCGAGCCGCGTGCTGGCTGAGCTGTCCAGCCCCTGGGTCCGTGCGAGCATCTGATCGATGGGGCCGCCAGGCGCGGCTTGAACGATGATGAAGTTGAGCAACAGGATTCCCAGCAGCGTAGGAATCATCAGCAAAAGGCGGCGAAGGACGTAGGCAGGCACGAAGAGTCCTTTTTAGCATTCCAGCAGTAGTTTTAGTGAAAAGGCCCGGGACCTTGATGCAGGGCATATCCGGTCATGTGATGTCGGGTTTCCATGGATCTCGCTTAGGGGGGGAGCAATAGATATTGCAAGCGTCCCACCTTCCCTGATCAGGTGCCGGATCAGGGAGGTGGGGCGCTATTATCAGCGACTCCGCTGGCGCTTCCTGATGTCGGCTGCCCGTTCTGGGTCGACCCACCAGGCGGCCAGATCGAGATTGTACTCTGGAAATGGCTGCGGATAGTCGAACATGTCCCACACGGCGATACGTGTTTTGTCGAGATACCACTGAGGGACGACATAGAACCCATGGCGCAGCACGCGATCCAGGGCGTGGGCAGCGGTGTTGAGCTCGTCGCGGCTATCGGCGCGAATCAGCGTCTCGACCAGTGAATCGATCGCCGGATTTTCCAGGCCAATCAAGTTGCGACTCTGAGGTTTGTGTGCGTAATCACTGGTCCAGTACTCGCGCTGCTCATTGCCTGGGTTGTTGGACTGCGGGAAGCTGCCGACGATCATGTCGTAATCGAAGCTGCGCAGTCGATTTAAATACTGGTTTACATCAACGATGCGAATATCGCCTTGCACGCCGAGGCGGGCCAGATTGCGCAGCAGTGGCTGGACGACACGCTCGAACTGAGTGTCGTAGAGCAGCACTTCTACGCTTAACGGCTTCCCGGTATCAACATGGGTCATCGTCCCATCGCGGACGACATAGCCAGCTTCGTTGAGCAGTTCCAACGCTTTGGCCAGGCGTGGTCGCAGCTTCTCAGGTTCTTCCAGTGGCAGAGGTGTTTCGAAGACGGCAGCGGGGAGCTGGTCGCGAAAGGGCTCAAGCAGGGCAAGCTCTTCTTCTGAAGGCAAGCCGTTGGCCGCCATGGGAGAGTTTTCGAAAAAGCTCTGGCTGCGCTCGTAGGCGCCATAGAAAAGATTGTCGTTGAGCCAGGAAAAATCGAAAGCTAGGTTGATGGCTTCGCGAACGCGGGGATCCTGGAAGGTATCGCGTCTCAGGTTCATCACATAGGCCTGCATCCCGGACGGCTGGCCATCCTGAATCGCCAGTTGCTTGACGAAGCCGTTCTCGGCGGCCGGGAAGTCATAGGCGATAGCCCACTGGCGGGCGCTGGACTCAATGCGCATGTCCAGATTACCGGCCTTGAAGGCCTCCAGTGCCACTGTCTGATCGCGATAGTAGTCATAAACCAGTTCGCCGATATTGTGGCGGCCCTGATTCACTGGCAGGTTCTTGCCCCAATAGTCTTCCACCCGCTCATAGACAATGCGTTGACCGGGCTGTACCTCGCTGATGCGATAAGGGCCTGAGCCGAGAAGTGGGTCCAGCGTGGTAGCGGTAAAGTCGCGATCGGCCCAGTAATGTTCGGGCAGGATCGGCAGTTGGCCGATGATCAGTGGCAGTTCTCGGGAATTATCCGGCGCGAAATCAAAGCGGACGGTGTCTTCATCCAGTGCACGGACGCCGCTGACATCTTCGTAATAAGCCGCATAGAAGGGTTGTCCCTGTTCAGTCAGGGTCTCGAAGCTGAACACCACATCACTGGCCTCGACCGGCTCTCCGTCATGAAAGCGTGCCTCGGGTCTCAGGTCGAACTCGATCCAGCGGCGCTTTGGATCAAGGCGAATGCCCTCAGCGAGGAGGCCGTAACTTGAAAAGGTCTCGTCCGGGTTGCCCTCGAGCAGGGTGTCATATACCTGGTCTAGGCCGGCGGCAGCGGTGCCACGCACGATGAAAGGGTTGGTCGAGTCAAAGCTGCCACCAATGGCTGCCCGTAACAGGCTTCCGCCTTTGGGCGCGTCTGGATTGACGTAGGGGAAATGCTTGAAGTCTGCTGGCAGGGCAGGCGCCCCATAGAGTGCCAAACCATGAACCGTAGTCGCTGGGGTCGATGCTATCGCCATAACCGGTAAGGCCAGGCTCGCCATAGCAACCCAGGAAATAATGAAGCAGCCCCGAGACGTTCGGGCATTAAGGGGGAAGGCAGCAGTGATCATCGGCGACGTCCTTGAATCCTGTCAGGCGGCTCACATCTGGTGATGCGAGCCCAGTCGTTAAAGTGTCAGCCGGCGCGTGACTTGTAAACTCTGCTGCGCGCTATCCACCAAAACGGCCGCGCATCCTTCGGAATGTTAGTTCGAGGCCAGGATTGTCTGGTTGGGGATATACAGTGTCTGTCCGGCGCGGATCATGTCACCACTAAGACCGTTGCGCTGGCGAAGAGATGCCAGGCTTACGTTATGCCGATCGGCAATGGCCGACAGGTTATCGCCACCGCTCACCACGTAACGAACGGTGCCAGTGGAGACGCTATTCAGGTTGGCTAACAGCGTGGCCTTGGCGTCGGCGGGCACAACGATTTCCGGCGTATTGGCTGGATTCAAGAAGCCATCAAGACTCCCTGGGTTTAGGGCTTCAAGACGCTCCGCACTGACATTGGCCATATGGGACAGGCGAGCAAGACTTAGAGGAACCTCGATTTCGACCGCGGCAACGGCAGGGGTGTTGTCGATAGTGGGCAACGACACCTGATAGCGCTCTGGATCATTGATGATGGCCGAAATTGCTAGCAATTTGGGCACATAGTTCATGGTCTCGCCCGGCAAGTCGAGGTTCCAGTAGTCAGATGCTTGCCCTCGGCTCTCTGCGGCACGCTGGGCTCGGTTAACGGTACCAGCGCCTGCGTTGTAGGCGGCAAGCGACAGTTCCATGTCGCCCTCGTACCACTGGTCCGCCTGGCTCTCAAGGTAGTCGAGCGCCGCCTCGGTGGCTGCCACTACGTCCAGTCTACCGTCGTAGCCACGAGTGCGCGTCAGTCCCAGAGCGTCACCGGTGCGCGGCATGAATTGCCATAGCCCAGTGGCGCCGCGATGACTGCGGGCCTGGGTATCGAAGGCGCTCTCAACGAAGGGCAGCAGGGCGATTTCGCCGGGTAGTCCGCGATCTTCGACGCGGCTGATGATCCAGTGCATCCAGGGGCGTGAACGATGGATGATGTCGGCGATGCTTCGAGGGTGTTGCTGATAATGGTCAATCCATTCCTGTACACGAGGTTGATCGACCTGGTCCTGCCAGGCAAAGCGCTCGCGCAGCGTCTCCCAAAGATCCGGTTTCTTGAGTGCTAGCTCGTCCCAGAAATGGCGAGTGGGCTGGTGGTCGTACTGGAAGTTTTGGTGCTCTCCGCTTTCATGGTGATCGTCGCTAGTATCAAGCGTATTGGCTTTGGCCGCGAAGGCAGCAAGAGTCAGGCTACTAATGATGAGCGTACCGGTCATACAAATAATCCGGCGGCGCGCAGTGATGTAAGTTGACATAAAACTAGGGTCCTCTCGGGCGCGATGCTAGTGCGTCCAGGGGCAGATGGTTCTTGGGGAATGAAAATTGTCGGGCCTGATGAGTAAAGGGCCAGAGTGACTTAAAAGGCATCTTTCCAGGCACGAAGGGTGGTGAAGGTGGCAAGCGGCGTGTCTGCTTTGCCTTGGTGAGCGGCGGCCTGCTGAACGCTTGGCTGATCACTGCGCAGAAACGGGTTGATCTGCATCTCGCGTGCCATGTTGCTGGGAAGCGTTGGCCGCTCAAGCTCGCGTGCTCGTTTGCAATCTCGCTGAAAGGCATCGAGTAGCGTATTGGCTGGGTCGGCAGCCTTGGCAAACTCTAGATTGGCAAGCGTGTATTCATGCGCGGCGAAAACCAGAGTATCGCCGGGCAGGGTGGTCAGCCGTGAGAGCGAGGCATGCATCTGTTCGGCTGTGCCCTCGAAGAGTCGGCCACAGCCTCCGCAGAATAGGGTGTCACCACAAAACAGAAGAGGAGGCACGCCAGCAGCAAAGAAGGCGATATGATCCAGCGTGTGGCCAGGTACCGCCATGACTTCGAAACGCCGCCCCATTACAAGGCACTCGTCACCATCTGCCAAGCGTTCATCAATGCCGTCTATCCTCGGGTTATCCGGGCCAATGACGCGGGGATGGTAGCGTTCGATAAGTTCAGGAAGGCCACCGGTATGATCGGGGTGATGATGAGTGATGAGGATGGTGCCAAGGGTCAAGCCCTCACGCTCCAGGAACTCTATAACCGGCGAGGCATCGCCCGGATCGACAACTGCCACCTTGGGGCTTGTGTCCTGGCGCAATAGCCAGATGTAGTTGTCCTTGAAGGCCGGGATCGGTGTCACGCTCAGCATGGGGGGAGTATCCTCGATGTTAGGCGGCATCATGTCGGGCGATTCATGCTGCTATATTGCTGTCAGCGGTTGCGAATCAATAAGCAGGCGAGCATGGTGGCGGTAAATGGCGTATCAGTATATGAATGGTCTCTGCGCTCACGCCTATTTGAAGCGCACTTCTTCCGCCCAGTATCATCTGTGTGCATCATCACCGGGGCCACCTCGATCATATCTCGCCTTGGCGAGTTACCCATCATCCCTTGGGTGCCTCGATTCTTTCAGGCATGACAGAGATAGAGATGGCCGTATCTTAGGAGGGCGGTTCACCATCGTGCACAGTGATGTGAGCTATACCGACTAACTATCATGTCATCGCAGGCAATTCTGCATGATGCCTAGATGGCCGTTGTCAAAAATAGTCGTTACCTTGGAGGCTCCGGCATAGCGTGTCAAATTCGCCTGATCCGATATACCTGGCAAGGATGGTGCGAGAAGCCCGTCGCTACTGGTCCACTGAGGATGGGCGTGCGCACTGGACAGCGGAGCGCGCCTGCCTGGGGCCTGTCTGCGAGCGTTTATTCGGTGCCCACAGCCTTGAGCTGGGGATGACATCGCCCCTGACTGACATGTGCCCTATTAACCACTCCATCCAGTGGTCACCCACGCATGAGCTTGCCGAGCATCCCTCAACGCTGGTTTGCCTGCCCGAGCAGCTTCCCTTGCCTGACGAATCCATGACGCTGGTGGTGATCCATCACCTGTTGGAGGTAGTCGCTCAGCCTCATCATGTCCTGCAGGAAGCCGCCAGAGTCACGGCGGATGAGGGGCGATTGCTTATCTTCGGCTGGAGTCCCCAGGGCGTCTCCGGCTGGAATCGTTTCTTGCCCAACAAACGTCGGCGCTTGCCTTGGAAGGGTCAATGGCGAACGCCTGGCCGGCTCAAGGACTGGCTGACATTTGTCGATTTTGAGATCGAACGGGTAGACTACTGCGGTTTTCACTGGCCGGGTGGCGCGCCCCGCAATACCGGCCTTGAGGCCCTGGGTCGGCGTTATAATCTGCCGCTCGGGGATACGTTCATGATACGTGCTCGGCGTCGTTCACATCTGGCGACCGTGCAGCGGCCGCGGCTGAGGATGAGTTCTTCGCTGGGAGCTGCCGGCATTGGCCGTGCAACCGGCTTGGCACGACAACCCGATAGGATGACCGAGGGTGACTGACACCGCATTAACCAGCGTGACGATTTATACCGATGGGGCCTGTCGAGGAAATCCTGGCCCTGGAGGGTGGGGCGCCCTTATGAAGAGCGGTGATCACGAGAAGCGGCTCAAGGGGTTTGAAGCCAGAACCACCAATAATCGAATGGAGCTGATGGCAGCCATCATGGCCCTACGTGAGCTCAAGCGAGAGTGCCAAGTGGCAATATGGACCGATTCTCAGTACTTGCGTAAGGGCATCACCGAGTGGATCCATGGCTGGCAGAAAAAGGGCTGGAAAACAGCGTCTCGCCAACCGGTCAAGAATGCTGAGCTTTGGCAGGAGCTACTCAAGGAAACGCATCGCCACTCCATCGAATGGCACTGGGTCAAGGGCCATAGTGGCCATCCAGGAAACGATGCCGCAGATGCCTTGGCAAACGAGGCCATTGACGAGCATCAAGCCTCGGCTGGCTAGCAGCCGCCCCTTGGTTTGCCGCCCGTAAGCTGGCGCTAGTACCGCAACACCACCCTGAGGACGCATGGATATCGCTTACGATTCATGCGTGCAGCCATCGTGACGGACATCGTGACGGACTCAGTGCCGCTGACCTTGCTGACAACCGAGACGACATAGCGTCATTCCTAATCAGAAAGCCCGCTAAAACACAGAGAGATATCATGCGTCAGATCATTCTTGATACCGAAACCACGGGCATCGACCCTCGTGATGGGCATCGCCTGATCGAGATCGGGGGTGTGGAGATGATCAATCGACGCCTGACCGGTCGCACTTACCATCAGTTCATTAACCCGGAGCGGGTGATTGAGGAAGAGGCGATCGGCATTCACGGGATTACCAATGACCGTGTAGCCAACGAGCCCGTCTTTGCGGCGATTGCTGATGAATTCTGGGCCTTTATCGAAGGCGCCGAACTGGTTATTCATAATGCGCCCTTCGATGTTGGCTTCATCGATAACGAGCTGTCGATGCTCAACGCCACGCGCAGCACGCCTCTGGGGCCCGTCGCAGACCATTGCCGGATACTCGATACGCTGGTAATGGCGCGTAAGATGCACCCAGGGCAGAGAAATAGCCTTGATGCGCTATGCAAGCGCTATCAGATAGAGAATGGCCATCGAGTGCTGCACGGCGCGTTGTTGGATGCCGAGATCCTGGCCGATGTGTATCTGCACATGACCGGTGGGCAAACAGCACTGACGTTGGATGCCCAGTCTGGCAATGAACAAGACAGCGCTCAGCAGAGCAGTGATATCCGACGCCTGGATGAGACGCGCCCGCGTCTCACTGTCATTGCGCCAAACGATGCAGAGTTGGCGGCGCATCATGCCAAGTTGGCAGGAATACGCGAAGCGTCGGGCGAGTGTGCCTGGGATCATTTACCAGGCTGGCCCCAGGTGCCTGGTTCGCCTGATGGCGAGGTGAGCTGATGTTTCAGCGCATTCTTCCCAAGGGAGCGTCGTCAGGATGGATGCTTCGCCTGCACCGAGGGCGATTCGCTCCCGGGGAGGAGCGCGCTCCCCTGCACGGCCCTGGTCCCTGGCCTTCCGAAGCGCTTCCCCTTGGCTACTGGCATAACCAGCCAATAGCGCTGGTATTCGATGATGATGACCCTCAGGCCGCAGAAAATTGGCCAGATGGACGTGCCTGGCTGTCGAGCTTGCCTTACGATTATTTTCCGCTGATGTCGACTGCGCTGCAGGTCGCCAGTTGGTGGCAGAATCACCGCTTCTGTGGCCGCTGTGGCAGCCGGGCCCGCCATGTCGCCTGGGAGTTTGCGATGCACTGTGATGCCTGTGGTCATCGCAACTACCCACGTATCTCACCGTGTATTATCACCCTGGTCACTCACGGTGATGCCATGCTCCTGGGGCGGAGTCCGCGCTTCCCGGTGGGGCGTTATTCGACCCTCGCGGGCTTCATCGAGCCGGGTGAATCGGCAGAAGAAGCCGTCCGGCGCGAAGTGTTCGAAGAGGTCGGTGTCTCGGTCGGGCGAACCAGCTATTTCCGCAGTCAGGCCTGGCCATTTCCGCATTCGCTGATGCTCGGGTACTTCGCCGAGGCAGCTAGCCGAGATATTCGCGTCGATGACCGGGAAATCGCCGATGCGGCCTGGTTTCATCCCCACGAACTGCCCGAGCTACCCCCTGATTTTTCGATCTCCAGACAGTTGATCGATACCCATCTGAAGGCTGTCTCAGCGCGAGGCTACTAAGCAAGGCAAAAGGCGGGTCACATCAATGATGGGCCGCCTTCGCATGATGTCGTTGAGGGGCGTAAGGCGAGCCGATGAGGTTAGCGGCCTGGGAACAGGCTGTTCAATCGTGTTGCCAGCATGACATTCCCGGTCGCTTTGAGCTGGCCGCTCATGAAGGCACTCATCCCACTGATATCACCGTTCATAACGCCTTTCAGTGTGTCGCTGGACATTGACAGCGTCACCGAGGGATCGTCGTGCTCGCCTTCCTGAATATCCAGGCTACCCTCCTTGACCACCAGGTAGTAGCTGCCCTTGTCGCTGAAATTGAATTGGAATACATCGTCCATGCCTTGCGCCGCCTGAGAGTCGAAGCGTGTCTGGAGTTTTTCGAGTACGTTGTCGGTCATGATGAATCCTTGGGGGCGATAGCAGCGATGAAAAAAGGCAGCGATGGAAAAAGGCGAGGGCATTGATAGCCTCTATCCTGACTGAGGCTATTTAAAACGAATGTTTTGATCAAGACTTTATATGATCCCCTGCCGAAAAGCTTTTCCGTTTGTCGGCAGGATGATGGAATCGGCAGGTTCGAGAGCGCGCACACCCAAGGAGACAGCAGTGAACGATTGGATATTGGACTATACGATGTTCTTGGCTCAGGCACTTACGGTATTGGCGGTGTTGGGTGTCATCATCGTTCTCATCACGAAAGGTCGTGGGCAGGGAGAAACACCCTCACAGCTTCGCATTGAGGAGCTCAATCTTCGCCAGCGCAAGCGAGTGCGTCGCCTAAAACTGGCGGCGACCGAGCCGTCAGGCCGTAAACGGTTGCTGAAGATTTTTCGCCGTGATGACAAGCAGGCACAAAAGCACGGTGGCGATAAGCCCGGGCGAAGTAGTGTCTGGGTGGTCGACTTCCATGGTGATCTCAAAGCCTCGGGGACGGCACACCTTGCGGAGGAGATTTCCGCGCTGTTGGACGTCGTGACCGAGGGCGATGAAGTGGTGGTGAGACTTGAATCTGCCGGTGGCCTGGTGCATGCCTATGGCCTTGCGGCTGCCCAGCTCGACCGGTTACGTGAAGCTGGCATCAGCACCCGGATTTGTGTCGACAAGGTGGCCGCTAGCGGTGGTTACATGATGGCCTGTTGTGCGGATCGCCTTCAGGTCGCGCCCTTCGCCGTGCTGGGCTCGATAGGGGTAGTGGCGCAGGTCCCCAATGTTCACCGCCTGCTCAAGCGCCATGATGTGGATGTCGAGGTCATGACTGCCGGGCGCTACAAGCGAACACTTACGGTGCTTGGTGAAAATACCGAAGAGGGGCGCGATAAGTTTCTTGCCGATATCGAACATACCCATGACCTCTTCAAACGCCATATCAGCGAGCGGCGTCCGTCGATGGATATCGAACAGTTGGCTACCGGTGAAATATGGTATGGGCAAGATGCCATCGAGAAAGGCTTGGCCGATGAGGTCATGACCAGCGATGCCTACCTTCTGAAGCGTATGCAGAGTGCTCGAGTGCTGACCGTACGCCTAGAGGCACAGAAAGGGCTTCCCGAACGGTTGGGGCTTTCCCTGTCAGCAGGCATCGAGCGGGGCATGACCCGCCTGCTGGAAGCCGTGGACGCCAGTCGGTGGCTCAAGCGCTAGGCCTGTGACCCAGCTGCCCTTAATCGCCCACAAGCGCATAGGTGCTAAGCAAGGCTCATGATCACAATACGCTGATGCTTTGCAAGCAAGCGCCTCGAGGCAACTCTCGAGGCGTTTGTCGTTACGCGTGAGGCAGGGTGTCAATTCGATTGGTTCAGGTATAGCCGGCTGATGGCGTCGATGATGACCCTCGCCTGATCACCCTTCAATGAATAATAAATGGTTTGAGACGCGCGCCGGGTCGTGACCATGCCTTCCCGGCGAAGAATGGCCAGATGCTGTGACAGGGCAGATTGGCTGAGACTCAGGCGTGCGTTGAGCTCGGAAACAGAGAGTTCAACCTCATCTAGCAGGCACAGGATGCGAAGCCGGTTTTCATTCGCCATTGCCTTAAGCAACGATGTCGCGGTGCTCAGGACTGGGTCTCCGGCTTCGAGCAGTTGAATGGCGGATTGGCGCGAGCTCATGAAGTGGTCTCCTGACGTTTCGGGCGTGCGCTTGCCTGAAGGTCAGTGTTAAAGGCAAAACACGCCGGATAGGGAAATGCTCGAGCATCACCCTCCTTGGTTGATTGCCGGCACCACGTTGTTTCTGTCATCACGATGCTCGTCGGACTGATGAGATACTGCCTACAGGGCAATCGGACGGATGCTACTCGCTTCATTAAGCGAATCTTTTATATCGGTTTAGTAAAGTTTTATTAACACTGCAAGCATGAATCATTTAAGACCAACGCAGTATCAACGTCTGATAGGTCGCTCGTGAGGCCTGGCTGATATACGGGAAGCTTGATCGTTGTCAACAATATTGGCGGTTAGGCTGATGATTAGCCCATTGTCGCAGAGAAAAACCTGAGAAAACCTCTAGAGTGTCAACAATCGTTTGTGCGGAGGCCGCCAAGGGTTGCAACCGCAACGAGGTCCAAGATGCTCATTTCCACTTAAGGTACTGCCATGAGCCGCTATCACGACACCTATCGCCATGCCAAAGATCAGCCTGAATCCTTTTGGGCCGAACAGTCCGATCGCATTCCTTGGTTCACGCCTCCGGCGACCATCCTCGACTACGACGAGCAGGGGCATGCGCGTTGGTTTGTCGATGGAGAGATGAATACCTGTCATGCCGCGTTGGATCATCATGTCGATCAGGGCCGTGGACAACAGGCTGCCGTGCTTTGGGACTCCCCCGTCACGGGGCAGCGTCGACGCCTGAGCTATCGAGAACTGCGTGATGAGGTAGCGGTGTTTGCCGGTGCGCTGGTGACGATGGGGGTTAGCAAGGGTGACCGCGTGGTGATCTATATGCCTATGGTGCCTGAAGCGTTGGTGGCGATGTATGCATGTGCACGACTCGGTGCCGTTCACTCAGTCGTGTTTGGTGGCTTTGCCCCGCACGAACTTGCTATGCGCATCGACGATGCCGAGCCCAAGGTAGTGATTGCCGCCTCTTGCGGGGTCGAGGTCGATCGCATCATTCCCTATAAACCAATGCTCGATGAAGCACTGATGCAGAGTCATCACCAGCCTGAAGGCTGCGTGATTCTTCAACGTGATCAGGCTCGTGGTGAGATGGGGGAGCGGGATCATGACTGGGCAGAACTCGTTAGCAAGGCTGAACCGGCCGCTTGTGTCCCCGTCAAGGCCACCGATCCCCTGTATATACTCTATACGTCTGGCACTACCGGCAAACCGAAAGGTGTAGTGAGAGACAATGGCGGCCATGCCGTAGCGTTGCACTATTCCATGGATGTCATCTATGACATGGCACCCGGTGAGGTATTCTTCTCGGCATCGGATGTCGGCTGGGTCGTGGGTCATTCCTACATCGTCTATGCCCCGCTACTACGTGGCTGCACCACGCTGGTCTATGAGGGCAAGCCTGTACGCACACCGGATGCCGGTGCTTTTTGGCGCTTGATCGCCGAGTACGGTGTCAAGACCTTTTTCACAGCACCTACGGCCTTCAGAGCGATCAAGAAGGAGGATCCGGATGGCAAGTGGCTCGAGAAGTACGATATTTCCTGCCTTAAAACGCTGTTTCTTGCCGGTGAACGTCTCGACCCACCGACCTATCATTGGCTGAACGATCTGCTGAATGTGCCTGTGATTGATCATTGGTGGCAGACCGAGACCGGCTGGGCGATTGCCGCTAATCTTCAGGGATTGGAGCCTATGCCCAGCAAGGCCGGCTCGGCGACTTTCCCGGTGCCCGGTTTCAATGTCCAGGTTCTGGGACGGGACGGTGAGCCGGTTCCTGCAGGTGTAGAGGGCAGTGTGGTGATTCGCGAACCCATGCCACCTGGTTGTTTGGTCGGGATATGGGGGGACCCGGTTCGTTTCCAACAGGCCTATATGTCAGCGTTTCCGGGCTGTTACCTGACCGGCGACGGTGGCCACTTCGATGAAGAGGGATATCTTTTCATCATGGGGCGCACCGATGATGTCATCAACGTGGCGGGGCACCGGCTTTCCACCGGCGAAATGGAAGAGGTGCTCGGTGGGCACCCGGCGGTAGCCGAGTGCGCGGTAATTGGCATACACGATGCTCTGAAAGGACAGGTGCCAGTCGGCCTGGTGATTCCCAAGGATGGCTTTGATGGTGACGAGCCTAAGCTGGAAAGTGAGCTGGTCACCCTGGTTCGCGAGCGGATTGGCGCCATCGCCAGCCTCAAGCAGGTCCTGGTGGTTAACCGCCTGCCCAAGACGCGCTCGGGGAAAATTCTGCGCAAGCTGTTGCGCACGATTGCCGACGGGAAAGAGTTCGCGATTCCCTCAACCATCGATGACCCGACCAGCTTGCAGGAAGTCCACGACTTGATGTGCGATCGGGACCTTGGCTTGGCAAATGAAGCTCAGCCGTTGGACTGACGATCCCGGCTTGCATGGCGACATCATGCCAGCACTCGCTATTTACAAGGCTTGCCACGAAAGCCACAAAAAGAGGAGGCCACCTTCATGAGAAGGTGGCCTCTTTTTATATTCTCTCGCGCAAGGGTGTGCCTTGTCGTTGGGTGGGTCGTCTAGCCGTCACGTGCGTACTTGGCTGACACTTGGCGAGATCAGCCTGGCGCCTAGGCTCCCGGCTGGCTAGGTGGGCGGCGATATTGCCAGGCGACGGCGAGCGCCAGAACTGCCAGTGTCACCATCAAGCCGAGAGGCCCCGAGCCAGTGAGCCCCAGCGTCAGATAGCCGGCAAGGGTCGAGAGGGCCCCCAGACCGGCATAGGGCAGTTGGGTGAGCACATGATCGATGTGATGGCAGGCAGCACCGGTGGAGGAAAGAATGGTCGTATCGGAGATGGGCGAGCAATGATCACCGAAGACGGCACCGGCCAGCACCGCCCCCATCATGGGCAGCAGCATGGCGATGTCCGTTGCGGCAGCCATGTCGCCCGCGATGGGCAGCATGATGCCGAAGGTCCCCCAGCTGGTGCCGGTGGCGAACGCCATGATGCCGGCCAAAACGAACAGCAGCATCGGCAGCCATTGGGCCGCCAGCACGCCCTCGACCAGGCTGGCCAGATAGGCGCCGGTGCCCAGGTCCGAGATGATGCCGGTCAAGAGCCAGGCAAGCACCAGGATATACACCGCCGGCAGCATGCTATGAATACCGCTCAGCAGCGCGAGTCCGGCGCGACGACGCACCGTCGAGCGAGGCCATAGCAGCGCAAGCGTAGCGATCAATGCCACTGCGCCGCCGATCAGCAGTGACGTGGCGACATCGGTTTGTTCGAAGGCGCCGAGCAGGCTAAAGGCTTGGCCATCGGCGCTCAGGGCTGACGCGCCGGTATACAGGATCATCGCTACGGTGGCGGCCACCAAGGTAAGAATCGGCAGTAGCAGGTCGCGGGTTCGACCGCCCTCGGCTTCTTCGATAGTCAGATTGCCCGGTGGTTCGCCCCGGGAGCCATCGAAGACGTCTCCCTTCCGGGCCATGTCCGCATGACGGCGCATGGCACCGAGGTTCAGGTCCAGCCAGGCGCTGGCGATAACCAGGACCAAGGCACTGATGGCATAGAAATTTAACGCCGACATCTCAAGGAAGGCCTGCAGGGCGGTGATGTCGGTCACTGCATGGGCGGCGAGCACGCCGCCGACCAAGCTGATGATATAGGCGCCCCAGCTGGAGATTGGGGTGATCACACAGATGGGGGCCGCGGTGGAATCGATCAGGTAAGCCAGTTTGGCTCGGGATATGCCTTGGCGATCCGTCAGTGGGCGGCTGATATTGCCAACGGCCAGGCTGTTGAAGTAGTCATCGATGAAGATGATGGCGCCAAGCAGCACCGTGGTTAGCTGAGCGCCACGGCGCGTGCGGACACGCTCGCGAGCCCATTCACCAAAGGCTCTGGTGCCACCGGATAGCGTGACCAGTGCGACCATGGCCCCCAGCAGCAGCAGAAAGGTCAGAATCGACAAGTTCCAGCTATTCGCCTCTCCCAAGCCGACATCGCTGCTCTCGGGCAGTGTCCAGAAGACGCCAATCAAGCGGCGGGCAAGGTCGGCAGCGGTGGTCAACGGCTGGCCGCCATTCAGCAACAGAGCGCCGACTACGCTGCCTACAGCCAGCGCTGGCAGCACGCGACGGGTGAGGACCGCAAGACCGATGGCCACCAGTGGCGCAAGCAGTGACAGATATGAGGTGGCGTGCGAGGTCAGTTCCATGTTGATTGGTATCGTGTCGGGCGCAGTGCGCGATGGTGATAGAGAGCTATTGCTAGCAGGGCATTGGCGGCGCGGATTATGCCCCACTGCCAAGGTCGGAGAAAGGCGCGAAAGCTTCAAGGCAGGAAAATACCGGGCAATCATGTAAAAGCCTGGCAAAAAGACGATGGAAGAGCCCCTTTCCATGGGGATACTTGCGCAAAAGCATATTGTATGAAGAATGTCGGGCGACAATGACTTCACAAAGGGTGCCCAGCATTACCATGGATACTTCATTTTCTGACCTTTTCACCAGTTTGGTCAGCGCCGGTAACGGTCTGATCTGGGGCAGCGTGCTGATATACCTGCTCATCGGGGCAGGGCTCTTATTTACTGTCATGACCCGTGGCGTGCAATTCCGGTATTTCGGCCACATGTTCAAGCTGCTCAGGCGTTCGCGTGAAGCTGGGGAGGGCATTTCCTCCTTCCAGGCGCTGTCGACCAGTCTTGCCGCACGCGTGGGCACCGGCAACTTGGCGGGGGTGGCCGTGGCTATCTACTTTGGTGGTCCCGGTGCCGTGTTCTGGATGTGGATGACGGCCGTTGTCGGCATGTCTACAAGCTTTGTCGAGTCGACCCTGGCTCAGGCCTACAAGGTCAACCACGGGGACCAAACCTTCCGCGGTGGCCCGGCCTATTATATCGAGCGAGGGCTCGGTTCCCGCTGGTTGGCCACGGCCTTCTCGGTGTGTCTGATTATCGCCTTCGGCCTTGCCTTCAATAGCGTCCAGGCCAACTCCATTGCGCTGGCCATGGAGCAAGCCTTTGAAGTGCCGCCCTGGATGGTGGGGGTTGCCTTGGTAGCGGTGGTGACACCGATCATCTTCGGTGGCCTGAAATCGATCGCCAAGGTGGCCGAGTTGATTGTGCCGCTGATGGCAGTGCTCTATCTGGCGTTGGCGCTGGTCGTTGTGGCAATGAACGCGTCCGAACTGCCGGGTGCGATCATGACCATCCTGCGCAGCGCCTTCGGTATCGAGCAGGCCGCTGGCGGCGCCGTGGGTTATGCCGTGGCGCAGGCGATGATGCAAGGCATCAAGCGTGGCCTCTTCTCCAACGAAGCCGGTATGGGCTCGGCGCCGAACGCGGCGGCTACCGCCAGCACCAAACCGAATCACCCGGCGGCTCAAGGCTTTATCCAGATGCTGGGGGTCTTTCTCGATACGCTGGTGATCTGCACCGCCACGGCGGCCATCATCATCATTTCTGGCCCGATGATGGCCAGTGGCGATTCGCCCAATGGCATTCAGCTGACCCAGGCGGCGCTATCGTCTCATGTCGGTGACTGGGGCGGCATGTTCATTGCCATTGCCATCTTGTTGTTTGCCTTCACCTCGGTGATTGCCAACTACTCCTATGGAGAGAGCAACATTGAGTACCTGGCCGGACCACGCCGTGCCCGTACCGTGGTGTTCATGTACCGCCTGGCGGTGTTGGCGATGGTGATGATCGGCTCGGTGAGCAGTCTCAAGGCCATATGGGGATTCGCCGATCTGTCGATGGGCATGATGGCGTTGATCAACCTGGTGGCCATTCTGCTGCTATCGCCGCTCGCCGTGGCGCTGTTTAAGGATTACGATCGTCAATTGCGCGCTGGCGTAGAGCCTGTCTTCGATCCGCGCCGCTTTCCCAAGCTTGCGGGCAAGGTCGATCCTAATGCCTGGCCAGAGCGTGATGCATCGCTTGCCGCCGATACACCCGAGTCGGGCAAGGCGAACTAAGCGCGTTTCACCCTCCCCAAGGGAGCAGGTATACTGACGTATACGAGGAGCGCCACGGCCAAAGCCGTGGCGCTCTGTGTTTCGAGGGTTCCCTCACCCCTCCGCTTACCAAAAAGGCGACTCATGTTTACGTTAACACCCGCCCAGACACGTCGCTGTCTGAGCATTCTGATGGCTTTTCACATTGCCGTGATCGCCGCCAGTAACTATCTCGTTCAGCTCCCCTTTACGTTGTTTGGCTTCCATACCACCTGGGGAGCGTTCAGTTTCCCGTTCATTTTTCTTGCTACCGATCTGACGGTTCGGCTATTCGGCAAGGGGCCCGCGCGGATGATCATCGCCCGCGTGATGTTGCCCGCACTTCTGGTGTCCTATGTCGTCTCGGTGATCTTTCCGCAGGGCAGTTTCGCTGGATTCGGCGCATTGACTGAATGGAATCTGTTCGTTGGACGTATCGCCCTGGCAAGTTTCATGGCCTATGTGCTGGGCCAGCTAATGGATATTCAGATCTTCGATCGCCTGCGTCGACTGCGTGCCTGGTGGGTAGCACCAG
The DNA here is from genome assembly GCF_004798965.1 of Onishia niordana. Taxonomy (GTDB): domain Bacteria; phylum Pseudomonadota; class Gammaproteobacteria; order Pseudomonadales; family Halomonadaceae; genus Onishia; species Onishia niordana. The sequence goes on from NZ_SDSD01000009.1 coordinate 78,413, forward strand.
CCGTATCGACACTGTTCGGCAATCTGGCGGATACCTTTGCCTTTTTCTCGATCGCCTTTCACAACAGTCCTGATGCCTTCATGGCCGCCAACTGGCCGGAGATTGCCTGGGTCGATTACGCCATCAAGCTCGGTATCAGTCTGCTGTTCTTCTTGCCGCTTTATGGCCTGTTGCTGGCCTGGCTGAGCCGGCGACTAATGGCATGGACAGGACAAAGCGATCGTGATCCAGCGCTGGCCGAAGGCTACTGAGACGTTAGCCCATTCTCATCTATGTTCACCGGCACTCATTTTCAGGAGATCTCATGACAGCTGAACTGCATACCCTCGATAGTGGTGGTGAAGGCACGCCATTGGTGGTCATCCATGGCCTGCTGGGCAGTGCCGACAACTGGCGCTCACTCGCCAAGCAGTGGGAGCGTCGGCATCGAGTCGTGGTGCTGGATCTGCGCAATCATGGGCGCTCTCCGCACCTGGAAGGGATGGCCTATCAGGCTATGGCAGAGGACGTGTTAGCCGCGCTGGACCGGCTTGAAATCGCGCAATGTCATCTGCTGGGTCACTCGATGGGTGGCAAGGTGGCGATGACGGTGGCGCGGCTGGCGCCAGAGCGTGTGGCCTCTCTGATCATCGCCGACATAGCTCCGGTGACTTACGATCACGGTCACGATGAGATATTCAAGGCATTGCGCCATGTGGAGGCCAACGCCCCCGCTAACCGCCGTGAGGTTGATGCCCTGATGGCCGAGCATGTCGATGAGAAGCCCATTCGCATGTTCCTGGCAACTAACCTGGAACGTGACGAGGCAGGTGGTATGCGCTGGCGCATCGGACTCGATCATATCGAAGCAGGCTATGAAGATATCCGCGGCGAGCCCGCAGGGGAGGGCGCCTACGAGGGGCCAAGCCTGTTGCTCCGCGGCGGTCGCTCGCATTATGTGAGCGATGACATGTTGCCGACCGTGAAAGACATCCTGCCCTCTGCACAGATCGCGACGCTGGATGCCGGCCATTGGCTGCATGCCGAGCAGCCTAGCGCTTTCCAGCGAACGGTGACGGACTTCATCGAGTCACTGGATCAGCCTTTTCCGTCCTGACAAGCACCGTCGGTGTCGATGGGGTGAATCGTAAGCGACGCTGTTTTGAACTGCCCTTGGCTAGGACGCTGGTCGTGACCTGTGTGCTGGTCAAGGGCGCGGCGGAGTATCTTGTATGTGTCGATGTCGAAACTGACAGGCCGCTCATCGAGCGTTGCCAGTGAGGTAGCATCCAGTGCCTTGACGCTGCCGAGATAACACCAGTGGTCGACCAGGTGCCAGGCTAAAGCGCCCTCGGCATCGCTGTCGGTTGCGCCCTCGCCAATGGCGATGCGACCAGGCCAGGGCCATTGCTGCACGCGCAGTCTTTCCAATGCCTCGCGAGCGCGAGCATCGCGACTGTCTTTCGACTCCTTCCCATGACAGGCGCCATGACAGCGACCCAGCTGACTCGAGAAGCAGCTGCCCGCGTCCCTTTTCCAATCCCAGTAGGCGTGGGCATAGGCCATGATGCTCCGCAATCTGTTTGAGTGCTTGTCGCGCCTCTTTGGCGGCGCGGAAGAGCCCGTATAGGGGTATGCCCGTGTGAAGCGTGATCGCTTCGGCCGCGACTAGCTTGGGCGCCTCCTGCTTCGACATGTTGTTGCCAGTGTTGCCATAAAGCCAGCAATGCTCGGGCATCACCATCGTCTCGATGACGATAGTGGCTGATGAGCTCGTGCCGCTTTTATGTCGAGCCAGGCTCTACCGCCAGGCGTTTGACCGATGCTGACTTGTCGATGAAGGAGCGTGCTTCAAGGAACATCTCGACGTCAGCGTAGCGGCCGGCATTCAGCGTCCCAGGGCTTGGTGCCATGCGCCTCAGGGTGGCCTCCCAGGCTTGACGGTTGGCAGTGCTATCTAGACTCGGCTCCTCTTGAACGAGCAGCGCCCAGGCTTTATCCGGGTGATTGAGTATCCAGTGGGTCGCCTCTTCTAGGGCGGTGAGGAAATGCTTGATGTCGCCGCGTTTGTCATCGAGCCGATCTCGGTTGGCGATCAGTATCAGGCCATCATGAAGGGGCAGGCCGTGCTCCTCAGCCAGGAAACGGCGGCTGGGCACCCCTTCCTGGGCGAGCAGGGCCGGGATGACATTGCGGGGCGCCCCAATGACTGCATCGACGCGTTTTTCGATCAGCGCACGCACCATGTCAAAGTCTAGCTTCTCGAGCATTACGTCATTCAGTGACATACCGTGATGATTCAGCATCGACGCAAGAACGGGGGTGATGCTGTCATTGAAGGCATAACCGAGTGTCTTGCCTTCAAGGTCTGTGAAGCTAGTGATATCACTATCCTCGCGTACGATCAGGGACGATAAAGGGGTGTCGATCAGTGTGGCGACACGCACCAGCGGCAGGCCTTTGTCGATCAGCATGTGCAACTGTGGTTGGCGCCCCATTGCCAGGTCGGCCCGCTCGGCGGCCACCAACTTAGCCGGTACGCGAGGATCGGCGGGAGAGGTGATGGTCAACGACACTCCTTGGCGCTTGAGTTCACCGTGGGCTTTCGCAATCAACACAGCGGCATGATGGAGAGACGGGTACCAGTCGAGCACCAGGTGCAATTCACGTGTGGGTGGCGGCTCGATGGGCTCGGGCGAGCCCTCAGCCACTGAGGGGACTTCCACGATTAATGCTTCTGCTTCTTCGGCACCAACCGCCGAGCCTTCTTCCTCAGGAGCCGTCTGTGACATGTCACTGGGTGTTTCGTCGGAACTGGGTGGTGCCGGCTCTTCCGCAGGCGCTTCATCCGACTGTGACGATGCTTGTTCCGGCATCTGGTTCTCAGATGACTCGGCCCAAGCGGGGGCTGAGGCGAACAGGGAAATAAGCATGCTGGTGGCTATCAGCCTCGTGAGCCGAGCGGTGCGCCATGATGGCGGCATCGAACATGTTGTCATCTTATAAGGACTCCCAAGGCAAAGAGGGGCGTTGGTTTTATCGGCCAACACGGTAGTAGTTTATCCCTCTTGAGCATGAATGAGCCACCCAACACCATGGGCCTGCATCGCTGCTACACGGCGACTATGGCATACTATGGCCTGGCTCGATTCGACTGCGGATGACCATGGATAGCATCAATACTCTTTTTCTGCTTAGTGGTTTCCTGATCGCCTTGAGCATCCTCGCAAGTCGACTTTCCACTCTGTTTGGCCTACCGCTTTTGGTCATCTTTCTTGGCCTAGGCATGCTGGCCGGTGAGGAAGGGCTGCTGGGTATCAAGTTTGATGATTATTCCCTTGCCTTCTTGATCGGCCACCTGGCCTTGGCCATGATTCTGCTTGATGGTGGCTTGCGAACCCGCCTCAAAACCTTCCGAGTCGGCTTCAAGCCTGCCCTGTCGCTTGCCACCCTGGGCGTCTTCATTACCAGCGGTGTGGTGGGTCTTCTGGCCATGTGGGTATTTGATCTGACCCTTGTTCAGGGGTTGCTGGTGGGCGCTATCGTTGGTTCCACCGACGCTGCCGCCGTATTCTCGATGCTGGGTGGGCAGGGCATCAACTTAAATGAAAGGGTAGGTGCCACTCTTGAGATTGAGTCCGGCACCAACGACCCGATGGCGATCTTTTTGACGCTGACCCTGGTCGAACTGCTGGTCGGTGACCTGGGGGGCGTGACTGGCACCCTAATGTTCCTGTTCACCCAGTTCGGGTTGGGCCTGGCGATCGGGGTGGGCGCTGGATGGTGCATTGCTCGCCTGCTGCGCTGGCTGGATCTGGCGCCGGGACTCTACTCATTGCTGGCGCTGGCGCTTGGCTTTTGTGTCTTCGGTGCCACCAGTTGGCTGGGGGGCAGTGGTTTTCTCGCCATTTATCTGACCGGCCTAATGATCGGCAATCAGCCTGGGCGCCATCTGGATTATATCCTGCCGGTTCACGATGGGCTGGCGTGGCTGAGTCAGATTGGGCTCTTTCTGGTGCTGGGTCTGCTGGTTAATCCCAGTGAAATGCTCGATTTTGCCTTGCCCTCGCTCTTGGTCGCGCTGGCACTGATCTTCGTGGCGCGCCCGCTGGCGGTAATGATTGCCATCAAACCCTTCTTCAAATTTCGCTGGCGCGAGGTCGGTTTTATTGCTTGGGTGGGGTTACGTGGCGCGGTTCCGATCGTATTGGCCATTTTCCCGGTGATCGGTGGTGTCGAAAACGCCTCCCTGTATTTCAATATCGCCTTCGCGGTGGTGCTGTTGTCACTGTTGATTCAAGGCGGCTCCTTGCCGTTGATGGCTCGCTTGATGAAGGTTGAAGTGCCCGCCACGGCCTCACCGCATCGGCGTGGGCCGCTCGGCGTGTTGCCGGAGAATGACTACGAAATGTTTGTCTATCATGTCGAGGATAAGGCCCTGGATGACGTACCGATTCGGTTGCTGCGCTTCCCCTCGGGTTCTCTTATTTCGGCGATGTTTCGGCAGCACGTAATGCTTCATCCCAAGGGCAGCACCCGCTTGCGGTTAGGCGATGTGGTTTGCGTCATCGGGCGAAACGATGATCTTCCGGCACTCAACCGCCTCTTCAATGGAGATGCGCGTTTGGCTCGAGTGCGCGCCTTCTTTGGCACCTTTACCCTAGAAGGCGATGCCTTGATGTCGGATGTAGCCGAAGCTTACGGCCTGACCCTGAGCCCCGGAGAGCAGGAGATGACGCTTGGTGAATATGTGTCGCTGAGAGTTGGCGGGCACCCGGTGGTAGGCGACGACGTGGATTGGCATGGCTTTCATTGGGTGGTCAACGAAATGCGCGGCAACAAGATCACCCGGGTGGGCCTGCGCCTCTATTATTAGCGCCGAGGCTTAACCGGATTAGCGTCGTAACGTGTTGATCGCAAACTGCCTCTTGACGAATCGCACGAGGCTGGTATTATACGCAGCCATAAGCCGGAGGGATGGCAGAGCGGTTTAATGCACCGGTCTTGAAAACCGGCGTAGGCTAATACCTACCCAGGGTTCGAATCCCTGTCCCTCCGCCACCAAACAAAGATAAGCCGCTGATTTCAGCGGCTTTTTTTATGTCTAAATTCTATCAGCCCATACTCTAGCCCATACTTTGTACCTGGCTCCTACAAGATGTAGTTGGACTAGCACGGACAATTTCTCCTGTTAGGTCTCCGGCTCATCACTGCCACCCGAGCTTACAGTTCTGTGCCACGAACTGCGCACTGAGTATCCTTGGTAGGGTTTCACCCGTGCCGAATTGGGTGGTGTAAAGGGTAAGATGTCTCAGGAAGGCAGCATTTAGCCTATGGTGGCAAGGGCCGGGAACCAGTCCACCAGCATGCTGGAGAGCCTGGTTAGCGTCCCTGAGACGATCAGAAGCCCCATCAGAATCAGGATCACGCCTGCGATCGGACGGGCATAGGCACTCCACTTGCCCAGACTGCCCCGATAGCGGCTGAACTTGTTGAGCAGCAGTGTGCTGGCCAGGAAGGGTAGGGCCAATCCCATCGAGTACGTCGCAAGATAGAGCATGCCGGCCTGGGCATTGGCGGTGGTCGAGGTGGCCATCAGGATGGCGCCCAGGATCGGGCCGATGCAGGGCGTCCAGCCGATGGCGAAGGAAACGCCGAAGAAGGTTGCTGCCATGGGGGAGCCCCCTCGCAACTCGGGCGACCACTGAAAGCTGCGCTGTAGGGCGGGCAGTCGGAACACGCCGGTCATGAACAGGCCGAGCACGATGACAATGCTGCCGGTGATCCAGTTGAGCTCCTGACGATAGCCGCGCAGAAGCTGGCCGATGCTGGTCACACCCAGGCCCATCAGGATGAAGACCACGCTGAATCCGAAGACGAAGAAGGTGCTCAGCAGCAACGCCTCGAAGCGCCGATCCGCCTTGCCGGCACTGCCGCCGGTGACTACCGACAGATAGGCGGGCAGCAGTGGCAGGGTGCAGGGCGAGAAAAACGACAGCAGCCCGCCGACGAGGGCGCCGATCAGTCCAATGGACGAGAGCGTTTCCACGAGTCACTTTCCTTCAGTGCGACGTAGCAAATGGGATCACCATCAGTACCGCTCCACCGATACCCGCATTGACGATGATGGCGCGCTGTGGCCTCAGCAAGATACACGCTTACAGGTCTCTGGCGCGATTGGCCTGTTGGGAAAGTCGCATCGCCTCGTGTTCCTCCATCTTCAGCAGCTGCTGGATCAAGGTGCGTGCCTCGGGGATCTCGGCGCGGCCTTCTAGATATTGATACAGCTCGACGACCTGATCATGGAAGGCGAATACCTCACGACAGATCTCATCAAAACTCATGTTGGCGTAGGGCAGGTCACACTCCTGATGGGGCGAGATGGGCGGATGGGGCAAGTAGTCATAGACCCAGGTATGCAGGGCCTTGGGATCGGCCTGCTGCTCGAAGCTCGCCACGGTACTTTCCAGGTTCGCTTCATGAGTGGCAAGGTACTCAAGCAGCGCTTTGGCCCGGGGTTCATCTTGCTGTACAGAGCAGTGCTGCAGGCACTTGGCCAGGAAGCCATGGAGCTCCCGGGTCCAGTCGATGAGATCCTGAAAGGTTTCGACTTGCATGTTGACGCCCTCTTGTGTTATGGGATGCCTGGTCGGCGATAGGCCTGCACCAAAGCGGTGGTTCTCGCAGGATACCCCTGCCGGATGCCTTGGCCCATGACTCGCATCAAGTACGGCTGGCGCAGGGTGTGAATGACCTCGATCTATCCATTGGCCCCTGTAGGGCCGCGACTCATCGGGCTGGGCGACGGCCATAGAGCCCCTTGAACACCATCTCGAAGACGCTGTCGCGACTCGTGCCGGCAAGCGTCAGCGTCGAGGTGATCGCCTCGCTCATCAAGGTCTCCCATTGCCGATAGGGATTGTTGCTATCGACCGGCGTTGGCATGGTCTCCACTATCTCGGCCAGCCACTTCACGCTGCCCATCCAGGGCGCGAACCGCTCCGAGAATATCAGCCGGCTGGTCCGCGCCGGATGCAGTTGACGCAGTGCCTCGGCGGACCAAGGTGTAACGAACAATCGTACCCAGGGCCCGACGAAGGTCTCGTAGAGGGCCACATTGTGCGTGGAAAGTGCTTTTACCTGCTCGAACGCCGGTTCCTGCTCGGGGTAGTCCAGCTCCTCCACGCGGCGCTCCTCGAAGTGCACCTGAAACTGCGGCTTGTGGCAGTCGGGATCGCCGGTGGGGTTGTCGATCTTCATCTCGTAGAGCCCCGGCGCGAGGTCATTCAGCTCGCCGACGCTCTCGAGGATCGCCCGGTGCTCCAGCCGTGCGACCTTGGCGGAAACGAAGATCCCCAGATGGCCGACATGCGGATTGAGCAGATAGATGATGCGCTGGCCAGCGGCCTTGAGTGCCTCGGTGTCGGGGTACACCGCCGGGACCCAGTTGAGTGCCTGGTGGGGCGGGGTGATGTTGTCGCCGCTGGAGGCGAAGATCACCAGCGGGTTGCGGATGTGCTTGAGGTCGACGGTACACCCCGGGCAGATCTGCAGTTCACCACGCTCAAGCTTGTTGCCGATGAACAGGTTTTCGACGATGGCGGTGATCTCCTCCTTGCTTAGCGTATAGAAACCCGCCCACCAGCGCTCGAACGCCAGGAACCGCTCGCGCTGGCCGTCGATGTCGGCAAACAGCTGGTAGTCTTTCTGCCACAAGGTATTCGCCGGCTTGAGGCTCTCGAAGTTGGCGGCCAGATGGGCGCCGTCGAAGCGCCCGTCTCCTAGGTCTGCTATCAGGTGGGTCAGCCAGGCCCCTCCCAGCAGCCCGCCGGCCAGGCGCATGGGATTGACCCCGGATTCGCCGGACCAGTAGGACAACGGCGAGCCGTTGAGAACTGCCGGCCCGACCAGGCCCTCACAGTCTGCGGAGAGCAGGACGATGGCCCAGCCCGCCTGGCAGTTGCCGTAGAGCACCGGCGGCTTGCCGGGGTGACGCTCCCCCAGGGTCTCGACGAAGCGTCGCAGGACATGCTGCACATCCTCCAGAGTCTGCCCGGCAACGGGCTCGGGGAAGAAGATCACGAAGTAGACCGGGTGCCCCAAGTGGAGCGCCATGCCCACCTCGGAGTCGCGCTTGAAGCCACCGATGCCGGGCCCATGACCCGCGCGGGGATCGATGATCATGACCGGCGGCTTGCTCTCGTCGAGACAGTCCTCCAGGCAGTCGTCGCCGACCCGGGTGATGCGCAGCAGGGCATAGTTGGCAGGCCGCGCCAGTTGCCGACCATCGAGGATCATCTCGTAGTCGAAGTCGAGCAGTGGCGGCTTACCCGCCTGCTCATGTTCGAGCATTTTATCGGCGCGCTCACGCAGGGTATCCAGGTAGCGCAGACCGCGCCGCCACAGGTCGCCCTGATAGGCGAGCAGTTCCGTTGCTGCGTTGCTTGGGACAGTAACCTCATCTGGACCGGGTGCGGCCATCTGCTCGGGCAGCTCTTGTGATGCTGCCGGTTGGCGCTTGCGCTTGCGCTTGGCCCGGCGGACCGTTGGTGCCTTGTCTGTCGCTGTGTTGGCGGTCATGGTGACTTGCCTCTCGGTATTAGGCTGTCATTGATTGGGGGTCGACGCCGATCTTGACTCGAGCCTCGGACAGGAAACGGTAAGGCGGAACCTCCAGATTGATCGGTGTTGGTTCCGTCGTGAATGTCGCCCCTATGCAACCTCCTACCTTCGACGCGCCGATGAGAAAGCGTCGTTGTTTCATGATCGCCTCCTGGAATCGAGAGCCGTCACCACTCTGAGGGCGGCACGCAGAGATGCTCGATGAGACACCTCTTACTGTCTTTTTTTAGTGTAGAGGGCGAAGCTGAAACCAGGCTGAGTCCAGTTAGCTAGGCCTAATCGTGCGGTGTTCGATCACTTGCTTTGGCACCCGCCGCCCCTGACTGCACTGACTCACGGATAAGCCTCGACAGGCCGCGCGGTCACAGGCCGCTTACGGTGACCGCAGAAGAATGGGTGCCTCCGATCGCTAGATAGGGACGGGAGAGTGATACTCGTCGGGAGTCGAAGATCAGCATTCAGCATCGATTCAGCTTGGCGGGATACGCTTTCTAGGGATAAGAATCGCATCGCAGTACGTGACATCTCGTTCTGCTTGCCTCTTGGGTTGCCCATAGGCCTCAGACTGGCATCGAGCTCGCTGGCGTCCAGCGGTGAGGCGTTGATGATAAAGGAGAAGGGCGATGAACGAACTGGTGTATTTCATGCTCTGGGCAGGACTCATCTTCCTGATGATGCGCTTCGGCTGCGGTGCTCACGTGATGGGGCATGGCCGTGACAAGGGCAAGCATGGCGAGGTGGCGTCAGAGAGCCGGGCGGCCTCCGAAGGCCCGCGCTGGATTCCGCCAGCCGAAGACGTGGATCCTGTCTGCGGCAAGACCGTTAGCACCGAGAAGGCCAAGCCGAGCGTCCACGACGGTTCCGTCTATTACTTCTGTTCGCGTGACTGTCGGGAACGCTTCGAGGCAGCGCCCGAGCAATATGTCAGCCCGGATACCGAAAGTCGGCCAGCCCAACTGGAGAACCAAGATGCCTGACGTCGATCCAGCTCCGATGGCCAAGCCCAGGTCGCGTCATGGCACGCCCTTGCCGGGTCAAGCCGCGCCGCGGATTCCCGTGATCGCACTGGGGATGAGCCTGGGGCTATTTCTGGCAGTGACCTTCATCCTATGTGTCGGCTTCGACTTGCTGTTTCCCGACCAGGCGATGTACGAAAGCTGGTTGCGATTCCTGCCTGGCTTCACCTGGTTGAGTTGGCCAAGTTTTTTCCTGGGCCTGGCTGAAAGCTTCGGCTACGGCTGGTACGTGGCCCTGGTCTTCGGCCCGCTCTACAACTTCTTTGTCACACGCCTCCACCGGCACAGCGGAGCCTAGGCTATGAACGAATCCATCAATCATACCGGGGCCTGGGGCCTCGCGCTGATCGTCATCGTCTTGGTGTCCTGGTTCTTCTATCGCTATTTCGCACCGAAGAACTGGCGCGAATGGGCCGGTGCCGGCGCGGTGCAGGCCTTCATCATCGCGCTCTACGCCGAGATGTATGGCTTTCCACTCACTATCTATCTGCTGGTGCGTTTCTTCGGCCTGGATAGCGAGTATGTTAGCGCCAGTCTCTGGTCGACGCTGGTGGGGCTGGGAGAAACCGGCATGCTTGTCTCCATGCTGCTCGGTTATGGACTGGCGTTTACCGGTATCGGGATCTTTATCCAAGGCTGGCGGCAAGTCTACAAGGCACGGCGCGAGGACCGCCTGGTTACCGGAGGACTGTATGCCCTCGTACGGCATCCGCAATACACGGGTTTGTTCATCGCCTTGTTCGGTGAGGGGGTGGTGCATTGGCCAACGCTATTCTCGGTTGGTTTGTTTCCGTTGATCGTAATCACCTATGCCTGGCTGGCCCATCGCGAGGAACAGCAGATGCTGGCCCATTTCGGTGACGCCTATCGCGCCTATCAGCGGAGGGTGCCGATGTTCATTCCTCGCTGGGGGCAGTGGCGAACGCTAGCCGATGGATCACGTATTTCTCATGATGAGCAGGCAGGGCGGCACTAAGAGCTCTTGCCAGAATCCCGGAGTAGCGGCCACTTAAGTCCGAAATGCCATGATCCAGGCCGAACGTTGACCGAAGTCGAGAGCTGCATGCGTTCGCCTCTTCAGCTTGACCCTTGGGCAACACACAGGTCTTAGCCTGACATCAGAGTGCCTCATGACGAAAGGAGATCCGACCATGTGGGGCGATATGATGGGGTATATGGGCAACGATGGCTGGGGGCATGTGCTCTTCGGCGGGTTCATGATGGTGCTGTTCTGGGGCGCCGTTATCGCCTTGGCCGTTTTCTTGGTACGTCGCCTGAGCCGGGGGCGGGGCGACGCCATGGACCCGCCCCGGCCAACGGCACTGGACCTTCTTCAAGAACGCTATGCCCGGGGAGAGATCGACCGTGAGGAATACGAGCAACGCAGGAACGATCTGCGTCATTGATGGATCTGCATGAGCACCATGGCGACAAATCGATCACGGAACAGGCGATCCTGAGATTCCATCTGCCAATGAAGGCGACGGAGACGATTCCATGAAACAAGATCAGCACGACCATTGTCACGGGCATGCATCGCATGATGTATCAGCACGAGGCAGTGGCGAGACGGACCACGTCTCTGCCGGCTGCCAGGGAGACCACCAGAGTGTCGACCAGTACATCTGTCCGATGCACCCGGAGGTGGTGGCCAACCAGCCGGGTGACTGCCCGAAATGCGGCATGCACCTCGTGCCCGTGGTAAGCGATGACCCAAAGGCCCTCGCCGGCCATGACGATACTGTCCACGACCAGTGTCACGAGCACGAGGCGGACCATAATGCCAACCATGAGGCTAGTACGCCGGTGCGTGGCGGCAAGTACGACAAGGTGCCGGCCGGGCATGCCGGCGCCGTCTACACTTGCCCGATGCACCCCGAGGTGCGCCAGACCGCCCCCGGCGCTTGCCCGTTGTGCGGCATGGGGCTGGAGCTGGAATCGTCGGCGGTCGGCGATGAGGGGCCGAATCCCGAGCTGATCGACTTCACCCGGCGCTTCTGGGTCGCGGCCATCTTCACGGTCCCGTTGCTGGTGCTGACGATGTCTCCCTTCCTGGGCCTCACGGCGATCCGCGACGTTTTCGGCGAGCGCACCACGCTGTGGATCGAATTCGTCCTGGCGACGCCGGTGATCCTGTGGTCGGGCTGGCCGTTCTTCGTCCGCGGTGTCAACTCTTTTCGGACGATGAATCTTAACATGTTCAGCCTGATCGCCATGGGAGTCGGCTCGGCCTATCTGTTCAGCATCGTCGCGCTGCTGGCGCCGGGCATCTTTCCCGAGGGCTTTCGCGACGAGAGCGGCAATGTCGGCGTCTATTTCGAGGCCGCTGCGGTGATCGTCGCGCTGGTCCTGCTGGGTCAGGTGATGGAGTTGCGCGCCCGTGAAGGCACCGGCAAAGCGATTCGCGCGCTGCTGGACATGGCTGCCAAGACCGCGCGGGTGATCCGGCCCGATGGCAGCGAAGAAGAGGTCGCGCTGGATGACGTGCAGGTGGGTGATCACCTGCGGGTGCGGCCGGGTGACAAGGTGCCGGTGGACGGCGTGGTGGTCGAAGGCCGCTCCTCGATCGACGAGTCGATGATCACGGGCGAGCCGGTGCCTGTGGAAAAGGTCGACGGCGACAAGGTCACCGGGGCCACGATCAATGGCACCGGCAGTCTGGTCATGGAAGCCACCCGTGTCGGCGCCGATACCATGCTCAGCCAGATCGTCGAGATGGTGGCAAATGCCCAGCGCTCCCGCGCGCCGATCCAGAAGTTCGCCGACAAGGTGGCGGGCACGTTCGTCCCTGCGGTGATCGGCGTCGCCATTCTCTCCTTCATCGCCTGGGCGATCTGGGGGCCGGCGCCGGCGCTGTCCTATGCGCTGGTCTCGGCGGTGGCGGTACTGATCATCGCCTGTCCCTGTGCGCTGGGCTTGGCCACGCCGATGTCGATCATGACGGCCACCGGGCGCGGCGCCCAGCTGGGAGTGCTGATCAAGAATGCCGAGGCGTTGGAGCGTTTTGCCAAGGTCGATACGTTGATGGTCGACAAGACCGGCACCCTGACCGAGGGCAAACCGAAGCTGGTGGCGGTGTTGCCGGAAGAGGGGCATGACGAGGCCGAGGTGCTACGCCTGGCGGCCAGTCTGGAGCGCGGCTCCGAACACCCGCTGGCCGAGGCGATTGTAGGCGGCGCCGAGGAACGTGGGGTGACACTCGCCGATGCCAGCGATTTCGAGGCCGTGACCGGCATGGGCGTCAAGGGTGTGGTCGACGGCAAGCCGGTGGCGCTGGGTAATGCCAAGCTGATGGCCGAACTGGGCCTCGACGGCGGCAAGCTGTCGGACACCGCCAATGACCGCCGTGACCAGGGCGAGACGGTGATGTTCGTCGTCCTCGACGGCGCCATCGCGGGTCTGGTCAGTGTCGCCGACCCGGTGAAGGAGACAACGCCCGAGGCACTGAAGGCGCTGCACCAACTGGGCTTCCGCATCATCATGGCGACGGGCGACAACGAGCGGACGGCGAAAGCGGTGGCTGGGCGACTGGGCATCGACGAGATCCGCGCTGATGTGATGCCTGAAGACAAGGCCCGCATCATCCGTGAACTGCAGGAACAAGGCCGCAAGGTGGCGATGGCGGGCGACGGGGTCAATGATGCCCCCGCCCTGGCTCAGGCCGATGTCGGCATCGCCATGGGCACCGGCGCCGACGTGGCGATCGAAAGCGCAAGCTTCACCCTGGTCAAGGGCAATCTCGACGGCATCGTGCGGGCCCGCAAGTTGTCGCTGGCCACGATGCGCAACATCAAGCAGAACCTGTTCTTCGCGCTGATCTACAACGGGGCCGGCGTGCCTGTCGCGGCCGGGGTCCTGTTTCCGTTCCTCGGTATCCTTATCTCGCCGATGTTCGCCGCCTTTGCGATGAGCGCGTCGTCCTTGTCGGTGGTCACGAATTCGCTGCGGCTGCGTCGGGTGAAGATCTGACCATGGTCGAGGACAAGCGCTAGGACTTCTTCTCGGGACCCAACAACTAAGTGCTGTGTGGGCATCGCCCCTATGGGGCCTACGTCCCGCGGCGTATCCAGCAAAGAGGTGCCAGCATGGAACGCAAATCAACGAAGCAATGGCTCAACGCAATCGTGGCAGGGGTCATGCTGGGCGCATCGATGGCCGCGATGGCAGCCGGTAGTCGCGCCTTCGTGCCGATGGGCTCGGCAGATGCCATTGGCGTCATTGACCTGGAGAGCTACCAGGTGATGCCCTCCATTCCGAATACCCTCAATACGCACGGTTCTGCACTAACGCCGGACGGTCGCTACCTGATCGCCGGCAGCCTCACACCACGCGATACGAAGGAAAACGTCAGCCCCCCGGAGGGCGTGACGGAAGACGAACATGCGGCCCATCACGGTGGCGGAGAAAAGTCAGCGGCCAATCAGCAGAACACCGGCGTGCTGTATATGGTGGATACGACCACCAATGCCATTGTGCGAAAGCTGGAAGTTCCCGGCCCGGTTCATCATGTGCTGGTGACGGCCGATGGTCGCTATGCCGTCTCGACTCATCCCATGGGGGGCAGCATCAGCGTCGTGTCGCTGGATTCCGGAAAGCATATCCAGACGGTGGCAACGGGTCCGAATCCGAACTACGTCGTCGAAAGCGAAGACGGTCAATCGCTGCTGGTCAGCAACGCGGGTAACGGGACGGTCAGCGAAATCGACACTCAGCACTGGTTCGTTGAGCGAAACCTGCGTGTCGGCGGCAGCCCGGAGCATATGGTGCTCTCACGCGACAATCAGCGGCTCTATGTCAATGATGACTCGGCCGGACGCGTCGTCGTGATCGATCTGCCTGCCGGCAGCGTGACGGGCGAATATGAGGTCGGCGATGCCCCCCATGGTGTCGGTCTGAGCCCAGATGGGCAAATCCTCTACGCGACCAGCCAGGGCGATGATCGGTTAGTCCTGATTACGCTCGACGACGGGACTCGGCAGAGTATCACCCTGTCCACGGCCCCTTACCATCTGGCGGTGGTACCGGATGATGGCCGGCTGCTTGTCACCAGTCGTGAGGAAAGCAAGCTCTGGGTGCTCGACCCGGCTTCTCTCGAGGTTCTATACACCATTTCGCTCGATGGAATAGGTCACCAGATCTCACTGGACACGCGATAGAATTATTTCTTCTTACGATCGAGAAGGATTCATGGCAGCTAGCGCACATCAGGGGGGCATGGCCAGGCCGGTTATATGCCATCGATTGGGTGTGGCATGAATCGTCGCATGGCTGACTGGCATCTACTGCGTGATCGAGAAGGGGATCGGCCTGTACTAGATCGGCACGGGAACCAAGCATCGATGAGACGCAAGGTGAACTGCTAGGAGAAAGATAATGGAGCCAATGGATAGAACGCCACAATATAAAAAAGATAGCCTGTCTCTGGTCGGCGCGATTGCTTTAGGGACCGGGGTCATGATTGGAGCTGGCATATTTGCCTTGACAGGACAGATGGCCGAGATGACGGGAGCGCTTTTCCCTCTTGCCTTCTTGTCATCGGCACTAATCGTCTCCTTCAGTGCCTACTCCTATGTGAAGATGTCTAATGCCTATCCTTCGGCAGGTGGGATCGGCATGTATCTGCAGAAAGCTTATGGATCGACGCTACCTACCGCTTTTCATGCGCTCTTGATGTATTTCTCCATGGTGATCGCTCAGAGTTTCCTGGCGAGAACCTTCGGGTCCTACACACTTGAACTCTTCGATCTAGGAGATAGGTCTCTGTATGTGCCTCTACTGGGTGTGGCGCTGCTTATTTCTGCATTCTTAATCAACCTCACCGCCAACAAGTTGATCCAGGGCGTTGCATCAGTAATCGGGTTCATAAAAATTGGTGGGATTCTATTGTTTGGCGTCGTCGGTGTCATATTCGCCGACTCCGTCGGTATGGAAACCTCGGCATCGGCTCCTGAGGGGTCTTTTACAGGCTTTCTGGGTGCGACTGCGTTGGGTATTCTGGCCTTCAAGGGGTTCACGACGATTACCAACAGTGGCTCAGAGATAAAAGATCCCCATCGCAATGTCGGCAGGGCGATCATGATATCGATCGGTTTTTGCGTCGTTATCTATGCGTTGGTGGGGTTTGCAGTAGCGAGTAACTTGTCCCTGACGGAAATCATCGAAACTAAAGACTATTCACTTGCGGCTGCTGCGCGGCCGGCTTTTGGAGAGGCCGCCGTTTGGTTTACCGTCATTCTTGCCATGCTGGCCACCGCGGGTGGCATCATTGCCAGTATATTTGCAGTCTCACGTATGTTGGCAATGCTGACGGAAATGGAACTGGTGCCGCATCGTCACTTTCATATGCCAGGAAGTATCCAGAAGCATACCCTGGTCTATACCGTCGTGCTTGGTTTGGTTCTGACGGCATTTTTTGACCTTAGCCGTATCGCCGCACTTGGTATCATCTTTTACTTGATCATGGATATCGCTATTCATTGGGGGGTGTTGCGTCATCTTCGCAAGGAAGTCGGTGCCAACCCAATCGTGCTGGTTATTGCGATACTGCTGGATGCCGTCGTGCTGGCAGGCTTCCTTTGGGTAAAAGCGACGACAGATCCCCTGGTGCTGATAGTAGCATCGGTTGTCATGGCGGCTATCCTGGTTGGCGAACGTCTCTTTCTGTCTCGTAAAGAATCATCAAATCACAGCGACAATATGCATTCCCACTGATTTCAGAGGAGCAGGATCATGGAGGTAAAAACGTTTGGTGATCTGGTCGACTGGACACGCCAGCTTCATGAGAATCTGGCACGCTGTCTTTCTCATTGTGCCGATCATAATGAAGAAGAGCGTGCCAGGATGCTGCTTACTTATCTGGCGGATCATGAGAATGAGATGGAATTTGTTGTCAGAGAGTTCAAGCGTCGAGCCGACCCCAAAGCATTGAATACCTATATATATGATCATCTGGAACACAAGCCCGATCCGTACGCATCGAACCTGTGATGCACCCTATGCTGCGCTGGGTTTCAATGAGATCTGCCGGGAAATCTTCGATTTCCATGATCAGGTGACGGACCTTTATCGCAACCTCATAGGTAAGGCAGAAATTCCTGAAGCAAAGGAATTACTCGAATCCCTTCTTGAGCTGGAGCAACACGAAGCAATGCGCCTTGTTCGTCAGACGGGGAGGATGGATGATCTGTGAAATTGCCGGGTTATAACTACATAGACCCGTGAGCCCGACCTCCGAAATACTGCTAACCTGCTGATGCGCCTATAAGGAGAGGCGCAGCTATAAGAAGTTTATTGTCCTGAGTCCAGGTGTCAAAGCCTAAAGAACGATACCTAGATGCTCCGTCAGTCCGTGAGTCTATGGTCTCGGACGTTTTGATAGCGAGTCCGATCACGTCGCCAGTCCCGCTAGAAAAATCTGAGCGGCCAGTCCGATGATCAGTGTGGCGGCAAACGTGATCATGACCACGATGCCGGGCCATGTGCCCGGTGAAATGGTTGTCTTTTCCGCCGTCCGGTACATTGGCACTACGATGCGTAGATACACCGCGAGCGAGAGCACGCTGTTGACGATCGCTATGATTGCCAGCCAGGTGAACTGGACGTCGATGGCAGCAGCAAAGAGCATGAATTTGCCGACGAAGCCGGCCAGCGGCGGAATGCCGACCAGCGACAGCAGGAAGATCACCATTGCAATACCCATAATCGGCCGTGCACGTCCCAGCCCGTCAAAATCGTTCAGAGTGCGCCCGGTTGCGGCGGCAACCGCGAAAGCACCCAGGTTCATGGCCGCATAGGCGGCGGCAAACAGAATGATCGATGGTAGTGCAAGCTCACTTGAGCCCACCGCCACAATGCCCAGAAGAAAATAACCGGACTGGGCAATCGACGAATAGGCCAGCAGCCGGATGACGTTGTCCTGCACCAGTGCAGCGAGATAGCCATAGGTCATGCTGAGAACCGCGAGGCCCGCAATGACGGCAGTCCAACCGGTTTCCGGGGGCAGGTCACGAACCACCTGCGTTAGCGCAAACAGGGCGCCAACCTTGGGCACTACAGACAGATAAGCTGCAATCGAGAGGGGCCCGCCCTCGTAGGCATCTGGCGCCCAGAAATGAAACGGAACCAGCGATGCCTTGTAGCCCAGACCAACAACAACAGCCACGAACCCGAGAATGACAGCCATCGGCATCGTATCCATCCCCGGCAGATCGGCAATCAGTGTGGAGCCCGAAGCGCCGAACCAGTAACTCAGGCCGAAAATCATGATCGATGTGGTGACCGAAGCGAATACAAAGAATTTCATCGCAGCTTCGGTCGCCGGATCAGTATCCGGATAGGCAACCAGGGCAAAGGTGGCCAGGCCGGTCAGCAGTGTACCCAGTACCAGGAACATGGTATCCCCTGCCCCTGCCAGAACCAGGGCGCCGAGGGTGGCAAAGATCAGCAGGCTATAGACCGTACCTTCGCGGGCGCTCCCCCGAACATCCACCCGCGCCAACAGCATCGAAAGCACTGTAGCAGGCAGCAAAATAAGCTTGGCCCAGATGCTCAGAGCATCGATTCGAAAGCTGCCTCCAAACACCGTTGTGTCTGTGCCCAGCAGGCGCAGGGTCAGCCCCGTGGCAACGAGCAAGCCGATGACGGCGACAGCCAGCGAAATTCGGGGCCGGCGCAGCATTTCCGCGATCAGCGCACCGACAGCCGTCAACAGGACGGCAATTTCCGGGATTAATAATGCGAGATCTCGACCCATTACAGCACCAGTACCGATGTGGTCCGGTGAATGATGTCCAGCACCCAGGACGGCGCAACACCTGTGGCGACAGTGAGCACCAGCAGGGGCGCCACAGCGAGAATTTCGCGCGGGCTCAGATCCGGCATTTTATTCCAGCGCTCCCGGGGCTCACCCAGAAAGGTTTCACGCAGTGCCTTGAGAAAGGTTCCGGCGATAATGGCAATGCCCAGAATCACGATAACGGCAATGGGAGTGGTACCGAGAGTCGCGAGGAATATCTGGAACTCAGCCGGGAAGTGCGCGAGGCCCGGGAGACCCAGAGACGCGAAAGCTGCCAGCACAAAGAGCCAGCCAAGCAGCGGAACTGTTTTGAGCAGGCCACCAAACTCGCTCATTTCGCGGGTCTGGGCGCGCACCTGGATCATGCCCACCAGGAAAAACAGGGCACCGGTGACCAGACCGTGACTGAACATCTGCAGCACGGCACCGTCCAGAGCGGTGGCACGCACGGCAGGATCCAGTGTTAGCGCAGCCGCGGCGACGCCGACGATCACGTAGCCCATGTGGTTGACTGAGGTATAGGCCACCAGGCGCTTGAGATCCGTCTGTGCCAGGGTGGCAAAGGCGCCGTAAATCGCGCTGACGACACCGAAGAACAGAACAACGATTCCGGCTTCGCGGAAAGCGTCAGGGGTCATTTGCAGGGCGAAGCGCACAAGCCCGTAAGTCCCGAATTTCAACATGATGCCAGCCAGGATGACGCTACCAACGGTCGGCGCCTGAACATGGGCTGCCGGCAGCCAGGTATGCAACGGTACGGCGGGAATCTTGACCGCAAAGGTAATCAGCATGGCGATCAGCGCCCACATGGCCGCCGCCCCCTCCAGCGGAGGATGGGCAATCCAGGCCCGCATATCGAAGGTAGGATCAGGGCTGCCGAGGTAAAGCCCCAGAATAGCAAGCAACAATGGCAGGCTGCCCAGCAGGGTGTAGATAAAGAACATCAGCGCTGCACGTTGCCTGTCTTCGTGTCCCCACCCTGCGATCATGAAATACATCGACACCAGGGAAACTTCAAAGAACACATAGAACAGAATCCCGTCCAGCGCGGTAAAGGTACCGATTGCCGTGGTCTCAAGAAGCAGGACCAGGGCCACGTAGGCCCGCGGGCGATCGCGAAGCGACGAGGCGTAGATGAGTGCAACCAGGAAAAGCACGGCACTCAGTAGCACCAGCGGCAGGCTTATGCCATCAACCCCGACCCGATAAGCGGCGCCGATGGCCGGCATCCATTCCAGCTCTTCAACCTGGGAAAAGCCCTCACCACTCACCCCCTGCAGCCACATGGCCAGAGCGCCGACCAGAGTCAGGGCGGCACTGACGATCGCTATGCCATGCACTGTCCGCGCCGTCGGCTTCGGCAAACACAGAATCAGCACGGCGCCGGCGAGAGGCAAAAACAAGGTCAGAGATACGAGTGGTATCATGAATACAGGGTTCCTTTAGAAACTCAGTGAAGCTGAAAACAGGATGACAAGGAGCACAGCGGTGGCTACGGCGCTGATCGCCAGGCTGTGATGGATCAGGCCGCTTTGCAGGGTTCTCGCCCGCGCGCCCAGGGCCCGCACACCGGCCACCAGGGCGAAGATCAGACCGTCGATACCACGCTCATCCCCGCCCCGAACCCAGCGACCCACCGCCAGATTGGCGCGACCGACGCCAAGTACGGCCAGATACAGGCGCTGTTCCAGGCGCTCGCCCCCGCGGGCAATGGTGAGAGCTGTATGGCCGACGCCAAGCGCGGCCGCATAAAGGTGGCCTTCCAGACGGTCACACTGCCGGGCAACAGCCATTACGGGCCGACCTACCCAGGCGGTGAGCCCGCCCGCAACCACTAGCCCCGATGCTGCCCATTGATGGGCAGGCCCAAGCAGACGCTTGACCGGCACCAGCCAGCCCAGCGCCAGGCCACCCAAGGCGGCGACGAGTCCGGACAATATGGCGCCGATACCTGCGGTTTCCGGCGCCGGCAGATCAAGCATTGTTTCGAGTGGACCAAAGGCCAGACCCAGGCCTGCGGCGGGGGTCGCCAGACCCCAGATGCCAGCGCGCATCCAGCCAGTACCGGCGACCGGCCGGGTATCGCCGGAGCCCTGCCAGAGCAAGCGTAAAGCCCGGGCCATATAGGCGCCGGTCAGCAGAGTTCCTGCCAGGGCCAGAGGGCCGAGCCAGACGGCGCCCTGTGCAGACAGAGCGGCGGTGATCACCGCATCCTTGGAGAAGAACCCGCTCAGCGGTGGAATGCCAGCCAGTGCCAGCGCCGCCAGAGCAAAGCCAGCGAAGGCCCAGGGTCTGGCGCGGCCAACGCCCTTCAGCCGATCGAAAGTGGTATCGCCACGCGCATGCTGGAATTCACCGGCAGCCAGGAACAGGCTGCTCTTGATGGCAGCATGGGCGAGCAAGTGCAACAGGGCGGCCAGCGGAACCCCGGCGCTCACTGCGATCAGCATCAGGCCGTACTGACTGGCCGTAGAAGCCGCGAGTAGGCGTTTGAGATCACGCTCGGCCAGCGCAATCACCCCGGCTGCCACCGTGGTAACGCCACCAACAAGCCCAATGGCGAAAAGCGCTTCAGGAGTCAGCAGCGGGGCCGAGCGGATCAGCAGGATCGCGCCCGCCGCCACCAGCGTGGCCGAGTGCAACAACGCCGAGACCGGTGTCGGGCCCGCCATGGCGCGCATCAGCCAGTCCTGCAGGGGAACCTGGGCCGACTTGCCCATGGCGGCCAGCAGTAACAGAAGCCCGGCCGCGGTCGAGGCACTACCACCAGCGGTCAGGGAGACGGCAATCTCACTGGTACCTGCCGACCCGATAAGTATGAATACCGCAACGTAAAGCCCGAGATCTGCGCTGCGGGTATAGAGGAAAGCGCGGCTGGCTGCGTTCGCGGCTTCGGGCCGCTGGAACCAGAAGCCGATCAGCAGGTAACTGCAGAGCCCGATCAGTTCCCAGGCCGCCAGCAGCAGAACCCAGTCGCCGGCCAGCACCAGCGCCTGCATGGCGGCCAGGAACAGGGACATTACGGCGTAGAAGCGCGCCTGACCAGACTCTCGCTTCATGTAACCGACGGCATGGATCAGCACGAATGTACCCACCGTGGCCACCGTCACGGCCAATAACGCCGTAAGCGGCACGCCGACCAGTCGCAGTGGCATGTCCGGCAGACCGGGCATAAGTAGGGTTTCGGTCTGACCACTAGCCACCCGGGCCAGAAGCCAGAGGCTTCCCGCCAGGCTGAGCGTTGCGCCAGCCAGGGCCAGTGCAGGCGGCCACCGGCGCAGTATCAACACGGCCAGGGCGGCGATCAGCGGCGGTAATATCGGCAGGACCACTGCATTCATCCTTTAAGGTCCTCCGCTTCTTCCATCTCTACCGAGCCCTTGGCCCGGAAGCGGGCGATGGCAATGCCAAAGCCGACCGCCATCTCCAGCGCCATAACCGTCATCACCACCAGCACAAACATCTGGCCGGAATAGGCTTCTGGGTGCAGAAAGCGCCAGAAAGCGACCAGGTTCACCATCGCGCCCGCCAGCATTAGCTCCACGCCCATCATGATCATCACCAGATTGGTCTGGGACAGTGCGCCATAGATACCGATACCGAAGAGTATTGCGCCGATCAGAAGCGCTACTATCAGAACTGCGGTCATTCCGATGACTCCTTGTCGTTTTTACTCGCCAGGTTCTGCACCGGAATTGCCACCGCCGTGGCCGCAATCATCGCGGTCAGGATGGTGATGCCAGCGGTTTCGAAGATCATCATCGAGCGCCCGAGCAGCTCCATGCCCAGCGCCCGTGTCTGCGCCTCCGCGTCCGGCACCTGGTCCGCCAAGGGACCCCAGTCGGACAGCAGTGCAATGGCGATGGCAACAACGGCGGCACTGACCCCGGCACCGATCGAGAAGCGCTTCTGGTGGCTCATATCCATACCGCCAAGCCCACCGGGATCCATCATGAACATCACCATGAAGATGGCCATGATGCTCATCTCCGTGGCCATCATCATGATCTGCAGTACACCCAGAAATTCGGTCTGCATCGCCAGAAACATGCAGCCGACGGCGGTCTGCGAAAACAACAGCGCCAGTGCGGAACGGACCATGGACGATGTGCGAAACACCACCAGGCCGAAGCCGATTGCGGCCAGCCCGAACACAGCGACAAAAAAAGCCTGTGCGTACATTAGGGAACCACCAGGATCAGTAAACCGACAATAATGATATTAACCAGTGCCAGGGGGATGCCCATAATCCAGCACCACCGCATCAGATCCGCCTCGCGAATGCGTGGCAGGTAGCGACCGACGAGCAGCATCGACACGGCTACGGCCAGGGTCTTGATCAGGCTCCAGGCCCAGGGCGGCAGCAGCGGGCCATGCCAGCCGCCGAGGTAAAACACCGTGGTCGCCGAAGCCAGAGTAACCACCAGCGTCAGTCGGGCCAGGCGCAGCACTGCCAGGCGCACCCCGGTGTACTCGGCGTCCACACCTCCGCCAAGCTCCCCTTCTGCGGTGGGCAGATCGAAGGGGGCACGGAACGCCAGCGCCATGGCGGCAATGAAAAACAGCACGAAGCCCAGAGGCTGGTAGACGATGTTCCACAAGCTGCTCTGGGAACCAACGATCGCGGTGTTCACCAGGGACTCTGCACGCATGGCCACGGCCGTGATCGGCATGACAATAAGCATGGAATAGGCAATAAGCTGGCCCAGAAAACGCCAGCCGCCGATCATCGCGTAGGCGCCATCCGGCCCCCAGCCAGCCATGATCACCGCGACCAGCACATAGGCCAGGGCCGCGTTGATGAAGAGCGCGCCGGTGCCCAGGTCCGCGATGATCAGATCCGGCGCCAGCGGCAGGACCGCCATGCCAAGCACTGCTACGACCAATAGCAGCACCGGCGCCGCCTCGAAAAAGACCCGGTCCGGCGAGCGCGGCACAATAGATTCACGTCCGAGGTGAGCCAGGCCGTTGAACAGCGGCGCCGCCGGACTCAGACGCCCAGTGGCCATCCAGCCCTCAATCACAGCCAGCAGCCAGGCGCTGCCAAGCAGCGCGAGCAAAACGATGGCGACAGTCACGAAGTCACCTCCCAGGGCGAAAGGTCCAGTGACCCGACTGCCAGCAGCGCATCGCCCAGTTCCTGGCCCTCGACAAGCTTCGGGACCAGGCCGATATGGTGACTGCAGGCGGTGTCCAGCTCGTATGACTTAACATGGCCGCGCTCCAGTTTCAGACTTAGCCGGGCCTCGCCGCGCGGAGTGTCAACGGTTGCCTCACCGGTTCCTGCCACATCGCCAACGTCGCGCAGAACCGGCAGCTCCGGTTCTGCGCCCGACTTTATAAGGTCAAGGCTGGCCGAAATTTCGGCCAGGCGCTGCCACAGGCGCGCCCAGGCATCTCCGCCTTCGTTGGCAGCACTCGCTACGGGGCCGCGCAAACCAGAAGATTCCGTTGGCAGTATACCGACTCCCATCAGCCGCGATTTAAGCAAAGGCGTTCGTTCAAGGCGGGTACCCAATGTACGCAGCGCTGGCTCCAGGGCAGCAAGACTGTCCCGGTTAGCCTCTCTGACTTGCAGTTGCAGAGTTGAAGCCCGTTGCGTCAGCCAGGCGAAGCCGAGCTGGCGCCCTAACTGAGCCAGCCAGCCAAGATGACTGGCGATGCGCTCACGCTCAAGGGCGCCAGTGCGGGCACCGGCGTTTGCCGAATCGTCCTCCAGTCCTGCCGCTTGCTCTATTGCCAGACAAGCCAAAAGACGGTAGCTCACCGGCGCGAGCGGAATTGCAGCTGACAGATACGCAATGAAGGTCTCGGCATCCATCTCTTCACTTTCTTCAACATTGTCACCTTTGCTGGTCACCCCCACCAGGGAGATCGCCTGCCCCTCCGTTACGCCGTCACCATCAAGGGTCAGCGTCAACTTCAGTCCGCCGGGCAAGCCAGGGAAGACCGGACCGAACGGCACCTCAAGCCAGTCCATCTGCAGGCCGTCGGCGCTGCGCGGCAGGTCTTTGGTGACTTCAATCATGGACATGAATCCCGAGGAACCATGATCATGTCCTTCATGATCATGCCCACCGTGATCGTGTTCACCGTGATCGTGTTCACCGTGATCATGGCCGGAATGTTCATGTTCTGAGTGGTCGTCAGATTCACGGACTACCAGATCCATGCCGCACTTCGGGCAGCTGCCCGGTTCGTCCCGAACAATTTCGGGGTGCATGGGGCAGGTATATTCGGTCCCAGCATTTTCGGGAGCGTGTTCCGGTTGGTGTTCGTTATTGTGGTCGTGGTCGTGGCCGTGGTCCTGATCATGGCCATCATGATGCTCATGATGCCCATGGTGGCTCTGGTGCTCATGGTGGCTCTGGTGCTCCTGGTCATGGCAATGCTCGTGTTCGTGGCCATGGTGTTCGTGATCTTCGTGATGTTCATGATCGCTGCCGCCTTCAGGGGTCGACTCCCCGGCTTCGCGGGCTACCAGGTCCATGCCACATTTGGGGCAGCTACCCGGCTCATCCTCCACAACTTCGGGATGCATGGGGCAGACATACTCGATCCTGGCGTGCATTACAGAGGCGTCGAAATCCTCCGGCGAGTCTGTAAAGGCACCGTCAGCCAATGCCCGCTTTAGCTGACCTACGGCTTCGGTCAGATCTTCTTGCGAGAGGTCTGAGGAGATATCGTCACCCGATAAAGTCGACGGTGTCTGCCCGCCTACCATGAGAATCGCGCGCGGCCGGGGCATCTGCGCGTAGAGCACTGCCACGGCATCCCCCATTTTCCCGGGCAGATCTCCGACAATCAGAAGCACGCTGGCATCGCGTGGCGTGGTTGCAATGCGCAAGCCTGCTGCAGTCACGTCCAGACCATGCGCCAGGGCCACTTCCGGGCCCGGAACGATCAGACAGCTCAGGTTACGCGCCAGGGCCCGGGAAACCAGCTTCTGCAGCACTGAGTAACGTTTCTGCCGTGCGCCCGTTAGGTTTATTGCTGGATCAGAACTCATTGCCGCCTGAAAGCCCCCTGACTCCACCCGTAGAGCAGACCGAGAAAAAGAATGGCAAGAAACACGCCCATATCAAGCAAGGCAACCATTCCTACTTCCTTGTACACAACGGCCCACGGGTACATGAATGCCATCTCCATATCGAAAGCCAGAAACAGCAACGCGTATCCATAGTAACGAGCGTGATACCGCCCCCATACCGGATCCCGCGACAGGACTCCGGAACTCGCCGGCACATCCTTGCCCGGCTCCCCGCGTGTCGGGCCTATGGCGCGGGACAAGCTGTAAAGGGAAAGCACCATACCCACGGTACCCAGCGCCAGGCCAAGTAGCAGAACGTATTGCTGCGTAGCGTTCATTATTCCTCCAGAGTAGCCAGTTACACGTCGGTGAAATCTATGATCCGGTGGGCGTTGCTTGGCCCATCGCCCGAACGCTTGACGCACGTTCAATGCTGGAACTAATCAGGGTACAAACCACGCTGCCGGTAGTATTCGGCCAGCTCGGCGTCACTCAGCGCGGCCATTTCACGCACGGCATGGAATTTGTCACATCAGCTCTAGCCTTCGGGATCATCCGCCTGGTCGGGCAGCAGACGACCCGCTTTCCGGGCCTTATTCCGCCAGTTGTACAACGTGGTCGCCGAGATACCTTCTTCCTCAGCTACCTCCGCGACCGTGCGGTTATGGGGCGGGAATAGCTTCTTGAGGATAGCTTCCCGGCGCTCGTCGGATTACTTCATCGGAGCCTCGTCTCGCCCCTCCAGGGTTCAGAGTCTATCAGCCGCTGAGGCTCCAACTAGCTTGACAGTGGGGGATCTTCGTCTGACGTAAATACGGGCACTCCGCACCATCGATGCCGCGTGGAACGACCTGGCGTCGGTGACGACGGGAGCCGTCAATGACAGCTCCAGGGCTCCTTGTTGGCATTGTCCTTGATGTTCTGGTCGACGAACCGGTAGTGGTCTTCCTTGAAGCGGTTCCACCAGCCGTGACTGATCTCAATGGCGTGCCGGGCGAGGATCGCTTCGATATGGTCGATGCACAGCCGCGACCCGTCATAGGCCATGATGAGCTTGCACTTGTCGGTGTCGTAGGTGACGCGTTGCAGTCCGAATAGCTCGTCTATCTGTGCGATGGCCAGACGTAACGCATCGGCATCGCAGGGCTCGAGCTTCAACTTACGCGTCACTAGATGGATCTCATTCACGCCTAGACGGAGTTCATTCTTGGACATGTGGAGCACTCCTTCTTGTCTGTGTCGTCATGACCTCGCTAGCGTCATTTCCCTGCAGGGGGGCGATTTTCTGATCGTTCCGGACGGGGCTCGCAGAACGGAGCAGCCCGGATGATGCAGGCGGAGCCTCCACTTATCATGTGTGAGTATCCTACAACCCTTGTGTTACCCAATGGTCAAATTGTGGTGTGCCGCTAGAGGGTGGGCAGCACCAGTCCTGGATCACGGTTATGCAATTCTCACTCCTACGTCGCACGCCATCAGCCTGGGCGACAAAGCTGAACCAAGGCTGAATGGGAGCTACTGTTGTGGATGTCATGGATACGTCAGCGAGAAATGTCCGGGGTGCAAGTCATAGCCGGCCTCAGCGGGTGTTTGGTGAGACGCTGACCGGCTACCTCAGATGCAGCAAGCGCTTGAGGGCGGATCGGTAGCGTGTCGGCGCCGCCTTCCAGGCCAGCGGCAGCAGAGTGAGGGTGCCGAGCGCGAGCACCGTTAGGCCCGCACGGCGCAGATCGTCGGAGGCGAGTTCGTTGCCGAAATGCGCCAGCAGGAAACTCGCCGGCATGACGCCGAGCAGCGTCGCGATGGCGAAGCGCCAGGCCTTGAGAGGCGAGAGGCCGGCCGCATAGCTGACGACGTCGAAGGAAAGGAACGGCATCAGCCGGGTCACGAAAACGGCGGCCATCAGGGCGTTCTGGGAGGTGATGAAACGATGAAGAAGACCGCTGGAGGGACGCATGCCCAACCAGGCTCTCATCGCGTCATATCCTAGCAGGCGGGAAATGGCGAAGGCGATGAGCGCGCCGGCCTCGGAGCCGATGGCCACGTAAAGTGTGCCCCAGACATGACCATAGGCCGCGCCAGCAGCGAGCGCGATCGGGGCACTTGGGATCGGGCTCATGACGATGGCGATCATCATTAGGCCAACGACCAGTGCTGGACCGAATGGGCCAAGCCGTATCACTGCCTGTTCGAGGGTGTCGCCGGCCAGCAAGGCATCCAGCATGCCGGTTCGCCACAGCACCAGAGCGGTGGCGAGAAAAACGGTAAGTACCGCCATGCCCAACATGATGCGTCGCCATGAAGCACGGGAAAGGCGTTTCGGGGCGCCAGTATCGATCTTGTGCGGGCTAACCATGTCTCCCTTGCCCTGACGTCGGGGCGCATCGAAGGGTCAGGACCGTGAGACCCTGACCCTTCGCTATTTCATGCGGGTTCGGACCGAATCATGATGACGTTAGGGCAGGATCAGAACCACATCCTCACGCCGGCGACGACGCCGGTATCTTCGGTGGCATCCCCCGAGGCGCGGGCCAAGTCAGCCGTGTCACCATAGGACTTTTCCCAGTAGCCGCCGATATAGGGGGCGAACTTTCGGGTGATTTCATATCGCAACCGAAGCCCGGTGCGAACCGAGTTGAGGCCCTCACCGACGCCAAATTCCGGCACCTCATCGGCTGCCGCTGCGACTTCCAGGCGCGGTTGCAGGTAGGTCCGCTGGGTGATCCGCAGGTCGTATTCGCTTTCCAGGCTGGCCGAGACATCGCCGTCCTCGCTGACCCTCAGGTCGAGATCGGTTTCGAAACGATAAGGCACGAGCCCCTGGAGATTGATGACGCCGAAGTAGCGTTCGGGGTGATCGTTCGAAGCGATGCCACCCTGATAGCCGATACCGCCCTGGAGCTCCCAGAAATCGGTGATCAGACGGCTGTAGAGCAGATCGAGATTTTCGAATTCCGCATCCTCATTGTCACCCTGGACATTCTCGCCTTCCCCCTTTAGATAGACTCGATTGACATCGCCGCCGTACCAGGCCTGGAAATCCCAGACCAGGGCATCCTCGCCCTTGTCGGGGGAAGCATATTCCAAGCGATCGACGAGTATCGAGCCCCGTGAGTGTTCGGCCATCGGCGATGGCCAGTTCGCCGGGGCATCGTAGCCATCGCTGGCCTGAGCGCCAGCGGCCACCAGTATGGCGAGGGTAGAACCGGTACCGATAACGACAGTCTTGGACTTCATGAACATTCCTTACGCGACTTTGACGACCCGGAACATGCCGGCATCCATGTGATAGAGCAGGTGACAGTGGAAGGCCCAGCTGCCCTCGGCATCGGCGGTGATCAGGGCAGATACCCGTTCGCCGGGCTTGACGTTCAGGGTGTGCTTGCGGGGAATCAGCTCGCTGGCGCCGTTCTCCAGCTCCATCCACATGCCGTGCAGGTGAATGGGGTGTTCCATCATGGTGTCGTTAACCAGGATCAGGCGCAGCCGCTCATCCTTCTCGAAGTGGATGGGGCCGGTCACTTCGCTGAACTTCTTGCCGTCGAAGGACCACATGTAGCGTTCCATGTTGCCGGTCAGGTGCAGCTCCAGTTCACGACCGGGAGGACGCCGGTCCGGCCAGGGTGTGAAGGCCTTGAGGTCGCGATAGACCAGCACGCGGCGTTCGCTCGGGTCGATGCCGACACCGGCCTGATCATAGCGAGAGCCGGGTTGTGCGGCGCCCACGGGGAGTATCGCACCGGCCTCGTGGGAAGCCATGTCCTGCATGCCGGACGGGCCCGAGTTCTGCATGTTGGAATGGTCCATGCCCTGCATGCCGGACGGGCCCGAGCTCTGCATATTGGAATGATCCATGCCCTTCATGCCGGCCATGTCCATGTCGCCATGAGCGCCCATGGCCTCCATGCCACGGTCGGCGATCTGGCGCCGCGCCGGGACGGCGGCGGTCATGCCCAGGCGCGGCGCCAGGGTGCCCAGCGCGAAGCCGCTGCGGTCCATGGATTCGGCGAATAACGAATAGGCGCTGTCATCCTTTGGCGTGACCAGGACATCATAGGTTTCCGCCACGCCGATGCGGAACTCGTCGACCGGGACGGGCTGTACCGGTTGGCCATCGGCGGCCACCACCGTCATCTTTAGGCCTGGGATGCGCATGTCGAAGTAGCTCATCGCCGAACCGTTGATGATGCGCAGTCGCAGCGTCTCGCCGGGCCTGAACAGGGCGGTCCAGTTATCGCTCGGGGCGTGGCCGTTGAGCAGGTAGGTATAGGTGCTACCGGTAACGTCGGCGATATCCCGTGAGCTCATGCGCATCTGGGCCCACATGGCGCGTTGGGTCGCGGTATCGGCTAAGCCATGCTGCTCCACGTCGGCGAAGAAGTCGGCGACGGTGCGCTCCTGGAAGTTGTAGTAGCCCTCGCCGAGCTTCAGGTTGCGAAAGAGACTGGCCGGATCCTCGAAGGTCCAGTCGGTCAGCAGTAGCACATGCTCGCGGTCATACCGAAAGGGCTCACGCTCGGCGGCATCGATGACCAGGGGGCCGGCATGACCGAGCTGTTCCTGCAGCCCCGAGTGGCTGTGATACCAGTAGGTGCCGTTCTGGCGAACCGGGAAACGGTAGGTGAAGGTCTCGCCGGGTGCGATGCCGGCGAAGCTTACGCCGGGTACGCCGTCCATGCCGGGAGGCAGGATCATCCCGTGCCAATGAATGGAGGTCGGTTCCTCGAGCAGATTGGTGACTCGAAGCACGGCATCCTGGCCTTCCTTGAGGCGGATCAGCGGGCCGGGGCTGGTGCCGTTAATGCTGATCGGGCTGGCGGTCTTGCCGGCGATGGGCAAGGTGTCACGGCGTATCGCCAGAGCCAGGTCGGGCCCGGTTTCGACGCCCTGAGGATAGCCAGCGGCCTGGCCCCAGGGATTGGCCCAGGCTGGGCGCAGGCTCAGGGCGGCGGTACCGAGACCCAGGGCGGCACCACTCTTGAGCAGCTGGCGGCGTGATAGGGGAAGCCTGGATTGCTTCGCGGCGACCATGGACGATTCCTTTGCGATGAGGTGAGAGGAATCGATCATGCCGGGGTAAACTGAATCTAGCCTGAGTCGCTGGAGGAATTTACGCGTGCTGTGGCGGTTGGCAGCACGATGGTGACGGCCAGGCCCCCCGCGACCGCCGCGGCGAAGGTCACGCGCCCCTCATACTGCTCGACCAGCTGCCGAAGGATCGAGAGCCCCAGGCCATGACCCGGGCGCCCTTCGTCGAGGCGGAGCCCGCGTCGGCCCAGTTGGGCGAGATCCGCCCTTGCCACGCCGGGACCGTCATCCTCGATGACCAGCGTCAGCGTCGTCGTCACGCTCAGGCGACAGTGAACGTCGCGCTGCGCCCATTTCCCGGCATTGTCGAGGACGATCCCCAGCATCTCGGTGAAGTCCTGGCGCTCGACGCTGACCGTGGCCCGACCATCCTGCAGTCCATCAAGGTGAAAGCGCTTGTCGGGGTGCAGGGTGGCGAACATCTCGATCAGTTGCTCGGCCTCCTTCCGGACGCGGGTGAGCTGGCCGGCATAGGGGCCGGCGATGCGTGAACGACGCAGCTCCGCGTCAAGCTGAGCCTGCATGTCCTCCAGGCGGGTCAATAGCTTCAGGCGGCGATCGCCATCGATGGGGCGAGAGCCTCTTAGCACCTGCGTGACGGCCGCCAGGGGCGTCTTTAGTGCATGAGAGAGGTTGGCGACGGCGTCCCGCGAGCGCTTGAGTCGCTTGTCCTGCTCGTCCATGAAGCGGTTGAGCTGACCGACCAGGCCATCGAGTTCTGATGGCGTGTCCAACTGCAGGCGCTCGCGATACCCCGCACGCAGTTCATCGAGTTGCCGCTGAAGCCGAACCAGGGGTGACAGTCCTGCATTCACGGCGACCAGGTTGAGCGTAATCAGCAGGAGCAGTACCAGGCCCGCGATGCCACCGACCCACCAGTGCAGGGTGGCCAGGCCGGCTTCCACCTCGGCGAAGTCCTCGCCGATCAACAAGGTGCCGGCGGCGCCGTCTTCCAGGGTAAAGACCTCACGATAGAGCAGCAGGTGGCGGCCCTGCCACTGCACCTCGAGCAGGGTATCGTCTTCGCCCTCCAGGTAGGGGGAAAGGTTGGTCAGCCAGCCGGGGTGGGAGGTGCTGACCGTGCCATCCAGCCGCAGCACATAGAGATGATGAAACATCTGCGAGGTCAGGCTGGCGGAGTCCAGCCAGGGTTTCACCTGGGATTGTTCCTGACGCAACCGTTGCAGCGTGTAGTGCGCTTCCTGGCGCAGGCGATCGCCGAGGAAGTCGCGAGCTAGGTCGCGCAGCAGGATGCCATGCAGCAGCCAGGTGATGGCGACGGCGATCAGGGCCACGCCACCCAGCCATAGGGATAGGCGAAAGCGCAGGCTACGACGATCAACGCGAAGCAAAGACATAGCCCTGGCCGCGACGCGTCTGGATGATGTGATTGCCAAGCCGGCGGCGCAGCCGGCCGATATAGACCTCGACCAGGTTCGGGGCGGGGGCATCCTGATCCAGGGTGTAGAGCTGGTCGAGCAGCCGCACCTTGGAGTGCACGTGATCCGGGTGATGCATCAGGTAGCGCAGTAGCCGAAATTCGGTGGCGGTCAGGGACTGCCAGGTCGCGCCATCGGTGCTGACTGCCTGGGTCTGCTCATCCAGTTGCACCCCATTGACGGTCAAGCACTGGGTCAGCCCCCCGGCCTGTCGCCTCAGTAGGGCATGCAATCGAGCCAGCAGCTCGGCCTCGTGAAAGGGCTTGGTCATGTAATCGTCGGCTCCGCGCCGCAACCCCACGACCTTGTCTTCCCAGGTGTCCCGTGCAGTCAGCGCCAGGATGGGCAAGCGATGACCATGTTCCCGCCAGCGTTGCAGCAGGTCCAGGCCAGAACCGTCGGGCAGGCCGATATCGAGGATGGCGAGGGCATAGTCTTCCGTGGCCATCAACGCGTCGGCCACACGCATGCGTGTGGCCGTATCGACGCTGTAGCCGTCGTCCTGCAGGGTCTCTGCCAGACTCTCGGCCAGCAGGTCATCGTCCTCGACGAGCAACAGCTTCATGCTTTCATCCCTGGAAGTTGATCTCTCCATTCATGCCTGACTCGTAGTGGCCCGGAATATTGCAGGCGAATTCGACCTTATCGGTGTCCTGCGGGGCGGTCCACACCAGTGTCGCGGTCTCACCCGGGGCGATGGTCACGGAGGGCATGCCGCCGCCGTGCCCGCCGTCACCATGTCCACCGGACATGTCGTGGCCGCCGCCCGATGCCATCTCGCGCATCATTTCGCGGTGTTGCTCCTGAGCGGCGGCGTCGCCGATCACGAACTCGTGCTCGAGGTTGCCGGTGTTGGTGATCTCGAACTTCACCGTCTTCCCCGGTGCGATAGCGAGTTCGCCGGGCGTGAACCACATGTCACCGGCCTCGAAGCTGATGGTGCGGTCCACCTGAGCGGGATTCTCACTGCCATGTTCGCCGCTGGCCAGGACCGCGGTAGAGGCGAGGATCAGGGTCGTTGCTAGGATTGTCTTGCGCATATGGATAGCTCCATTGGATCAATTGACAGGTCCGTTTATAAGTCATCAAGCTGAATTTGGGCTGAATGCCGAAAAGGTCTCAGCTATGAACCAGTGATTATCCGGCCTCATCTTCCAAGCGGCGAGGCATCTTTTCCTCACAGGAACGCCAGTGACTAGAGCGAGGTCACTCCGGTCCCTGGACGGAGGATGCCGGACGCCCGCCGGCTGTCTCTTGATAGGTGTCCGGCGGGGTATCATGCGGGTCGCGCTATAGGGCCATGAAGGGCGACTCCTGGTGGTCCCGGAACTGGTAGACCTCATAGGGCTCCATCTGCGGCCCCGGCATGCCTGGCGTGCCACTCGGCATGCCGGCCAGTCCGATGCCATTGGTGTCGGGTTGTTGTTCGAAGAGCGCTTCTACTGCTGCCAGGGGGACATGCCCCTCGATCACATAGTCGTCCATGATGATGGTGTGGCAGGCGCCGAGGCCGAAGGGGACGCCTGCCGCCTTCTTGATCGCGCTCAAGCCCTTGTCATCGACGATGGTGACGTCGATACCCGTTCGTTGCAGGTGGCGGTCATAACCATCGCAGCAGCCGCACTGGGGATTCTTGTAGAGTGTGGCCTCGTCCGGCAGGGCAGCATGAGCGGTGGTGGCGCCCAGCAGCAGACCGGTCGCCAGCAGCAGGTGAGGCATGGTGAGTTTCATGAGCGATCTCCCTTGTCGGAGGTAAACAGATATTTGATGAGGGTGGCAATGCCGAAAACTAGAAGCAAAAGGACGTAGCCAACCCAGCCAGCCCATGTGCCCCATGGTGGTGTCGGTGGACACGGCGCAGTTCCGATGAGTGGCTGTCCTGAAAGGTAACGGTCGTCAGGTGACAGGCAACGGGTCTGGTGCCTGTTGGGATGGCTCAGGCTTTCGGGGTCGGCGGCGGGCTGATGTATGTGGTCATTCACGGCGATGGCCGCCTTGATGAGGGGCCAGGCGCGAGGGTGTGATGACGGACTCCTCAATATGTCGGCTCCCATTGAACTCCGGTTGCCCCGGAAGATGCAATCACCCGGGGCAAGGCTGGCGGGAAGGAGGAGCCAGAGGGCCTCAATGCGTGTGGCCGTCCGCATAGTGGTCGTTAGTGGATTGTGGTGAGAACGAGGCATCCTGCTCATGGTGTCCCTGGGAGCCACCCTGGCGCGAGTCGGCCAACTGGAGCTCTGCGTCTGCCGAGGAGGAGCCTGAGGAAGCTGGCTTGTGCCCGCTCATGGCGGTCATGTCTCCAAGGTTATGGTCGTGGCCGTCATATGCCGGCTCGTGAGAATCGTTTGCTGAGCGAGACATAGCGCTGGTGTCACTATGGTCGTAGTCTTTTTTATATGGGTGTCGGGTCTGGAATGGTTGTCTCCCGGCTATTAGAGCTCCCGAGCCGATTACCTGCCAGCTTTTTCATTGCAGCTATAGAAGGCTGGAGGTGAGGCCCTTGTTACAAAGTAGGCCTTGTCGGCGACGTAGCTTACCGTCTCATCCTACTGGTCCTGCATGTCGACCGCCGTATCCATTCGTCAGTGTTTGTCAACGGTCATGGGAGGCTTGCCTACTCTCATGGTTTAATCTTCGGTTCGTGTAAACGCAGGGCATTGCCCACCACCGAGAACGAGCTGAATGACATTGTCACGGAGGCAATGGTCGGAGACATCAGCAGGCCGACGGCGGGGTAGAGCACCTCGGCGGCGATGGGTATGCCCAGGCTGTTGTAGCCGAAGGCAAGATCTGATTCTGCTTGATATTGCGCATGATGGCGCGTCTAAGGCGGCGAGCGCGTACGATACCCATCAGGTCACCCTTGACCAGCGTGACGCTGGCGCTTGCCATGGCCACATCGGTGCTGGTGCCCATGGCGATGCCGACCCGGGCCTGGGCGAGCGCCGGGGCATCGTTGATGCCGTCGCCGGCCATGGCGACGAAGCGCCCCTCGGCCTGCAGTGCCTTGACCTGCTCCGGCAGCACCCCGGCGATGATCTCGTCGATTCCCAGCTCCTTCGCCACGGCCTGAGCCTTGGTCTCGCTGTCATCGGTGAGCATGACGATGCGGATGCCTTCCTCATACAGGGCGCGGATAGCTTCAGCCGTAGTGTCCTCGATCGGGCCGGCGCCAGTGTCGAGGTTTCTTCGTGACAATGGTCGTCTCGGCGTGACGTCATGTCAGTAACTCTAATGCTGCCCGGCTTGCTTTAGATCGTTGGCCATATCGAGCAGGAGACGACTTGGGGCCGAATAATGATTGTGATCAATAACTACTCTTCTGGCTCCAATACCTTGGTGTTATCCCCAAGGTCAAGCCATGGTCGTTAAAGGTCATATTTCAGCAATCGAGGGTTTGATTTTGTGCGTGCACTTTCCCCGTGTTTCATGAAAGGGGTCAGTATGGGCGACTTTTCTGGATATAGCCTGAATAGGCAAGTGAGGTCGCGGTGTGTCGAGCAGTGAGGGGGGACTTTCCCTCCCATGATCTGGTCTGGTGCTATTTTGGTAGCAGCCAAAGTGTGCTTCTAGGGGTGGAGTATGTCTCTTCAACGCAGCTAGCGTTGAAGAGACATCTGGCAATGACGAGGCCAGCAACGATCGGCCTAGTCGGTGACGAACTAATTGGCTAGCTTTATTCGAAGTCCAAGTGCAGGTTATAGCGCTTGGAAACTTCATCAGGGCTTCCCATCGCATTCCCTTCCACTTCCAGAATATAGGTTCCGGGCGCTACTCGTTTGGTAATCAGGAAGTGACCTCGTTGATCTGAGTCCTTGGAGACGAGGCGCCCTTCTTCGTCGTATAGACTTCCCTGGATATTGACGCTAGCACTAGAGTCGCTGGCCAGGTGCTCGCTACTGAGCTGTACGATGCTCTCATCGATTACTTGAATTCTATAGCGTTTGGGGTTGGAAGATATGATCTGGCTATCACTCTCTCCCTCGTTCAACATCAATAGCTCTGACGTCTGATTACCGGTGACGGCAAAGGTCGTCATTGAAAATAGACCTAGCATGGTAGCACCGAGAATAGTGGCATAACGTTTCATGATTGACCTCCTTGGCTGTTTGGCAAGAACTAGCATGGAGGGGAAAGCTGAAACGGCACTGAAAATACACAAAATTGATTTGATATGACCTAGCCGTCATTTTTATCTAGCCATACCATGCCATGCAGAGTGTCGAGTGAAGGCTGGAGTATAGGGCATCCTCGCCCTTGTCGAGGGAAGCATATTCCAAGCGATCGACGAGTATCGAGCCCCGTGAGTGTTCGGCCATCGGCGATGGCCAGTTCGCCGGGGCATCGTAGCCATCGCTGGCCTGAGCGCCAGCGGCCACCAGTATGGCGAGGGTAGAACCGGTACCGATAACGACAGTCTTGGACTTCATGAACATTCCTTACGCGACTTTGACGACCCGGAACATGCCGGCATCCATGTGATAGAGCAGGTGACAGTGGAAGGCCCAGCTGCCCTCGGCATCAGCGGTGATCAGGGCAGACACCCGTTCGCCGGGCGTGAACCACATGTCACCGGTCTCGAAGCTGATGGTGCGGTCCACCTGGGCCGTGGCCTGACTACTCTGGTCACTACCACCTTTAGTGCCGCCGGCCACGCTGCGGTGGCCGACTAGCCGAGTGCGATCGCCAGTAATGTCTTGCGTATGTGGATACCTCCGTTGGCGTCAGTGGAAGGGTCCATTTCTTCGCATCAACCTGAAACGAAGCTGAAACCGTTGCCGCTCACTGTCTCACTGAACACCTTGACTTGGGGGGTGCACATAGGTTGTAAGTTCATAACGGTAGTTCATGCCCCTTGCCCAACCAAAGAAGTCGTCGTCACTGCGATCATCAAAAATAGGAGAAAGACCATGATCAACTATAAGCAAGTAATCGCCATTGCGCTGGCCGCTGGTCTGGGCATCGCCACCAGCGGTGCCGCTTCTGCTCACGGGATGCATCAAGGCACCCAGGGAGCTGGCGGCATGATGATAGGCGGCGGCCAAGCTGGCATGGGCCCCGGCATGATGATGGGCGGCGGCCAAGGTGGCATGGGCCCCGGCATGATGATGGGTGGTGGCCAAGGTGGCATGGGCCCCGGCATGATGATGGGCGGCGGCCAAGGTGGCATGGGCCCCGGCATGATGATGGGCGGTGGCCAAGGTGGCATGGGCCCCGGCATGATGATGGGCGGTGGCCAAGGTGGCATGATGCCCTGTCCCCTGATGGGCGGTATGGGAGCCATGGGCGGCGCGGCAGCAATGCTCGACGACGAGCAGCTGAGCACCCTGCGCGAAATGCGCAAGGCACATCGTTCCGCCCACTTTGAGCGGATGGGTGAGATGATGAACCTGCGCGAGGAGATGCTGCTGCTTATGCAGGCTGATCGTCCGGATTCAGAGGAGGTAAAGACACTCCATGGTCAGATGGCTGATCTGCACGGCGAGATGATGGCAGACGAGGTACGCATGCGTAACCAGATGCAGGACCTGCTGACAGACGAGCAGCGAGAGCGGATGCGGCGGGGCAACGCAGCGCAGTAACGCTCCCCTAACGCTCCCCAATTCCTCTGCGCACTCCGCCAGGCGTGGAGCGTTTCTTGATATCGCTCCGGGTTGTGCTGGATAGATATGGTTACTCGCCCGCCTAGCGCAGAATGGCCTCGCGATAACGAGGAAATCGCCATGACCGGTCAGGCCAGACAACCGCATCTCACCCTATGAGGAAGCTTGCTAGCGCTGTTGTTAGCTGTGCTGCTGTTGGTGTCCAGCCTGGCGGCCCAGACGGCCATGCCGACGGCTGCGACGTGGCCCAGGTCAAGGTGCTCAATAACGCCGATCCCGAGTGTGGCGTCTGTGCGGCCATTTCGACAGTACCCCTCGTAATTACCTACTATCAGAATACCCTGGCCGGCATCGGCATCGGCATCGGCATCGGCATCGGCATCGGCATCGGCATCCAGGCCGCGGTCGAATTCATCGCCCCGCCCCCGCTCAAACCTCCAAGATCCTGACGCCCACCCTTGTCACACGATGTCCCCAGCATGTCGGCAGTAATATATTATCGTTAGGAGTCACAACATGATGTTGAGCAACGAATGCTTCGCCCTTATGGGCTTGATGGGCTGGCTGATGCCTTTGGCCTTCATGCTGTTTCTGGGCCTCGGCACCGCCGCCTATGCCAAATATGTGATCACGTTCCGTCATTCTCAGGAGAATCGCTCGTGAACCGCCTCGTCCCTTCGCTGTTCTTCTCTGCCGCCTTGTCACTTGGCACCGGCACCGCCCAAGCCGGCTTGCCGGGCCAGGCTATCCTTTATAAGAACCCCCAGTGTGGCTGCTGCGACGAGTATGCCCGCCAGCTTGAGGCGCTTGGCGTCAGGGTTGCCATCGTAGACGACGTACCAATCGGTCAGGTTAAGGAGCGAGCCGGACTTCCCTACGGACTGGGTTCCTGTCACACCATCGAGATGGGCGAGTATGTCATTGAGGGTCACGTGCCCTTCGAGGCAGTGGAGCGGCTCTTCGAGGAGCAACCCGACACAGACGGTATGGGCTTGTCGGGTATGCCCATCGGCACCCCGGGTATGCCAGGGCTCAAGCAGGAAGAGTGGGATATCTACCAGTTCCGTGACGGTGAGGCACAACCCTTCGTGACATTGTGACTGCTTGAGTCGATGCATCGACGGTCCGGATGCACGAGCACCCGGACCATATTCATCTTTCAAACGACTATTTGTTATGCGCCAGGCATGGCCGACGTTGCCAGCCAGTATGGGTCGAGTTTCACATCCAATGACGAAGCGCCAAAAAATGAAAGCGACCCCTTACAAGCCGGCGCCGCCCCTGAAGGCAGCGCCGGCGTTGTGTTTTCGTTGACGTTCAGAGGTATCCAAGCTCTGCAAAGGATGAGCATCCTTCTGTCCCAACCACGATGTGATCGATGATGCGGATTTCCACCAGGCCCAAGGCTTCTGTGAGCCGCTGCGTGATGCGTCGGTCTGCATCGCTGGGCTCGGGATCGCCAGAGGGGTGGTTGTGAACCAGGATCACCGCAGCAGCATTGCAGGCTAGGGCTTGCTTGACGACCTCACGGGGGTAGACGCTCGCCGAATCGATGGTGCCGCGGAAAAGCTCCTCGAAGCAGATCACCCGATGCTGGCAGTCGAGGAATAGGGCACTGAATACTTCGTGCTCATACTCTTGCAACAGCACCTGCAGGTGCTCGAATGCCAGCCCGGGCTTGGTAATCTTGCGTCCCTTGGCCAGTCGTCGGCGAGCGAAGGCTTTGGCGATGCTCAAGAGCTCCGCTTCGGTCACAGTATCGGTTATGCGATATGTGCCGGCGGTCTCCCCGGCACTCAGCTTGCAGTGGTTCATGATGTTGCTCCTCAGGCCGCCATGACCATGTCCATGCGGCGCTCCAGTTCCTCGTAGAACGCCTCGACCCGCTCGGCGATGGTGCGAATCATCACCTCGTCCCGGTAGGCCCGCTTCACGAACAGCGGCATGCCCGGCCAGTAGCTGGCGAAGTCGATCCACTCCCGCTCGCTGACCCACAAGCCGCCCTGACATTGGGCCACGTGCTCCTGAGGCAGCTCATCGGCCAACAGTAGCTCGATCTGGTACTTGGGCAGCTTGGTCTTGATTTCCACCAGGCCATTGCTGTCCACCAGGCAATCCGGCGAATAGCCGACTCCGTGGTTCAAGATGATGCCGACCTGCTCCAGGCGTGGCAGCCCAGCGGATTCGTGATAAAGATCGCGGGCCACCGGCTCCAGCTCGTGGCCGCGCAGTGTATGAGCATTGCCTTGGAAGGTATCGGAGGGCTCGCCGGTGATGCGCTCACCGATCAGCTGGTGCATGTAGCTCATCGCACCGGCACCGAAGCCTCCCGGCCCCTTGCCCTTGACCAGCAGAGTCTTCAGTTCGGACATGGTGATGATGCCCAGACGGGCGGCATGCCACTCGGGCGTGCCCTGTTCCAGTGTCAGGATCTGCATGACGTTCTCCTTCTCGATGACACGGCATAAGCCAGCGAGGGGAAGCCCCTCGCCAGCCGGTCAGTGATGTTGGTGGTTGGGTTGTGCCCGCTTCTGTAGGGAGGCACGCAGCTTGTCGAAGTCGCTACGTGGCACCTGCTCGGCGTCGCTGTACCTACCGACGAACCATTCCTGAGTCGTCGGGGGACAGGCGGCAATCAGCTGCCGGATCTGCCCGGCCTGGAAGGGGGTGACCAGCTTGACCGGGTCAGCGGTCTGACCGTTGTCGTCCTGGCCGCGGGTTGTGATGTTGAGCAGGGCACACAGCACGTAGCGCTTGCCGTAGCTAGTGGACGAGCCGAATGCCTGGACGGCGTTCTTGCTGCCGCTGGTATCGGCCGGCAGCAGCATGCTGGTCTCTTCCCGATGGCCGTCCTGATGCATGAGCACACCGGTGACCTGAATCCCGCGCTCCTGTGTCTGAATGCGAAAGCTCACCGCGAAGCCGTGTGTCTTCATGATCGGGCGCACGGTATCGACGATGTCTTCCAGAGTGGCGTAGTGGCCGTTGTTGGTTTTCCCGCGCTCGGCGATGCTGGGCAGTTCGGTCTGCATGGCCGCCATGGCAGCGCTATAGGCCATCAGCGCCTGGCGATCCAGCACGCGCTCCTGCATCTGCAGCAGGCGCTCCATCTTGTCGATATCGACCTCAGGGTTGAGGGCGGCCCGCTCGATCACCTGGATGATCGCCGTGCTGTCCGGGATGGCTTGCGTAACCGGTGCTTTGTTGACGGTTTTGGGATGAATAGGGGTTGCCATAATGGCCTCCGTTAGCGATAGCGTTGGATGACGTCAGGGAGTTGTTCGATAGGCACCGGCTCAAGGGACAGGGCCACGCGATAGACGCGGCCCTTGGCTAGCACGTGGGTCTCTGTTGCGTGTTCGCCGGCCTCCAGCAACTGACGCGTCAGCTGGGTCAGGACACGGCACATTTCGAACGTCATGGGCGGTTGCATTGGCATCTCCAGAAACAGTAACGCCCGGCCTTTGAAGGGGCCGGGCGCTATGCCGTGATGAGGGAAAGACTGAGTGGGGATGTCGCTACTGGGAAATCAGCCCACCAGCGCAAGCGCCGACTCCAGGGCCTTGTCCTTGAGATTGGCTCCCTGGCCAAACCAGGCGGAATCCATGCGGTAATCATTACCACGGGCGCGCTTCTCATGGTCCACGTACTCGGTGACCGCGTTTAGCAGCCCCCAGGCGGTGCTTTGCGCCGTGCACAGCCGCGAGCCGCGCCCCTCACCCTGGAAAAGCTTATGGACGCGATTGAGGGCACGGACGTTGGGCAATTTAGAGGGATCTTCCAGCGGCGCCTCGGCGTTGCAGATCACCGCCTGGAAGTAGGCTCTCGCTTCCTCCTGGCTGACCTTGCGCTCGGCCAGCGTTTTCAGGCGATACATGAAGTCGTCCCACTGTGAGACAGATATCCCCAACTGCTGCTTGACCAGCTGAGGACGGAACTCGGTGCTGTGCGGTACTTTCACCCCTTGCGACATACCGTCCACGGCAATGGACAGGGTGTTGTTGCATACCACCCGCACCGAGGTCGGCATAGCGACGGTGGCCAGCGACCCATCGCAGGACGTAGCCAACAGCAAGTAGTCGTTGACCTGGTCCTGGCCCTTCAATGCCCCGCCCAGGCCACTCTTGGCCAACGCCCAGAACTTGCGACCGCCTTTGAGCACCCCGGCGGTCTCGAGCTCATAGCCCGCGTATTCCGTCAGATCGCGGTAGAACTCCAGCACCTCTTCCGGCTGCACCACCTTGTAGCGTTGGGAGACGACCGACAGCGGATCTTTGGTATCGGAACGGTAGAGCACCTTTTGTTCCGGAAAGGAATGGATGCTCCCCAGGTGGCCCGCGCCATCTGCAATGAAGCGCACTGGAGATTCATCGATGTGCCAATCCATGCCGGCTTGCTGCCGCCAGACTTCCAGCGGCTGGTGACGCGACAGCTGCTGGCCCAGGCCATGCCAGGGGGTGTTACCGACGTAGGCCATGTGTTCGATTTGATGTGCCATGAGAAATCTCCTGAACGAAAAAAAGCCGGCTGAGTGCCGGCTGATGGGATAAGAGGATGAGTCGTGCCGGGTCAGGCCAACTCACGGAACGCGTGGCCACAACCCAGACAGAGCCAGGGGATGCCTTCTCCGGGAGGGAACAGGTTTACAACTAGGCGATCGCCAGCCGCAGCTCCAGCGATGCCACCTGATGCGCCGGCGACGACAGCGGCAGCGGCTCGGGTGAGCGGAAATTGTCTGGAAGAGAGCAGGTTTCCGGGAGAGTAGAGCGACCCATAGGCGCCCTGGAGCGTACCGGCCATTGCGCCGGCCGCGATCCCGAGTTTGCGGGCGCTCTCGAGGTTGATGACGCGCTGCGACTCGCA
Organism: Onishia niordana; assembly: GCF_004798965.1. Lineage (GTDB taxonomy): Bacteria > Pseudomonadota > Gammaproteobacteria > Pseudomonadales > Halomonadaceae > Onishia > Onishia niordana. The sequence continues at coordinate 120,847 of NZ_SDSD01000009.1, forward strand.
GCGTAAGCAGGGTGGGGGCATTTCATGTCTCCTGTGACGGCGGTAGAAGCCCGGAAGAGGTTTGGCTCACAGGAGTGATATAGATTTCAAAAAAAATGGAACAGAACCTTTACATGCAGCTCTGCTACTTTAGTTCTAGCGCCATTTCCGATGGGCCTGTCGGCAGCGTGCCAGAGTTCCTTCCAGACGTGCTTGTCAGGAGTGTGAGGCCGGGCAGCAGTCATCGCGGCTGACCCACACGATGATGAGGCGGGTGTTTTTGAGCACGACGTTACGACGTTAGGCACCAAGTTTTTCGAAAAAACAGCCTCAGGAGTGGGCAACAGACGAGATTTGCAGCAGCGAACGTCGTCTTGTCGTGGACGTTCTGTATATGTCCAGTGAAGGCACATCCGGATCTCAAGTTCTGGATCGTGGCAGATTGCCTATAGCACGATATCTCGATTGTCTAGGTCGCCCAGCAGCGAGGTCTCTATATCGACCTTATCCAGACCTGAATCCGCAAGGCCAAGCGCCAGGACTGGCTGCTGGCCGCGCCGCTTCTAACGGTCCGGACTGAAATCAGTAACCAATCGATTCTCCTGTCTTACTCTGAGGAGGTCGTCATCAGGAACCTTTGGTATGGGGCTCAATCGCCGTGGGTTGGCCAGGGATCGACGCTGTGCGGTGTTCAGCGAGCATTGCCTGGCGGATCTGGCTGATGGACAGGTGGGCTGGGCATCTGGCCCGCCCTCGGGAGTTTAGCTTGGGCACGTTCCACTGAACCGAGTCCTGGCGAGGGGGTAGGGTAGTCGTCGGAAACGCTGGGCGGTGATGACGCGCTACTTAGATGACGGCACATTGCCGATTGAAGGCGACCAAGTGGAGATTCTGATTCTCCACCTGGTCGCCGGGAAGATCCAACTGGCTGGTCGCCCGGCCACTGCGCATGAGCCCGCAGGCCTCCAACATCATGAGCCTGAGCCGGCCTACCAAGCTTCACGGCCACGAGCCCCATGCCTACCCTGAAAGGCATACAGGGTAGGCTTCCGACCTAGAAAGCCGGTCGGGTCCAAAATCCCCCTCCAAACTGGCAGGTAACCGCCTAAGTCTCGACACGCGATGAATGCAGATTGGTCAGAAATGCTGCATGGCGAGCCCTTTTGGACCGATCACCCAATGGCGTTTCGAGCCACGTTTACCGTTGCTACAGCAGGTAATCCCCTGGGCATCCAGCAGTGGGGCGGCACGCTTGAAGGCTGCGCCAAGGCCGCGCGCCTCACGTGGCCATTGGCTGTCCGACACACAGGTCGGCCGGAACTGGCCCAAGATGGCCAGCCAGACCCCCGCCGGATTTTCGACGGCTTCCGTGATGGCGTTAATCCTCAGGTATTCAACAACTGCCTTGGCAATCGGCTCCTCTTCAGTCATCTCGCAGAGCCGCTCATTGCGATATGCCTCGTATTGCGACCAAAAGGCCTCTGCACTGCCGGTCAGTGTGTCGGAGACAATCATTCCGATACGACAGAAATCGTGCCAGCCGTCCGGTACTCTCCGATCCAAGCTCACTTGGCCGATATTGGCATGTGCCTTTCCGAGCATGCCAAGCAGTGCATTGAAGACGCGACTCTGATCTTCGCCTGGTAAGCTCTCCTGCGTATGCCATTGGGAAGATGCCTTGCCCGTCTGATCTGTTGAGGGTGATGGCATTTCCAGACTCAAGGTGAGTTCTACTAATTCAGGTTGTGTGATGACCGGTTCTAGGCTGCTCAGCAAAAAAGCACGCCGCACAGCGAGACTCGATGTAATCTCATGGCAACCAATAGCTTTCCATTCCAGCCTGCTTTTGCAGAGCAACTCAAACATACGTCGCTGTACCGCCGAACTGAGCCCGTCTTCGACATTGTCCAGGTTGAGCACATGATGCCGCCAGGCTTTTTGATCTACGTCCTTGACCTTTGAGGGTGTATCACGAATCGCATTCTCCTTGATTACCGGATCTAGCGTGCGCTTGATGACGTCTTGTAGTTGTGCCATTCCAGATTTAAGCTCTCCTGTGAGTTCCAGAACCAGCTGCTGACGTTCTGGCATCATGCAAAGCACCATGAACGTATAGATCAGCAGGTCTCGATCTTTCGGAATCGGCACATACGACTCAATGATACGCACGCCTGAGGGGGCCATCGCACTGGGACCCTGGATATACACCGTGTGAAAGGGGCGACAATTGGCGGGATGCCAGTAAGGATAGGCGAGCTCTGGCTGAATCATGTTCTCCTGTTTCGGAGGGAGCATCATCACTTTTCCATTCAGTGCGATATATCGATTACCGTAATTGTCTAGCCAGGTTCGTCCATTACCGATTTCCGCAAAATCCGGGTAGTCCCCCCGAATGATCTCAAGCGCGTCCCGGACATTTTGGTCCGAAACGTCGCGGTTGTCATGGCTCGCTGCTATGTGCTTGATGATCGGTGCAATCATCTCCGCTTCCAACATCAGTACGGGACCGCCGAAGTTCGGTACAAGGAAATATACGCCGTTAGGATCAGCTACAAGGCGATAGGCTTGGTGAAGGATCTGCCGGATGAGGTTGGCCTTGCAGGGCTTGGGTGGCCGTCCCGCCCGGGAAAAGGGCAGTTGCTGGCTCGAGCTGTATCTACAGGTGCTTGCGGAGGAGATATCCTGATAGTTTATCTGGGAGTTAGTGGGTTGATTGGGAAGATATGTACCGTTCCCTGTTGCGGATTGGTTGAGGGGATATGGGTTATCGTACATTAAGCTGGTTCCTTAGTTTTCTCTTAGGGCATGATGTTTATGTTTTTTACTTGCCTTCGCATGTTATTTGTAGCGCTGTCTGTGCGCTCGGTTACTATCAGGGTGTAGCGTATTTGGTATATAAATTTTCCTGTAAGTTGAGTTTTATTTTCCGCTTGAAGCTGTAGCCAGTGCGTCGGTTTTTGATTCGAGGCCTTCCATTAATCCAAGCTGGAAATGCTATGTTTTATCGTCCTAATTCCTCCAAAAGTTGTTGTATTTATATGTGTTAAGGGTGTCGGGGCGTATGAGAAGCCCGCCGTCCTGATCTTTCATCCACCCAGTGGATGGTGAATAGCGCCAGTGAAGACCGAAGGTCATTAGCCTGGAGCAGGGTTGGCTTCGTTAAGGGGTGTTTTTCCCACCTATATCGTCTTCTGCAAGCTCCTACATGTTGAATCTCCTTCATTACTGATGTTGCCAAATTTAGCAGGTTGAACATGGAGTGAATAATGATTTTTTTTTAACTTTGGGTTTGTATGTCGTTAGATGATAAAAGATGCTTTTGGATGCTTCTGGACATACATGGTAACTATTTTTGTATGAGAAATTTTCAAGGAGCCCGTCCCGATCTGTGCTTGAAGACCCGTAGCTGGGGCGTCAGGCATATCGCCGATGAACTCGGTGTCAGCAAGAACACCGTCAAGCGCTACCTGCGCCAGGGTGGATGGGCGCCCTAGGCCAGCCTGCAGCGCACCCGTTCACTTGATGTTCTGGATCACTGTCTGCAGTACCGCCTCCTGCAGCTCATCGGCATTGCCGCCGTGGTGCTGCAAGTCCTGTAGCTCGAACACGGTCTTAACCGTCAGCCTGCGGACGCTGGAACGCGCCTGCGAATCCTATTGCCAGGCGCTGGCCGCCGAAGACAAGGCGACGGTGAGATTCGAGACTCCACCTCGCGAGCAGCTTCAGATCGATTTCGGCAGCCGCCAGATCACCATCGGCAACGAAGCGATCAAGATCTACCTGTTCGTCACTACCCTCGGATACCCCCGCCGACACTACGCCCACTCCTTCCGTCACGAGCGTCAGTTGGTGTGACCGCCGGCATGGAAGAGGGGCTCATTGGCTCCGTAGGGTGCCAGAGCAGGTACTGCTGGATAACGCCTGGGCACTGGTCGACCACCACAATGCCGCCAGCCTCTAGGCGGCCTTCAACGATTAGCGTTTGGTCTTTGCCCGCTACTGGGGCTTCCGGCCGGTGCCCAGCGCTCAGTATCGCCCCGTACCAAGGGCAAGGACGAGCGCGGCGCTGGCTACGTGCAGCGCAACGCTATCGCGGCCGGACATTTCTAATCGGGGTCAACAGGGGGGCTGGAGGCCTACCTGATTTGGTGGATGCGTGAGATTGCCGACCAGCGGATGCAATACGCCACCGGTGAGCTGCCGGCGGTTCGCTTCGCAGCTGAAAGGGCCAGCCTGCAACCGCCGAACGACAATCCGCCCTTCGAGCAGACGTGGAACTCGGCAGTTGCTTCCAGCGCGATGCCACCGTTGAGGTCGCCACAAACCTCTACTGCGTGCCCTGCCGTCTGATAGGCGAGCCGGTTTTAGTCAGCGTGACCGACGGTGACATGCGGGTTCAACATGTCGGCCAGGAGTTAGCCCGCCACTCCGAGTTGAGCTGGCGCCCTGTGGTGCGGTTCCTGCCGTACCATCTGCAGTGCATTGTCAGCTATCGGCCGCCCAAGGTGGCTACTACGGGGGCTCTGGAGCCAAGCGGGAAAGTGGCTACCTTGGATCTATCATCCTCGACTGGCTGCTGCACCACAGTCACGTCATCACTTTTCGCGGCTGCAGTTACCGACTGTGGGACAAGCGTAAGGCTTGGCTCATCAAGCTCGATGGCATCCACCATCCCGAGCAGGTCGCCAGAGGATAAGGGCCAGATTTCCCTGTCGGAGGTGACCAGGTTCTGATGTCGCTTGAAAGCAAAGTGGTCGGCCAGCTGCCCAAGGCTCGCCGACCACCGATTCCTGCTTGTATGCGCACCGCATTCGCATCTGTCTGACCAGGCAGATGCGCCTGTAGGCATAACACCAGCGGAGGGGACCAGGGTCAGTAATTTTTTGCATTAGGTAGTCATTAACACACGGCCCTCATTAAGTGATTGAAAAATATGGCATAAAAATGCTTGGAATCGCCCTGGATGGTGGGCTTCTAGATATATATCCAGTGTTTGAGCCCTGTTTTTGAATAGGTGGCAAGTCGGCTCGATTATCTAACTGGTTCCGATACAATTCGTATTGTCGGTTGATTGATATAGAGGACTTGAAGATGAGCAACGATAGAAAACTGAAGATCCTGAGAATGGCGCAGTTGGTAGAAAAGATAGGCATTAGTCGATCTTCAATTTATGCAAAAATTAATCCTCGGATGCCACAATATGACCCAACATTCCCTGTGCAGATTTCTCTTGGTGCTAGATCTAAAGGCTGGTCTGAGCCGGATGTCGACAGGTGGTTACTTGCAAACCAAGGGGAATCCAAGAGTGATCCTGATATTACCTAGAGTTTTTTCAATTTCTTGAAGATATCGTTGACTTCTTTGTTCTTGTTCATCCAGTTGGTGATCATTCGTTGAATATCACTTTCATTCAGCTTTATTACTGACCGCTGATCGCTCTGCTCGTGGAATTGGAGTACTTTTTCATGCAGTTTGTATGCGGCAACTTTTACTGACGGCCATCCATTATCTGGGCAATCCTCATACAGGAGGTCTATGAGACGATATTTCAAGTGCCTTAGATTCTGGTTGGCCAATCTTCCATACTCTTGCTGAAGGAGCTTTTCCCAGCGTTTTTCTTCAGCTATGCATGCGTCTTCAAGTCTTGTCTCTAGAGATGCGAATTCAACCAGCGCTGCCCATGATTGATCGCGTAAGCCTTCTTGGGCTAGGAGGTCGGAACAAACTAACCAAATGAATGAAGTTGAGAAAAACATAGATATTTTATCATCGATTTTTTCACAAAGATCAAGCTCTAAGGTTTCTTGGTAGTCGCTAGCTGGCGTGCCAGAAAGTATTTTCCTTTTAGCTGAAGCGTATTCTTGGTGGAAGAGCACGTTTGCTAATTCTTCTTCATTTTTTTTCGATGGAGATGAGCCAATGCTTGGAGGTTTTTGCGATATATGAAAATAGGTTTCGCAAAGCGTTCTTTTCAGCCTCTCAATATAGTCTTCAAGCGGGATGGAGGAGATCTGGTGGTAATGGTCAGGGATGATGAGGTTTCTGTTTGTGAGGTGCTGATTGTATTCTCCTTCTTTCTTTTCTGATATGGATGTAGTGGCAGGTAAGGGATTATTGCTCATTGCGGATTTCCTTTGAATAATAATTCTAAAATTATGCCATAAACTTGCTATAAGTTCCAGGGCTTTAGGTTCGACGTTTGATTTGTTTTGATTTTTTAACGTTATTTTCTGAATAAGCGAAGGCTATTATCTTTTGTTTTAACCCTTGCTGCGCCTGCAATGTTGAAAGTGGGTGGTTAGTTTTACTTTTGCTTTATATGTTATACCGAAGGGTTGTGCTAGGGTGGGTTGTCATGTTGTAGCAGTGCTGGAGCCATATCAGTACATGGATTTTAAATAGTGAGCGTTGAGTAAAGAGTATGTGTCTTATATCCAGATTGATACTTTTAGCCGTGTAGTCGATGATGGAGTGCTGTATGGAATATGAGGAATCTCCGGGTGAGAATTCGCATCCTTTTGACGAAGACTGGAATATTGATTGGGACTGGGGGACGAATCAGTCTCCTAGCGATAATGATGTGCCGTGGTGGGAGGGCGAGGAGCGACTGGCAAGAGGTGAGAACTTACAACAATGGGATATGAATGATGAGGAGTTATTCTTCGAGGAGGAGGTGTCTGATGACCAAGAAGAGCTGCTTTCAGAATCCGATAAAAAGTTTATTGCACACCTGCGTCGTGCAGAAGCGGTCATAAAAGGGATATTTGACTCTCGAGAAGATCACTTCGAGGTGGTGGAGAAAAAGAATGGGAAGCTGAAGCTCTTCCAATCCTTACATGGCAAAGAATTCCTGAAAGTCGTGAAAAAGGGCTGTGATGAGAGATGCGCACAGCTGCGCGTTGTCGATAAGAATCCTTACGTCGGTATTTATCACAAGGTCACAAGGAGGTGGGAGTATGAATTGAGGGCAATGGTGGAGTATGGCGTGTTAGCAGGAGGAGTCTCTAGGACCGTCAATGTCATGAATAAGATCATGGAGGAGATCAAGGATGAGGCCAGCAGGCCGATTATCCAGGACTTTTCACGGCGTGCTGATCGAGCGGCTAAAGACAGAAAGAAGGCGGCAACTGCAATTATCGATAGATGCTTTGCACAGCGGTCCCGTCTACTGGTGCTTAGAGTGGATTTGGGATATAGAAAAGGAAAGTTTATTGAATCGGAAGACTTTATGAAAGACATGAAGATGGTGAAGAAAGAATGGACGTTAATGAGTGATAGCCTTAAGTCAGGAAAAGTTGCTCCCAATGTGATGGCGGTCTTTGGCAAGCTGGAATACGGGGTCTTGGCTGGCTTTCATTACCATCTTGTTGTCATCATGAAGGGTTCCGGCAATCGACAGGATATTAACTATGCCAAGATGGTGGGGCAGTATTGGTACAGCGAAGTGACGGGTGGGGAAGGCAGATACTTTAACTGCAATCGAATCAAGCATCGCTACAAAAAACTGGGGATAGGGACGATCAACTACCATGGAAAAGACAAAATCGATGCTCTGAAGGGAGTCGTGATCGATTACATTGTCAAGAGCGATTACTATATGAGTGCCCTGTTACCCTCCAAGAAAACCTTTGTCCAGCTGTCGTGCACGAACAAGGAGCAGATGGTCAGGCGCGGACGGCCACGACGTTATCTCTCCAAGGTGTGAGAACCATCACACATCAATTTATGACATTGAACCGTTCAAGCTGATGTAGAGTCAGGCAGTTAAAAATTCCCACCTCGACTCCCCTCCCAGCGGTTCACCTCTAAGGCGATCATCTCAGTACCAGCAGCGCATCAGTCACACTGGGCGCAGAGCCGATGTGGCACTGAACTGCCTATTTCTGGCGACAATCGAAGACGCATTCCTCAGAAGCATCGGGCTGCTTTCCCTTTGGCGTTCCGGTTTTGTGGAGCCCATTGAGTCACCAGCGCTCTCCCCTGCACATTTATGCCCGGCAGATCATGGCGCTGCGCCTGCAGGAGCGGGCGCTGTCAACGCCAATAAAGGTTGTCCGCTTTTCATCAACTGCACCAAGCGGTGCGGTACCCAAGGTTTTCTGGTGCTCCAAACGGTCTAGCTGCTCAACCTGCCTGAAATACTCCAGTTCTTTGCGGTATTCCTTTAGCTCAGCGGGGAGGCGGGGATGGCAACTTGCTGCTGGCGCGGCTGAACAGCATCAAAGAATTCTGGGTATCCGGATTAAGTGGTAGATGGAGCCTCCTGCTCCTTCGACCATTAACTCTCCCAGAAGGTTGATAGATCGACGCCGTAGTTCTTCTCGGGCTCGGGGAGACCCATGCTGTAGGTCATGGTGGCCTTGCCCAGGAAAGGGGATTCCTTTATCTGTGGCGCCTTCTTCTTGTGCTTGGTGGTGTAGAGCATCCGCGCCTGCATCACCTCGAATGAGTAGCCCCGGCCATCGCGGTTCTTGTCCTTGGCCAGCCGGTTGATCGACTCCGTGAAGGCGTTGGTGATCGGGATGTCGGTCTCGAAGTAGGTCAGCATCTCCTCACGCCATGAGCTGACGGCGCTGACAAGATCCTTCCAGACCTCCTTCTGCCCCTGCGGGATGTCGTCAATCCAGGCAGCTAGTGCCTGCTCAGCATCTCGCCGGGTGGCACAGTCCCAGATGTGGTAGAACTGTTCCTTGTGCTCGTAGGCCGCCAGCAGCTGAGGGAAGGCCCCCCGTCCAGGTCTCCATGATGAGCCGTTCGCGGTCTGAGACATCGTGAGCCCGCTTCAGCAGGATCTTCCTATCACCCTTGAGCGTCCGTCGCTGGTTGGCCGTCAGCTCCTTCCTGAGCCCCTTGCGGACCTTCTCCAAGGCCTCGTTGGCCATACGCACCACATGGAACTTATCGACCACGATGCGGGCCTGTGGCAGCACCGCCTGGACGGCACGGAGGTAGGGCTTCCACATATCCATGCTGACGATCTCGACCTTGTCGCGCTCGGTCATGCTCATGAGCCGCTTCGTCACCGCGTCCTGCTGACGACCGGGCAACAGGTCCAACAGGGTGCGCTCTTCCAGATTGGTCAGGATGCAGCGGTAGCGGCGGTTCAGGTAAAGCTCATCGATGCCCAGGCAGTGAGGTGTCTCAAAGCGGTGCCAGGCAGCCAGGAACTCAGCCTTCTTCTTGAAGATCTCGCGAACAGTCTTCTCGTCGAGGCCGGTGGTATCGGCTACATAGGCGTAGGGGTGGTTGAAGGCCTCCTTCTCGACGTGGCTGTAAAGCCTCCGCGTCATGCGGTGATCGTCTACCATTTCCGGTAGAGCTGGCCGGAACGTCCTTCCACACGCCCGGCAGGTGTGGCGGCGACGGACTACCCAGAGGGTGACCCGCTTTCCGTGGATGGGCAGGTCTCGGTAAGCCACATCGCGCTTGCCAAACCTGACGAACTCTCCCTCTACGCGGCACTCCTCGCAGGCCACAGGGACCGGAGCTTCAACCTGAAAGTGGAGGTCATGCTCTTCCATCTTTGTGCCCAGGATGCGGTATTCCGGTGAGTGAAGGACGTTGTCAGGCAGAATGCTCATGCAAACGTTCCTTGAGCCTCTTTGTCATGTCACGACGGCCATCTCGTGTGATGGCCGTCGATCACAAAGGTGTGCCGATGCCGGCCTCTCGAATGATGGTGGGGATGGCGATGCGGTTCCGGCCCCTCCCATCCCTCATGCTCATGTTGGTGGTGCTCGTCGTGATAGTGCAGATAGGTATGCGCCACCGGGTCGTGGTCATGCTCGAGGACCAGCGGGTCCCGTGCCGGCCAGACACGGGTCGCGAGCGCCGTCGACAGCAGCGCAATCGCCCCCAGCAGGGCGAAGGTCTCGATCAGCCCCACCTCGGCCCCAACCCAGCCGGCCAGCGGATAGGCCACCAGCCAGCAGGCATGCGACAGCGAGAACTGGGCGGCGAACAGCGCCGGACGGTCCTCGGAGTGGCACGACTGCTTGAGCAGGCGCCCAGTGGGCGTCATGACCAGCGAGGCGCCGGCGCCCAGCAGGAACCACAGCCCCATCAGGCCGGCGAAGCCGGGCGCGAACAGGCCGAGGAACAAGCTCACCGTCATCAGCGCGGCGCCCGCGAGCATGATCGGGCGTTCGCGCACGCGATCCAGCACCTTCGGCAGCAGCAGGGCCACCAGCATCGAACCGCCCCCCACCGCCGCGAAGGCCATGGCCACCGCCTGCTCGCCCAGTCCCAGGGTAGAGCGGACGTAGACCACGGTATTGACGATCTGCATGGCGCCGGCGGCCGACACCACCATGTTCAGGCCCAGCAGCCCGCGCAGCCGAGGCGTCTTCAGGTAGATCCTCATGCCGTGAGAGACCTTACGCCACACGCTCGGTGCCTCGTCCTCCGCCGCCTGGGGCGACGGCAACACCACCGAGACCACCAGACCGGCCGAGACCAAGAAGGCCAGGCCGTTGAGCAGGAACAGCACATCGAAGCTCATCACCATCAGCAGCGCCGCGGCCGCCATGGGGCTGAGCAGGTTCTCGAGGTCATAGGCGAGCCGCGACAGCGATAATGCCCGGGTGTACTGTCCCTCGTCCTCGAGGAGATCCGGGAGCGTCGCCTGGAAGACCGGGGTGAAGCCAGCAGAGGCGGCATTGAGCAGGAAGATCAGCACATAGATCTGCCAGACCTCGGTGACGAAGGGCAGCGCGCAGACCACGGATGTCCGTAGCAGGTCCAGGCTGACCAGCAGAGTGCGGCGCGGCAGACGCGAGGCATAGGCCCCGACCAGCGGCGCGATGCCCACATAGGCCACCATCTTGATCGCCAGGGCCGTGCCTAACACGATCCCCGCTTTCCCGGCCGCCAGGTCATGGGCCAGCAGCGCCAGGGCGACAGTTGTCAGCCCGGTGCCGACGAGGGCGGTGACCTGGGCCATGAATAAATGGCGGTAACGACGGTGACTCAGCACGTGGAGCACGGGTCCTCCTCGAGGCGTGGCTGTCGGTTATCGGTTACAGGTAGCGAACGATCGCCTTGAAGTCTTCAAGTTGTGCGCGCTGGTCTTGATTCCGGCCCCTGTCGTGGGGGCCGATCGCTGCTTCCAGGCAGTGGTCGATATGGTCGTGCACGAGGGTTCGCTTGGCCTGCTGGATCGCCTTCTCCACTGCATGCAGCTGCTGGGCGATGTCCAGGCAAGGCCGCCCGTCCTTGATCATCTGGGCCACGCTCTGCAGATGTCCCCGGGCGCGACTCAAACGCTTGATGATGTCGGGATGCGACTGGTGGGTATGCGATGTCATGCGCAGCTCTTTGTTGGTATTCCTATCCCTCTGGGGGGGGATTAAGCTCAAAGACGCTATCGTGCCAATGCCCCAGGGGACTCGGCCAGATCGCGCCTCACTATCGGTCTTCGCCCCCGAACTGGTCTGCCCGTATGCTCCTCAACCGCCTGTGTCATCGCCTCGGTCACCTGACCCTCCTGCTGCTTATCGTGCAGGGGCTGGTCATGTCCGGCATTGGCGAGATACGCGCTCATGGGCCGGTCGATTCGGCGGCGGTCGAGCACAGGCTCCAGGGGGGGGCTCCCGGAAGCGCATGGCCACGCGCATGCGTCGATTAGTTCCGTGAAGTCAGGCAGCTGTGGCTCGGCGAGGACTGACGTTACCACCATCAGCAGTAAAGCCAAGCTCATCAGCCAGGCGTGCGAGTAAGGCTTGGGTATCACAATGGGCTCCTTCTGGGGGCATGGAACATGGTAGCCAATTTGGTGCAGCGCCCACTATGCAAAGTTCCACACGCCTAATCCCAGCTCACTCTTCAACAGAGTTCGGGCTTGAAGCTTGAGTCGCTATAGGTTTTATATTGCTGGGTCATCACGTGACACCACAAGGATAACGCATGGGACATCATCACGATCATCCCCACATTGATCCCACCTCTGGTGATCGTCGGGTGAGCATCGCCATCTGGGCCAACGGGATATTAACCATTGCCCAGATCGTTGGGGGTATCCTGGCGGGAAGCCTCTCGCTGATCGCGGATGCGCTGCATAATTTTTCCGACATGGCTGCGCTTGTCATTGCGTTTGCTGCCCGCAAGATCGCGAGACGACCGCCCGACTCACAGATGACGTTTGGCTATGGCCGAATCGAGGTTGTCGCAGCGCTGATCAACTACACCACCCTCATTATCGTTGGCATTTATCTAATTTATGAAGGCGCCATGCGCATGATCGACCCGCCAGAGATTAAGGGCTGGATAGTCGTAATCATCGGTATTGTCGCTCTTCTTGTCGATGCGCTAACGGCCTTGCTCACCTGGTCGATGCAAAAACATAGCGTCAATATCCGCGCCCTCTTCCTGCACAACCTGTCGGATGCCTTTGCGTCCATCGCCGTGATCATCGGGGGCTCACTGATTCTGCTGTATGACATGCGCTGGGTAGACCCCGCGATTACGATCGGCATTGCGCTCTATATTCTTTATCTCGCCTTTACTGAGATAGGCGGCCCTGTCCGGACACTGATGTTGGGCTCGCCACCCGATATCGATGGTCAATCAGTCATTGAAGCCCTGCGTGACGTCCAAGGGGTTGAGGATGTGCATCATGTTCACCTATGGCAAATGCAGGAGAACACCGCCGCGCTTGACTGCCACGTGGTTATCACGGAAGCCGGATGGCGCCAGCTCGAGGCGATCAAGGTAAATATCAAAGCTCAGCTGAAAGCGCGCTTTGGCATTGGCCACTCCAGTTTGGAATTTGAGCATATTGATCACGCTCATCAGGATGCCAACCTTTTTGGGCATGAGTAACACGCCATATTTGCTTGCTCAGGCACCCATCAGCGGCTGAGCTCCACTCAGCAGCATCCTGAGCTTGCTTTAAACCCAACTCTTTGAAATTGAGAGAAAGAATGTACAAAAAAGCGACTTTTATCCTGGTCGGAGCGTTGATGCTGACGGCCATCATTGTGATCGTGTCGAGGCCCTCGCTGTTGGGCATGGGCGCCGAGACGGCCAGCCGAGAGGGGGCACAGGCCGAGAATTCGCTGGTGCGTGCACACTCGCCGGTCCTGGGGCCGGAAGAGGCACCTGTGACGATCGTGGAGTTCTTCGACCCGGCCTGTGAGGCCTGCCGCGCCTTCTACCCGCTGACCAAACGCATCCTGGAAGAGTACCCCGAGAAGGTGCGGCTGGTGGTGCGCTACACCCCCTTCCATGGAGACGTATCCGAAACCGCCATTCGCGTGCTGGAGGTCGCCAGGCGTCAGGATGCCTTCCAACCGGTGCTGGAGGCGCTGCTGGCTCGCCAGAGCCAGTGGGCGGCTCATGGCAGTGTCGATGAGGAAGCGATCATGGAGATCGCCAGCGAGGCCGGGCTGGACAGAACCGCAGCCGAAGAGCAGCTCAATTCACCAGAGGCACAGGCGGTCTACGACCAGGACAAGGCTGACGTCGAGGCCAACCAGATCAGCAAGACGCCGACCTTCTTCGTCAATGGCGAGCTGTTGG